>NZ_JAYRTE010000047.1:0-1591 GCF_041919775.1 Arenimonas sp. | reverse complement strand
CGCCTTCAGGCGCGAATCGGTTCTTTGTCGAAGACAAAGCCAAAAGATTCGCGCCTGAAGGCGCTCCTACAAGAGCTTTCCCGGTGCTAGAGTCAGGGGTTCGACAACGAAAAGACCAAGAGAAAGCGCAGCATGAGCGACACCCTTCCCATCGCCGCCACCGTCAACGCCCGCATCTCGCCGCGCGGTGGCCTGGACATCCTTTCCCGCGACGAAGTCGCCCGCCTCGCCGACGCCTCCACCGGCGGCCAGCGCGACCTGCTTCGCCGCTGCGCCCTGGCCGTGCTGACCAGCGGCAGCGACTCCGACGACCCGCGCGCCGCTGCCCAGCGCTTCCCCGACTTCGACATCGAAGTGCACCAGCAGGACCGCGGCATCAAGATCGAGCTGCGCAACGCGCCCGCCGAGGCCTTCGTGGACGGCGAGATCATCCGCGGCATCGCCGAGAACCTGTTCGCCGTCGTGCGCGACATCGTCTACAACGCCAACGAAGTGGCCGAAGGTGGCCGCATCGACCTCGAGACCGGCCCGGGCATGACCGAGGCTGTGTTCGAAATGCTGCGCAACGCGCGCGTGATGAAGTCCTACATGGAACCCAGCCTGGTCGTGTGCTGGGGCGGCCACTCGATCGGCCGCGACGAATACCTGTACACCAAGCGGGTCGGCTACGAGCTGGGCCTGCGCGGCCTGGACATCTGCACCGGCTGCGGCCCGGGTGCGATGAAGGGGCCGATGAAGGGCGCCACCATTGCCCACGCCAAGCAGCGGCACTGGAAGCCGCGCTACATTGGCATCACTGAGCCCGGCATCATCGCGGCCGAGTCGCCTAACCCGATCGTCAACCACCTGGTGATCATGCCGGACATCGAGAAGCGCCTCGAAGCCTTCGTGCGCCTGGGCCACGGCATCATCGTGTTCCCCGGCGGCGTCGGCACGGCCGAGGAAATCTTCTACATGCTCGGCCTGCTGCTGCACCCGGACAATCGCGACCTGCCGTTCCCGCTGATCCTCACCGGGCCGCGCGAGTCGGCGGCGTATTTCGAGCAGATCGACCAGTTCCTGAAGCTGGCCCTGGGTGAGGAAGCCTGCCAGCGCTACCAGATCATCGTCGACGATCCCGTCGCCGTGGCCGCCGCGATGCGCCGCGGCCTGCGCAAGGTCCGCGAGCACCGCCTGAGCGAGAAGGACGCCTTCTTCTTCAACTGGTCGCTGCACATCCCCTTCGAGTTCCAGCAGCCGTTCGCGCCCACGCACCGGGCGATGGCCGGGCTGAACCTGCACCGCGACCAGCCCCTGCACCTGCTGGCCGCCGACCTGCGCCGCGCGTTCTCCGGCATCGTCGCCGGCAACGTGAAGGAAGAGGGCATGCGCGAGATCGAGAAGTACGGCCCGTTCCGGATCAGCGGCGACCAGGGCATCATGCGCGCGCTCGACGCCCTGCTGCGCGGCTTCGTCGAACAGCGCCGCATGAAGATCGCCGGCGACTACGTGCCCTGCTACCAGGTCGTCGACGGCTGACCACAACCTGTGTAGGAGCGGGGGGGGGGGGGCCCCATGGGGGGTTTTTTGGGGCAAAACATGGGTGTGGCCC
>NZ_JAYRTE010000046.1:0-2947 GCF_041919775.1 Arenimonas sp. | reverse complement strand
TTCTTTGCCAAAGGCAAAGTCAGAAGATTCGCGCCTGAAGGCGCTCCTACGTGGGTTAGGGTTCTTCGTCTTCGCCGCGAAGGACCTTCTTCTGCATCGCATCGAGGTAGGCATCGGCTTCGGCGACCGACGAGAAGATCTCGTTCATCGGCACCGCCTTCACCACGTCGAAGACCTTCTGGATCTGCGGCTGCGGGTTCACCACCACGACGCGGCCGCCGCGGCCCGCCAGCGCCTTGCGCGCCTTGAAGATCGAGCGCACGCCGGCCGAGCTGATGTATTCGAGGTTGGCCAGGTCCAGCACCAGTGAATTGACCTGCGACGCCAGCAGCGGCGCCAGCTGCAGGTCCAGCTTCTGGTAGCTGTGGGTGTCGAGCCGGCCGCCGATGGCGACCCGCTGGCTGCCGTTCGCCGGCGGCTGGATATGGACGTCGAGGTTCATGCATGGCTCCCGGGGGCTTGGGTTCGAAGGACGACACGGAGGATGTTGTGCGGTTCCTGGCGGGCGTAGCTCACTTCTTCGGCCAGCTGGCGGATCAGGTGCACGCCCAGCCCGCCGATCGGCCGCTCTTCGATGTCGGCGTCGAGGTCGGGGTCGGGGCGTTCGAGTGGGTTGAAGGCCACGCAGTCGTCGCGGAATTCAAGCGTGATCAGGCCGTCGTCGATGCCGATGCCGACGCTGATTTCGTGCTCGCGGCCTTCCACGCGGCCGTAATCGAGCGCGTTGCAGACCACTTCCTCGGTGACCAGCTGCACGTCGTGCACCACGGCCGGGTCCACGCCTTCGCGCGCCAGCACGCCGTCGATGGCAGCCACCAGGTCGCGCAGCTGTCCCTGTTCCCGCGGAACCTTGAGCCGAATTCGCATGATCAGCCTCCTTCGGGTTCCCCATCGTAGCGCAGGGCCAGCAACGTGATGTCGTCCGACTGCGGGGCGTTGCCGACAAATTCATGTACGGATTGCGCCAGGGTTTCGCACAGCGAGGCCGGGTCCAGCGCAGGGTCCAGGGCATCAAGCAGGCGGTCTTCGCCAAAGGCCCGGTCGGCCGCGTCGAAGGCTTCGGTGACGCCGTCGGTATAGATCAGCAACGTATCGCCCGATTCGAGCCGGCCATGCCAGACCGGGTAGTGCCCGGCCACGTCCACGCCCAGCGGGCCGGTGGTGGGCACCGGCAGGAACTCCCTGCGGCCGTCGGCGTGCAGCAGCACCGGCGGCTCGTGCCCGGCGCTTGCCAGCGACAGGCGGCCGCCACGCAGGTCGAGCACGCCGCACAGCACCGTCGCGAACATGCAGGTTTCGTTGCGCTCGGCCAGGTGCACGGCCGCTTCGGCCAGGGCCGCGCCGGGTGAACCGCCGGATTCGGCCGCCACTTCCAGCACCGTCATCGTGCGCGCCATGAACAGCGCCGCCGGCACGCCCTTGTCCGACACATCTCCGATCACGAACCACAGCACGTGGCCGTCGCGCCGGAAGACGTTGTAGAAATCGCCGCCCACCGCCTTGGCTGGCTCCAGCAGGCCCTGCCATTCCACCGCGCTGCCGTTGGCGCGCAGTGCGCCGCCCGCCGGCAGCATGCCGCGCTGGATGTCGCGGGCGATGTCGAGTTCGGCCTCCAGCTTCTGCCGGGCGGCGCCCATTTCGGCGATCTCCCGAAGCTGCTGCCGGATCGACGTGCGGGCGCTGTCGAAGGCGCGGGCCAGCACGCCGACCTCGTCCCGGCGCTCGGTATGCATCAGCGGGTAGTCGAAATCGCCCCGGGCAAGGTGGCCGGCAGAGTCCGTGAGGTCCTCGATCGGCCGGGCGACGCGGCTGGCGTGCCGGCGCACCGCCCACACGCACAGCACCACGCCGAGCAGGCCGCCGCCCAGGCCCCACACGGTGACGGTGTCGAGCCGGGACAGGATCAGCCTTTCAGGCACGCTCAGCGCGAAGCTCCAGCCGCTGTCGCCGACCGGCTGGGCGAAGCTGTAGTGGCGCTGCGGCTCGCCATCGGCACCCGCCGCCACCTCGTGCACGAATTCCAGCGGCATGCGGCGCCTCAGGGCGTCGGCCAGGGGCGCGAGGTCGGCGCGGCCCTGGTCCCGGATCACGGCGTCCAGCGGTCCGCGATAGCGCGTGTCCGGATGCATCACGATCTGGTGCTCGGGCGAGAACAGCATCGGCAGCAGGGAGGGCTCGGCGACAAGCTGCCCGAGCTGGCTGCGCAGCCTCCGCACCGGCACGTCCACGCTGACCACGCCGATGGCCGCCGTGCTGTCGCCGCCGGGGCGGGTGAGCGGCAGGTTGTAGGTGACGAACAGGTCGCCCGCGGTGGCGTCGTTGGAATACGGCTCCGACCACCAGGACTGGCCCGTGCCGACCGTGCGCGTGTACCAGGGTTCGATCCGGAAGTCGGTATAACCCAGCTCGGCGATGCGGGCCTCGAAGCGGGACTCGCCCTGGCGACGCACGTACCAGTCGAAGCCCGGGTCGTCGGGGCCCAGCCGGCCGGGCTCCATCACGATCATCACGCCGGCAATGTCCGGGTCGGCGTCCAGCGTGGCCTGCATGAGGGCGCGCAGGTCCATCGGCTGCCGGCCCAGGCCCGAAGCCGCGCCGGCCAGGGTACGGCCGCTGACCTGCACCGAATCGAGCGTGGCCTCCAGGCCCCCGGCCGCCTGCTGGCTCAGCCCCCGCATCTCGGCCTGGGTGTTGGCGATCAGCACGCCGCGCACGGCCAGATAGAAGATTAGCGCCACCGCCGCCAGCAGCAGGATGCTGGTCAGGCTGGTCCAAAGGGCCAGCCGGGTCCGCAGGCTGCGATGCCAGGGAATCGGGCCCACAGGGTGACTTGGTTCACGCATCGCCGCCTCCATCCCCCGCCCGCAGCATACCCGCCCAGTGCAGGAAGGGGGTCAGGTTCACTTTTAAAAAGTGTACCAGACCCCCCTTATTACGCCCCGGCTTG
>NZ_JAYRTE010000045.1:0-3190 GCF_041919775.1 Arenimonas sp. | reverse complement strand
GCGGGGCGGCGGGGGTGGGGCTGGACGGGGGACGGGTACACTGTGCGCGGTGCGATATGTGACCCTGACCCCGTTTTTTCGCGCCTGAAGGCGCTCCTACAAAAGCGGGCGGGGCGGGTCTATGATCGGCCGAGGGACAAAGGGAGGGCTGCGGCATGCGCAACGTCAACCAGATCCTGGCCGGCAAGTCCGAAGGCCTGGTCACGGTGCCCCGGGAGGCACCGGTGCTCGAAGTCATCCGGCTGATGGCCGAAAACCACATCGGTTCGGTGCTGGTGATGCAGGGCGATGAGCTGCTGGGCATCGCCACCGAACGCGACTACGCCCGCAAGGTGATCCTGCAGGGCCGGTCCTCGGCGGAAACGCCGGTCGGCCAGATCATGTCGCACCCGGTGGTCACCGTCACGCCGACCGACACCGCCCAGACCTGCATGGCCGTGATGACCGAACGCCGCATCCGCCACCTGCCGGTCCTTGATGGCGGAAAGGTCGTCGGCATGGTGTCCATCGGCGACCTGGTCAAGGCGGTCATCGAAGACCAGCAGCTGGAAATCGAGCAGCTTCAGCAATACATCGCGAGCTGAAAACCGGGGTCAGAGTCGAATTTCGAAAACCCGGGTCAGAGTCGAATTTCCTCTTGCTTTTCCCCGTCAAGCGTCGCTGCAGGAAATTCGACTCTGACCCGGGTTTTCAGGGCACCACGTGCTGGGTGACGGCGACGAAGTGGCAGGCGCTGCCGCCAAGCACGAAGCCATGCCAGATCGCGTGCGCGAACGGGATGCGCTTGTGCATGTAGAAGTAGGTGCCGGCCGTGTACGACAGGCCGCCGGCGAGCAGCCAGATGATGGTCTCGGTGGGCACCTGGCGCAGGAACGGCCCCAGCGCGGTCACCAGCATCCAGCCCATGCCCAGGTAGATCGCCGTTGACAGGCCCTTGAAGCGGCCGGTGAAGAAGAGCTTGAACACCACGCCGGCCACCGCCAGCGTCCAGATCGCCGCGAACAGCCACCAGCCACCGTCCTCGCGCAGCCCGACCAGGGTGAAGGGCGTGTACGTGCCGGCGATCAGGATGAAGATCGCGCAGTGGTCGAACACCTTCAGCCGCCCGCGCCAGACCAGGTTGCTGGTCATGTGGTACAGCGTCGAAGCGAGGTAAAGCAGGAACAGCGAGGCGCTGAACACGATCGCGCCCGCCAGCTGCCAGCCGTTGCCAAACGCCGCCGACAGCGTGATCAGCACCGAACCGCCCGCCAGCGCCGCCAGCGCGCCCAGCCCGTGGCTGATGGCGTTGGCGAGTTCCTCGCGCGGGGACTCGTGGTCTTTTTCGTATTCGGTCATCGGGCCAGCATGCGCCTGTGGGTTGGAGCGTGAACTCCATTGTGCCGGCATCGCCGCCAATTGTAGGAGCGGCTTCAGCCGCGAATCCCTTCTTTGCCGCAGGCAAAGTGAAAAGATTCGCGGCTGAAGCCGCTCCTACAGGGGGGGGGCGAGGTTCAGTCGACGGCGAGGGCCTGGGCGTGTTCGCGGGTGGCGGCGAATTCGAAGTCCGGCCAGCGCTCCTGGGTCAGCTGCAGGTTCACGCGCGAAGGCGCCAGATAGACCAGCTGGCCGGCGGCGTCGACCGCGAGATTGCTGGCGTTCTTTTCCCGGAACTCTTCCATCTTCTTCGATGTGCCGCCCTTCACCCAGCGCGCAGTGGCCACCGACACCGGCTCGAAGCTGGCGTCGACGCTGTATTCGTCCTTCAGGCGATAGGCCACCACGTCGAACTGCAGCATGCCGACCGCGCCCAGGATCAGGTCGTTGGACATCAGCGGCCGGAAGAACTGCGTGGCGCCCTCTTCGGACAGCTGGGCCAGGCCCTTCTGCAGCTGCTTGAGCTTGAGCGGGTCGCGCAGGCGCGCGCGGCGGAAGAGTTCCGGCGCGAAGTTCGGGATGCCGGTGAAGCCCATCGACTCGCCGGCGCTGAAGGTGTCGCCGATCGAAATGGTGCCGTGGTTGTGCAGGCCGATCACGTCGCCCGGGTAGGCGGTTTCGGCGATCTCGCGGTCGCTGGCCATGAAGGTCAGCGCGTTGGCCAGCTTGTGGTCCTTGCCGCTGCGCACGTGGAAGGCCTTCATGCCGCTTTCGTAGCGGCCCGAACACACGCGCAGAAAGGCCACGCGGTCGCGGTGCTGCGGGTCCATGTTGGCCTGGATCTTGAACACGAAGCCGGAGAAGGTTTCCTCTTCCGGCTGCACGGTGCGCGTGGTGGTGGCGCGCGGGCGCGGCGAGGGCGCGTGTTCGACGAAGAAGTCGAGCAGCGGCTGCACGCCGAAGTTGTTCACCGCCGAACCGAAGAACACCGGCGTCTGCCGGCCTTCCAGGTAGGCCTGCTTGTCGAACGAATGCGAGGCGCCCTGCACCAGTTCAAGTTCGTCGCGCAGGTCGGCCAGCATTTTCTCGCCGATGCGTTCGGCCAGGCCGGGCGCGTCGATGGACGGGAAGATGGTGCTGTCCTGGCGGGTGAAGTTGCGGCCCTGTTCGTACAGGTGCACTTCGCCGCTGATCAGGTGCACCACGCCCTTCAGTCGCTGGCCCATGCCGATCGGCCAGGTGATCGGCGCGCACTGGATGCCGAGCACGCTTTCGACTTCGTCGAGCAGCTCGATCGGCTCCTTGCCCTCGCGGTCGAGCTTGTTGATGAAGGTCATGATCGGCGTGTCGCGCAGCCGGCAGACTTCCATCAGCTTGATCGTGCGGTCCTCGACGCCCTTGGCGACGTCGATCACCATCAGCGCGCTGTCGACGGCGGTGAGCACGCGGTAGGTGTCCTCGCCGAAGTCGGCGTGGCCGGGCGTGTCGAGCAGGTTGACGATGCGGCCCTCGTAGGGGAACTGCATCACCGAGCTGGTGACCGAAATGCCGCGCTCCTTCTCCAGCGCCATCCAGTCGGACGTGGCGTGGCGGGCGGCCTTGCGGCCCTTCACCGAGCCGGCCATCTGGATGGCGCCGCCGAACAGCAGCAGCTTTTCGGTCAGCGTGGTCTTGCCGGCGTCGGGGTGCGAAATGATCGCGAACGTGCGGCGGCGGCGGGTTTCGGTGAGGTGGCTGGACATAAGCCGCTGATTATAGCGAGGATCATGTAGGAGCGCCTTCAGGCGCGAATCTTTTGGCTTTGCCTGCGGCAAAGAAGGGATTCGCGCCTGAA
>NZ_JAYRTE010000044.1:0-3663 GCF_041919775.1 Arenimonas sp. | reverse complement strand
AGGCGCGAATCTTCTGGCTTTGCCTTCGGCAAAGAAATGATTCGCGCCTGAAGGCGCTCCTACGGGACCATCAGCGCTTGCGGGGCCGCTGCCAGCCGTCGACAGTGGCCTGCCGGCCGCGGGCGACGGTGAGCTTGCCGGCCGGCGCCGGTTTGGTGATGACGCTGCCGGCGCCGATGGTCGCGCCTTCGCCGATTTCCACCGGCGCCACCAGCGAACTGTTGGAGCCGATGAAGGCGCCGTCGCCGATCGTGGTGGTCGACTTGTTCACGCCGTCGTAGTTGCAGGTAATGGTGCCGGCGCCGATGTTCACCTTCGCGCCGACCAGGGTGTCGCCGAGGTAGCTGAGGTGGTTGGCCTTGCTGCCGTCGCCCAGGCTGGTCTTCTTGGTTTCGACGAAGTTGCCGATGTGCACGCCTTCGCCCAGCTCCGTGCCCGGGCGCAGGCGCGCGAACGGCCCCAGCGTGCAGCCGGCGGCCGCGACCACGCCTTCAAGGTCGCAGTGCGCGCTGACCACGGTGCCCGGGCCGAGCTCCACGTTGCGCAGGCGGCAGAAGGGACCGATGCGCACGCCATCGCCGAGCACCACGCGGCCCTCGAGGACCACGTCCACGTCGATCTCGACGTCGCTGCCGGCTTCGACGCTGCCGCGCTGGTCGAAACGCGCGGGGTCGGCCAGGCGCACGCCTTCGCGCATCAGCGCCTCGGCGGCGCGGCGCTGGAAAGCGCGCTCAAGCCGCGCCAGCTGCACGGGGTCGTTCGCGCCTTCGGCCTCGCCGGGAATGCGGCAGTTCGTGTGCGCGGCGGCGCGGCCATCGGCCCGGGCCATCGCGAACACGTCGGTCAGGTAATACTCGCCCTGGGCATTGTCGTTGCCCAGGCGCGACAGCCAGCGGCGCAGGTCGGAAGCCGGCGCGGCGATGACGCCGGTGTTCACCAGTTTGACCGCGCGCTGGCTTTCGTCGGCGTCCTTGTGTTCGACGATGGCCTGCACGTTGCCGTTGCCGTCAAGCAGCACGCGGCCGTAGCCGGTCGGGTCGGCGAGGGTTTCGCAGAGCACGGCGGCGCGGTCGCTGGCGGCATCGAGCAGGTCGCGCAGCGTCTGCTGCGTGATCAGCGGGACGTCGGCATAAAGCACCAGCACGCGCGCGTTCTCGGGCACCGCGGGCATGGCCTGCTGCACGGCGTGGCCGGTGCCGAGCTGGCGGGCCTGTTCGGCCCAGTGCAGGTCGCCGTCTTCGGCGAAGGCTGCACGCACCTGGTCGCCGCCGTGCCCATAGACCACGTGGATGCCGGCCGCGCCGAGGGCGCGGGCCGTGTCGACCACGTGGCCAAGCATCGGCCGGCCCGCGATGGGCTGCAGGACCTTGGGGGTGCGCGATTTCATGCGCTTGCCCTCGCCGGCGGCGAGGATGATGACGTGCAACGACTGGCTCATGGTGTCCTCCGTGGGCCTAGTATCGGTTGGCAACGCCCGGGTCGCCAGCCGACATTTTCCGATGCCCGGAAACGACAACGCCGGCACGGGGCCGGCGCGGTCGCGACGTGGCTCCGGCAGGGCCGGAGGCGCCGGTTCAGTGCTTGAGGTTCTTGCGCAGGCGCTCGAGGGCCTGCAGCTGGGCCATCGCCTCGGCCAGCTTGGTCTGCGCCTCGGCAATGTCCATGGCTTCGCTGCGGTTGGCCAGCATGCGCTCGGCTTCGTCCTTGGCCGCCTTGGCCTGGGCCTCGTCGAGGTCCGCGGCGCGGATGGCGGTGTCCGTGAGGATGGTCACCACCTGCGGCTGGACTTCGAGGATGCCGCCGGAGACGTAGAAGAACTGCTCGGCGCCGTCGGCCAGCGTCAGGCGGACCTGGCCGGGCTTGAGGCGGGTGATCAGGGGCGCATGGCGCGGCGCGATGCCGAGCTCGCCCATCTCGCCGGTGGCCACGACCAGCTGCACGTCACCCTGGAAGATCTCTTCCTCGGCGCTGACGATGTCGCAACGGATGGTGCTCATGAGCAAATCCCCTTAGGCCGCAGCCTGCATCTTCTTGGCCTTCTCGAAGGCCTCGTCGATGCCGCCGACCATGTAGAACGCCTGCTCGGGCAGCGCATCGCACTCGCCGTCGACGATCATCTTGAAGCCGCGGATGGTTTCCTTGAGCGTGACGTACTTGCCCGGCGAGCCGGTGAAGACTTCGGCCACGTGGAAGGGCTGCGAGAAGAAGCGCTCGATCTTGCGGGCGCGGGACACGGCCTGCTTGTCTTCTTCCGACAGCTCGTCCATGCCCAGGATCGCGATGATGTCCTTGAGCTCCTTGTACTTCTGCAGGGTGGCCTGCACGCGGCGCGCGGTGTCGTAGTGCTCGTTGCCGATCACGTTCGGGTCCAGCTGGCGCGAGGTCGAGTCCAGCGGGTCCACGGCCGGGTAGATGCCCAGCGAGGCGATGTTTCGCGACAGCACGACGGTGGCGTCGAGGTGGGCGAAGGTGGTCGCCGGCGACGGGTCGGTCAGGTCGTCCGCGGGCACGTAGACGGCCTGGATCGAGGTGATCGAGCCGGTCTTGGTGGAGGTGATGCGCTCCTGCAGAACGCCCATTTCCTCGGCCAGCGTCGGCTGGTAACCCACGGCGGACGGCATGCGGCCCAGCAGCGCCGAGACTTCGGTGCCGGCCAGGGTGTAGCGGTAGATGTTGTCGACGAAGAACAGGATGTCGCGGCCCTTGCCGGTGGCCGGGTCGATGTCGTCGCGGAAGTACTCGGCCATGGTCAGGCCGGTCAGCGCGACGCGCAGGCGGTTGCCCGGCGGCTCGTTCATCTGGCCGTACACCATCGCCACCTTGTCCAGGACGTTGGAGTCCTTCATCTCGTGGTAGAAGTCGTTGCCCTCGCGGGTACGCTCGCCCACGCCGGCGAACACCGACAGGCCCGAGTGCTGCTTGGCGATGTTGTTGATCAGCTCCATCATGTTGACGGTCTTGCCGACGCCGGCGCCGCCGAACAGGCCGACCTTGCCGCCCTTGGCGAACGGGCACATCAGGTCGATGACCTTGATGCCGGTCTCGAGCAGCTCGTTGCCCGAGGACTGTTCCTCGTAGGACGGGGCGGCGCGGTGGATTTCCCAGTGGTCCTGGGTGGCGACCGGGCCGGCCTCGTCGATCGGGTTGCCCAGCACGTCCATGATGCGGCCCAGGGTGGCCTTGCCCACGGGCACGGCGATCGCCTTGCCGGTGTTGACGGCGACCAGGTTGCGCTTGAGGCCGTCGGTGGAGCCGAGGGCGATGGTGCGCACCACGCCGTCGCCCAGCTGCTGCTGGACCTCGAGCGTGATCTCGGTGCCCGTGACCTTCAGCGCGTCGTACACCTTCGGCACGTCGGCGCGCGGGAACTCGACGTCGACGACGGCGCCGATGATCTGAACAACCTTGCCCTGGCTCATTGCTGTTTCCTCTGGAAAACGATTCTTTGACTCGGTGGGTCGCGGCGGGTGCCGTTCCTGCGAGTGGGTTCTGGTTAGACGGCCGCGGCGCCGCCGACGATCTCGGAGATTTCCTGCGTGATCGCCGCCTGGCGGGCCTTGTTGTAGATCAGGTTCAGGGTGCCGATCAGCTTGGTGGCGTTGTCGGAGGCGGCCTTCATGGCGACCATCCGCGCCGCGTGCTCGGACGCGAGGTTCTCCAGCA
>NZ_JAYRTE010000043.1:0-3762 GCF_041919775.1 Arenimonas sp. | reverse complement strand
GACCCCGGTTTTTCCGCACCCGTCCCCTATTCGGGCGCCTATTGCGGCACGAACTCGAGGGTCTGGACCGCGGTCGCCGCCACCGGATCGCGCAGCAGCCAGTGGTCGGCCAGCAGGAAGGCGAACAGCGCCATCAGGTAGACGATGGAGTAGCCGAATACCTTCATCGCGTACAGCTCCGAGGGCGGGTCCAGCAGGCGGATCGCGTACCACAGGAACACCAGGCCCAGCACCAGCGCGCCGCCCAGGTAGAACACGCCGCTCATGCCAGTGACATAGGGCAGCACCGTCACCACCACCAGCAGCACGGTGTAGAACAGGATCTGCCAGCGCGTGTAGGTGACGCCGTAGACCACCGGCAACATCGGGATCAGCGCCTTGGCGTAGTCGTCGCGGCGGAAGATCGCCAGCGCCCAGAAGTGCGGCGGCGTCCAGACGTAGATGATCAGCACCAGCAGCAGCGCGTGGTCGTAGTGCAGCGGCGCGCCGGCCAGGCCCCAGAACGACACGCCCGCCGGCCAGCCCTTCACCGCCGCCCAGCCCAGCGCCGGCGGCGCCGCGCCCGCAAGGCCGCCGATGACGATGTTCTGCGGCGTCGCGCGCTTGAGGTAGCCGGTGTAGACGATCGCGTAGCCGATCAGCGAGGCGAAGGTGAGCGCCGCGGTGAACACGTTCACGCGCCAGGCCAGGATCGCCATCGACAGCGCGCCGAGCACCAGCGCGAAGCCCAGCACCTGCGCCGGCCGCAGCGAGCCGGTGGCCAGCGGACGATGCTGGGTGCGCGCCATCAGCACGTCGATGCGCTGGTCGAGCAGGTGGTTGATCGCCGCCGCCGAGGACGCTGCCAGCCAGATGCCGACCGCGCCCAGCACGATGCGCTCCCAGGGCAGGGCCTCGCCGGGCTCGATCGCCAGGAACATGCCGATGATCGCGGTGAACACGATCAGCGCCACCACACGCGGCTTGGTCAGCTCCCAGTAGGCGGCCAGCGGCAGGCTCATTCCGGTGCCCGCAGACGCGCCAGCAGGCCCACCACGGTGAACAGCAGCAGGGCCGCGCCGGCGTTGTGCGCCACCGCCACCCACAGCGGCAGGCCAAGCACGACGTTGCTGATGCCCAAGGCGACCTGCGCGCACAGCAGCACCAGCAGCAGGCCGCCGGAATAACGCAGGCCGGTCGAGCGCAGCAGCTTGACCGCGACCATCAGCAGGTGGCCGAACACCAGGATCGCCATCAGCCGGTGCGCCATCTGGATCGCCACGCGCGCCGGGCCGTCGAGCACGCCGCCTTCGTAGTCCACGCCGATGCCGCGCCAGAGGATGAAACCTTCGCGGTAGTCCTGCTCGGGCCACCACTGGCCCAGGCAGGTCGGGTAGTCGGTGCCGCAGGCGAGCGCGGCGTAGTTGGCGCTGGTCCAGCCGCCCAGCGCGATCTGCACGACCAGAAGCACCAGGCCGACCCACAGCAGGCGCCGCAGTTTCGGTGCCTCGGCGCTGACCAGGGCGCCCCAGGGCGTGGTTTTCCAGGCCAGCCAGGTCAGCAGCGACAGCGTCAGCAGGCCGCCCATCAGGTGCGCCATCACGATCACCGGCTTCACCAGCCAGATGACCGTCCACATGCCCAGCACCGCCTGGAAGACGATGACCATCAGCAGCAGCGTGGACAGGCGCGCGGCGTCGACGTTCGACCAGCGCAGGGCCTGCACCAGAAGGATCAGTTCACCGGCCAGCCACAGCGCCACCGAAAGCTCGTGGTTGGGCGCCATGCCCGCGCCCATGTACACCGGGATCGACAGCGCGACCAGGGCCGAGGCCGCCAGCACGCTGCCCACCCCGCCCTTGCGCTTGCGCGCGGCCAGCAGTGCCAGGGTCAGCACCAGCAGGCCCAGCAGCGCGGCGATGTGGCGGTGGAACTGTTCGCGCCAGGCCTTGGAAACTTCGACCGCGCGCTCGAAGCCTTCGTTGGCCGCGGCGATCTCGTGGTCCTGGGTCGGCCAAGTGGCCTTGCCGTAGCAGGTGGGCCAGTCCGGGCAGCTCAGGCCGGCGTTGGACAGGCGGACGAAACCACCGAACACGATGACCACCAGGGCCAGCAGCACGGCAGCCCAGGCCAGGCGATGGAAATGACGGGAGGGAGCGTTCATCAGGGGCCTACTTCAACACACGACCGAGGTCCTTGCGCATGCCGGACGGATTGAAGCCCGGGGCGTAGCGCAGGACCAGGTAACCATTGGGATCGGCCAGATAGGCCGGCAGCGCATCGGGACGCGCGGTGTCGGGCAGCTTCGCGGCCAGGGCCGGGCTGGGTTGCATCGGCACCAGGCCGGCGAAATCGGCGGCGCCGGCGGGCAGCTCGCCGAACCACAGCACCTTCAGGCGTTCGGCGTGGCGGCCTTCCGAGACCCAGACGCGCTGCAGCGCGGCCAGCATCTGCGTGCAGGGTTCGCCGCAGCCTTCAGGCGCAACGAACACGACGTGCCAGTTGCGTTCGGCCGGCTGCCATTGCCAGTCGCTGCCGTCGGCGCGTTTCAACGGGATCTCGCGCAGGTCCGGATAGGGGTCGAGCATCTCGCCGATGTTGCGGGTCTGGCTGGGTTTCCAGCCGCCGAAGAACAGCGTCGCGGCGATGCCGAAGCTGCCGAGGAAAAAGGCCGCGACCAGCAGCAGCTGAAGGCGCGAACGGGTCTTGGAGGGCGTGGCGTTGTCGTGCGAAGTCATGGGCGTTTCCGTAACCACAGCAGGAGGGTCACCACCAGGGTGGCGAAGGCCAGGCCGTACCACTGGATGGCGTAGCCGCGGTGTTTTTCAGGGGGAAGCGTATTGACAAGCACTTCAAGATCGCGTTCATGGCCCAGCGGCAGCGCCGGGTCCAGGCGCAGCACGCGCGGCGCCAGCGCCGGCAGCTGCCAGGCCCGCGCAACCCCGGCCGGCTCCAGGTGCAGGGCCAGCCAGCGCTGGCCGCCGTCGCGCGACTCGAGCCCGCCGCCGAGGCGCAGGCCGACCGCAGGCGGCGGGGCCAGCAGCCCGGACAGCTCGGCGGTGCCCGCCGGGCAGGTCTCGCGCGGCAGCCTGCGGTCGCCGGGCAGCGGCAGCCAGCCCAGGTCGACCAGCAGCGCCGGCCCGCTGTGCGGCTGGAAGGCGCAGTAAAGGCGCACGCCGACGCGCTGGCCGCGGCGCTGGTTGTCCAGCCAAAGCGGCGGCGTATCCAGGAAACGACCACCGCCGGCGGCGCGGTTCACGCCCTGCGCGGTGCCGGCGGCCGACAGCGGCCAGGGCGATTCCGAACGCGCCGTGTCGGCGGCTTCGAGCATCGCCTGCTTTTCCAGCCCGCGGCCCCACTGCCAGTGACCCAGCGCCGAAAACCCCAGCGCCAGGCCCAGGCCGAAGACAGCAAGCAGGACGCGGCGTTTCACCACCACGGCGCCCGGGAGGCGGATAATGCGCGACAGATCCCGCCACTGGCCCCTTGCATGAGCAGTGAACTCAAGACCCTGATCGTCATCGCGTTCTTCATCGTCATCCTGTGGAACCTGGGTGCCGGCCTGTACTACATGATGGTGGACAAGGGCCGCAGCAAGCGCACCGTGAATTCGCTGAGCTGGCGCATCGGGCTGTCGGTCGGGATGGTCGTGCTGGTGATCATCGGCATCGCCACCGGGGTGATCGAACCGCACGGCATCGGCCGCGCCGGGCCGTAAAACACGCGGCCGGCGCAAGGCCGGCCGCTTGAATCCCTGTAGGAGCGCCTTCAGGCGCGAAGCTT
>NZ_JAYRTE010000042.1:0-3795 GCF_041919775.1 Arenimonas sp. | reverse complement strand
AGGCGCGAATCTTTTGGCTTTGCCTGCGGCAAAGAAGAGATTCGCGCCTGAAGGCGCTCCTACAGGGAGCTTTTGTGGGAGGGACTTCAGTCCCGATGCATTTCAGGACTAAAGTCCCTCCCACAAAGTCTCTCTGTACACGTGCTCATGAAACGAACGCTCTTCATTGTCGTCGCCTGCCTGGCGCTGGCTGCCTGCGCCAGCATCCCGCTCGGCACCCTGTGGAAACTGCGCGGTTTCGACGAAACCACCCTGGTGCAACTGGAGCCTTCCGACCTGCGTGCCGCGCTGTCGCTTGAGCCGGCCGTGGGCGTGCGGCCCGACAGCGTCGAGCTGGCGCTTGAACTGACCCGCGACGGCGCCGGGCCGGAACGCCACGCCTTCGGCCTGGAGCAGGCGAATGGTCCGGGCCCGCTCGACCGCGAGCGCCGCTACAGCCTCTGGCGGCTCGACGCCGCCGGCATCCGGGCCCTTGCCAGCGTCCAGCGCAGCCTGCGGGCCGCACGGGCCGCCGACACCACGGCCTATTCGGGCGCCACGTTTTCAGTGAACTTCCAGCCGGATTTCCAGGGCGAGCCGCCCGATGCCCTGCAGGCCAGCGTGCAGCTGCTGCTGAGCCCCGAAGACGGCTGGCTGCTGCTGCTCGACGAAGCCGAGTTGCCCGTCACCCGCTAAGTCCCCTGTAGGAGCGCATTCAGGCGCGAATCTTTCGGCTTTGCCTGCAGCAAAGAAGGGATTCGCGCCTGAAGGCGCTCCTACAGGCGGTGCGGGTACAATCGGGGGCCCAGCAGCAGCCCCCTTCCCGCCGCCCATGTCCGAACAAGAAGACTTCAAGCTCGCCGCCCTCGATTACCACCGCCAGCTGCCGGCGGGGAAGATCAAGGTGACGCCGACCAAGGCGATGGTGACCCAGCGCGACCTGGCGCTGGCGTACTCGCCGGGCGTGGCCGCGGCCTGCGAAGCGATCGTCGCCGACCCGGGTGAAGCCAGCGCGCTCACCGCGCGCGGCAACCTGGTGGGCGTGATCACCAACGGCACCGCCGTGCTGGGCCTGGGCAACATCGGCCCGCTGGCGGGCAAGCCGGTGATGGAAGGCAAGGGTGTGCTGTTCCAGAAGTTCGCCGGCATCGACGTGTTCGACCTGGAGGTCGCCGAGAACGATCCGGACAAGCTGGTCGAGATCATCGCCAGCCTCGAGCCCACCTTCGGCGGCATCAACCTCGAGGACATCAAGGCGCCCGAGTGTTTCGTGGTCGAGAAGAAGCTGCGCGAGCGGCTGAAGATCCCCGTGTTCCACGACGACCAGCACGGCACCGCGATCATCGTCGGCGCGGCGCTGATCAATGCGCTGCACGTGGTCGGCAAGGACATCGCCGACGTGAAGCTGGCCGTCAGCGGCGCCGGCGCGGCCGGCATCGCCTGCCTGGACATGCTGGTGGCGCTGGGCGTGAAACCTGCCAACATCCACGTCGTTGACCGCGACGGCGTGCTGCACACAGGCCGCCCTGACCTGTGCGCGGGCGGCGTCAACGAAGGCATCGCGCGGTATGCGCGGGAAACCGCCGCGCGTGCGCTTGCCGAGATCGTCAACGGCGCCGACGTGTTCCTGGGCGTGTCCGCCGGCGGCGTGCTCAAGCCGGAGATGGTCAGGACGATGGCCGACAAGCCGGTCATCTTCGCGCTGGCCAATCCGACGCCGGAAATCGATCCGGAGCTGGCGCGCCAGGCGCGCCCGGACGCGGTGATCGCCACCGGTCGCAGCGACTTCCCGAACCAGGTCAACAATGCCCTGTGTTTCCCGTACATCTTCCGCGGCGCGCTGGACGTCGGCGCGACGATGATCAACGAAGAAATGAAGCTGGCCTGCGTGCACGCCATCGCCGACCTGGCGCGCCGCGAAGCCACCGACCTGGGCGCCGCCTACGCCGGTGAAACCCCGCGCTTCGGCCCCGAGTACCTGATCCCGCGTCCCTTCGACCCGCGCCTGCTGGTGTCGCTGGCGCCCGCCGTCGCCCAGGCGGCGATGGCTTCGGGCGTGGCCACGCGCCCGATCGAAGACCTCGACAGCTACCGCGACCGCCTCTCGAGCTGGGTGTTCCGCACCGGCCTGCTGATGAAGCCGGTGTTCGACCGCGCCCGCGCCGACCGCAAGCGCGTGGTCTATGCCGAGGGCGAGGAAGAAACCGTGCTGCGCGCCGTGCAGACGGTGGTGGACGAGGGCCTGGCCCGGCCGATCCTGGTCGGCCGGCCGGCGGTGATCGAGCGCCGCATCCAGCGCCTGGGCCTGCGCCTGCGCATCGGCATCGACGTGGATGTCACCAACATCGACGACGATCCGCGCTTCAACGATTACTGGCAGCTCTACCACGAGATCATGCAGCGCAAGGGCATCACGCCGGCCGCGGCCAAGGCCGTGGTGCGCTCGCGCGACGTCGTCATCGCGGCGCTGATGGTGCGCCGGGGCGAGGCCGACGCGCTGCTTTGCGGCATGGTTGGCCGCTTCGTGCGCAAGCTCAAGTACGTGCGCGAAGTGCTGGGCCTGGAAAACGAGGTGCGCGGCCTGTCGGCGCTGAGCGCGGTGCTCAACGAGAAGGGTGTGTTCTTCTTCACCGACACCCACGTGCAGGTTGATCCGACCGCCGCCCAAGTGGCTGAAAGCGTCGTGCAGGCGGCCTTCCGCCTGAAGCTGTTCGGCATCACGCCCAAGGCGGCGCTGGTGAGCCACAGCAATTTCGGCTCCAGCGAATCGGCCAGTTCGCAGAAGATGCGCGACGCGCTGGCGATCCTGCGCGAGCGCGCGCCCAAGCTGGAAGTCGAAGGCGAAATGCACGCGGACATCGCGCTCAACGAGGAAGCGCGCAACCGCATCTTCCCGAACTCGAAGCTTTCCGGCCGCGCCAACCTGCTTGCCTTCGCCAACCTCGACGCTGCCAACGCCAGCTACAACCTGGTGCGCAACGTCACCGACGGTGTCGGCATCGGCCCGATCCTGATGGGCCTGGCCGCCTCGGCCCACGTGCTGACGCCCTCGGCCACGGTGCGCCGCGTGGTCAACATGACGGCGATTGCGGCGGTTGACGCCCAGATCCGCGCCGCCCGCGGCTAAGCGTAAAAACCGGGGTCAGAGTCGAATTTTGCGCCGAGGTGCCGCCAGCCGCCGAAATGCCTGCCAGCAAAATTCGACTCTGACCCCGGTTTTTGGCCGGCATCCCCGATGAAACTTCGCAGCGACCTGACCATCAACGGTAAGCTCTACCGCAAGGGCGAATCAGCGCCCAAGTGGTTCATCTACCCGTTTTTCCTGTTCCACATGGGGATGTTCGGGTTGTCGGGCTTCCTGATGGCCTACGCCAGCAACGGCCCGGACCTGACCTTCCTGTACCTGCACGGTGGCATCGCCATCACCGTGTACGTGATCTTCTATCTGGCGATCTTTGGCCTGGACGAAGTGCGCTGGATGTTCATCAACGCCGGACTGGGGTTGTTCGGCATCTGGGTGGAAATCGACTGGATCCTGTCGCTGTTCGGCAAGTCGCTGGGCGACTTCCCGATGGCGGTGCACCTCACGCCCTTCCTGTACTACATCCTCTACACATTCCTGCTGCGGCAGCTGGTGCTGGACATCTTCGGCGCGCGCAACGAGCCGGCGCGCAAGCGGAGCGTTGAGATGGCCTACGTCGGCCTGTCGCTGCTGGTCTACGGCGGCACCTGGCTGGCCAGGAATCTGTAGGAGCGCCTTCAGGCGCGAATCCCTTCTTTGCCAAAGGCAAAGTCAGAAGATTCGCGCCTGAAGGC
>NZ_JAYRTE010000041.1:0-6088 GCF_041919775.1 Arenimonas sp. | reverse complement strand
AGCGCGCCCAGGCCGATGATGATGCCGATGGCAAGCGCGGTGGAGCCCTGGATGGCGGCGACGAGAGACATGTCCATGGTGCAATCCTTTTTTACAAGTCGGTTGGGGTTAGGACGAAAACAAAAACAAGGGGTGGAACTGGATCAGTGCGCTTCCGTGGACATCGACAGATAGACCACGGTGAGGATCATGAAGATGAAGGCCTGGAGCGTGATGACCAGGATGTGGAAGATCGACCAGCCCGCACCCGCCAGCACCGCGCCCAGGAAGGCCAGGATGCCGCCGGTGGTGCCGCCGAGGCCGCCCACGTCCATGATGAAGTGGCCACCGGCCGCGCCCAGCAGGGCGATCAGCAGGAAGACCAGCTCGCCGGCGTACATGTTGCCGAACAGTCGCATGGCCAGGCTGACCGGCTTGGACAGCAGCTCGATGATGTTCAGGCCGAAGTTCGCCGGGGCCAGCACGATCTTCATCAGCACGCCGTCGGCATGGAAGGGCGCGGTGAACAGCTCCTTGGTGAAGCCGAAGCCGCCCTTGGACTTGATCGAGAAGGCGATCATCAGCAGCAGCACCGTCATCGACATCGCCAGGGTGATGTTGAGGTCGGTGGTGGGCACGGCGCGGAAGTATTCGGCGCCGAACATCTTGGCGATGCCCGGCGGCAGGTCGACCGGGATCATCTTCACGGAGTTCATGAGGAGGATCCAGACGAAGATCGTCAGCGCCAGCGGGGCGACGAACTTGCGGTTGCCGTGGAAGACGTCGCGGACCTGGGTGTCGACGAACTCGACGGCCAGCTCGAGGAAAGCCTGCAGCTTGCCCGGCACGCCGGCGGTGGCGCGGCGGCCGACGAACCAGAACAGGCCCAGGCCCAGCACGCCGATGGCGATCGCCATGATCATGCTGTCGATGTTGATGGTCCAGAAGGCGCCCTCGCCGATGGACACCTGCCAATGCTGGAGATGGTGAGTGACGTATTCGCTGGGGCTGTCACCGGCGACTTGCAGGAGTCGGTTCATCGAAGCAACCAAGGCAGACTGAAAATTTGGGCGAGGGCTGCGAGCGACGCGCCCCCGAGGACATGGGCGGGAGGGAGCCCCTGGGTCATGGCCAGCACGAGACCCGCGCCGACCACCAACCACTTGAGCACCGTCCCCAGGAGCAGCCGGCCGAACATCCTTGCTGCCGGAGCCGAGCGCGACCTCAACTCCGTTCGCCAACTGAAGACCCACTGTGCCGCTGCGATCACCGCCGCACCCGCCAGCCAGGCCAGGGCAGCTTCCCGACCCGCCCAGACCGCCGCGATGGCGGCGGCGGCGCACCCGAGGGCCAGCTGTAAGACCGGCAACCGATGGGCGTGGGGCGAAACGGGAGGGGACGCGCGGTTCAAGTGGTACTCAGTAGCGTTCCCTGAAGCCGCAAAAGTATAGCAGCCGCCCTCCGGGGGGAACAAGTCGCAAACGACCCCCGGAAGGCCTTCACGGCGCCGGGCAGCCCTGGGTCGTGCCCGGGCCGCCCAGGGGCTGGACCTGGTCGTTTCCGGACCAGGCGCCGGGCACGCCGCCGCCGAAAATGGCGTCCACCTGCATCTGCACCAGGCCGCCGGCATCGAAGCGCCGGCGCAGGGTGCCGACGTCCGCCCGTGACGGCGCCCCGCTGCGCTCGCAAAGCGGGCAGAAACCGGCCAGCTGCTCGAGCGTCAGGGTCGCGTCCGCCCCGAGGAAATTCGGGGCCTCCGCGGTCAGGAAGCGCGGCTGGCCGCGGTCGTCGTAGACAAAGGCGGTATAGAACTCATAGTTGGGGAACAGCTGTACGCTGTAGCCAGGGCCGGGCCGGCCGGGGTCGAACCAGTGCGAACTGGCATCGACCGGGGCACCGCCCAGGGTCGGGCAACCCGAGCCCAGCGGTGCAATCACTTCCGAACCGACTTCGCCGTCGAGGCGATAGCTCAGCGCCAGGCCGTCCGGGTGCACCGTGGCCGTGGCCAGTCCGACGGCGGTCAGCACGCTTCGCTCGCCGTTCCAGGTCGCGCGGTGGATCGGCGCCTGCCACGCCTTTGCCGCACCGGGGTCCGGCCCCTGCAGGTAGTACCAGGTGGCGGTGCCGTCCTGCAGGTAGGTGTACCAGATGCCGACCAGCTGGTTGCCGGCCGGATATAGGAACAGGCCGTGCCCGGAACGGCCCGGGTTGAAGTAGCTGCCCCGGGCGATGGCCGCGGTGCCCGCGGCACCATGCACCTGCGCCCGCAGCCAGGCACCCGCGGCGCCCTGGTTTTCCGCTTCGATGTACAGGCGCCCCGGCGCCGGCATGGAGACCGCCAGCGACTGGTTGCCATTGACGGTGCCGTCGAACAGGACGGTCGCCGCGCCGGGGGCCGCGGCAACGGCCGGCCCCACGCCCGCCTGCGTCGCCAGCAGGCGCACCGCAAGTGGCGACTGCGTCTGCAGCTGCACGGTGACCGCCGTGGCGCCTGGGGGAATGTCGACGAACAGGCGGTCGAGCGCCTCGCCCGCGGCGACTTCATAGGTGCCGGCCTCGCCGCCGTAGGCGAGGAAGGCGCCCGGCGCCGCGAACGCGGGACGATCGAAGCGCACCGGGATTTCCCCCAGCAGCGCGCCATTGCCGTCGCGCAGCGCCAGCAGGCCCATGGCGGCACCGCCGGCCTCCATGGCCGGAGTGCTCCACGACACACGGACCGGGAAGGCTTCGCCGTCCGCCGGCAGGCCGGGGCCAGTGGCCGCCCATTCCAGGCTGGCGAGCTCGTGGTCCACGCGCTTGAGCGCGAAATAGGTGGAACGCGCGTTCACCGGTGAAGCGCCGCGGTTGTGCTGCATGACCCAGACGTCGCGCTCGCTGTCTTCCGGGATCACCAGTTCGAATTCGCAGCGCTCGATGCTGCCGTCCATGGCCGAGACGCAGCGGGTTTCACCGGGGTCGGCGAGACCGTTGAGGTTCTCGTCAACGCCCACGTACAGGTCGGTATTGCCGCCGCCGGGCGCGGTGGCGTCCACCACCACGCGATGCGTTTCCTGCGCCATCGGCTCGCCCGGTGTATTGAGGAACCGGTTCTCCACCCGATGCAGGCGGGTGTGGGTGCCGGTGTCGTTCCAGGGATTTTCCGGCGTCGGGTCGCCGGCGATCACCTGCTCCGCGCTCACGCCTTCGGCATACATCCGGGCGTCGAGCCTGAGTTCGCCGACCGGCCGCAGGTCCGGGATCGTGATGTCGGCGTGGCCCTGGCCTTCGTTGCTGGCCAGGAAGGCATCCAGGGCGGGGCGAACGATGATGCTGGCCAGGCCGTCGGTGCAGCGGCCCGCTTGTTCGCAGACGCGATAGGCCAGGCTGTCCTCGTAGGACCGGTTGGCGGCGGCCTGGTAGACCAGGGCGTCGTCGGCCACCGTGCCGGGCGTGCCGTTGGTGTCCACCTGCACCTGGCCGATGACCGGGGCCTGGGTGATCTGGAACGTACCGCCGGCAAGGTTCGCCGGAACCAGCACGTCGTTCCCCAACACCGCCATGCGGGTCGGTCCTGTGTTTTCCGGCAGCACGAAACGATCGTCGCGGGCCGCGAACGCCGTCGGTTCAGCCCCGCCGCCGTCGTCGTTGCTGATCGTGCCGATCGCCTCGGAGGTCCCCGGCTGGGCACGGGTGATGTTGTTGAGCGTCACCCGGAAGGTTTCGTCCGGCTCACTGGTGGTGTCGCCGTTGATCGTGACCGACACCGTGGCACTGGTCTGTCCGGCGGGGATGGACAGGCCCACGGCGGTTAGCCCGACATAGTCGCTGCCCGCCTGCGCGGTGATGTCGCTGGTGCTGGCGCCGAAGCCCACCGTCTCGGCGGAGGGCTGCGACAGCGTCACCGTGAAGTTGAGGACCGAGGTGCCGCCATTACCCTCGCTGATGCCTGCAGGGGCGATCGACAGCGTGGGCAGCGGCGCGCCGCCGTCGTCGTTGCGGATCCAGCCGGTGGCCATGCCGTCGACCAGGTTGGCCGCGGCGATATTGCTGGCGATGACGTAGAAGGCCTCGTCCTGCTCGACCTCGGTGTCGCCGATGACCGGCACGGTGAACTGCAGCGCCGTCTCGCCCGGGGCAATGGTCAGGCCGGACAGGGTAACGAGGCTGAAATCGACGTCCGCGGTGCCGGTGTTCGAAGCAGCGGAATAGGCCTGGCTGGCGACGTCGAAGGTCACCGGGGTGGTCGAGGGCGCCGACAGCGTGGCGGTGAAGGTGGCCGCCCGGACGCCCGAGTCGCCCTCGCCGATCGAGATGTTGGCGATCGTGAAGTCGGGGATCGGCTCGTCGTTGGTGATCGTCGCCACGCCCTGGCCGTCGGCCACGCGGGCGCCGCTGACGTTGCTGGCATTGAGCGCGAACACTTCATCGAACTCGACCTCGGTGTCGCCATTGACCACCACGTCGAACTGCAGGCTGGTCTGGCCGGCGGGGATGCTGAGTCCCTCCGCAGTGCGCGGCGCGTAGTCTGCTTCCCGGGCCGTGCCGTGGCTGGTGAACAGGTCGAAAGTGACCGGCGACGCAGCGGCCTGCGAAAGGCTGACGGTGAAGCGGGCGACGCGGGTGCCGGCGTCACCTTCGGTCACCGAGACGTCGTTGATCGACAGGGCCGGGCCGGTGGCGGGAATGCTGCTGCGGAAACCGGCGATCACCGGCGCGGACTGGCCGAGGCCGCGGCTGTTGTCGGAGACTTCCTCGATGCCGCAGGGCTGGTCGAGGCAGGTGCTGAGCCGCGGGTTCGAAAAGGTGCCGATGCGCACCTGCGGACGCACCGCATAAGCCATCACCGTCGCGAAACCGTCGTCCCCGAGGGTCTGCCGGTGGCCTCTCGAATAGGGATAGGCGCCGTAATCGTCCTCTTCGGTTTCGATGTCGTGGGCCGCGCCCATGTTGTGGCCGAGCTCGTGGGCGAAGGTGAATTCGCCGCAGTTGTCGCCGCCGTAGCCACGGTCGCTGACCACGGAAAATCCGTAGCCCGAGGAGAACGCACTGCCGTGGTAACCGAGCAGATAGGCGATGCCGCAGCTGTTCTGGGTGCTGCGGTCGAAATTGCGGATCATCGACACCAGGTCGGCGCCGTACTGGGCGCGCAGACGGTCGACCTCGGCCTTGACCGGCAGCAGCGAGAACGCGCGGATCTCGGTCAGGGCCTCGCTGTTGTCGTTGTTGACGGTGTAATCGACCAGGTGCCTGGCCACGACCTTCACCCTCACTTCGGCTTGACTGTCTATGTAGGCCTGGTTGCTGATCGCCTCGAGCTGCACGATGCGCGCCTGCACGGCGGCATCGGAGCCCATCACCGCGACCAGGGCGGGCGTGTAGACGACCAGCACTTCCACGACGGGCTCGGGGATGACCTTCGCCATGGCGTCCTGCCGGGCCCGGATCTCGAGGCTGTCCTTCGGCGCCGGCGGAACGATGTAGTCCGGGCCCTGGCCTTCGAATTCGGGCTCCAGCCCGCCTTCGACGAGCCAGGGCTTGCCGTCGCGCGTCTCGATCTTCAGCGGGCTACCGTCGGCCTGGGGGATGAGTCCGAAAGCGACGCCGTCACCCACCGTCAGTACGACAGAGCGGGGGCCACTGGCGGTGTCGACCTTGCCGACCCAGACCACCAGGCCGTCGTCGCGGCGCTCGATGCGTTCGAAGCGGGCGGTGACGGGGGTGCTGCCGATTCCGGGCAGGACCAGTTCGCCGAGGCGGGCCGCTTCCTCGAGACCGGCCGGGTCGACCTTGACCGGATGCAGGGTCTGCTCCCCCAGGCTTCGGGGAATGCGGGTGGCGTCGGACTGGATGGTCTCGCCAGCCAGCCGCACCGCGGCATGTGCCGGCAGCGACAGCGCGGCGAGGAGAAGGACAGCAAGCTTTTTCATGGCAAGGGCGTATCAAGGCACAGATGCCCGGTTTACCAGACACCGGCCCGGCGCGCAAAGAAAAACCCCGCCTTTTGGGCGGGGTTTTAGGGGTAAAGCCCCTGGCGATGACCTACTCTTGCATGGCTTAGGCCACACTACCATTGGCGCAGCTGCGTTTCACTTCCGAGTTCGGGATGGGATCGGGTGGTTCCACAGCGCTA
>NZ_JAYRTE010000040.1:0-6727 GCF_041919775.1 Arenimonas sp. | reverse complement strand
CCTGCGGCAAAGAAGGGATTCGCGCCTGAAGGCGCTCCTACAGGGAAGATCACTCGCAGTTGCGGCGGATCGAGAGCACCCGGGCGATGTCCTGCCAGTCGAACGCGGCCACGCCGGCGTCGTCGTGGGCGGCGAACAGGGCGCCGTAGGGGAAGCGCCGGGTGGCCGAGGCGTGCAGCCAGATGCCGTCGGTCATCGCGGTCTTCTCGCCGGTGAAGCTGCCCAGGTAGCCCAGCTCGCGCCGGTCGAAGATGTGGAAGACGGTCAGGTCGCGGGCCTGGTCGGTGGTGATCCAGTAGCCGCTGCCATCGGAACAGGCCCACAGCGCCACGCCCTCGGCCTGGGCGCGGAAACGCTCGCGCGGCAGGTTGGTGCCGGCGTACTTGCCGGCCAGGTCGTACACGCGCAGGGTCGTGCCCACGCGCAGGTCTTCTTCGGCGATCAGCAGGCGGTCGTGGATCGGGTCGCCGGCGATCGATTCGACCATGCGCAGCGCGCCGGCCTCGGTGGTGTCGCCGAACTGGCCCATGTGCCAGGCCTGCACCGTGCCGTCGGGCGGCAGCAGCAGGCGGTAGCGCTTCACGCGTTCGGCCAGCTCGGCCATCGGCGGCAGGGTTTCGGTGCGGTAATCGGCCATGAAGCTGTCGGTCACCAGCATTTCCAGCTCGCCGGGCGCGGTTTCGTGCAGCCACAGGCCGTAGGGGCTGCGCAGCTGCTGCGCGCCGATCATCGCCACCGGTTCGAAGTCAGGCAGGCGCAGCACCTGCACCCGGTGGTTGTCGCGTTCGACCACGAACACCAGGTCGCCGTACACCGCGATGCCATTGGGCCGGTTGAACTGCCCCGGGCCCGCGCCGCGTTCGCCGAAGGTCAGCCGGTACTCGCCGTCGTCGCCGTCGAAGACCACCAGCTGGTGGCTTTCCTTGCCGGTGGCGATCAGCCAGGTATGGCCTTCAGGCGTGTTCCAGCTGGCCACCGAGTCGATCTCGTGCTCGGGCATGTCCGGGCTGAGGAAGGCTTCGGGCACCTGTACCGAATCGGCCCCGAACACGTCGGGCATCGGCTTGGACGAAGGATCCGGCTGCGGCGGCGGGGCCGGCACGCTGGCACAACCGGCCAGCAGCAAGGCGAAGGCGAGGGGGGCGAGGAGGGTGCGCATGGTCGCGAGTATAGACGGCGGCATTTGTGGGAGGGACTTCAGTCCCGAAGCTCTTCCGGCAAGAGCTTCGGGACTGAAGTCCCTCCCACAAGCGCGGTCCGTATCGCTTCATCGGCATGAAGCGATTGACAAGCCGGGAATGCCCGGGCAAAGTCGGTCCCGCAATCCCATCGAGACCGGCTGAGGGGTAGGCCCAATGACGCCGGGGCAACCCATGCGCGAGCGATCACGCATGAAGGTGCCAATTCCTGCGGGGGCGTCCGGGTGGTCCGGTGCTCGCCGAAAGATGGGTCGTGTTTCCCCCGTGCGATGGGGGTGCCCGACTTCTTTCACCGCCGGACTCCCTGGGTTTGCCCCAAGGAGCCCGCCATGTCCCTCAGTTCCCCCCAAGCCGACCTTCCCGCCGAAGCCGTGCGCGTTGCTGCGCCAGCGAGCGCGATCGGGCCAATTGCCGCGCCGACCTCCTCGCTCACTGCGCGGCGTTTCTTGCTGGCACTGGACCTGCCGATGCGCCACGCCGGCCCGCGCCGCGTGCGCGTGCGCGGTGAATGGCGGGGTCCGGCGGATGCCCCCTGGGTGGTGGTGGCTGGCGGAATTTCCGCAGGCGCCCGGGTGGCCAGCGACGCGCGCGGCGAAGGCTGGTGGCCGGCGCAAGTCGGGCTGGGCCGCGCCATCGACACCGACCGCCGCCGCGTGCTGGCGATCGACTGGCTGGGGGCCGACGGCGACCTCGACCAGCCCATCGATCCCGCCGACCAGGCCGACGCGCTGGCCGCGGTGCTCGACCACCTCGAGGTGCCGCGGCTGTCGGCCTTCGTCGGCGCCAGCTACGGCGCGATGGTCGGCCTGCAGTTCGCCGCCCGCCACGGCGATCGTCTCGACCGCCTGGTCGCGATTTCCGGCGCCCATCGTCCGCATCCCTATGCGAGCGCCTGGCGTGCGTTGCAGCGCCAGGTCGTGGCGCTCGGTCGCGGCGAAGGCCAGGTGTCGCGCGGGCTGGCGCTGGCGCGGCAGTGGGCGATGCTGAGCTACCGCACGCCCGAGGAGTTCGCCGAACGTTTCGATACGCCGGCGGTGGTGGACGGCGAACGCGCCCGCGTCGCAGCGGAGGATTACCTGGCCCACTGCGGCCAGGCCTATGCCGCGCGCTGGTGCAGCACCGCCTTCCTGCGCCTGTCCGAATCGATCGACCTGCAGCAGGTCGATCCGTCGCGCATTACGACGCCGACCACCGTGGTTGCGATCGCCGAAGACCGGCTGGTGCCGCTTTCCGACCTGCAGGCCCTGGTCGAATCCCTCGGCGGCCCGGCGCGCCTGCGCGTGCTGCGTTCGCGCTACGGCCACGACGCCTTCCTGAAGGAGGACAGCGCCATCACCCGGGTGCTGCGCGAGAGCCTGGAGGTGGTCGCATGAGCGCCTGTTGCCCCGCCACCGCCGCCGTGCGCGCCGGCATCGATGCCGACACCGCCTTCGGCGCCGTCACCCCGCCGCTGGTGCTGTCGAGCAACTTCAGCTTCGCCGGCTTCGACGCCAAGCGCCGCTACGACTACACCCGCAGCGGAAATCCCACCCGCGACCTGCTCGCGGGCGCGCTGGCCGATCTCGAGGGCGGCGCGGGTTCGGTGGTCACCGCCACCGGCATGGCCGCGGTGGCCCTGGTGGCCGAAGCATTGCTGCAGCCGGGTGATCGCCTGGTCGTGACGCGGGATTGTTACGGCGGCAGCTGGCGCCTGTTCGACGCGCTGGCGCGCAAGGGGCGCTTCGAACTGGACCTGGTGGACCTGGGCGACCCGGCGGCGCTGGCCGCGGCGCTGTCGCGCCCGGCGCGGCTGGTGTGGGTGGAAACCCCGTCCAACCCGCTGCTGCGCATCACCGACCTGCGCGCCGCCGCGTTGGCTGCGCATGCCAGTGGTGCCCTGCTGCTGGCGGACAACACCTTCCTGTCGCCGGCGCTGCAGCGGCCCTTCGATTTCGGCGCCGACCTGGTGCTGCACTCGACGACCAAGTACATCAACGGCCACAGCGACGTCGTCGGCGGCGCCGTGGTCGCGCGCGACCCGGCGCTGCTGGAAACACTGTCCTGGTGGGCAAATGCGCTGGGCCTCACCGGTTCGCCCTTCGACAGCTTCCTGACCCTGCGCGGCCTGCGTACGCTCGACGCCCGCCTGCGCGTGCACCAGGAAAACGCCGGCGCGCTCGCCGAACGTTTCGCCCGGCATCCGGCCGTGCAGGCGACGCACTATCCCGGGCTTGCCGCGCACCCCGGCCATCGGCTGGCCGCGCGCCAGCAGCGCGGCTTCGGCGCCATGCTTTCCTTCGAACTGCACGGCGGCGTGCCGGCGGTGCGCGCTTTTCTCAAACCGCTGCGCCACGTCACACTGGCCGAATCGCTGGGCGGCGTCGAAAGCCTGGTCGCGCACCCGGCCACGATGACCCACGCCGCCATGTCGGCCGACGCCCGCCGCGCCGCCGGCATCGGCGACGGCCTGCTGCGGCTGTCGGTGGGCATCGAGGCGCTGGATGATCTCGAAGCCGACCTGGTGCAGGCGCTCGATGCCGCGGGCCGTATCGGTGAAGCGGCGGCTGCCGCGGGAGGTGTTGCATGAGTACCTTGTGGGAGGGACTTCAGTCCCGAAAACCATCGGGACTGAAGTCCCTCCCACGGAATGCAAAGGCATCGGGACTGAAGTCCCTCCCACAAAAACCGCTGCGGCGGCTGGCGGTGATGGGCGCCGGGACCGTCGGCAGCGTGTTGTTGGAGCGGCTGTCGGATCCGCGCTCGCTGCCCGTGCAGGTGTGCCTGGTGGCGAACTCGCGCTGGCGCTGCTTCGATGCGTCGGGCCTGGATCCGCGGGACGCCTTGGCACAAATCCAGCGTGCGCGGGCAGGGGCGGGTGGCGGCGAAACCGGTGTCGCCGCCGGCGTTCACCGGCACCCTGGGAGCGGTGAGCTGCCGGCGTGTTTCGGCCCCGGCGACATCGTCGTGGACGCCACCGCGAGCGAATCCCTGGCCGCATGGCACCCGCGCTGGCTGCACCGCGGCCTGCACGTGGTCACGGCGAACAAGCTGGGTATCGGCGGGCCGCTGCTTCGCCACCAGCGCATCCGCCGGCAGGTGGAGCAGGGTGGGCACTACGGCGACGCCGCGACGGTCGGCGCCGGCCTGCCGCTGCTGCGTTGCGTGCGCGAGCTGCGCGCCGGCGGCGACCGGGTCCAGGCCCTGGCCGGCGTGCTGTCGGGCACGCTGGCCTGGCTGTTCGACGGCTACGACGGCAGCGCGCCGTTTTCGGAGCGCGTGCGCGAAGCCGTGGCCCGCGGTTATGCCGAACCCGACCCGCGCGTCGACCTCTCTGGCGAAGACGTACGGCGCAAGCTGCTGATCCTGGCGCGGGCGTCGGGCCATGCCCTGGACGGTGCCGACGTGCAGGTTGAATCGCTGCTCACGCCGGCGCTGGAGCGGGCCGCCGACGCCGCGGCCGCCGACGCCGCGCTGGCCTCGATGGACGCGTCACTGTCGCGGCGTGCACGCGAGGCGGCGGCGCACGGGAAGGTGCTGCGTTTCGTCGCGCGATTCGAAGTCGGCACCGCGCGCATCGGCCTCGAGGCCCTGCCGCCGGTGCATCCGCTGGCCCAGGGCGGCGCCTGCGACAACCGCGTGGCGATCTGGAGCTGTCGTTATGCCGAACGTCCGCTGGTCATCCAGGGCCCGGGCGCCGGCGCAGCCGTGACCGCCGCGGCGCTGCTCGACGACATCCGCCGCGCCTGCGCCTGAGGAATTGTAGGAGCGCCTTCAGGCGCGAATCCCTTCTTTGCCGAAGGCAAAGCAAAAAGATTCGCGCCTGAAGGCGCTCCTACAGGGGGCCGCGGATCAGCCCAGCGCGACGCCGCGGATCATGAAGAAGATGGCCGCGGCCATCAGCGCCGAGGCCGGCACGGTGATGATCCAGGCGGCGACGACCTTGAGCATGATCGAACGCTTCACCAGCGCCTGCTTGTGGTAGCGGCGCAGGCTCTTGCGTTCCTGCTTGGAGATCGGCGTCTGGCCGCGCTTCACCTGGCGCTTGAGGTCCTTGATCATCTGGGACTTCTCGGCGCGCGAGGCGACCTCGAATTTGGCGAAGAAGGCCTCGACCTCGTGGCGCTCGGTTTCATGCGCGGCGTGGTGCGCCTCGATCTCGGCGATGATGCGCTGGTAGTTGGCCTTGAGGTATTCGCGCAGGAAGCCGACGCCGAACACCGCGCCGATGGCGACGTGGGTCGTGGAGATCGGCAGGCCGAGCTGGGACGCCACGATCACCGTCAGCGTCGCGGCCATCGCGATGCAATAGGCGCGCATCGGGTCGATTTCGGTGATTTCGTCGCCGACGGTCTTGATCAGGCGCGGCCCGTACAGGGCCAGGCCCAGCGCCAGGCCAAGGGCGCCGAGCATCATTACCCAAAGGGGCACCGCGACCTTGCCATGCACGCCCTCGCTGACCAGCGCGTCGTGGATGGCCGCCAGCGGACCGATGGCGTTGGCGACGTCGTTGGAGCCGTGGGCGAAGCTGAGCAGCGCCGCCGCGGCCATCAGCGGCCAGGTGAACAGGCGGTTGACCGACTCGCGGTCGTTGGCCATGGTCGGCGCGTGCTTCGAGATGCGCGCCTTCACCCAGGCGAAGGTCACCGCGCCGGCGACGGCGCCGATGCCCAGCGCCGGCAGGATTTCGATCTTGACCAGGTTGCCCAGGCCCTTGACGCACAGGTAGGTCACGAAGGACCAGGCCATCAGCGCAAGCAGCACCGGCACCGTTTGCCCCGACGCGGCGACCAGGTCGGACCGGTAGGTGATGCGGCGCTTGATCACGTACAGCAGGCCGGCGGCGATCAGCCCGCCCAGCACCGGTGACACCACCCAGCTGGCGGCGATGCCGCCCATCGTGCCCCAGTTCGCCACGCCCCAACCGGCCGCGGCGATGCCGGCGCCCAGCACGCCGCCGACGATGGAATGGGTGGTCGAGACCGGCGCGCCGATGGCCGTGGCCAGGTTCAGCCACAGCGCGGCCGCCAGCAGGGCGGCCATCATCAGCCAGACGAAGGCGCCGGCGTCGGAAATGTTCGCCGGGTCGATGATCCCGCCCTTGATCGTGCCCACGACTTCGCCGCCGGCGATGATCGCGCCGGCCGCTTCGAACACGGCGGCGATCGCGATCGCGGTCGACAGTTTCATGGCCTTGGCGCCGACCGCCGGGCCGACGTTGTTGGCCACGTCGTTGGCGCCGATGTTCATGGCCATGTACGCGCCGAAGGCGGCCGCCACGACCAAGGTCAGGCTGATGTGCCCGAACTGCCACCAGACGTAGGCGCTCGACAGCACCACGAACAGGACGGCCAGGGCCAGCCGGACGGTGCTGAAGCGGGGCGGGGCAGGGGCGATTTGGGCGTTCATGCGGGCGGCAAGTGCAAAAAAAAGGTTCACACAGGATGCCAGATTCCCGCCGATTTGCCCCGTGTAGGAGCGCCTTCAGGCGCGAATCTCTTGACTTTGCCCTTGGCAAAGCACCGATTAGCGCCTGAAGGCCCACCTACAGG
>NZ_JAYRTE010000039.1:0-7191 GCF_041919775.1 Arenimonas sp. | reverse complement strand
CTTCAGGCGCGAAGCTTCCGACGTCATCGCGGCGCGCGTCGTAGGCGCTGCGCCGGCTCGGGGTGCGCAGGTCCTGCCAGGCGCGGTTGACGCGGTCGGCGTAGAGGGCCTCCCACTCGTCGGGATTGCGGTCGGGGTGCAGCCAGCGGGCGAGCCAGCGGTAGTGTTCCTTGATGCGTGTGTCCGGGGCGTCGGGGTTGACGCCCAGTACGCGGTAGCTGTCGGTGCCGGGGGCGAACAGCAGCTGCTGCAGGTAGAAGGCGGCGGCTTCGGTGAGTTCTGCCGGTTCGGCCGCCGTCACTTCCCTGCCCTTCGCGATCGCGCTGCTGTCGCCGGCGGCGATGCGGACCACGTCCAGCACGTCGTCCGGCAGGCTGCGCTGGCGGGCGGCGGCCAGCAGGGCGGGCGCGCGCCAGAACGCCAGGGCCTGGTCCAGCGCGTGCCCCACCCCGTCCTTCATCGCCGGTGGGCCAGCTTCTTGGTGTCGGCCTGGGCGCCGTAGGAGTAGTAGTTGTAGGCGCCGTAACCGTAGGCACCGCCGGCGTGCTTGGCGCTGAACTTGGTCAGCAGCGCGCCGATCACGTGCGCACGCGCCGAATACAGGCGCTTGAGCGCATTGCGGGCCACGCCGATGCGGGTTTCCCCCGCCTCGACCACCAGCAGGGTGCCGTGCGCCAGGTTGGCCAGGATCGGCGCATCGGCCAGGCCCATCACCGGCGGGCCGTCGATGATCACCTGGTCGAACTTCTCGCTGGCGATCGACACCAGGCTCACCATCTTCGGTCCCATCAGCAGCTCGGCCGGGTTGGGCGGCAGCGGGCCGGTGGGCATGTACATCAGGCCCGGCGTGTCGGTGGCCTGGATGACTTCGGTGGCCTTGGAGGCACCGGCCAGGTAGTTGCTGAGCCCGATTTCGTTGGGCTTGCCCAGCACCCGATGCAGCGAGGGATTGCGCAGGTCGCCGTCGATGATCAGCACGCGCTTGCCCAGCTGGGCAAAGTTCTTCGCCAGCGTCAGCGCCGTCGTGGACTTGCCCTCGGCCGGCGTCGAGCTGGTCACCAGCAGGCAGCGCGGCACGCCGGTGTCCGTGGAGAACTGCAGCGCCGTGCGCACTGATCGGTAGGCTTCGGCGAACGCGGAGCGCGGGTCGTCCAGCGCCTTGGCCGGCGTCAGCGGCGCCTTCAGCAGCGGGATGACGCCTAGCACCGACATGCGCAGCTCCTTTTCGACGTCCTCTGGAGACTTCAGGGTGTCGTCAAGGAACTCGAAGAGTACCGCCAGCACGACACCCAGAATGAGGCCTAGGAGCAACCCAATTGCAAGGTTGAGCACAAGCTTCGGCTTGAACTTGTAGCCCCGTTGGGCTCGGTCGACGACCGCAATGTTGTTACTGGACACACCGCCGGCCACACCAATTTCTTTGTAGCGTTGCAGCAGTCCATCATAAAGCTCGCGATTGGTGTCAACCTCGCGTTTGAAGATGTTGTACTGGATCGAGCGGCTTTGCAGGTCCAGGACTTCCGTCTTCAGGCCAGTCATTTGCTCGCTGAGCAGGCGTTCCTGTTCCTGCGCGGCGAGGTATTCGGCCTGGATGGCTGATTTGATGTTGGCGACCTCGGCGGCGATCTGACGCTCGACCTCTTCGATGTGGCCCTTCAACTGCACCATGAGGGGATAGCCGGGCTTGTACAGCCGGAGCTTGTCCTGGTACTCGGCCTGCAGGGTCGCCAGGCGCTCCTGCAATGACTTGATGATCGAGTTTTCGCCGATCTCGCCCAGCAGCACCGTGCCCTTGCTGGCCTGCGCCTGGCGCCAGCGCGATTCGGCGCGGATGCGGTCACGGCTGACTTCGGCCAGTGCGGAATTCAGGCTGCCGAGGTTCTGTTCGCTCAGATTGGCACTGCCCTCGCCGCTGCTGACGATCTGCTCCTGCTGGGCGAACTCCACCAGCTGGCGCTCGGAGTCCTCGAGCTTGAGCTTCAGCTCTTCCAGGCGGTCTTCGAGGTAGGTCTTGGCGTATGACGAGGAATCAAACCGACGCTCCAAGTTGCTGGCGATGAAGGCCTCGGCAATGGCATTGGAGGCCCGCTCGCTGAAATCCGGGTCCGGGCTGTCGAAATGCACGCGAACCAAACGGGAATTGCGCACCGGCTCTACGGTCAGCCCATTCATAATGAAGCGCGCGGCCGCCGCGGCGCGCTGATTGGCCTCGTCATCCGTCAGGGCTTCGTCTTCATCGCCACTGCGGAACAGGTTGCCAAGCGCCTGCCACGGAGACGGCGGACTCAGCCGATCAAGCGCTTCGCCTTCCGCCAGGCCGAGTTGCGAAGCCACGCGTTCAGCCAAGGCCCGGCTCTGCAGCAGCTCGTACTGGGTCTGGTAGAAGTCCTTGTCGGCCGCGCCTTCCACAGGGCTGATGCCCTCCACATCCACCACCTTGATCGTGTCACGATCGATCTGCAGCGAGGTGGTCGCCCGGTAAATGGGCGTCATCAGCAGCGTGCCCACCAGTGCGACGGCCAGCACGATGCCGGCGGCGCCAAGCACCGTCCAACGCCGCTTCACCAGGACGCGCCAGTAGGCCAGCAGATCGATCTCGTCGCTGTCGGACGATTCGTTGCTGCGCACGTCCAGACTCAGCGCCTGCTGGCGCGCGGCCATCATCGCCTGCTGGCGATCGCCTGCGACATGGGTACTGGGCAGCTGGCCGTTCTCGCCGTTGTTACCGGATTCGTTGTTCTCGGACATTCCTGGGGGCTTCCTGGCCGGCGCGGATCAATACACGCGGAAAAGATTGAAGAAGGGCACCGCCTGCAAGACCTTCTGCAGACCGGTTTTGGCGCCGGACTGGTCGACCACGATGATGTCGTCGCCGTACACCTGCGGGTCGGCGGCGTCGCCGGAGCGGATCTGGTTCAGGCTGAACACGGCGGCCATGCGCTGGCCTTCCACGGTGCGGAATACCACCACGCCGTCGAGGTTGGCCAGCTCGGTTACGCCCTCGGCTTGGGCGATGGCCTGCAACAGGCTGGTCTTGCCGGTGATCGGATAGATGCCGGGCTTCTTGATGGCGCCTTCCAGCGTCACCCGCTGGCTGGTGAACTCGGTGACGAAGACGCTGACCTGCGGGTTTTGCAGGAAGCTCTCGTCCAGCTTGCCGGCGATTTCGGCCTCCAACTCCTGCACGGTCTTGCCGCCGGCCTGCACCATGCCCACCAGCGGCAAGGTGATCTGGCCGTTGCTGTTCACGCGAACCGTGCGGTTGAGCTCTTCGACCTGGAAGACACTGATTTCCAACAGGTCCTGGGCACCGACGCGGTATTCCGAGGCGCCGGTGTAGGCACCCGCAGCGCTGGTGCTGTCGGGAGCGCCCAGATCATTGGTGGCAGTGACGGCTTTCGCAGTACCGCTGCGCACCGAATTACTGGTCGAAGTCGCACAAGCCGCCAGCAGCGAAAGCAGCAGGGCGGCGAACACACTCCGGAGCACGAGGCTATTCATATTCAATCGGCTCTATCGGGGGGAGGGGGATTATGGGCTGCCGAACACCCGCTGCCAAAGCCCCGGCTTGCGGGACCCCGGCTTGGGCACGTCGGGCAGGGGCGGCACGGCGGCCGGCGGCAGGTCGTCCAGGATGGCCTGGGGGCGGGTGTCGACCAGGTGGCCGGCCTCCTCGGCGCCCAGGCGGCGGGCCGCGGCCTCGCGGCCTTCGGCCAGCAGCGGCGGGCGCTTGTCGCAGTGGTGGGAGTCGGTGGCCAGCAGGTGCACCAGGCCCTCGTCGAGCATGCGCTCGGACCAGTACTGCGGGCGCTTGCCGAAGCGGCCGGTCAGGCTGCCGGCGGTCAGCTGCATCCAGGCGCCCTGCTTCACCAGGTCGCCAAAGACGGCGTAGTGGTCCTCGATCCAGCTCAGGCGCTCGGGGTGGGTGATCACCGGCACGAAACCGGCTGCCATCAGCGTGAAGACGCTTTCGGCGAAGCGCGGCGGCGCCACGTGGTGCGGGGGTTCGAGCAGCAGGTAGCGGCTGCCGCAGATCGTCGGCACGCGGCCGCTGCGGATGCTGCCCACCAGGTCGGGCGCCAGGTGGGTGTCGGCGCCGACGCCCAGCTGCAGCGGAATCTTCGCCGCGGCCAGCTCGCGCCGGAACTCTTCCACGGCCTTCTCGATGCCGGCCCGGTCGTTTTCGTACAGGCCGGGGTAGATGTGCGGGGTGCAGGCGGTGAAATGGATGCCGTCGTCCACGGCCTGGCGGGCCATGGCCAGGGACACGTCGAGGGTGGTCGGGCCATCGTCGATGCCCGGCAGCATGTGGCAGTGCAGGTCGATCATCAGTTCTCGCGGGCCTCCCGGGCGGCCTGCAGCGCCGCTTCGGGGGCCGGGCCGCCGCCGCGCAGGCGGCGCAGGCGGGCCACGGCGACCTCGCGGTCGCGGGTGAACACGTACCAGCCGGCCACCAGGATCAGGAAGCAGCCCACCAGCACCGGCCGGTACACGCCCAGCTTGATGGCCAGCGCGGCGGCGATGCCCAGCGCCAGCGAGCCGCCGGCCATCAGCGCCACCACCAGGAAGGGCCGGTAGCCGGCGTCCAGCAGCAGGTGGTGCATGTGGTTGCGGTCGGCCTTGAAGGGCGAGGCGCCGCGGCGATGGCGGCGGACCATCAGCACCAGGCAGTCGATCAGCGGCAGGGCCAGGGTGAAGGGCCCCAGCACCGGCGACACCGGGTGGGCCGGGTTCTGGGTAAGCCGCAGCGCCGCCCAGGCGATGATGAAACCCAGCAGCATGCTGCCGCCGTTGCCCAGGAACACCCGGGCGCGCGGCTGCCAGGGCAGGCGCGTGTTCCAGACCAGGAAGCCGACCACCGCCGCCGCCAGCGACAGCAGGCGCACGGCCAGCTCGGTGTCGCCGGCGTACAGGGCAAAGCTGGTGAACAGCAGCAGCGACACCAGGGCCAGCGAGCCGGCCAGGCCGTCGACGCCGTCGGCCATGTTCAGGGCATTGATGATGCCGACCACGGCGACCACCGTCAGCGGCAGCGACAGCAGGCCGATATTGGCGGCCATGAAGCCGAAGATGTCCTGCAGGTTGTGGGCCTTCACGCCGGCCAGCCAGTACAGCATCAGGGCGGCGATGGCCTGGGCGCCGATGCGCAGGGTCCAGCGCAGGTCGTACTTGTCGTCCAGCTGGCCCACCGCGACCAGCATCGCGGCACCGGCCAGGAAGCCGGCCACGCGCAGGTTCCAACTGGGTTCGAACAGGAAAAAGCCCGCCACCACGGCGATCAGGATGACGGCCCCGCCGGTGACCGGGATCGGGCAGTCGTGCTGCTTGCGCCCGCCCGGGCAGTCGAGCAGGCCCCAGCGGCGGGCCAGGGGCAGGGTCAGCGGGATGAGCAGGGTCACCAGCGCCAGCGAAAACGCCGCCCGCGCCCAATGCCTGGGCTCAAGTTCTTGCCACAGTTGCAAATAATCCATATTGGAAGAAACGGACTGCGGAGCCGGACAGGACAGAGGCTGACAGGCTAACAGCCTGACGCGACAAGAAAAGCCTTTCGGGAAAATTTCTCGCCGGGCTGCCCGGCCGCGGTGTCGGGTTCAGTATCACTGTCTAGCGCCCGTACACGTCCTCGAAACGCACGATGTCGTCCTCGCCGAGGTAGCTGCCGGACTGAACCTCGATTAACTCCAGGGGTACCTTGCCGGGGTTTTCCAGCCGGTGCTTGCTGCCCAGGGGGATATAGGTGCTCTGGTTTTCGGCCAGCAGGAAGACCTTTTCGTCGCATGTAACCCGGGCCGAGCCGCTGACCACGATCCAGTGCTCGGCCCGGTGGTGGTGCATCTGCAGGCTCAGCGCAGCGCCGGGGTTCACCACGATGCGTTTGACCTGGAAACGCTCGCCGCTGTCGATGCCGTCGTAGCTGCCCCAGGGCCGGTAGACCTTGCGGTGGATGCTGGCCTGGGGGCGGCCCTCGGCCTTCAGGCGGGCGACGATGTCCTTGACCTGCTGCACCTGGTCGCGGGCGGCGACCAGCAGGGCGTCGTCGGTGTCGACCACGATCACGTCGTCCAGGCCCAGCAGGCTGACCAGCCGGCGCCCGCCCCAGGCCAGGGTATTGCGGCAGTCGATGGCGATGACGTCGCCGTGGTGGGCGTTGCCGTCCGGGTCCTGGTCGGCGATTTCCCACAGGGCTTTCCAGCTGCCGACGTCGTTCCAGCCGACGTCGATGGGCAGGACCGCCGCTTTGTCGGTTTTTTCCATCACGGCGTAGTCGATGGAGTCGGCCGGGCAGGCTTCGAAGGCGGCGCGGTCCAGGCGCAGGAAATCGACGTCGCGCTGGCCCCTTTCCAGGGCCTCGCGGGCGGCGGCGACCATGGCCGGGGCGTGTTTTTCCAGCTCGGCCAGGTAGGCCGAGGCCCGGAACAGGAACATGCCCGAGTTCCAGAAATAATCCCCGCTGGCGACGTAGGTTTCCGCGGTGGTTTTGTCGGGTTTTTCGACAAACCTTTCCACCCCGCTGACTGTAGGAGCGCCTTCAGGCGCGAATCTTTTCGCCTGGCTTTCAGCCAGGAAGGGATTCGCGCCTGAAGGCGCTCCTACAGGGTTCGCGGTGGCTTTTATGTAGCCGTAGCCGGTTTCGGGGCCCGTCGGGACGATGCCGAAGGTGACCAGGGCGCCCTCCCCCGCCGCGGCGCAGGCGGCCTGCACGGCGGCGCGGAAGCCGGCTTCGTCGGCGATCACGTGGTCCGAGGGCAGCACGAGCAGCAGCGGGTCGGCGCCGCCGGCGCGGGCCTGCAGGGCGGCCACCGCAATCGCCGGGGCGGTGTTGCGGCCCACCGGCTCGAGCACGATGGCGCTGGCCGTGGCGCCAACGCGGCGCAGCTGCTCGGCCACCATGAAACGGTGGTCCTCGTTGGCGACGACGATCGGCGCGGCGAGCCCGGCCAGCCCCTCGAGCCGCTGCCAGGTGGCCTGCAGCAGCGATTTTTCCCCCACCAGCGGCTGGAACTGCTTGGGATGGGTTTCGCGCGACAGCGGCCACAGGCGCGTGCCGGAGCCGCCGGAAAGCAGGACGGGGACGAGTTCGGTCATGGAATCGGGAGCGTGGAGTGCAGGCCGCCATCCTGCCATAACGCCCTGTAGGAGCGCCTTCAGGCGCGAATTTCTTCCTGGCCGAAGGCCAGGTCAAAAGATTCG
>NZ_JAYRTE010000038.1:0-7252 GCF_041919775.1 Arenimonas sp. | reverse complement strand
AGTGGGAGGCCACCATACCCGTTTACAAAGCGAACAGGAAAGTCAATGAAATCAACGGTCTACCCAGACCACCCCCGCGCCAGTGCTAGCTTTGCGTACCGTCACTTATTGCACTGAAAACGAGGAGTGAACCGCCCCGGTTTTCGCGGAGGCTCCCTCGTTTGAGAAGATGGAGCCATCATGAGGAAGTCAGTGAAGTTTTCGCCGGAGGTACGCGAGCGTGCGGTGCGCATGGTGTTCGAGCACCGAGGGGAGCACGAATCGCAGTGGGCGGCGGTCGTATCGATCGCCGGCAAGATCGGCTGCACGGCGCAGACGCTGCTGAACTGGGTGCGTCAGCACGAGCGTGACACGGGCCAGCGCGAAGGCGTGACCACGGCCGAGGCCAATCGCGTCAAGGAACTGGAGCGCGAAGTGCGCGAGCTTCGCCGCGCCAACGAGATCCTCAAGCTGGCCAGCGCGTTTTTCGCCCAGGCGGAGCTCGACCGCCGGCTGAAGTGATGTACGCCTTCGTGGACCGGCACCGCCAGCAGCATGGGGTCGAGCCGATCTGCAGGCTGCTGCAGATCGCCCCATCGGCATACCGGCGGCACGCTGCCCGGCAACGCGATGCGGCCTTGCTCAGCGGCCGAGCCCGTCGAGACCAGGAACTGATGCCCTGCATCGAACGGGTGTGGCAGGCCAACCTGCGGGTCTACGGCGCTGACAAGGTCTGGCGGCAACTGCAACGCGAAGGCCACACGGTGGCGCGCTGCACCGTCGAGCGCCTGATGCGCCGCATGGGACTGCGTGGCGTCGTGCGCGGCAAGGTGGTGCGCACCACGATCGGTGATGCGCGTGCGCCATGCCCGCAGGACCTGGTCAACCGGCAGTTCAGCGCGCAGCGCCCGAACCAGTTGTGGGTGAGCGACTTCACGTACGTGTCCACCTGGCAGGGCTGGCTGTACGTGGCCTTCGTGATCGATGTGTTCTCGCGTCGCATCGTGGGCTGGCGGGTGAGCACCAGCATGCGCACGGATTTCGTGCTCGACGCGCTGGAGCAGGCCCTGTACGCCCGCCAGCCCGGCCAGGACGGCCCGCTCGTATGTCACAGCGACCGCGGGTCGCAATACGTCAGCATCCGCTACACCGAGCGGCTTGCCGAGGCCGGCATCGAGCCATCGGTGGGCAGCAAGGGCGACTCCTACGACAACGCTCTGGCAGAGACGATCAACGGGTTGTACAAGGCCGAGTTGATCCATCGCCGGGCGCCCTGGAAGACCAGAGAGGCGGTGGAGCTAGCGACCTTGGAATGGGTGTCATGGTTTAACAACCATCGGCTGATGGCCCCGCTGGGCTACGTGCCGCCGGCCGAGTTCGAGGCCAACTACTATCGCAATCTTGAGCAGCAGGTCAGCCCGGCCTGACTCAAGCCAACCGGCCTCCGCGAAAACCGGGGCGGTTCAGAGACCCCAAGTCGCAGAAATTTATTGCATTCTTTTCTGAACTCAGTAAATAATAAATGTCTGTCGACAGACAATTATTCAATAAATGCCAGGCATTAGCATGACCAAGATCCTCGTCGCCACCAAGCGAGTCACCGATTCGAATGTGAAGGTCCGCGTCAGGTCCGACGGCAGTGGCGTGGACATCACCAACGTGAAGATGAGCATGAACCCGTTCGACGAGATCGCCATCGAGGAAGCGGTGCGGCTGAAGGAAAAGGGCGTGGCCACCGAGGTCATCGCCGTGTCCTGCGGCGTGCAGCAATGCCAGGAAACCCTGCGCACCGCGATGGCCATCGGCGCCGACCGCGCCATCCATGTGCTGACCGACGTGGAACTGCAGCCGCTGGCCGTGGCCAAGCTCTTGAAGGCCCTGGTCGACAAGGAACAACCCGGCCTAGTGATCCTGGGCAAACAGGCCATCGACGACGACTGCAACCAGACCGGCCAGATGCTGGCCGCGCTGGCCGACCTGCCGCAGGCCACCTTCGCCAGCAAGGTCGAGATCGCCGACAACCAGGCCAAGGTCACCCGCGAGGTCGACGGTGGCCTGGAGACGCTGAGCCTGAGCCTGCCGGCGGTGATCACCACCGACCTGCGGCTGAACGAGCCGCGCTACGTCACCCTGCCCAACATCATGAAGGCCAAGAAGAAACAGCTCGACACCGTCAAGCCCGAGGACCTGGGCGTGGACGTGGCCCCGAAGCTGAAGACGCTGAAGGTCAGCGAGCCGCCCAAGCGCGGTGCGGGCGTCAAGGTGCCCGATGTCGCCACGCTGGTGACCAAGCTGAAGACCGAAGCCAAAGTGATCTAAGGGAGCCGAACAAATGACCACACTCGCAAATGTTCTCGTGGTGGCCGAACACGACAACACCACCATCAAGCCCGCCACCCTGAACACCGTCACCGCTGCGCTGGCCTGCGGTGGCGACGTCCACGTGCTGGTCGCCGGCCAGAACGCCGCCGAAGCCGCCAAGGCCGCCGCCCAGATCGCCGGTGTCGCCAAGGTGCTGCACGCCGACGCCGCCGGCCTGGCCCATGGCCTGGCCGAAAACGTCGCCGCGCTGGTGCTGGGCGTCGCCAAGAACTACAGCCACATCCTGTTCCCGGCCACCGCCAGCGGCAAGAACGTCGCCCCGCGCGTCGCGGCCAAGCTCGATGTCGCGCAGATCAGCGACATCACCAAGGTGATCCCGACTGCCCCCAGGCCTGCGGAGCAGGCCGCCCCCCGAGGGGGGCAGGAGAGCTCGGGAGCGGCCCAGCACTCTCCTGGCCCCGACACCTTCGAGCGCCCGATCTACGCCGGCAACGCCATCGCCACCGTGCAGAGCGGTGATGCCGTGAAGGTCATCACCGTGCGCAGCACGGGCTTCGCCCCCGCGGCCGCCCCGGGCGCCGCGGCCGGGGGGTAACGCGGGGCGGCCAGACCCGACAGCGCCCAGGTCAGCTTCGTCGGCGCCGAGATCGCCAAGAACGACCGGCCCGAGCTGACCGCGGCCAAGATCATCGTCTCCGGCGGCCGCCGAGATGATGTTCACCGGCCGCACGATCGACGCCGGCCAGGCGCTGCGCTGGGGCCTGGTCTCCGAGGTGCTGGAGCCCGACGCGCTGATGGCGCGTGCCCGCGAGCTGGCCGGCCAGGTCGCCGCCAATGCGAACGCCACGCTGCGCCTGACGAAGAAGCTGATGCGCCAGGCCGACGACCTGTCGCTCGATGCCGTGCTGCCCATCTCCGCGGCGGCCCAGGCCCTCGCCCAATACACACCCGCCCATGCCGAGGCGGTCGATGCCGCGCTGGCCCGGCGGCGTCCGGATTTCGGAGACATGTAGCAGTCCCTCAACCCCCTCTTCCTTGTTTTCCGGAGTAACGCGATGAACCTGTTGTCCAGGATGGTTTCGAGTTGTGTGCTGGCGGGTTGTGCCCTCGTGGCCGCCGCCCAGTCCAGTTTCCCCAGCAAGCCGCTGCGCATCATTGTTCCCTTCACGCCCGGCAGCGGTGCCGACACGGCGGCACGGTACTACGCCGAACCGCTGGGCAAGCTGCTGGGCCAGCCGGTGGTGGTCGAGAACCGCCCCGGCGCCAACGGCGCGATCGGCGTGATGACGCTGAAGAACGCGCCGGCCGACGGCTACACGCTGCTGATGGCGAGCAATTCGCCGATCACGGTGAACCCGCTGACCGAGAAGAGCCTGGCTTACGACCCGTTCAACGACCTGCGGCCGATCGCCGGCCTCAGCCGCTCGATGGCGGTCTACCTGGTGCCGGTCAGCTCGCCGTACAAGACGCTGCAGGAGTTCACCGAGGCGGCCAGGAGCGGGCCCCATGCGCTGAACATCGCCACCTACGCGGCCGGCCAGATCCTGGCGAATGCCTGGTTGTCTCAGCTGTCGGGTGCCAAGCTGCAGAACGTCTCGTACAAGGGCATGACCCAGATCATGACCGACCTGGAGGGCGGCCACATCGACGCGGCGCTGGTCGACATCAGCGGCGCGGTCACCCACATCAAGGCCGGCAAGGTACGGGCGCTGGGCGTCACCTCCGACAAGCGCCATTTCCAGGTGCCCGAGGTGCCGACGGTGCAGGAGGCCGGTTTTCCCGAGTACCTGTACCTGACCTGGATGTCGGTCTACGCGGCCAAACACACGCCGGAGCCGGTGGCGGCCGTGCTGGAGAACGCGATGCAGAAGATCCTCGACACCGACTACGCACGGGGTTACCAGGCGAAGTTCGGCGGGGGCTCGCTGATGCCGCTGACCGCGGCGCAGCAGGCCGCGTTCCAGAAGGAAGAGTACGACCGGCTGAAGAGCATCGCCGACAAGGTCGGCATCAAGCCGCAGTGACGGCGGCCGCGTTCGGCGCGGCACCCACACGGTGCAACCCACAGGTATCCCATGGATTGGAATCCCACTGAAGACATGCGCTTGTGCCAGGAGCTGGCCAAGAAGTTCGCGGCCGAATTCCTGGCGCCGGCCCAGCGCCGGCACGAGGCCGGCCGGGCGCTGGCACCCGAGGTGCTGGCCAAGTTCGACGAGCTCGGCCTGGCGCGCATCGACTGGCCGGTCGACGACGGCGGCGCCGGACTCGGCCTGCTGGACCGCTGTGTGGTGCTCGAGGCACTGGCCACGGCCGATGCCGGCGCCGTGCCGGCGCTGAACCACAACGCGCTGGCCTGGCAGGCGCTGGCCGCCTTTGGTGGTGCGGCCGGACGCGAACGCTGGCTGGCGGACCGGTGCGCCGAGCCCGGTGCCACGGCCTACCTGCACGTGGACGCCGGCCAGTCGCTGGTGCTGGCCGACGGGCGGATCAGCGGGGTGGTCGAGTGGGCGCCGCTCGCGCGGCTCGACCGGCTGCTGGTGCTGCGCGGCGACAGCCTGCACCTGTTGACCGGGCCCTGGGGGCTGGAGCCGGTGCCGGGGGCCGGCCTGCTGGCCTCGGGCGCCTCGCGCATCGTGCTGCAGGCGGCACCCATTGCTCACAGCATGACGGATGCGGCGGCGGCCCGCCGGGTCCTGGCCTACGCGCGCCTGTGTGCCGTTGCGGCGATGGTCGGCCAGATGGCCGCGGCGGTGTCGGTGGCGCGGGACTATGCGGTGGACCGTGTGGTGTTCGGCAAGCCGGTGGCCCACCACCAGGCCATGGCCTTTGCGCTGGTCGACATGCACATGGCCGTGTCCGGCACGCGGCTGCTGCTGCAGGAGGCGGCGGCCCGCTACGACCAGGGTGCGGCCGTGGCCGAGGAGGCGGCCCAGTGTTTTGCCGAGGCGGCCCAGGCCGCGGACCTGGTCGGTCCGTTTGCGCTGCAGGTGCACGGCGCCTCCGGATTCATGCGCGACTACCCGGTGGAGAAATACATGCGCGAGCTGAAAACCCTGTCGCTGATGCTCGGTGGCATCGATGCCGCGTGGGCCGATGGTGTGCCGCGCCCGGTGTCCGGCGCCGGGACCGGCCATCACCATGCTTTCCTGCTGTCGGCGCCGGCCGTGGCGGCGGAGGGCACGGCATGAATTTCGAGATTCCAGCGGACATCCAGGCCGAGCTGGTGCGTACGCGCACGCTGGGCCGCGAACTGTTCCGGCCGGCCGGCCTGGAGGCGGATCGGCAGGGTGGCCCGCTGGCCACCGACCATCCGCTGTTCCGCCACATGCTGGCGCTGGGCTTCGGTCGCACCAGCTGGCGGCCCGACGGCCAGGCACCACACAAACGCAGCGCGGTCGCCCACGTGCTGGTCTCGGAGGAGCTGGCCTATTGGGACCGTGGCATCAGCATCGCGATGCCCGGCCCGGGCCTGGGCGAGCGGCCGGTGCTGGGCATGGGCACGGAAGAGCAGAAGCGGCGTTTACTGTCGCCGTTCCTGGCGCCGGAGCGCCCGCGCTGGGGCGCGTTTGCGATGACCGAGCCTTCGGGCGGCTCCGACGTGGCGGCGATCCGCACCCGCGCGACCAAGGTCGACGGGGGCTGGGTGCTCAACGGCGCCAAGGCGTTCTCCGGCAACGCCGAGCGGGCCGACTGGACGGTGGTCTGGGCCACCGTCGACCGCCTTTTTTGCGTTCGTCGACCGCTCGGACCTGGCGGCCAAGTACGACATGTCGGACCGCCACCAGCGCAATGCCCGCATCGCCGAGCTGTACGGCGACATGCATTCGATCACGCCGTCGCGCACCACGGCCGAGTGGGTGGCCTGCTGCGAGGCGCTGGACGTGCCCTGCACGCCGATCTATGCGCTGGAGGAGCTGGTCGACCACCCGCACCTGAAGGCGGTCGACTTCTTCGAGACGGTCGAGCACCCGACCGAGGGGCGCATCCGCCGGGTGCGGCCGACGGCACGGTTCTCCGAGACACCGTTGTCGGTGCGCAGCGAGGCGCCGACGGTGGGCCAGCACACCGACGAGGTGCTGGCCGAGTTCGGGCTGTCGGCGGACGAGATCGCCGGGCTGCGTTCCGCCCGCGTCGTGGCCTGAGCACCGTTGGCCTCCACCCGGCCCTGGCTGGCCCAGGGATTGCAGGTCCTGGTCATCGGCCTGGTGGTGGTCGACAGCATGGCCGTCACGGTGCTGCTGCCCCGGGTGGCGGCGGATTTCGACAGCAGCCGGGATGCGGCGATCTGGGTGGTCAACCTGTACCAGATGGTGGTGCTGGGCCTGCTGCTGCCGCTGGCCGCGCTGGGGCAGCAGATCGGCTTCAAGCGCATCTACCTCGGCGGCCTGCTGGTGCTGGGCGGGGGCGCGCTGCTGAGCGCGGCCGCTCCGACGCTGCCGCTGCTGGTGCTGGCCCGGGTGGTGCAGGGCATCGGGGCGGCCGGCGTGATGGCGGTCAACACAGCGCTGCTGCGCGCGTCGCTGCCCGCGTCGCAGCTGGCGCGGGCGCTGGCGACCCTGTCCACCGCCACCGCGCTGTCGATGACTCTGGCGCCTACATTGGCGGCCGTGGTGCTGGCCTGGGGCTCGTGGCGCTGGCTCTACCTGTGCACTGCGTTGCTGGCGCTGGCGGGCGCCGGGGCCGCCTGGCGGCTGCTGCCACCGGCCCGGCACACTTCGGCAGCCCGTATCGACCGGACCGACGCGCTGCTGAACCTGCTGGTGTTCGGCCTGTTCCTGCTGGCGCTGCGTCTGATGCCGGCAGGCCTGGCCTGGGGCCTGCTGGCCGCCGCGTTGCTGTTGGGGTCTCCTCGTTTTCAGTGCAATAAGTGACGGTACGAAAAGCTAGCACTGGCGCGGAGGTGGTGTTGGTAGATCGTTGATTTCATTGACTTTCCTGTTCACTTTCAAAT
>NZ_JAYRTE010000037.1:0-7548 GCF_041919775.1 Arenimonas sp. | reverse complement strand
CGACGGTGGCCGTGCTGGTCGTTGACCTGCTTGAAGTGGTCGAGGTCGAGCACGGCCACCGTCGCCGGTTCGCCGCGGGCGTGGTGGCCCTTGAGCGCTTCGGCCAGTTCGACCTCCATGCTGCGCCGGTTGGCGATGCCGGTCAGTGCGTCGCGCGTGGCCAGGCCCTCGAGCAGCTTGCGCTGGACCTCGGTCAGGCTCGCGAAGATGAAGGCGTAGAGCATCACCAGCACCGCGCTCACCGCAAACGCCGCCATCGCCAGCGTCGAGGCGAAGGGCGAACTCAAAAGGCCGGCGACCACCAGGGCCACGCCGCAGACCGTCGCCAGCAGCCTCGGGGCGAGCATGTAGTTGGCCAGGATCAGCGTGTAAGACCAGAACAGCCCGGCCGGACCCAGCACCCCGGCGAGCAGGGCGCAGGAAAGCGAGACCACCACCGCGTTGATCTTTCCCGCCAGGGCGCTGCGTCCGGTGCGCCAGGCGAAGCAGGCATTTCCGGTCATCGCCAGGATCAGGCCGGTGTCGAGCGCGGCCGCCAGCCACTCGCCGTTCAACGCGCGGGCCACCGCGAACGGCGTGACGCCGAGCACGGTGAGCACCGCGAACAGCAGGATCATCGCCAGCCGGACGTCGGCACCGATGCGGTTCTTGAGGACATGCTTGAGTGGCATGGCGCGAACTGTGCGCCTGCGTAGGGTGCAGGTTTGCGAACTGCATCGCGAAACCGCTGCTTTCAGGATCGCCGGGCACGGCCGGTGTTCCGATTTGTGAACGGACTCACCTTCGCGCGCCGGGCGATTTCGCCAAGCGCGTCACGTAATCCGGATCAGGACTTGAGCCGCCACCCGGAACGGAAGATCGCCCACACCGCCGCCAGGCACAGCACCAGGAAGCCGATGATCGCCGCGAAGCTGAGCACCACGTCCACGTCCGACTGGCCGAAGAAGCTCCAGCGGAAGCCGCTGATCAGGTACACGACCGGGTTGAACAGCGCGATCTTCTGCCAGACCGGCGGCAGCATGTCGATCGAATAGAAGGCGCCGCCGAGGAAGGTCAGCGGGGTCATCACCATCAGCGGGATGATCTGCAGCTTCTGGAAGTCGGTCGCCCACAGGCCGATGATGAAACCGAACAGGCTGAAGCTGACCGCGGTGAGCACCAGGAACAGCAGCATCGCCAGCGGGTGCGCGATCTCGTAGTCGACGAAGAAGCGCGCCGTCAGCAGGATCAGCAGCCCCAGCATCACCGACTTGCTTGCCGCCGCGCCGACGTAACCCAGCACCGCCTCGACCCAGCCCACCGGCGCCGACAGCAGTTCGAAGATCGTGCCGGCCCACTTGGGCATGTAGATGCCGAAGGCCGCGTTCGAAATCGACTCGTTCAGCAGCGACAGCATGATCAGGCCCGGGATGATGAAGGCCCCGTAGCTGACGCCGCCGACTTCGCCCATGCGTGCGCCGATGGCGGCGCCGAATACCACGAAGTACAGCGAGGTGGTGAGTACCGGCGAGAGGATCGATTCGCCGATGGTGCGGAAGGTGCGCGCCATCTCGAAGCGGTAGATGGCCCTGACCGCGTGCCAGTTCATGCCGCGCCTCCCTTGCCGCCGCGGTGCACCAGGTTGACGAAGATTTCCTCGAGCGAACTTTCCTGGGTGTTGAGGTCGCGGAAATCGATGCCCTGGTCGGCCAGGCGGCGCAGCAGGGTGGCGATGCCGGTGCGTTCGCCCTGCACGTCGAAGGTGTAGACCAGGGACAGGCCGTCTTCGGAAAGCTCCAGCGGCTGCCCGGCCAGCTCCGGCGGGATCGCCGCCAGCGGCGCCTGCAGGTGCAGGGTCAGCTGCTTCTTGCCCAGCTTGCGCATCAGCGCGTCTTTTTCATCCACCACCACCAGCTCGCCGTGGTTGATCACGCCGATGCGGTCGGCCATTTCCTCGGCCTCCTCGATGTAGTGCGTGGTCAGGATGATCGTGGTGCCCTTGTCGCGCAGTTCGCGCACCAGGTTCCACATGTCGCGGCGCAGTTCGACGTCGACGCCGGCGGTGGGCTCGTCCAGGAACAGGATGGCCGGCTCGTGCGAGAGCGCCTTGGCGATCAGCACGCGCCGCTTCATGCCGCCCGACAGCGCCATGATCTTGTTGTCGCGCTTTTCCCACAGGCTGAGCGAGCGCAGCACCTTTTCCAGGTGGGCGTCGTCACGCGGCTTGCCGAACAGGCCGCGGCTCAGGCGCACCGTGGACCAGACGGTTTCGAAGGCGTCGGTGCTCAGCTCCTGCGGCACCAGGCCGATCTTCGCGCGCGCCTGCCGGAACTCGCGCACGATGTCGTGGCCGTCGGCCGTCACGCTGCCGCGGCTGGCGTTCACGATGCCGCAGACGATCGAGATGAGCGTGGTCTTGCCCGCGCCGTTGGGGCCGAGCAGGGCGAAGATCTCGCCGCGGCGGATGTCCAGGTCGACCGATTTGAGCGCGACGTGGCCGCTGGCGTAGGTCTTGCCGAGGCCGCGGATCGAAAGGATGGGGTCCATGGGTAAGGGTGGGGCGTCGGGAACGCCATGGTAGCGCCTGCGGGGGCGTGCACGGGTCGTGAACATCCGGCTCGCTAGGCTGGGTGTCCCCCGACCGAAGGAACAAACCCATGACCCGACTGCTCGGCATCTCCGGCAGCCTGCGCGCCGGCTCCTACAACACCGCCCTGCTGCACGCGGCCGCGGAACTGTTGCCCACCGGCGTCGAGCTGGAGGTCGCCACCGTGCACGGCATCCCGCTGTACGACGGCGACGCGGAAGAAAAGGACGGAATACCGGCCGCGGTCGAGGCCCTGAAGGACAAGCTGGCCGCCTGCGACGGCCTGGTGCTGTGCACGCCCGAGTACAACCACTCGGTTCCCGGCGTGCTCAAGAACGCCATCGACTGGATGTCGCGACCCGGCGCCGACAAGGAGCGTGTCTTTGGCGGCCGGCCCGTGGCCCTGCTGGGGGCCTCGCCCAGCGGCTTCGGCACGGTGCTGGCGCAGAACGCCTGGCTGCCCGTGTTCCGCATCCTGGGCATGCGCTACTGGTGCGGCCGGGAGCTGATGGTGTCGGGCGCGCACAAGGTTTTCGACGACCAGGGCAAGCTGCAGGACGAGACGGTGCGCGACCTGCTGCGCAAGCACATGGCCGGCTTCACCGACTTCGTGCGCGGCTAAGCCGGCTGCTGCACTTCCGGCAGTCGCAGGCACAGCCAGGCGCCGGCCAGGCCCATGCCCGCCAGCAGCGCCAGCGCCGCCGGTACCGAGGCGGTGCCGACCGCGCCGGTGATCGCGCCGGTCGCCAGCAGCAGCACGCCCATCGCGGTGTTGCTGACGGCGACGTAATCGGTTCGCTTGTTGCCGCCGGCCAGGTCCACCAGGTAGGTCTTGCGGCCCAGTCGCACGCCGTCGTGGGCCACGCCGAGCACGAAGAACAGCGCCACCAGCGCCCAGCCGCCGGCGTCGCCATCCAGCCAGGCGTCGGCAGCGATGGCTGCCAGGGCGACCGCGCTGGCCAGGCTTCCCGACGCGATCATCGTGCGCCGGCTCGAGCGGTCGGCGAACCGGCCCCAGAACGGGCTCAACAGCAGCGAGGCCGCGCCCGCGGCCAGCAGGAACAGCGGCAGGCCAACCCAGCCACCGTTGCCGTTCTCGCGCGCCAGCAGCACCACGAAGGGTGAGCTCAGCGCGGACACCAGCAACAGCGCCCGCGCCAGCACGAAGCGTCCGAAGTCGGGTTCATCGCGCAGCAGCCGCAGTTTGCCGAGGGCTTCGCTGATGCCGTCGGCGCCGCCTTCGGTGCTGCCCGGGTCTTCCTGGATGCCGCCGTAGACCAGCGACGCCAGCAGCCAGCAGGCCGCCGCGGCCAGCAGCAGGCCGCCGAGCAGCGCCGGCCCGGAGTCCGTGACCCACCACAGCATCGCGCCGCCCACCGCGAGGCTGATCGCACCCGATACGCTGGCCGCGTAGCCGCCGAGCCGGCCGCGCCGGGTTTTCGGCACGGTCTTGCCGAGCACGTCCTTGCTGGCGATCGAATTGAGGCCGCGCGCCAGGCTGAAGCAGGCCAGCAGGCCCAGTATCACGGCGCCGGCCAAGGCACCCTCGAGCCAGAACGCCGCGGCGGCCATGCCCGCGATCGCGACCGCCTGCAGCACCGCGCCCAGCAGCCACGCCGGCTTGCGCCGGGGCAGGGCGCGCACGCGCGCGGCGATAAACAGCTGCGGCAGCATCGAGCCCGATTCGCGGATGGGCACCAGCAGGCCGACCATCCACGCCGGCGCCCCGAGTGCACCCAGGGTCCAGGCCAGCGTGGTTTTCGGGCTGGCCAGCGCGTCGCCGAGTTTGGTCAGCGCCATCGCCCCGAGCTGGCGGAAGAAGTTGCCGGGCAGGCGCGTGCAGGCGCTGTCCGGAATGTCCTTGCAGACCCGGCCGTCCTCGTCGCCGACCAGCGCGTCGTAGACGGCGTCGAGGCGGTCTGGGCTTTGGTTCACGCCGGCGGCGTGGCGTCCAGGAACCAGACCTCGACCGTGCCCTTGGCCTTGATTGTCATCGCATTGCCGCGCCGGTCGAGCGACTTGCCCACCGGCAGCCGCACCCAGCCTTCGGAAATGCAGTACTCCTCGACGTTGTTGCGTTCGACGCCGTTGAAACGCACGCCGATGCCGCGCTCGAGCAGGGCTTCGTCGTAGAAGGGGCTGCGCGGGTTGACGCAGAGACGGTCCGGCGGGGTGTCGCTCATGGTGTTTGCCTGTCGGGAAAGGCGGCCAGTTTAGCGGCAGAGGCCGGTTTGCAAAATGCACTACGGCTCCGCAGTATTAGTGCAAATTGCATAGAAGTGCCGACCGTCGCAGAAAGATTGCTTTAAAAATCAATGTCCTGCCGAATGGCACGGACCTTGCTGACTATTTTCCAGACCCTTTGGAGTCCACCGTGAGCAACCCCTCCGCCGCCCCCCAGGGGCGGATCCTGGCCATCGACGACGACCCGGCGCTGCTGCAGAACTTCAGCCTGTGCCTGGAGGACGCCGGATACCGCGTCAGCACCGCGACGCGCCTGCAGGAGGGGCTGAAGCTGGCCGCCAGCCAGCCCTTCCACGTCTGCCTGCTCGACCGCGACATCGCCGGCGAATCGGGCCTCGAGGCCCTGCCGCGGCTGCGCGAGCTGGCGCCGGGCCTGCGCGTGATCATGGTCACCGCGCATTCCCAGGTGGACGATGCGGTGCGCGCGATCGCCGAAGGCGCGGCCGACTACCTGGTCAAACCCTGCTCGCCGGCGCAGCTGCGCATCGCGGTCGCGCGCCAGCTCGACACCCTCGACCTGCTGGCCCGCCTGGAAACGCTTGAGCGCCAGCAGCCTCGCCAGGAAACGCCGCTCGAATCCAGGAGCCCGGCGATGGCCGAAGCGCTGGCCGTCGCCCGCCAGGTGGCACGCACCGACGCCAACGTGCTGCTGCTGGGTGAGTCCGGTACCGGCAAGGGCGTGATGGCCAATGCCATCCACGGCTGGAGCCAGCGCGCCGCGCGCCCGATCGCCACGGTGAACTGCCCCTCGCTGTCGGCCGAGCTGCTGGAAAGCGAACTGTTCGGCCACGCCAAGGGCTCCTTTACCGGTGCCACGCAAAGTACCCAGGGCCGGGTCAGCCATGCCGATGGCGGCACGCTGTTCCTGGACGAGGTCGGCGACTTCCCGCTGGCCCTGCAGCCCAAGCTGCTGCGCTTCGTGCAGGACAAGGAATACGAACGCATCGGCGAACCGGCCACCCGCCGCGCCGACGTGCGCATCATCTCGGCCACCAACCGCGACCTCGAGGCGATGGTGCGCGACAACAGCTTCCGCCTTGACCTGCTCTACCGCCTCAACGTGATCAGCCTGGTGCTGCCGCCGCTGCGCGACCGGCGCGAGGACCTGGCCGACCTGGCCAACGGTTTCGTGCGTCGTTATGCCGACAGCTACCACCTGCCGGCCCGCCGCCTCTCCGACAAGGCCCTGGCCCGCATGCAGGCCTACGCCTGGCCGGGCAACGTGCGCGAACTGCAGAACGTGATCGAACGCGCGGTGATCCTGTGCACGCACGAAGAGATCGGCCCCGAGCACCTGGCGCTGGGCGGCGAACCCGCCGCCGCCTCCGCGGCCGGCGGCATCGCGGTCGGCTCCCCGGTGTCGCTCGAAACGCTCGAACGCGCCCACATCGAAGCCGTGATGGCCGGTGCCGACACCCTGGAAGCCGCCGCGCGCACGCTCGGCATCGACGGATCCACCCTTTACCGAAAGCGCAAGGCCTACGGGCTTTGAGCGAAGAACCACGGAGTACCCTGTTAGTGCGCTACGAACGACAACCCCGCCCGGTAACGGCACCCGCCGCCATCAACAGTCCGCCCGCGTGGCCGGTGGACTGGCGCGACGGCGTCGCGCTGGTCGCCTGGCTGGTCATCGTGCTTGCCGCCGGTGCCTCGGTCGGCGTGCTGTTCCCGCCCGGCGACTGGTACCAGACGCTGGGCAAGCCCAGCTGGAATCCGCCGGCGTGGCTGTTCGGCCCGGTCTGGACGGCCCTGTACGTGCTGCTGGCGATCGGCGCCTGGCTGGTGGCCCGCGAGCCGGGTCCGTCCGCCGACGCCGAACGTCCGAAGGCCTGGCTGGCCTTCGCGCTGATGGCCGTGCTCAACCTGGCCTGGACGCCGCTCTTCTTCGGATTGAAATCACCGGCGCTGGCGTTCCTGGACATCTCGCTGCTCTGGGGCATGACGGTCTGGATGACGTTGCGCTTTGGCCGTGTGCGTCCGATGGCCGGTTACCTGCAGGTGCCGCTGGTGCTGTGGGTTAGTTTCGCGCTGGTGCTCAACGGCACCATCTGGTTGATAAACAGCTGATCGGGCGGCGCCGTCGCGCCGCCGGGGGAGAGGGCAGACATGCCGCAAAGACGGGCGAATTTCCGCTACCGCGTCTTCACGGGACTGATGTTGTTCGCGGTGGTCGTGCTGGCCGGCACCTCGCTGCTTTCGCTGCGCGCCACCGAGGAACTCGAGCAGACGGTCGAGCGTACCAGTCTCACCCAGCACCTGCTGCAGCAGGTCAGCATCTACTGGGGGCAGGTGGGCGACAGCGAGGCGCACGGCATGCGCTACCTGATCACCGGCCGGCCGGAGTTCCTCAACGAATACCGCGCCGTTCTCGGTGAGCTCGACGCCAGCCTCAAGGCGCTCAAGAAAATGACGGTGGTGGATCCGAGCGCCGCGCATCTGGTCGATGTGCTGGCGATCAAGAACGCCGACCGCCTGCGCTACTACTCGGAGCTGCAGGGACTCAAGGGCATGAACACCGCCGCGGCCGACCAGCGCGTGGCCGAGCGCCTGCGCAGTGGCACCGGGGCGCGGCTGCTGGCCGAGATGCAGTCGCTGGTGGAGAACCTGGTCGAGCACGAGGAGAGCCTGCTGATCGAGAACCGCAACCGGCGCAACCAGCTGATCCGCCAGAACTGGGCCACGGTGATGGTGGCCAATGCGCTGGCGCTGGCCGCCGGCCTGGTCGGCTTCATGGCCAC
>NZ_JAYRTE010000036.1:0-9021 GCF_041919775.1 Arenimonas sp. | reverse complement strand
CTCGTGGCGGCCACCCCGGCTTACGGCCAGCGCCTGAGCCTCGCCGAACGCGTCACCCTGCTCGAGAACCAGGCCAATGCGGAAAACCGCAGCGCCGGCCAGGCCAACCTCGAAGCGCAGAACCGCATCACCCAGCTGCAGTCCGAGGTATCGGCGCTGCGCAACCAGATCGAGACGCTCACGCACGAGATCGAGCAGCTCAAGCAGCGCAACCGCGACCAGTACGTCGACCTCGACAGCCGCCTCCAGCGGCTCGAGGGCGGGGCGCCCGTGGCTGCCACCCCCAATTCCCCGGCTCCGGCGGTTTCGCCGGCAGCGCCCGCCGCGCCGGAGCCCGAGCCCGCCGCCGCGGCGGTGGACGAGGCGCCTGTCGCCGGCGCAACCGCGGACCCGGCCGCCGAAGAGGCCGCCTACCAGGCCGCGCTCGACGCGCTGGTCGAGCGTTTCGAAGCCGACCAGTCGGCGCGCATGTTCCAGGCCTTCATCGCCGACTACCCGGCCAGCCCGCTGGTGCCCAATGCGTGGTACTGGCTGGGCGAAAGTTATTACGTCACCCAGAACTACGAGCTGGCGCTGGAAGCTTTCCAGACCCTGCTGGCCAGCTACCCGGGTTCGCGCAAGGAAGCCGACGCGCTGCTCAAGGTCGGCTATTGCCAGCTCGCGTTGAACCAGCGTGCCGACGGCGAAGACACGCTGCGCGAAGTGTCGGCGCGTTACCCGGGTTCGGACGCCGCCGCCAAGGCCGAGAGCCGCCTGCGCACGCTCGCGCTCGAAAGCCGCTGATCCCGGCGGCAGGCCGGAAACCGCCATGGACACCCCGGCCAACGAGCGCCTGCGCCTGACCGAAATCTTCCTGTCCGTGCAGGGCGAGTCGCGCTCGGTCGGCTGGCCGACGGTGTTCGTGCGCCTCACCGGCTGCCCGCTGCGCTGCCAGTACTGCGACACCGCCTACGCCTTCCACGGCGGCGAGTGGTGGGAAATCGACACGATCCTGGCCGAGGTCGCGCGCCACGGCGCCCGCCACGTCTGCGTCACCGGCGGCGAGCCGCTGGCCCAGAAGCGCTGCCTGGTGCTGCTGGAAAAACTCTGCGACGCCGGTTACGAGGTGTCGCTGGAAACGTCCGGCGCGATCGACATCTCCGGCGTCGATCCGCGCGTGAGCCGCGTGGTCGACCTCAAGACGCCCGGCTCGAAGGAAATGCACCGCAACCTGCCGGGCAACATCCCGCTGCTGACGGACCGCGACCAGGTGAAGTTCGTCATCTGCGACCGCGCCGACTACGACTGGGCGAAGTCGATGCTGGCCGAGCACCGGCTGGCCGGGCGCTGCGAGGTGCTGTTCTCGCCCAGCCAGGGCCAGCAGTCGCCGGCCGAGCTGGCCGAGTGGCTGCTGGCCGACAAACTGCCGGTCCGCTTCCAGCTGCAGCTGCACAAGGTGCTGTGGGGCGATGTCGCGGGGAAGTAGGACCGGATGGAATCATCGATGAACCAGAATCAGAAGCGCGCAGTGGTGTTGGTGTCCGGGGGCATGGACTCGGCCGTGGTGCTGGCGATGGCGCGCGAGCAGGGCTTCGCCTGCCATGCGCTGAGCGTGTCCTACGGCCAGCGCCATACGTCCGAGCTGGCCGCCGCGGCGGAGCTGGCGGCGTCGGTGGGCGCCGAGCACAAGGTCGTGACCGTGGACCTGCGCAGCATCGGCGGCTCGGCGCTGACCGCCGACATCGACGTGCCCGAGTCGGGCGGGCAGGGCATCCCGGTCACCTACGTGCCGGCGCGCAACACCATCATGCTTTCGATCGCGCTGGGCTGGGCCGAAGTGCTGGGCGCCGACGACCTGTTCTGCGGCGTCAATGCCGTGGACTACAGCGGTTACCCGGACTGCCGGCCGGCCTTCATCGAAGCCTTCGAGCGACTGGCCAACCTGGCCACCAAGGCCGGCGTCGAAGGCCATGCGCTGCGGGTGCATGCGCCGCTGATGCGCCTGTCCAAGGCCGACATCGCCCGCGAAGGCGTGCGCCTGGGCGTGGATTTCTCGCGCACCGTGTCGTGTTACCAGGCCGACGACCAGGGCCGCGCCTGCGCCCACTGCGACGCCTGCCGGCTGCGGGCCGATGGTTTCGCCGCCGCCGGCCTGCCCGACCCGACGCGCTACGCCTCGCACGAATGATGCGGTAAACTGCGCGCCTTGTTTTTCGGCGGGCCGTTAGCTCAGTTGGTAGAGCAGAAGACTTTTAATCTTTTGGTCGAAGGTTCGAATCCTTCACGGCCCACCACCCCATCCCGTAGGAGCGCCTTCAGGCGCGAACCTTTTGACTTTGCCTTTGGCAAAGAAACGATTCGCGCCTGAAGGCGCTCCTACATTGGGTCAGAAGCGCCGGGAAACCGACAGGCTGCCGTACACCGGTGCCTCGCGCTGGCCGTCGAATTCGCGGCTACGGCGATAGTGGGCGCCGGCAAGGCGCCAGGGGCCGTGGGTGAGCACCACGCCCAGCGCGAGTTCCGCGAACGCGGCGCGGCTTTCCACCGAGTGGCCGTCGCGGCCCAGCGTGCCGTCGAGCGTGACCTCGTGCGCCACGGCGCGGGCCTCGAGGCTGGCGAAGAAATGCCAGTCCCAGCCGCTGTCTTGCACACGCAGCACCGGCGCCGTGCCGTCGCCGGCCAGGCGCATCGGGTTGGAGCCGAAATCGTCCGGCAGGTTCCTGCCGAAGCGCACTTCGATGCCGCCGTTGGCATAGGTCGAAGGGCTGCCCACCGCGCCGCCGGCGAACCAGGTGCGATCCCAGCCCAGGCCGCCGTGCCCGGCGTCAAACTGGCGGCGCCAGGCGCGTTCGTGCGCCAGCTGCAGCAGCGGTTCGTCGCGCAGCTGGTTGTCCCAGCCGCGGAAACGTTCGCGCCCGAACAGGTGGTGGAAGCTGTCCTGCGCCGCCTCGCCCTGGGCCGACGGCCCGACGATGCCCAGCCGCAGGTGCGTCGCGGCCATGCTGTCCGCGTCCCGCAGCTGCTGGCCGACGCCGAACACCAGCGTGCCGGCGTAGGGGCGGTCGTCGGTGATCAGGTCGGCGCGCCTGCCGTCGGTGGGCGTGTACAGCGCGTGGTGGAAGCTGAGCACCAGGTTGCGGTGCGTGCCCGGCCCCCAGGCCAGCCAGCGCGTGGCGCGGTCCAGGCCCGCCAGGCAGGTCACGTCTTCGCGTTCTGCGGTGGGCGTGGTCCAGGCGAACGCGAAGCCGGCGGAATAGCCCTGGTCCTGCCCGGCCTGGCCATAAACGTCGTTGTCGGAGCGGGCGGTGGCCGTGCCGCCGCAGGCGGCCTGGGCGAAGGGCGCGAGGGCGAGCAGGGCGGTGGCGAGCAGGGTCTTGCGGGGCATGGGGAACCGGGATCGTGGGGCGTGCCAGTTTAACCGCCTCGTTGTAGGAGCGCCTTCGGGCGCGAATCCCTTCTTTGCCAAGGGCAAAGTCAGAAGATTCGCGCCTGAAGGCGCTCCTACAGGTCGGTCAGGAGCTCAAGGACCCGGGGGCCGTAGCGCTCGAGCTTGGCGGCGCCGACGCCGCCGACCGTGCCCAGCTCGGCCAGCGAGGCCGGGCGGCGTTCGGCGATGGTGCGCAGGGTGGCGTCGTGGAAGATCACGTAGGCCGGCACCGCCTGCTCGCGGGCCAGCGCCGCGCGCAGTTCGCGCAGGGCCTCGAACACCGGCTGGTCGGCCGGCGCCAGCTGCACCGGGGCCGGGGCGGCGCGCGCCGAACGTTCGCGCTCGCGCTTGCGCACCACTTCCTCGCGCAGGCTCACGGCCTGTTCGCCGCGCAGCACGGCGCGGCTGTCGGGCGTAAGGCGCAGGCTGCCATGGCCTTCGATGTCGACGTCGAGCAGGCCCAGCGCCACCAGCTGGCGGAACACGCCCTTCCACTGCTGCGTGCTCAGCTCGCCGCCGATGCCGTAGGTCGAAAGCTGGTCGTGGCCGAGCTGGCGCATGCGTTCGGTGTCCGCGCCGCGCAGCACGTCCACCAGGTGGGTGACGCCAAAGCGCTGGCCGGTGCGGTAGACGCAGGACAGCGCCTTTTGCGCCGCCACCGTGCCGTCCCAGGTTTTCGGCGGCTCCAGGCAGTTGTCGCAGTTGCCGCACTGGCCCGGGTGGTCCTCGCCGAAGGCCGCCAGCAGCGCCTGGCGCCGGCAGCGGGTGGATTCGCAGTAGCCCAGCAGCAGGTCGAGCTTGCGGCGTTCGAGACGCTGGCGTTCGTCGCCGGCGCCGGACTGGGCGATCATCTGGCCCAGCGTGACCACGTCGCCCATGCCGTAACACAGCCAGGCTTCGGCAGGGTCGCCGTCGCGGCCGGCGCGGCCGGTTTCCTGGTAATACCCCTCGACCGACTTGGGCAGGTCCAGGTGCGCGACGAAGCGCACGTCGGGTTTGTCGATGCCCATGCCGAAGGCGATCGTGGCGACCATCACCACGCCTTCCTCGCGCAGGAAGCGGCGCTGGTTGGCCGCGCGCACGCCGGCGTCCAGGCCGGCGTGGTAGGGCAGGGCGTCGATGCCGCGCGCGCACAGGAAGGCGGCGGTTTCCTCGACCTTGCGCCGCGACAGGCAATAAACGATGCCGGCCTGGCCGGCGCGCGGCTGCAGGAAGTCCAGCAGCTGCTGGCGGGCGTTGTCCTTTAGCGCCACCCGGTAGCGGATGTTGGGCCGGTCGAAGGACGTGATGAAACAGGGCGCGTCCTGCAGGTCCAGGCGTTCGGCGATTTCGCGCCGGGTCGGCGGGTCGGCGGTGGCGGTGAGCGCGATGCGCGGCACGTCGGGCCAGCGCTCGTGCAGCAGGTTCAGTTCGCGGTATTCCGGGCGGAAATCGTGGCCCCACTGCGAGACGCAGTGCGCTTCGTCGATCGCGAACAGGGCCAGCCGGCTGCGGCCCAGCAGCGACAGGAAACGCTCGGTCAGCAGCCGCTCGGGGGCGACGTAAAGCAAGTCGAGCTCGCCGGTGACCAGCCGGGCCTCGACCCGCGCGGCTTGGTCGCCCGGCAGCGCCGAGTTCAGGCAGGCGGCGCGCACGCCGAGCTGTTCGAGCGCCTCGACCTGGTCCTGCATCAGCGCGATCAGGGGCGAGATGATGATGCCGGTGCCCTCGCGCAGCAGCGCCGGAACCTGGTAACACAGGGATTTGCCGGCGCCGGTGGGCATCAGCACCAGGCAATCGCCGCCGCCGACCAGGTGGTCGACCACGGCGGCCTGCTGGCCGCGGAATTGCGCATGGCCGAAGACGCGGCGCAGCAGGTCGAGGGCAGGGGTCGTCATCGGGGCATTTTAGCGGCTGCCGCCGGGGTCCGGACCCGCTGCGTCTTCACGTTGGTTAGACTCGCAGCGCAACCACAGCGTTCGACCAAGCCCAAAACCAGAAAGGAACGACATGAACAAGATCCGGATCTCCCTTGTCGCCGCGGCCGTGCTGGCCCTCTCCGCCTGCGGCGGCAAGCAGCCCGGCGACACCCTCATCGCCATGCAGGCCGAGCTCTGCGCCACGGGCGACCCGTCGGTGATGCAGAAGTACGTTTCGAAGAAGTCCCAGCCGGTGATGGGCATGGTGTCGGCGATGATGGCCGAGCCGAAAAAGGCCGAGGAAATGAAGGCCCAGATCAAGGCCGATTGCGAAAAGGCCGGCGGGATCGAGATCCTGGAAACCAAGATCGAGGGCGACACCGCCACCGTGCGCTACCGCAACCCCGAGGGCAAGGAAACCACCGACACCCTGGTCAAGGAAGACGGGGAGTGGAAGGTCGACTTCAAGCTGGACAACAAGTAAGCCCATGAACCGGGGCCGCCCACTGGCCGCGGCGGTGCTGGCGGTGCTCCTGTCGGGGCCGGGGGCGGGGCGGGCCGCGGCCCCCCCCCCCCCCCCGGCGGGGGGGGGCGTGGGGCCCCTGGCCGGCTGGCAGGTTGCGCTGCGTCCGGGCGCCCACGTGGTCCGGCGCGGCAACGGACGCTGGAGCGGCTATTTCGCCGGCGCGTCCGGCGACGAGGGCTTCTTCAGCCACGTCGGCCTGCTGGTGGGCGGGGCCGATGGCTGGCAGGTGGTGCATACCGAAGCCGACGACGACAGCGGCATCGGTGGCGTGCGCACCGACGGCCTGGGGCAGTTCCTGGCCGATGCCCACGGCGTGGCGGTGGTCCGGCCCCGGCTCGATGCCGCACAGTCGGCGCGCACCCTCGCGCTGGCGCGTGATCCGGCCTGGCAGGCCATTCCCTTCGACGCACGCTTCCGGCTCGACGACGGCGGCGAGGCGATGTACTGCACGGAATGGATCCAGGCCCTGGTGCTGGCCGCGACCGGCGAGGACATCGCGCGGCCACGCAGCCGGTTTGGCCACATCGAGATCATCAGCATCGACGACCTGAGGCTCAGCGCCCGGGTCGAGCCGGTGTTCGACCACCGGCTGCTGCCCCCGGGCCGCTGACGGACTTCACTCCAGCAGCGAGCGCAGCATCCAGGCGTATTTCTCGTGGATCTGCAGGCGCTGGGTGGCCAGGTCCACGGTGGGGTCGTCGCCGGCGCCTTCGGCGGTCTTGATCACCTTGCGCGCGGTGCGGCAGACGGCTTCGTTGCCGCTGACCAGCTGGCGCACCATGCCCTGCCAGTCCAGGCCGCCCGGCGACTGTTCTTCCTTGATCGACGAAAGCTTGACGAACTCGGCGTAGGAGCCCGGCGCGGGGAAACCCAGCGCGCGGATGCGCTCGGCGATCTCGTCCAGAGCCGTCCACTGTTCGGTGTACTGGGTCATGAACATCGCGTGCAGGCTGTTGAACATCGGCCCGGTGACGTTCCAGTGGAAGTTGTGGGTCTTGAGGTAGAGCGTGTAGCTGTCGGACAGGAAGGCCGAGAGGCCTTCGGCCACCTTGCGGCGGTCCTTTTCGCTGATGCCGATGTCGATCCCGGGCGCGGAGGGGGCGGCGGGTTTTTTCGATTTCGATGCCATGGCGGGACTCCTTGTTGAAGGGGCCCATCAATACTACTCCCGCGCAGGTTCAAGTCCGATGAAACCCCCGCCGGACGTTAGAATGGCGCCCTATGCCTGCCCGTCCGGCCCCGCTTCCGCCCCTTCCCGACGACGCCGTGCCCAGCCGCGAACGCGGTCGGTTGCTGCGCCTGCGCGGCGCTGCGCGCAAGGCGCCCGACGACGCCGACAAGCGCGAAGCCTACGAAACTGCCCTGGTCGCGGCGAAGGCCACGTTCGCGGCGCGGTCAGCGAAGCGGCCAACGCCGCGCTTCGACGACAGCCTGCCGGTGTCGCGCGCGGCCGACACGCTGGTCGAGCTGATACGCAAACATCCGGTGGTCGTGGTTGCCGGCGAAACCGGTTCGGGCAAGACCACGCAGTTGCCCAAGCTGTGCCTGGCCGCCGGCCGCGGCGCCGCCGGCCTGATCGGCTGCACCCAGCCGCGCCGCATCGCCGCGCGCGCCGTCGCCCGGCGCGTTGCCGAGGAGCTGCAGGTGCCGATGGGCGGCGCGGTCGGTTACCAGGTGCGCTTCACCGAAAACGTCGGCGACGACACCTTCATCAAGTTCATGACCGACGGCATCCTGCTGGCGGAAATCCAGTCCGACCGCTGGCTGTCGAAGTACGACACGCTGATCATCGACGAGGCGCACGAACGCAGCCTCAACATCGACTTCCTGCTCGGCTACCTCAAGGAACTGGTCGGCAAGCGCCCGGACCTGAAGCTCGTCATCACCTCGGCCACCATCGACACCGACCGCTTCGCGAAACACTTCGGCGACGCGCCGGTGGTGAACGTCGAAGGCCGCGGCTTTCCTGTCGACGTGCGCTACTTCACCCCCGGAATGGGACAGGTGCATAAAGGGGGTCAGGTTCACTTTTCCGGCGAAGGTGAGCAATCATCTGCAGATGGAGCGGGGAAAAGTGAACCTGACCCCGTTTCTGCCGATGCCGACCTGCCGCTGGCGGAGGCGATCGTGGCGGCCGCGGACGAGATCACCCGGCAGGATCCGCAGGGCGACATCCTGGTGTTCCTGCCTGGCGAGCGCGAGATCCGCGACGCGCATGCGGCGCTGAACCGGCGCAAGTACCGCTCGACCGAGGTAATTCCGCTGTACGCGCGACTGTCGGTGCGCGACCAGGACAAGGTGTTCAATCCGGGGCCGGGGCGGCGCATCGTGCTGGCCACCAACGTGGCGGAAACATCGCTGACGGTGCCGCGCATCCGCTACGTCATCGACCCCGGCCTGGCGCGCGTGAAGCGCTACAGCCCACGCGGCAAGCTCGACCGCCTGCATATCGAGCCGATCAGCCAGGCCAGCGCCGACCAGCGCAAGGGTCGCTGCGGCCGCATCGCCGCCGGCGTCTGCTACCGGCTCTACAGCGAAGACGACTACGCCTCGCGCCCGCGTTTCACCGACCCGGAAATCCTGCGCGCTTCGCTGGCCGGCGTGATCCTGCGCATGCTGACGCTCGGCCTGGGCCGGGTCGAGGATTTCCCCTTCATCGACCCGCCCGATCCGCGTGCGATCGCCGACGGCTGGCAAACGCTCGGCGAACTCGGCGCCGTCGACGAACAGCGCAAGCTGACCGCGACCGGCCGCGAAATGGCGCGCCTGCCGGTGGACCCCAAGCTGGCGCGCATGCTGGTCGCCGCGCGCGGCCACGGCGTGCTGCACGAGCTGCTGGTGATCGCCAGTTTCCTGGGCATCCAGGACCCGCGCGAACGCCCGGCCGACGCCCGCGAGAAAGCCGACAACGCGCACGCGCAGTTCGCCGACCCGAACTCCGAATTCGTCGGCATCCTGAAACTCTGGGAGGCCTATCGCGAAGCCCACGAAGACCTCACCCAGTCGAAGCTGCGCGGCTGGTGCGAAAAACATTTCCTCGCCTTCCTGCGCATGCGCGAATGGCGCGAGCTGCACCGGCAGCTGCGCCTGGCCTGCGAAGAGCTCGGCTGGGACACGGCGAGGGGTCAGGTGCACTTTTCTCCTGAGCCAATGGGCGAGCGAGGCAGCGCGGGGAAAAGTGCACCTGACCC
>NZ_JAYRTE010000035.1:0-14351 GCF_041919775.1 Arenimonas sp. | reverse complement strand
AAGAACTCCGCCGAATCGGCCGACGTGGCCCAGCGCTCCGTGCAGATCGCCGCCAAGGGCGCCGAAGTGGTGCGCCAGACGATCCAGGGCATGGACAACATCCGTGACCAGATCCAGGAAACCTCGAAGCGAATCAAGCGACTGGGCGAAAGCTCCCAGGAAATTGGTTCCATCGTTGAACTGATCAACGACATCTCCGAACAGACGAACATCCTCGCGCTCAACGCAGCCATCCAGGCGGCGTCGGCGGGTGAAGCCGGCCGCGGCTTCGCGGTCGTGGCCGACGAAGTGCAGCGACTCGCGGAACGCGCCTCGAACGCCACCAAGCGAATCGAGGCCCTGGTCCAGACCATTCAGTCCGATACCAACGAAGCGGTCAGCTCGATGGAACAGACGACCGCGGAAGTGGTCGCCGGTGCCCGACTGGCCGAGGACGCCGGCCTGGCCCTGGGCGAGATCGAAAAGGTCTCGAACGACCTCGCCGACCTCATCCAGAACATCTCCCAGGCGGCCCGCCAGCAGTCCACCGCGGCGACCAACATCACGGCCACCATGTCCGTGATTCAGGAGATCACCACCCAGACCTCGCAGGGCGCGAACCAGACGGCCGAGTCGATCGGAAACCTGGCGCAGCTGGCGGCCGACCTGCGTCGTTCGGTCGCCGACTTCAAGCTGCCGGGTTGATCATCCTCCCCGGCCCGCCCCTGGCCACACACCGGCATGGCCGTCCCCCCGGACGTCCCTGCCTAGACAGGACCTCGGCATGAGGCTGCACGAAAACATCGATTTCACCACGCTCACCTGGGTCAAGCCCGAGCTCGACGAAACGCTGCGCCAGGCGCGGCAGGCCCTGGAGGCCTACGTCGAGGAAGGCGAGGACCCGGGCCAGCTCAAGGCCTGCTCGTCGCTGCTGCACCAGGTGCAGGGCACCCTGCGCATGGTCGAGCTCTACGGCGCCGCGATGGTGGCCGAGGAGATGGAGCAGCTGGCCAAGGCCCTGCAGGAAGGCAAGGTCGCCGACCGCGACGTCGGTTACGCCGCGCTGATGCGCGGCATCGTGCAACTGCCCGACTACCTCGAGCGCCTGCAGTCGGGCCACCGTGACATCCCGATCGTGCTGCTGCCCCTGCTCAACGAACTGCGCGAACCGCGCGGCGAGAAGGGCCTGTCGGAGTCGGTGCTGTTCTCGCCGGACCTGTCGCGCCCGCTGCCGGTGTCCGCGGCAGGTCCGGCCCAGCCCCTGGCCGAAGACGAACTTCGCCGCCGCGCCGATGCCATGCGCGGCCTGTTCCAGTCGGCGCTGCTGCGCTGGCTGAAGGACGACAACAGCGCCAACACCATCCGCGACCTGACCGACGTCTGCGAACAGCTGGTGCCGATCACCGACGCCGAGCACGCGCGCCGCCTGTTCTGGGTCGCCGCCGGCACGCTCGACGCACTGGCCAAGGGTGCGTTCGAAGCCAGCAAGCCGCTCAAGCAGGCGCTGGCCAAGGTCGAACAGGAAATCAAGCGCCTGGCCGAGGGCGGCGATGCCGCCTTCCGCAGCGATCCGCCGCTCGAGCTCACCCGCCAGCTGCTGTATTTCGTCGCCCATGCCCCCACCGAAGGTGGCCGCATCGGCGAGATCCGCGAAGTCTTCGGCCTGGGCCAGTACATGCCCAGCGAATCCGAGCTCGCGCATGCCCGCGGCAGCCTCAGCGGCCGCAACAAGGCACTGCTGTCCACCGTCGCTGGAGCGATCAAGGAAGACCTGCTGCGCGTGAAAGACGCGCTCGACCTGCACCTGCGCACGCCCGAAGCCACCCCGGCCGACCTGGGCGAACAGGCCGAAGCCCTGGACCGCGTCGCCGATACCCTGGGCATGCTCGGCCTCGGCGTGCCGCGCCGCGTGGTGCAGGACCAGCGCACGGCCATCAATGCCATCGCCAGCGGCCAGCGCGCCGCCGACGAATCGGCCCTGCTCGACATCGCCGGCGCCCTGCTTTACGTCGAAGCCTCACTCGACGACCAGGTCAACCGCCTTGGTGAGGCCGACGCCGCCGAGGAAGCGTCCGGCAGCGAGCGCGCGCTGCCCGGCAGCGAGGCGCGGGCGGTGCTGGAGGTGCTGGTCAAGGAGGCCATCGCCAACTTCGCCCAGGCCCGCCAGTGTTTCGTGGCCTTCGTCGAAACCCATTGGGACCACGCCCAGCTGGCCGACGTGCCGCGCCTGGTCGAGGAAGTCGCCGGCGCCCTGCGCATCCTGGAAATCCAGGACGCGCCGCAGTACCTGGCCGCCGTGCGCAAGTTCACTGAAAACGAACTGCTGCGCCGCCGCCGTGTGCCCAACGGCCAGCAGATGGACCGCCTGGCCGACGCCCTGGCCAGCCTGGAGTACTACCTCGAGGCGCTGCGCGACCGCCGTCCCAGGCGCGAACAGATCCTCGAGGTCGCGCGCCAGAACCTCGAATCCCTGGGTTACTGGCCGCTGCCGGCCGAAGACCTGGCGCCGCCCGCATCGGTCGTGCCGACCGGTGCCAGCGAGGCGCCGGCCTTCCAGGACGCGCCTGCGGTCGACGCCGTTGCCGAGCCGGTTGCCGAGCCCGTTTCCGAGCCTGTCCCCGAAACCGTGCCGGAGCCGGTGGCTCCGGAAGAGTTCGCCTATCCGGACCTGGGCATCGAACTGGAACTGCCGCCCGAACTGGCCGACGCCGCCAAACCGGCGACGCCGATGGCCGAGCCGGAGCCGGAGCCGGCTTCCGGGGAAGGCTTCGGCGCGATCCCGGAGGAACCGCAGCCGGCCGTGACGCAGGCGGAACCGGAACCCGAGGCGACGCCGGAGCCGATTGCTGAGCCGGAGCCGACACCCGAGCCGGTCGCCGAAGCCGCAGCCGCCCCCGCCGGCCTGCCCGTCATCGGTGGTTTCGACGGTTCCAGCGACGAGATCGACGACGAAATCCGCGAAGTCTTCCTGGAGGAATTCCAGGAAGAAATCGGCAACCTCGAGCAACTGCTGCCGAACTGGCGCAAGCAGCCGGACAACATGGAACAGCTGCGGCCGATCCGCCGCGTCTTCCATACCCTCAAGGGCAGTGGCCGCCTGGTCGGCGCCAAGACCCTGGGCGAGTTCAGCTGGAAGGTCGAGTCCATGCTCAACCGCGTGCTCGACGGCACCCGCACGGCCAGCCCGGCCGTGGTGTCGCTGATCGAGAACGCCTTCAACACCCTGCCATTGCTGCGCGCCGCCCTCCAGGGTGAAACCGTGCATGCCGACCTGGCGGGCATCGAGGCCGTGGCCGACCGCGTCGCGGCCGGCGAGGAGGTCTTCTACGCCCCCGTGGCCGCCGCGGGAGCCGAGCCCGTCGCCGCCGCGACGCCGGAGCTGCCGGAGGCCGAGGTCGAAACGCCGGTTCCGGAAATCCCGGCACCGGAGCCCGTGGTCGGGTTCGACGACGGTCCGCTGGTGCCGCCGACGCCGGAAACCGGCTTCGCCATCGATCCGGTGCTGTTCGAAATCCTCAAGCCGGAAGTCGCCGGCCACCTGGAAACCATCGACGCCTGGCTCGCCAGCTGCGCTTCGATGGGGCCGCAGCCCGTCAGCGACCCGCTGCTGCGCTCCGTGCACACGATGAACGGCGCCTTCGCGATGACCGAAGTCACCGCGCTCACCGGCATCACTTCGCCGCTGGAGGGTTTCCTCAAGCGCTCGCTCGCGGCCCAGAGCGTGCCGGACGGCGCCGGCGTGCGCATCGTTTCCGAAGTCGGCGCGGCCATCCGCGAAACCATCGGGGTGCTCGAGCGCCCGGGCGCAAGCCTGCCTGACTACAGCGAACTGGCCTCCCGGGTCGCGGCCCTGCGCGACGCCCTGCCCGAGGCGATGGGCCCCATGGCCCCGACCGGTCCGGACGACGGCCATGCCACCGGCGAAATGCCGACCGCGGTCGCCCTCGAGGCGCCGGATGTGTCCGGCCTGCCCGATTTCGACGCGCCTCTCGATGTCCCGACGACCGCGTCGGACGAGGCGTCGGTCACGACCGAAATGCCGGGCCTGAGCCCGGAGCCCGAACACATCTCGCTCGAGGCCTTCCTGGCCGACGCCGGCCTGCCGGCCGAAGAGGGCGGGGCGCCGATGCTTTCGATCAGCGAGGTCGAAACCGGCGACACCCTTTCCGAAGAAGAGCTGCTGGCCGCCGAAGCGGCGCTGAAGGCGGCCGCCGACGCGGAAGCCGCCGAAGCCGCCGCGGCCGAAGCTGCCGCGGCCGAAGCTGCCGCGGCCGAAGCTGCCGCCGCCGAAGCCGCTGCTGCCGAAGCCGCCGCCGCTGAGGCCGCTGCCCAGGCTGCTGCCCAGGCTGCTGCCGCGCAGGCCGCCGCTGAAGCGGCCGCTGCCGAAGCTGCCGCCGCCGAAGCTGCCGCCGCCGAAGAGGCTGCGCGCGAAGCCGAAGCCGCCCAGGCGCGCGCTGCCGAAGAAGCCGCGGCCCTTGCCGCCGAGGAAGAGGCCCGCCTGGCAGCCGAAGCCGCCGCTGCGGCCGAAGAGGCTGCCGCCGCCGAGGCCGCTGCCGCAGAAGCCGCCGAAGCCGAAGCCCGCGCCGCGGAAGAGGCCCGTCTCGCCGAAGAAGCCCGCGCCTCCGAAGAAGCCCGCGTCGCCGAAGAAGCCCGCGTCGCCGAAGAAGCTCGCGCCGCTGAAGAAGCCCGCGTCGCCGAGGAAGCACGCGTCGCTGAAGAAGCCCGCGCCGCCGAGGAAGCACGCGTCGCTGAAGAAGCCCGCGCCGCCGAAGAAGTCCGCGTCGCTGAAGAAGCCCGCGCCGCCGAGGAAGCTCGCGTCGCCGAAGAAGCTCGCGTCGCCGAAGAAGCCCGCGTCGCCGAAGAAGCCCGCGTCGCCGAAGAAGCCCGCGTCGCCGAAGAAGCCCGCGTCGCTGAAGAAGCGCGCGTTGCCGAAGAAGCCCGTCTCGCTGAAGAAGCTGCCGCCGCAGCCGCAGCCGAGCCGGAAGCGCCGGCCTCTGCCGATGATTTCTACGGCATGTCGCTCGAGGAGCTCGAGAAACTCACCGCGCCCGAGACCGGCGACACGCCGGCTGCCGAGCCGCAGGACGCCGACTCCGCCGCCGCCGTGCCCGACACCCTCGAAGCGGAGGTTGCCGGATTCGACGCCGCCGAGCCCGAAGTCAGCGAGCCCGAAGTCACCGAGCCCGAGGTCGTCGAGCCCGAAGTCACCGAACCCGAGGTCATCGAACCCGAAGTCGTCGAACCCGAAGTCGTCGAACCCGAAGTCGTCGAACCCGAAGCCGCAGCACCCGCGGAAGCCACCGAGGCCGCCGAGGAGGGAGCCACCGGCCCGCGTGCCAAGGTGCCCCTGGCGATCGACCCCGAGGATCCGGACGCGGAGCTCGACACCAGCGACCTCGACGTCGAACTGCTGGATATCTTCCTGGAAGAGTCCGAAGACCTGCTCGACCACTCCGACGGCATGCTGGCCGACCTGCGCGATAACCCGGCCGACCGCGAGCTGGTCGTCGGCCTGCAGCGCGACCTGCACACGCTCAAGGGCGGCGCCCGCATGGCCGGCATCTTCCCGGTCGGCGAACTGGGCCACGCGATGGAATCGCTGCTCGAAGTCGTGGCCGAAGGTCGCCGCGAACTCGACCCGGCCGGCGTGGTCGTGCTCGAACGCGCCTTCGACCGCCTGCACGTCATGGTCACCCGGGTCGGCGAGCGCAAGGCCATCGCGCTGCCCGCCAACCTGATCGCCCAGATCGACGCGCTGGCCAAGGGCAAGCCGCTCGACGCCAGCGAACCGGTGGCCGAACAGGCGCCCGCCGCCGAGCAGGCACCCGCGGTGCCGCGCGAAACCGCGCTCGACCGCAAGGCCGCCGAAGCCGAGGAAGCCGCGCTCTCGCGCGCGGCGCAGTTCTCGCTCGCTCCCTCCGCCGACGGGCTGGCGCCGCTTTCGGCACCGATCGAAGGCCTGGGCGAGGAAGAGGACGGCTCCGGCGTACGTGCCCCGCAGGAACAGGTCCGCATCCGCGCCGACCTGCTCGACCGCCTGGTCAACTACGCCGGCGAAGTCGCCATCTACCGCGCACGCCTCGAGCAGCAGCTCGGTGCCTTCCGCGCCAACCTCGGCGAACTCGGCCAGACCACCACGCGCCTGCGTGACCAGCTGCGCAAGCTCGACATCGAGACCGAGGCGCAGATCATCGCGCGCTACCAGCGCGAAGGCGACGTCAGCGAGGAGACCTTCGATCCGCTCGAGCTCGACCGCTTCACCACCCAGCAGCAGCTCTCGCGTTCGCTGGGCGAGTCCGCGGCCGACCTGACCAGCCTGCAGGGTTCGCTCGACGACCTCGTGCGCCAGTACGAAACCCTGCTGCTGCAGCAGTCGCGCGTCAGCTCGGACCTGCAGGAAGGCCTGATGCGCACGCGCATGGTGCCCTTCGACGCGCTGGTGCCGCGCCTGCGCCGCGTGCTGCGCCAGTCCGGCAGCGAAACCGGCAAGCAGGTCAACCTCAAGGTCGACGGCGCCAGCGGCGAAATGGACCGCAACGTCCTCGACCGCATGACCGCGCCGCTCGAGCACATGCTCCGCAACGCCGTCGCGCACGGCCTGGAAACGCCGGCCGACCGCCGCAAGGCCAAGAAGGCCGAAGAAGGCACGGTCCGCGTCCAGGTGCTGCGTGAAGGCTCGGAAGTCGTGCTCAAGATCAGCGACGACGGCCGCGGACTGGACAAGGAAGCGATCCGCAAGAAGGCCATCGAACGCGGCCTGCTCAAGCCCGATGCCGAGGTCTCCGACCAGGCGCTCTACGGCTTCATCCTGGAAACCGGCTTCTCCACCGCCGCATCGGTCAGCCGACTGGCCGGCCGTGGCGTCGGCATGGACGTGGTGTACAGCGAAATCCGCCAGCTCGGCGGCACGCTCACCATCGACTCCGAACAGGGCAAGGGCAGCACCTTCACCATCCGCCTGCCGTTCACGCTGGCGGTCACCCAGGCCGTGTTCGTCAAGATCGGCGACACCAGCTACGCGGTGCCGATCGCCTCGGTGCAGGGTGTCGGCCGCATCAGCCGCGACGAACTCGAAAAGCAGCTCGCCAGCGGCGACCCCAGCTTCACCTACGCCGGCGAGTCCTACGCCATCCACGACCTGGGCCGCCTGATCGGCCACGCCACCGCCAAGGCGCAGGACAGCCTGCAGATGCCGCTGCTGCTGGCCCGCTCCGGCGACCTGCGCGCCGCCATCTGCATCGACCAGGTGCTGGGCAGCAAGGAAATCGTGGTCAAGCCGGTGGGCCCGCAGGTCAACTCGATCCCGGGCATCTTCGGCGCCACCATCATGGGTGACGGCCGCGTGGTCGTGATCCTCGACGTCGCGCCGCTGGTTCGCCGCCAGTCCTCGGTCGACCACGCCGCGGAGGCCGCCGCGGCCGCCGCCGCGCCTGCGGTGAAGGCCCACCGCGTGCCGGTGGTGATGGTGGTCGACGACTCGATCACCATGCGCAAGGTCACAGGCCGCGTGCTCGAGCGCCACAACTTCGAGGTGATGACCGCGAAGGACGGCATCGACGCCATCGAGAAGATGGCCGATCGCATCCCGGACCTGATGCTGCTCGACATCGAGATGCCGCGCATGGACGGCTACGAGCTGGCGCAGAACATGCGCTCGGACGGCCGCATGAAGGACGTGCCGATCATCATGATCACCTCGCGTACCGGCGAGAAGCATCGCCAGCGCGCCTTCGACATCGGCGTCAACCGCTACCTCGGCAAGCCCTACCAGGAGGCCGAACTGATGCGGAACGTGCTCGAGATGCTCGGCATCGAACAGGAGCAGGTCGATGGCTGAGGCTGCCGTGCGCGTTGCGCTGCTGGCCAGGCCAGGCGAGGCCCGCGACCAGCTGCGCCGGGCGCTGGCGGAGCTGGGCGCCGAGCTGGTGGCCGAGGGTGACCCGTCCGAGCTCGACCCCGCCACCGTCGCCGGCCACTCGCCGCGCGTGGTGCTGGTGAGCCTGGAGCCGGCGATCGAGGACGCGCTTGAGCGTTTCGACGACCTGCTGGGCCAGCCCGACGTGCAGGTGCTCTACGACGATGCCGAAGTCACCCGGCAGCTCGATGGCTGGGACCTGGCGCGCTGGGCCCGCCACCTTGCGGCCAAGCTGGTCGGCAGCGACGTGCTGCCGCCGGTGCCCGGGGACGCCGACCCGCTGCCGCAGATGGACCTCTCGCGCATGGAGCCGGGCGCGCCGCCGACGCCCGCCGAGGCGATGGCCGACGAGAAGCTCGAGGACTATGCGTCCGAGTCGCTGGATCTCTCCGAATGGGTCCCGACCCAGCCGAAGCTTTCCGACGAGCCGCGTTCCGACGAGGTACCGGACAGCGCCACGGCCGAGATCCCGGCCGACGACCTGGACCTGGACCTCGACCTGGCCGGCCTGGAAGAGGCCCTGGCCGGCGGCGGAGCCGCAGCTGCAGCCGAAGGTCCCGCGCCGGAGGCCGAAGCCAGCTTCGACCTGGCCGAGGGCGGCGAGGAACCCCTGCTGGCCGACCTCGAACTTTCCGACGAACCGGTGCGCTTCTCCAGTTTCTCCGACGATGATGCGCCGGCTCCGGACACGCTCGACGACGACGTCGCGGCCCTGGCCGCCCAGTTGGAGGCCTTCGAGGCGAACGACCAGCGCCAGGAGGCCAGGGACCCCGAGTTCGACATCAGCTTCGACGAACCGGCCGGCAATCCGTCGCCGGCCGACGCGCCACAGGCCACGCCCGCCCCCGCCCCGAGCCCGGCCGCACCGCGCATCGGCGGCTTTGGTGGTTTCGGCAATCTTGAGCTGGCGCCGATGGACGATATGCCGGCGGCCGGTCCGGTCGAGGTTGCGTTCGCGCCGGCGCCGTCGGTCACGGAGAGCCTGGGCAGCCGGCTGAGCCTGGCCGACCAGGACGCCGCGCCCCGCCAGTCCATGCACCCGGGCGCGCTGCTGGTGCTCGCCGGCCTCGGCGGCCCTGACGCCGTGCGCCAGCTGCTGGCCGCGCTGCCGGTGAACCTGCCGCTGCCGGTCCTGCTTTACCAGCATCTCGATACCGGCAAGCACGATCGCCTGGTCGGCCAGCTGTCCAAGGCCAGCCAGCTGCCGCTCGACCTCGCCGAGGACGGCAAGCTGGCCTATCCGGGGCGCGTGGCGGTACTGGCGCCCGGCATGGGCGCACGCCGGGACGGCGACAGCATCAGCTTCACCGGCGGCGACCTCGCGGCCGTGCTGGCGGCGCTGGCGCCGGCCGACAGCGGCGTGCTCGTGCTCAGCGGCGCCGATCCGGCCCTGGTGCCGGCGGTGCTTGAAATCCACGCCGCCGGCGGCCTGGTCCTGGCCCAGGATCCCTCGGGCTGTTTCGATTCCGTCGCCGCCGAAGCGGTGGCCGCGGCAGGCGCCGCCTCGGGTGCGCCGACCGAACTTGCCGCCCGAATCGTCGAGCGCTGGCATTAACCTGTTTTCCGGAGGAATGGCATGAACGCCCAGCGTGATATCCGCGGCGTGTTGATCTCGGTGACCGGCAGCCGGCTCCTGCTGCCCAATGCCAGCGTGGCCGAGGTGATCACCTACTCCGAGCCGGAAGTCCTGGCCAATGCCCCGCCGTGGCTGCTGGGCCGGGTGCGCTGGCGCGGCTGGCGCCTGCCGCTGCTGTCGTTTTCGCGCCTGGCCGGCTGGTCCGAGGAGGACGGCCAGATGGGCGCCAAGGTGGCCGTGCTGAAGGCGCTCGGTGGCAATCCGAAGCTGCCGTTCTTCGCCGTGCTGTCGCAGGGCTTCCCGCGCCTGGTCACCGTGTCCGGCCAGGGCCTGAAGCAGTCGCATGACATCAAGGAACTGCCGCTGGGCGTGCACGCCCGCGTCACTCTGAACGACGACCCGGCCGTGGTGCCCGACCTGCTCAGCGTCGAGCTGCTGATCCAGAAGGCCCTCGACCAGGCCCAGGCCGCCGCTTAAGCCAGGTCGCCATACAGCGCCTGCAACGCCGCAATCGCCGCCAGCCCGGCCGTTTCCGTGCGCAGGATGCGCGGGCCCAGGCGCAGTCCGCGGAAGCCGGCGGCGCGTGCCGTCGCCAGGTCGCGTTCCGACAGGCCGCCCTCCGGGCCGACCAGCAGGGCGACTTCCGCCGCCGCCGGCAGCGCCAGGTCGTGCAGCCCGAGTTCGGCCGTGGGGTCGAGCATCAGCTTCACCGGCGCCGTTTCCGCCACCGCATAGTTGGCCAGCGACAGCGGTTCGCCGAGTACCGGAAGCCGCGCGCGCCCGCTTTGTTCGCAGGCTGCGACCACGATGCCCTGCCAGTGCGCGAGGCGCTTCGCGGCGCGGTCGGCGTCGAGCTTCACTTCGGTGCGCTCGGTGCTCACCGGCGCAAAGGCGGCAACGCCCAGCTCCGTGGCCTTCTGCAGCACCCAGTCCATCTTGTCGCCGCGGGCGATGCCCTGGGCCAGGGTGATGCGCAGCGCTGATTCGTTCTCAACCGGCCGCGCATCGATCACCTCCGCTTCCGCCCCGCGCTTGCCGACCGACACCAGCCGCGCCGCGAAATCATGGCCGTCGCCGTTGAACAGCAGCACCGGATCGCCCACGCCCAGGCGCAGCACGCGCACCAGATGCCCGGCGGCGGTTTCCGGCAGCATCGCGAGGCCGCCCGGCGCCAGCGGCTGGTCGACGTAACAGCGGATGCTCCTCATGGCCGGCAGGCCTCCCCGATGGCGGTGGTGGTGACGTCGGCCAGCACGGCCAGTTCCTCCTCGCCGACGCAGTAGGGCGGCATCCAGTACAGGATGTCACCCAGCGGGCGCAGCACCACGCCCCGGTCCAGCGCGTGCCGGTAGGCGCGCAGGCCCCGCCGGTCGGCAGCGGGGAAGGGCGCCCGTGATTTCCTGTCGGCGACCAGCTCGATCGCCAGGATCATCCCGGTCTGGCGCACTTCGGCCACGTGCGGGTGCGCGGCCAGCGGCGCGGCCAGTTCGGCCATGCGCGCCGCGGTGCCGCGGTTGCGGGCCAGCACGTCGTCGGTGTCGAAGATGCGCAGCGTCGCCAGGGCGGCGGCGCAGCCCAGCGGGTTGCCGGTGTAGCTGTGCGAATGCAGGAAGGCGCGTTCGCGCGAATCGTCCAGGAAGGCGTCGTACACCGACGCCGTCGTCAGCACGGCCGACATCGGCAGGAAACCGCCGGTCAGGCCCTTGGACAGGCACAGGAAGTCCGGCGTGATAGCGGCCTGCTCGCACGCAAACAGCGTGCCGGTGCGGCCGAAGCCGACCGCGATCTCGTCGGCGATCAGGTGCACGCCGTGGGCGTCGCACAGTTCGCGCGCGCGGCGCAGGTAGGCCGGGTGGTACATGCGCATGCCGCCGGCGCACTGCACCAGCGGCTCGAGCACCAGCGCGCAGACGCTGCCGGCGTGGGCCTCCAGCAGCGCCGCCAGTTCGTCGGCGCGGCGCAGCGCGCAGGCCTCGGCGGATTCGCCGGCCTCGGCCTCGTAGGCGTCGGGCGAGGGCGCGAACAGCGGCTCGAGCAGCAGCGGCGCATAGACGCGGCGATAAAGCGGGATGTCGCCCATCGACAGCGCGCCGATGGTTTCGCCGTGGTAGCCGTTGGTCAGCGAAATGAAACGCGTACGCTGGCCCTCGCCGCGGTTGAGGTGGCTGTGGAAGCTCATCTTCAGCGCCACCTCGATCGCCGCCGAGCCGTTGTCGGCGTAGAACACCCGCGCCAGGCCGGGCGGGGCGCGTTCGAGCAGGGTTTCGGCCAGGGCCAGGCCGGCTGCGTGGGAAAAGCCGGCGTAGATCACGTGCTCGAGCTCGCGTGCCTGGGCGCCGATCGCCTCGGCGATGCGCGGCTCGCCGTGGCCGAACAGGTTGGTCCACCAGCTGCTGACGGCGTCCAGGTAGCGTTTGCCGTCCACGCCCTCGAGCCAGGCGCCGCGGCCGCGGCGGATCGGCACCAAGGGCAGGGTGCCGGGGTGTTCCTTCATCTGGGTGCAGGGATGCCAGACCACCGCCAGGTCGCGCTCGCGCCAGGCCGCCGCATCCAGGGCGTGCAGTTCCGCTTGTTTGTCCATGCGCGGATGATCCGGTGCCCGGCGCCGCCTGTCCAACCACGCCGCCCGCGCCGGGACGCCGGCGGCGGCAGCGGCTAGAATCGCCGGATGCGTCCCTTGCCGACCATCCACGCCCGCGAAGAACAGCCCCTGGAAAGCGGCCGCCGCGAAATCCTGCACCTGGAGTTCAGCAACGGCGAACGCCGCCGCTACGAGCGCCTGGTCAGCGGTGGCCACGGCTCGGTGATCATCGCCGCCGTGCCCGAACCGGGCACCGTGCTGCTGATCCGCGAATACGCCGCCGGCACCCACCGCTACGAACTGGGCCTGCCCAAGGGCCGCATGGACGCCGGTGAAACCGTCGAGGAAGCCGCCAACCGCGAGCTCAAGGAAGAAGTGGGCATGGGCGCGCGCAAGCTCAGCCTCGTGCGCTCGATCACGCTGGCGCCCGGCTACATGAGCCACCAGATCCACCTGGTGCTGGCCGAAGACCTCTATCCCGAACGCCTGCCCGGGGACGAACCCGAGGAACTGGAAGTCGTGCCCTGGAAATTCGACCGGCTGGCCGACCTCATGCTGCGCGAAGACTGTTCGGAGGGCCGCTCGCTGGCCGCGCTGTTCATCGTGCGCGAACTGTTGAAGGAGCGAGGGTGAATCCACTGCGTGAGGCCTGCATCGGCCTGGCCCGCGAGGCCGGCGACGCCATCCTGTCCGTGTATGCGCGCGATTTCGCCGTGCAGACCAAGGACGACGAATCCCCGCTGACCCAGGCCGACCTGGCCTCGCACCGGATCATCGTCGACGGCCTGCGCCGGCTGGCGCCCGACATCCCGGTGCTGAGCGAGGAAGACGCCGATATTCCCTGGTCGGTGCGCCGGCAGTGGACCCGGCACTGGCTGGTCGATCCGCTCGACGGCACCCGCGAGTTCGTCAAGAAGAACGGCGAGTTCACCGTCAACATCGCGCTGATCGAAGACGGCCGGCCGGTGCTGGGCGTGGTGTTCGCGCCGGTCACCGATTACCTGCTGCACGCCGAGGCCGGCGTCGGCGCCTTCCTGCGCGAACGTGGCCAGGACATCGCGCTGCAGACGCGCCGTCCGGCGACGTCGCCGCTGCGGGTCGCCGCCAGCCGCTCGCACCTGGACGAACGCACTGCCGCCGCGCTGGCGCGCATGGGCGAGACCGAACGCCACGGCCTGGGCTCGTCGCTGAAGTTCTGCCGCATCGCCGAAGGCAGCATCGACGTCTATCCGCGCTTCGGTCCCACCAGCGAATGGGACACCGCCGCCGCGCAGTGCGTGCTCGAGGCCGCCGGCGGCGCCGTGCTGCGCCTGGATGGCACGCCGCTGGACTACAACCGCAAGGAAAACATCCTCAATCCCCACTTCATCGCGCTTGGCGACACCTCTCTGCCGTGGCGGGAGTGGCTGGACGAAAACGCCGATGGCTGAAATCGACGAACTGCTGGCGATCATGGCCCGCCTGCGCGATCCGCAGCGCGGCTGCCCCTGGGACGTGAAGCAGGACTTCGCCTCGATCGCGCCCTACACGATCGAGGAAGCCTACGAGGTCGCCGACGCGATCCAGCGCGGCGACATGGCCGACCTCAAGGACGAACTGGGCGACCTGCTGTTGCAGGTGGTCTTTCATGCGCGCATGGCGGAAGAGGCCGGGCACTTCGCCTTCGCCGACGTCGCCGCCGCCATCAATGACAAGATGATCCGCCGGCATCCGCACGTGTTCGGCGACGCCGCCAGCCAGGCCGACGCCGAGGCGCAGCTGGCCAACTGGGAAGAGCTCAAGCGCCGCGAGCGCGAGGCCAGCGGCGCGCAGGACACCAGCGTGCTGGCCGGCATCGCCCGCGGCCTGCCCGAGTGGCAGCGCGCGGTGAAGCTGCAAAAGCGCGCCGCGACCCTGGGCTTCGACTGGCCCGGCCCGGCGCCGGTGATCGCCAAGCTGCACGAGGAAATCGAAGAGGTGCGGGTCGAGTTCGACGCCGTCGCCGCCGGCGACGAGTCCGCGCGCGACCGCCTGGAGGACGAACTGGGCGACGTGCTGTTCGTGGTCGCCAACCTCACCCGCCACGGCAAGGTGGACTTCGGCGCCGCGCTGCGCCGGGCCAACGCCAAGTTCGAGCGCCGTTTCCGGCGCATGGAAGTGCTGGCGGCGGAAGAGGGGACGGACCTATCGTCGCTGCCGCTCGACCAGCAGGACACCTACTGGAACCGTGCCAAGGCCGAAGAAAAACAGGGTCCTGTGGGTGGGGCATCAAAGCCCAAAAACTTTAGGGGCCGAATTTACACCAACACGGGCCCGCGCCC
>NZ_JAYRTE010000034.1:0-14406 GCF_041919775.1 Arenimonas sp. | reverse complement strand
CCTTCAGGCGCGAATCTTCTCCTGGCCAATGGCCAGGTCAGGAGATTCGCGCCTGAAGGCGCTCCTACACGCGGCCTGGGCTCCTGACCTGTCCGTACGGCGACGCGGCCGGGTAAGCTTGCCGCCATGAGCCTGCGACTGAGCCACCTGATCGGCGGTGACGCCCGGTCCGCCTCCGACGGCGGCTGGCTGGAGGTATTCGAGCCCGCGACCGGCGCGGTTTACGCGCAATGTCCCGCCGGCACCGAACAGGACGTGGGCGCCGCCGTGGCGGCCGCCCGCGCCGCCTTCCCGGCCTGGTCGGCGCTGCCCGCGGCCGAACGCGCCGCCTGGCTGAACCGCCTGGCCGACGCGCTGGAAGCCCGGCTCGAGGAGTTCGCCGCCGCCGAATCGCGCGATGTCGGCAAACCGCTGGCGCTCGCGCGCTCGCTGGACATCCCGCGCGCCGCCAGCAACCTGCGCTTCTTCGCCGCCGCCGCCAGCCAGTTCGCCAGCGAATCCCACGCCGGCCCGGGCGTGGTCAATTACACCCTGCGCCAGCCGCTGGGCGTCGTCGCCTGCATCAGCCCCTGGAACCTGCCGCTCTACCTGTTCACCTGGAAGATCGCGCCGGCCCTGGCCGCCGGCAACTGCGTGGTCGGCAAGCCGTCGGAGGTAACGCCGGTCACCGCCTGGATGCTGGGCGAGCTGGCGCGCGAGATCGGTTTCCCGGCCGGCGTGCTCAATATCGTGCAGGGCCGCGGCGCCGAGGTCGGCCAGGCGCTGGTGGACCACCCACAGGTGAAGGCGGTCAGCTTCACCGGCAGCACCGCGGTCGGCACGCGCATCGGCGAAAGCTGCGCGCGATCGCTGAAGAAGGTGTCGCTGGAGCTGGGCGGCAAGAACCCGACCCTGGTCTTCGCCGACGCGCCGCGGGACAAGCTGCTCGACACCGTCCAGCGTTCGGCCTTCCTTAATTCCGGGCAGATCTGCCTGTGCGGTTCGCGCCTGCTGGTCGAATCAAGCATCTACGACGACTTCCGTGACGAGCTGGTGGCGCGGGCCCGGGCCATGGTGGTCGGCGACCCCGCGGACGCGGCCACCCAGGTCGGGCCGGTGGTGTCGAAGGCGCACTTCGACAAGGTGATGGGCTGCATCGAACTGGCCCGCAGCGAAGGCGGCCGCGTGCTCTGCGGCGGCGAAGCCGTGGCGCCACCGGGCCGCTGCGCCGACGGCTGGTTCATCGCGCCGACGATCATCGAAGGCCTGGGGCCGGCCTGCCGCACCAATACCGAGGAAATCTTCGGGCCCGTCGTCACGCTGCAGGCCTTCGACAGCGACGAAGACGCCCTCGCGCTGGCCAACGCCGCCCCTTATGGCCTGGCCGCCAGCCTCTGGACCTCCGACCTGCGCCGCGCCCACCGCCTGGCCGCCGCCATCGACGCCGGCGTGGTCTGGGTGAACACCTGGATGAACCGCGACCTGCGCACGCCCTTCGGCGGCGTCAAGCAGTCGGGCATCGGCCGCGAGGGCGGCTGGGAAGCCATGCGCTTTTTCACCGAAGCCAAGAACGTCACCATCGACCTGGGATGAAGCGATGCCGCTGAAGGAACTGCTCGACAAGAACAAGGAATGGGCCGAAAAGGTGCGGGCCGAAGACCCGCAGTTCTTCAAGCGCCTGTCCGGGCTGCAGGCACCGAAGTACCTGTGGATCGGCTGTTCGGATTCGCGCGTGCCCGCCAACCAGATCACCGGCCTGATGCCCGGCGAGGTCTTCGTGCACCGCAATATCGCCAACGTGGTGGTGCACACCGACCTCAACTGCCTGAGCACCATCCAGTTCGCGGTGGACGTGCTGAAGGTCGAACACATCCTCGTGGTCGGCCACTACGGCTGCGGCGGCGTGCATGCCGCGCTGACCGGCACGCGCGTGGGCCTGGCCGACAACTGGCTGCGCCACGTCGGCGACGTCGCCAACAAGCATGCTCCGCTGCTCGCCGAGGTCGACCTCGAGTCGCTCAGGCATGCCCGTCTTTGCGAACTCAACGTGGTCGAGCAGGTGGTGAACGTCTGCGAAACCACGATCGTCCGCGACGCCTGGTCGCGGGGCCAGAAGCTCAGCGTGCACGGCTGGGTGTATTCGCTGCTCGACGGCCGCGTGCGCGAACTGGGCATGGGCGTGGACAGCACCGACGAACTGCCGGAGGCCTATGCCCTGGCGATGAGCCACATCCGCGGCCGCCTCGGGGAACAGGCATGAGCGACATCTTCCGTACCGACACCGCACCGAGGCCGGTGGGCGCGTATCCGCACGCGCGCCGGGTCGGCCAGATGCTGTTCCTGTCGGGCATCGGCCCGCGCACGCCGGGCAGCAACGCCATCCCCGGCAACGTCTACAACGCCGCCGGCCGGCTGATCGACTACGACATCGTCACCCAGTGCCACTCGGTCTTCGCCAACGTGCGCGCGGTGCTCGAGGCCAGCCACTGCCGCTGGGAATGGCTGGTCGACGTCACCGTCTACCTGACCGACATGAGCCGCGACTTCCAGGCCTACAACGGCGTCTGGGCCGAATATTTCCCCGACATCAACAAGGCGCCCTGCCGCACCACGCTGGGCATCAGCGCCCTGCCCACGCCGATCGCGATCGAGCTCAAGTGCGTGGCGGCCTATCCGGAGTCGCACCGATGATCCCCAACGCCTTCAACCTGCAGCAGTGGATCGACGAACACCGGCACCTGCTCAAGCCGCCGGTCGGCAACAAGTGCATCGTCGACGGCGATTTCATCGTGATGATCGTCGGCGGGCCCAACCAGCGCACCGACTTCCACATCGAGGAAGGGCCGGAATTCTTCCACCAGATCGAAGGCGAGATGGTCCTGAAGATCCAGGAAGACGGCAAAGTGCGCGACATCCCGATCCGGGCCGGCGAGGTGTTCTACCTGCCGCCCAAGGTGCCGCACTCGCCGCAGCGCATGGCCGGCGGCGTCGGCCTGGTGATCGAACGCAAGCGCCGCGCCGGCGAGAAGGACGGCCTGCTGTGGTACTGCGAGAAGTGCAACCACCCGCTGTTCTCGGAGTATTTCGAGCTGGAGAACATCGAGACGCAGTTCCAGGCCATCTTCGATCGTTTCTACGGCTCGGTTGAAAACCGCACCTGTCCCGACTGCAAGCACCTCAACCCGGCGCCCGCCAGATACGACGCGAGCTGAGCCATGCCTTTCGAGCTGGACCTTTTCACGGCCAACCTGCTTTCACCGGTCGTGCTGGCGCCAAGCCGGTCCCGGCGCCAAAGCGGCTAGAATCCCGCCCATGCTCAAGATCGACAGCCACGCCCACTACCTGCCGAAAACCTGGCCCAACCTGGCCGAGAAGTACGGCGACGCCCGCTTTCCGGTGATCCACCACGAGGAAGGTCGCGCCCGCATCTACAAGGACGGCAAGTTCTTCCGGGAAATCTGGTCCAAGACCTGGGACCCGGCCGAACGCATCGCCGACTACGCGCGCTTCGGCGTGCAGGTGCAAGTGCTGAGCACGGTGCCGGTGATGTTCAGCTACTGGGCGAAGGCCCAGCACGCGCTGGAGCTGCACCAGGCCCTGAACGACCACATGGCCGAAGCCTGCCGCGACCACCGCAGGCACTGCGCCGGCATCGGCACCGTGCCGCTGCAGTCGCCTCGCCTCGCGGTGCAGGAACTGGAACGCTGCATGGACCAGCTCGACCTGCAGGGCGTGCAGATCGGCTCGCACATCAACGACTGGAACCTCGACGCCGCCGAACTGCAGCCCTTCTTCGAAGCGGCGCAGGACCTGGGCGCGGCGATCCTGGTGCACCCCTGGGACATGATGGGCACCGAGTCCATGCCCAAGTACTGGATGCCGTGGCTGGTGGGCATGCCGGCCGAACAGAGCCGCGCCGCCTGCGCGCTGATCTTCGGCGGCGTGCTCGAGCGTTTCCCGCGCCTGAAGGTCTGCCTGGCCCACGGTGGCGGCAGTTTTCCTTACACCATCGGCCGCATCGAACACGGCTTCAACATGCGCCCGGACCTGGTCGCCACCGACAACCCGCACAATCCGCGCAGCTACCTGCCCCGCCTGTATTTCGATTCCTGGGTCGCCGACGAGCGCGCCCTGCGCTACCTGCTCGACACCGTCGGCGTGCCGCGGGTGATGCTGGGCACCGACTACCCCTTCCCGCTGGGCGAACAGGAGCCGGGCGCCGGCATCGCCAACCTGGGCCTCAACGAAACCGACCAGGCGCGGCTCTACCACGGCACCGCGCTGGAATGGCTGGGCCTGCCCCGTTCGAGGTTCGAATGAGCGAGCTGCACACGATCGCGGCCGAGCGCCTGGACGCCGAAGACGCGCTGCGCGGGTTCCGCGACCAGTTCCTGATTCCCCGCCACGGCGACGGCGAGCAGACCTATTTCTGCGGCAATTCGCTGGGCCTGCAGCCGCGCGGCGTGCGCGAGGCCCTGCTGCAGGAGCTCGACGACTGGGCTGCGCTGGGCGTCGAAGCGCATTTCCACGGCAAACATCCGTGGATGCCCTACCACAACGAAGTGCGCGACGGCCTGGCCCTCATCGCCGGCGCGCAGCCGTCGGAAGTGGTGGCGATGAACTCGCTCACCGCCAACCTGCACCTGCTGATGGTCAGCTTCTACCGCCCGACGCCGGAGAGACCGGCCATCCTGATGGAAGCCGGCGCGTTCCCGTCCGACCAGTACGCGATGGCCTCGCAGCTGCGCTTCCACGGTTTCGACCCGGCGACCGACCTTATCGAGGTCCAGCCCGACGAAGCCAACGGCACGATCTCGATGGCCGCCATCGAGCGTGCGCTGGACGAACGCGGCCACCGCGTCGCCCTGGTGATGTGGCCGGGCGTGCAGTACCGCACCGGCCAGGCCTTCGACCTCAAGGAAATCACCCGGCTGGCGCATGCGAAGGGATGCGTGGTTGGCTTCGACCTCGCGCACGCGGCCGGCAACCTGCCGCTGGCCCTGCACGACAGCGGCGCCGACTTCGCCGCCTGGTGCAGCTACAAATACCTGAACTCCGGTCCCGGCGCGGTGTCCGGCGCCTTCGTACACGAACGCCACGCCACCACCGACCGGCCGCGTTTCGCCGGCTGGTGGGGCCACGACCAGGCCAGCCGGTTCAGGATGGGGCCGGAGTTCCAGCCCACGCCCGGCGCCGACGGCTGGCAGCTGAGCAACCCGCCGATCCTGGCGCTCGCACCGCTGCGGGTGTCGCTCGACCTGTTCTCGCAGGCGGGCCTGCCGGCGCTGCGCGCGAAGTCCGAGAAGCTCACCGCTTACCTCGAAGCCCAGGTGCTGGCGCGGCTGCCGAGCGTGCTGGAAATCGTCACGCCGGCGCAGCCGGAACGCAGGGGCTGCCAGCTGTCGCTGCGCGTGCGCGCCGGCCGTGACCAGGGCCGCGCGCTGTTCGACTACCTCGTCGCGCAGGGCATCGTCGGCGACTGGCGCGAACCCGACGTCATCCGCATCTCGCCGGTGCCGCTGTACAACCGCTTCAGCGACATCAGCCGCTTCATCGCCGCCGTCGAAGCCTGGTCGGCACCGGCCGGGAGCGTGGCATGACCCCGCGCGCACCGGTGACGATCGTCGGGGCCGGCCTCGCCGGTGCCCTGCTGGCCACCCTGCTGGCCCGCCGCGGCCTGTCGGTGGACGTTTTCGAGAAGCGCCCCGACCCGCGCCGCCGCGGTTACGAAGGGGGCCGTTCGATCAACCTCGCCCTGGCCGAACGCGGCCTGCACGCCCTGCGCCAGGCCGGCCTGCAGGACGCGGTGATGGCGCAGGCGGTGATGATGCGCGGCCGCATGGTGCACCCGCTGGACGGCGGCGAGCCGATGCTGCAGCGCTACGGCCTGGACGACAGCGAAGTCATCTGGTCGGTGCACCGGGGCCGGCTCAACATCGCCCTGCTCGACGCCGCCGAGGCGGCCGGGGCGCGCATCCATTTCAACCAGCGCCTGGACAGCGTCGACTTCGGCCGGCGCGTGGCCCTTTTCGTCAACGACCACGACCGCACCGCGCAGCCGCAGCCCTTCGAAGCCCTGCTGGGCGCCGACGGCGCCGGCTCCGGGCTTCGCGAGGCCATGCGCCCGCACGTGGCGCTGGGCGAACGCTTCGAACCGCTGCTGCACGGCTACAAGGAGCTGGAAATCCCGCCCGCGGCCGACGGCGGTTTCCGCATCGAGCCCAACGCCCTGCACATCTGGCCGCGCGGCGACTACATGTGCATCGCCCTGCCCAATACCGAAAAAACCTTCACCGTCACGCTGTTCCTGCCGATGCAGGGCGAACGCAGCTTCGCGGCCCTGCCCGACCTGGCGGCGGCCCGCGCTTTCTTCGAACGCGACTTCGCCGATGCGCTGCCGCTGCTGCCGGACTTCGACGCCGACTGGACCAACAACCCGGTCAGCGGCCTGGGCACCCTGCACCTGGACAACTGGCGGCTCGATGGCCGCGCGGTGCTGCTGGGCGACGCCGCCCACGCGATGGTGCCTTTCCACGGCCAGGGCATGAACTGCGCTTTCGAGGACTGCCTGGCCCTGGACCGGCACCTGGCGGAAGCACCGGATTTCGAGAGCGCATTCGCCGGCTTCGAAGCCGAGCGCCGGCCGAATGCCGAAGCCATCCAGACGATGGCGCTGGAAAACTACGTCGAGATGCGCGACCGCGTCGACGACGACGACTACCTACTCCAGCGCGCGCTCGAACAGGTGCTGGCACGCCGGCACCCGGGCCACTTCGTGCCGCGTTATTCGATGGTCAGCTTCACCTGCGTGCCCTACGCGGTCGCGCTGGAGCGCGGGAAGCTGCAGCGCGAAATCCTGGTCGAAGCCACGCGCGGCTGCCGCACGATCGAAGACGTGGACCTGGCCGCCGCCGACGCGCTGGTGCAGGCCCGCCTGCCGGCGATGCCGGCCTGATGCCGCGGCACGAGGCCTGAGTCCGTGGCCGACACCTTCCTCTGGTACGACCTGGAAACCTTCGGCCGCGACCCGCGGCGCACGCGCATCGCCCAGTTCGCCGCCCAGCGTACCGACACGCAGCTCAATCCGGTCGGAGACCCGATCAGCCTGTTCTGCCAGCCGGCCAAGGACCTGCTGCCCTCGCCTGAAGCCACGATGATCACCGGCATCACGCCGCAGCGGGCGCTGGCCGAGGGCCTGCGCGAGGCCGAATTCATGGCGCGGCTGCACGAGGAATTCGCCCAGCCGGGCACCTGCGCCGTCGGCTACAACTCGATCCGGTTCGACGACGAGTTCGTGCGCTTCGGCCTGTACCGCAATTTCCACGACCCCTACGAACGCGAATGGCGCAACGGCAACTCGCGCTGGGACCTGCTCGACGTGCTGCGCCTCGCCGAAGCGCTGCGCCCCGACGGACTGGAATGGCCCCGGCGCGAAGACGGCGCGCCGAGCTTCAAGCTCGAACACCTGGCCGAAGCCAACGGCGTGCGCGAAGGCGACGCCCACGAGGCGCTGAGCGACGTGCGCGCGCTGATCGGCCTGGCCCGGAAGTTCAGGGCCGCGCAGCCGCGGCTCTGGGACTACGCGTTTTCGCTGCGCAACAAGCGCCAGGTCGGCGGCCTGCTGGACGTGGCCAACATGACGCCGCTGCTGCACATTTCCTCGCGCTACCCCGCCAGCCGGCACTGCGCGGCGCTGGTGGCGCCGATCGCGCGGCACCCGCGCATCGAGTCGCGGGTGATCGTCGCCAGCCTGGACGAGGATCCGGCCCGCTGGCTGGATATGCCTCCCGAGGACATCGCGGAGCGCATCTTCGTCCGCAGAGCCGACCTGCCCGAGGGCGAACAGCGCATCCCGCTCAAGGAAGTGCACACCAACAAATGCCCGGTGCTGCTGCCGCTGGCGCACCTGCGCGACGCCGATTTCGAACGCCTCGGCATCGACCGCGACGCCTGCCTGGCCCGGGCGGAAACGCTGCGCACTGCCCCCGGCCTGGGCGAGCGCGTGCGCCGCGCCTTCGCGGTGGAGGCCGCGCTCGAGCCGGCCGATGCCGATGCGGCGCTGTACGACGGATTCCCGGCCGACGGCGACAAGCGGCTGTTCCCGCGCGTGCGCAGCACGCCGCCAGCCGGGCTTGCCGTGCTGGCGGACCAGTTCAGCGACCCGCGCTACGGCGAACTGCTGTTCCGGTATCGCGCCCGCAACTGGCCCGACAGCCTGGACCCGGCCGAAATCCAGCGCTGGGACGACTACCGACGCACGCGCCTCGCCGGCGAGACGCTTAGCGAGTACGACTTCACGACGTATTTCGCCGCCATCGCCCGGCTGAGGGCGGAATCCGAACCCGGCCCGAAGCAGGCCTGGCTTGACGCCCTGGAGGCCTGGGGCCACGACATCCGGCGATCCCTGTCATGAGCACCTATTTCAGCGACAAGACCTTCAGGTTCCTGCGGGCGCTGGCGCGCAACAACAACCGCCCCTGGTTCGAGGAGCACCGCAAGGACTACGAGGCCCACCTCAAGGGCCCGTTCCAGCGGCTGATCGGCGATCTCGAACCCGACCTGCTGGCGATCAGCCCGCATTACCGGGCCGACCCGCGCGGCAACGGCGGTTCGCTGTTCCGGATCCACCGCGACACCCGCTTTTCCAACGACAAGACCCCCTACAAGACCTGGGGCGGCGCCCGTTTTTTCCATGCCCGCAGCAAGCAGGTGCCGGCGCCGTCGTTCTACCTGCACATCCAGCCGGGCAACAGTTTCCTGGGCGGCGGCATCTGGCACCCGGAGCCGGACGTGCAGCGCCGGATCCGCGAGTTCATCGTCGACAATCCCTCCGGCTGGACCCAGGCCGTGCGCAGCCCGGCCTTCCGCCGGCGCTACGAGATGTGGGGCGACAGCCTGGTGCGCGCGCCGCGAGGTTTTCCGGCCGAGCACCCGCTGATCGACGACCTCAGGCGCAAGGACTTCACCGCCGGTTATTCCCTGGAGGACGAGGTGGTGCTTGGTCCGCGCCTGCGCCAGGCGGTGGTGTCGGGCTTCAAGGGCGTCGTGCCGCTGGTCGATTACCTGTGCGCGGCGCTTGAGCTGGAGTTCTGACGGCGTTTTCGGCCATACGCTGCCGCACTGCAGCATCGAAATGTGTTGACCGTCACGGATTTGCCCGTAGGGTGGGTCTCCATACGCCGGCGCAGGGGAGCACCGGAATCCACCGGACGGGGTTACGCAGGGACGGGGACACCACGTTTCGCATCGAATTCCTGGGGAGGGATCGTGCGCTATTTAATCTTCGCCGCCTTGGCGGCATTTTCGGGCGTGTGCAGCGCCAACACCGGCGTCGCCTTCGTGCATGGCACGGGCAAGCAGACCAACGCCACCGCCGACTACTGGACGTCCAGCTTCGTCAACAACGTGCGCGGCGGCCTGCCCAATTCCGCCAACTACGTGGTGATCAACTGCGACTTCACCAAATACATGTGGGACAGCGCGGCGGCCGGCTGCCTCGCGGGCCAGCTCGATGGCTTCATCAAGGCCCGCGGCATCACCCGGCTTATCGTCATCACCCACAGCAACGGCGGCAACGTCATGCGCTGGATCCTGTCGAACCCGACCTGGGACAGCCGCTACCCGAACATCATCAGCAAGACCGTGCGCGTGAACGCCCTGGCGCCGTCCTCGGCCGGCACGCCGCTGGCCAACGCGGTGATCAACGGCAACGTGTTCGAAGGCGCGCTGGGCTGGCTGCTCGGCTACCAGAACGACGCCGTGCGCATGCAGCAGACCAGCTGGATGGCCAGCTACAACGGCAGCTGGCTGTACGGCACCAGCGGTCGCCCGGCCCTGCCCAAACCCTTCCGCAGCGTGGTCGGCACCGACGTGGATTCGGCGATCTGGGATTCGGACAGCTACTGCGGGGGGTATGCCGAAAACGTCGGCCTGGAAACCACGCAGAACTGGCTGAGTTCGTGCTCGGATGGCTTCCTGGAGTGCTCGAGCCAGTCGGCGGCCGGCAGCGTCTGGTTCCAGGACAAGGCGCGCATGCGCGGCCGTGAACCGCTGTCGCACAACCAGAGCCGCCGCGCCTGCTTCGGGCTCGATTCCATCCTGCGTTCGGACATGGGGGCCTGAGCCATGAACAAGACACTTCTTGCCTGTTTCATCAGCCTTGCCTTCTCCTCGGCCCAGGCTGCCAGCCTGCTGCCACCCGGCGCAGCCGACCAGCAGCCTTCGAAACTGGTCGCAGCGCCGCTTCCCGGGGGCGAATTCGAACGCCAGCCCGTGGCCATGGCCTGGGCGATGGATCCGGCCACCGAGCTGGCGGCCGATGCTCCGCACCTGGCCGAAAGCCGCGAATACTGGGCGGCCGTTGACGCCGGCCAGCTCAAGGCCGGCTTCGGGCTCACCACCACGGCGCCCGGGGCGCTGGTGCGGATCAGCCCGGAAGCCCGGGTGAAATCCGCCTCCGTCGACCCGGGCGAGGTCCGCCTGCTGCGCGACGGCCGGCCCCTGCCCGCCTCGGCCTTCAAGCGCCTGGCCACGACCGGCCAGCTCAAGCAGGCCGGCATGGACGTGCCCGACGGCACCGTGATCGTGCAGCTCGACGACTCGCTGGGCCAGGGCCGCTTCCAGCTGCAGATGGGCAAGGCCTCGGGTCGTTACCTGGTGCATGTCTTCGAGCCGCACAGCAGCGTGGTGCTGCTGGCGCAGGCCGAAAGCAGCCGCCTGCTGGCCGGCGACACCGTCGAGGTCGCCACCAGCCTGCGCCGCGGCAAGGCGTTGATCGAAGGCGGCGTCGTGCAGGCGCAGCTGGTGTCACCGTCGGGGCAGTCCTGGCCGATGTCGGTCCGCAACGGCAAGGCCAGCGGCCAGCTTCCGCTGGACGCCGACCCGACGCCGGGGCTGTGGGAAGTCCAGCTGTTCGCGGGTGCCGCCAGCAAGGACGGCCCGGTACAGCGTGACGCCCGCACCGCGATCGAAGTCAGCCGGCCGACGGCCCGACTGGGCGGCGACTATGCCTTCGACCCGGGCAGCGTGAAGTTCAGCCTGCCGGTGCAGGTGGCGGCCCCGGGCCGCTACGAACTGCGCGGCGTGCTCTATGCCACCGGGCCGTCGGGTCAGTCCGCGCCGGTGGCCCAGGCGCATTCGGCCAACTGGCTCGAGGCGGGCGAACGCAAACTCGACCTGGCCTTCGGCCCGGGCAATCTGCCGATGGGCTACGGCGCGCCCTTCGAGCTGCGATTCCTCGAGCTCAAGGACCAGACCCGGCTGGGCACGCTGGAAACGCGCGTGCTGGCGCTGCGCGAGACGATCCGCCGGGCGCCGCGCGACCGCGACGAGGGCGGCGCGCTGGACCGCCGCCGGGTGCGCTAGTACCCCCGCGCCACGGGAACAGCGATGATGCGACGGCCGGGCCTTCGGGCCCGGCCTTTCTTTTTCCTGCCCAGCCACGATGCCCCGTCCTCTCTGGCGTTTCGCCGCCTTCTATTTCTGGTACTACGCCGCGCTGGGTGCCTACACGCCCTACGTGGGCCGCTGGGTGGACGCGCTCGGGCACGGCGGCTTCGTGATCGGCGCGATGCTGGGGCTCTGGTACGGCACGCGCATCATCGCGCCGCCCGCCTGGGCCGCACTGGCCGGGCGCAGTGCGCGTCCGGGCGAATGGTTCGTCGCCGGCTGCGTCGCGACAGCGCTGTGTTTCGGCGGATTCCTCTACACCGACCAGGCCTGGGCCCTGTTGGGCGTGATGGCGGTTTTCGGGCTGTTCTACAACGCGGTAATGCCGCAGTTCGAGGCCATGACGCTGACCGCGCTGGGCCCCAGCCCGGAAATGTATGGACGCCTGCGGGTCTGGGGCTCGGTGGGTTTCCTGCTGGTGGCGTCGAGCTACGGCGCGCTGATGGACCGGGTCGGCGCGACGGCGTTTCCCTGGCTCACCCTGCCCCTGTTCGTGGCGATGGCGCTGGCCGCCTGGCCACACCGGCACGACCGGCCGCCGGAGCACGGCGGCCCGGCGATCGCGGAAGCCGGGCACCTGTTCAAGCGCCCGGGCGTGCGCCGTTTCCTGCTGGTGGCGATGCTGATGCAGCTGGGTTTCGGGCCGTTCTACGTCTTCTACACCCTGCACCTGCAGGCGGCCGGGCATTCGGGCGCGGCGATCGGCGGCCTCTGGGCGATCGGCGTGCTGGTCGAGATCGCGATGTTCTGGCAGGCGCCGCGGCTGATCGCCAGGTTCGGTGCGGCCCGGCTGCTCAGCGTGTGCCTGGGCGTCACGGTGCTGCGCTGGGGGCTGGTGGCGGCCTTCGCCGACCTGTTCTGGATGATGGCGCTGGCGCAGACCACGCACGCACTGAGCTTCGCCACCTTCCACGCCTGCTGCATGCGGCTGATCACCGACTACTTCCCTGGCCGGCGGGCCGTGGCCGGGCAGAGCCTGCTCTACGGCTTCAGTTCCGGCGTCGGCGGCGTGCTGGGCGCCGGGCTGGCGGCGCTGATGTGGGAACGGGTGGGCGCCGGCCCCGCGGCCTTCGCTGCCGGCGCGGCGGTGGCCGCGATCGCCTGGTCCGTCCACGCGATGCGCCGGCGCGTGCCGGCGGCCGCGCCCGGCTAGGGCTCGTTGGTGACGCCGAAGGGCACGTGGCCGGTGGCGACGTGTCGCCGGGCGTTGTCGACGTTGTGCTGGGAATCGTCGAAGAAGATGTCGGCACCGAAGGTTTCCAGGAACGGGCCCTTGTCGCGCCCGCCCAGGAACATCGCCTCGTCCAGGCGCACGCCCCACTCGCGCAGGGTCAGGATGACGCGCTCATGCGCCGGCGCCGAGCGCGCGGTGACCAGGGCCGTGCGGATCGGCGAATCCTCGCCGACCGGGAAGGCTTCCTGCAGCTTGTGCAGCGCCGCCAGGAACCCCTTGAACGGCCCGCCCGACAGCGCCTCGGCGGCGCGGCTGGTCTCGTTGTCGTGGAAGGCCGCCAGGCCCGACAGCCGCGACACCCGCTCGGATTCATCGCCGAAGATGACCGCGTCGCCGTCGAAGGCGATGCGCAGCTGGTCGTGGGTGCGTTCGGGCGGCTTGGACGGCAGGATGGTGGCTGCGGCGACGCCGTGTTCCAGCGCGCTGCGCACCGAGTCCGGGTTGGCCGACAGGAACAGCTGGGCGCCGAAGGGCCGGATGTAGGGCCAGGTTTCCGCGCCGCTGGTGAACACCGCGCGCACGATGCCCAGCCCGTAATGGCGAATCGAATTGAAGATGCGCAGGCCGGTGTCGGAGGAATTGCGCGACAGCAGCACGACTTCGACGCGCGGCGCCTCGGCCGGCGCGCCTTCGTTGAGCGCCAGCAGCTTCTGCACCAGCGGGAAGGCGATGCCCGGGGCCAGGACGTCCTTTTCGCGGCTGCGCTGGAAGTCGGCGTAGGCCTGCAGGCCGCTGGCCTGGAACAGCGCATGGCTGTCCTCGAGGTCGAACAGGGCGCGCGCCGTGATGGCGACGACTAGGCGGTCTGAGGGGGATTCGGGCGGGAGGGAATTCGGGGCCATGGGGGCATTGTCGCCGGCGGCTGTCTCACCGGCCGCGACGGCTCAGGTGATGAACTGCTCGTTGAGGATGCGTTCCTCGAGGTTGTGCTCGGGGTCGAACAGCAGGGTCACCGTGCGTTCGAGCGATTCGCGCACGGTGATCTCGGTGACGTCGCGCACCTCGTGGGAGTCGGCGGTGGCGCTGACCGGCCGCTTGTGGCCGTCGAGCACCTCGATGCGGATCTCGGTGTCGGACCGCAGCAGCGCGCCGCGCCAGCGCCGCGGCCGGAAGGCGGCGATCGGCGTCAGCGCGATCACCTGCGAGCCCAGGGGCAGGATCGGCCCGTGCGCCGAGAAGTTGTAGGCCGTGCTGCCGGCCGGGGTCGCCACCAGGGCGCCGTCGCAGACCAGCTCGTCCAGCCGCACCTGGCCGTTGAGCGAGATGCGCAGGTGGGCGGTCTGGCGGGTCTGCCGCAGCATCGACACTTCGTTGTAGGCCAGCAGCGACACCGTCGCGCCTGATTCCGAGGTCGCCGTCATTTCCAGCGGCCGCAGCACGGTGGCGTGCGCGGCCTGCAGGCGTTCAAGCAGGTGCTCGGGCCGGTACTGGTTCATCAGGAAGCCGACCGTGCCCAGCTTCATGCCGTACACCGGCTTCCCGAGCGCGCCGTGCCGGTGCAGCGTGTGCAGCATGAAGCCGTCGCCGCCGAGCACGCACAGCACGTCGGCTTCCTCCGGCGCCACCTGGCCGAAGCCGGCCGTGAAGTGCTCGCGGGCCGCCTGGGCCTCGGGCGTGGAGCTGGCGAGGAAGGCGATGCGCGGGGTTGCGGGCAGGCTCGTCATGGCGCCGAGGATACCGCAGCGACCCTGGCGTAGGAGCGCCTTCAGGCGCGAATCTTTGGACTTTGCCCTTGGCAAAGAAGG
>NZ_JAYRTE010000033.1:0-16476 GCF_041919775.1 Arenimonas sp. | reverse complement strand
TGGCCAGGAGAAGATTCGCGCCTGAAGGCGCTCCTACAGGGGCTTAGCTCTGGCAGTGACGACACCAGTAGAGGCGGCGGCTACCGAGCTCCTGGCGAACCACCACGTCGCCGCAGCGGGGGCAGGGCTCGCCCTCGCGGTCGAAGACCTGGAAGCGGAAACCCGCGGGCGTGTCGGTCAGGTAGTCGCCTTTCATGCCGGACGCCGCTTCGATGCCGCGGGTGCGGTAGCTGGCGCGCGGGATGTCCAGCAGGGCCTTGGCGAGGCGCTTGCGTTCGGCGGCGCTGAGTTCCGCCGGCCGCCGCTGCGGCGCGATGCCTGCGGTGAACAGGACCTCCGAGCGCAGGTAGTTGCCCATGCCGGCCAGGAAGGCCTGGTCGAGCAGCAGCGCCACAAGCGAACGTCCGGCGAAACGCGGATCCTGCAGGCGCTTGCCAACGGCGGCGGCGGTAAGCGACGCATCCAGCACGTCCGGGCCCAGCTTCGCCAGGAAGGGGTGGCGCGAAAGTTCGGCCGTCTTCCACATCGCGACATCGGAGGCCGAATACAGGAGGATCGCGCGCTCGTCGGTTTCCAGCGCCACCCGCAGCGAGCGTGCGCCCTGGTCGGGCCGTTCGCCGGCCGCGGCGACTTTCCAGACGCCGTAGAGCTGGTTGTGCGAGTACAGGCTCAGGCCGTGGTCGAAGTGCGTGAGCAGAGCCTTGCCGTGCGGCTCGATCGCCGTGATCGTGCGCCCCACCAGCGTCTTGTGGTGGCGCTTGAGCTCGGGGAAATGGAACCAGGCGGCGGCCAGCGGACGGCCGACCACGGCCTCGGCGAGGCGGTCGGCGGCGCGGCGGATCTCGGGACCTTCAGGCATGGCCGCAGCCTGCCCTCAGGCCCGTGCAGGCGATGTCGCGGCCGGTTCACGCGCCGGCGGCACCTGCTGCGGGTCGTGGTATTCGAAACCCAGAAGGCCTTCCTGGACGCGGGCGACGCGGGCGCCCACCAGGACGGCCGGTCCCGGTTCGTCGAAGAACACCAGCTGCACGACCTCCGCCACCTGCAGGTGGCAGCCCTCCGGGCGGAACAGCCCGCAGCCGCCTTCGGACAGGTCGACGACTTCGCCCAGCCAGGCCTCTTCGTCGCGCACCACCATCACGCGGGCGGCATACGGGACCCGGGGCGCGAAACGATGGTCGTTCATGCGTTCGCCCTCACAGCGACTTCGTCCGGCCGCCGTCCACCGGCAGGTTGATGCCGTTGACGTAGCCGGCCACCGGGGAGGCCAGGAAGGCGATGGCCGCCGCGACTTCGGCCGGTTCGGCGAAGCGCCCGGCCGGCACCGTGGCCAGCATGCCCCTGGCGATCTCTTCTTCGGACTTGCCGGTGGCGCGGGCGCGCTCGGCCAGGATCTGGTCCAGCCGCTGGGTGCGGGTGTAACCGGGCAGCACGTTGTTGACCGTGATGCCAAAGGGGCCGAGCTCGCCCGACAGGGTCTTGGCCCAGCTGGCGACGGCGCCGCGAATGGTGTTGGAGACGCCGAGGTTGGCGATCGGCTCCTTCACCGAGGTCGAGATGACGTTGACGATGCGGCCCCAGCCGGCCGCCTTCATGCCCGGCAGCACGGCCTGGACCAGCACCTGGCCGGCGACCAGGTGCTGGCGGAAAACGTCGAGGTAGGCCTGCGGATCGGCGACGTGCGCCGGGCCACCGGCCGGGCCGGCGGTGTTGTTGAGCAGGATTTGCACGCCGCGTCCGGCACAGAGCGCGGCCACCTTCTCGCCGAGTGCGGCAGTGTCGGCGGCGTCGGCGGCGAGGTAACCGTGGCGCTGCGACTCATGCACGCGGGGCAGGCCGGCGGCCACTTCGGACAGGCGTCCCGGCCGCCGGGCCAGGACCGTGACGTCGGCGCCGCGTTCGGCCAGTGCCGTCGCGGCGGCCAGGCCGATGCCTTCCGAACCGCCGCAAACCAGGGCATGCCGCCCCGCCAGATCCTTGTGCATCGTTCTTGCTCCCCTGTGGGAGGGACTTCAGTCCCGATTCCCTCTACCAGTCCTTCCCCGAAAGCGGGGTCTTGATGGGCTGGATCATGCGCTCGCGCAGGGCCTCGTCGTCCTCGGCGCGCGGCGGCTCGATTTCCTCGAGGTCCAGGCCCCAGGCCTCGGCGTCGTCGGCGTCCATGCCGTCGAAGGCGCGGAATTCGGCGTCCATCAGCGCCGAGCGCGCCACGTCCTCGCTTTCATAGATGTTGATGCGGCCGTCGCAGTCGAAGACTTCGGCGACGCCGCTGTCAAGCACGCGCAGGCGGGACCAGACCAGCATGCGGGGCAGGGCGGCCAGCCACCATTGGTCGTCGTCGCGGTTGGTTTCGTCGCTCATCGATTCGTCCTTATTGCAGTGCGATCAGCAGCACGACCCCGGCGCTGCCGAGCAGGGCCAGCCAGCCGCTGCCGGCGGCGATGCCGCCGAAGAAGTTCAGCGACGGGTCGGCAAGCGTGCGGTGTCTCCAGCGCATCAGCCACCAGCTGTAGCCCCAGCCGCCGTCGTCGGTGCCGGGCGCGAACGCGTAGCCCTTGTCCAGCTGCTGGCGAAAGGCCAGCACCCGGAACCCGAAATGCGCAGGCGCCGCGGAACCCGCCAGGCCCAGCATCAGGAAGATCAGCAGCGAACCGGCGCCGGTCTGCATGGCTCAGAACGTCGCCAGGCCCGGCGCGCGCGGATAGGGGATGGCGTCGCGGATGTTGGCCAGGCCGCAGGTGTAGACCACGAGGCGCTCGAAACCGAGGCCGAAACCGGCGTGCGGCACCGTGCCGTAGCGGCGGAAGTCGCGGTACCAGCCGTAGTGTTCGCCGTCCAGACCGAACTGCGCCATGCGCTTGTCCAGCACGTCGAGGCGTTCTTCGCGCTGGCTGCCGCCGATAATCTCGCCGATGCCCGGGGCCAGCACGTCCATGGCGGCGACGGTCTTGCCGTCGTCGTTCAGGCGCATGTAGAAGGCCTTGATCTGCTCGGGGTAGTTCATCACCACCACCGGCCGGCCGACGTGCACTTCGGTGAGCCAGCGTTCGTGTTCCGTCTGCAGGTCCAGGCCCCATTCGACCGGGAAGTCGAACTTGTGGCCCGAGTCCTGCAGCAGCTTCACCGCCTCGGTGTAGTCGATGCGCTCGAAGGGCGAGTCGATGAAGTTCTCCAGGCGCGTCACGGCATCCTTCTGCACGCGTTCGGCGATGAAGGCCATGTCGTCGGCGCGTTCGGCCAGCACGGCCTCGAACAGGTACTTCAGGAAGGCCTCGGCCAGGTCGGCGTTGGCGACCAGGTCGGCAAAGGCGATTTCCGGCTCGATCATCCAGAACTCGGCCAGGTGCCGGGTGGTGTGGCTGTTCTCGGCGCGGAAGGTCGGGCCGAAGGTGTAGACCTTGCTCAGCGCCAGGCAATAGGCCTCGACGTTGAGCTGGCCGGACACGGTGAGGAAGGTTTCCTTGCCGAAGAAGTCCTTGGAGAAATCCACGTTGCCCTTGCCGTCGCGCGGCAGGTTGGCCATGTCCAGGGTGGAAACGCGGAACATCTGGCCGGCGCCCTCGGCGTCGGAGGTGGTGATGATCGGCGTGCTGATCCAGTAGAAGCCCTGCTCGTGGAAGAACCGGTGCACGGCCTGCGCGAGGCAGTGGCGGATGCGGGTGACCGCGCCGAACAGGTTGGTGCGCGGGCGCAGGTGGGCGACCTCGCGCAGGAATTCCAGCGAATGCGCCTTGGGCTGGATCGGGTAGGTTTCCGGGTCTTCGACCCAGCCAAGCACCTCGATCGCGGTTGCCTGGATCTCGAAGCCCTGGCCCTGGCCCTGGGAAGGCACCAGGGTGCCGGTCGCGACCACCGAACAGCCCGCGCTGAGCCGGCGGACCTCGTCTTCGTAATTGGACAGGGTGGCGGGCGCCACCACCTGGATGGGCGCGAAGCAGGAACCGTCGCTGATGTTGACGAAACTCAGCCCAGCCTTGGAGTCGCGCCGGGTGCGCACCCAGCCCTGGACCGTGACTTCCTTGCCCGGGGCGATTTCCCCGCCGAGCGCCTGCTGCACGCTGATCACTGCCATGCCTTGATTCCCTGCCCCTGCGGGCCCATCTGGTTAAGTGCGCAAGGATACCGCAGGCGCGCCCCGGCGCAGCGGCGGTATACTGCGCGCTGCCTCGCCCCCGACTAAGCACGGACCCCGCCATGGCCATCACGCTCACCGCCGCCGCCGCCGACCGCATCCGCAGCTACCAGGCCCAGACCCCGGGCACGCTGGGCCTGCGTTTCGGCGTCCGCAAGTCCGGCTGCACCGGTTTCGCCTACGTGGTGGACATGGCCGACGCGGCCGGCCCCGACGACACGGTCTTCGAAACCGACGGCGTGGCGGTTTACGTCGATGCCCACAGCCTGCCGCAGGTGGATGGCACCGAGATCGACTTCGTCAGCCAGGGCCTGAACCAGCAGTTCGTGTTCCGCAACCCGAACGTCGAAGACGCCTGCGGCTGCGGCGAGTCCTTCAGCACCAAGGCCGACCGCGCAGCCTGAGCCGTGCGGTGAGAACGGGGTCAGGTTCACTTCCCCCCGCATCTCGCAGGTCGTGTGGACTCCCCGGGGAAGTGAACCTGACCCCGTTCTTGCGCCGTCCGGGGCTGGGGACAGGTGCAATTTCCCCGCCGAAGCCCGGGAACTGGCTGATTCTCCGGGGGAAATTGCACCTGTCCCCGGTTCTGGGGCATAATGCGCGGCTCCCCATTCCGGGGAGACCTTGCTCCACGGCGGATGCCCTGCATCCCGGCCGGGGGCTGCCAGGCCGAATCCTCGGCCGCATCCACAAGGAAACAACAATGCGCCATTACGAAGTCGTGTTCATGGTCCATCCGGACCAGAGCGAGCAGGTGCCGGCCATGATCGAGCGCTACAAGTCGCTGATCGAGGGCGGTGAGGGCAAGATCCACCGTCTTGAAGACTGGGGTCGCCGCCAGCTCGCCTACGCCATCGACAACCTGGTCAAGGCCCACTACGTGCTCATGAACATCGAAGTCGGCAAGAACGAGCTGACCGAGCTGGTCGACGGTTTCCGCTTCAACGACGCGGTGCTGCGCCACATGGTCATCGCCCGCGAAGAAGCCGTCACCGAGCAGTCCCTGATCATGAAGAGCAAGGACGAGAAGACCGAGCGCCGCCCGCGCCGTGAGGACGACGAGTCCGGCATCGGCAGCAGCGACAACGACAACCGCAATTCCGACGCGGCCTGAGCCAGGAGACCGACATGAGCAAGTTCTTCCGCCGCCGCAAGTTCTGCAAGTTCACCGCCGAGGGTGTCAAGGAGATCGACTACAAGGATCTCAACACCCTGCGCCAGTACCTGACCGAGAACGGCAAGATCGTTCCCAGCCGCATCACCGGCACCAAGGCCAAGTACCAGCGCCAGCTGCAGACCGCGATCAAGCGCGCCCGCGAGCTGGCCCTGATCCCGTACACCGACAACCACCAGAACTGATCCTGACGGACAGCCTTAGTTGCGGGGCCGCGCGCCCCGCTAACGTTACGGAGTAATTGAAATGGAACTGATCCTCCTGCAGAAGGTCGTCAACCTCGGCGGCCTGGGCGACAAGGTCAAGGTCAAGCCGGGTTTCGGCCGCAACTACCTGATCCCCTACGGCAAAGCCGTGCCGGCCACCGCCGACAACGTGGCCGCGTTCGAAGCCAAGCGCGCCGAGTACGAAGCCAAGGCCAACGCCCAGCTGGCCGACGCCGAAGCCCGCAAGGCCAAGCTCGAGGGCGCGACGGTGACCATCGCCGCCAACGCCTCGACCGAAGGCAAGCTGTTCGGCTCGGTCGGCCCGCGCGACATCGCCGAGGCCTTCACGGCCGCCGGCTTCAAGCTCGACAAGAGCGAAGTGGTCATGTCCGAAGGCGCCCTGCGCCGCACCGGCGAGTTCGACATCGAAGTGCGCTTGCACGCCGACGTCGGCACCACCGTCAAGGTGGTCGTCGAAGCCGAAGCCTGAGTCCGGGCCACAGGCTGTTCACGACGGGCGCCCCAGGGCGCCCGTCGTTTTTAGGCTGCCGCCAAGCCCCTGTAGGAGCGCCTTCAGGCGCGAATCTCTTGACTTTGCCTTTGGCAAAGAACGCCTTCGCGCCTGAAGTTGCTCCTACAGGTCTCAGGGTGCGAGACCGGATCGAGGTAAAGATGCCCACCGGTTATGCACAGGCTTATGCCTAACGCTTGCCGGGCAGGGGCCTTAGGATGACCGACCCGGCCGCTGCCGGCCCCGCCACGTCGAATCCCAGAACAAGGCGAACATGTCCGCACGTCCCGATTCCTTCCGCAGCGACGCCAAGATCGACGCCCTGCGCCTGCCGCCCCAGTCGGTCGAGGCCGAACAGGCCGTGCTGGGCGGCCTGATGCTCGCCCCCGATTCGCTCGACCGCGTCGGCGATTTCCTCACCGAACACGATTTCTATCGCCGCGACCACCGGCTCATCTACCGCGCCATCCGCGAGCTGAGCGAAAAGAACAAGCCCTTCGACGCGGTCACCCTGGGCGAGTGGTTCGAATCGAACTCGCTGAGCGAGCAGATCGGCGGCACCGGTTACCTGATCGAACTGGCCAGCACCACGCCCTCGGCCGCGAACATCCGCGCCTATGCCGAGATCGTGCGCGAGAAGGCCGTGCTGCGGCAGCTGATCGAGGCTGGCACCGAGATCGTCAACGACGGTTTCCAGCCCGAGGGCCGGGACAGCCAGGAAGTGCTGTCGGCCGCCGAGATGCGCGTCTTCAAGATCGCCGAGCAGGGCCGCCGCGGCCGCGCCGATTTCGTCAGCCTGCGCGATGCGATGAAGGACGCCTTCCAGGTCCTTCAGGAACGCTACGAGAACCAGGGCAACGTCACCGGCCTGCCCAGTGGCTTCGCCGACCTGGACGAACTCACCGCCGGCCTGCAGCCGTCCGACCTGATCATCCTGGCGGCCAGGCCGGCGATGGGAAAATGCCTTAGCGCCGACGCCGAGATCGTGCTGGCGGACGGCTCGGTGGCGACCATCGGGGACATTTGCGCCCGCCGCGACGGCGAACTGGCGACGCTCGGGGACGACCTGCGGCTGGCCTGGACCCGGCCCTCGGATTTCGTCGACGACGGCATCAAGCCCACCTTCGAAGTGACCACCCGGCTGGGTCGCCGGGTGGAGGCCACCGCGCCGCATCCCTTCCTGACGCTCGAAGGCTGGAGGCCCTTGCTGGAACTGCGCGAGGGTGACTTCGTCGCGGTGCCGCGCCGGCTGCCGGTGTTCGGCACCGAGTCGATGCGCGACTGCGAAATCAGCCTGCTGGCCTATCTGATCGGCGATGGCGGCCTGACCGGCAGCGTCCCGCGCTTCACCAATTCCAATCCGCTGATCGTCGGGGACTTCGTCGCTTCCGTGTCGGCGTTTGGCGGCGTGCAGGCCAACCCCGTCGCTGGCTCGGGCAGGACGCCCAGCTGGTCGGTTGCCGCGGATGCCGCGGCGATTGGCCAGAATCGGCAGCAATTCGCCGCCGTCCTGGACGCGGCGCTTTCCCGGCATGCGGCTCCGGCGCGCGCCGTGGCGGCGGCCGTCGGCGTCAGCCCGGCCTCGCTCACGCACTGGCGCCAGGGCAAGACGGTGCCCGCGGCGGAACGGCTGGGCCGGCTGTGCGAGGTGCTGGCGATCGAGCCGGTGCTGCCCGACGGGCAGGACCTGGCCCTGGCCCGGCGCAACACCCCCAATCCGGTCACCGCCTGGCTTGGTGAGCTGGGCTTGATGGGCAAGGACGCCGCCGCCAAGCAGGTTCCCGGCGCGATCTTCAGGCTGCCGCGCGCCCAGTTGGCGCTGTTCCTCAACCGTCTTTTCGCGACCGACGGCTGGGCCACGGTGCTGGCCAGCGGCCAGGCCCAGGCCGGTTATGCCTCGGTGTCCGAGCGCCTGGCCCGCCAGGTCCAGCACCTGCTGCTGCGCTTTGGCGTGGTGGCGAAATTGCGCCAGCGCTGGGTGAAGTACCGCGACTCGCGGCGCCCGGCCTGGCAGCTCGACATCACCGATGCCGGCTCGCTTCAGGTTTTCTGCACCGAGATCGGCATCCACGGCAAGCAGCCCGCGGTGGACGCGGTTCTGCAGGCCCTGGCCAGGCGCGGTGCGCACAGCAACGTCGATTCGGTCCCGCCGGCGGCCTGGGCGCTGGTTGAACGTGCCAAGGGCAGTCTGTCCTGGGCCGAGCTGGCCCGCCGCTGCGGCTTCAATGCCACCAACATGCATGTTGGCAAACGCGGGATTTCCCGGTCGCGGTTGGCGCGGATCGCCATGGTGCTCAATGATCCGAAGCTCGCCGCGCTGGCCTCGAGCGACGTGGTCTGGGACCGCATCGAATCGATCCGTGCCACGGGCATGCAGCAGGTCTACGACCTGACGGTGCCGGGTACGCACAATTTCATCGCCAACGACGTCTGCGTGCACAACACCACGCTCGCCCTGAACATCGCCGAATACGCCGCGCTCAAGACCAAGAAGGCGGTGGCGGTGTACTCGATGGAAATGTCCTCGTCGCAGCTGGCCTTCCGCCTGATCTCCTCGATCGGGCGCATCAACGCCACCCGCCTGCGCACCGGCCAGCTCGAGGACGAGGACTGGTCGCGCGTGAACATGGCGATCAAGATGCTCTCGGACGTCAAGGTCTTCATCGACGACACCCCGGCGCTGTCGCCGGACGTGCTGCGCTCGAAGGCGCGGCGCATCAAGCGCGAACACGACCTGGGCCTGATCGTGGTCGACTACCTGCAGCTGATGCAGGTGCCGGGTACCGGGGAGAACCGCACCAACGAGATCTCCGAGATCTCGCGCTCGCTCAAGGCCCTGGCCAAGGAGCTCAACGTGCCGGTGATCGCGCTCTCGCAGCTCAACCGCGGCCTGGAGTCGCGCACCGACAAGCGCCCGGTCATGGCCGACCTTCGCGAATCGGGCGCCATCGAGCAGGACGCCGACATCATCATGTTCATCTACCGCGACGAGTACTACCACAAGGATTCGGCGGACAAGGGCCTGGCCGAGGTGATCATCGCCAAGCAGCGTTCCGGTCCCACCGGCACGATCAAGCTCAAGTTCTTCGGCGAATACACCCGCTTCGACAACCTGGCCCGGGACAGCGTCGGCAGCTTCGAATAAGCCGGCGCCGGGGCGGGGTGGCCCGGGCTAGAATCGCGCCATGGACCCCGCCGCCCACCGCGACGACATCTTCGGCCAGCGGCCCACGCGCATCCGCGTGGACCTGGACGCGATCTCGCACAACCTGCGCGCCCTGGCCGCCCACGCCGGCGTGCCGGTGATGCCGATCATCAAGGCCAATGCCTACGGCCACGGCCTGGCGCGCGTGGGCCTGCACCTGCAGGCGCAGGGGGCCGGGCAGCTGGGCGTGGCCTTCCTGGAGGAGGGCATCGCGCTGCGCAGGGCCGGGGTGCGGCTGCCGATCCTGGTGATGGGCGGCATCTTCGGCCCGCAGGCGGCCACGGTGATTGCCAACGACCTGGAAGTCACCGTGTCCTCGATCGACAAGCTGCGCCAGGTCGAGGCCGCGGCCGAATCCCTGGGCCAGCGTGCCACCGTGCACCTGAAGATCGACACCGGCATGGAACGCATCGGCGTGCACAGCTACCACGCCGGGCCCTTCATCGAAGCGGCGCTGGCCTCGCGCTGGTGCGACATCAAGGGCATCTATTCGCACCTGGCCTGCGCCGACGACCCGGCGTCGCCGGCCACCGCGCGCCAGCTGGAGCGTTTCCTCGAGGCCTGCGCGCACTTCGAACGCCTCGGCGCGCCGATGCCGCTGCGCCACCTGGCCAATTCCGGCGGCGTGCTGCATTTCCCGGAAACCCACCTGGACATGGTCCGCCCGGGCATCGCCCTGTTCGGCGTGCTGCCCGATACCGCGTCCCGGCCCACAGTCGAACTCCGCCCGGCGATGTCGCTGGTCTCCCAGGTCGTGTTCTTCAAGGTGGTGCCGGCCGGCGACTCGGTCAGCTATGGCGCCACCTGGGCGCCGGCCGCCGACACCCGCGTGGTGACGGTGCCGATCGGCTACGGCGACGGTTTCCCGCGGGCGCTGTCCTCGCGCGGGCAGGTGCTGGTGCGCGGCCAGCGCCATCCCATCGTCGGGCGCATCTGCATGGACCAGTTCATGGTCGACATCGGTCCCGACGGCACCGCCTACAACGAGGACGAGGTCGTGCTGATCGGCCAGCAGGACGGCGAACGCATCCGCTGCGAGGACGTGGCACAGGCGGCCGGCACCATTCCCTACGAGATCCTGGTCGGCCTCAACGGCCGCATCCCGCGCGAATACAGCGGCGGCTGAGCCGCCTTGCCGCCGCCTGCACGGCGCCGGCGGGACACTTCGCGGATGTCTGAACCCCTGCGCCACCTGGTGCTGGTCCTGGGTGACCAGCTCGACCGCGATTCCGCGGTTTTCGACGATTTCGACCCGGCCACCGACGCCGTGTGGATGGCCGAGGTCGACCACGAAGCGACCCAGGTCTGGTCGGGCAAGCCGCGCATCGCGCTTTTCCTGGCCGCGATGCGGCGCTTCCGCGACGAGCTGCGCGAACGCGGCTGGACGGTCCATTACCGTTGCCTGGGCGAACACGAGGCGACCAGCCTCGAACAGGCGCTGGCGACCGACCTGGCCCGCCTGCGCCCGCGGAAGGTGCTGGCCGTGCGCCCCGGCGAGTGGCGCCTGGCGCATTCGCTGCCCGCCACCTGCAAGGCCGCGGGCTGCGCCTGGGTCGAGCGGCCCGACCGGCACTTCTACTGCGATGGCGATGACTTCGCGCTGTGGGCCAGGGGCCGGCGCGAATACCGCATGGAGCATTTCTACCGCTGGCAGCGCCGGCGCGAGGGCGTGCTGCTCGACGACGGCGAACCGGCCGGCGGTCGCTGGAACTTCGACGCCGCCAACCGAGGCCGCTTCGACCGGCGCGGGCCGGGCCTGCTGCCGGCGCCGCGCGCGTTCGCGCCCGACCCGTGCACCAGGGAGGTTCTGGCCCTGGTCGAACGCCGCTTCGCCAGCCATCCCGGCAAACTTGAAGGCTTCGACTGGCCGCTGGACCCGACCCAGGCCCGCGAAGCGCTGGAGGACTTCATCGCCCACCGGCTGCCGCTGTTCGGACGCTACCAGGACGCGATGTGGGCCGGCGAACCCTGGCTCTACCACTCGCGGCTGTCGGCGGCGATGAACCTGAAACTGATCGGTCCGCGCGAAGTCGTCGCGGCGGTCGAAGCCGCCTGGCGGGACGGCCAGGTGCCGATCGAAGCCGCCGAAGGTTTCATCCGCCAGGTGCTGGGGTGGCGCGAATTCGTGCGCGGCGTCTACTGGCTGCGCATGCCGGATTTCCTGGACCAGAACGTCCTGGGGGCCGACCAGCCCTTGCCGGATTTCTACTGGACCGGCGACACCGACATGGCCTGCCTGCGCGATTCACTGCGGCATACGCTCGACCTCGGCTACGGCCACCACATCGAACGCCTGATGGTGCTGGGCCTGTTCGCGCTGCTGCTGGGCGTGCGGCCGAAGCAGGTGCACGAGTGGTTCCTGGCCGTGTACGTGGACGCGGTGGAGTGGGTGGAGCTGCCGAACGTGCTGGGCATGGCGCTTTACGCCGACGGTGGGCGCATGGTCAGCAAACCCTATGCGGCCTCGGGCAAATACATCCAGCGTTTGTCCAACCATTGCAGCGGCTGCCGCTTCCGCCCGGACGAAGCCACGGGCGAATCGGCCTGTCCGTTCACAACGCTGTACTGGGACTTCCTGGTGCGCCATCGCGAACGTTTCGAGCGGCATCCGCGCACGGCGCTGCAGTGGTCGCACCTGGCGCGGCGGCCGGCTGGGGAACTCGAGGCGGTGCAGGCCCAGGCCGCCGGCCTGCGGGCCCGGCTGGCGGCCGGTTCACGGCCGCAACACGGGGACGGCGGCTAGGCTGTACGCCTTGCCCTGAAGCGGAACACACCATGCCCACCTGCCTGATCACCGGCGCCACCGGCGGCGTCGCCACCGCCCTGGCCAGCCGCCTGCGCGAGGCCGGCTGGCGCCTGGCCCTGGTGACGCGCCAGCCCGACAAGCTGCAGCCAGACGAGGCCGACCTGGTCATCGAAGCCGACGTTTCCACGGCCGCCGGCGCCGACCATGCCCTGGCGGCCGCCGAAGGCGCTTTCGGTGCGCCGCCGAATGCCCTCGCGCACTGCGCGGGCGCGGTCGTGCTGGGTTCGCTGCCGCGCACCACCGAAGCGATGTACCGCGACTGCCTGGCCGCGAACCTCGACAGTGCGTTTTTCATCGCCCAGGCCTACGCACCGCGCGTGCAGAAGGCGGGACAGGGCGGCAGCCTGCTGTTCTTCAGCTCCGTCGCCGCCGGCATGGGCGTGGCCAACCACGCCGCGATCGCGGCCGCCAAGGGCGGCGTCGAGGGCCTGGTGCGGGCGCTGGCGGCGGATTATTCCGCGGCCGGGCTGCGCATCAATGCCATCGCCCCGGGCCTGCTGCGTACGCCGGCGACGGCCCGCCTGCTGTCGGGCGATGCTTCCACCAAGGCCATCCGCGCCCAGTACCCGCTGGGCCGTCACGGCGAAGCCGAAGATGCGGCGGCGCTGGGTGTCTTCCTACTGTCGGACGAGGCCGGCTGGGTCACCGGCCAGGTGATCGCGCTCGACGGCGGCTTCCAGGCCGTGCGACCGATGGTGCGGGCGGGCTGAGCGCGCATGTCGCACGCCATCGTCTGGTTCCGCCGCGACCTGCGCCTGGCCGACAACCCGGCCCTGCAGGCGGCGCTGGACGCCGGCCACGTGCCGGTGCCGGTCTACATCCATGCCCCGGACGAAGACGCGCCCTGGGCGCCCGGCGCCGCCAGCCGCGTCTGGCTGCATCGTTCGCTGCAGGCACTCGACGCCGACCTGCAGGCGCGCGGCTCGCGGCTGGTGATCCGTCGCGGCGACAGCCTGGCGGAACTGGAAAAACTGATCGGCGAAACCCGCGCCGAAGCCCTGCACTGGAACCGCCTGTACGAACCGGCCGCCATCGCCCGCGACACCCGCATCAAGCAGGGCCTCAAATCGCGCGGCCTCGAGGTGCAAAGCCACAACGCCGCCCTGCTGGTCGAACCCTGGGCGGTGCAGACCGGGCAGGGCGGGCCCTACCGCGTGTTCACCCCGTTCTGGAAAAACGCCCGGCAGGTGCTTGAATCGGTGCGCGCCGCGCCGGCTCCCGAACGCTTGCCCGAGCCGCCGCCCACCCTGGCCGGGCTGGACGTGGAGCATCTGGGCCTGCGGCAGCCGGCCGGCGAGCCGGCCTGGGACGCGGGTTTCTGGGAGCACTGGACGCCGGGCGAAGCCGGCGCGCTGGAGCTGCTGGAGGTTTTCCTGGATGGCGCCCTGCACGGTTACAAGCAGCAGCGCGACCTGCCGGGTCGCGGCGGCACCTCGCGCCTGTCGCCGCACCTGCATTTCGGGGAAATCTCGCCGCGCACGATCGTCGCCGCGCTGCAGGCCGGCGACTGGCCGGCGGCGATCCGGCCGGACCTGGACCACTATCTCTCCGAACTGGGCTGGCGCGAATTCAGCCACCACCTGCTGTTCCATTTCCCGGACACGCCCACGGGCAACCTCAACCCGAAGTTCGAGGATTTCCCCTGGGCCGACCCCGACACCGCGCTGCTCGAGGCCTGGCGCCAGGGCCGCACCGGCGTGCCGATGGTGGATGCCGGCATGCGCGAACTCTGGGCCACCGGCTGGATGCACAACCGCGTGCGGATGGTCGCCGCGAGCTTCCTGACCAAGAACCTGCGGATGCATTGGCGCCACGGCGCCGACTGGTTCTGGGACACCCTGGTCGACGCCGACCTGGCCAACAACACGCAGGGCTGGCAGTGGACCGCCGGCACCGGCGCCGATGCCGCGCCGTACTTCCGCATCTTCAGCCCGGTCTCGCAGACCCAGCGCTTCGATCCCGACGGCGCCTACCTTCGCCGCTGGCTGCCGGAGCTGGCGAAACTGCCAGACGCGGCCCTTTCCGCACCGTGGGAGCATCCGGACCTGCTGCGCAGCAAGGCTCCGGATTACCCGCGCCGGCCGGTGGTCGACCTCAAGGCCAGCCGCGAGGCGGCGCTGGCGGCCTACGAGTCCGTTCGCGCCGACGGTGCCGAACGGCGTTGACGCCCCGGCGCCGCGGCCGGCATCCTGACCGGAACCGGGGAGGACGCATGGCCGAGGCGCGCAAGAAGGGCAAGAAGACGCCGATGTCGCGGGTGGACACCGCCTGGCTGCGCATGGAGCGCGCCACCAACCTGATGATGATCACCGGCGTGATGATGTTCGAGACCCACCTCGACATCCGCAGCCTGCGCAAGGTGATCGAACAGAAGTTCCTCGCTTATCCGCGTTTCCGGCAAAAAGCGGTGGACGGGCCGACCGGCGCGTTCTGGCAGGACGACGCCGACTTCGACCTGGACTGGCACATCCGGCTGACCGCGCTGCCCGGCAAGGGCGGCAAGCGCGAACTCGAACGCCTGACCAGCCAGCTGGCCTCGACGCCGCTCGACAAGTCCAAGCCGCTCTGGCAGTTCCACCTGGTCGAGCGCTACGACGGCGGTTCGGCGCTGATCGCCCGCATCCACCACTGTTATGCCGACGGCATCGCGCTGGTGCAGGTGCTGCTGTCGCTGACCGAGATGGGCGAGGACGACAAGCGCAAGAAGTCGCTGGCCCGGCGCTGGCTGAAGAAGGAAGAACACGCCCCCGTGGCCAAGCGCGTCGGCGCCATCGACCGCTACATGCAGCTGGGCAACAAGATGCTAGAGAAGGGCATGGATTTTTACCGCGACCCGTCGCTGGCCGCGGTGCTGGCCAGCGAAGGCGTGGACATTGCCCGCGAGATCGGCCTGGCCCTGTCGCTTTCCGACGATCCCGACACCGTGCTCAAGGGCCGCCTGGGCGTCAGCAAGCGCGTGGCCTGGGCCGAACCGCTGGCGCTGGAGGAGGTGAAGTCGGTCAGCCGGGCGCTGCGCTGCACCGTCAACGACCTCCTGCTGGCCTCGGCAACGGGCGCGCTGCGCAGCTACATGATCGAACGCGGCGAGCAGCTCGATGGCATCACCATCCGCGCCACCGTGCCGGTGAACCTGCGCCCGCTCGAACACGCCAAGCAGCTGGGCAACCACTTCGGCCTGGTCTTCCTGGACCTGCCCGTGGGCGAACCCAACCCGATGCGCCGGCTCGAGCGCGTGGCCGCGTCCATGAAGCTGCTGCGCAAGTCCCGCCAGGCCGTGGCCACCTTCGGCGCGCTGGCGGCGGTGGGCATGGCGCCGCCGGCGGTGCAGTCCTTCGCGCTCGAGATGTTCAGCCGCAAGGCCTCGGCCGTGGCCACCAACGTGCCCGGGCCGCAGATGCCGCTGTACCTGGGCGGCAGCAAGATCAGCGACCTGATGTTCTGGGTGCCGCAGAACGGCTCGATCGGACTGGGCATTTCCATCCTCAGCTACAACGGCGCCGTGCACTTCGGGCTGATCGCCGACGCCAAGCTGATGCCCGACCCCGATTCGGTGATCCGACGCTTCCGCCCGGAGTTCGAGAAACTGCTGTACCTGGCGCTGATGGCGCGCTGGGAGGGTGAATTCTGCGCCGAGGCCGCCGAAGCCTTGATGCAAGACTCCCTGACCCCATTGTAGGAGCGCCTTCAGGCGCGAATCTTTTGTCTTGACCTTTGGCCAAGAAGAAATTCGCGCCTGAAGGCGCTCCTACAGGAGATGAAAATGGCGAATGAATCCTGCGACATCCCCGGCCAAGGTCTGCGCGTAGCACCGTCCGAAGTTCCGGACCCGGCCCAGGACATCGCGGCCACCGACGACCGCGGCGAGCTGGTGCTGGCCGGCGGCTGCTTCTGGTGCACCGAAGCGGTGTACCGCCACCTGGCCGGCGTCACCGAGGTGCTGCCCGGTTACGCCGGCGGCAGCGCCGAAACCGCCAATTACGAGGCCGTGTGCAGCGGCCGCACCCGCCACGCCGAGGCCATCCGCATCCGCTACGAGCCGGCGCGCATCAGCTTCGGCCAGCTGCTGAAGCTGTTCATGGCGGTGGCGCACGACCCCACGCAGAAGGACCGCCAGGGCAACGACGTCGGCCCGCAGTACCGCTCGGCGATCTTCCCGCTCGACGCCGACCAGCGTTACGTCGCCGGCGCCTACCTGGCGCAGCTCGAGGCGGCGGCGGTTTTCGCGGCGCCGATAGCGACCACCATCGAGGACATGGACACGTTTTTCGTGGCGGAGGCGTATCACCACGATTACGCGGCGCGCAATCCGGGGGCGCCGTACATCCAGTACGTGTCGATGCCGAAGGTCGAAAAACTGCGTCGCTATTACCCCGACCTGTAGGAGCGCCTTCAGGCGCGAATCTCTTGACTTTGCCTTCGGCAAAGAAGAAATTCGCGCCTGA
>NZ_JAYRTE010000032.1:0-18632 GCF_041919775.1 Arenimonas sp. | reverse complement strand
AATCTTTTGTCTTTGCCCCCGGCAAAGAACCGATTCGCGGCTGAAGCCGCTCCTACAATGGATGGCAGGATTCCTGCGACAATGCGCCCCCCTGGCGCCGCCGCGCCCGCTTCCCGATGCCTCTCCCGTGACCGACCACCCCTCCCCGCCACTGACCGATGGCGAAGCCCTGATCGGGCGCCTGCGCGCCGCCGCCGAACTGCTCGACACCGTGGCCGCCGACCGCGCCGCGTTCGAAGCCCTGCCGGTGGAAGAGCAAAAGCGCCTGAAGGCGGCGGTGAACCGCTTCCACAACCCCGACCCGATCGACCATCGCAAGCGCCGCCGCGAGGCCCGGCGCGCGGTCGTGAAGGAGCGCAACGCCCACGACGACGCCGTGCTCAACGCCACCGGCATCCGCGAGCTGCGCAGCAAGCCGGTGTTCCAGACGCCGAACTATTTCCCGCCCTCGAAGGCGCCGGTGGACCACATCACCGACGACCCCGCGCGCGAGACGATCGAGCCGCAGCACTGCTACGTGTGCAAGGAAAAGTACACGCGCATCCACCATTTCTACGACCAGATGTGCCCGGCCTGCGCGGACTTCAATTTCCACAAGCGCACCGAAACCGCCGACCTCACCGGGCGCGTGGCGCTGCTCACCGGCGGCCGCGTCAAGATCGGCTACCAGGCCGGCCTGAAGCTGCTGCGCGCCGGCGCTTCGCTGATCGTCACCACGCGCTTCCCGCGTGATTCGGCGGCGCGCTACGCGCAGGAGCCCGACTTCGCCGAGTGGGGGCATCGCCTGGAGGTGTTCGGCCTGGACCTGCGCCACACGCCCAGCGTCGAGGCCTTCTGCCAGACCCTGCTGGCGACGCGCGAGCGGCTGGACTTCATCATCAACAACGCCTGCCAGACTGTGCGTCGCCCGCCGGCGTTCTACGCGCACATGATCGCGGGCGAAACCGCCGCCCACGGCGACATGCCCGAACACGTGCGCAAGCTGCTGGGCAGCTACGAAGGCCTGCGCGGTTACGACATCGTGCCCGACGGCAATGCCCTGGTGCACGACGCCGAGGCGCCGGGCCTGACCCGCGCCGCCGAGCTGTCGCAAGTGCCGCTGCTGGCCGAGGAGCTGCTGGGCCAGCAGCACCTGTTCCCGGAAGGCCGCCTGGACGCCGACCTGCAGCAGGTGGACCTGCGTGGCCGCAATTCCTGGCGCCTGCAGATGCACGAGGTGCCGTCGGTCGAACTGCTGGAAGTGCAGCTGGTGAACGCGATCGCGCCCTTCCTGATCAATGCGCGCCTGAAGCCGCTGATGCTGCGCACGCCGGAGCGCGACAAGCACATCGTCAACGTGTCGGCGATGGAAGGGCAGTTCTACCGCAACTTCAAGACGACCCGGCACCCGCACACGAACATGGCCAAGGCGGCGCTGAACATGATGACGCGCACGTCGGCCGCGGATTACCACGGCGACGGCATCCACATGAACGCGGTGGACACCGGCTGGGTGACCGACGAGGATCCGCTGGAGATCGCCGAACGCAAGACGCGCGAGGAGCGCTTCCACCCGCCGCTGGACATCGTCGACGGCGCGGCGCGCATCGTCGACCCGATCATCGACGGCTTCAACACGGGCACCCACGTCTGGGGCCAGTTCCTCAAGGACTACCGCCCCACCGACTGGTAACCGTCGTTTGTAGGAGCGCCTTCAGGCGCGAATCTTTTGCCCTTGGCCTTTGGCCAAGCAGGACGTCGTCTCTGATTTCTTCGCGGGTGGAGGCAGCGTGCACCCTCCCTGACCGACACGCCGTGAACCCATCCATGGGGGCTTCTCGTCGACATCCATGTCTCCGAGAGTCGGCCAGGGAGGATGCACGCTACCTCCTCGACAGATTTTCGAGGCCGACAGGAGAGCAGGCGGCGCCTCCACTCGCGAATGAATCGAGGGCGACGTCCTGCTTGGCCAAAGGCCAAGGGCTTCGGGACTGAAGTCCCTCCCACAAGGACCAAAGATTCGCGCCTGAAGGCGCTCCTACTGGGGGGCGTTGGCGGGGAGCACCAGCCAGCCCTGGCTGTAGAACAGCATGTACAGCCCGATGCGCAGGGCCAGCAGGATGATGAAGGCGTACCAGCCCAGGTGCGAGTGCGGAACGACGCGGCCGATCGTCGCGCGCAGCGGCGCCAGCACCGGCCACAGCGCCCAGGTGAACAACCGGTAGACCGGGTTCTTCATCGGATCACCCGGAATCAGCAGGCGAAGCACGCCGCGGCCGATCAGGGTCCACATCAGCACCGCGATCACGTAGCTCAGCAGGGTATAGGTCGTCAGCATCGTCCGATTCTATGCAAGAAAAAGGCGCCGGTGCGGGCTGCACCGGCGCCCGGGTTGCCGCGGCCTTCGGGGAGGAAGGCCGCGGCGGCCGCCATTACCTGGCGAGCTTCGGGTAACGCAGGTCCTCGACCATGTCCTTGGTTTCCTGCGACGGCTCGGCCGTCATCAGGCTGACCGCCCAGATCGTGATGAAGCCCAGCGGGATGCCGAAGATGCCGGCCGACACGTCCTTGATGCCGAACCACGGCGTCATGCCCAGGAACTTCACGTTGACCAGGTAGAACAGCGTCAGCCCGAAGCCCACCAGCATGCCCGCCACCGCACCGGCCTTGTTCGCCCGTTTCCAGAAGATGCCGAGCACCAGTGCCGGGAAGAACGAGGCCGCGGCTATCGAGAAGGCCCAGGCCACGATCGACAGGATCGTCGCCGGTGCGTTCGAGGCCGCGAAGGCCGCGATCGCCGCCACGCCCAGCAGCAGCACGCGGGCCACCGTGAGGCGCTTCTTCGCAGACGCGTTCGGGTTGACCATCTTGTAGTAGACGTCGTGCGAGAGCGCGTTGGAGATCGTCAGCAGCAGGCCGTCGGCCGTCGAAAGCGCCGCCGCCAGGCCACCGGCAGCCACCAGGCCGGCCACGACATAGGGCAGGCCGGCGATTTCCGGGGTGGCCAGCACGATCGCGTCGGCGTTGAGCATCAGCTCGGCCAGCTGCAGGATGCCGTCGCCGTTGCCGTTGGCCACGCAGCCCTTGATCGTCGCCGCCGCGTTGGTCGCGTCGCACACCGACACCAGGCCCACCTGCGTCCACGAAGCCACCCAGGCCGGGAGCGTGGCGATGGACTGCCCGATCACGTTGGAATAGACCTCGAGCTTCGCGAACGCCGCGTAGGCCGGCGCCGTGAAGTACAGCAGGAAGATGAAGAACAGCGACCAGCCCACCGACTTTCGGGCTTCCTTCACGCTCGGCGTGGTGAAGAAGCGCATCAGGATGTGCGGCAGCGCGGCCGTGCCCACCATCAGGCAGAAGGTGAGCGCCATGAAGTTGACGATGTCGGTCTTCACGAAGGGCGTTGAATGCCCGGCGGTGACGCCCAGCTGCTGCTCGAGCACGCTGATCTGCTGCAGCACCTCGCCGTAGGCCAGCTGCGGCACCGGGTTGCCGGTGACCTTGATCGACAGCCAGACCACGGGCACCAGGTAGGCGATGATCAGCACGATGTACTGCGCCACCTGGGTCCAGGTGACCGCACGCATGCCGCCCAGCAGCGAACACACCAGCACGCCGACCAGGCCCACCCAGACGCCGGTGGCGAGGTCGATGCCGAGGAAGCGGCTGGTGATGATGCCGGCGCCGTAGATCTGGGCGATCACGTAGGTGAAGCTGGCCGTGATCGCACAGATGATGCCGATCGTGCGCGGCAGGTTGCCGCCGTAGCGCGTGCCCAGGAAGTCCGGGATCGTGTACTGGCCGAACTTGCGCAGGTAGGGCGCCAGGAACAGCGCCACCAGCACGTAGCCGCCGGTCCAGCCCATCACGAAGGCCAGGCCGTCATAGCCCTGGGCGTACAGCGTGCCGGCCATGCCGATGAAGCTGGCCGCCGACATCCAGTCCGCACCCGTGGCCATGCCGTTGTACAGCGCGGGCACGCGACGGCCGGCGACGTAGTATTCGTCGGTCTCCGCGGTGCGGCTCATGATGCCGATCATCGCGTAGAGACCGATGGTCGCCGCCATGAACACGTAGCCGATCCAGGCATTGGGCATGCCCATCTGTTCGCCGATCGCGAGCGCGATCACGAACAGCAGGAAGCCGCCCGTGTACATGCCGTAGATCTTGGGAAGCCTGCTTACGAAGTCTCCGGACATGGGTCAGCCCTCCTCGGCCACGCCGAATTCGCGATCCAGCCGGTTCATGTACCAGGCATAGAAGACGATCAGCGCCACGTAGACGATCAAGGCCCCCTGCGCGCCCATGTAGAAGGCGAACGGGAACCCCACGAAGGTGAACTGATTCAGCGGGACCGCGAAAAAGATCACCACGTAGGTAACGACGAACCAGATCGACAGCAGGATTGCCGTGACCCGGAGGGTGCGGCGCCAGTACTCCTTGCGCCGCTCTTCGGTAACGGGGGTGTTCATGGTATTTGCCTCCCGGCGCAGGGTCAGAAGCTGTACTTGACGTGCATGTGCAGGCGGCGGATGTCGCCGTCGGCACCGCTCTCGAGTTCACGGTTGCCCCATATCAGCTCGGCGCCGATGTCGATCTTGGGCAGCGGCGAGTAGATGAGGTTGGCGTGGAAGGATCGCGCTGATTCGGTCAGCGCCAGGCCCGTCAGCAGCGGGTCGTTGTCGAACTGCGCCATCGAATAGAACACGTTGCCGCGCAGCTTCGGGCTGAAGGCGTGGCGCCAGGCGACGAAACCACCGTAACCGTCCAGGGCCTCGAGCGAACCGTCGGCTGCCGTCATCGCGTCCGGACCCAGGCCGAAGGCCAGGTAACGGCCCAGGCCGCTGCCGCCGCTGATCATGTAGCGGATATCGTCGTTGGCGCCGACGTTCCACTTGCCCGAGACGCTGAGCGCGAAGGCGCTTTCGCTTTCGCTGCTGGTCGCGGTTTCATACTTCAGCTGCCGCGCCAGGCCGGCCACGGTGAAGTGGCCCCAGCTGCCCTTGTGCAAGTAGCGCAGGGTCACGTCCGGCACGGAATTGTCGTCACTCGCGCCGCGGGCGCCGGTCAGGTGCGCGGCGTAGGTGGTTTCCGGGTTCTCGAGCGAGAACGACCACGGGCCGCTGGTGTAGCGCAGCTGGGCCTGGCGCACGAAGATCGTGCCTTCGGTCGGGCCGACGAAGTCCACGGCGTCGGGCAGGGCGCCCGCATCCTGGAAGTTCGACCAGGTCTGGCCGGCCAGCCACTTGTCCCAGCTGACGTACGCGTGGCGGATGGTCACGCCGTAGGTGTTGGTGGCGACCTCGTTGCCGAGCGCGCCGCCGAACAGGTCCATTTCCAGGTAGGCCTTGAGCTTGTGGCCGTCCAGGTCGGTGTCGGCGCCGAACCACAGGCGCGAGAACTGGATGTGCGAATCGAGATCCGCACCGTCTTCGTCCACGCCGCCCACGGGAATCGTGCTCGGCACGTAGAACAGGCGGCCGGTGGAGCTGTCCGGGATCTCGCCGTCGCTGGTGTCGGTGTACATCGAGTCGAACTTGATGAAGCCGCCGAAGCTGAAGCGCGTGCCCGGGTTGGCGCCGGGCATGATCGTGCCGGCCTGGATCGGCTGGGCCGGCGGTGCCGGTTTCGCGGCGTCCGCGGCCTTCTGTTCGTCGAGTTCGGCCTTCAGTGCCTGCACCATCTGTTCGAGCTGGGCGATGCGGGCTTCAAGGTCCTGCGCGCCGGCGTCCTGCGCCAGCGCCTGGCCCGGCACGGCGATCGCCAGCAAGACGGCGAGCGCCAGCGCGGAGCGCGCGTAACGTGTGTGTCGGTTCATCTTTCCCCTCCCGGAAATCCGAACGTTTGGCCCCAACGGCCGGCCGAGTCTGTGGCGGCGCGCGGGGCCGGGCCATTCGCCATTGGTCTAAATCCGGGCCGGTTTAGACCAAGGTCTAATTGGGCCACCGCAGGGCTGGCCCAGAATGGCCGGCAGGCGAGTAATCTTGTTGAAGAACCATCGTGGCCGCGCGCCGCAGGAGCCCCCATGTCCGAGCGAACCGTTCCCGTCCCCCCGGCCTTCGAGGCCGCCGCCGCGCTGCGCCGCGACGACTACGAGCGCGAGTACGCGCAGGCGCTGCGCGACCCCGAGGCCTACTGGTCACGGCAGGGCCTGCGCCTGGACTGGTCCACGGCCTACACGCGCGCCAAGGACACCAGCTTCGACGTGCGCAACTTCCACGTCCGCTGGTACGCCGACGGGGAGCTCAACGTCGCGGCCAACTGCCTCGACCGCCACCTGGCCGAACGCGGCGACAAGGTCGCCATCGTCTGGGAACCCGACGACCCCAAGGCCGAGCCGCGCCGAATCACCTACCGCGAGCTGCACGCCGACGTCTGCCGCCTCGCGAACGCGCTCGAATCCCTGGGCGTGGTGAAGGGTGACCGCATCACCATCTACCTGCCGATGATTCCCGAAGCCGCGGTGGCGATGCTGGCCTGCGCACGCATCGGCGCGATCCATTCGGTCGTGTTCGGCGGTTTTTCGGCCGACTCGATCGCCAACCGCATCGCCGACTGTTCGAGCAAGCTGGTGATCACCGCCGACGAAGGCCTGCGCGGCGGCAAGTCGATCCCGCTCAAGGCGAACGTGGACGAGGCGCTGGGCAAGCCCGGCACCAACAGCGTCGAAACCGTGCTGGTGGTGCGGCACACCGGCGGCGGCGTGCCGATGCAGATGCCGCGCGACCGCTGGTACGACGCCGTGGTCGACGCCCAGCCGGCCACGCACGATGCGAAGCCGATGAACGCCGAGGACCCGCTGTTCATCCTTTACACCTCGGGCAGCACCGGCAAGCCCAAGGGCGTGCTGCACACCAGCGGTGGTTACCTGGTGTGGGCCAGCTACACGCACGAATGCGTGTTCGACCTGAAGGAGGACGATGTCTTCTGGTGCACGGCCGACGTCGGCTGGGTCACCGGCCACAGCTACGTGGTCTACGGGCCGCTGGCCAACGGCGCGACCACGGTGATGTTCGAAGGTGTGCCGACCTATCCCGACCCGGGCCGGTTCTGGGAGGTCTGTGACCGCCACCAGGTGACGATCTTCTACACCGCGCCCACGGCCATCCGCGCCCTGATGCGCGAGGGCGACGGCCCGGTGAAGAAATACTCGCGCCAGTCCATCCGCCTGCTGGGCACGGTCGGCGAGCCGATCAATCCCGAGGCCTGGGAGTGGTACAACCGCGTGGTCGGCGAAGAGCGCTGCCCGATCGTCGACACCTGGTGGCAGACCGAAACCGGCGGCATCCTGATTTCGCCGCTGCCCGGCGCGATCCCCGCCAAACCTGGCTCGGCGACGCTGCCCTTCTTCGGCGTACAGCCGGCGCTGGTGGACGCCGAGGGCCACGAACTGCACGGCGCCACGGAAGGCAACCTGGTGCTCAAGGATTCCTGGCCGGGCCAGATGCGCACGGTGTATGGCGACCACCAGCGTTTCATCGACACCTATTTCAGGACCTACCCGGGCATGTACTTCACCGGTGACGGCTGCCGCCGCGATGCCGACGGTTATTACTGGATCACCGGCCGCGTCGACGACGTCATCAACGTCTCCGGCCACCGCATGGGCACGGCGGAAGTCGAAAGCGCGCTGGTCAGCCACCCGGCCGTGGCCGAGGCCGCGGTCGTGGGTGCGCCGCACGACATCAAGGGGCAGGGAATCTACGCCTACGTGACGCTTCGCGGCGACGTCGAACCCACCGATGCGCTGCGCAAGGAGCTGGTGCAGCACGTTCGCCACGAGATCGGCCCGATCGCCGCGCCCGACTGGCTGCAGTGGGCGCCCGGCCTGCCCAAGACCCGCAGCGGCAAGATCATGCGCCGAATCCTGCGCAAGATCGCCGAGGCCGGCCCCGAAGGCGTTGATCGCGGCACGCTTGGCGACACGTCCACGCTGGCCGACCCGGCGGTGGTCGAATCGCTGGTCAACGAGCGCCAGGTCCGCTGAGAGTGAACGGCGCCGCGCCCACCATCCTGGTCGCGGACGACCACCCGCTGTTCCGCGAGGCCCTGAAGGGCGCGGTGTCGCGGCTGTTGCCGGGTGCGCACCTGGTGGAATCCGACAGCGCCGACGGCCTGTTCGCCAGTGCCGAGGCCCATCCGGACGCCGACCTGGTGCTGCTGGACCTGAACATGCCCGGCGCGCACGGTTTCAGCGCGCTTGTCCACCTGCGCGCGGTGCAGCCGCAGCTGCCGGTCATCGTCGTGTCGGCACGCGAGGAAGCGCGCGTCGTCCGGCGCGCGCTCGACCACGGCGCCGCCGGCTTCATTCCCAAGTCGTCCGACCCGGGCACGATCCGCGACGCGATCGCCACCGTGCTCGACGGAGGTCACTGGGCGCCGCCGCAGGCCGAACACAGCGAAGGCCTGGCGCCGGAGGAAGCCCAGGTCGCCGCGCGCCTGCAGGAGCTGACGCCGCAGCAGTTCCGCGTGCTCGGCATGCTCGGCAGCGGCCTGCTCAACAAGCAGATCGCGCACGCCCTCGGCGTTTCCGAAGCGACGGTGAAGGCGCACATGACCGCGATCCTGCGCAAGCTCGGCGCCAGCAACCGGACCCAGGCCGTGCTGATGGCCGGCCGCCTGGCGGTGGATCCCCAGCCGGCGGACGCCGAACTCGACCAGGGTCCCTGACGATCCGCGTGCGTCCGGCTATTTGCCGCCCGTCATCGCCTCGAACACACCGTCGCGACGCACCCAGGCGTGGTGCAGCGCCGCCGCCACGTGCACCAGCACAAGGCCGAACAGCGCGTAACCGAGCAGGCCGTGGGCGCCGCGCAGCCAGGTATAGAGCGCCGGGTCCTGCGGCGCCAGCGGTGGCAGGACCCAGCCGCCCGGCAGCGTGACCAGCGTGCCGCCGGCCGAGGACATCGCCCAGCCCAGCAGCGGCATCGCGAACAGCAGCAGATAGAACACGACGTGCGCCGCCCGCGCAGCCGCGGCCTGCGGGGCCGACAGGCTGTCGGGAAGCGGCGGCGGCGGATTCCGGCGGCGGTGCCAGAGCCGGATCACCGCCAGCACCAGCACCAGCAGGCCCAGCGGCCGGTGCAGGTCGATCAGCCAGGGCCGCAGCTCCAGCGAGGCCACCATGCCAACGCCGATGAACAACATCGCCAGCACCATCACGGCCATCGACCAGTGCAGCCAGCGCGCGGTGCGGTCGTAGTGCTTGCGGTCCTGCATCACTGTGCTCCTTCCGTCGCCGCGGGTTCGTCGCCGGCGGCGAATTCGCGCTGGCGCCGGTTGAACGACACGGCGTAGGCCGCCGCGCGCGCCGCCAGCACCGGGTCGCCCGAAGGCGCGATGCCTTCGGGAAGCATGGTGGGGTCGAAGTTGATGTCGCGGCAGGCGCCGGTGGCCTGGTCGGAGGCGCTTTCAAGCACGAACGTGCCCGCGGTGACCCGTCGGCGATCGTCCGGCCAGGGCTGGGAGGGGTCTTCGATCGGGTCGCCGGCGTCGGCGATCGTCAGTTCCAGCGTCCAGCGCAGCGGACCACGCGCCAGCCGCACCTGCAGTTCATCGGTCAGCAGGCTGGGCGCGCCGGTTTGCCGCTGTTCCGGGTCCAGCGGCTCGAACGCCGCTTCGGGCACGAAGGACCAGCGCACGTAGTTCTCCCCGCCGTCGGCGTTGGTGAACAGGAAGGCGTGCACGCCGTTGTAGCGGGTGTTGGCGAAGCTGTTCGACCACGGCGCCGAACCAGCCCAGGCCATGAAGTTCGCCGCCTCCGGATGGCGTTCGAGGAAGGCCTGCTGCTTGCGTGGATCGGGTTTGCCGGTGGCCGGATCCGGGCGCGAAGCCAGGATCTGCTCGGCGAAAGCCTGCGGCGTCGAAACCGCGAAGAACGGGAAACTGTTCATCGCCAGGCGCCAGCGCTGGCCGTCGTCGGTGTCGAACTGCAGGGCGAGGCTGCGCACGCGCGCGGCGCCTTCGAGGCCGTAGGGATCGCCGCCGCCGATCGACAGGCGGCCCAGCGCCGGCGTCACCGGCTGGGTGAAAACCCGGGCCTTGGACAGCGCCGCGGCCTCGGCCGTGGGCTCGAAGTAGCCAGCCACGCAGACACCGCGCGCATGCGCACGCCGGAAGCCGGCGAAGGGCTTGCCGTTTTCGATGCTGTCCACCAGCCGCGGCGCGGTGACCCGCGAAGGGGTCAGCCAGCCCGCCGTCCACGCGAACGCCGCGGCGAGCGAGGCCACGACCGCGGCGATGCCGGCGTAGGCCATCCGCGACGATCTGCGCGGCGGGACGGGAGGATGGGGTTCGTTCATGGCGCTACCCGGCAGACTGATTTCCCATTGACGCATGCCGACCGTCTCGGGCGGGTGAGGGCGCCACGGGGCGGTCAAACCTGAACGCCCGCCCGTGAGTCAGTCCTTGGTCATCCCCGGGTGATCGGGGGGTCGCACCATGGGGCCAGCGTCATCCGGAGCAGCCGCCATGTCCGACATCCCCCTCAGCGGTGAAGTGTCCAACAGCAAACTCGCCGCGGTCTTCGACAATGAATCCATCGCGCGGGCCGCGGCCAAGGCGGTCGCGGACGAAGTCCGACTCGAAGCCGCGCAGGTCAAGGTGATCACGGCGGAGGATCCGGATACGGGCATCCGCCTCGAGCCGGAGGGCCGGGGCATCTGGCGCACGATCCTGCTGGCCCATGCCTGGCTGGGCATTGCCGGCGTGGTCGTGGGCCTGGTCGCCTTCGCAACGACGATGTGGCTGGATGTGCCCGCCATCTCGGCTTCGCCCTGGATCTCCTTCCTCATCTTCGCGGCCTTCGGCGGCATTGCCGGCCTGATGCTCGGCGGCCTGGTGGCGCTGCGGCCGGACCACGACCGCTATGTGCTCGCCGCCCGCGACGCCGCGGCGACACATCGCACGACCGTCGTGGTGCACGCCCTGTCCGCCGACCAGGCCGACCACGCGGCACGCGTGCTTTCCGGCCTGGGCGCGGACGTCACCCGGACGCTCTGATCCGCCGACGCCATGGTGGGGGCCTCGTCGGGCTGGGTACACTCCCGGCCCATGACCCCCTTGCTCCTGTCCACGCTCGACCTGGTCGGCACCTTCGCCTTCGCGATCAGCGGTGCGACGCTGGGCGTGCGCAAGCGGCTGGACCTGTTCGGCGTGCTGACCCTGGCCTTCGCGGCCGCCACGGCCGGCGGCGTGGTCCGCGACCTGGTCATCGGCGCGCATCCGCCCGCGGCGTTTGGCGACTGGCGCTACCTGGCCACGGCGATGGCGGCGGGGCTGGTCACGTTCTTCGGCTACGAACAGGTCGAGCGCGTGCGCAACCCGGTGCAGATGTTCGACGCGGTCGGTCTGGCGCTGTTCGCGGTCAGTGGCACCAGCAAGGCCCTGGCCTTCGGCATCCACCCGGTGGGCGCGGTGCTGCTGGGCATGCTGTCGGGCATCGGCGGCGGCATGCTGCGCGACGTGCTGGTCACGGAAATCCCGGCCGTGCTGCAGCGCGAACTGTATGCGGTTGCCGCCTTGCTGGGCGCGACATTGCTCGCGGTCGGCTCCGCGCTGCAGCTGCCGCCGGCCCCGACGGCGCTGGTCGCCGCCTTCGCCTGTTTCCTGCTGCGTTACCTGGCAATCCGGCGCGGCTGGAACCTGCCCATCGCGAACTGGAAAAACGAGGAGTGAGCATGTTGTACAGAAAAGAAACCAGCAAGTCGGTTGACCAGGTGTTCGCCGACATCGAGAAGGCGTCGAAGGAACACGGTTTCGGCGTGCTGCACCACTACGACTTCAGGAAGACCCTCGAAGGCAAGGGTTTCGCGCTGGCGAACGAATGCCGCGTGATGGAAATCTGCAACCCCGGCCAGGCCAGCGAAGTGCTGTCGGTGGACATGGCGCTGAACATGGCGCTGCCCTGCCGGATTTCGATCTACCAGGACGGCGGCAAGACCATCGTCGGCATGATCCCGCCGACCGCAATCCTCAAGCTGGTGTCCGACGATCCCCGCATCGGGCCGGCTGCCCGCGAGGTGGAAGCGGCGATGGAGAAGATCATCGAAGCGGCGGTTTGAGGCATCGGGTCGAAAGTCCGGCCCTCCAACCCTCAGGCAACCCCACCCACCCGTCGCTGCTGCGCCGCGAGGAAGGCCCGCAGGCTCGCCGGCTTCACCGGCTTGGTCAGCACCGGGATGCCGAGGTCGCGCGCCGCGCGCTTGACGGTGTCGCTGCCGTCGGCGGTCACCAGCACGGCGGGCGTGTGCGGGCCGCAGACTTCGCGCAGGGCGACCAGTGCGCCGAGGCCGTCGAGTTCGTCGTGCAGGTGGTAGTCGGCGACCAGCACGTCCGGCCTTGAGTCGCGGGCCAGGGCGAGGGCGCCAGCCACGGTTTCGGCCACGCGCACGTCCACGCCCCAGCGCCCCAGCAGCGCCTCCATGCCGTCGAGGATCTCGCGGTCGTTGTCCAGGCACAGCACCTTGAGGCCGCCCAGGTCGCCAGCAGGCGCAGCGACACGTGGCGGCTTCGCGGGCGCGGCGGTCTCGGCCAGCGGTACGCGGATGCCGAACACGCTGCCACGACCCGGCCACGAGCGCACCGAGATCGGGTGGTCGAGCATGCGCGATACGCGCTGGCAGATGCTCAGGCCCAGGCCCAGTCCACGTTCGCCCCAGGGCGAGGGCTGGTCGAAGCGGCGGAACTCTTCGAAGATCTGCGCCAGGTGGTGCGGCGGGATGCCGGGGCCGCTGTCCCAGACTTCGATCTCGACCGCGCCCTGGCGACGGCGTGCACCGATGATCACGCGGCCGTCCTTGGTGTAACGCAGCGCGTTGGCCACGAAGTTCTGAAGCGCGCGCCGCAGCAGCCGGCGGTCGCTGCGCACCGACAGCGGGCCGGCGTAAACGCGGAAACCCAGGCCGCGCGAGGCCGCCAGCGGCGCGTACTGGCCCGCCACGCTGGCCAGCAGTTCGTCGAGGCGGAAGACCGAAAGCTCGGGCTTCAGTGAACCGGCGTCCAGGCGCGAGATGTCGAGCAGGCCGTCCAGCAGCTCTTCGGCGTCGCGCAGCGACACGTCCACGCGTTCGGCCAGGCGCCGCTGCTCGCCGGCTTCGTCGGTGTCGCGCAGCGCCGAGGTGAACAGCCGCGCGGCATTGATCGGCTGCAGCACGTCGTGCGAAATCGCCGCCAGGAAGCGGGTCTTGGACAGGTTGGCGGCCTCGGCTTCGCGGGTGCGGTCGGCGACGCGCTGTTCCAGGGTTTCATTGGACTCGCGCAGCGCCTGCTCGACGCGCTTGTAGTCGGTGATGTCGCTGTAGGTCGTCACGTAGCCACCGCCGGGCAGCGGCTGGCCGCGCATCTCGACCACCTGGCCGTTCGCGCGCACGCGTTCGAAGGCATAGGGCGTGCCTTCGCGCAGGTGGCCGACGCGCTTGCGCACCTGTTCCTCGACGTCGCCCGGGCCCATTTCGCCGCGTTCGGCGTTGTAGCGGATCAGGTCCACCACCGGCCGGCCGACGTACAACATGCCGTCGGGGTAGCCGAACAGTTCCTGGTAGCGCCCGTTCCAGGCCACCAGCCGCAGGTCCCGGTCGACCACGCTGACCGCCTGCGACAGGTTCTCCAGCGTCGCCGACAGGATCTCGCGATTGAAGCGCAGCTCGTGGCTGGCCTCGTCGAGCAGGCTCATCACTTCGCCCAGCTCCATGCCCGAGCCCCGCAGCGCGGTGGTCAGCGTGAGGCGCGCCGAGGCCGCGCCGATGGCGCCGGCCAGCAGGCGTTCGGTGAACTGGATCAGCGGCCGGTCGGCCGGCGCCGAGGGACTGATGTCGCGGCCCTGCGCGGCGGCGTGTTCGGCGAAGGCGCGGCGGGCGGCGCGTTCGCCGACGATGCGCGTGGCCAGGGCCAGCAGGTCGCCGGCGCTGAGCGTGGCCGACCAGCTGCCCGGCGACGCCAGCGGGCGAGCGGCGTATGGGTCCAGGAAGGGCGTGGCGCGGATGCGTTCTTCCAGGCTGGGTCGATAGCGCGCCGACACCAGCAGCAGCGCCAGCACGTTCACCAGCAGCGACCAGAAGGTGCCGTGGGTGATCGGGTCCCAGCCGCGCAGGCCGAACAGGCTTTCGGGCTGCAGCCAGGCGATGCCCAGCGGGCCGAGGTGGAGCCACGCGGTGTCGAACCAGCCGGCGCGCGTCAGCGTCGGCAGCAGCAGGGTGTAGCCCCACAGCAGGAAACCCGCGACCAGCCCCGCCATCACCCCGCGCCGGCTGGCGCCGCGCCAGTACAGGCCACCGATCAGCGCGGGCGCGAACTGGCCCACAGCGGCGAAGGCCAGCAGGCCGAAGGCCGCCAGCGAACCCGATTCGCCGGCGCCTCGGTAATACGCGTAGGCCAGCAGCGCGATCGCGACGATCGCGATGCGCCGCACCCACAGCACGCGCCGGCCCAGGTGCTGGCGCTGGCCGGGATCGGTGAGGCTGCCGCGCCAGAGCAGTGGCATCACCAGGTCGTTGCTGACCATCGTTGCCAGCGCCACCGAAGAGACGATGACCATGCCGGTGGCGGCGGAAAAACCGCCCACGTACGCGGCCAGCGCCAGCGCCGTGTTGTCGAAGGCCATCGGCAGCGCCAGCACGTAGGTGTCCGGCGCCACGCCGGCGCCCGCGAACAGCGCCTGGCCGGCCGAGGTGATCGGCAGCACGAAGATGCAGATCACGCCGAGGTAGGCGCTGAACAGCCAGCGCGCCCGGCGCACGTCGGCGACTTCACCGCATTCGACCACGGCCACGTGGAACTGCCGCGGCAGGCAGACGATAGCCACGAAGGCCAGCAGCGTCTGCGCCATGAAACCCTGCGGGATGCCCGGTGCGACGAAATCACGCGTGGCCGACTGGAAGCGCGACAGCATGTCGTCGCTGCCCGGCAAGTGGTCGAGAGCGAACACGCCGACGGCGGCGAAGGCCACCAGCTTCACCAGCGATTCCAGCGCCACGGCCAGGATCATGCCGTGGTGGTGCTCGGTGGCGTCGATCTCGCGGGTGCCGAACAGGATGGCGAACAGCGCCAGCAGCAGCGCCGAATAAAAGGCCGGGTCGGCCAGCACGCCGCCGTCGCCGCTGTCGGCGCCCGACAGCACTTCCATGCTCATCGCCACGGCCTTGAACTGCAGCGCGATGTAGGGGATGGCGGCGATAACCGCGATCAGCGTCACCGTGGCGGCGATGTTCTGGGCGCGACCGTAACGCGCGGCCAGGAAGTCGGCGATGGACACGGTGCTCTGTTCGCGCGCCACCAGCACCATGCGTTCCAGGATGCGCCAGCCGAACAGGAACAGCAGGATCGGACCCAGGTAGATCGGCAGGAAGCCCAGGCCGGTGGTGGCCGCCGTGCCGACCGCGCCGTAGAAGGTCCACGACGAGCAATAAACCGCCAGCGCCAGCGAGTAGATGATCGGCCGCAGCCAATTGCGGCGCGGGTACAGCGGCTTGCGGTCGCCCAGCCAGGCCACGCCGAACAGCAGCCCGACATAGCCGACCGACACCAGCAGCAGGATCCAGCCTGCAATCACGGCCCCTCCCCAAGGGAACCTGCGGACCGGCCGAGTGTAGCGCCGGCCGCCCGCCACGGGCTTCGACCAAAGTCGTAGGCATGGCACCGCTGACGCCGCGCCCGCGCCGTGTCAGGCTGGCGCCCATGGCCACGCCCGTGCCCGGACTGGACCTCGATTCCCCGCCCTTCGACCTGCTCGACGCCGGCCAGAAGCAGCGGCTGTCGGCCGCGGTCGACCTGGCCTACCACGCCGCCGGCAGCCGAATCATCGAAGCCGGCGAGCCTTCCGCGCACGTGCAGGTGATCCTGAAAGGGCAGGTGCAGGCGTTCGACGGCCGCGGCGCCGACAGCGCGCGCTTCGCCGACTACGGGCCCGGCGACCTGTTCGGCGCCTTCGCGGTGATCGCCGGGCGCGCGCGGCATCGTTACGAGGCGGTGCAGGACACGGTCTGCTTCCTGGTGCCCGCCGACACCTTCCAGGCGCTGCTGGCCGACAACCCGCGTTTCGCCGCCTACTTCCACGAAGCGCTGTCGGTGAAACGAAAGCTGCTGGCCGAACAGCAGCAGCCCAGCGAACTGGGCCGGCTGATGCTGACCCGCATCGCCGACGCGCAGCTGGCGCCGGTGTTTGCCGTGCCGCCGGACATCGGCATCGCCGACGCGGCCGCCGCGCTGCGCGAACATCGCATCGACTGCCTGCTGGTCGATCCGGCGCCGGGCGAGAGCGGGCAGGGCATCGTCACCCGCACCGACCTGCTGGATGCGCTGGCGGTGCGCGGTCTGGATCGCGATTCCCCGGTCGGCCCACTCGCAAGCCGGCCGCTGCTGTCCGTGCGCGCCGACGAAGTGCTGTTCCAGGCCCTGGTGACGATGACCGAACACCACGTCGAACGCGTGATCGTGCGCGACGCCGACGAAAAGGCCGTCGGAAGCCTGGGTCTGGCCGAGGTACTGGCGCACTACGCATCCAGTTCGCACTTGATCAGCCTGCGCCTCGCCCGCGCCGCCAGCGTGGAGGAAATTGCCGACGCCGCCCGCGGCATGACCGACCTGGTGCGCCAGCTGCACGCCCAGGGCGCGAAGATGAGCTACCTGATGGAGATGGTCAGCGCGCTCAACAGCCGCATCCTGGCGCGGGTGTTCGCGCTGTGCGTGCCGGAAGAACACCACGACAAACTGTGCCTGCTGGTGCTGGGCAGCGAAGGCCGCCGCGAACAGATCCTCAAGACCGACCAGGACAATGCCCTGGTGCTGGCCGACGGCTTCGACTGGCCGGGCCTGGCCGACGCCATGAAAGCGTTTTCAGCCGCGCTCGAACACATCGGCTACCCGCCCTGCCCGGGCAAGGTGATGGTGGACAACCCGCACTGGCGGCTCAGCCAGTCCGCGTGGCGCGAACGCATCGGCGAATGGGCGCGCGTCGCCGACGGCCGGAGCGCGCTGGACCTGGCGATCACGCTCGACGCGCGGCCGGTCGCCGGCAACCCCGCGCTTTTCGACTCGCTGCGACCCGCGATGCAGGCACTGGGCCAGGACGCCATCGGCCTGAAATACCTGGCCGAAGCGACGCTGAGCAAAGGTAATCCGCTCACCTGGCTGGGCAATGTGCGCGAAACCGAAGGCCGCGCCGACCTCAAGCGCGGCGGCGTCTTCCCGCTGGTGCACGGCCTGCGCGTGCTGGCCCTGCGCCACGGCATCGCCCACCGCAACAGCTTCGATCGCTGCGCGGCGCTGGTGAAGGCCGGCGCGCTGTCGCCGGAGCTGGGCCGCGACGTGCCGCAGGCGCTGGCGGTGCTGATGCGCCTGCGCCTGGGCCAGCAGCTGGCCGACATCGATGCCGGCCGGCCACCGTCGAACGGCGTGGACGTCGGTGCGCTGCGCCGGCTCGACCGCGAGCTGCTGCGCGACGCCCTGCGCGTGGTCAACGCCTTCAAGGAGCACGTCGCCGACGTGTTCCACCTGGGCGGCTAGGCCGTGAACCCGCTGCGCCGCTGGTGGCTGGGCCGTCGCCACGCCGGCGGCGAGTGGGCGCCACTGTTCGTCGCGCCGCCGAAGGACGAATGGGTGTCGCTCGACCTCGAAACCACCGGCCTGGACCCGCGCACCGACGCCATCCTCAGCCTGGCCGCCGTGCCGGTGCGCGATGGCCGGGTGCGGCTGGCGGAACGCTTCGAAACCTTGGTGCATCCCGGCCGCGCCTTCGACATTGAATCGATCCGCCATCACCGCCTCACGCCAGCCGACGTCGCCTACGCGCCGCAGCTGCGCGAGGTCCTGCCGGGTTTTCTGCGCTGGCTGGGCCCACGATGCCTGCTCGGCCACCACCTCGCCTTCGACATGGCCATGCTCGACGGCCCGATGCGTGTGGTGTTGGGTTTCCCGCTGCCCCACCGCCGCGCCGAGCTGGCCCAGGCCTGGCTCGACCACCGGCGCCTGGCCGACCCGCACGCGCACGTGGACCTTTCGCTCGACGCGATTGCCGGCGCGCTGGGCGTGCCGGTGATCGCCCGGCACACCGCGCTCGGCGACGCCAGCACCGTCGCGCTTTGCTGGCTCGCGCTGAAACAGCGCGCGGGCTGAAGCTCAGCCTTCGGCCAGCACCTTGCGCATGCGTTTGATGTCGCGGCGGTACTGGCCGGCCAGTTTGGTCTTCTGCGCCTCGGTCAGCAGCTTGCCCGAGACCTGGAAGAACTTCTTTTCCTCCTCGCGCAGGTGGTGGTGCACCTCACGCGACAGGGCCCGTGCGGTATTCATCCAGCCGCGGTCGGAAGGGCTGCCTTCCTGCAGCTTCTCCACCAGTTCGTCGATCTCGTGGTGTTCGTGCAGGGCGTGGCGGGAGGCGTCGAGGCCGCCGTCGTGCATCAGCATCGGGGCGTAGAGGTAGCGCTCCTCGGAGGCGGCATGCGCGGCCAGTTCGATGCGCAGCTCGGTGAAGATCGCCTGGCGGTCGTCGCCGCGGGCGCTGGTGCGCAGCAGGCGCCGGCAGAGGGACCGCTGGGTTTCGTGGCTTTCGCGCAGGGCGTCGTAGATGGTTTCGGTCATCGGCTTGCTCCCGTCGGGCTTGGGCCAGTCTAGCGCGGGAAAAGCTTCGCGGCTGAAGCCGCTCCTACAGGGGTCGACTG
>NZ_JAYRTE010000031.1:0-19550 GCF_041919775.1 Arenimonas sp. | reverse complement strand
CTTTTGACTTTGCCTTTGGCAAAGAACAAATTCGCGCCTGAAGGCGCTCCTACAGGGGGCTCAATACGGGTCGGGGATGCCCAGGCCGGCGAGGATCTCGCGTTCCAGAAGCTCCATGGCCTCGGCCTCGCGCTCGTCGTCGTGGTCCAGGCCCAGCAGGTGCAGCACGCCGTGCACGGTGAGGTGGGCGTAGTGGGCGGCCAGGGGCTTGCGCTGTTCCTTCGCCTCCCGGGCGACCACCGGGGCGCAGATGACCAGGTCGCCGAGCATCGGCAGGTCGACGCCCTCGGGCAGGTCGACCGGGAAGCTGAGCACGTTGGTGGCGTAGTCCTTGCCCCGGTAGTGGCGGTTCAGCGCCCGGCCTTCCTTGGTGTCGACCACGCGGATGGCCAGGTCGCCGCGACGGATGCGGCCCTGCGCGGCGGCCTCGGCCCAGCGGCGGAAACTCACCGCGGCCGGCAGGCCCTTGCGGGGCAGCCCGTAGCTGACGCTTACGTCCAGGTCCAGCGGCGTCTTGCTCATTCCTGCGACTCCTTGCCGTCCCGGGCATCGTAGGCCCGGACGATGCGTGCCACCAGCGGGTGGCGGACCACGTCGCGGGCGGTGAAGAAGGTGAAGCTGATGCCGTCCACGCCGCGCAGCACGTCGATGCCGTCGCGCAGGCCGGACTTCTGGTGCTTGGGCAGGTCGATCTGGCTCAGGTCGCCGGTGACCACCGCGGTGGAGCCGAAGCCGATGCGGGTCAGGAACATCTTCATCTGTTCGATGGTGGTGTTCTGGGCTTCGTCGAGAATCACGAAGGCGTCGTTGAGCGTGCGGCCGCGCATGTAGGCCAGCGGGGCGACTTCGATGACGTTGCGCTCGAGCAGCTTGGCCACCTTTTCCACGCCCAGCATTTCGTAGAGGGCGTCGTAGAGCGGGCGCAGGTAGGGGTCGACCTTCTGGCTCAGGTCGCCGGGCAGGAAGCCAAGCTTTTCGCCTGCCTCGACCGCGGGACGCACCAGCAGCACGCGCTGCACGCGGCTCTCGTTCAGCGCCTCGACCGCCATGGCCACGGCCAGGAAGGTCTTGCCGGTGCCGGCCGGGCCGATGCCGAAGTTGATGTCGTGGGTGGCGATGGCGTGCAGGTATTTCTGCTGGTTGTCGCCGCGGCCGCGGATGGTGCCGCGCTTGACCCTGATCGCGACCTCCTGCGGCGTGAACCCGTCGTCGCTGCGCTCGAGGCTGGCTTCGCCCATGCGCAGGTGCAGCTTGTGCGGGTCGAGGGTTTCGCGGGCGGTTTCCTCGTACAGCGCATGCAGCAGTTTTTCGGTCGCTTCGACGGGTTTTGCCTCGCCGGTGACGCGGAAGACATGGCCGCGGTTGGCGATCTCCACGCCCATGCGCAGCTCGATCTGGCGCAGGTGCTCGTCGAAGGGCCCGGCCAGGTTCGCCAGCCGCTCCACGTCCTGCGGTTCGAGCACGAAATCCCGATGCGTCTGGTGCTTGCTCATGCGGCCTCGGCGGTCACGACGACTTCGCCGCGCAGGGAGTTGGTGCGCGCTTCAGTGATGCGCACGTCGATGAACTGGCCGATCAGGCGGCTGCCGCCGGCGAAGTTCACGTTGCGCATGTTTTCGGTCTTGCCGGTCAGCTCGGCCGGGTCCTTGGCGCTGGGGCCTTCGACCAGCACGCGCTGCACGGTGCCGACCATCGCTTCGGCGTAGCGCCGGGCGTTGTGATTGATCGCGGCCTGCAGGCGCTGCAGGCGGGCGCTGGCAACGTCGGCGGGCACCTCGTCGTGCAGGTTGGCCGCCGGCGTGCCCGGCCGGCGCGAATAGGCGAACGAAAAGCTCTGGTCGAAGCCGATGTCGTCGATAAGCTTCATCGTGGCCTCGAAATCGCGCTCGCTTTCGCCCGGGAAGCCGACAATGAAGTCGGAGCTGATCGTGATGCCGGGGCAGGCCTCGCGCAGCCGGCGGATCTTCGCCTTGTACTCGAGTGCGGTGTGGCCGCGCTTCATCGCCGCCAGGATGCGGTCCGATCCCGACTGCACCGGCAGGTGCAGGAAGCTGGCCAGCTGCGGCACGTCGCGGTGCGCCTCGATCAGCGCATCGGTGAACTCGACCGGGTGCGAAGTCGTGTAGCGGATGCGGCCGACCCCTTCGATCTGGGCGATGGCGCGGATCAGCAGCGCCAGGTCGGCCTCGTCGCCGTCGACGGTGGCGCCGCGGTAGGCATTGACGTTCTGGCCCAGCAGGTGGATCTCGCGCACACCCTGCGCGGCCAGCTGGGCGCATTCGAGCAGCACGTCGTCGAAGGGCCGGCTGACTTCCTCGCCGCGGGTGTAGGGCACCACGCAGAACGAGCAGTACTTGCTGCAGCCCTCGATGATCGAGACGAAGGCCGTCGGCCCTTCCGCGCGCGGTTCCGGCAGGCGGTCGAACTTCTCGATCTCCGGGAAGCTGATGTCCACCTGCGCCCGGCCCTCGGCGCGGCGCGCGTCGATCATCGCCGGCAGGCGGTGCAGGGTCTGCGGGCCGAACACCAGGTCGACGTAGGGCGCACGCTTGAGGATGGCATCGCCTTCCTGGCTGGCGACGCAGCCGCCGACGCCGATCAGAACCGGCTTGTCCTTCTTCAGGTGCTTCCAGCGGCCGAGCTGCGAGAAGACCTTTTCCTGGGCCCTTTCGCGGATCGAGCAGGTGTTGACCAGGATGACGTCGGCCTCGGCCTCGTCGCTGGTGAGTTCCAGGCCGTGTTCGGCGGCGAGCACGTCGGCCATGCGGGCCGAGTCGTACTCGTTCATCTGGCAACCGTGGGTCTTGATGTAGAGCTTGCCCTTGGCAGGCGAAGTCCCGGGCATGGCGGCGCTTAATCCGTTCCGGAAGGGGGCGCCATTGTAGCGCCCGGCGGCTGTCCTGGCCGGGGCGCGGCCGGCGTTTTACCCCCGGAGCCGCGTTTTTCCGACAAAAAGCCTTGGCAACCGCCCCGGCAAGGAGTAAACCTCGCCGCCATGGATCCCCGTCCGACCCTCCTGGCCTGCCTGCTGCTGGCCGTCGCCCTGCCGGCGACGGCGGGCACGCTGTATCGCTGCACCGGGGCCGACGGCATCCCCAACTACACCGGCAAGAAGATCGCCGGCGCCAGCTGTAAGGTCGTGTCCACCTACAGTGCGGCCGATGCCCGGCCCCGCGCGGCGGCCCCCGCCGCGACCGGAGGCGGCGGCTCCGGCGGCAAGCCGGCGCGGGCGGTGCGCTTCCAGACCGCGTCCGCCGGCCAGTCGCTGGCGGCGGCGGCACCGGTGTCCGGCGCCAAGGTCACCCGCGGCGCGGTCTACAAGTTCGAGCGCGACGGCGTCGTGCATTACACCAACGTGCGCCCGGCCGGCGGTGGCGCGCAGATGTTGTTCAGCTACGTCGAGACCTGCTACGCCTGCGGCGTGCTGCCCGGCGTGGACTTCGGCAACGTGCGCCTGAACCTGGACGCCTACGCCGGCGAGGTGAAGGCCGCCGCCAGCGAGTTCGGGGTCGAGGAGGCCATCGTGCGGGCGATCATCCACGCCGAATCGGCCTTCCGGCCCAATGCGGTGTCGCACGCCGGCGCCCAGGGCCTGATGCAGCTGATCCCGGCCACGGCCAGTCGCTTCGGTGTCGCCGACGTCTTCCAGCCCGAGCAGAACATCCGCGGCGGGGTGCAGTACCTGGCCTGGCTGCTCAAGCGCTACAACGGCGACCTGACCCTGGCCGCGGCCGGCTACAACGCCGGCGAAGGCGCCGTGGACCGCCACGGCGGCGTGCCGCCCTACGCCGAGACCCAGCGCTACGTGCAGCGGGTGGGCCAGCTGGCCGACCGCTACCGGGGCGCGCTGGCGGCCAACTGAGGCGTCCGGCGGGGCGACCCGGGGCCCTCGTCGTCCCGGCGTTGTCGCTCTCGCGCCCCGTCCGCTACAATTGCGCGTCTTTGCCGGCCCCGGTTGGGCTGGTCGCCGTTTTTCAGCCACTTAGCAAACGTTTCGGAGAGCCGGATGGCTAACCAAGGGGTCAACACGGGGCGTCGCCGCTTCCTGACTGCCAGCACCGCCGTTGTCGGCGCGGTGGGCGTCGGGTTCGCCGCGGTGCCGTTCATCAGTTCCTGGAAGCCCAGTGCCCGGGCCCAGACGGCCGGCGCCCCGGTCGAGGTCGACATCAGCAAGATCGAGCTCGAGCCCGGCATGCGCATGATCGTGCAGTGGCGCGGCAAGCCGGTCTGGATCTTCAAGCGCACGCCCGAACAGCTCGCGGCGCTGCCGACGCTCGACGACCAGCTGCGCGACCCGAATTCGGAAAACGCCGACCAGACCCCGGCTTTCGCCAAGAACCCGGCCCGCTCGATCAAGCCGGAACTGGCCGTGATCGTCGGCATCTGCACCCACCTGGGCTGCTCGCCCAGCTACGTGCCCGAGCTGCAGCCGCAGCCCTTCGACAGTGAATGGCAGGGCGGCTTCTACTGCCCCTGCCACAACTCGCGCTTCGACCTGGCCGGCCGCGTCTACCAGGGCGTGCCGGCACCGTCGAACCTCGAGGTGCCGCCTTATTACTTCATCGACGACACCCGCGTGATGGTCGGCGTCGCTCCCGAGGAGGCCGCGTGATGGCCAGCAAGTTCTCCCGAACCGTCGACGGGGTCGTGACCTGGTTCAACGACCGCACCCCGGGCCTGGTGCCGGCGTACAAGAAGCACATGTCGGAGTACTACGCTCCGAAGAACTTCAACCTCTGGTACTACTTCGGCTCGCTGGCGATGCTGGTGCTGGTCAACCAGATCGTCACCGGCATCTTCCTGACGATGCACTACAAGCCGTCCGCGGCCGAGGCCTTTGCCTCGGTCGAGTACATCATGCGCGACGTCGAGTGGGGCTGGCTGATCCGCTACATGCACTCCACGGGTGCCTCGCTGTTCTTCGTGGTGGTGTACCTGCACATGTTCCGCGGCCTGATCTACGGCTCGTACCAGAAGCCGCGCGAGCTGGTCTGGGTGCTGGGCGTGGTGATCTTCCTGGTGCTGATGGCCGAAGCCTTCATGGGCTACGTGCTGCCCTGGGGCCAGATGTCCTACTGGGGCGCGCAGGTCATCATCAACCTGTTCGGCACCATTCCCTTCATCGGGCCGGAGCTGACCGAGTGGATCCGCGGTGACTACCTGGTCGCCGACGCCACGCTCAACCGCTTCTTCGCGCTGCACGTGATCGCGCTGCCGCTGGTGCTGCTGCTGCTGGTCGTGCTGCACCTGGGCGCGCTGCACGAGGTGGGTTCGAACAACCCCGAGGGCGTGGACATCAAGAAGTCCAAGGACCCGGCCACCGGCAAGCCGCGCGACGGCATCCCGTTCCACCCGTACTACACGGTCAAGGACCTGTTCGGCGCCGGCTTCTTCCTGGTGCTGTTCGCCTTCATCGTGTTCTTCGCGCCGACGATGGGCGGCTGGTTCCTGGAGTGGGACAACTTCATCGAAGCCAACCCGATGGTCACCCCGGCGCACATCAAGCCGGTGTGGTACTTCACCCCGTTCTACGCGATGCTGCGCGCCATCCCGCATCCGCTGTTCGGCGTGATCGTCATGGGCGGCGCCACCATGATCCTGTTCGCGCTGCCGTGGCTGGACCGCTGCAAGGTCCGCTCCATCCGCTACCGCCCGATGCTGCACAAGGTGCTGATCACGCTGTTCTGCATCAGCTTCGTGGTGCTGGGCTGGCTGGGCGCGCAGTCGGGTTCGGACACCCAGAAGCTGGTGGCCCAGATCCTGACCGCCTACTACTTCGCTTTCTTCATCCTCATGCCTTTCTGGTCCGCCATGGGCCAGACCAAGGCCGTTCCCGAGCGGGTGCCTTCGCATGACTAAGCTGCGCTGTTTCGCCTTCCTGCTGGCCCTGCTGCCGGCGCTTGGCCTGGCCGCCGGCCCGGGCCCGGCCCTCGAGCACGCGGGCACCGACCTGAGCGACAAGGCGTCGCTGCAGCGCGGCGCCGGCCTGTTCATGAACTACTGCGCGGGCTGCCACGCGCTGTCGATGCACCGTTACTCGCGCATCGCCAGCGACCTGGACCTGCCGCCGGAACTCGTCGAGCAGTACCTGGTGCCGCCGCAGGCCGCCATCGGTGAAACCATCCGCACCGGCATCAACACCGGCGACGCGCAGGCCTGGTTCGGCGCCACCGCGCCCGACCTGAGCCTGGTCTCGCGCGCCAAGCTGGGCGGCGCCGACTGGGTCTACACCTACCTCAAGGGCTTCTACATCGACGAGGCCCGCCCGGTGGGCTGGAACAACACCGTGTTCCCGGGCGCCTCGATGCCGAACGTGCTCTGGGAACTGCAGGGCATCCAGCGTCCGGTCTACGACCAGGGCGCCGACGGCGCCCCGCACCTGAGCAAGCTCGAGCTGGCCACCCCCGGCCGCCAGAGCCCGGAGGAGTTCGACCGCACCGCCCGCGACATCAGCGCCTTCCTGCAGTACGTCGCCGAGCCGGCGGCCCTGAAGCGTGAGTCGATCGGCGTCTGGGTCATCCTGTTCCTGGCCTTCTTCACCTTCGTGGCCTACCTGCTGAAGCTGGAATACTGGCGCGACGTGCACTGATTCCCAAGGGAATCAACGGCTTGGGGCCGCCTTCTGGCGGCCCTTTGCTTTTTGTGCGTCCCGGCTTGCGGGAAAGCCGGCATTTCGGGCAGGGTTAAGGCTTCCGATGACCGCCGGCAGGGGCTGGCGGCACCCTGGGGGATCCCTTGATGGCTGCCAGTCCGCGCATTCGCAACGCCCTGACCCTGTTTTCCGCCCGCGATTGCGTCGTCTGCCACCGGGTCCGGCTGGTCCTGGCGGCCAAGGGCGTCAGCTACGACCTGATCCCGGTTGATCCGGCCAACCCGCCCGAAGACCTAGTCGACCTCAATCCCTACCATTCCGTGCCCACCCTGGTGGACCGCGACCTGGTGCTCTACGCCGCCTCGGTGGTGTCGGAATACCTGGACGAACGTTATCCGCACCCGCCGCTGATGCCGGTCGACCCGCTGTCGCGCGCGCGCCTGCGCCTGGCGATGCTGCGCCTGGAACACGACTGGGTCCCGCACGTGCAGGCGGTGCAGCACGGCACCAAGGCCCAGGCCGATGCCGGCCGCAAGCGCCTGAAGGAACTGCTGATCGCCTCGCTGCCGCTGTTCAAGGCCTCCAAGTTCTTCCTGAACCCGGAGATGAGCCTGGCCGACTGCGCGATCGCCCCGATCGTCTGGCGCCTGCCGTCGCTGGGCGTGCAGCTGCCCAAGGAGGCCAAGGTCATCGAGGACTACGGCAACCGCATCTTCCGCAACCCGGCCTACCTGCGCAGCCTGACGCCCGAGGAGCGGGCGCTGCGCGACATCCCGCAATGACCCAGGCACCCCGGATGGGATCCAACCGCCCCTACCTGCTGCGGGCGCTGAACGAATGGATCAACGACAACGGCATGACGCCCTACCTGCTGGTGGACGCCACCCGCGAGGCCGTGCAGGTGCCGGCCAGCACGGTCAAGGACGGTCGGGTGGTGCTCAACATCGCGCCGCGTGCGGTCGCCCAGCTGCTCATCGACAACCAGGGCGTCAGCTTCATGGCGCGCTTCGGCGGCGTCAGCCAGTCGGTGTACGTGCCGGTGGCCGCGGTGCTGGCGATCTATGCCCAGGAAACGGGGCAGGGAATGATGCTGCCCGACGATGGCGGCGCCATGGACGACGGTGGCGACGGGTCACCGGACGAACCGCCGAGCGGGCCCGATGCGGGCGGCGAACCGCCCCGGCGCAGCCACCTGCGCGTGGTCAAGTAGTCCCGGCGTCCGCGGCCTGGCGCACCGGTCCGGCCAGGGCCTTCAGCCGGCGCCCGTGCAGCACGATGCGCCCGGCGTGCCGGTCCTCGCCGCCGGTGGAGTATTCAAAGCCGTAAACCCGCTCCAGTCCCAGCCAGCCGTCCGGGCCGCGTCGCGGGCGGATGGCCAGCAGGTGCACGCTCTGGTCCAGCCATTGCACGCCCGCGCTGGCGCAGGCGCGCTGGCCGATCACGGTGGCGGCCTCCGCGGCGGCGCGCCCGGAAAACCAGAATACGGCCAGGGCCATGGCGGAGATCGAGGCGAGAAGGGTGCCGAGCATGCGGCAAGTGTGGGGGCGGCTCAGGTCCGCCACAAGGCGACCCCTCCCCGGTTCGTGAAGACGTGGCTAAGATAGGCCCGGACCCCGGCCCGGCCGGCGCAGGCTGATTCGCAGGAGAGCGAAGATGAAACTGGTGTTTCCCAACGGCGAACATCCGCAGGTGCTGCTCAGCCACGGCGTCAACCGCATCGGTTCGGCGGGCGAGGGGGCGGTGGTGCTCCATGCCGATGGCGTGGTCGCCGGGCACTGCGAAATCCACGTCACCAGCACCGGTGCCAACCTGCAGGTGCCCGCCGACGGCGGGCCGGTCAGCGTCAACGGCAAGCCGGTGTCGGACATCATGGCCCTGCGGGCCGGCGACGTGATCGGTATCGGCCCGGTGCAGGCGCGTTTCGCGATCGTCGAGGCGGCCCGGTCGGCGCACGTGGCGGCCGGCGGCGCCGCGGCCAACGAGGACGACGACAACGGCGCCACCCGCGTGCGGATGGCGGTTCCCAAGTTCGTGCTGCGAGGCGTGTCCGGCGCGGTGTTCGGCAAGGTCTATCCGGTCACCGGGCCGGTGGTGATCGGCCGGGCGGTCGAGGCCGACATCTCGGTGGCTGCCGAGGAGATCTCGCGCCGCCATGCCCTGGTCAAGCCGACGCCGGACGGCCTGCAGGTGGAAGACCTGGGCTCCTCGAACGGCACCTTCATCAACGGCAAGCGCGTGCAGCAGGGCTTCCTGAAGCCGGGCGACGAACTGCGCCTGGACGCGGTGCGCCTGATCCTCGTGGCGCCGGGCATGGAGATGGCCCAGCAGGCGACGCGCGTCGCGCCGGCGGAGTCGTCCGCCCCCGCCGCGGCTTCGGCGGGCATGAGCAAGTGGGTGCCGATCATGCTGACGGCCGCGGCGCTGGTCGTCATCGTCGCGCTGGTCCTCAGCCGCAGCTGACATCCATTTGTAGGAGCGCCTTCAGGCGCGAATATCTTCTTGGCCAAGGGCCAAGGGCCAAGGGCCAAGGGCCAAGGGCCAAGTCAAAAGATTCGCGCCTGAAGGCGCTCCTACAAGGGCGCCGGGCCGAGCCGCAGCGACAGGTCCAGCGCCTGCACGTGTTTGGTCAGCGCGCCGATCGACACATAGTCGACGCCGGTCGCGGCGATCGCCCGCAGGCGTTCCAGCGTCACGCCACCCGACACCTCAAGCGGGATCCGGCCGTCGGCGCGGCGCACCGCCTCGCGCAGGTCGGCTTCGCTGAATTCGTCCACCAGGATGCGGTCGCAGCCGGCGGCCAGGGCCTGGTCGAGCTCGTCCAGCGTTTCGACTTCCACGATCAGCGGCAGGGTCGGGTGCAGCGAACGCGCGGCCGCGACGGCCCCGGCGATCGAGCCGGCCGCGTGGATGTGGTTTTCCTTCAGCATCACCGCGTCGTACAGGCCCATGCGGTGGTTGAGCCCGCCGCCTGCGCGCACCGCGTACTTTTGCGCCTGGCGCAGGCCCGGCAGGGTCTTGCGGGTATCGAGCACGCGGGTACCGGTGCCGGCCAGCGCGGCCGAGCATTCAGCGGTGCGCGTGGCGGTGGCCGACAGGGTTTGCAGGAAGTTCAGCGCAGGGCGCTCGGCGCTGACCAGGGCCCGGCTGCGGCCGGCGAGCGTGACGAGCACGGTGCCGGCTTCCACGGCCTGTCCCTCGGCGACGCGCCAGTGGATCTGCATCGAAGGGTCCAGGGACAGGAAACAGGCGTCGAACCAGGGCCGGCCGGCAATGACCCCGGCTTCCTTCGCGATCACGAAGGCCTGGCTGGCATCGTCGGGCAAGAGCTGGGCGGTGGCGTCGCCGGAACCGATGTCCTCGGCCAGGGCGCGCGCGACGTCCCCGGCCACCACGTCGGCGGGCGGAGCGGTGAGCGGACCGGCCATGTCAGCGCGGGAAACCGTCGATCTGCTCGGTGGCCAGGGCCTCGTCGGCCAGCAGCACGGGGATGCCGTCGTCCACCCGATAGGCCGTGCGGCGGTCACGCGTCACCAGGCCTTCGGACAGGGGCCCGGCCTGCGGGCTGCCGTCGGCGCGGGTGACGCCGCCGCCGGCGATGGCGCGGTTGATCGCCTCGAGTTCGGCGCTGCCGAGCAGGGCCAGGGGCTGCTTGCTGGTCGGGCAGCAAAGGATGTCGAGCAGTTTGCGGTCCATGGGGGCCGGTGTCCGGACGGTGGGCAAGTGTCTAGAATAGCCTTTTGCCAAAGCCGCCCGCCATGAACCAAGCCGCCAACAACCCGCTGGTCGGGGTCATCATGGGCTCCCGGTCCGACTGGGAGACGATGCAGCATGCCGTCGCCCGGCTCGAGAAACTGGGCGTGCCGCACGAGGTGCGCGTGGTGTCCGCGCACCGCACGCCGGACCTACTGGCCGAATACGCCAAGGCCGCCGAAGGCCGCGGCCTGCGGGCGATCATCGCCGGCGCCGGCGGTGCCGCCCACCTGCCGGGCATGGTCGCCGCGATGACGCCGGTGCCGGTGCTGGGCGTGCCGGTGCAAAGTAAGGCGCTCAACGGCCTCGATTCGCTGCTTTCGATCGTACAGATGCCCGCCGGCATTCCGGTGGCGACCTTCGCGATCGGCGTCGCCGGCGCCGCCAACGCCGGCCTGTTCGCCGCGGCGCTGGTGGCCCAGCACGACAAGGGCGTTCGCGAGGCCCTGGCCCGCTTCCGCGCCGAGCAGACCCGCGACGTGCTCGAGCACGCGGACCCGCGCCAGCCGTGACCACCGTCGGCATCCTTGGCGGCGGGCAGCTGGCCCGCATGATGGCCCTGGCCGGCGCGCCGCTTGGCCTGCGCTTCCTGGTGCTCGACGCCACGCCCGACGCCTGCGCCGGCCAGTTCGCGCCAATGCTGCAGGCCGACTACCGCGACCAGGCCGGCCTGGCCGAATTCGCCGGCCGCGTCGACGTGGCCACCTTCGACTTCGAGAATGTGCCCGCCGAAAGCGCGCGCTGGCTGGCCGAACGCGTGCCGGTGTTCCCGAACCCGCGGGCGCTGGCCGTGGCCCAGGACCGGCTGGCGGAAAAAACCCTGTTCCGCGAGCTGGGCATCCCGGTGCCCGAGTTCGCCACCGTCGACAGCCGCGAGGAACTCGACGCGGCGCTGGCCCGCGTCGGCACGCCCTGCATCCTCAAGACCCGCCGCCTGGGTTACGACGGCAAGGGACAGTTCCGCCTCAAGTCGCCGGCCGACGCCGATGCGGCCTGGGCGGCGCTCGGCGCGCAGGCCGAAAGCGTCGGGCTGATCCTCGAGGGTTTCGTGGCCTTCCAGCGCGAGCTGTCGGTGGTGGCCGTACGCGGCCGCGACGGCGAGCTGCGCACCTGGCCGCTGACCGAAAACTGGCACGACCACGGCATCCTTTCGGCCAGCCTCGCGCCGGCCAGCGCCGATCCGGCGCTGGAAGCCCAGGCCCTGGACGCGGCCCGCCGCGTGGCCGAGGCGCTGGACTACGTCGGCGTGTTCGCGCTGGAGCTGTTCCTCAAGGACGGCGTGCTGGTGGCGAACGAAATGGCGCCGCGCGTGCACAACTCCGGGCACTGGACGATCGAGGGCGCGGAAACCTCGCAGTTCCAGAACCACCTGCGCGCGGTGCTGGGCCTGCCGCTGGGCAGCACGCGGGCCGTCGGCCATGCGGTGATGCTGAACTGGATCGGCGAGATGCCCGACGCGGCCCCGGTGCTGGCCGAGGCCAGCGGCCACTGGCACGACTACGGCAAGTCGCCGCGCGAAGGCCGCAAGGTCGGCCACGCCACGCTGCGAGCGGACAGCCCGGCCGAACTGGCCGAGGCGCTTGACCGCGTTGGCCGCGCACTCGCCCGCGAGCCGCAGGTCAGCCCGGTTATCTCCCGACTGCGCGAATCCAACCTGTAGGAGCGCCTTCAGGCGCGAATCTTCTGCCCTTGGCCTTTGGCCAAGCAGAGCGTCGCCCCCGATTCATTCGTGGGTGGAGGCAGCGTGCACCCTCCCTGGCCGACACGCCGTGAACCCATCCATGGGGGCTCATCGTCGACATCCATGTCTCCGATGGTCGGCCAGGGAGGATGCACGCTACCTCCTCGGCAGACTCTCGGTTCCGACAGGAAAGCGAGGTCGTCGGGCTTGAAAGTCAGACGGTCACGCACCAATCACGACGAGCGCGAACAATCGGGACTGAAATCCCTCCCACAACATCCGGGGGTAGTTCCAACTGGCAGCGCCGATGCTTTTCCATCGGTCACGACGGAGTGTTGAGGAGGTGTCGCGTCTTCGCCCCGGCCGACTCTCGGAGACATGGATGTCGACGAGAAGCCCCCATGGATGGGTTCACGGCGTGTCGGCCGGGGCGAAGACGCGGCGCATCCACCCCCAAAATCCTCGGCCGCGACGCGTTGCTTGGCCAAAGGCCAAGGGCAGAAGATTCGCGCCTGAAGGCGCTCCTACAAGGGGTCTGCGTCGGGGGGGAAGACGACGACGTGGGCCAGGTCGGGGAAGACGCGCAGGCGGCTGCCGGGCTGGCGCTGCTGGTGGCTGGGCACGAGGGACATCAGCACGGTGCCGTCGCCCAGGCGCAGCGTGTGCAGGGTGTCGGCGCCGCGGAAGGCGATCGCGGTCACCTCGGCTTCGATGCCGCCTTCGTCCACCGGGCGCAGGTCGTCGGGGCGAAGCAGCACGCGCACCTCGCTGCCCTCGGGCCAGGGCATCGGTCGGGTCACGTCGAGTTCGCCCAGCGCCGTCGCGACGCGGTTGCCTGGTGTCACGCGCGCCGCCAGGAAGCGCCCCTCGCCGACGAAGGACGCCACGAACGGCGTCGCCGGCCGGTGGTAGAGCTCGAAGCCCGGCGCCCACTGCAGCAGGCGTCCCGCCTGCATTACGCCGACCGTGTCGGCGAACGCGAAGGCTTCCTCCTGGTCGTGCGTGACCAGCAGCGCGGCGATGCCCAGCTGCCGCAGCAGCCCGCGCAGGTCCTCGCGCAGCCGGCCGCGCAGGTCTGCGTCGAGGCTGGAGAAGGGTTCGTCAAGCAGCAGCAGGTCCGGGCGCGGCGCGAGTGAACGCGCAAGCGCCACGCGCTGCTGCTGGCCGCCGGACAGTTCATGCGGATAACGCCGGTCCAGCCCGTCCAGGCCGATCAGCGACAGGGTCTCGCGGGTGCGTTCAAGACGTTCAGCGCGCCCCAGCTTGTGCAGGCCGAAGCCGACGTTGTCGGCGACCGTCAGGTGCGGGAACAGCGCCAGGTCCTGGAACACGAAGCCCAGTCCGCGGGCCTCCGGCGCCAGCGCCGTCGCGTCCTTGCCGCGCAGCTCGATCTCGCCCGAATCTGGGTCGTGGAAACCGGCGATGGCCCGCAGCAGCGTGGTCTTGCCGCAGCCGCTGGGGCCAAGCAGGCAGCCCAGTTCGCCCGGCGCCAGCGCCAGGTCGAGGTCCCGCACCGCCGGCTGCCCTGCATAGCCGCAGGACAGCCGCCGGATCGACAGCAGGGATGGGGCCATCCGGCCTCAGGCCATCTGGCTGGCGACGAAGTCCCAGTTCACCAGGTTCCAGAACGCCTCGACGTACTTCGGCCGTGCGTTGCGGTAGTCGATGTAGTAGGCGTGCTCCCAGACGTCGCAGGTCAGCAGCGGCTTGTCGCTGCCGGTCAGCGGCGTGGCGGCGTTGGGCGTGCTGACCAGGGCCAGCGAACCGTCCGGGCGCTGCACCAGCCAGCCCCAGCCGGAGCCGAAGGTGGTGATGGCGGTCTGCGAGAACTGTTCCTTGAACTGCGCGAAGCTGCCGAAGGCCTTGTTGATGGCTTCGGCCAGGGCGCCGGTCGGCTCGCCGCCGCCGTTGGACTTGAGGCAGTTCCAGTAGAAGGTGTGGTTCCAGACCTGGGCGGCGTTGTTGAACATGCCGCCCTGCGACTTGCGGATGATCGACTCGAGGTCCATCGACTCGAACTCGGTGCCTTCGATCATCTTGTTGAGGTTGGTCACGTAGGCCTGGTGGTGCTTGCCGTAGTGGAAATCGATGGTTTCGGCCGAGATGTGCGGCTCGAGCGCGGCGCGGTCGTAGGGCAGGGCGGGAAGTTCGATGGCCATGGGCTGTCTCCTTTCGGGTGGGGGAAGGCGCCGGTGGGGCGCCGAGCCGTATAATTCTAGCCCCATCGCGGCCCGGACCCGGGTCGCGGCGCAACGGAGCTTCACATGAGCGTCATGGACCGCATCAAGGCCGAGGTCGAAAGCCATCCGATCGTGCTTTTCATGAAAGGCACGCCGCAGTTCCCGATGTGCGGCTTTTCCAGCCGCGCCGCGCAGGCGCTCAAGACCGCCGGCGCCAGCAGCTTCCACAGCGTCAACGTGCTGGCCGATCCGGAAGTGCGCGCCAACCTGCCGCGTTATTCCGACTGGCCGAGCTTCCCGCAGCTGTTCGTCAACGGCGAACTGATCGGCGGCTGCGACATCACCATGGACCTGCTGGCCAGCGGCGAACTGGCGCGCATGGTCGCCGAGGCGCAGAAGGCGGCATGAGCTTGACCACTGCCCCGCTGCCGGAGGTTGCCGCCGACGCGCTGGCCGGCCGGGTGATCCTGGTCACCGGCGCCCACGGTGGCCTGGGCGCCGAGGCGGCCAAGGCCTGCGCACGCGCCGGTGCCACCGTCGTGCTGCTGGGCCGCAAGCTGCCCAAGCTCAACCGCGTTTACGATGCGGTCAAGGCACTCGGCCCCGAGCCGGCGCTGTACCCGGTCGACCTGGCCGGCGCCGATCCCGCCGACTACGCACAGCTGGCCGAAAAGATCGCCGCCGAACTGGGCGGCCTGCACGGCGTGCTGCACTGCGCGGCCGAGTTCACCGGCCTGGCGCCGCTGGAGGCGACCGAGCCGGAAGCCTTCGTGCGCTGCCTGCACGTCAACCTCACCGCGCCCTGGCTGCTGACCCAGGCCTGCCTGCCCTGGCTGCGAAAGTCCGGCGATTCGGCCGTGGTCTTCACCACCGACGACCCGGCGCGCGTGGGCAAGGCCTACTGGGGCGCCTACGGCCTGGCCAAGCAGGGCCTGGCGGCGCTGGTGCGCCAGCTCAGCGCCGAAACCGACCAGACCCCGGTGCGGGTCTGCGGCCTGGAGCCCGGCCCGATGCGCACCGACCTGCGGGCCCGGGCCTATGCCGATGAAACCCGGCTGCGGGTCCCCGGCCCGGCGGCCTATGCCGCGGCCTGCGTGCACCTGCTGTCCCCGGCCGGCCTGGCCCATCGCGGCACCGTCTGGGCCCCGCGGGTTCCGGAATGACCACCCTTTCGGCGGCCCTGCTGCTGTTCCTGATCCTGGATCCGCTGGGCAACATCCCGGTGTTCCTGGGCCTGCTCAAGCCGCTGCCGCCGGCCCGCCGGCTGCGGGTGCTGGCGCGCGAGCTGCTGATTGCCCTGGGCGTGCTGTTCGTTTTCCTCTGGGGCGGCAAGTACGTGCTCGAGGCCATGCACCTGCGCCAGGAGTCGGTCTCGATCGCTGGCGGCATCGTGCTGTTCCTTATCGGCATCAAGATGATCTTCCCCAGCCCCGAGGGCATGTTCGGGGAGGTCCCGGAGGGCGAGCCCTTCATCGTGCCCATGGCCATCCCGCTGGTGGCCGGCCCCTCGGGCATGGCGGCGGTGATGCTGCTGGCGGCCCAGGAGCCGGACCGGATGGGCGACTGGAGCCTGGCCCTGGTCCTGGCCTGGGCGGCCACGGCCCTGCTGCTGTTCTCGGCCACCACCCTCTACAAGGTGCTGGGCATGCGGGTCCTGACCGCCGTGGAGCGCCTGATGGGCATGCTGCTGGTGGCCATTTCGGTGCAGATGCTGCTCGACGGCGTGGCCGCCTACCTGCGGGCGCCGGGCCTGGGCTGAGGGGGGCTGCCGGGGGGCAGCCGGACTGTCACCTGAATGACATGTAAGCCGGTTAGCGTGTTAAACTCTTGTTATTGCCACGGGGCAGGGGAACCACCCGAACGCGGCAATCCTTCAAGGACTAGCCGTGCCTGGCCCGTCAGGCACCGCGGCGGGATGCCGCAGACAAATTTTCGACACTTTCCTTTAAACCAGGGTTTTCCACCATGACCAATCGCAACCGGGTTCGGCTTTCGCAGCTCTCCCTCGGCCTGGCACTCGCCCTCGCGGCGGCGCCGGCTTTCGCGCAGAACACCACCGCCGCCGTCGCCGGCCGCATCACCGGCGCCGATGAGCAGCCGGTTGCCGGCGCCCAGGTGTCGATCGTGCACACGCCGTCGGGCACGTCGAGCAACGCCACCACCGATGCCGATGGTCGCTACTCCGCGCGCGGCCTGCGCGTCGGCGGCCCGTACACCATCACCATCATGAAGGACGGCGAGGTCGAGGTCCGCGAGGGCGTCTACCTGCAGCTGGCCGAAACCACCGCCGTCGACGCCAGCCTGGGCGACGACCTGGCCACCCTGGCCGCGGTTGAAGTGACCGGTTCGTCGGTGATCTCCGAGATCTTCGCCCCGGACAAGATGGGCACCGGCAGCAACGTCAACCGCGAGCAGATCGAAAACCTGCCCTCGGCCGGCCGCAACATCCAGGACTACATCCGCACCGATCCGCGCATCTCGCAGATCTCCAAGTCCGACGGCGCGATCTCGGCCGGCGGCCAGAACACCCGCTACAACCTGATCAAGATCGACGGCGTCAGCGCCTCCGATCCGTTCGGCCTGGAGTCGAACAACCTGCCGACCGAGCGCCAGCCGGTCTCGATCGACGCGATCGAAGAAATCAACATCGACCTGGCCAACTACGACACCACCATCGCCGGCGGTACCGGCGCCGTGGTGAACGCGGTCACCAAGTCGGGCACCAACGAGTTCCACGGCTCGGTGTACTACACCCTGCGCGACGGTGACTGGGTGCGCCAGGACCTCGACGGCGTCGAGTTCAACGGCTTCGAGTCCGAGGACACCTACGGCGGCACCTTCGGTGGCCCGCTGGTCAAGGACCGCCTGTTCTTCTTCGTGAACTACGAAAACTACGTGCGCACCGCGCCGGCCACAGGCTTCGGTTCCACCCCGTACGGCTCGGGCGACATCACCGACGCCGACATCGCCGCCGTGCAGGCCGCGGCCCAGGGCTATGGCTTCGACGCCGGCGGCGTGGGCGGCCTGAACGCCGACACCGAGATCGAGGAATACGCGATCAAGCTCGACTGGAACATCACCGACGCGCACCGCGCGGCGCTGCGTTACAGCTTCCTCGAGCAGGGCGTGCTGCGTTTCCCGCAGGTGGACAACAACTCCATCTCGCTCAATTCCTTCTGGTACAACTACGCCAAGGAATTCGAGTCGACCGTGCTGGAAGTGTTCAGCGACTGGACCGACACCTTCTCGACCGAGTTCAAGGTTTCGCAGCGTGACTACGTCGCCGTGCGCCAGACCAACTCGGACCTGCCGCAGATCCAGATCCAGGGCTTCGGCGGCAACAGCGCCATCTACATCGGCACCGAGCAGAACAGCCACGTCAACCTGATCGACACCAAGCAGACCACCCTGTTCGGCGCCGGCAACCTGTTCGTTGGCGACCACGAAATCAAGTTCGGTTTCGACTGGGAAGAGAACGACGTCATCAACTTCTACGGCCGCGACCTCAACGGCACGTACACGTTCAGCAGCCTGGCCGACTTCCAGGCCGGCAACTTCAGCAACTACGTCGTGCGCACCCCGCGCCCGAACGGCGGCACCTACGCCGACATCCCGGCGGCCTACACCCAGTCCAACACCGGCCTGTTCGTGCAGGACACCTGGGCGGTCAACTACAACCTGACCCTGATGTTCGGCCTGCGCTACGACAAGCCTGACTTCGACGACCAGCGCCTGTACAACGACTACGTCTCGACCATCTACGGTTACGACAACTCCAACACCGTCGACGTCGACATCCTGCAGCCGCGCTTCGGCTTCAACTACACCTTCGACTCCGAGCGTCCGACCCAGGTCCGCGGCGGCCTCGGCCTGTTCCAGGGTGCCTCGCCGAACGTCTGGCTGGCCGGCGCCTACCAGAACACCGGCCTGAACTACGTCCAGTACGAGCAGCGCAACGGCACCGGCTTCAACGGCCCGGACCTGTACATCCCGCCGTCCGGCTCCAACGCCGCCTGCAACCCGATCCCGACCCTGGCCAACTGCCCGCGCCAGAACGTCGACATCATCGCGCCGGACTTCGCGCTGCCGTCCGTCTGGAAGGCCAACCTGGCGTTCGAGCACGAGCTGCCGTGGCACGGCATCGTGTTCTCCGCCGAAGCCCTGCTGACCAACACCAAGGACGGCATCTTCATCCAGCGCCTTGACCCGTTCAACGCCAACGGCGAAGGCATCACCGCCGTCGGTCCGGACGGTCGCGACCTGTTCTGGAACGCCAACGGCCTGAACCCGGACCGCCGCAACACCTTCGGCATCGAGAACGGCCGCAACGGCGTCTCGAACCGCGCCCTGCGCCCGAACGGCGTCGGCGACGTGTTCCTGATCAGCAACTCCGGCGAAGGCGAGAGCAAGCAGCTCACCTTCGGCCTGGACAAGCCGCTGGTCGACACCTGGGGCTGGAGCCTGTACTACACCTACACCGAAGCCACCGACGCCAGCCCGATGACCAGCTCGACCAACTCGTCGAACTGGGGCAGCAACCTCATCGGCGACCTGAACTCGGGCATCGCCTATGACTCGCGCTACGCGATCAAGGACCGCTTCACCGGCTCGGTGACCTGGCGCCACAGCTTCTTCGGCGATTACGAAACCCGCGTCGGCTTGTTCTACGAAGGTCGCTCGGGCCGTCCGTTCAGCTACATCTTCCGCAACGACGCCAACGGCGACAGCGGCGGCTTCAACGACCTGTTCTACGTGCCGGCGGGCCCGGGCGACGTGGTCTGGACGACGCCGGGCGCGGAAGCCGACTTCTTCGCGTGGCTCGAGCAGAACCCGGAACTGGCGGCCTACCGCGGCCAGATCGCCCCGGCCAACGCCTTCCGCACCGAGTGGGTGAACAGCTTCGACGTTCGCATCACGCAGGAACTGCCGGGCTTCGCCGAAGGCCACAAGTCCGTGCTGGCGCTCGACATCATGAACGTCGGCAACCTGCTCAACGAAGAGTGGGGCCTGATCGAAGACTATGGCTTCAACTCGACCCAGCAGCTGGCCAACTACGCCGGCATCTGCGGCCCGACCACCACGCTGGCCGCCTGCGCGGGCAACGAGGGTCGTTACGTGTACCACTGGACCGGCCCGGGCACTGGCCCGCAGATCCAGGAAAACAACAACGACAAGGGCAACACGGCCGTTTCCCGCTGGTCGGTCATGCTGAGCTTCAAGTACCAGTTCTGATCCGGGTACTTTCGTGACACGGCAACGGCCGGCGGGAAACCGCCGGCCGTTGCCTTTTGTGGCCCCCGCAAACCCGTAGGAGCGCCTTCAGGCGCGAATCGGTTCTTTGTCGAAG
>NZ_JAYRTE010000030.1:0-19859 GCF_041919775.1 Arenimonas sp. | reverse complement strand
GTGCTCGACCTCGACCACTTCAAGCAGGTCAACGACCAGCACGGCCACCGTCGCCGGTTCGCCGCGTGCTGATGGCCTTCACCGAGCGCGTGCAGGCCTGCATCCGCAAGCGCGACCGTTTGTACCGCCTGGGTGGCGAAGAGTTCGTGCTGCTGCTGCCCGACACCGACCACAGCGGCGCCCGGGCGGCGCTGGAAAAAGTCCGTGATGCCGTCCAGGCCGAGCCGCTGGCCGCGGGCCAGCGCGTCACCACGTCGATCGGCGCGGCCACGCTGGAGGCCGAGGACGACTGGCCGCGCTGGCTGGCGCGCGCCGATGCCGCCCTTTACCAGGCCAAGGACGCGGGCCGCGATCGCGTCAGCTTCGACGACTCGGGCGCGGCCCGGCCCGGCGAGCGCCGGCTGCGCCTGGTCTCTGGCCGACCCCTGCGCTGAACGCCTCGCGGGCAGCCATCAGCAGCGCCCAGGCCAGCGCGGCCAGCATCAGCGAGGCCGCCCACAGCACGCTGCCCAGTTCGTAACCGCGCAGCACCACGGCGAGCCCCCAGCCGGCGGGCAGGCACAGCCAGCCCAGGGTGCGCAGCACGCGGCGACGAACGGGTGACAGCGGGCGCCCGAACCAGGCGCGGTGATGGCCGGGCAAACCCAGGGCCAGCAGCGCCCAGGCAAGCAGGTTCAGGGCGAACACCGGCGTGATCATGCCGAGGCCTCCCTGCGCGTGCTGGCTTCTTCCCTGGGTTCATCAGGAAGCCGCAGATGCTGCCGCCGGCCCAGCCAGGCGAATGCCAGGCCGAGCGCGATGACCGCCAGGTCCACAGCGGCCAGCGCCCCGTCGCCCCGGGGCAGGGTCGCAAGCAGGTGGCCCGCGGGCGTGGTCAGAAGGTTGAGCACCGGCAACGCAAGCAGCAGCGCCGCCGTTCCCGCATACAGATCTCGCCAGCCCCGGCCCCGGCGGTCGCGCCAGGCGCCCCAGGCGGCGGCAACGAGCCAGGCCAGGCAGAACACCGCGATTTCAGCCGCGCGGCGCTCGCCCAGCTCCCAGGGCAGCAGGCGGTTGGCCACCGCCATCGCGGCGACGGCCAGCGGCATGCCCGCCACCACGCCGACGTTCAGCGCACGCACGATGGCGTGGCCGGTGCCTGCGTTCCTCTGGCGCTTGGCCACCCAGACCTGCATGCCGCTGGCCAGCATCACGCAACCGGCCAGGCCCAGCAGGAAATACAGCCAGCGAAGCGTGCCGCCACCGAACTGCGCCATGTGCAGGCCACCGAGGAAGGTGTAGGCGCCATACCCGGCGCTGTCGGGCCGGCCGTGGTGCAGGAACTCGCCGGTGGCCGCGTCGTAGTGCACCTGCTCGAAGTTCCAGGCCACGCGGCGGCTGTGGTCGCCGCCGAAGGAAATGATGGCGCTGGCATCGTCAGGGTGATGCACGCTGGCCCAGGTCACCGGCCGGCCCAGGCGCTGGCGGGCATCGGCCACCAGCGCGTCGAGCGAGTGCAGGCGTTCCAGCGGGCGGCCGAGTTCCGGGCGTTCATAGGCATCGGTGGCCACGTCGAAGTAGTGGAAGACGTCGCCTTCGTAGGCCGTGTCCACGCCGGCGGTGACGTAGCTGAACATGAAGATCGCGACGCCGGTGTAGGCGATCATCAGGTGGAAGGGCAGGCCCAGCACGCCGGTGAGGTTGTGGCCATCGAGCCAGGCGCGCTGGCCACCGGCGCGCGGCCGGAAGGTGAAGAAGTCGCGGAAGAAGCGCTTGTGGATGATGATGCCGGCGACCAGCGCCACCAGCATCATCATGCCGGCCAGCCCGACCAGGTACATGCCGGGGTTGCCGGCATGCAGGTTGTAGTGCAGCTCGAAGAAGAAGTCGCCGCCGGCGACGTCGGGCAGCGGCTCGCCGGTGACCGGATGCAGTGTCTCGTGCCAGTGGCTGCCGTCGTCGAAAAAGGCGAAGTTGCGGGTGGCGCGGTTGCGTTCATTGCCGGCCAGCACGTACCAGGAGTGCGCGACGGGATGCATCGCGGCGGTGCGCGCGATCGCGGCGTCGAAACGTGGCTGCGCCGGCAGTTCGACGCCGTGCAGCCACGGCTGCGCCCAGTCGTCGAGCTCCTTGTCGAAGCAGGCGATGGTGCCGCCGACGAAGATGACGAACAGCAGCCAGCCGACCACCAGGCCCGACCAGGTGTGCAGCCAGGCCATCGATTTGGAAAGGGTGTCCTTCATGGCCGCGCCGCCGCCTCCGGGAACAGCAGGGTGATGCCCCACAGCGCCAATCCCAGGCCCAGCGGCGCCATCCAGGCACGCCAGGCCGAGCGGGCGGCGAACACGTAGATCGCCGCCGCGCACCAGGCCGCGAACGCGAACAGGGTGGCGAAGGCCACCCGGTCCACGCGCCCCAGCGGCAGCGCCAGGCTCAGGAAGGCGGTGAAGCCGTAGGCCATCGCGTAGCCGCCCACCAGGGCGGCGGCGACGCGCGAAGTCACGCCAAGACGCTGCGACATCACGGTCAGAACCGGTAGCCGACCGACAGCGTCACGCCGCGCGGCGCGCCGTAATAACCCTGCTCCCAGTACAGGCTGCCGAGGTATTTTTCGTCGGTGACGTTGTCCAGGTTCAGCGTGGCTGACCAGCGGTCGTTGATGGCGTAGTTGGCCATCAGGCCCAGCAGCGCGTAGGACGGCTGTTGAATGCGCAGCGGCGTGGCCGTGCCCAGGTCGTCGTAGGCGACGGCCTCGCGATGGATGTCCGACTGCCAGCGCAGGTTGGCGCCCAGGCTCAGGCCGGGCACGGCGGGCAAGTCGAGCACTGCGGAAAACCGCAGCAGCTGCCGCGGCACGTAGGTGCGCGCATCGCTGCCGTCGGCGCCCTTGAGCTCAAGCACGGTGTATCCACCGGCGACGTGCCAGTGTTCGCCCAGTCGCCCGGCGAAATCCAGCTCCACGCCCTGCGAACGGGCATCGACGCCGGCGTAGAAGGACCGGCCGGTGCCGGTGTCGAAGCCGGCGTATTCGGCCAGGTTGTCCTGGTCGGCGCGGAACACGGCCAGCGAGGCATTGAGGCCGCCGTCGAACCACTCACCCTTCAGGCCGATCTCGGCATTGCTGCCTTCGATCGGGCCAACCAGGCGGTTTTCGGCATCCACTTCCGACTGCTGGTTGAAGATCTCGCCGTAGCTGGCATACAGCGACCAGACCGGACCCAGGTCCAGCACCGCGCCGGCGAAGGGCGTGGTGCGGCTTTCATCAACGGTGTTGGATTCGCCGTAGCTGAAGCCTTCGGTGTCCACGCGGGTGTGGTTGAAGCCGGTGATCAGCTTGACGCTGTCGGCCAGGTTCCAGCGCACCGTGGCGTAGACGCTTTCGCGGCCGTAGTCGAAATCCGAGCCGTCCGAATACGCGTCGAAGCCGGGCTTCGGGTAGCTGCCGTCGAAGGCCTGGCCCGGCGCCAGCGGCGTGCCGACGTCGTTGCCGTACCAGGACAGTTCGCGGGTGTTGCCGTCGGCCCGGCTGGCGCCAACCACCACGTCGTGGTCGCGGCCACCCAGGCGCACCGGGCCGGTGGCGAAAACGTCGGCCGACAGCGCCTTGAATCGGCCACCGTAGGCCGACGGATAGGCGAACAGGCCCAGGCCGGTGACCGGATCGGGCGTGCCGTAGACGTAGAAGAGTTCGCTTTCTTCTTCCGTCTCTTCGTGGTTGACGGCAGCCTTGATCGTCCAGCCGTTGGCCATCGCATGCGCGACTTCCACGAAGGCGCGGGTGTCGCTGGAATCCCAGTACGACCAGTCGGCGCTGGTGCTGGTGGAAACGTCGTAATCGGTGGGCGTGCCGTCGGTGTAGAACAGCGGCAGCGCGCCCCAGAGGTTGCCCGTGGGCGTGTTGTCCTGGTGCGAGGCGCCGACGGCCAGCGTGGTGGCGGGGCCGAGGTCGGCTTCGATCACCCCGTAGAGCACGTTCTTTTCCAGCGAATAGCGGTCCAGATGGCTGTCGCCGTCCTGCCAGGCGGCGACGGCACGGCCGCGCACGCTGCCGCTGTCGTTCAAGGGGCCACCGACGTCGACGTCGAGGCGTCGCTGGTCCCAGCTGCCGATGCCCAGGCGCAGGCCGCCGGTGAAGTCACCGCCGGGCCGCTTGCGCACGAAGTTCACCGTGGCCGAAGGGTTGCCGGTGGACGAGAGCAGGCCGTTGGCGCCGCGCAGCACTTCGATGCGCTCGTAGATCGCGGTGTCGAGGTCGCCGTTCTGGATGCCGTAGGGCAGCGGCAGGCCGAAGCCGTCGCGCTGGAAGTTGCTGATGTCGAAGCCGCGGGCGGTGAAGTACACGCGGTCGGTTTCCACCTGTTCGACCACCACGCCGGTGGTGTTGGCCAGCACCTCGTTGATGTTGTCCAGGCCGAAGTCGTCCATCTGCGCCCGGGTGATGACGCTGACCGACTGCGGGGTTTCGCGCGGCGTCAGTTCCAGGCGGGTGGCGGAATCGGTGGAGCCGGCGGCGTAGTCGTCGGGCTTTTGCGCGGTGACTTCGACCGCGTCGAGCTGGGTAAGCGCCATGCCGGCGTCGGCGAAGGCGGCGGGGCTGGCCAGTGCGGCCAGCAGGCAGGCCGGAAGCACGGCCATGCGGGTTTGGGCAGACATACGGGTTCCTGGAGTTCGAAGGGGGAACCAGGCGTGGCGTCTGCTGGGCCTGAAGCGGCGGCGAGTATAGATGCGAGTGATTCGCGTTTGCAACAGCTCGGGGGCTTTCACATTTCCCGGGCCTGTCCGGTTGTTAGGCTCGGCGGCATCAAGCAGTGGGGAAAGCGCATGCCCAGTTACCAACGCCCGCGGGCGCCCTGGCTGGCGGTGGCCGTGCTGGCAGTCGCCGCGCTGCCGGCCCTGGCCGCCGTGCCCGTGCGGGTAATGCAGCCCGGGGCCGCCGACTTCGGCGAACAGTTCCAGCTCACCGGCACGCTGACCGCCGACCGCGCGGCCGGCCTGTCGCCGCGCGTGGACGGCCTGGTGCGCGAGGTGAAGGTGGACGCCGGCGATCGCGTAAAGGCCGGCCAGGTGCTGGTGCAGCTCGACGATGCGGTGGCCCGGCACACGCTGGCGCGGGTGCGCGCCGAAGCTGCCGAAACCGATGCCAGCGCCGCCGAAGCGCAACGCCTGCTCGACGAAGGCCGGCGCCTGGCCGCCGACAAGTTCATTCCCGCCAGCCAGGTCGGCACGCTCGAGGCCCGCCTGAGCCAGGCGCGCGCCGCCGCCGATTCCGCGCGCGCCGCGGTCGCCGAGCAGCAGGAGCTGGTGCGCCGGCACGTCCTGCCCGCCCCCTTCGACGGCGTCGTCGCCGCCAAACATGCGGAAGCCGGCGAGTGGGTGCAGCGCGGCGACACCGTGCTCGACCTGGTCGCCACCGACCGCGTGCGCCTTGACCTGCAGGTGCCGCAGGAACGGTTCGCGGCGCTGGCCGGCGAGGCGACGGTGCAGGTTTTCCCCGATGCGCTGGCCGGCGATGCCCTGCCCGCCCGGATCGAAGCGCGGGTACCGGTGACCGATCCGCAGGCCCGCACCTTCCTGCTGCGCCTGCGCGTGGACGACGCCGACGGCCGCCTGCTGCCCGGCACCTCGGCGCGCGCGGTGGTGTCGCTGCCCGCCACCCAGGCGGCGCTGGCCGTGCCGCGCGACGCCCTGCTGCGCCAGCCCGACGGCGGCTACAGCCTGTTCGTGGTGCTGCCCGACGGCGACGGCTGGGTGGCGCGCCAGCGCACCGTGCGCGTGCTGCGCGACCGCGGCAGCCAAGTCGCCATCGCCGAAGGCATCGAGGCCGGCGAACGGGTGGTGATACGCGGCAACGAAGCCCTGCGCGACGGCCAGGCCGTGGCGCCCGGAGAAGACTGAGCCATGGGCTTCGAACGCCTGCTGCGCCACGGCACCCTGATCGCGGTCGCCGTGCTGGTGCTGTGCGTGCTCGGCACCGCCGCCGCCCTGCGCGTGCCGGTGCAGATGATCCCCGACCTGGAAGTGCGCACCATCGGCGTGCAGACCCGCTGGCCCGGCGCGACGCCGCAGGACGTGGAGCAGGAGATCCTGCTCGAGCAGGAAAAATACCTGCGCACCATCCCGAACCTGAGCCGCATGGTCTCGAGCGCCAGCACCGGCCAGGCCAGCATCGAACTCGAATTCCCGTTCGGCGTGGACATCAACGAGGCGCTGATCCGCACCTCGAATGCGCTCAGCCAGGTGTCGAATTACCCCGAGAACGTCGACCAGCCCAGCCTGTCCACCAGTTCGTTCTCTAACAACGCCTTCATGTATTTCCGGATCGGCGCCCGCGAGGACAGCCCGCTCGAGCTCGACCTGGACATGATGCGCGACTACGTCGAGGACTTCGTGCGGCCGCGGCTCGAGCGCGTGCCCGGCGTGGCCCTGGTGCAGGTGGGCGGCGGCAGCGAGCGCCAGGTTCGCATCGAGGTCGATCCCGGCCGGCTGGCCGAACGCGGGCTCACCCTCTCACAGGTTCGTGAAGCCGTACGCGCGCGCAACCGCGACACCTCCGGCGGCGACCTTGACAGCGGCAAACGCCGCTACCTGCTGCGCACCGTCGGCCGGGTGCGCGACATCGGCCAGCTCCACGACCTGGTGGTCGCCAGCGAAAACGACGTGGTGGTGCGCCTGCGCGACATCGCCGAAGTGAAGCTCGACCACTTCGAACGGCGGGAGCTGAGCTTCAACAACGGCGAACCGGCGCTGAGCCTTTCGATCCGCCGCGAACCCGGTTCGAACGTGATCGCCATCAAACGCGCCATCCTGCCGGCGGTGGACGAGGTCAACGCCGACCTGCTGGCGCCCCTGGGCCTGGAGCTAACGCTGTCGAGCGACGACGCCCGCTATGTCGAGGACTCGGTCGCCAATGTCTGGACCAACCTGGCGCTGGGCGCGGGCCTGGCGACGCTGGTGATGTTCGCCTTCCTGCGCTCGAAGCGGCAGACCCTGGCCGGCGTCATCGCGATTCCCATCTGCACCATCGCCGCCTTCGTCGGCCTGCTGCTCGCCGGGCGCACGCTCAACGTGATCTCGCTGGCAGGCGTCGCCTTCGCCATCGGCATGACGGTGGACAACACCATCGTGGTGCTCGAGAGCATCGACCAGGCCCGGCGCAAGGGCCTGGGCCGGATGGAAAGCGCCATCGCCGGCGTGCGCCGCGTGTGGCCGGCCGTGCTGGCTTCGACGCTGACGACCGTGCTGGTGTTCGCGCCGATCCTGTTCATCGAGGAAGAGGCCGGCCAGCTGTATTCGGACATCGCCATCGCCATCTCGGCCTCGATCCTGGCCTCGATGCTGATCGCCGTGACGGTGGTGCCGGCGCTGGCCGGGCGTTTGTCCTTCGGCATCCAGGGCCAGCAGCGCGTGCCGGGCCAGGACTGGTTCGACCGCATCGCCAGCGGCACGCAGTGGCTGGCGGCCAGCGCGCGCCGGCGCATGCAGGTGCTGGCGGGCACGGTGGTGCTGGCCGGGCTGGCGCTGTGGCTGCTGACGCCGCCGGCCGAGTACCTGCCCGAAGGCGAGGAACCCAAGACCTTCGCGCGCATGATCGCGCCGCCGGGCTACAACCTGGCGGAAATGGAGGGCATCGCCCGCGAGGTGATGGCCGACATCGGCCCACAGGTGAAGGCCGACCGCGCCGCCTACGAGGCCGGCGACACCGACCTGCCGCCGCTGGCCTACTACAACCTCTCGGCCAGCCCCGGCGGCCTGCGCATCATCGCCGAGCCGGTGGACCCGGCCGACATCGAGGCGGTGATGGACGCGCTGGACAAGCGCTTCCGCGCCTACCCGGGCATGCGCGCGTTCTCCTCGCGCGGCTCGATCATCTCCAGCAACGACGGCGGATCGCGCAGCATCAACCTCGACATCTCGGGCATCGAGCTGGCCGAACTCTATGCCGTGGCCGAACGCGGCTACCGGCGCGCCGAGGAGTTGTTCCCCGGCGCCCGCATCGGCTCCGACCCGTCCAGCCTCAGCCTGGACCAGCCGCTGGTGGAGCTGGTGCCGCGCTGGGAACGCCTGGCCGAAGTGGGCTACGACGCCGCCGGTTTCGGCTTCGCGGTGGCGGCGCTGAGCGACGGCGCCTTCGTCGACGAACTGATCCTGGGCGACGACAAGGTCGACATCTACCTGTTCGGCGGCGCCGGCACCCAGCAGCTCGACGCCCTGCGCGAACTGCCGGTGGCCACGCCCTCGGGCGCGGTGCTGCCGCTGTCGGCCCTGGCCGACCTGCGCGAAAGCGCCGACACCGATTCGATCCGGCGCCTGGACGGCCGCCGCACCGTGACGCTGAACATCGTGCCGCCGCGCGGCATCGCGCTGGAAACCGGCGTCGAACGCGTGCGCGCCGAGTTGCTGGAACCGATGCGCCGCGCCGGCGAGATCCCGCCGGGCGTGGCCATCGAGATCAGCGGTGCCAGCGACCAGCTCGAGGCCACCCGCGACGCCGTGTCCGGCAACTTCGCGATCGCCCTGCTGCTGTGCTACCTGCTGCTGGTGGCGATCTTCCGGCACTGGGGCCGGCCCCTGTTCGTGCTGGCCACGGTGCCGCTGGGCGTCGCCGGCGGCATCATCGGCCTGGCGGTGCTGAACCTGTTCGTCAGCCAGCCCTTCGACATGATCACGCTGCTGGGTTTCCTGGTGCTGCTGGGCACCGTGGTGAACAACCCGATCCTGATCGTGGACGAAACCGTGCAGCGCATCGCCGAAGGCGCGGCCAGCGTCGAGGAGGCGGTGGCCGGCGCGGTGCAGTCACGCCTGCGGCCGATCCTGATGTCCACGCTGACCACGCTGTTCGGGCTGGCGCCGCTGGTGCTTATCCCGGGTGCGGGCACCGAGCTCTACCGCGGCCTGGGCGCGATCGTGCTGTTCGGCCTGGCGTTCTCGGCGGTGGTGACCCTGTGTTTCCTGCCGGCCCTGCTGGTGACGGTCCTGGGACGCCGGTCGGCGGCCGCGGCCAAGGCGGCGTAGACTGGAAGGCAGTCCTGACAGGAGTTGCCCGCCATGAAGATCCTGGTCGCCATCGACGGCAGCAAGGCCGCCGCCCTCGCCGTCAAAACCGCCATCGACCTCGCCAAGGCCATGGCCGAGGCCCCGACCCTGGTGCTGATGCACGCCGACGTGCCGCTGATGCGCCGCGTCGCCGCCGAGCTGGGCACCGAGGGCACGCGCCGTTACCACCAGGAAAACCACGACCACGCGATGAAGGCCGCGCGCACCGCGTTCAAGCGCGCCAAGCTCGCCTTCAGCGAAAAGCAGGTCGTGGACGACGCCGGCCCGGCCATCGCCAAGGCCGCCAAGGCCGGCAAGTTCGACCTGGTGGTGATGGGTTCGCATGGTCGTACCGCCCTGGCCAGCGCCCTGCTCGGTTCGGTGGCCGCCAAGGTGCTGTCGCAGAGCACCGTGCCGGTGCTGATCGTCCGATAAGGCGCTTCAGGTGCCGCAGAAGGTCTGCAGCACCTGTTCACCCGCGGCCGGCGCGGCCATGAAACCGCGCTGCGCCGGTGCGTCGTCGTAAGGCCGGCGCACTGCCGCCAGCAAGGATTCGAACGGCGCGAGATCGCCGCCCGCAGCGGCCGACAGTGCCGCTTCGACGCGATGGTTGCGCGGGATCACGGCCGGGTTGGCCGCCTTCAGGCGCTGCACGAGGTCATCGCTGCCGCCTGCTTCGTTGTCGCAGCGGGCGCGCCAGCGGGCGAGCCAGGCGTCCATGGCCGGCGTTTTCGGCAGCGGCGGCAGTTCATTGAAACCCGGATCGCCGGCCGCCACCGCCAGCGCACGGAAGGACAGCGTGAAGTCCGCCTGCACCGCTTCGAGCGCAGCGAGGAAATCGCGCACCAGCGATTCGTCGCCGGTTTCTTCGGTCGCCAGCCCGAGCTTGCGCCGAAAGCCCGCCAGCCAGGCTTCGCCGAACTGGCCCGCGAAGGCCTCGATGGCTTCGCGCGCATCGGCCAGACCCTCGTCGCCCTGGCGCCGGAAGTGCGGCAGCAGGCACTCGGCCAGCCGCGCCAGGTTCCACTGCGCGATCGGCGGCTGGTTGGCATAGGCGTAGCGACCGTGGCGATCGATGGAACTGAACACCTTGGCCGGGTCATAGGCATCGAGGAAGGCACAGGGGCCGTAGTCGATGGTCTCGCCCGAGACGGCCATGTTGTCGGTGTTCATCACGCCGTGGATGAAACCCACCTGCAGCCAGGACGCGACCAGCGCCGCCTGCCGGGCAGCCACGGCGCGCAGTAGCGCGAGGTAGCGGTCGTCGGCGTCGGCGAATTCCGGGTAGTGGCGGTCGATGACGTAATCCGCCAGCGTACGCACCGCCTCGTCGTCACCGCGCGCTGCGAAGAACTGGAAGCTGCCCACGCGCACGTGGCTGGCCGCCACGCGGGTGAGCACCGCGCCGGGCAGTACTTCGTCGCGCAGCACGTGTTCGCCGGTGGCAACGGCCGCCAGCGCGCGCGTGGTCGGCACGCCCAGCGCGGCCATGGCTTCGCTGACCAGGTATTCGCGAAGCACCGGCCCGATGGCGGCGCGGCCGTCACCTCGGCGCGAGAACGGCGTCGGCCCCGAACCCTTCAGCTGGATGTCGAACCGGCGTCCGTCGGGCGCAAGCACCTCGCCCAGCAAACACGCGCGACCGTCGCCAAGCTGCGGCACGAAGTGGCCGAACTGGTGGCCGGCATAGGCCAGCGCAATGGGCCGCGCGCCCTTCGGCAGCTCATTGCCGGAAAACAGGCGGTCGGCCGCGGTTTCAAGCGCCGGGTCCAGGCCCAGTTCGCCTGCAAGCGCCGTGTTCCACGCCAGCAGTCGCGGCGCGGAAACCGGCGTCGGCGGCGCGGGCTGCCAGAAACCGGCCGGCAGGCTGGCATAGCTGTGTTGCCAGGCGATGGCGTAGTCCTCAGTCATCCGTGCAGCATACGTCCTGCAGATACGCGCTTGCCTGCTGGCGTCGCCGTGGGTCGCCGGCAGGTCACACCCGACCAGGGTGTGGAGGACGTCGGGGCTCTTGGCGCGGGCAACTCCGTTCGTACCGACATACCGGGGGGGGGACTGGCCTGTTTCGCGATTCAGCGGTGCTGGTCGAGCAGAACCGGATTACCGTCGGGATCGGTCACGACGAAGGAGCCCGGGCCAGTACCGGCTTCGTCCACTTCTTTCACGGGCGTGATGCCTTTCGCCTTGAGCTGGCGCTGGATTTCGCGCACGTCGGTGAACGGATCCACCGGCTGGCCATTGTTGTCCCAGCCGGGATTGAAGCAAAGCATGTTCTTCTCGAACATGCCCTGGAACAGGCCGATGACGGTGTCGCCGTTTTTCATGATCAGCCAGTTGTGCTGCATCTGGTCGTGGAAGGCGGTGAAACCCAGCGCCTCGTAGAACGCGCGCGAGGCCTTGATGTCCTTGACGGCGAGGCTGACGGAAAAGTTGCCGAGGTTCATGGCGTGCTCCGGGAGATGGCGGCGAGCCGATGGTACGCCGGGTTTGGCGCTCAGGGATCCAGCAGCGCCTGCGCCACGGCTTCCGGCGTCTTGCGCAGCAGGGAGGTATTGACCTGCAACGGGAATTCGGTGACGTCATCGGGATAACCGGGCAGCCGCACGCCATGTTTCGCGGCGCGTTCGGACAGGGCCATGGAGGTAATACCCCCGGCCTTGAGCAGGAACATGCTGGTGCCATTCCCGAGCTTGCGGGCGGTGAATTGGCCGCTGGCTTCCAGGATGGCGATGACCCTGTCGGCCACCTGCCAGGCCTTGGCGTAGTCGGCTTCGTAGTCATCCAGGAACTGGTCGACGAAGGCGATCGACGGCCAGGCTGCCGGCAAGGCACCGCCGAACATGCGGCGCGTGTGGTACAGCCCCTCGATGAAGCTGGCGTCGCCGGCGAGCATGGCGCCGGTGGCCCCGTTGAAGTGTTTCCAGACCGACACATAGACCGTGTCGAACAGCGCCGCGTATTCCTTCACCGACCGGCCCGTGTGCTGGGGCAGGTTGAACAGACGGGCACCGTCGAGATGACGTCGTATGCCCTCTTCGCGAGCCCAGTTGCACAGCTGCACCAGTTGATCGAATTCGAAAAAGCGATGCTGCTGCCGGCGCACCGGGCTTTCGATGGACAGCACGCCAATGCGCGATTCGACGCGGCCGCCGGCGGTGCGTGCTGCCCAGGCTTTGGCGTCATCCAGCGTGAAGCTGGCCTGGCCGGGCGCCAGCGGCAGCAGCGTGAGGCCGCTCAGCGCCTGGGCGCCGTCGCCGGTGTCGTTGTAGAGGTGGCTTTCGGCCTGCACCAGCACGCGCGGGCTGTTTCCGGCCAGCTTGCGCACCGCCAGCTGGTTGGCCAGCGTTCCGGTGGGCAGGAAGATCGCGGCCTCCTTGCCCAGGCGGGCGGCGAACTTCGCCTCCAGCGCTTCGATGGCGCCGCCGCGGGAATAATTGTCGGGGATGAAGCCGGCGCGCCTGGTCGCCTGGTCCAGCAGCACCGCGTACTCGCGTGGGTTCAGCGCCAGTCCGTCGGAGTAGAAATTGACGTCCTGGAAGAGACCTTCCTGCCCTGTCGCCGCGAGCGCCGCCGACGCCGGCAACGCGGTCGACGCCATGGCCAGCGCACCCGTGGCGAGGAAGTGACGACGATCCATGCAGTGCTCCGGCGCGCTCCGCCACCGGGCTGGCGGCGTTCATAGCAGCCTCAGCATGCCGGGCGCTATGTGGGACGGTCAATGCGGTTTCCGGCGCCTGCGCGCCCCGCGTGACCCCACCAGAACAAGAAGGAGTACTCCCATGAAAATCATCATCGTGCTGATGCTGGCCGCCGGTCTTGCCGCCTGCGGCACCTATGGTTCCCGCGGCGGCTACTACGGCTCGTCGAAGTCCGGCGCTGGCGCAGGCGGCGACACCGTCCTCGTCTGCCACAAGGGCAAGAAGACCATGGAACTGCCGCGCGCCGCGCTGGACGGCCACCTGGGCCACGGCGACCGTCGCGGTCGCTGCTGAGCAAGCGCCCGGTTCCAACCCGCCTCGCCTCCCCCCGCCTTCACCGGCGGGCGGAGGGCCGGCATACTCGGCTCTCGACCTCGCTTTGAAGGCGGACCGATGATGCTGGGCAAAACCCTCGTTTCGCTGGGCCTCGGCCTGGCCTGTGCAACTTCTTTCGCGCCCGCGGCACACGCCGCTCCGCCGGTGATGCCGGCTGAAACGCGGACGACACTCAGCAAGGCGATCGCCGCCGACCACGACGAGGCGCTGGCCCGCCTGCGCGAGTGGATCGCGCTGCCGTCCATCAACGCCGAGAAGCTCAACCGCCAGGAAGGCGCCGAGCTGATGCAACGAATGCTGCTCGATGCCGGCTTCGACTCTGCGCGCATCATTCCCACCGATGGCGCACCCGGCGTGTTCGGCCGGCTCGATGCCGGCGCGCCGACGACGCTGGCCGTGTACTTCATGTACGACGTCAAGCAGTTCGAAGCGCATGAGTGGAGCCAGCCGCCGCTCGAAGGCCAGCTGGTGGAACGCGACGGCAAGACGGTGCTGATCGGGCGCGGCGCGATCAACCAGAAGGGCCCCGAAGCCACCCTGCTGACGGCGATCCGGGCCTTCAAGGCCACGGGCACCCCGCTGCCGGTCAACATCGTGCTGGTGGCCGAAGGCGAAGAGGAAACGGGCTCCGAGAATTTTGGCCAGATCACCGGCGATCCCGAAGTGGCCAGAGCCCTTTCGGAATCCGTGGGCGTGATCCTGCCGGTCGCCTGGCAGGACAACGACGGCGGCGTCGAAATCTACCTGGGCGCCAAGGGCGTGGCGGAAGTGCAGCTGGTGGCCGACGGCGCCAAGTCGGGTCGTGGCCCCGGAATGGAAATCCACTCCTCCATGGGCGCGTCGGTGGAGAACCCGGCCTGGCGCCTGGTGAAAGCGCTGGACACCCTCGTCGCCGATGACGGCTTTACCCCAGCCATCGATGGCTGGATGGACGACGTGCGACCGCTGTCGGACGAACAGATCGCCCTGATCGAGGCGGGCATCCGGCCGGGCTCGGAGGCCGCGGCCAAGAAGGAGTTGAAGGTGCAGGGCTGGATCGCCGGCGAGGATTACCGCAGCAGCCTGATTCGCCTGGCCTCGCAGCCCACGGTGACCATTCAGGGCCTGGTAGGCGGCTACACCGGCCCGGGCGGCAAGACCTCGATTCCCTCGCGCGCCGAGGCGAAGCTCGACTTCCGCCTGGTGCCCGACATGCAAGCCGATGAAGTGGTGGCCAAACTGCGCGCGCACCTCGACAAGCGTGGCTTCACCGACATCGAAATCGTGACCGGGGGAATCTACGGCCCCACCGAAACACCGCGCGACGCGGCCGTCGTGCAGGCGCTGGTTACCGCACTGGAAGGCGCCGGCCTGCCCCACACGCTGACCCCGCGCCTGGCCGGCTCCTGGCCCGGGTATCGCTTCACCGACCCGCCGGTGTCGCTGCCGGCCGTGTTCGTCGGCATCGGCCAGGGCGGGCAGGCGCATGCGCCGGATGAGTGGTACCTGATCGATGCCGAAGACCCGAAGCTGGCCGGCATCGACCGGCAGGCGCTGTTCTTCGCGGAGTTCATGTACGCGTTGGCAAGGACCAAGCCTTGAGGGAAGTTCGCCAGCGCTCGACGTTCGTTTAGTTCAGGAGTTCAATCCTGGCTGGCGTTCCGAGCTTTGCTGCAAACAGGACCAGCATGTCGAGACTGAACTTCTCCGTCTTGCCCCTCACGAGGTCGGAAACCCGACTTTGACTGACGCCCAGCAATTCAGAAGCAGCCACCTGGGTAAGCCGCCGGGCCTTGAGCTGCTTGTCGAGCTGCATCATCAGGTCGGCACGCAGGGTGAGCAGCTGTGCCTGGGCTTCATCAAAGCCCACGTCAACGAAAACGTTGCCGCTTGAACAGGTGATCTTCGATTCCTTGCTGGTCTTGCGCATCTGGATGCCTCGGATTATCGAATCAACTGCAGGCGCTGCCTGCCTTTCGCGATGTCCCTCGCCGGCGTCTTCTGCGTCTTCTTCTGGAAGACATGAAGCACATAGACCTCGTCGGCCTTCTCCACCATATACAGCGTTCGGAACGCGCCAAGTGCTGGGGCGCGCTGTACAGAGTAGTCAACCGCCGATGGCCGGAACTCAGGCGGCTACATCCACGTAGTTGACCCGTGCCACAGGCGGCGGAATCGGATCGCCGTCCTCGCGCATGCCCTCAAGATGGAATTCGATTGCCTCACGCATCAGCCGTTCTACCTCTTCCACCGAATCGCCAACGGCAACGCAGCCGGGAAGATCGGGCGCCCACGCCCCGTAGTTGTTTTCGGACTTCTCGATGACGATGGCGTAGCGCGTGGCATTCATTTCCGGAGACCGGCCTGCTTCAGGATGCTCCTGTGGACGAATGGCTGCAACGAGGGGTCGGATCTGAGAAAAGCTCCCGGCCAGTTCCACCCGCCTGCTACGTTGCCCCCTGAACACCCTGGGGAGGGAGCCACGTATAGCCTGCGCCACGGGCCCGCAGTATTCGCCTGACGGGCAGTGGATTGCCCTCCACACCAACATCAGCGGCGCCTCCAAGGTCTGGCTGCTGCCCCCCGAAGGCGGCTACAACGCCCGCCTGCTGCTCACCACGACAAGCGGAACCCGTCCACCGTCGACGCCTGGATCCGGCCGGCGGGGCAACCGCGTGCGCTCGATCCTGGATGCGACCGCAGCCGCCGCCTGGCGGTATTCAACACGCTTCCACGTATAGTGGACATTCGCAAAAAAGGGGATCTGACATGAAGAACCGACCCGCAGCACCCTTGATTGTTTCGGCCATGACATTGCTGGCCACTTCCCTGGGCGTGGCTCATGCGAGCACGCAGGACGAACGAAAGCATGATCGCCAGGACGATTCGACGGTGACAGCCGGGAAGGGCGAGCGCCCTGACCCCAAGGCTGCGCAATCGCGGCAGATCAAGCTCGAAGCGTCCACGGCGCCTCAGTCACGCCAGATCAAGTGGGACAAAGTGGACGAGCCCCAGCCGCAGTCCCGCCAGATCAAGCTCGACGGCGTGGCCGAGCCGCGGACTCAGTCCCGCCAGATCAAGTGGGACAGGGTGGACGACTCCCGACCGCAGTCCCGCCAGATCAAGATGGAAGGCGCGATCGAGCCCCGGCCGGAGTCCCGCCAGATCAAGACGGATCCTCCCGGTGATGGCGGCTGAGCCCGCCGGGGCTCCCACTCCACTGCGCACCGGGCTGCGACGCGACTCCGCCTTCTCCTTCCGCTGCCACGCCTGCAACCGCTGCTGCCGGCACAAGACCATCCAGGTGAACCCGTACGAGCTCGCCCGCCTGGCGCACGGGCTTGGCCTGCCGGTCGCAGAAGTGGTCGGGCGATACACCGACGAAGGGGTGCACCTGCGCCAACGAGAGGATGGCAACTGCGTATTCCTCGGCGCCTCCGGCTGCAGCGTGCACGGTGACCGGCCGCTGGTGTGCCGGCTCTACCCGCTGGGCCGCATCGTGGGCCCCGACAGCGAGGAGTTCGTTGATGCCGCGCCCCATCCGGATACCGAAGGCGTCTGGGGCACCAACGGCACCATCGCCGACTACCTCGACCAGCAGGATGCCCTGCCCTACATGGAGCTGGCCGACGCCTATTTCGGCCTCTTCCTGAAATTGTTGCAGGCCCCCGATGGCGCTGCGGCAATCCAGCCCCACGAAATGATCGACATCGATGCCCCGCTGGGCGAGGCGGGAGAAGACTCCCCCACGACCGTCGAAGCGCGTGCGCACCGGCACGTGCGGCGGCTTGCGGCGCGCGCAGGACTGGGCGCGGAGGTTACGCCGCTGCCATCGGTCAGTCGCTGCGATTAAGGACGGCCTGGCACGGTGCTCCGCCCTTACCCACGTGGCGCCCGGCTAAAACAGGGCCGTGGCGAACAGGGTCAGCGCGACAAGGACGAGTACGAACCCAAGCATCGGACTCACAGGGTGACGGGATTGCCCTTGTCGGTATCAATCTTGTACTGCTTAATCGCGCGCGCCACATCCTTCCCGTTCATCTTGCCCTCGGCCGCCAGCGCCGCGATCGCCGCGTGGGCGATGTAGTACCGGTCAACCTCGAAGAACCGCCGCAGGTTCGCGCGGGTGTCGCTTCGGCCAAAGCCATCGGTACCCAGCACGGTGTAATGCATCGGCACGAAGGCTCGGATCTGGTCGGCGAAGGCGCGCACGTAGTCAGTGGCAGCAATCGCCGGCCCCTGCCTGCCCTCCAGGCACTCGGTCACGTACGCCTTGCGCGGTGACTTCGCTTCCGGGTTGAAGCGGTTCCAGCGTTCGGCGTCGAAGCCGTCGCGACGCAGCTCGGTGAAGCTGGGGCAGCTCCAGATGTCGGCGGTGACGCCGAAGTCCTTGTCCAGCAGTTCGGCGGCGGCGATGGCTTCGCGCAGGATGGTGCCACTGCCCAGCAGCTGCACGCGCAGTTCGCCCTTCTTGGGCTTGCCGGCGTCCTTCAGGAGGTACATGCCCTTGAGGATCCCTTCCGCGGCGCCCTCGGGCATGTCGGGATGGGTGTAGGACTCGTTCATCAGGGTCAGGTAGTAGTACTCGTCCACCTGGTCCTCGAGCATGCGCTTCATGCCGTGCTGCAGGATCACCGCCACTTCGAAGCCGAAGGTCGGGTCATAGGCGCGGCAGTTCGGAATCGCGCCGGCCAGCAGGTGGCTGTGGCCGTCTTCGTGCTGCAGGCCTTCGCCGTTGAGCGTGGTGCGGCCGGCGGTGGCGCCCAGCAGGAAGCCGCGGGCGCGCATGTCGGCCGCCTGCCAGGCGCTGTCGCCGATGCGCTGGAAGCCGAACATGGAGTAGTAGATGTAGAAGGGCAGCATCGGCACGTCGGACGACGAGTAGCTGGTCGCCGCCGCCATCCAGCTGCTGAAGGCGCCGGCTTCGGTGATGCCCTCTTCCAGCACCTGGCCGGTCTTGTCCTCGCGGTAGTACATCAGCTGGTCGGCGTCGACCGGCTTGTACTTCTGGCCTTCCGGCGCGTAGATGCCGATCTGGCGGAACAGGCCTTCCATGCCGAAGGTGCGCGCTTCGTCGGCGACGATCGGCACGCAGCGCGGGCCCACCTGCTTGTCGCGCAGCACGATGTTCAGCGCCTGCACGAAGCTCATGGTGGTGGAGTTTTCGCGCTCGCCCGTGCTCTTCAGCAAACGCTCGAACACTTCCAGCTTCGGCGCCTCGAGCTTCTTGCTGGTCTTCTGGCGGCGCTGCGGCAGGTAACCACCCAGCTTTTCGCGGCGGCTGCGCAGGTATTCGACTTCCGGCGACTTCTCGCCCGGGTGGTAGAACGGCACCTCGGCCAGCTTGTCGTCGCTGATGGGGATGTTGAAGCGGTCGCGGAAGGCCTTGACGCCCGAATCGTCGAGCTTCTTGGTCTGGTGCGTGGGGTTGAGCGATTCACCCCAGGTGCCCATGCCGTAACCCTTCACCGTCTTGGCCAGCACGACGGTCGGCTGGCCCTTGTGCTTCACGGCGCGGTCGTAGGCGGCGTACACCTTGTGCGGGTCGTGGCCGCCGCGGTTGAGGCGGGCGATGTCGGTGTCGCTGAGGTTCGACACCAGCTTGGCGGTCTGGTCGTACTTGCCGAAGAAGTTCTCCCGGGTGTACTTGCCGCCGAAGGCCTTGCAGTTCTGGTATTCGCCGTCGACGGTTTCCATCATCAGCTTCTTCAGCATGCCGTCGGTGTCGCGCGCCAGGAGCGGGTCCCAGTAGCTGCCCCAGATCAGCTTGATCACGTTCCAGCCGGCGCCGCGGAAGCTGCCTTCCAGTTCCTGGATGATCTTGCCGTTGCCGCGCACCGGGCCGTCCAGGCGCTGCAGGTTGCAGTTGATCACGAAGACCAGGTTGTCCAGGCCTTCGCGGCCGGCCACGCCGATCGCGCCCAGGCTCTCGGGCTCGTCCGTCTCGCCGTCGCCCAGGAAACACCAGACCTTGCGGTCGCTGGGTTCGATCAGGCCGCGGCTTTCCAGGTACTTCAGGAAACGCGCCTGGTAGATGGCGCTGATCGGGCCCAGGCCCATCGAAACGGTGGGCGTCTGCCAGTAGTCGGGCATCAGCCACGGGTGCGGGTAGCTGGAGATGCCCTTGCCGTCGACTTCCATGCGGAAGTTGTCGAGCTGGCTTTCGCTGATGCGGCCTTCCAGGAAGCTGCGGGCGTAGATGCCTGGGGAGCTGTGACCCTGGATGTACAGGATGTCGCCCGGGTGGTTTTCACTCGGCGCGCGCCAGAAGTGGTTGAAGCCGACATCGTACAGCGTGGCGCCCGAGGCGAAGCTGGCGATGTGGCCGCCCAGGTCGCCGGGCTTGCGGTTGGCGCGCACCACCATGGCCATGGCGTTCCAGCGGATGATGCAGCGGATGCGCCACTCCATCGCGGCGTCGCCGTCGCCCTTGGTTTCCAGGTGCGGCGGGATGGTGTTGATGTATTCGGTGGTGGGCTGGAACGGCAGGTGGGCGCCGGCGCGGCGGGTCAGTTCGACCATGCGCTGCAGCAGGTGGTGGGCGCGCTCGGGGCCGTCGGCGTCGAGCACGGCCTTCATGGATTCGATCCACTCGCGGGTTTCGGTGGGGTCGAGGTCGTTTTCCAGCGCGTCGGTCAGCCAGTTCATTCCGTCTTCCTGAGGCCGGCATTCAGGCTCGGCCAGATGGTTTTAGAGTCAAGGCTCGGAGTTTAACGCAGGCCGCCAAGCCCGGGCGGAAAGAAGGGGGTCAGGTTCACTTTTCAAAAGTGAACCTGACCCCCGTCCTGCACTGGGCGGGTATGCTGCGGGCGGGGGATGGAGGCGGCGATGCGT
>NZ_JAYRTE010000029.1:0-20327 GCF_041919775.1 Arenimonas sp. | reverse complement strand
AGTCGAATTTCTCTTGACCCCTGAAATCAATCCCGTGGAGGCATAAGCTGGCGTCAAGAGAAATTCGACTCTGACCCCGGTTTTAAAGCATGCGCAGCAGCAGCCAGCACTCGATCCGCTTGTTCCAGAGCCTCGAGCACCCCTGCGGCTACTGGCCGGACCGGCTGGCGCGCGACCTGATCATCGATCCGACCGACCCGCACCTGCCGTCGGTGTACGGCCAGGCGCTGGCGATGGGCTTCCGGCGCAGCGGCGGGCATGTCTACCGGCCCTACTGCGCCGGCTGCCGGGCCTGCATTTCGGTGCGCATCCCGGTCGACCGCTTCCAGCCCAACCGCGCCCAGAAGCGCTGCCTGGCCCGCAACGCCGACCTGGAGACGACCGTCGCGCCCGCAGTGCGCACCGACGAGAATTTCGCGCTCTACCGGCGCTACCTCGACACCCGCCACGCCGGCGGCGGCATGGACGATCCGGCCCCCGAGAACTTCGACGCCTTCCTCGCCTGCCGCTGGAGCCCGACCGAGTTCATGGAGTTCCGGCTCGAGGGCCGCCTGGTCGCGCTGGCGGTCACCGACGTGCTGACCGACGGCCTGTCGGCCGTGTACACCTTTTACGATCCCGCGCTGGTGGCCCGCAGCCTCGGCACCTTCGCCATCCTCGGCCAGGTCGAGCGCGCGCGGCGCGAAAAGCGCGGTTACGTCTACCTGGGCTTCTGGATCGACGGCCACCGCAAGATGGCCTACAAGCGCGCCTACCGGCCGCTGGAATTCCTGGACGGTCCGCGCTGGCGAACGATGCCGGACCCGGAATGAACCACGGCGTCGCGGGCATCGGGCACAATCGCCCCCCATGCACCCTGCCCTTCGCAACGGCCTGCTGGCCCTGTCCCTCTTCGTCCTGGCCGCCTGCCGGGCCAATGCCCCCGTTGCACTTCCGGACGAGCCCGTGAGCCTGCGCGTCGCGACGTTCAATACCTCGCTCTATACCGAAGAGGCCGGCGGCCTGGTTGCCCGCCTGCAGGCCGGTGATGCCGACGCCCGCCGGATCGCCGCGATCATCCAGCGCCAGCGCCCGGACGTACTGCTGATCAACGAATTCGATTACGACGCGGACGGTGTCGCCGCGGACCTTTTCCAGAGCGACTACCTGGGCGTTCCGCAGCACGGCGGCCAGGCGATCCACTACGCCCATCGCTACCTGGCGCCGGTCAACACCGGCGAGCCGAGCGGCCTGGACCTCGACCGCAGCGGCCACGTCGCCACCCGCGGCCGCGCCCGCGGCGACGACGCCTGGGGCTACGGCCTGCACCCGGGGCAGTACGGCATGCTGGTGCTGTCGCGCTACCCGATCGATTCCGACGCCGCCCGCAGCTTCCGCCTGCTGCGCTGGGCCACGATGCCGGGTGCGCTGGCGCCGAAGGACCCGGCCACGGGCGGGCCCTGGTACCCGGAAGAGACCTGGCGGCAGCTGCGCCTGAGTTCGAAGTCGCACTGGGACCTGCCGATCCAAACCCCGCTCGGCATCGTGCACCTGCTGGCCGCGCACCCGACGCCCCCGGTCTTCGACGGCCCGGAACGGCGCAACGCGGCCCGCAACCACGACGAAGTGCGGCTCTGGGCTGAATACATTTCCCCGGGCGAAAAACCCTGGCTGTGCGACGACCAGGGTCGCTGCGGTGGCCTGCCCGAAGGCGAGCGGTTCGTGATCGCCGGTGATTACAACGCCGACCCGGCCGATGGCAGCAGCCTGCCCGGCACCATCCAGCAGCTGCTGGAACACCCGCGCGTGCTCCGCCACGCCACGCCGCGCAGCGAGGGCGCCGTGCTCGCCGCCGGCAACAGCGCCGCCAACGCCGGCCACCGCTCTTCGCCCGAGCACGACACCGCCAGCTTTGGTCCGCGCAACGGCAACTACCGCGTCGACTACGTGCTGCCCTCCGTCGGTTTCAGCGTCGTCGGCAGCGGCGTGTTCTGGCCGGCCCCGGGGCAGCCCGGCGCGGAATGGCTCGACGCCTCCGACCACCGAATGGTCTGGGTGGACCGTCAAACCCCCGCCCACCGGGGGGCGCGCCTCCGGGCGCGATGTGTTTCTGGCCCACCGGCAAAGTCAAAAGATTCGCGCCTGAAGGCGCTCCTACACGGCGGGTTTCAGAGTGACCTTGAGGGCCGCGGCGGCGCGGCGGGCCTTGGCGCGGGCGGCGTCCACGTCGGTATCGCGGGCCAGGGTGACGGCGACGCGGCGCTGGCCTTCGACGCGGGGTTTGCCGAACAGGCGCAGCTGGGTGTCCGGCTCGGCCAGCGCGGCGTCGACGTTGCCGAACTCCGGCACGCCGTGGCCGTTGGCCAGCACCGCGCAGGATGCCGAGGGTCCGAAGCCGCGGATGAGCGGGATCGGCAGTCCGAGGATCGCGCGGGCATGCAAGGCGAACTCGCTCAGCTCCTGCGAAACCAGGGTGACCAGGCCGGTATCGTGCGGGCGCGGCGAGACTTCGCTGAACCACACCTCGTCGCCCTTCACGAACAGCTCGACGCCGAACAGCCCCCAGCCACCCAGGTCGTCGGTGATCGCCCTCGCGATTTCGCGCGAACGCGCCAGCGCCGCATCCGACATCGGCTGCGGCATCCAGCTTTCGCGGTAGTCGCCGTCCACCTGCAGGTGGCCGATGGGATCGCAATAGGAAGTTCCGTCGCGGTGGCGCACGGTCAGCAGGGTGATCTCGTAGTCGAAATCCACGAAACCCTCGACGATGCAGCGGCCCTGCCCCGCGCGGCCACCCGACTGCGCATAGGCCCAGGCCTTGGCGACATCGCCTTCGCCGCGCACGGTGCTCTGGCCCTTGCCCGAAGACGACATCACCGGTTTCACCACGCAGGGCAGGCCGATGGCCGCCACGGCCTCGAGGTATTCGGCTTCGGTATCGACGAAGCGGTAGGGCGAGGTCGGAAGCCCCAGGGTTTCGGCGGCCAGCCGGCGGATGCCCTCGCGGTCCATCGTCAGCCGCGCGGCGCGCGCCGTCGGCACGACGCGCAGGCCCTTGTCGGCCTCCAGCTCAACCAGGGTCGGCGTATGGATGGCCTCGATTTCCGGCACCACCAGGTCGGGCTTTTCATGCGCGATCAGGTCCCGCAGCGCTGCCGGGTCGAGCATGTTCAGCGTGTGCGCGCGGTGGGCGACCTGCATGGCCGGCGCGTCGGCGTAGCGGTCGGCGGCGATCACCTCGACGCCGAAGCGCTGCAGTTCGATCGCCACTTCCTTGCCCAGCTCGCCCGACCCGAGCAGCAGCACGCGGCGGGCGGACGGGGTCAGGGGCGTGCCCAGGGTGACGGAGACGGGATCGGACATGGCGGCGCTTCATCAGGCGGTGAAGCCGGCATTGTAGCGGTGGCCGGCGCGTCGCCGGCCCGCGGTGCTTTCTGTCATGCTCGGCCCCTAGCCTGACGAGCCGACATGATCCGTTTTCCGCACGCCCGCCCCCTCGCCGCGACGCTGCTGTCCGCCCTGCTGCTTGCCGCCGTCCCAGCCCGGGCGGCGCGCTGGAGCGAACCTGAAATCGGCGGCCTGGTGACCCACCGCGCGATCGGCGAGATCAGCGGCCTGGCCGCCGCCACGCACTTCCCCGGCCACTACTGGGCCATCAACGACAGCGGCAGCCCCGCGCAGCTGCACCTGGTCGATGGCAAGGGCCGCCACCGCGGCAGCGTCGAAACGCCCGGCGTGGCCAACCGCGACTGGGAGGACCTGGCCAGCTTCCGCTTCGAAGGCGGCGACTACCTGCTGATCGCCGACGTCGGCGACAACGGCGGCCTGCGCCGGGAACTCCAGCTGTACGTGCTCGAACAGCCGCGCAGTCTCGACGAACCGGCGCTGCTGGCCTGGACCGTGCGCTTCACCTGGCCCGACGGCGCCCGCGACTGCGAAGCGGCGGCGGTGGACCCGGTCGCCGGTGAAGTACTGCTGGTGTCGAAAAAACGCGTGCCCGCGGAGCTTTTCCGGGTGCCGCTGCGCCCCGGCCGCGAACAGGTGGTGGCCGAACGCCTGGGCAGCCTGCCCGGCATCGAACAGCCCAATGCCCAGACCCTGATGGACAACCCGGTCTACGGCCGCTACCGCGCGCAGGTCACGGCCGCCGACCTCAGCCCCAATGGCCGGGTGCTGGCGGTGCTGAACTACCAGTCGGTGCATTTCCTGGTCCGGCCGCGCGGCGGCGACTGGCGCGAGGTGCTGGCTGCGGGCCGGAAAATGCCGCACCTGCTGATGCCCTGGCTGCCCCAGGCCGAGGCCCTGGCCTTCGGTGCGGACGGCGCGGAAATCGTCATCGGCAGCGAACAATTGCCCTCGCCCTTCCTGCGCTACCGGCTCATACGCGAGCCAGGCAACTGATTTAAAAGGATTTACCTCGCCAGGACGGCGGCATGACTTCCGGGGGATGACTTTTGATATCTAATTGATATCATCTCCTCAGTCCTCAGGAGGCCGTCATGAAAGAACAGTCCATCCGCTCCTTCCCCGGCATTCCCGCGCTGCTGTTGCTCCTGCTGCTTTCGGCGCTGGCGGTTTACCTGTTCGCCACCAACCTGCCGGGCACCGGCGGCAGCGTCGCGGCCGTCGTCTCCAGCCTGGTGATCGCGGTCGTGGTGGTCTTCGCGCTCGCGGGTTTCTACATGGTTGAGCCCAACCAGGCCGCCGTGCTGAGCCTGTTCGGAAAGTACGTTGGCACCGTGAAGGACCAGGGCCTGCGCTGGAACAACCCCTTCTTCTCGGCCAAGAAGATCAGCCTGCGCGTGCGCAACTTCGAGTCGGGCAAGCTCAAGGTCAACGAACTCGAGGGCAGCCCGATCGAGATCGCCGCGGTCATCGTCTGGCAGGTCGTGGATTCGGCCGAGGCCGTCTACAACGTCGACGACTACGAGAGCTTCGTGCACGTGCAGTCCGAAGCCGCCGTGCGCGCCATGGCCACGTCCTATCCCTACGACCAGCACGAGGACGGCGCCATCGCGCTGCGCAGCCACGCCACCGAAGTCTCCAAGCACCTGACCGACGAAATCCAGGAGCGCCTGGCCCAGGCCGGCGTGCACGTGATGGAGGCGCGCATCAGCCACCTGGCCTATGCCCCGGAGATCGCCCAGGCCATGCTGCAGCGCCAGCAGGCCGGCGCGATCATCGCCGCCCGAACCCGCATCGTCGAAGGCGCGGTGAGCATGGTCGAGATGGCGCTGGAACAGCTCTCGGCCCGCAAGGTCGTCGAGCTCGACCCCGAGCGCCGCGCGCAGATGGTGTCCAACCTGCTGGTGGTGCTGTGTTCCGAACGGGGCACCCAGCCGGTGGTGAACTCCGGCAGCGTGTACTGAGGCCAGGGCCTTGGCGGAAAAAAAAGCCTACCCGCTGCGCATCAACGCCCAGGTGCTGGACGCCGTCCAGCGCTGGGCCGACGACGAGCTGCGTTCGGTGAATGCCCAGATCGAATACGTGCTGCGCGAAGCCCTGCGCAAGCAGGGCCGCCTGAAGAAGCCCGAAGAGAACGCCGATGACTGACTCGTTCCGAAACTTCGCACTCCCCCCGATCGGCAAGGCGGCGATCTGGTTCGCGGTGGTCCTGGGCACCCTGGTGCCGGCCACCACGGCGCTGATCATCATCTCGCTCGCCAACGCCAGCGGCGACAAGGCCGTGTTCATCCTGGCCACGCAGGCCTTTGTGGCCCTGCTGGTGCTGGCGATCCTGCTGCCGATGTGGCGTCGCCAGGTCGCCTTCGACGGCAGGCAGATCCGCGTGAAGGCCACCTACTACAGCCGGCAGTCGCCGCTGTCGGACTTCCGGCTCGACCAGGCGCGCGTGGTGGACACGCGCGAACACACCGAGTTCAAGCCGAAGCTCAAGACCAATGGCTTCGGCCTGCCCGGTTACTGGGCCGGCCACTTCATGCTGCGCGACCGGCGCAGGGCGTTTTGCCTGGTCACCGATGTTTCGAAGGTGCTGGCCCTGCCGCATGCCGATGGCCGGGTCTGGCTGCTGAGCTTCGAGCACCCGCAGGCCGTGCTCGACATCCTGCGCCGAGCCGCCGGCTGACAGGCTAATCTGGCGGGCATGGGGCCGGTCCGCTACCTGCTGATGCTGTTGCTGCTTGCATGGCCGCCGCCCCACGCGGATGCGGCGGCAAGCGGCGAAGCCGCGCGCCTGGCCACCGCCGACCAGTTCCTGGCGCTGCTGGAAAAAGGTGACTACGAGGCCGCGCAGGCCCGCCTGGCCGGCGCCGCCGCGAAGGAATACACGCCCGGGCGCCTGCGCGCGTCCTGGGAAGCGCTGCCACCGACGCTGGGCCCGCTGCTGGTGCGCCGGCCCGGCCGCCCCGATCGCCTGGGCGGCAAGCCGGCGGTGCTGGTGCGGCTGGAGTTCGAGGAAAAGGCCGTCGAGGCCCGCCTGCGCTTCAACCGGCGCGACCAGGTCGACGGCTTCTGGCTGGTACCCGCGGACATGCGCCTGCCGCTGCCGCCCGCCGCCATCGATGCCCCGCCTCCGGTCGCCACCTCGATGTTCACCGAGCGCGAGTTCCCGGTCGGCGACCTTGGCGGCACGCTCACCCTGCCCCGCGGCGCCGGTCCCTTCCCGGCGGTGGTCATCGTGCATGGCTCGGGCCCTGCCGACCGCGACAACACGCACGGACCGAACAAACCTTTCCTCGACCTCGCCTACGGGCTGGCCGAACGCGGCGTGATGGTCCTGCGCTTCGACAAGCGCACCTGGCTGCGCGCCGCCACGCTGGGCCCGGAGGCCACCGCCGAGGAAGTGCAGGTCCGTGACGTCCTGCGCGCCGTTCGCCAGCTGCGCGCGCTGCGCGAATCCGACGACGCGCGCGTGTTCGTTGTAGCGCACAGCCTGGGCGGCTATATCTCGCCGCGCATCGCCGCCCGCGACCCCGGTCTGGCCGGCCTGGTGCTGCTTGCCGGCCTGGCCCGCCCGCTCTACGAGGCCGTGCCCGAACAGGTGCGCTACCTCACCGCGCGCGACGGTCTGATGACCGAACTCGAAACCGCCTCGCTGCGTGAAGTCGAACGGCAGCGCGATGAAATCCGCGGCTTCGTCGCCGGTGGCCCGGCCCCGCGGCGCCCGATGCTGGGCATTCCCAACGCCTACTGGCTCGACCATGGCCGGATGCGCCCGGTACCCGATGCCCGGGCGCTCGCCAAACCCATGCTGCTGCTGCAGGGCGAACGCGACTACCAGGTAACCGTCGACGACGACCTGCGGCTGTGGCGCGAAGGCCTGGCCGGGCATCCCGACGTCCGCGTCATCACCTACCCCGCCCTGAACCACCTGTTCCTGCGCGGCGAAGGCCCGCCCGGACCCGAAGAGTACCGGCGCGAGGGCCGCTTCGATGCCGCGGTCATCGCCGACATCGCCGCCTGGATTGGGCAACACTGAGGACAGCGGCTAAGCTGCGCGCATGCACGCCCTGGACTGGCACCTGGTGAACAGCGCGGAGGTCGAGGCCTGGCCGGCGCGACTGCTGCGCCCGCGCGCCAGCGCCGATGCCCGCGCCCTGGCCCGGTCCCGCTGGTGCCTGCGGCGCAAACGCGACGGCCGCTTCCTGGCTGCCCTCGACGACGCCGGACACCTGCATGCGCTGTTACCCGGCCTGGCCCGCGAACGGGGCGTGGGCGAGGCGCTGGCGGCCCTGCACGCGCTTCACGAACGCGCCGGCGAACCGCTGTTCCTGCCGCTCGACGGCCTGCTCGGCCACCTCGCCGCGCTCGGCCTGGACGAGACCTATGGCGAACGCACCGGCCTGCCGCTGGTGGCCGAACCGGCGCGGCTGGAATTCGCCGGCTTCGACCGCTACCGCCGCCCGCTGTGGCTGCTGGCGCCGGCCGCGCGCGCCTGGCGCCGCATGCAGGCCGCCGCACGCGACGCCGGCGTGGCGCTGAACGCCATCTCCGGCTACCGCAGCCATGCCTACCAGCTCGGCATCTTCGAACGAAAGCTCGCCCGCGGGCTCACCGTGGACGCGATCCTGGCCGTGAACGCAGCGCCGGGTTACAGCGAACACCACGGCGGCCGCGCCATCGACATCGGCTGCCCCGGCGAGCCGCCGGCCGAGGAAAGTTTCGAGGCCACGTCCGCCTTCGCCTGGCTGCGCGAACAGGCCGATGGCTTCGGGTTCGCCATGAGCTACCCGCGCGACAATCCGCACGGCATCGTCTACGAACCCTGGCACTGGTGCTGGCACCCGGCCGGCTAGCGCCGCTCAGTCCTGCGAGCGTTTCACCGGCGTCTTCTGCGGCGCGGTGAAGTCGGCGATGCGCCAGAGGTAGAGGCCGGCCAGCGTGCGGTAAGGGCCCCAGGCTTCGCCGCGTTCGGCCAGGTCGCGCGGCCTGGGCATTTGATCGAGCTTGTCGAGCAGCTGGGCGCCCTTGCGCACGCCCAGGTCGTCCACCGGCAGCACGTCGGGGCGGCCGAGCTGGAACATCAGCATCATCTCCACCGTCCAGCGACCGATGCCGCGCACGGCGGTGAGCCGTTCGATGATTTCGTGGTCGTGCAGGCGCGCCATTTGTGCGGTGGACGGCACCTCGCCGGCGGCGGCGCGTGCGGCCAGGTCGCGCAGGGCCAGGGTCTTGTTGCCGGACACGCCGCAGGCGCGCAGGCCGGCGTCGTCGATGCGGGCCAGGGTGTCGGCGTGAAGCTTGCCGGCGCCGATGGCAGCCTCGACGCGGCCAACGATGGTGGCCGCGGCCTTGCCGGAGAGCTGCTGGTACAGGATGGCGCGCGCCAGCGCGTCGGTGGGGTCGAAGCGTTTGCGCCAGCGTTCGCCAAGCTCGAGCGGACCGATCCGGTCGATCCAGCGGGCCAGCTTGCGGTCGCGTTTGCGCAGGTGCGCCGCGGCGGTGTCGAGGTCGAAGCCGCGGGCGAAACGGGGCATGGCGGACCTCAGCGGCGCAGGGTGTCGACGGCGACGATCAGCCAGCCGATCATCAGCAGCAATCCGCCGGCCGGCGCCAGCGCGGTGGGCCAGCCGAAGAACACCGCGCCGCACAGGCTGCCGGCGAACAGCAGCATGCCCGTCAGCAGGGCGAAGCCGGCCGCCAGCCGCAGGCGCCCCGCCTCATCGCGCAGCAGCAGCTGCAGCGCCAGGCCATGGCCAAAGGAAAACAGCGCCGCCAGCCCGGCGCGTCTGGCGTTTTCGCCGTCCAGCCCGTGGCTGGCATAGGCGCCCAGCGCAACGGCCAGGCCGCAGGCCAGCGCGCCCGCGGCCGCCCGGGCGCGCGCGGCGCCGGTCACGGCGCCTCCCGGTACTCGTCGATCGAACGCAGCAGGTTGGCGGCCTTGTGCGGCGGCAGCAGGAAACGCCGCCCGCTGAAGTCCGCGCGCCATTCCGCCAGCTGCGCCTCGAGCGCGGCCAGGCGCTGCTCCGGCGGTTCGGCGGCCTCTTCGGCCTTGGCGAACCAGGCCAGGGCCGCCTCGCGGTCCAGCGCCACCGACAGTCGCGCCCAGAGGCCGCGTTCGTCCTGCCAGCTGGCCACGGTGAGCGACACGCCGTCCACGCTTTCAAACACCGCGGTCTGGGCGGCGGCCGGCGTGCCGTCGTCGGCGGCGAAATCGTCCAGCGCCAGCTGTTCCGGCGTACCGGCCGTGGCGGTGGCGACATCGGAGGCGCGCTTCGCGCCGTCGAGCGCGAAGCCGTCGTCCTTGCGCACCAGGCTGAAGGCGCGGCCGGCCGCGGGCGAAACGCGCACGCGCTGGATGCGCGCCAGCGGCAGGTCCGCCAGGCGGCGGTCCAGCCAGTTGGCCGGATCTCGCGCCGGCGCCAGGTCTTCATCGAGCAGCCAGGCCTGCGGATCGCCGGCCAGGCGGGCATAGCTGCCGCCCAGCATGGGATGGTTGCTGCCGACCACCAGCGCCATCGGCTCGCCGCCGCCGGTGAACCGGAGCTCGGCGCCCTTGGCATCGGGACTGGAAATGTCTTCCACGCCAAGGCGCGCGTGCAGCGCCGGGTTGTCGGTCTTGGCTTCGACCCGGCGGGCCTGGCCGAGGCGGTACAGCGCGCGGCTGATCTCGCGTTCGTTGGCGGGCCAGCCCGCGCGTTCGAGGATTTCCCAGCGGCCATCGCCACGCACCAGCGTCACCAGTGCGGTGTCGCCGGCGCCGCGCACTTCGATGCGCTCCAGGGTTTCGATGCGAGCCGCGAAGCCCGGAAGGGCCTCGCCGGCCGCCGCCGCGCCGGACGATGCCTGCCGGTCCAGCGCCCACCAGGCCAGGCCGGCAAGCACCAGCACCGCCACGGCCCAGGGCAGCAGCTGCCGCGCGCGCATGCTCAGGCCTCCGCCGCCCGCCGGCGCGACCAGCGGCGCCAGGCAACCAGCAGCGCGACCAGCACCACCAGCGCCGGCATGCCCAGGATGTTGATCAGCTTGAGCCGGTTGCCCAGCGCGTCGATATCGGCGTTGAGGCGGTGCTGCACTTCCCGGAGTTCCTTGCGCATGCGCAGGCGTTCTTCCTGGAAGCGCAGGATCTGCGCCTGCTGCTCGGCGCTGATCGCCTGCGCCTGGCCTTCGGCGCCGGGCTGCTGCAGGGCGCCGAGCTGCTGCTCGAGCTCGTCGAGCTGCTGCTGCAGGCGCTGTTCGGTGGCGCGGTAGCGCTCCTCGGCGCCGCGGCGGATGCGTTCGACCCGGGTGAAGGGCCGCGCCGACGGTGCGCGCGTACGCACCGAGATCAGGTCGGCGTTGCCGACCAGGTTGTCGACGGCATTGAAGACGAAATCACCGTTGTTGGCGAAGGCGTTGTACACCGGCTGGCCCAGGAAGCCGCTGGTCTGCACCCACAGGCGGTCGGTCAGCACGTCGGTGTCGGCGACCACGATCATGTTCACCGGGCCGTCGCTGGCGGCGAGATGGCCGTCGCTGCCCGCGCGATCCGGGAACGCGGTCTTGAGTTCGCCGGTGAAACGGGCCGCCAGCACCAGCGGATCGGCGCCCGGCCGGAAGCCGTCGCGCAGCGAATCGGGGTCGGACACCGCATCGCGCACGGCGACCACGTCGGCCAGCGCCGCGCGGCGCGAACTCTGCGCCAGCGCCTCCATCTGCAGGCTCGATTCGCGCGTGACGCCCAGGGCGCCGACGGTGGAGAAATGCAGGGTCTGCAGTTCGGCCGAGACCACGTCGTCCTGGTTCAGCGCCTCCTGGCCCAGGCCAAGCACGGCCAGGTGGCGCACCGGCGGACCGTTGGGGTCGGGCTGCACCTGCAGCGCGTGGCGCTCGTCGAGCACCACGCGGCCGGGGTCGAAGTTGATGCCCCAGGCCTGGAACAGCGGCCCCAGGTGCGAGGCCTGCGGCTCGGCCACAGACAGCGGGTCGAGGGGATTGACGGCGCTCTGGTCGGCTTCGGCATCGGGATCGAGGAAGGCGAGCAGGCGGCCACCGCGCAGCACGAACTGGTCGATCGCCACCAGCGTGTGTTCGGGCACGTCCTTGGGATGCACCAGAAGCAGCAGGTCGACGTCGTCGGCGATCTCGGTGGGCATGCCCTGCAAGCGGCGCAGTTCGAACAGCTCGCGCAGCTGGCGGTCGATCACCCAGCCCGGCTCCTGGCGCCCGCTCGGGTCCATGCGCGGACCGGTGGGCAGGCCGCTGATCATCGCGACCACCGGACGGTCGGCGTTGCCCAGCGAGCTGACCAGCTTGGCCACGTCGTATTCCAGGAAGGCTTCCTTGTCCGGCTGGATGAAGGGCATCAGCGACTCGCCGTCGGTGCTGTTGCTGCCGACCAGGCCGAAGTAGAGCTTTTCGCCGGTTTCGCCGAGCGGGATCGCCTGCAGGCCGTAGGCAGCCGCCTGGTCCTCGGCCTCGGAGAACGGCTCGGGATCGATCACTTCCAGGGTGACCTGGCCGCCCGAGCGCGCCGCGATCTCTTCGAGCAGTTCGCGCACGCGCGTGGCGTAGGTGCGGAACTGCTGCAGGTCGCCGGTGGCGTGTTCGGAGTAATAAAGCTTGAGGGTGACCGGCTCGTCCACGCTTTCGAGGATGCGCAGGGTGCCGTCGGACAGCGTGTACAGGCCCTGTTCGGTCAGGTCGACACGGGCGCCGCGCAGGGCCAGCGTCGAGAGCGACACCAGCGCCACGAAGGCCAGCGCCAGCAGAGCAAGGGCGAGCACGGGGGCGGAACGTCGGGAAAACATCGTCATGGCGGTCAGTCGGCCTTCTTCATGTCGATCACCAGCACCGTCGCCCACAGCCAGGCGGCGATGCACAGTACGAAGAACACCACGTCACGCAGGTCGAGCACGCCGCGGGTGATGGCCTGGAAATGGGTGAGGAAACTCAGCCCTGCGAAGGCATCGACCATCGCCTGCGGCGCCCAGCCGCGCACCAGGTCCAGCGCCATCGGGAAGCCCGCCAGCAGGAACAGCAGGCACACGACGACCGTGAGGATGAAGGCGACCACCTGGCTGCGGGTGGCCGCCGAGAGCGCGCCGCCCACGGCCAGGAACGCGCCGGCCATCAGCCAGCTGCCGAGATAGCTGGCGAAGATGACGCCGTGGTCGGGCTCGCCCAGCCAGGCGACGGTGATCCACATCGGGAAGGTCAGCGCCAGCGCCAGGCCGGGGAAGGCCCAGGCCGCCAGGAACTTGCCGAGCACGGCCTGCCAGGGCGTCAGCGGCAGGGTGAGAAGCAGTTCCAGGGTGCCGGCCTTGCGCTCCTCGGCCCACAGCCGCATCGCCACCGCCGGCGCCAGCAGCAGGTAAAGCCAGGGGTGGAAGCTGAAAAAGGCCTGCAGGTCGGCCTGGCCGGCTTCGTAGAAGTTGCCGAGGTAAAAGCTGAAGGCGCCCGCCAGGACCAGGAAGATGACCAGGAACACCAGCGCCAGCGGCGTGGCGAAATAGGCGCCGAACTCGCGGCGCAGCACCGGCCAGACGCCGTTCATGCCTGCTCCTCCGGGGTCGTGATGCGGCGAAAGACCTCGTCCAGGCGGCCGCGTTCGGGCTGCAGGCCGGTGTGTTCGACGCCGCGCTGGCGGAGCCGTTCGGCCACGGCGTCGGTCGAGACCGGCCGGCCCTGCGGGAAGACGTACAGGCGGCCGTCGCTGCTTTCCTGGTGGAAGCCGCTGACGCCGGGCATGCCGTCGAGCGCGGCGCGGGCGGCGATGCTGTCGGCCGCCAGCAGCGACACCGCCCCCTGGTAGCGCGAACGCGCCAGCAGTTCGGCCGGGGTCGCGTCGGCGAGCACCTTGCCCCGCGCGACGATCATCGCGCGGCTGCACACCGCCTCGACTTCCTCGAGGATGTGGGTGGACAGCAGCACCGTGCGGTCGCGGGCGAGTTCGCGGATGAGGCTGCGCACCTCGTGCTTCTGATTCGGGTCCAGGCCGTCGGTGGGTTCGTCGAGCACCAGTGCCGGCGGGTCGTGCAGGATCGCGGCGGCCAGGCCGACGCGGCGCTTGAAGCCCTTGGACAGAGTGTCGATGGGCTGGTGCAGCACATCCTGCAGTGCCAGCCGGCCGATGACCGCGTCGAGGCGGGCACGGCGCGCGTCGCCGCGCAGGCCGCGCACATCGGCGATGAAACCCAGGAAGCCCAGCGGGCCCATTTCGCCGTAACCCGGCGCGCCTTCGGGCAGGTAGCCCAGGGCCCGGCGGGCGGCCATCGGGTCGGACTGCACGTCGTGGCCACAGACGCGGGCGGTGCCGGCGCTGGGCGCCAGGAAACCCGCGATCATCTTCATCGTGGTGGACTTGCCGGCCCCGTTGGGCCCCAGGAACCCCAGCACTTCGCCGGGTTCGACCTTGAAACTGATGCCATCCACGGCCAGCAGGCGGCCGTAGCGTTTGTGCAGGGCATTGGCTTCGATCATCGGGTCCGGATTCTCATGGTCTCCACGAAAAAACAGGGCGGGCTTGAAGGCCCGCCCTGCGTGTTGGCTTATTCGGCGGACTCGGTCTCTTCCGCGTCGGCCGGGGCGTCTTCGTCCCCGGCTTCCGCGTCGGCGTCCTCGCCCGGCGGCGGGGCCGCGCCTTCCGCGACCGGCTCGGGCACCAGCTGCACCGCGGCGCCCGGCATTTCACCGGCGACCTTCACCGGCCAGTAGACCTGGAACTCGGCGGTCTCGGACAGCATGTCCTCGATCTCGATGCGGTAGTCCTCGTAGGGACGGTCGGCGGTTTCGGCGCCGCGCACGATGGCCCAGGCACGGATCAGGTCGCGAACGCGCGGCAGCGCCGGCGCCGGACCCACGTAGGTGGTGGTGACGGCGCGATGGGCCGGGACCTGCAGGTAGACCACCGGGTTGGCGGTGTTGTTGCGGCCGGGGTTGATCGCGACTTCCAGCACCTCGGGCATCGTGGTCGTGTCGAGCGGCGCGTCCAGGGAGACCGGCTCCTGGGCGATCTCGGCGACCAGATCCTCGGCGTCGGCGGCATCGGCGGTGGCGTCGTCACCCTCGGCGGCGGCCTCGCCGTCCTCGGTCGAAGCGACTTCCTCGCCCTCGGCGGCGGCTTCTTCCTCGCCGGCCGGGCCGGTGCCTTCCGGACGGACCGGCATGACCACGTCGAAGCCGTACGCGTCAGCGCCGAACTCGTTGGTGATGATGCGCAGCGGGCCGGCGGGCTCGAGCTTGTTCTCTTCCATGACCTGCTCGATCCACTTGAGCTGGTTGGTCATGGCCAGGGCGATGTCGTCGTTGGCGCGCTTGGCGGTAGCCGTGGCCGACAGCACGTTCGCGGCCGGCAGGTCGACGAAGGCGAACTCGGCGTCATGCTGGCTGTAGTCGAAGCGCGGGATGGTGGCCATCAGGTTGCTGAACTTGCCCAGGCCGACCTTCATGTCGTCGCCGATGTTGTCGGTGACGTACAGGCCGGCGTAGCGGCCCAGCAGGTCCCAGCCGTAATCGACGGTGTAGGTCTGGGTGATCTTGACGTTCTGCTTGCGTTGGCCGGTGCGCTCGAGGTCGAAGGTCATGCGCTTGTTGGTGCCGCGGCCCTCGGTGTCGAGCTCGTAGACGATCTTCTCGCCCGGCTCGAACTCCACCAGCTTCCAGCTGCCGTTGCCCACGCGGGCATCGTCGGAGCGGAAGGCCAGCGTGGCGCCGACGCCCGACTCGGGGCCGGACACGTCGAACTTCATGCGCGGGTCGTGGTTGACCAGCGCGTTCCAGTCACGAAAACGGGTGTAGCTGGTCAGCACGTCGGTGACCGTCGACATCGGGCGGTTGGTTTCCACGGAGTGGGAAACCGTGCGCGACGCCGGCAGGAACAGGGCGATCACGACGAACAGCACGGCGACGATCAGCAGGGAAACAAGCCACTCGATAACTCGGGTCATTCGGGGATTCTCCAGGAACGGCCCCCAGCCGGAGGACGTGCCCGGCCGCAGGAACGGGAGAGGATATCAGGTCAGGACGGCCCCCGGCAGGGGGTTTTTGTTACGACCGCGACAAGGCCACCGGACGGCCCCGCACGGACCTAGACCAGCTTGAGTTCGAAGGCCTTGAGCACCGCGCGGGTGCGGTCGCGCACGCCCAGCTTGGACAGGATGTTGGACACGTGGTTCTTCACGGTGCCCTCGGCCACGCCCAGGGAGTTGGCGATTTCCTTGTTGGAGAAGCCGCCGGCCATCAGGCGCAGGATCTCGGTTTCGCGGTCGGTCAGCGGATCGGGCTGGTCGAGGCTGACGAAGTCGTTCTGCAGGCCCTCGAGCCCCGAGAGCAGGCGCTGGGTGACCGCCGGCTGCACCAGCGAACCGCCTTCGGCCACGGTCTGGATGGCCGAGACCAGCTGGTCGAGCGAGACGTCCTTGAGCAGGTAGCCGCGGGCGCCGGCGCGGATGCCGGCCAGCACCAGCTGGTCGTCGTCGAAGGTGGTCAGGATGATCGTCGGCGGCAGCTGGCCCTTGGCGCCCAAGGCCTGCAGGGCTTCCAGGCCGGACATCACCGGCATGCGCATGTCCATCAGCACGACGTCGGGCTTGATCTCCGGGATCAGCTCGACCGCCTGCCGGCCGTCGCCGGCCTCGGCCACGACTTCGATGTCGTCGGCCAGCTCAAGCAGGGACTTCACGCCCTGGCGCACCAGGGTCTGGTCGTCGACGAGGCACACGCGGATCATGCGGATTTCTCCAGTGGAATTCGGATGTCGAGCGCGAAGCCCTTGCCGCGCCCGGTGATGATATCCACCCGGCCGCCGCAGCTGGCCAGGCGTTCGCGCATGCCGCGTAGGCCGTTGCCCGGCGCCAGGGTCTCGGCGCCGGCGCCGTCGTCGCGGGCCTGGATGTGCAGGCCGCCGGAATCACGGCCCAGGCTCAGCCAGAGCGTCGACGCGCCGGCGTGGCGCACGGCGTTGGTGATGATTTCCTGGGCGCAGCGCAGCATCACGTGCGCACACTCCGGGTCCTCGACCAGCAGCGGCTCGGGCATGTCCAGCCGGATGTCGAGGGCGGGCACGCCTTCGGCCAGGGTGCGGATGGCGCCGCTGAGGTCGACGGCGCCGTCATGGCGCATCTCGCTCACCGCCTCGCGCACGTCGGTCAGCAGCAGCTTGGCCAGGGTGTGGCTCTGGCGCACGTGCTCCTGGGCCTTGCCCTCGGTGAGGTGGCCGGCGACTTCCAGATTGAGGCTAAGCGCCGTGAGGTGGTGGCCGAGCAGGTCGTGCAGCTCGCGGGAGATGCGCACGCGTTCGCTCATCCGGGAGCTTTCGGCCAGCAGCGCGCGGGTGGCGCGCAGTTCGGTGTTCAGGCGGCGCTGCTCCTCGCGGGCCTGGGACTGCTGCATTGCGATCAGGCCGATGACCATGGCGAAGCTGGAATAACCGACGTAGGTCATGGCCTGCATGATCGCGAATCCCAGGGTGAAGCCCTCGGACCGGATGAACACTGGGATCAGGGCGACGTGCTGCACGATCAGCCAGGCCACGCCGACCCGGACCGGCACCATCCACGGGATGACGCCCGCGGTCACCATCATCAGGATGGCGCCGAGGCCGGTGCCGGTCTCGGCGCTGACCAGGATGGCCGAAAACGTGAGGGCCGTCAGCAGCAGCAGGTCGCTCAGGCGCTGCTGGCGGTGGCCCAAGGTGCGGGTGATCTGCCAGTAGATCAGGCCGAATGCGAAATGCGCCCCCACCGCGACGGCGGCGCGCGGCGTCGGTCCCACCGCCGCCTCGCCCTCCTCGGGCCCCAGGTACCAGATGAGCACGAACAGCGGGATGCCCACCACCACCCAGGTGAACAGGCCGGCGTAGCGCAGCAACTGGGTATGGGTGAGCCGGTTCAGCATCCGGGCATCTTACGGCGGTCGGGCGCCGGTGCACGCCCCCGGAAGTCATGCGGCCCCGCCCGCCCCTTCCCGGGGCGCCCGTGCGATAATCCCGCCCCGATCGCCCGCCTCCCGGCGGCCCCAACGCCATCGGAGTTCGTAGTCCAATGCCGATCACCATCCGCGACGTGCGCGAGCACGAGCTGGATTCCGTCGTAGCCGTGAACAATGCCGCCGGCCCGTCCATCCTGCCGATGGACCTGGCCAAGGCCCGCTTCTTCTGGGAACACGCCGAGTATTTCCGGGTCGTCGAGCAGGACGGCCTGGTGTCGGGTTTCCTGGTCGCCCTGGGCCCGGATGCGCCGCACGACAGTCCCAATTTCCTGTGGTTCCGGGAACGCTACCCGGACTTCCTGTACATCGACCGCATCGTCATCGCGCGGCCCCGTCGCGGCGGCGGCCGCGGCCGGGCCTTCTATGCCGACGTGCAGAGCTACGCCGAAGTGCGCCGGCCGCTGCTGGCCTGCGAGGTCTTCCTGCAGTCGGGCAACGACCCGGCGCTGCTGTTCCACGGCCATTTCGGCTTCCGCGAGGTCGGCCAGAACGTGATGCAGGGCGAGGGCATCCGCGCCTCGATGCTGCTCAAGGAAATGTGCAGCTATCCCTTCGTCGCCGAGACCTACGGCGGGCGCCTGCCCGACGTCGACTGGCTGCGCCCCCGCCCCCTGCCCGGCCACCGGCCGGTCCTGGCGACGGGGACCTGAGATGGCGGCCAGTCCCGATTACGAACAGGCCGGTGAGCTGAAATTCGGCCAGGTGGGCATCGCCAACCTGCGCGTGCGCACCCTGGACGCCCGGCGCCTCGCCGACGAAATGGCCGACCGGGTCCGGCGGGCGCCCAAGCTGTTCGCCCGCGCCGCGGTGGTGGTGGATTTCGGCGGCCTGAGCCAGTGCCCCGATGCCGCCGAGACCCGCGAACTGCTCGACGCCCTGCGCGGCGCCGGCGTGCTGCCGGTGGCCCTGGCCTACGGCACCAGCGCCGTCGAAGCCCTGAGCCAGGAAGTCGGCCTGCCGCTGCTGGCCAAGTTCCGCGCCTCCTATGAACGCGACGGCGAACTGCCGGCCGCGCCCTCGCCGGCCCCGGCACCCGCGGCCCGCGCAACGGAGGCGCCCGCGCCCGCCCCGGCGGCCCCGGTGGCCCGTCCGGAACCGGGCCTGGTTCACCTGCACCCGGTGCGTTCCGGCCAGCAGGTGTATGCCCAGGACCGCGACCTCACCCTGTGCGCCACGGTCGGCGCCGGCGCCGAAGTCATTGCCGACGGTTCGATCCACGTTTATGGCGCGCTGCGCGGGCGTGCCCTCGCGGGCGCCTCGGGCGTGAGCTCGGCGCGCATCTTCTGCCGTGAGTTCCATGCCGAACTGGTGGCCGTCGCCGGCCACTACAAGGTGCTCGAGGAAATCCCGAAGGAGCTGCTCGGCAAGCCCGTGCAGATCTGGCTCGAGCATGACAAGCTGCGGATCGAACAGCTCGGCTGACCCCCCCAACAACAGACGCCCCCAGGGCGCATACGCGTTACGGAGAATAGAGTGGCTGAAATCATCGTGGTGACCTCGGGCAAGGGCGGCGTCGGCAAGACGACCTCCAGCGCCAGCCTGGCCTGCGGCCTCGCCCGGGCCGGCAAGAAGACCGCCGTCATCGACTTCGACGTCGGCCTGCGCAACCTCGACCTGATCATGGGCTGCGAGCGGCGCGTCGTTTACGACTTCGTCAACGTGGTCAACGGCGAGGCCAGCCTTCGCCAGGCCCTGATCAAGGACAAGCGCTTCGAGAACCTGTTCGTGCTGGCTGCCTCGCAGACCCGCGACAAGGACGCGCTGACCAAGGAAGGCGTCGAGAAGGTGCTCAAGGACCTGGCGGACGACGGCTTCGACTTCATCGTCTGCGACAGCCCGGCCGGCATCGAAAAGGGCGCGTTCCTGGCGATGTACTTCGCCGACCGCGCGGTGGTGGTGGTCAACCCGGAAGTGAGTTCGGTGCGCGACTCCGACCGCATCCTGGGCCTGCTTTCGAGCAAGACCAAGAAGGCCGAGGAAGGCGGCCGCGTGCAGGAGCACCTGCTGCTGACGCGCTACAGCCCGCGCCGCGTCGAGGCCGGCGACATGCTGTCGATCAAGGACGTGCAGGAAATCCTTGGCCTGGAGGTGGTCGGCGTCATCCCCGAATCGCCCGAGGTGCTGCAAAGCTCCAACGCCGGCGTGCCGGTGATCCTGGACGAGGCCTCGCCGGCCGGCCAGGCCTACACCGACGCGGTCGCCCGCATCCTGGGCGAAGAGCGCCCGATGCGATTCACCACGGTCGAGAAGAAAGGCTTCTTCTCCAAGATGTTCGGGGGTTGAGCCATGGGCCTTTTTGATTTCCTCACCCAGCGCAACAAGAACACCGCCAGCACGGCGAAGAACCGCCTGCAGATCCTGATCCAGCAGGAGCGCAGCCTTCGCAATGCGCCGGATTACCTGCCGGTGCTGCAGCGCGAGCTGCTCGAGGTGATCCGCAAGTACATCAACGTCGACGCCGACGCGGTGAAGGTCGACCTGCACAAGGACGGCGACAACGAGCTGCTCGACATCTCGGTGGCCCTGCCGGACAAGCCGGCCGCCGCCAACGGCTGATCGCGCCATGACGGGCGAGTCCACGACGGCACCGGCACCCGCCGGTGCCGGTGCCGTTGCCGCCTCCGGGGCCGGCGTGCTGCGACTGGCCGACATCTGCCTGCAGGCCCCGACGGCGCTGCTGGCCGAATTCGGCCTGGTGCTTGCGCCGGTGCCGGACGGCGAGCCGATTCCCGGCAGCTACTGGGGCGAATGCGAAGCCGGCCTGATCGGCACCACCGTCCATGCCCGCGGCGACACGCCCGTGCACTCCCTGCTGCACGAGGCCTGCCACCTGATCGTGATGCCGCCCGAGCGCCGCGCCCGGGTGCACACCGACGCCACCGACTCGGTGGCCGAGGAAGACGCCACCTGCTGCCTGCAGATCCTGCTGGCCGACCGCCTGCCCGGCGTCGGCCGCGACCGGCTGATGGCCGACATGGATG
>NZ_JAYRTE010000028.1:0-24901 GCF_041919775.1 Arenimonas sp. | reverse complement strand
CAAGGGCTGGTTGTAAGAACGGGGTCAGGTTCACTTCCGCCGCGCGAAAGTTAACCATACCCCGTTTCTTGGGGATAATGCCTGCCCGCCACGTGCCGACGCCCCCTTGAAGAAGTCCGATTTCCATTTCGACCTGCCGCCCGAGCTGATCGCGCAGGCGCCGCTCGCCGAACGTTCCGCCAGCCGCCTGCTGGTGGTGCCGCCGGGGCAGGGCGCCTACGAAGACCGCCAAGTGCGCGACCTGCCGGACTACCTGCAGCCGGGCGACCTGCTGGTGTTCAACGACACGCGGGTGATCCCGGCCCGCCTGTTCGGCACCAAGGAAAGCGGTGGCCGGGTGGAGATCCTGCTCGAGCGCCTGCTGGGCGGGCACGAGGTGCTGGCCCAGGTCGGCGCCAGCAAGTCGCCCAAGCCCGGCGGCCGCATCACGCTCGACGAAGGCACGGCGCTGGAGGTGCTCGGCCGCGAGGGCGAGTTCTACCGCCTGCGTTTCCTTACCGACGAGCCGCTGGAAAAACTGCTGCTGCGCGCCGGCCGCATGCCGCTGCCGCCCTACATCCAGCGCGAGGCCGGCCGCGAGGACCTCGATCGTTACCAGACCCTGTTCGCCCGCCACACCGGCGCGGTCGCCGCACCCACCGCCGGCCTGCACTTCGACCAGCCCTTGCTGGCGGCGCTGCAGGGCAAGGGCGTGCAGTTCGGCCACGTCACCCTGCACGTCGGCGCGGGCACCTTCCAGCCGATGCGCGTGGAGTCAATACGCGAGCACACGATGCACAGCGAATGGCTGAACGTCGGCGCCGAGCTGTGCCAGCAGGTGGCGCGCACGCGCGCAGCCGGCGGCCGGGTGGTGGCGGTGGGCACGACGGTGGTGCGCGCGCTGGAAACCGCCGCCCGTGACGGCGGCCTGAAACCGTATGCCGGCGACACCAACATCTTCATCTTCCCGGGCCACCGCATCACGACGGTGGACGCCCTGGTCACCAACTTCCACCTGCCGGAAAGCACGCTGATGATGCTGGTCTCCGCCTTCGCCGGGCGCGATCGCGTGCTGGCCGCCTACGCGCACGCGGTGCGCGAGCGCTACCGGTTCTTCAGCTACGGCGACGCCATGCTCCTGTTCCCCGACCAGACCCCTGTGGGAGGGACTTCAGTCCCGATGCGTGAAGCCGGGGACTCCGCATGAGCCGCCTTCGCTTCGAACACATCACCAACGACGGCCTTGCCCGCCGCGGCCGCCTGCACTTCCCGCGCGGCACCGTGGAAACGCCGGCCTTCATGCCGGTGGGCACCTACGGCACGGTGAAGGCGATGCTGCCCGAGTCCCTTCGCGAGATCGGCGCCGAGATCATCCTGGGCAATACCTTCCACCTGTGGCTGCGGCCGGGCATGGAGGTGATCGAGGCGCACGGCGGCCTGCACGGTTTCTGCAAGTGGAACGGGCCGATCCTGACCGACAGCGGCGGCTTCCAGGTGTGGTCGCTGGCCAAGCGCCGCAAGATCAGCGAGGAGGGCGTGGCCTTCGCCTCGCCGACCGACGGGGCGAGGGTGTTCCTGTCGCCCGAGGTCAGCATGCAGGTGCAGCGCGCGCTGGACTCGGACATCGTGATGATCTTCGACGAATGCACGCCGTACCCGGCCACCGAGCCGGTGGCGCGCACGTCGATGGAGCTGAGCCTGCGCTGGGCCGAGCGCAGCAAGCGCGCGCACGAAGGCAACGACGCGGCGCTGTTCGGCATCGTGCAGGGCGGGACCTGGCCGGAGCTGCGCACGCGTTCGGCGGCGGGACTGCTGGACATCGGCTTCGATGGTTATGCGGTTGGCGGGCTGGCGGTCGGCGAGCCTCCGGAGGAACGCGACGCGACGCTCGACGCGCTGTGCCCGCAGCTGCCGGCCGACAAGCCGCGTTACCTGATGGGGGTGGGCAAGCCGGAGGACATCGTGGAGGCAGTGGCGCGTGGCATCGACATGTTCGACTGCGTGATGCCGACCCGCAATGCGCGCAACGGCCACTATTTCGTACGCGGCGGGCAGGTGCGGATCCGCAACGCGCAGTACGAGAAGGACCTGCGCCCGATCGAGGAGGGCTGCACCTGCTACACTTGCCGCAGCGGCTATTCGCGCGCCTACCTGCGCCACCTGGAGCGCTGCAACGAGATCCTGGCCTCGATGCTGGCGACGATCCACAACCTGCACCACTACCAGCAGCTGATGCGCGACATCCGCGCCGCCATCGAAGCCGGCCGCTTCCAGGACTTCCGCGCCGCCTTCCACGCCGCACGCGCCGCTTCGCCCGCCCCCCCGTAGGAGCGCCTTCGGGCGCGAATCTCTCGCCCTTGTGGGAGGGACTTCAGTCCCGAAGCTTTGGCCTTTGGCCAAGGCCTGAGGGCTTCGGGACTGAAGTCCCTCCCACAAGGGCCAGGGCGCCCTGTGGCATACTTGCCCGCTGGTCTTTTCCCTCGGATACGCAAGTCCATGAACCTGCTCGATTTCCTGGTTTCCCCCGCGGCCGCCCAGGCCGGCGGTGCGCCCCAAGGCAACCCCCTGATGAGCCTGCTGCCGCTCGTCATCCTGTTCGTCGTGTTCTGGTTCCTGCTGCTGCGTCCGCAGATGAAGAAGGCCAAGGAACACCGCGAACTGATCGCCAAGCTGCAGAAGGGCGACGAAGTCCTCACCAGCGGCGGCCTGGCCGGCCGCATCGAAGACCTCGGCGAATCCTTCGTCACCGTCGAGGTGGCCGACCGGGTCAGCATCAAGGTCCAGCGTGGCGCCATCACCGCCGTCCTGCCCAAGGGCACGTTGAAGTCGGCCTGATCCGTCCCCATCCGATCCATCCACGGCCCTGACGGGCCGCCTACGGTTGTCGCCCATGCTTCAGTACGCCACCTGGAAGTACGTCCTCGCCGCGATCCTGATCGCGCTTTCGGTTTTTTACTCCCTGCCCAACCTGTATCCCCAGGACACGGCGGTGCAGGTCGCGGCCAACCGCGGCGGCGCCATCGACGACGCCCTGATGATCCGCGTGCGGGCGGCGCTGGAGCAGCAGGGCATCGACGCCAAGGCGGTCGCCATCGAGGGCGACAGCCTGGTGGTGCGGACCAACGGCACCGACGACCAGACCCGCGCCGCCGACTCGCTGCGCGAAACCCTGGGTTCGCAGTACACCGTCGCCCTGAACCTGGCCTCGACGGTGCCGGATTGGCTGGGGGCCTTCGGCGCCCGGTCCATGTCCATGGGCCTGGACCTGCAGGGTGGCGTGCACTTCCTGCTTGAAGTCGACCAGCAGGCCGCCATCGAGAAGCGCAGCAACGGCTTTGCCGACGAGATCTCCGGCGTGCTGCGCGAGGGCAAGTTCGCCTACACCAGCGTCTCGCGCACCAACGACGGCATCCAGGTGCTGCTCAAGGACCCGGCCGACGTGCCGGCGGTGTTCTCGGCGATCCAGCGCGAGGCGCCGGAACTGCAGGTGGAAGTGGACAACGGCGAGCCGGGCCGCCTGCTGGCGCGCCTGACGCCGACCCTGGTGCAGACGATCATGGACGGCGCGATCGAACAGAACCGCACCACGCTCGAAAACCGCATCAACAGCCTGGGCGTCGGCGAGCAGGTCATCCAGCGCCAGGGCGAGAGCCGCATCGTCGTGCAGTTGCCCGGCGTGCAGGACACCGCCGAGGCCCGCAAGCTGATCGGCGCGACCGCCACGCTCGAATACCGCCACGTCATCGACTACGGCACCAAGGCCCAGCAGGCTGCCGCCACCGGCGTCGTGCCGCCGAACGCGCGCCTGTACATGAGCCGCGAAGTCGACGCCGCCGGCAACCGCCGTCCGATCCTGCTTTCGCGCCGGGTCATCGTTTCCGGCGACCAGCTGGTCAACGCCACCTCCAACCCGGACCCGCAGGGCGGCGGCCCGGCCGTGCAGATCGAGCTCAACAGCTCGGGCGGCAACCGCATGCTGGCCCACACCCGCGAGAACGTCGGCCAGCTGATGGCGGCCGTCTACATCGAGACCATCCCCGACGTGCGCATGGTCGACGGCAAGGAAGTGATCACCACCCGCGTCAGCGAAGAGGTGATCAACGCCGCGACCCTGCAGGGCGTGTTCGGCAAGAACTTCCAGACCACCGGCCTGGACAGCCAGCAGGAAGCCACCGACCTGGCCCGCCTGCTGCGCGCCGGCTCGCTGGCGGCGCCGATGGTGATCATCGAGGAGCGCATCATCGGCCCGAGCCTCGGCGCCGCGAACGTCGAGGCCGGCCTGAACGCCGTGTTCTGGTCGTTCATGCTGGTGCTGGTGTTCTTCCTGGTCTATTACAAGATGTTCGGCATCGTCACCAACGTGGCGCTGCTGCTGAACCTGCTGATGGTGGTGGCCCTGATGTCGGTCATCGGCGCCACGCTGACGCTGCCCGGCCTGGCCGGCATCGCGCTGACGGTCGGCATGTCCGTCGACGCGAACGTGCTGATCAACGAACGAATCCGCGAGGAGTTGCGCAACGGCAACACGCCGCTGGCATCGATCGCGAACGGGTACGACAAGGCTTCCGGCACCATCACCGACGCCAACACCACCGCGCTGCTGGCCGGCGTGGCGATGGCGGTGTTCGGTTCCGGCCCGATCCGCGGCTTCGGCATCACCCTGATCCTCGGCATCATCACTTCGATGTATACGGCGGTCTCGGTGTCGCGTGGCATCGCCACCCTGATCTACGGCAAGCGCAAGAAGCTCGCCAAGGTCTCGATCTAAACAAATTTCAGGAGAGACGGCGTGGAACTCTTCCCGTCCGACAGCAAGATCAATTTCATGGCGGCGCGGCACGTCACCCTCGGCGTGTTCATCGCGCTGATGGCGGTGGCGGTGTTCGCCCTGGCCACGAAGGGCTTCAACTACGGCCTGGACTTCACCGGCGGCACGGTGGTGGAGATCGAGTTCGAGAAGGCGGCCGACGTCGAAGGCATCCGCGGACGTCTGGAAGCCTCCGGCTTCGACAATCCGATCGTGCAGACCTTCGGCTCGGGCAACGACATCGTGATCCGCCTGCAGCCGCCCGAGGTGGCCGAAGGCACCGGTCCGGTGGAATCGGCGCCCACCCAGCAGGCGGGCGCGGAGATCCTCGCCGCCGCCCAGACCGCGGACAACCCGGGCAAGGTGGTGCGCAGTGACTTCGTGGGCCCGCAGATCGGCAACGAACTGGCGCTCAACGGCGTGTACGCGGCGATCTTCGTGGCCCTGGGCTTCCTGGCCTACATCGCGATCCGCTTCGAGTTCAAGTTCGCGATTGCCTCGGTGGTGGCCACGCTCGGCGACATCCTGCTGGTCTGCGGCTGGTTCGCGCTGAACCAGCACGAGTTCGACCTGACCGTGCTGGCCGGCATCCTGTCGGTGATGGGTTTCTCGATCAACGACAAGATCGTCGTGTTCGACCGCGTGCGCGAGAACTTCCGCATGCTCAGCAAGCTCGAGCCCAAGGAAGTGCTGAACCGCTCGATCAACCAGACGCTCTCGCGCACGATCATCACCTCGTTCGTGGCCTTCCTGACGATCCTGGCGCTGTACCTGTACGGCGGCAATTCGCTCAAGGGCATGGCGGAATCGCAGATGATCGGCATCGTGATCGGCACCCTGAGCTCGATCCTGGTGGCCTGCCCGATCCTGCTGCTGCTGGGCGTGACCAAGCAGGACCTGATGCCCAAGGCCAAGGCCGACGTCGAAGCGGAACTGGCCCGCCGTCCCTGATCCCATTGAACGGGATGTAGGAGCGCCTTCAGGCGCGAATCTTCTGGCTTTGCCTTCGGCAAAGAAGGGATTCGCGCCTGAAGGCGCTCCTACCGGGCAAGCTTCCAGGCCAGGGGCAGCGCCAGCAGCGCCCAGGCGATGTCCCAGGCGCTGGTGGCGTGGCGCAGCAGCTCGCCGGCCAGCACCGGTCCAAGGCGCAGGGCCGAGTCGACCGGCTGCAGGCCCAGCATCAGGCCCATGCTGATCGCCGCGTGGAACCAGTAGCCCAGCGCGATCGCCAGCGCCGTCCCGGCAACGGCCGCCCAGGCCCGCGCGCGACCCGGCGGCATCGCCGACAGCCTCAGCAGCAGGGCCAGGTCCAGCGCCGCCACCAGGGCCAGCCAGCCGCTGGGGCTGCGCAGCCAGAGCGACACCACGCTCCAGAGCGCGACCATGCCGAGCACCCCGGCGACCCAGGCCAGGGCGGGCAGCAGCCAGTCCACGGCGGTCGCGAGGGCGGGGCGGGGATGCTGCGTTTGGTTCAATGCGGTTTACCGGGGTCGTGGCGGGCTAAAATAGCCGCGTTTCCCGCCAGGCGATACCCGAGTGAGCTACTCCCGAACCAGCGAACCGGTCAGGTTCGAACGCGACTGCCCTGCCGTCATGGTGCCCCAGGGTGAGGAAGTCACCCTGCCGGCCGGTACCGCCGGCTACATCACCCAGGCCCTGGGCGGTTCGTTCACCGTCTTCGTCGACGGCAACCTGTTCCGCATCGCCGGGCCCGATGCCGACGCGATCGGCAAGGAGCAGCCGGCGCCGCTCGAGCTGCCCGAGGGCGCGGGCGACGCCGAGGTCGAAAAGATGGTCTGGGACCAGCTGCGCACCTGCTTCGACCCGGAGATCCCGGTCAACATCGTCGAGCTCGGCCTGGTCTATGACTGCGACCTGGCCCGCAATGAAAGCGGCGATCGCATCGTCAACATCCGCATGACGCTTACCGCGCCCGGCTGCGGCATGGGCGACATCCTCGTGCAGGACGTGCGCGACAAGGTCGAGCAGGTGCCCACGATCGTCGAGGCCGATGTCGAACTGGTTTTCGACCCACCCTGGAACCAGACCATGATGTCCGACGCCGCGCGCCTGGAAACCGGCATCTTCTGAAGCGGCGCGCACTTGCGCGTCGGGACAGCGATTTTGTCCCTTCCGGCAGCGCTGTAGCCTTCCCCTGACACCTCCCGAATCTGACCGACGAACGGTCGGATTATTGCTGCGTGGCCGCTTGACCCGTGACTGTCGTCACGCTAGGTTCGATCGGGTGTCACGAAGCTGAGACGTTCGTCACACATCCGGGTGGTATGCCGCCCCCCCCCTGTTCACATTCGAGGCCAGGTATGGCCCGTCAGGGGAAGGCACTCCCAGGGGACCCGGGGCAAGGATGCACACACGGCCGCCCGGCGGCCTTCGTTGCCATCACCTTTTCGGGGATCCAATCATCGTGAGCAAACTCTCTCGCAAGCTCCGCCTGCGCGGAATCGTCGCGGCCACCTCGCTGGCCCTCGCCGGCTCCTCCTTCGCCGCCCAGGTCCAGACCACCGGCCTCGAGCCGGGCAAGCAGTTCGACCGCTTCATCGTCAAGTACAAGGAAAGTGCGCCTGAAGCCCAGAACCCCGCCGCCCTGCGTCGTTCGCTGGAGGCCGCGTCGGTAGGCGCCAACCAGTTCATCCAGGCCAGCCGCGAAAAGCGCGGCGATGCCCGTGCATCCAAGCCGCTGGTCGCGCGCCACGTGCGCCGCATGTCGCTGGGCGCCGACGTCATCTCGACCACCCAGAAGCTGGGCGCGGCCGAAGCCGAGGCGCTGATGCGCCAGATCGCCGCGAATCCGAACGTCGAGTTCGTCCAGGTCGACCGCCTGCTGCAGCACACCCTGACGCCGAACGACAGCAGCTACAGCCAGCAGTGGGGCTACTTCGACGCCGATGCCGGCATCCGCGCCAACCAGGCCTGGGACGTTGCCAACGGCAGCGGCATCATCGTCGCCGTGCTCGACACCGGCCACGTCAGCCACTCCGACCTCAATGCCAACATCGTCGGCGGCTACGACTTCATCAACGACGCCACCGTCGCCGGCGACGGCAACGGCCGCGACTCCGATCCGAGCGATCCGGGCGACTACTACGGCGGCAACGGTTCCAGCTGGCACGGCACCCACGTCGCCGGCACCGTCGCCGCGGTCACCAACAACGCCAAGGGCGTCGCCGGTACCGCGTGGGGCGCCAAGGTGATGCCGGTGCGCGTGCTGGGCCGCGGCGGTGGTTACACCTCGGACATCGCCGACGCTATCACCTGGGCCTCCGGCGGCACCGTTTCCGGCGTGCCGACGCTCAGCGCGGCCAACGTCGCCGACGTCATCAACATGTCCCTGGGAGGCAGCGGCAGCTGCGACACGCTGACCCAGAACGCGATCAACGGCGCGGTCAGCCGTGGCACCACCGTGGTGGTGGCCGCCGGCAACAGCAACGCCAACGTCGCCAACTTCTCGCCGGCCAGCTGCAACAACGTGGTCGCGGTCGCCTCGGTCACCAGCTCCAGCGCGCGTTCGAGCTTCTCGAACTACGGCACGCTGATCGACGTCTCGGCCCCGGGCTCGAACATCCTGTCCACGCTCAACAGCGGTTCGCAGGGTCCGGGCGCCGAAAGCTACGCGTCGTACAACGGCACCTCGATGGCCTCGCCGCACGTGGCCGGCGCCGTCGCGCTGGCGCAGAGCCGTCGCCTGGCCCTGGGCCTGTCGCTGTGGACCCCGTCGCAGGTCGAAGCCAACCTGAAGTCGACCGCCTATGCGCTGTCGGGTTCGTGCTCGGGCGGCTGCGGCGCCGGCATCGTCGACGCCAATGCGCTCGTGGCCCTGGCCGGTGGTGGCAGCAACCCGCCGCCGCCGCCCCCGCCGCCGCCGCCGACCGGTGGATCGCTGACCAAGGGCGTGGCCGTGACCAACCTCTCGGCCAGCACGGGCAACTCGCTGTACTACACCCTGTCGGTGCCCGCGGGCGCCAGCAACCTGGTCTTCAACATGTCCGGCGGCACCGGCGACGCGGACCTGTACGTGCAGTTCGGCAACCAGCCGACCGACAGCTCTTACATCTGCCGTCCGTACCTGAGCGGCAACACCGAGACCTGCACCATCGCGGCCCCGTCGGCCGGCACCTACCACGTGCGCGTGAAGGCCTACTCGAGCTTCTCGGGCGTGAGCCTGGTCGGTAACTACACCGAGGGTGGTGGTGGTGGTGGCCAGCCGCAGACCTACAGCAACACCGCCGACTACCAGATCCGCGACAACTCGACCGTCGAGAGCCCGATCCCGGTGTCCGGCCGCAGCGGCAATGCCCCGAGCAACGCCTCGGTGGCGATCGACGTCCGCCACAGCTGGAAGGGTGACCTGCGCATCGACCTGGTCGCGCCGGACGGTTCGCTGTACAACCTGCACAACCGCAGCGGCGGCAGCGCCAACAACGTGATCGGCACCTACACGGTGAACCTGTCCTCCGAGGCGCTGAACGGCACCTGGAAGCTCCGGGTGAACGACAACGCCCGCGGCGACACCGGCTACATCAACAGCTGGTCGGTCACCTTCTGATCCAGCGCTCCACGCAACACCCCCTGGACCCCGGCCTTGCGCCGGGGTCTTTTTTTGCTGGGCCCTTCGGCCGGGTGCCATTGCCGGGGACGGCGCCGCGACACGAGGGGTCTTGTCCGCCCGGCGTCTTGCTAACGCCGTCCCTGGCAGCAAACGCCGGGCCACTCCGGGCGTCCTGCCCTGCGTTTCTGCCAAGACCCCTCGTATCACGTCACCGCACCGATTTTCCGGGCGGCCTGCGGGCACGCAATTTGGCGCGAGCTCGCTGTCGTGTTTCGTGAATCAGCAAGGCCTCAGACGCGGCGCCCGACCGCCGGCCATTTCACGTCCCTGAAGGCCGCTGACTGAAGTCGGGGCGTCGTCGTTTTGCGAGGTGGGGTCCGAAGCGTAGGGCAGGAGGCCCGGAGCGGCCGGCTTTTGCTGCCAGGGATGGCGCCAGCAAGAAGCCGGGCGGCGCCCCACCTCGCAAAGCGGCGGCGCCACCCGGCCAATTCAGCCGGCCGGAGGGGGAGGCGACCAGGTTTGCGGTCTCTGCTCTACGTGCAAGGCCGCAACGCGGCCGCGGGGGTTTCAACCACCGATGGCTTCGAAGCGGTTGGCGGCGACGTTCTTGCGGACCTGGGCGGGGTCCCAGATGCGGCCGTTCATGGCGATGTAGACGCCCGGCGGCAGGGACTGCACGGCGCCGACGGCGGTGCCGACGTTGAACTCGGCGTCGGAGCCGCGGAAGCGGGCCGGATTCAGGGCGCCGGTGAGCACGATCGTCTTGCCCGGAATCGCGGCCAGCACCTTCGCCGTGTCCACCATCGTGTCCGTGCCGTGGGTCACCAGCACGTGCGCCGCCGGCTGGGCGGCGATCGTCGCGCGCAGCAGCTCGCGGTCTTCGGCGGTGATGTGCAGGCTGTCCTTGCGGATGATCGGAATCACCGAAAACCGGAAAGCCACGCCCAGCTCCTGCAGGATCCTGCCGATCTGCGGCTCGCCGATCTGGAAATCGGACTTGTCGTCGAAATACACCTTGTCGATGGTGCCGCCGGTGGTGACGACCAGAAGTTCTTGCATGGGGTTCTCCTTCGCGGCGCGATTATACGGCCGGCTTGCCGGCGCGGCGGGCTGCGAAACGGGCGCGCATGCCGTCCCAGCTGGCCGAAAGCACCAGCACCGCCGACAGCAGCGTTTCGGCCAGGGCCAACGCGCGCACTTCCGGCGCCGACCAGGCCAGCATCACGCCGTGGCAGAAATAGAGCAGGGCGGCCAGCGCGCCCCAGAAACCCGCGCGTCGGTGCCGCAGCAGCACCAGCACCACCGCCGGCAGGATCGGCAGGCTGAAATACAGCGCCATCATCCACGGCGCCGCCTGGACCGGTGGCGCCAGCCACAGGCGCCAGGCCAGCTGCAGCGCGAACAGCGCCAGGATCGACACGGCCGCCAGCCTGCCCGAACGGCTCATGCCTGCAGCTTCCGGGCAGTTTCGGCCAGGCGCCGGCCCAGGGCCCGCGCCAGCTGCTTTTCCTCGTCCGACAGCGCCGGGTCGTCTTCGGCGCCGGCGACGTGGCTGGCGCCGTAGGGCGTGCCGCCGCTGCGGGTCGTGTTGAGGGCGGCTTCGGTGAAGGGGATGCCCAGCACCAGCATGCCGTGGTGCAGCAGGGGCAGCATCATGCTCAGCAGGGTCGACTCCTGGCCGCCGTGCTGGGTCGCGGTGGAGGTGAACACCGCGGCCGGCTTGCCGGCCAGCGTGCCCGAGGCCCACTCGGCGCCCAGCGAATCGATGAAGTGCTTCATCGGTGCGGCCATGTTGCCGAAACGAGTCGGGCTGCCCAGGGCCAGGCCCACGCACTCGTCCAGGTCGGCCCGGCTGGCGTACGGCGCGCCCTCGTCGGGAACCGGCGGGGCGGCGGCTTCGGTGACCGGGGCGACCGGCGGCACCGTGCGCAGCCGGGCCTGCATGCCAGGCACTTCGCCGATGCCCCGGGCGACCTGGCGCGCGAGCGCGGCGACCGAGCCGCCGCGGCTGTAGTACAGGACCAGGACTTCGGACATGGGCTTACCGTGAGGGTCGGGGGCAGCCATTATCGCGGATATTCCCGGCACCGACCGGTTTGTTAGGCTTGGCCGATGCAGATGACCCGGACGCTCCGGCAATGGTGGCACCGCCTGGACCGCGAACGCATCCAGTCCTTCTTCCGTTTCCTCTGGAACCGGTTCCTGGACGACCGCTGCTTCGAAACTGCCGGCGCGCTGTCCTACACCACCCTGTTCGCGCTGGTACCGCTGTCGATGGTGGTCTTCGGCATCCTGTCGGCCTTCCCGGTCTTCGACGCGTGGAGCGGCAAGCTCACCAACTTCGTGTTCTCCAACTTCGTGCCGAGCTCGGCGCGGGTCGTCGAAAGCCACCTGCGTGACTTCGCGCTCAGCGCCCGCCAGCTCACCGTCACCGGCGTGGCGGCCCTGCTGGTGTCGCTGCTGCTGACGATGTGGAACATCGAATCCACCTTCAACCGCGTCTGGCGCGTGCCGACGCCGCGTTCGGGCCTGCTGCGCTTCCTGATCTACTGGACCCTGCTGACCCTGGGCACGCTGGGCGCGGTCGCCAGCCTCGCGGTCACGTCCTACCTGTTTTCGCTGCCGGTCTGGTCCGGCGAGGCCACCAGCTGGGGCACGCGCCTGCTGGGTTACCTGCCCAACGTGGTCGAGCTGCTGGTGTTCACGCTGGCCTACTGGCTGATCCCGCACCGCAGCGTGCCGCTGCGCTTCGCGCTGGCCGGCGGCCTGTTCGCCAGCATCCTGTTCGAACTGGCCAAACGCGGCTTCGCCGCCTACCTGCTGGGCGTGCCGACCTACGAGCAGCTTTATGGCGCCCTCGCGGTCGTGCCGATCTTCATGCTGTGGCTGTACCTGAGCTGGGTGGTGGTGCTGCTGGGCGCGAGTTTCGCAGCCTCGCTGTCGTCCTTCCGCTACCAGCCCAAGGCGCTGCAGCTGCCCGACGGCATGGAGATGTACGCCTACCTGCGCCTGCTCGGCCGGCTCAACCAGGCGCGGCGCGCGGGCCGGGGACTGCATATCGCCGAACTGCAGGACATCGAGCCGATGTTCACGGACGATCTGCTCCAGCGCATGCTCGGCGGCCTGTGCCGGCTCAACATCCTGCGCCGGGCCGAAGACGGCGCATGGCTGCTCAGCCGCGACCTGGACGCGGTCAGCCTGGGCGAGCTGCACGAAGGGCTGGCGCTGCGCGTGCCCGGGCCGATCCACGGCCTGCCGGGCTTCGACGACCGCATCGGCCGCGATGCCGCACGCGCGCTGGCCAACCTGCAGGAACCTCTCGCCGAGCCGCTTTCGCGCAGCGTCGGCAGTTTCTTCACTCCCGACCCGGACAATGCCCGCCCATGAAGACCACTTTCCCTGCCGTCCTGCTTCTGGGCCTGCTCGCCGGCTGCCAGCCCGCCGCGGAGCCAGCGGCCGAAACCGTCGCCGCGCCGGCCGTCGCCGATCCCGCGCCGGCGCCCGCCGACAGCCTGGCCGCGCCGCCGGAAGGCAGCGCTATGCCCAGCCATCCGCGCCTGATCGTGGACACGCTCGACCACGGTCCCTTCGACCTGGCGCAGCAGCGCGGGCAGTGGGTGGTGGTGAACTTCTGGGCGACCTGGTGCAAGCCCTGCCTGAAGGAAATCCCCGACCTCACCGCCTTCGACGCCGCACGCGAGGACGTCCTGGTGATTGGCCTGGCCTACGAAGAAATCGAAGCCGCCGACATGCGCGCCTTCCTGGAAAAACACCCGGCGGGTTACCCGATCGCGCTGCTCGACGTGTACGACCCGCCGGCCGATTTTGATACGCCGCGCGGCCTGCCGATGACCTACCTGGTCGATCCGCAGGGCAAGGTGGCGAAAAAATACCTGGGCCCGATCACGTCGCAGGAACTGGCGGCCGACATCGCCGCCATCGACGGCGAGGCCTAGTAGGCCATCGGGATCGGTTTGACCGGGCCGGTGTAGCGCTCCTTGCCCGGCGGCGCCTTCAGCGCCGGAAGCGAGACGCGCGAACGCGGCACGTCGTGGTCGGGCAGCTGGTCGAGCAGGTGCCGGATCAGCGTCAGGCGCCCGCGCTTCTGGTCGTTGAAATCCACCGCCGTCCACGGCGCTTCCGGTCGGTGCGTGGCCTCGAACATGGCGTCGCGGGCCTTGCCGTACTCGGCATATTTCTCGCGGGCCTTGATGTCGATCGGCGAGAGCTTCCAGCGCTTGAGCGGGTCCTTCGCGCGTTCGGCGAAACGCTCTTCCTGCTGCGCCTGGTCGACCGCCAGCCAGTACTTGAGCAGCATGATGCCGTCGTCCACCAGCATCTTCTCGAACACCGGCACCTGGCGCAGGAAAGCCTTCACCTGTTCCGGCGTGGCGTAGCCCATCACCTTCTCGACGCCGGCGCGGTTGTACCAGCTGCGGTCGAACAGCGTGATCTCGCCCGCCGCCGGCAGGTAGGGCACGTAGCGCTGGAAGTACCACTGGCCCTGTTCGCGCTCGCTGGGCTTGGCCAGGGCGGCGATACGGGTCTGGCGCGGATTGAGTGTTTCCGCGATCGCGTTGATGGTGCCGCCCTTGCCGGCGGTATCGCGGCCTTCGAACAGCACCACCAGGCGCTTGCCCGTGTGTTCGAGCCAGCGCGCCACCTGGTTGAGTTCCACCTGCAGCGGCTCGAGTTCCTTTTCGTATTCCTTGCGCTTCATGGACGTCAGGACTCCCGGAGGCGTGGACGCAGGTTGGCGAGGTTGCAGGGGCGGGTGCGCGCATCGAGCTGGGCGCGGATCAGTTTTTCCCAGCCGGTGCGGCAGGCCGAGGTGGAGCCGGGCAGGGCGAACACGAAGGTGGCGTTCGCCAGGCCGGCGAAGGCGCGCGACTGCAGGGTGCTGGTGCCGATCTCCTCGAAGCTCAGTACGCGGAACATCTCGCCGAAGCCCGGCATCTGCTTGTCCAGCAGCGGCGCCAGCGCCTCGGGCGTCGAGTCGCGGCCGGTGAAGCCGGTGCCGCCGGTGACCAGGATGCCGTGCACGGCCTCGTCGGCGATCCAGCGCGAGACCAGCGCGCGCATCGCGTACTTGTCGTCGCGCACGATGGCGCGTTCGTGCAGGCGGTGGCCGGCCTCGGCGAGCGCATCGCACAGGTAGTCGCCGGAGCTGTCCTGGTCCGCCCCGCGGGTGTCGGAGACGGTCAGCACGCACAGCGACAGCGGGATGAAGGCGTCGCCGGCGCTCATGCGGCCTCCGTCAGCAGCTTGAGTTCGTCGGCCTGGTGTTCGCGGGTGAGGCGGTCGACCAGCTCGTCCAGGTCGCCGGCCATCACCTGCGGCAGCGCGTATAGCGTGAGCCCTTCGACGCGGTGGTCGGTAATGCGGCCCTGCGGGAAGTTGTAGGTGCGGATGCGCTGGCTGCGGTCGCCGCTGCCCACCTGCAGCCGGCGCGACTGCGCCTGCACCGCGGCCTGCTTCGAACGTTCCTCGTCCAGCAGCCGCGCCTTGAGCAGCGACATCGCCCGCGCGCGGTTCTTGTGCTGGCTGCGTTCGTCCTGGCACTCGACCACGATGCCCGAGGGCAGGTGGGTGATGCGGATGGCCGAGTCGGTCTTGTTCACGTGCTGGCCGCCGGCGCCGGAGGCGCGGAAGGTGTCGACGCGGATGTCGCCGTCGCGCAGTTCGATCTCGTCCACTTCGTCCAGCTCGGGCAGGATCGCCACCGTTGCCGCCGACGTGTGGATGCGGCCCTGCGATTCGGTGGCCGGCACGCGCTGCACGCGGTGGGTGCCCGACTCGAACTTCAGTCGCGAATAGGCGCCGCGGCCTTCGACGCGGGCGATGATCTCCTTGTAGCCGCCGTGTTCGCCTTCGCTGGCCGACACCACTTCGACGTTCCAGCGTTTGCGTTCCGCGTAGTGCGCGTACATGCGGAACAGGTCGCCGGCGAAGATCGCCGCCTCGTCGCCGCCGGTGCCGGCGCGGATCTCGAGGAACAGGTTGGCTTCGTCGCGCGGGTCGCGCGGCACCAGCAGCAGCGCCAGCGACTGATCGAGTTCGGCCAGGCGCTGGCGGGCGGTCGGGATTTCCTCCTCGGCCAGCTCGCGCAGCTCGGGGTCCTCGCGCATGCCTTCGGCGGCCTGCAGGTCGCGCTGGGCCTGCGACCAGGCGGCCAGGCCGGCGGCGACCGGCTCGAGCTGCGCGTATTCCTTGGAAAGCGTGCGGAAGCGGCTGTTGTCGGCCAGCACGCCGGGGTCGGCGAGCAGGCGGCCGACTTCCTCGTGGCGTTCGGCCAGGGCTTCGAGCTTACGGCGCAGGCCGGGTGTCATCGTCGTCCTTGTACAGGCGCTCGGCGGCGCGCAGCAGGTCCAGGTCGCCGTCCAGCGCGGCCTGGCGCAGGGCGCTCGAGGGGCCGTGCAGCAGCTTGTTGGTCAGCTGGTGGGCGAGGCGGTCGAGCACTTCCTCGGGCGACCGGCCGGCGGCCAGCTGTTCGCGGGCGCGGGCCAGGGCTTCGGCGCGCGCCGATTCGCCGCGGCTGCGCAGCGCCTTGAGCGCGTCCTGCCGGCCCTGCGCGCGCCACCAGGCCATGTAGTGCTCGACCTGCAGGTCGATGATGGCCTGGGCCTGTTCGGCGGCTTCGCGGCGCGAGGCGCGGTTTTCCTCGATCACCTGTTCCAGGTCGTCGACGGTGTACAGGTAGACGTCGGGCAGCGTGGCGACGCTGGCCTCGATGTCGCGCGGCACGGCTAGGTCGAGCATGAACACCGGCCGGTGGCGGCGCGCCTTGAGCGCGGCCTGGACGACGTCGTGGCGCAGCACTGGTTCGCGCGAGGCGGTGGCGGTGATGACGATGTCGGCCTCGGGCAGGTGGCGCGGCAGCTCCGAGAGCGGCAGCGCATAACCGCCGTGGCGACTGGCCAGGGTCTGGGCGTGTTCTAGCGTGCGGTTGGCGACCAGCAGGCGTTTCGCCCTGGCGTCCACCAGGTGGCGCGCGGCCAGCTCGATGGTGTCGCCGGCGCCGATCAGCAGCACGGTGGCACGATCGAGCTCACTGAAGACCTGGCGCGCCAGGCGCACCGCGGCGTAGGCCACGGACACCGGGTGCGCGCCGATGCGGGTGTCGGTGCGCACGCGCTTGGCGACCTGGAAACTTTGCTGGAACAGTCGGTCCAGCGGCGTGCGCAGGCGGTGCTGGCCACGCGCGGCCTGCCAGGCATCCTTCACCTGGCCCAGGATCTGCGGTTCACCCAGGACCAGCGAGTCCAGACCCGTCGCCACCCGGAACAGGTGGCGCACGGCGTCGTCGTCGCGGTGCAGGTAGAGGTAATCCGACAGCGTGGCCGGGGCCAGGCCGTGGTACATCGCCAGCCAGTCGGACACGGCCGACTCGGCGCCGTCCTCGACCTGGGCGTAGATTTCGGTGCGATTGCAGGTTGAAAGCAGGGCGGCTTCGGCCACGCCGGCGACCGCGCCCAGGCCATCGAGCGCCGCCGGCAGCTGGCCCGCGTCCAGCGCCACCCGTTCACGCAGCGTGAGCGGCGCGGTCTGGTGGTTGAGGCCGAGGGCGAGCAGGGGCATGGCTGGCTTGGGTCGTTGGCGGCCCGGCGTGCGCTAAGCTTCGACGGGCTGGGCTCTCGTGGGTTCCGGCGCATAGTCTAGCCGGTGCCCGCCAAATCCCCATGACCTGGAGCAAATCCCGACCGATCGCCCTGCTGGTCCTGGCCCTGGCCGGGGCCACGACCGCGGCCGCGCAGCCGGCCGACGTGCTGGAGCCGGTGATGGCCGGCGAATTCGCCCTGCAGGCCGGGGACTTCGGGCAGGCGGCCGGGCACTACCTGCGGGCGGCGCAGGCTTCCCGCGATCCGGGCCTGGTCGAACGCGCGGCGCGTGTCGCGCTTCTGGCCGGACAGTCGGAGTCGGCAGCGGCGGCGATCGCCCGCTGGCGTGAACTGGTTCCCGGCTCGCTTCCGGCCGCGGCCGCGGCCATCCAGCTGGCGCTGGACCAGGGCGATGCGGAAGCCGCCGGCATCGAGGCGGCGCGGCTGATGGACCCGGACAACCCGGCCGGTTTCCCGGTGCTGCTTTCGGCCTTGGGCGACGCCCGCGAAGGCCGGGCCGCAGTGGCGCGAAAGGTCCTGCGCGGGCTGTATGAAACCAACCGCATGCCGTCCAGCCTGGGCGGCTGGCTGGCGGTGGCCGGCCTGGCCCGGCGCCTGGAGGACCGGCCGCTGGCCGAGCGCCTGGTGGTGGAGGGCGTGGAGCGTTTCCCCGAAGACCCGCGGGCGCTGCTGCTCGAATCGGCGCGCCTGCGCGAACAAGGCCGCGATGAAGCCGCCCGCGAGCAGCTGGCCGGGCTGGGCGACCCGGCCGCGCTGGCACCCGAGCTCCGCCGCGCTGCCGCCCGCCAGTACGCGCTGCTGGGCGACCGGATCGCGGCTGCGGCGACGCTGGGCCATGGCCCCCAGGACGAGGAAACCCTTCGCCAGCGCGCCCGCTGGCTGATCGCCGACAGTGACCGCAAGGCCATCGGAGGCCTGTACGCGGAGATCGCCGACATGGACGCGGCGCCCGGCCCCGAGCGCCGCCTGCTGTTGGGCCTGCTGGCCGAGAGCCTGCGGCGCTGGACCGAGGCCGAGGCCTGGTACCGGTCCGTGCCGCGAGGGCCGGGCCACGACCAGGCCATGCTGCGCCTTGCCGGCGCCGAAGGGCGCCTCGGCCGCTACGACGAGGCCCTGGCCACCCTGCACGAGCTGCAGGTGGACCAGGCCGCCGACGGCGAATACATCCGCGACGCCTACCTGCTGGAAGCCGAGCTGCTGGAGCGCCGCGACCGCGGCGACGAAGCCCTGGCCAGCCTGGGAAGGGCGCTGGAAGTCTTCGAATCCGACCCGGCGCTGCTGTACGCGCGCGCCATGCTGCACGAGCGGGCAGGGCGCATCGATGCGTCGCTGGCCGACCTGCAGCTGATCCTCGACGACCACCCCGACAGCCACCAGGCGCTCAATGCCTACGGCTATGCCCTGGCCGTGCACCGGGAAGCCTGGTCGGAGGCCTTGCCCTACCTCGAGCGCGCGCTGGAGCTCTCGCCCGGTTCGGGCGCGATCCTCGACAGCGTCGGCTGGGTGCATTTCAAGCTCGGCCGCCACGACAGCGCCCTGAAGCTGCTGCGCCAGGCCTGGGCGGCCCGCCGCGATCCCGAGATCGCCGCCCATCTGGGCGAGGTGCTCTGGCAGCTCGGACAGCGCGGCGAGGCGCGCGACATCTGGAATGCCGGCCTGCGCCTCGATCCCGACCATTCCTTGCTGAAACAAACGCTGGAGTCCCACGCCGAATGAATTCCGTATTTATTTGCCGTCGCCTTGCCCTGGCCGGCCTGCTGCTCGCTCTCGCGGCCTGTGCGCCGGCGCCGGTACGCAACAGCGCCGACGCCGCCCTGCTGGCCGCGCAGGCGGCGCACGAGGCCTCGCTGGCGGCGCAGCCCGACTGGCGCCTGCAGGGCCGGCTCGCCGTCAGTGCCGGCGGCGAGGGCGGCAGCGGCCGCATCGACTGGGCGCAGCAGGGGGATGCCTTCGACATCCGGCTGTCGGCGCCGGTGACCCGGGCCAGCTGGCGCCTGCAGGGCGGCGACGGCGAGGCGCGGCTGGAGGGGCTGGAAGGCGGACCGCTGGCCGGCCCCGACGCCCGCCGCCTGCTGGCCGACGCCACCGGCTGGGACATCCCGGTTCAGGCGCTGAGCCACTGGGTGCGCGGGGGCCGCGCGCCGGGTCCGGCGCATATCGAATTCGGGCCCGGGGGCCTGCCTGCGCTGATCGTCCAGCAGGGCTGGTCGGTCGAATACCGGGGCTGGACGGCCGGCCCGGCGCCCCGTCCGGCGCGGGTCTTTGCCAGCCGCGACGGGGCCTCGGTGCGCCTGGCCGTGGACGCCTGGGAGGCGCCGTGAGCGAGGGGGGCTGGAGCGCCTGGCCGGCACCGGCCAAGCTCAACCTGTTCCTGCGCATCACCGGCCGCCGCCCCGACGGCTACCACCGCCTGCAGACGGTCTTCCAGCTGCTGGACTGGGGCGACACCGTGAAGCTGCGCCTGCGCGACGACGGCCGGGTGCGGCGTGAGTCGGGCCAGGGCTACGCCGTTCCGGAAGCCGAAGACCTGGTGGTGCGTGCGGCTAAACTCCTTAAATCGGAGTCGAAAACGCCCCTCGGCGTAGACATCGTCGTCGAAAAGCGCATTCCGCTGGGCGGCGGGTTCGGCGGCGGGTCTTCGGATGCGGCCACCGTGCTGGTGGCGCTGGACCATCTGTGGGGCACCGGCCTGGGCGAAGCCCGGCTGGCCGTGCTGGGCCTGGCCCTGGGCGCCGACGTGCCGGTGTTCGTGCGCGGGCGCAGCGCCTGGGCCGAAGGGGTGGGGGAGCTGCTGACGCCCCTGGACCTGCCGCCGGCCAGCTACCTGCTGGTCGACTCCGGCGTGTCGGTGCCCACCGCGGAGCTCTTCCAAGCGCCTGATTTGACCCGGGATGCGCCGCCGGCGACAATATCGGACTTCGTTTCAGGCCCTTCGCTCGGCAATGCCTTCGAGCCGGTGCTGCGTCGTCGTTCGGAAGCCGTGGCCACGGCCCTGGACACCCTGGCGCAGTTCGGTCCGGCGGCCCTTACCGGGACCGGCGGCGGCTGTTTCGCGCGTTTCGACGCGCGCGCCGACGCCGAGGCCGCGCTGGCGCGCCTTCCCGCGGGAATGCGTGCCTGGGTGGCCGATGGCGTGGACCTGTCGCCCCTGCACCGGGCGCTGTCCGCGGCCTAGGGCCCGGGGCAAAACAATCCAGCGGTGGGGCGTCGCCAAGTGGCCTAAGGCACCGGGTTTTGATCCCGGCATTTCGTAGGTTCGAATCCTACCGCCCCAGCCATCCGACGTTTCGCTCGTCGTCCACCTCCAACGCGGAAGCCAGCCCCCATGAGCAAGCAGAACCTGCTCGTCTTCACCGGCAACGCCAACCGGCCGCTCGCGCTGGCGGTTTGCCGACAGCTCGGCATTCCGCTCGGCAAGGCCCAGGTGGGGCAGTTCTCCGACGGCGAGGTGCAGGTCGAGATCGAGGAGAACGTGCGCCGGCAGGAGGTGTTCGTCATCCAGTCCACCAGCGCGCCGACCGCCGAGAACTTCATGGAGCTGCTGGTGCTGATCGACGCGCTCAAGCGCGCCTCGGTCGCCAGCGTCACCGCGGTGGTGCCGTATTTCGGCTATGCCCGCCAGGACCGGCGCATGCGCTCGGCGCGCGTGCCGATCACCGCCAAGGTGGCCGCGAAGATGTTCAGCGCCGTCGGCACCGACCGCGTGCTCACGGTCGACCTGCACGCCGACCAGATCCAGGGTTTCTTCGACATCCCGATGGACAACGTCTATGCCTCGCCGCTGCTGCTGGCGGACATCTGGCGCAGCCAGGGCACCGACAACCTGATCGTGGTCTCGCCCGACGTCGGCGGCGTGGTGCGCGCCCGGGCCATCGCCAAGCGGCTCGACGACGCCGACCTGGCGATCATCGACAAGCGCCGTCCGAAGGCCAACGTCGCCACCGTCATGAACATCATCGGCGACGTCGAGGGCAAGACCTGCGTGCTGGTCGACGACATCGTCGACACCGCCGGCACCCTGTGCGCCGCCGCCGGCGCGCTCAAGGCCAACGGCGCGAAGAAGGTCGTGGCCTACTGCACCCACCCGGTGCTGTCGGGCGCGGCCATCGCCAACGTCACCAACTCGCAGCTCGACGAACTGGTGGTCACCGACACCATCCCGCTGTCGGAAGCCGCGCGGGCCTGTCCGCGCATCCGCCAGCTCAGCGTCGCCGAGCTGCTGGCTGAAACCATCCGCCGCATCGCCTTCGGCGAGTCGGTGAGTTCGCTGTACGTGGATTGACCCCGGCGGGGCATCGGGCATCGGCGTGTCGCGCCGATGCCCGATTCCCGGACCGGGAACGACGCGGGGCCTGGTCGCGGGCAACGCGGAACGCGCCGAAGGGCGCATCACTTGAAGAAGGCAACATCAACATGGCTACCAATCACAATCTCACGGCCACCGGCCGCAAGGACGAGGGCAAGGGTGCGAGCCGCCGCCTCCGTCGCAGCGGTCACGTGCCGGCCATCGTTTATGGCGGTCACAAGGACCCCATGAGCATCCAGATCGAGCACAACCACCTGTGGATCGCCAGCCAGAACGAATGGTTCTACTCGGCCATCGTCGACCTGGACGTCGACGGCAAGGTCGAGAAGGTGCTGCTGCGTGACATGCAGCGCCACCCGTTCAAGCAGCAGATCCTGCACCTGGACTTCCTGCGCGTCTCCGAGAACGAAGCCCTGCGCGCCAAGGTGCCGCTGCACTTCGTGAACCAGGAAACCTCCCCGGCCGGCAAGTCGGCGGGCGTCGTGGTCACCCACGAGCTCAACGAAGTCGAAGTCAGCTGCCTGCCGAAGGACCTCCCGGAGTTCCTGGAAATCGATCTGTCCGGGCTGGTCGTCGGCGACATCGTGCACCTCTCGCAGATCAAGCTGCCCAAGGGCGTCACCATCCCGGCCCTGGCCCACGGCAAGGAACATGACCTGGCGATCGTCATCGCCCGCCATGCCCGCGTCGAGGTCGAGGAAGACGAGGCTGCCGCCGAGTCGGCCGAGGTGCCGGCCGCCAAGGTCGCCAAGGTCGCCAAGCCGGAAGCCGGCGACGACGCGAAGAAGAAGTAATCCCGCGCGCCGCCCCGGCCCAGGCCGGGGCGGCGAACGAGGACCGCCTCCGTGTCATCGCTACGACTCATCGTCGGCCTGGGCAATCCCGGCGCCGAATACGCCCGGACCCGGCACAACGCCGGGTTCTGGTTTCTGGACGCCCTGGCCGCGCAGGCCGGGGGGCGTTTCGGCCTGGAATCCAAGCTCCACGGCGAAACCGCCAAGGTCGAGATCGCCGGCCGCAGCCTCTGGCTGCTGCGCCCGGCCACTTTCATGAATGCGTCCGGCCGCTCGGTCGCCGCGGCGCTGCGTTACTGGAAGATCGAACCCGAACAGGCCCTGCTGGCCCACGACGACCTGGACCTGGCCCCCGGCCTGGCCCGGCTCAAGTTCGACGGCGGCCACGGGGGCCAGAACGGCATCCGTGACACCATGCAGCACCTGGGCCACGGCAAGTTCCATCGCCTGCGCATCGGCATCGGGCACCCCGGGCACAAGGACAGGGTCACCCCCTGGGTGCTCGGCAGGCCCGGCAAGGACGACGAGGCGGGCATCCTGCGCGCCATCGACGAGGCCCTGGCGGTGCTGCCGCTGGCCGTGGACGGCCGGTTCCCCGAGGCGATGAAACGCCTGCACACTCCCAAATCCTGAGGAAGACACCCCCATCATGGGCATCAAATGCGGCATCGTCGGCCTGCCCAACGTCGGCAAGTCCACCCTGTTCAACGCGCTCACCAAGGCGGGCATCGCCGCGGCGAACTTCCCGTTCTGCACCATCGAACCCAATACGGGCGTGGTGCCGGTGCCCGACCCGCGCCTGAACCAGCTGGCGGAGATCGTCAAGCCGCAGAAGGTCATCCCGACCTCGTTCGAGTTCGTGGACATCGCCGGCCTGGTCGCCGGCGCCAGCAAGGGCGAGGGCCTGGGCAACAAGTTCCTGGCCCACATCCGCGAGGTGGACGCCATCGCCCACGTCGTGCGCTGCTTCGACCACCCGGACATCGTGCACGTCGCCGGCAAGGTTGATCCGATCTCGGACATCGAAACCATCGACACCGAACTGGCCCTGGCCGACCTGGATTCGGTGGAAAAGGCCCTCAACCGCGCCGAGCGCGAGGCCAAGACCGGCAACAAGGACGCGATCGCCCGCAAGGAGGTCCTGGCGCGCCTGCGCGCCGGCCTCGACGAGGGCACGCCGGCCCGCGCCCTGGCGCTTTCGGACGAGGACAGGGCGGTCGTGCGCGACCTGTTCCTGTTGACGCTCAAGCCGGTGATGTACGTGGCCAACGTGCTCGAGGACGGCTTCGAGAACAACCCGATGCTTGACCTGGTCCGGGCCCGGGCCGAGCGCGAGGGCGCCCAGGTGGTGCCGGTCAGCGCGGCCATCGAGGAGGAAATGTCCCAGCTCGAGGACGCCGACCGCGCCGAGTTCCTGGCCGAGATGGGCCTGGACGAGCCGGGCCTGAACCGCGTCATCCGGGCCGGCTACGCCCTGCTGGGCATGCAGACCTACTTCACCGCCGGCGTGAAGGAGGTCCGGGCGTGGCAGGTGCGCAAGGGCGCCACCGCCCCGCAGGCGGCCGCGGTGATCCACACCGACTTCGAAAAGGGCTTCATCCGGGCCGAAACCATCGCTTTCGAGGACTTCATCAAGTACCGGGGCGAGTCCGGGGCCCGCGACGCCGGGCGCCTGCGCCTGGAGGGCAAGGAGTACCTGGTGCAGGAGGGCGACGTCCTGCATTTCCGCTTCAACGTGTGAGTCCGGTGAAATTGATGTGCGAAGGGCGTTGACATTTGCGCCCGTCGCCCTGAAAATTACGGGCTCCCTGACGGAGGGATACCCAAGCGGCCAACGGGGGCAGACTGTAAATCTGCTGGCTTACGCCTTCGGTGGTTCGAATCCACCTCCCTCCACCAGCTCGGCAAGGCCAGTGAATCGGTCCGGCAGGGCGGGAGTAGTTCAATGGTAGAACCTCAGCCTTCCAAGCTGATCATGCGGGTTCGATTCCCGTCTCCCGCTCCATTGGATTGAAAGCTTCACCGTTCGACCCAAAATTCCGCTCATGTAGCTCAGTCGGTAGAGCACTTCCTTGGTAAGGAAGAGGTCGCTGGTTCGATTCCAGTCATGAGCACCAAAACCCCTCCTTGAATCCACCGGGTACACGCTAATGTCCAAGGGTAAGTTTGAGCGCACCAAGCCCCACGTGAACGTGGGCACCATCGGTCACGTTGACCACGGCAAGACGACGCTGACGGCGGCGCTGACGAAGGTGGGCGCCGAGCGCTTCGGCGGCGAGTTCAAGGCCTACGACGCGATCGACGCGGCGCCGGAAGAGAAGGCGCGCGGCATCACGATCTCGACCGCGCACGTGGAATACGAGTCCCCGACCCGTCACTACGCGCACGTTGACTGCCCGGGCCACGCCGACTACGTGAAGAACATGATCACGGGTGCCGCTCAGATGGACGGCGCGATCCTGGTGTGCTCGGCCGCTGACGGCCCGATGCCGCAGACCCGCGAGCACATCCTGCTGGCCCGCCAGGTGGGCGTGCCGTACATCGTGGTCTACCTGAACAAGGCTGACCTGGTGGACGACGCCGAGCTGCTGGAGCTGGTGGAGATGGAAGTCCGCGAGCTGCTGAGCAAGTACGATTTCCCGGGCGACGACACCCCGATCATCACCGGTTCGGCGCGTTCGGCGCTGGAAGGCGACCAGACGGACATCGGCGTGCCGTCGATCCTGAAGCTGGTCGATGCGCTGGACACCTGGATCCCGGAGCCGCAGCGCGACGTGGACAAGCCGTTCCTGATGCCGGTCGAGGACGTGTTCTCGATCTCGGGTCGCG
>NZ_JAYRTE010000027.1:0-27364 GCF_041919775.1 Arenimonas sp. | reverse complement strand
GGCTTCAGCCGCGAAGCTTTTGTGAACGCACCGGGTGCCCGAAAAGCTTCGCGGCTGAAGCCGCTCCTACAGGGGTGTGCACTGCGCCCGGCAGTGTATTCTCCGGCTTCAACGCTTCGAGGGCTGCGGGTCGCGACGCATGGATGAAGGCAGGCACGACGACGAAGCGATGCTGGCCCAGCTCGAGGCCCTGCTGGCCGAAGGCCGGGGCTGCGAGGACCCGGTCCTGCTTTCCGAACTGCTGGCGATGCTGCACGAGCTGCGGCGCGAGGCCGACAGCGCCAGCCTGCGCTACCAGAAGCTCTTCAATGCCGTTCCCGACCCGGTCAGCCTGATCGACGCCGACGGCCGCATCGTCGACCTCAACACGGCCGGCGAGCTGGCCTACGGCCTGCCGCGCGACCAGATCGTCGGCAAGCTGGTGCACGTCATCAACCCCGACCTGCCCCCGGACCACATGGCGCCGGTGCTCGAAACCCTGGCCCGCAAGCGCACCCACGTGGTTGAGGTCTACAACAAGCGCGCCGACGGCAGCCGGTTTCCGGTCGAAGTGCATTCGGCGCGGTTCGTCGACGGCCCGCACCAGTTCGTCATCGCCGTTGCCCGCGACCTCACCGGCCGGCGCGAAGCCGAAGAAAACCTCAACACCCTGCTGTCGGTGATGGACAAGGGCGTGCTGGTGCAGGACAAGGACGGCACCGTGCTGTCCGCCAACGCCGCCGCAATGCGCATCCTCGGCTTGCCGGAAGACCAGAGCATCAACAACAGCCTGCGCTGGCAGGACTGGATGGTGGTCGACCACCGCGGCTGGCCGCTTCGCTTCGGTGAAATGCCGTCGATGCGGGCCGCGCGTACCGGCCGGATCATCGAATCCACCCTGATGGGCGTCTACCACACCGGCCGCAAGCAGCTGACCTGGCTGTCGGCGACCTCGGTGCCGCAGTTCCGCGCCGGTGAAAGCACGCCGTCACGGGTGATCTCGCTGTTCTCGGACGTCACCGACCTCAAGCGTGACAGCGCCCTGTTCCTGCGAACCCAGGCCCTGGCCCGCATCGGCGGCTGGGAATGGGACGGCGGCCGCGAGCGGCTCTACCTCACCGACGAGGCGCTGCGCATCATCGGTCGCCGCGAGGACCCGCCGCGATCGCTCGATGACGCCCTCGCCCAGGTCGTCACCGCGGACCGCCCGCGGGTTGAGGAAGCCCTGCAGAGCGTGCTGCGCGACGGCGGCGCCTTCGACATGGAAATCCAGCTGCGCCGCCCGGACGGCCGCACCCACTGGGCCCGCCTGATCGGCCAGTCCGAAGGCCGGGCGCCGATGACCGCGCGCATCACCGGCATCCTGCAGGACATCACCCAGCGCCGGCAGATCGAGGAAGCCCTGCGCAGCCAGGCACGCACCGACGCCCTGACCGGCCTGTTCAACCGCGACGGCGCCCTGACCGAACTCGAGCGGCGGGTGATGGAAGGCGAAGGCGGCCTCACCGTCGTCTACATCGACCTCGACCGCTTCAAGCTGGTCAACGACCTGCTCGGCCACGCCGCCGGCGACCAGCTGCTGGTGAACGCGGCGCGCCGCCTGGAGGGCTGCACCGGCGACAACGATGTCCTGGCGCGTTTCGGCGGCGACGAGTTCCTGGTACTGGCCGATACCCGCGATGACCCGGGCGCGGCCGAGGCCCTGGCCGCACGCATCACCCGCGCCTTCGGCGACAGCTTCCGCTACGCCGGCGAGGAATTCACCATCACCACCAGCGTCGGCCTGGCGCGTTATCCCGAACATGGGGCGACGGTGCAGCAGCTGGTGAACAACGCCGACGCGGCCATGTACGACGCCAAGCGCCGCGGCCGCAACACCTGGCAGACATTCACGCCGGAGCTGGCCCGGCAGCAGCACGACCGCGTGCAGGTGGAAGCGCAGCTGCGGCGGGCGCTGGAGAACGAGGAGTTCCGGCTGGAGTTCCAGCCGCTGGTGAACCTGGCCGATGGCCGCGTGCGTTCGGCCGAGGCGCTGATCCGCTGGCGCAACCCGGCGCTGGGCGAACTCAGCCCCGAGCTGTTCATCAACCACGCAGAAACCACCGGCGACATCGTGCGCATCGGCGCCTGGGTGATCCAGTCGGCCTGCCGGCAGATGGCCGACTGGCGCAAGGCGGGGCTGGCCCCGGCGCGCATGGCGGTCAACGTTTCCTATCGCCAGTTCCTCACCGAGGACCTGGTGCCGCTGGTCGCGCAATGCCTGCAGGAAAACGACCTGCCCGGCGAGCTGCTTGAACTCGAATTCACCGAGCGCGTGCTGATCGAAGACGCCCCCGACACGCTCAGGACCTTCGAAGGCCTGCGCAAGCTGGGCGTCGTGCTGACGATCGACGATTTCGGCGAAGGCTACAGCGCGCTCAACTACCTGCGCCGCCTGCCGATCCACGGCCTGAAGCTGGCCCAGGGCTTCCTGCAGGGCGTGCCCGGCAATGAGTCCGACGCCGCGATCTGCCAGGCGGTGGCCGGCATCGCCCAGGCCCTGGGCCTGGACCTGGTCGCCGAGGGCGTGGAAAGCAGCATGCAGCGCGACTTCCTGCTGGGCCTGGGCGTACGCACCGGCCAGGGTTTCCTGTTCAGCCCGCCGATGGACCCGGACGGCTTCCTCGCCTACCTGCGCCAAACATCCCTGTAGGAGCGCCTTCAGGCGCGAATCTTTTGCCTTGGCCTTCGGCCAAGAAGAAATTCGCGCCTGAAGGCGCTCCTACATGGGGTCTGCAACCGGGTAAAATTGCCGGATTACGCATCAACCCGGGGTTCCCGCATGAAGATCCAAGACACCCGCGCCGTCATCACCGGCGGCGTTTCCGGCCTGGGCCTGGCCGTGGCCAGGCACCTGGTCGGCGGCGGCGCCAAGGTCGCGCTGCTGGACATCAACGACACCAAGGGCGCCGACGCCGTGGCCGAACTGGGCGTCGACAACGCCGCCTACTGGCGCACCGACGTCACCGACGAAGCCCAGGTCGCCGCCAACGTGGCCGCGGCGAAGGCCTTCATGGGCGGGCTCAACGTGGCGGTGAACTGCGCCGGCATCCTCGGCGCCGGCCGCGTGCTGGGCAAGGAAGCGCCGATGCCCCTGAAGAACTTCGCGACCACGGTGATGGTGAACCTGGTCGGCAGCTTCAACGTGGCCAAGGCCGCGGCTGACCTGATGCAGCACAACGAGGCCGAGGAAGGCGAACGCGGCGTGATCGTCAACACCGCTTCGGTCGCCGCGTACGAGGGCCAGATCGGCCAGGCCGCGTATTCGGCGTCCAAGGGCGGCGTGGTCGGCATGACCCTGCCGATGGCCCGCGAGCTGGCGCGCTTCGGCATCCGCGTGAACACCGTGGCGCCGGGCATCTTCTGGACCCCGATGGTCGACGGCATGCCCGAGGCCGTGCAGCAGTCGCTGTCGGCGTCGATCCCCTTCCCGTCGCGCCTGGGCCGGCCGGAAGAATTCGCCGACCTGGTCGCCTACATCCTCGGCAACCGCTACCTCAACGGCGAAACCATCCGCCTCGACGGCGCCGTGCGCCTGGCCCCGAAATAACCCACCCGGAAAACCCATGAAAGCTTCCGACATCAAGAAAGGCAACGTCGTCGAACACAACGGCACCGTCTACCAGATCCGCGACATCGAGCGCAGCTCGCCGCAGGGTCGCGGCGGCAACGTCAAGTTCCGCTTCACCATGTACAGCGTGCCGGGCGGCGTGAAGTTCGACCTCAGCGTCGGCGGCGACGACGAACTGCGCGAAGTCGAGCTCAGCCGCCGCGCCAGCACCTTCAGCTACAAGGACGGCGAAGCTTTCGTGTTCCTCGATGCCGAGGACTACACGCCCTACCAGCTCGACGCCGATGTCATCGGCGACGACGCGGGCTACATCACCGACGGCCTGGAAGGCTGCTACGTGCAGCTGATCGAGGACGCGCCGGTGGCCGTGCAGCTGCCGCCGAGCGTGGTGCTTGAAGTCGTGGACACCCCGCCGGAGCTCAAGGGCGGCACCGCCACCAAGCGCCCGAAGCCGGCCAAGCTCAACACCGGCATCGAGATCATGGTGCCGGAGTACATCTCCAACGGCGAGAAGATCCTGGTCAGCACGACGACCGGCGAGTTCGGCGGGCGGGCCTGAGGGCGCGGGCGAGGGGACGGGTGCAATTTGCCACCGGCTTATCGGTCGCCCGACAGACCCTCGGGGCAAATTGCACCCGTCCCCATTACCAGCCACTTCGCGGCCATGCGCCGCAATGAGTCGTCGGCCGACGGATCGGCCGCGATCCCGCTGATCGGCTTCCACGCCAGGTCCAGCGACTCCTCGCCCACCGCGAACTGCTCGCTGCCCGTCGCCCGCACGACGAAGCGCACGTCGTAGTGCCAGTGTTCCGGTTCTTCGCCCCGGGCCGGGATGGCGTGCCGGTCCAGGTCGAAGATGGCGGGCTCGACCACCAGATCGCTTAATCCCGACTCTTCTTCGGCTTCCTTCAGGGCCACCGCCGCCAGGTCGGCATCGCCGTCGGCATGTCCGCCCAGCTGCAGCCAGCGGCCCAGCTTGCGATGGTGGGTCAGCAGCACACGCTGGCCGGACCCGTCCACCAGCCAGGCCGAACCGGTGAAATGCCCGGCCAGGCGCCGTCGTTCATAGACCGGGCCCGGATCCGCGAGCAAGGCCTCGAAAAGATCCACCGTGGCCGCTTCCCCGGGAAATCGCCGGCGGTAGTCGGCCAGGGCGGCGGCAAGCTCGAAAACGGGTCGCATGGGGCTCCTGGGGCGGCGTGAACGGGCCGCCAGTCTACCCACAGCGCCCCGCCCGCTCGGGTAAACTCGGCCGATACCTCTGGGGAGAGAGTGTTCATGTCCGATTCCTCGCCGGCCCACCCGGGCCGCGAACCGAGCCTGCTGCAGGCCCTGCTGCCGCTGCTGGTGCTGTTCATCCTGCTGCCGCTGGCGGTGTACCTCTACGCGGACAACTCGTCCTACGGCGCCAACCAGATTTCGCTGCTGCTGGCAGCCGGCGTCGCCGCCCTCGTGGGCCTGCGCAACGGCATGCGCTGGGACGACATCCAGGAGTCGATCATCAACGGCATCGCCATCTCCGGCACCGCCATCCTGATCCTGCTGGCGGTGGGTGCGCTGATCGGCACCTGGATCCTGTCCGGCGCGGTACCGACGATGATCCAGTACGGCCTGGCCGTGCTGCACCCGTCTTTCTTCTACCCGGCCGTGTGCCTGGTCTGCGCGATCGTCGCGATCACCATCGGCAGTTCCTGGACGGTGGCCGGCACGCTCGGCGTGGCCCTGATCGGCGTCGCCCAGGGCCTGGGCCTGGACGTGGCGATCACCGCCGGCGCGATCATTTCCGGCGCCTACTTCGGCGACAAGATGTCGCCGCTCTCCGACACCACCAACCTGGCGCCGGCGGCGGCCGGCGGCGAGCTGTTCGCCCACGTCCGGCACATGACCTGGACCACCCTGCCCAGCCTGGCCATTGCCCTGGTCGGTTTCGCCTTCCTGAGCATGGGCAGCGAAGCCGGCGATGCCGCGGTGGGATTCGGTGACCTGTCGGGTGAACTGCAGAAGCAGTTCGCGCTGGGACCGCACCTGCTTATCCCGCTGGTCGTGGTGTTCGTGCTGGCGATCCGGCGTTTCCCGGCCTTCCCGACCATCTTCATCGGCGCCCTGCTCGGCGCCGTTTTCGCGGTGATCTTCCAGCCCGATCTGGTTGTCGCGCTGGCGGGCAACGAGACGCTTTCGCGGCCGATGGCCCTGCTCTCGGGCGCCTGGACGGCGCTTTTCGACGGTTACAAGGGCGAAAGCGGCAACGCCGCCGTCGATGACCTGCTCAACCGCGGCGGCATGGTCAGCATGCTCAATACAGTCTGGCTGATCATCTGCGCAATGACCTTCGGCGCAGTGATGGACAAGGTGGGCCTGCTCGAAAGGCTGATCCGCAGCGTGCTGAAGATGGCGCGCTCCACCGGTTCGCTGATCATCGCCACGCTGGTGACGGCCTTCGGCACCAACGTTCTCGCCGCCGACCAGTACCTGGCGATCGTGCTGCCCGGCCGCATCTACAAGAGCGAATACGAAAAGCGCGGCCTGGCCCCGGAAAACCTCTCGCGCGCGCTCGAGGACGCCGGCACCATCACCTCGCCGCTGATCCCCTGGAACACCTGCGGCGCGTACATGGCCGCCACGCTCGGCGTCGCCACGCTCGACTACCTGCCGTATGCGCTGTTCAACCTGGTCAACCCCGTGCTGGCCGGTATCCTCGCCTACGTCGGCTTCAAGATCCTCAAGACCAGCCCGACGGTGGCGATCCAGCATCGCCGCGAAGGCTGATCCACCCTTTCACTCCGGAAAACGAATTCGATGGACAACAATTCAATCCACGGCATGTGGTCCTCGCGCCTGGCCTTCATCCTTGCGGCCAGCGGCTCGGCGGTGGGCCTAGGCAACATCTGGCGCTTCCCCTACCTGGCCTCGGACAACGGCGGCGGCGCCTTCGTGCTGATCTACCTGGGCTGCATCCTGCTGGTCGGCCTGCCGATCATGGCCGCCGAGATCCTGATGGGCCGCGAAGGCCGCATGAGCCCGGTGAACACGCTGCGCAAGCTGACGCGGGAAGGCGGCCATAGCGGCGGCTGGACGGTGATTGGCTGGATCGGCATGCTCGCCGCGGTCGCGATCCTGAGCTTCTACAGCGTGGTGGGCGGCTGGACCCTCCACTACGTGTGGCTGTATGTCGCGCAGCTGTTCGGCGGCGCGCCGATCACCGACCCGGGCGCGACCTTCGGCGCGATGCTTGCCAGCCCGGCCACCCTGGTGTTCTGGCACAGCGTGTTCATGCTGGTGACGGTGGGCGTGGTGGCCATGGGCGTCGAGAAGGGCCTCGAGCGCGCGGTGAAGTTCCTGATGCCGCTGCTGTTCCTGATCCTCCTGGGCCTGCTGGCCTATGGCATCAGCACCGGCAAGGTCGGCCAGGCCTTCGAATTCCTGTTCAAGCCGGACTTCAGCGAAGTCACCGGCGACACCCTGCTGGCCGCGCTCGGCCAGGCCTTCTTCTCCTTGAGCCTGGGCATGTGCGGCATCATGACCTACGGCGCCTACCTGCCCCGCAGCATCTCGATCCCGCGCGTCGCGGTGACGGTGGCGGGCATGGACACGGCGGTGGCCCTGCTGGCGGGCCTGGCGATCTTCCCGGTCCTGTTCGCCTTCGGCCTGGACCCGGCGGGCGGCGGCCCGGGCCTGATATTCACCTCGCTGCCGCTGGCCTTCAACGACATGCCGTTCGGCATTCTTTACGCGGTGGCCTTCTTCGGCCTGCTGTTCGTGGCTGCCTGGACCTCGTCGATTTCGCTGCTCGAGCCGCCGACGGCCTTCCTGGTCGAGATGGGCAAGATGTCGCGAAAGACCTCGGCGATCATCGCGGCCCTGGTGATCTGGGCCATCGGCCTGGTGACGGCGCTGGGCTTCAACGTCTGGCAGAACGTGCGCGTCTTCGGCCGTGACCTGCAGGGCGCCATCGAGTTCGTCGCCTCCGACATCATGCTGCCGGTCGGCGGCCTGCTGATCGCGCTCTTCGCGGGCTACGTGCTCAGCCGCAAGATCACCCGCGAGCAGCTCTCGCACCTGGGCGATTTCGGCTTCCAGGCCTGGCGCTTCCTGATCTGCATCATCGCCCCGGTGCTGGTGCTGATCGTGCTGGCGGCCAAGCTTCTGGGCTGAACGGACACCGCTTGGCACACCCGGACACCACCTCCAGCACCGACAACGGCGACTTCACCCGAAGCTTCCTGGGCGTGTTCCGCTTCAGCGGGCGGGCGCTGGAACTGGTCTGGAGCACCAGCCGGGGCCTGACGCTCTGGCTGGGCCTGCTGACGGTGGTCGGCGGCCTGCTCCCGGCGGGCATCGCCTACGTCGGCGCGCTGATCGTCGATGCCGTCGTAGATGCCAGCCGCGCGGCGGCGGCGGGTGAGGCCGTGGCGATGGCGCCGGTGTTCTGGCTGATCGCGCTCGAAGCGGTGCTGGTGATGGGCGTGGCCGGCGCGCAGCGCGGCATCTCGCTGTGCCAGTCGCTGCTGCGGGCGCAGCTGGGCCAGCGCGTGAACGTGATGATCCTGGAAAAGGCGCTGACCCTGCAGCTGGCGCACTTCGAGGACTCGGAGTTCTACGACAAGCTGACCCGGGCCCGGCGCGAGGCCTCGAGCCGCCCGCTGTCGCTGGTGACGCGCACGTTCGGCCTGGCCCAGAACGGCATCTCCCTGGTCAGCTACGGCGTGCTGCTGGCGCAGTTCTCGCCGTGGGCCGTGGCGGTGCTGCTGCTCGCCGGGCTGCCCGCGTTCCTGGCCGAAACCAAGTTCTCCGGCGATGCCTTCCGCCTGTTCCGTTGGCGCTCCCCGGAAACGCGCATGCAGATGTACCTGGAAACGGTGCTGGCGCGCGAGGACCACGCCAAGGAGGTCAAGCTCTACGGCCTCGGGCCGCTGCTGCTCGATCGCTACCGCGGCATCTTCCAGACGCTGTATCGCGAAGACCGGAAGCTGGCAATCCGCCGCGATGGCTGGGGATTCGTGCTCGGCCTGATCGGTACCCTGACCCTGTATGCCGCCTATGGCTGGATCGCGCTGACCACCGTGGCCGGCCGCATCACGCTGGGCCAGATGACGATGTATTTCATGCTCTTCCGCCAGGGGCAGTCGGCGGTGGCGGCGATCCTGTCGGCGATCGGCGGCATGTACGAGGACAATCTCTACCTCTCCACCCTCTACGACTATCTCGACACGCCGGTGCCTGCCTCGACGGGCTCAGCGCGCAATGGTCATGATCCCGACGACGGCATCCGGTTCCAGGATGTCTCCTTCACCTACCCCGGCGCTGAAGAACCCGCACTGCAGGGCATCGACCTGCACATCCGTCCCGGTGAGTCACTGGCCCTGGTTGGCCAGAACGGCTCCGGCAAGACCACGCTGATCAAGCTGCTCACGCGCCTGTACGACCCCGACCACGGCCGGATCCTGCTCGACGGCCGCGATCTTCGGGAATGGGACGAAGCCACGCTGCGCCAGCGCATCGGCGTGATCTTCCAGGACTTCGCCCGTTACCAGATGCGCGTCGGCGAAAACATCGGCGTCGGCGACGTCGGGCAGTTCGAGGACCGGCAACGCTGGCAGGAGGCCGCCGACCGGGGCATGGCCACGCCCTTCATCGAGGCGCTGCCGGAAGGCTTCGATACGCAGCTGGGAAAGTGGTTCCGCGACGGCCGCGAACTCTCCGGCGGACAGTGGCAGAAGATCGCGCTCGCCCGCGCCTTCATGCGCTCCAACGCCGACATCCTGGTGCTGGACGAGCCCACCGCCGCGATGGACGCGGAGGCGGAAGCCACGATCTTCGAGCACTTCCGCAAGCTGACCACCAACCGCATCGCCATCCTGATCTCGCATCGTTTCTCCACCGTGCGCATGGCCGACCAGATCATCGTCATCCAGGAGGGCCGCATCATCGAACGCGGCAGCCACGAGGCCCTGATGGCGCAGGACGGCCATTACGCGCACCTGTTCAAGCTGCAGGCGCAGGGATACCGCTGAACCACCCCCAAAGCGCGTGGCGGGGCGATCAGTCCGCCGCGACGTCCCGATTCCGGCCCGCACCCTTGGCCTCGTAGAGCGCGAGGTCGGCCCGCGCCAGCAGCGCGTCGGCGCTCTCGCCGGGCCGGTGATGGGCGAGGCCTGCGGAGAACGTCAGCGGACGGGCGTCCAGGCAGTCGTTCCTGACGGCTTCGCGTATGCGTTCCAGCACCGCGCCGACGCCGCCGGGCCCGCCCGGCAACACCAGCAGGAACTCCTCGCCGCCCCAGCGGCCGAGCGTGTCGGTGTTCCGGAGCGTTGCGCCGGCCAGGCGCGCGAAGGCCCTGAGCGCCTCGTCCCCCGCGGCGTGCCCGAGCTCGTCGTTGACCGCCTTGAAGTGGTCGATGTCGAGGATCGCGACGCTGAATGGCGTGAGCTGTCGCGAGGACAGCGCCACGCTGCGATCGACCAGCACCTGCATCGATCGGCGGTTCGCGATTCCGGTGAGCTCGTCGGTGGTGGCGAGCCGCTGGACTTCTGACAGCGCATGCGCCAGGGCTTGTCGCTGGTCGCGCAGCTTCTGCCGCAGCCCCGAAAGCCGTGCGGCAATGACCGCAAGCGCGGGCAGGACCACGGCCAGCATCAGCAGGTTGTTGATGTCGAGCCGCAGGGGCGTGATCTCGCCCTGGACCGGCAGCCACTGCGGGTAGCGGCTGCGGATGACGATCGCGGCGACCAGGCAGGCCAGCGCCAGCGCCGTGAGGAATGCGATCTGGCGCCAGCGCAAGGCGAAGGCTCCGAAGGCGAAGATCACCATCAGCGGGAAGAGTGCCGAGGTCCTCATCGGCCCGCAGATCAGGTAACCCCAGGTCACCGCCAGCACGCCCATCGACAGCTGCCACACGGAGACGGACGGGTCGCGGAATCGTTCCGTCCAGCCGCTTCGCAGCGCGATGTAGCCGGCCAGCAGCACCAGCGCGACGAAGCCCAGCCACCAGGCAAGGGCCGTGGTGTCCATCCAGCCCTGGCCGACCCCGGCGACCAGGAGGATCGCGATGCCGACATAGACCAGGCTGGCGATGAGCCACTGCACCAGCCGCAGCCGACGCCGCTGGTCCCGACTTCCTAGCAGGTCCAAGACCTTCGTCACTACAAACTCCACCCGGGGTCCGAGTACTGGTCGGGCGCAGGATACGTCCCTCGGTGGCCAATATTGCCGCTTTAACCTGTATATGTTGTTAGCGGCCACGCAGACTGGAGAGCCCATCACGGAAACGGCCCGCTTTCGCGGGCCGTTCCTTCGGGACTGAAGTCCCTCCCACGGTGGCGGCGGGGTCAGGCGACCTTCTGGATCTCGCCGGACTTCAGGCGCGCCCAGTAAGAGTCGAAGTGCTTCTTGACCACCGGCATCAGCAGGTAGACGCCGATCAGGTTCGGAATGGCCATGATGAACAGCAGCGCATCGGCGATGTCGACGATGCTGCCCAGCGGCATGGTGCAACCCACCACGGCCATGGCCAGGTAGAAGAACTTGAAGCCGTACAGCGCCACCTTCGATTCATTGAACAGGAAGCTGCAGGCCTTGGCACCGTAGTAGGCCCAGGTGATCGTGGTTGAGAATGCGAACAGCAGCACGACCACGGCCAGCGCGTACGGCGTCCAGTCACCGATGGTCGCGAACGCGTTCGAAGTCAGCTGCACGCCGTCGGCGCCGCCGACCACGTGCTGGTTGGTGATGATGATCACCAGCGCGGTCATCGTGCAGATCACCACCGTGTCGATGAACGGTTCCCAGAGGGCGACGAAGCCTTCGGTCAGCGGCTCCCTGGTCTTGACCGCCGAGTGGGCGATCGCCGCCGATCCCAGGCCGGCCTCGTTGGAGAACGCCGCGCGGCGGAAGCCCTGGATCAGCGCGCCGATCACGCCGCCGGTCACGCCCTCGGCGGTGAAGGCACCGTCGATGATCGCTCCGAACGCCGCCGGCACCTGGCCGATATTCGCGAAGATCACGAACAGCGCGCCAATGATGTACAGCGCCGCCATGCCCGGCACCAGGCGCGCCGTCACCGAGCCGATGCGGGTGATGCCGCCGATGACCACCACGCCGCCCAGCACCGCGTACAGCAGGCCGAACCACAGGCTGCCATTGGTCATGCCGCCGGTGACGTTTTCGATCTGCGCGTAGGCCTGGTTGGCCTGGAACATCGCGCCTGCGCCGATCGCGCCCATCATCGCGCACAGGGCGAAGATGATCGCCAGCGCGCTGCCGAAATGGCGCAGGCTCGGATAGTTTTCAGTGATGCCGCGGCTGAGGTAGTACATCGGGCCGCCGGAAATCGTGCCGTCCGGCTTCTCCAGCCGGTACATCACGCCCAGCGTGCACTCGACGAACTTGGTGCTCATGCCCAGCAGGCCGGCCAGCACCATCCAGAAGGTCGCGCCCGGACCACCGATGGTGATCGCCACGGCGACGCCGGCGATGTTGCCCAGGCCCACCGTGCCGGACACAGCCGAGGTAAGCGCGCGGAAGTGGCTGACTTCGCCGGCCTCCTTGGATTTCGGGTCGCTGTACTTGCCCCGGATCAGGTCGAAGCCGTGCTTGAAGCCGCGCACGTTGATGAAGCCGAAGTACAGCGTGAAGATGAAGCCGGCCAGGATCAGCCAGCCCACGATCAGCGGGAATTCGACGCCGCCGATCGGCACCGAGTAGAAGATGCCGCCGGAAACGGCATCGGCGACCGGGCGCACGGCCCCGTCGATCTTTTCTGCCAGGGTCGGTTCGGCGACCGATCCCTCGACGGCCTCCTGCGCGACGGCCACGGATCCCACGGCCAGCCATACCAGGGCGACCATCAAAAGGCGTTTCAGCATTGTTGCAGCTCCTCCCAAGCCAGCGCGCAGCCTAACCCGAGCGGCGCCCCGATGCCCACAGGCCGGCGTGAAGAAGGTTCTACGGGGCTTACTCGTCGCCCGGGCCTGCGCCCTCATCCGGCGCCGAGGCGTCCAGCAGGGCCGCCGGCAGCTTCTTGGAGGGGGCCACGCCCAGCTGGCGCAGCATCTCGGCCTGGCGCACCAGGTTGCCGGGACCCTGGGCGAGCTTGCGGACGGCGTCGTGCTGGGCCTTCTGGGCGCGTTCGAGGTGCTCGCCCACCCGGCCCAGGTCCTCGGTGAAGCCGACGAACTTGTCGTACAGCGCGGCGCCGCGGTCGGCGATGGCCTTGGCGTTGCGGGTCTGGGCTTCGGTGCGCCAGATCTGGGCCACCAGCCGCAGCGAGGCCAGCAGGTTGCTGGGCCCGACCAGGATGATCTTGCGGGCGAAGGCGTAGTCGTAAAGCGACGCGTCCCGGCGCAGGGCTTCCAGGAACGCCGCCTCGACCGGCACGAACATCAGCACCAGGTCGGGGCTGGTGAGCCCGTGCAGCCGGCTGTAATCCTTGTCGCCGAGCTCGCGCACATGGTTCTTCAGCGCCGCGGTGTGCTGGCCCAGATGGCGTTCGCGCTCGTCGGCGTCCTCGGTGCCGCAGGCACGCTGGTAGTCGAGCAGGGCCACCTTGGCGTCGATGACGATCTGCCGGTCTTCGGGCAGCAACAGCAGGGCATCGGGCCGGTAGCGGTCGCCGTGTTCGTCCTTGAAGCTTTCCTGCGTGAGGTACTGTTGGCCCTTCTCGAGCCCGGCGCTTTCGAGCAGGCGTTCGAGCTTGAGTTCGCCCCAGTAGCCCTGGGTGCGGTTGTCGGCGGTCAGGGCGCGCGTGAGGCTGCCGGCCTCGTCGCTGAGCTGGCGGTTGAGTTCGAGCAGCTGCTTGAGTTCGGCCTGCAGCGTGACGCGCTCGCGGCCCTCCTTCTCGTAGGTGTCGGACACGACCTTGCGGAAGTCCACCAGCTGCTCGCGCAGCGGATTGAGCAGCTGGCCCAGCTGGCTGGCGTTCTGTTCGCCGAAGCGGCGCGACTTGTCCTCCAGGATCTCCGCGGCCAGGGCCTGGAATTCGGACTTGAGGCGTTCGCGGGCGCCTTCGAGGTCCTGGTAACGCTGTTGGGCGGCCGCCTGTTCGGCCTGCAGGCGCGCTTCGAGCGCCGCGGCGCGGGTTTCGGCGCCGGCGGCCCGGGCGTCGCTGGCTTCGCGGGCGGCGCGGGTTTCGCGCAGCTCGGCCTCGAGCCGGGCCTGGAAGTCGCGGTGTTCGGCCTGCTGGGCCTCGCGCTGGCGCCGGGCACCGGCCGAAACCAGCAGGAAACCCAGCACCGCGCCGGCGAGCGCGCCAATAAGCAGGAAAACGAGCTGCGTTGCGGACAAAAGAAAACCCCGGCATCAGACGATGCCGGGGATTCTAGCCTCCGGGGTGTCTCACCGGCCGAGACGGCCGGCGGACGGTCCTCAGGCGGCCTTCTTGGCCCAGGCGCTGCACCAGGCCTCAGCCGGCACGGAGAAGCCCGGGAACAGGGTGCAGGCGCCGGTGGCGGCCGTGAAGAACTGGCAGTTCGCGCAGTTGCTGTCCGGCTTGAAGCTCGGGTGCTTCACGGTCTTGTAGTCCAGCGCGTAGGCCAGGGCCTTGGCCTGCGGGTTGTCCAGCGGCAGGGGCTTGAGCTCCTGGGCCCAGGCCTGGCCCACCAGGGCCGGGGCCACGAAGGGCGCGGCGGCGGCGAGCAGGGCGGCCTTGACCAGGAAGCCGCGGCGGGAGGTGTTCGTGGTGTTCATGGATGCTCCTTGGCTACGGAGGGTTTCCGTTGGCTGGCGGCAGTTTACCCGGCACGTGTGAACGCTGGGTTGACGCAGGTCAAGCCTACGCCCCACGCGCCCTTCGGCTAGACTTTGGCCCTATGGATACCCTGCCCTACGACCCGGCCCGCCTGGCCGCACGCGCCGACGAGATCGTCGCCGCCACCCGCGAACTGTCCGCCCTGGGCTGGACGCCGGCCACCAGCAGCAATTTCTCGATGCGCCTGGACGATCGCCACGCGGCGATCACCGTCTCGGGCCGGGACAAGGGCCGGCTGGGGCCCGCGGACATCATGGTCGTGGACCTGGCCGGCAAGGCCGTCGCCACCGAACACCGCCCGTCGGCCGAAACCCTGCTGCACACCCAGCTCTACGCCCGCTATCCGGACGTGGGCTGCGTGCTGCACACCCATTCGCACGTGCAGACGGTGGCCTCGCGCCTGTACGCCGCCCAGGGCCACGTGCACCTGGAAGGCTACGAACTGCTCAAGGCCTTCGCTGGCAACCAGACCCACGAAATGGCCGTCGACGTGCCGGTGCTCGCCAATACCCAGGACATGGACGAACTGGCCGATTGGGTGAATGCCCTGCTCGACCGGCAGCCGATGTGGGGCTACCTGATCAATGGCCATGGGCTCTACGCCTGGGGCAAGGACATGGCCGAAGCCCGCCGGCACCTGGAAGCCTTTGAATTCCTGCTGTCCTGCGAACTCGACCTCCGGAGACTGCAAGCATGAGCCGCCTTCGCATTTTCGACCACGACAACCCCTCCACACCGCTTTCGAGCACCGAAGACCTGGCGGAAATCGCCGCGCGCCTGAAACCCATCGGCGTGCGCTTCGAGCAGTGGCAGGCCAGCGCGCCGGTGCAGCCGGGCGCCTCGCCCGAGGAAGTGATGGCCGCCTACCGCGGCGACATCGACAAGCTGGTGGCCGAGAACGGCTTCAACAGCGTCGACGTGGTTTCGATTTCGCCGGACAACCCGGCCAGGGACGCAGCGCGCGCCAAGTTCCTGGACGAGCACTACCACAAGGAAGATGAGGTGCGTTTCTTCGTCGCCGGCTCGGGCCTGTTCTCGCTGCACGTGGGCGACAAGGTCTATGAAATCCGCTGCGAAGCCGGCGACCTGGTCGGCGTGCCCGACGGCACCACGCACTGGTTCGACATGGGCCCGGAACCGAGCTTCATCGCCATCCGTTTCTTCACCGAAGCCGACGGCTGGGTCGGCCACTTCACCGGCACCGACATCGCCCAACGTTTTCCCCGCTACGAACCCGGGCAGGCCGGATGAAAACCATCCTGACCGATATCGAAGGCACCACGTCGAGCATCTCGTTCGTCAAGGACGTGCTGTTCCCGTACGCACGCAAGGCGCTGCCGGGCTTCGTCGCGGAGCACGGCAAGGACCCTGAAGTTCGCCGCTGGCTGGACCAGGTGGCGGCGGAAACCGGCGGCGTCTGCCAGGACGACATGATCGTCGAGACGCTGCAGGGCTGGATCGACACGGACCGCAAGCACACCGCGCTCAAGGCCCTGCAGGGCATGATCTGGAAGGATGGCTACGGGCAGGCGGATTTCACCGCGCATGTTTATCCGGATGCGGTCGAAGCATTGCGCAGCTGGCATGCGGCGGGGCACTCGATCAACGTCTATTCATCGGGGTCGGTGCCGGCCCAGCGTCTCTTCTTCGGCCACTCCGACGCCGGTGACCTGACGGGGCTGGTTTCGAATTGGTTCGACACCGAATACGGCGGCAAGCGCGAGGCCGACAGCTACCGGCGCATCGTGCAGGCGCTGGACGTGCCGGCGGCGCAGGTGCTGTTCCTGTCGGACGTGGTGGAAGAACTCGACGCTGCCCGCGAGGCCGGCCTGGACACCGTGCTGGTCGACCGCCGTGAGGATTACCCGGCGCCGCGGACCGGCGAGGCCACCCACGGCCATGCGCGCGTCGAGGATTTCTCCGCGATCACGCCCTGAACCGATTCAGGGTGACGCGGTTTCCAGGCGGTAACTTGTCGACGCCCTGATTTCGCCGCGCCAGCGATCGAAGGCGCGCACTTCCACCACATGGTCGCCCGGCGCCAGGTCGGTCGGCAGCGCGCCGCGCCACAGGTGCGAGGTTTCCGCGGCTTCCGGCAGGCGGTCGTAGCCCCGCAGCCCGGGCGCGGCGTCGTCGAGCAGGTTCTGAGTGCGCAGGGCCGGATCGGGCTGCCCGCTCAGGCGCATCGGCTGCCAGTCCCCGCCGTTGATGCGGTATTCGACGCGGCTGTCGGCTTCGCCCATGTAGACGTTCGCGTACACGCCCGTGCCCGGATAGGCGCCGGCGCGCAGCACCTTCGGCGCGTGCAGGTGCATGTCGGCGTCGCCGCCGCGGGCGACGTGCCAGCGAAGCGCGTAGCTGCCATCGGCCGCGAACGTGGCGCTGGCGTAGCCGTTCGGCGTGCCGTCGGCCATTCGCGAATCCGGAATGCCGGCCTCGTCCTTCACCCCGCTCCAGTAACCGCCGCAGGCGGCGCCGACGTTGTATTCGTGCAGCGGCGCCGCGCCGAACCAACCGTCCGCCGGGCCGTGGCGGTGGTGGCGCTGGACATGGCCGTGGGCGGTGAGCAGCAGCACCTTGCTGAAAGGCTTGAGCAGTTCGAACAGTCGCTCCCGGTCGGCACGTCGGAAGGTTTCGCGCCCCGGCTCGTCGAAGAACGGGATGTGCGCGGCGAGCACCAGCCGGCGATCGCGCGGCAGCCCGTCCAGGTAGGCCGCGAGGAAAGTGAACTGGTCTTCTCGCAGGCCGCCGATGTAGGGCTTGGCCGCACCCGGCTGGTAGATCACGTCGTCGAGCACGACGAAGCTGGCCTGGTCTTCTTCCCAGGCGAAGGTGTCCGGCCCGAAGTGGCGGCGGAAGGTGTCGAGCGAACGCGCGTCGCCGGCGGCATCGAAGTCCAGGTCATGATTGCCGGCCGCGTGCAGCCAGGGCGTGCGCAGGCTCGCCGTGTGGCGTTTCATCGCCGGGTACAGCGACAGGTCGTCGCTGACCACGTCGCCCAGGGTCAGGCCGAGGTCGGCGGCCGGCGCGCCGTTGGCGGCCGCGACGATCGGTTCCACGATGTCGCGGGCGTAATAGTCGACGTCGACGGCGCTCTTCGGCTGCGGGTCGCCGAACACCAGCACCTGCAGCGACCCTGCGGCCGGCGCGGTTTCCGGCAGCAGCGCGAAGTCGTGGCAGCGCGGCGTCTGCCGCCGCAGGCCGCCGTGGCGCAGCGCCGGCTGCGGGCTGCGCACGACGTGGCGCCAGAACACCGGCAGGCCATCGTCGCCGGTCGGGAAATCATGGCTGGCCGGCTTGACCACGAACACCGTGTGGTCCGGCGACAGCGGCAGCGACCAGCGCCCCAGCGCGTCGGTACGCACGATCCGGCGACCGTCCGAGACCTGCACGCCGGCCAGTCCCGGCTCGCCGCGGTCACGCCGGCCATCGCCGTCGCTGTCTTCGAACACCACGCCGGCATTGCAGGCACGCGCCGCCGCGTCGGGGGCCAGGCCCGCCAGCAGCAGCAGACAAACAAGGAAAGACAGGCGCATGCGCGGCTCCGGGAAGGACGCCGCGATTATCGCCAATCCGCGGGCGCCCTGCCCTCAGCGCGCGGCGGCGGCGTGGCGGTCGCGCAGCACGGCTTCCACGTCCGCCAGGCCCAGGCCGCGCGAACGCAGCAGCACCAGCAGGTGGAAAGCCAGGTCGGCGGCTTCGCCCAGCAGCGCTTCGTCGTCCTGGGCGACGGCGGCCAGCGCCGTTTCCACGCCCTCCTCGCCGACCTTCTGGGCGATGCGGCGGGTGCCGTCGGTGAACAGGCGGGTGCTGTAGCTGCCTTCCGGGCGCTCACGCTCGCGCCGGGCCACAAGGGCGTCTAGCTGCGGCAGGAAGGCCGCGGGTGCAGCCGGGAAGCAGCTGGGCCGGCCCAGGTGACAGGTGGGGCCGGCGGGCCGCGCCTGCACCAGCAGCGTGTCTGCGTCGCAGTCGGCTTCCATCGACACCAGCGCCAGCACGTTGCCGCTGGACTCGCCCTTCACCCACAGCCGCTGCTTGCTGCGACTGTAGAAGGTGACCCGGCCGGTGGCCAGGGTCGCCGCGAGCGCGGCGCGGTCCATGTAGCCCAGCATCAGCACGCGGTGGTCGCCGGCGTCCTGCACGATGGCGGGCAGCAGACCCTGCTGCTTGTCCCAGGCCAGGGCGTCGATCTGTTCAGGCGTCATCACGCACCTCGATGCCGCACGTGCGCAGCGTGGATTTGAGTTCCCGGATCCGCACCGTGCCGGCGTGGAAGACGCTGGCCGCCAGCGCGGCGTCCACGTCGGCCTGTTCGAAGGCGGCGGCGAAATGCGCCGCCTCGCCGGCGCCGCCCGACGCGACCAGTGGCACGCGGCACAGCGCGCGCACCGCCTGCAGCTGTTCGATGTCGTAGCCGCTGCGCACGCCGTCGGCGCCCATGCAGTTGAGCACGATCTCGCCGGCGCCCAGGGCCTGCACTTCCTCGACCCAATCGAGCGTGCGGCGCGCCAGCGCCTGCGTGCGATCGGGGTCGCCGGTGTAGGCACGCACCCGCCACTCGCCGTCGGCGTCGCGCAGGCTGTCGATGCCGACCACCACGCACTGCACGCCGAATTCGGCGGCCAGCTCGGACACCAGCGCCGGCCGGTCCAGCGCCGGCGTGTTCACCGAGACCTTGTCGGCGCCGGCGTGCAGCACGGCGCGCGCCTGGTCGACCGAACGAATGCCGCCGGCGACGCAGAACGGGATGTCCAGCAGCCGCGCCACGCGTTCGACCCAGGCGACATCGACGCCGCGGCCCTGCGGACTGGCGGTGATGTCGTAGAACACCAGCTCGTCGGCACCCTCGTCGCGGTAGCGCAGGGCCAGGTCCTCGATGGCGCCCATCACGACGTGGTCACGGAAGCGCACGCCCTTGACCACCTGGCCGTCGCGCACGTCCAGGCAGGAAATGATGCGGCGGCTCAGCATGGCGAGGCCTCCGCCAGTGCGTCGGCCAGCGCGAACCGGCCGTCCAGCAGCGCCTTGCCCAGCACGATGCCGCTGCAGCCGGCCTCGCGCGCGGCGGTGACGTCGGCCAGGTCGCGGGCGCCGCCCGAAGCCTGTACGGCCAGGCGCGGGAAACGCTGGCACAGGTAGCGGTAGAGCTCGATGTTCGGTCCCGACAGCATGCCGTCCCGGCTGATGTCGGTGCACAGCAGGTGGCGAAGGCCGACCTCGTCGTAGGCCGCGGCAAGTACGTCAAGCTCCTTGCTGCCGTCTTCGGTCCAGCCGTGCACCGGCAGGCGCCAGCGGCCTTCGGCGTCGCGGCGGGTGTCCAGCGCCAGGGTCAGGCGCGCAGCGCCGTAGCGCGACACCCAGGACGCCACGCGACCGGATTCACGCACGGCCAGCGAGCCGACCACGACACGGTCGGCGCCGGCCTCGAGTAGCGCGTCGACATCGGCTTCGCTGCGCACGCCGCCGCCGGTCTGTACCTGCAGCGGGGTTTCCGCCTTCAGGCGGCGAAGCAGCGGCGCCAGCGTGTAGCCGCCGGCGCGGGCGGCGTCCAGGTCCACCAGGTGCAGCCAGCGGGCGCCGGCATCGGCGTACTGGCGGGCCAGTTCGAAAGGATCGGCCGGGTAGCGGGTTTCCTGGGCGTAATCGCCCTGCCGAAGCCGCACCACGCGGCCTTCGCGCACGTCGATGGCGGGATAAACAATGAAGTCGGACATCACAGGCCCCGCTGGATGAAGTTGGCCAACAGCCGGGCGCCGAACGCCGCCGAACGTTCCGGGTGGAACTGGGCGCCGGCGACCTTGCCGCGCTGCACGACGGCGGCGAACGGTGCGCCGTGTTCGCTGCTGGCGACGGTGTTGGCGTCCACGGGCGCGGCGTAGCCGTGCACGAAGTAGACCTGGGCGCCGTCGGGAATGCCTTCCAGCAGCGGGCTGTCGCCGAGCGGCTTCAGGCGGTTCCAGCCCATGTGCGGCACGCGCAGGCCGGCCGCCGGCTGCATGCGGCGTACGCGGCCGGGCAGCAGGCCGAGGCAATCGACCTCGCCTTCGTCGGAGCCTTCGAACAGCAGCTGCATGCCCAGGCAGATGCCCAGCAGCGGCTTGTCCAGCGCACGCAGGGTCGGCACCAGGTCCAGCTCACGCAGGCGGGCCATGCCGGGCGCGGCGGCGCCGACGCCGGGCAGGATCACGCGGTCGGCCGCGGTGATCACCGCGGGATCGCCGCTGACCACCGGCGCCACGCCCAGGCGTTCGAGCGCGTAGCGCACCGAGCCGAGGTTGGCGCCGCCGGAATCAACCAGCACGACCTTCACAGCACACCCTTGGTGCTGGGCAGGTCACGCCCTTCGCGGCGCATGGCCTTGCGCAGCGCGCGCGCCACGGCCTTGAAACAGGCTTCGACCTGGTGGTGGCTGTTTTCGCCCTGCACGCGCAGGTGCAGGCTCAGGCGCGCCTCGTCGGCCAGCGAGCGGAAGAAGTGCGGCACCAGCTCGGTCGCCAGGCCACCGACTTCATCGCGGGCGAAGCTGCCTTCGAAGACGAAGTACGGGCGACCGGAGAGATCCACCGCCGCGCCGGCCAGGGTTTCGTCCATCGGCAGCGTGATCGCGCCGCGGCCGACGGAGTCGCCGTAGCGGCCGACACCGCGCTTGTCCTGCAGGGCTTCGCGCAGGGCCTGGCCCAGGGCGAGCGCGCAGTCTTCGACCGTGTGGTGCTCGTCGATGTGCAGGTCGCCCTCGCAGCGCAGGTCCAGCGCGAAACCGCCGTGTTTGCCCAACTGCTCGAGCATGTGGTCGAAGAAGCCCAGGCCGGTGCTGACCTTCGGGTCAGCCGGCTGGTCGAGATCGACGGCCACGCGGATGCGGGTTTCCTTCGTGGTGCGTTCGACCACGGCCCGGCGGGGCGCATTCGCCAGCTCATGCGCGATGCCGGCCCAGGTGTCAGGACCGGGCGCCAGCCGGAAACCGCGGCAGCCCAGGTTGCGCGCGAGCTGCAGGTCGGTCTCGCGGTCCCCGACCACGGCCGAATTGGCCAGGTCGATGGACCGGTCGCGCAGGTAGTCCATCAGGAGGCCGAGTTCGGGCTTGCGGGTGGGCTTTTTCTCGTGCTCGAAACTCTCGTCCACCAGCACGTCGCGGAAGACGATGCCCTGCGAGGCCAGCACCTGGATCACCAGCGCCTGCGGACCGTCGAACTGCTCGCGCGGGAACGACGGCGTGCCCAGCCCGTCCTGGTTGGTGACCATGACGAACTGCCAGCCGGCGTCGCGCAGCTGCAGCATGGCCGGGATAACGCCCTCGACAAATCGGACTTTCTCGAAGGCGTCGACCTGGAAATCCGAAGGCTCTTCGATGATCGTGCCGTCGCGGTCGACGAACAGGATGCGCTGGCCGCTCATGCCGCCGCCCTCCCCGCCTGCAGCGCGGCAAGCACCGCGTCGTTCTCCTCGGCCTTGCCGATGCTGATGCGCAAGGCATCGCCGAGCTGCGGCGAGGCGCGCATGTCGCGCACCACCACGCCGGCCGCCAGGAGGCGGGCGAATGCCGCATCGGCGTCTTCGAAACGCACCAGCAGGTAGTTGCCCTGCGACGGGTAGACGCGGCGCACGCCCGGCGCGTCCGCCAGCTCCGCGCGCAGGCGCTCGCGCTCGGCGCGCACGGCCTGCACGTGCTGGCGGGTGATCGCCAGCCCGGCATCGGACAATCCGGCCAGCGCCAGCTGCACGCAGGGCGAAGGCAGTGGATACGGCGCCTGGCAGTTGCGCAGCACCTGCACCAGGCTGGCGTCGGCCAGCAGGCAGCCGATGCGGGCGGCGGCCAGCGCGTGCGCCTTCGACAGCGTGCGCAGCACGGCGAGGTTGGGCTGGTCGTTGATGTCGCGCGCCAGCGAGGGCTGGTCGCTGTATTCCCCGTATGCCTCGTCCACGACCACCAGCGCGCGTCCGGCCAGGCGTCGCGCCAGGTCGCGCAGGTCGGCGGCGGGAATGGCCTGGCCGGTCGGATTGGCCGGCGAGCAGACGAACACCAGCTTCGCGCCCTGCGTGATTGCGGCGCTGGCCAGGGCGTCGAGATCACACTCGAAGCCGCCGGCACCGTCGCGCAGCGGCACCTCGACCAGCGGTGCGCCCTGCAGCCGTGCGCTGACCGCGTACATGCCGAACACCGGAGGCGCGATTACGACGGCGTCCTGGCCCGGGCGGCACAGGGCGCGCACCAGCAAATCTATGGCCTCGTCGCTGCCGCGACCCACCAGCACCTGCTCGGAACGCACGCCGTAGAGTCGGCCGAGCCGTGCACGCAGGGCCTCGGGCTGGGGATCGGGATAGCGGTTCGCGCCGACGCCGCCATCTGCCGGATTGCGCCAGGCGCTTTCGTTGGCATTGAGCCAGATCGATCCGGTGACTTCCGCGCGCCGCGCCGAACTGTAACCGCCGAAGCCACGCAGGTCCGGACGCACGAGTTCGAGCAGGGGGCTCTGGCTTTCCGTGTTCATGCCGCATCCTCCAGTCGCCGCAGTACCGACTGCGCGTGTGCTTCCAGGCCTTCGGCACGCGCCATCACCACCGCGCAGGGACCGATGGCCGCCAGGCCGGCCCGGCTGACTTCCTGGAAGCTGATCGCCTTCTGGAAGCTGGCCACGCTGACGCCGCTCCAGGCGCGCGCGGCGCCGTTGGTCGGCAGCACGTGGTTGGTGCCGGAGCAATAGTCGCCGAGGCCTTCCGGCGCGTAATCGCCCAGGAACACCGAGCCGGCGCTTTGCACCTTGTCGAGCCAGGCGCGCGGCTCGCGCAGCGCGAGGATCAGGTGTTCGGGCGCGTAATCGTTGGACAGTTCGAAGGCTTCCCCGAGCTGGTTCACCCGGAACAGCCGGGCATGCTGCAGTGCCTTTTCGGTGATTTCGCGGCGCGGCAGTTCAGCCAGCTGGCGGCCCACTTCGGCTTCGACCGCGTCGAGCAGGGCCGCCGAATCGGTGGCCAGGATCACCTGCGAATCGGGCCCGTGCTCGGCCTGCGAAAGCAGGTCCGCGGCCACGTGCGCGGGCGGCGCGCCGGCATCGGCGATCACCAGCACCTCCGACGGGCCGGCGGGCATGTCGATGGCCGGGCCACCGGCCATCATCGCCGCGCACTGCTTGGCGGCGGTGACGTAACGATTGCCCGGGCCGAAGAGCTTGTCGCAGCGCGGCACGCTGTCGGTGCCCAGGGCCATCGCGGCGATCGCCTGGGCACCGCCCAGCTTGAACACCTGGCCGATGCCGCACAGCTTCGCGGCCACCAGCACCGCCGGATCGGCGCGGCCGTCGGCGCGCGGCGGCGTGCACAGCACGACCTGCGGGCAGCCCGCCAGCGCGGCCGGTACGCCCAGCATCAGCGCGGTGGAAGGCAGCGGCGCCGAACCCGCGGGCACGTACAGGCCCACGCGCGCGATCGGCCGCAGCATTCGCCCGCAGGACACACCCGGCGCGGTTTCCACTTCGAATCCCTGGCCCATGCCGGCCTCGTGCCAGGCTTTCAGGCGACCGATGGCTTCGACCATCGCCGCACGCAGCGCGGGGTCGAGACCGGCTTCGGCGTCGGCGAACTCCTCGTCGCCGACCGCGAACGCGGCGATCTCGACGTTGTCGAAACGCCGGGTCAGCGCGCGCAGCGCCCCGTCGCCGTCGGCGCGCACCTGGTTGAAGATGCGGCGCACCGCCGCCTCCAGCTCGTCCTGCTCGCCGCCGCCGGGGCGGTCGAGCGCGCGGGCGCGGTCCTCGGGGGCGAGCGCCGTCCAGTCCAGTCGTTTCATTGCAGCATCTGCTCCACCGGAAGCACCAGCAGGCCCGTGGCCCCGGCGCGTTTCATGTCTTCCAGCCGCTGCCAGGTCATCGCGCTGCGGCACAGGGCCTGCAGGGCGACCTGGTCGCGCTGGCCTTCGATGGCCATCACCGTCGGCGGCTCGGCGTCGGGAAGCAGCTTGAGCAGGCCCGGCACCGCGTCGCGTGCGGCCTGGAACAGCACCAGTTTGCTGGCACGCACGCTCAAGACCGCGTCAAGGCGACGCAGCAGCATCGCCGCGAGCTCGGCGCGCGCGTCGCCGAAGGGCTGCGCCGGTGCGGCCAGCACGGCCTGGCTTTCGAACACGATGGCGGCTTCCTTGAGCTGGTTGGCCATCAGCGTCGCGCCGGTGGAGACCAGGTCGCAGATGGCTTCGGCCTTGCCCAGGCGCGGGGCGATTTCGACCGAGCCCGAAAGCACCACCGGGTCGGCCTGCACGCCCTGCCCCTGCAGCCAGCGCGCAAGCAGCTGCGGGTAGCTGGTGGCGATGCGCAGGCCGGCGAGGCGCTGCGGGCCCGACCATTCCCACTCGTTCGGCACCGCCACCGACAGGCGGCAGCGGCCGAAGCCGAGGTCGCGGATGGCGCGGTAGGCCTCGGGCTGGCCGGTGGCGGCGCGCTCCAGGGCCTGCTCCTCGAGCACGTTCTGGCCGACCACGCCCAGGTCGCAGGTGCCTTCGGCGATCAGGCCGGGGATGTCGTCGTCGCGCACCAGCAGCAGGTCGATGGGCAGCGATTCGCCGTAGCAGAACAGGCGGTCGCGGCTTTCCCGGAACGCCAGGCCGGCGCGCGCGAGCAGGTCGCGGGCGGGGTCGGACAGGCGGCCGGATTTCTGGATGGCAATGCGCAGTCGGTCGTGCGTCCTCATGACGCCTCCGTTTACTAGAAAGGGAAATTCAGTGCGCCGCGTCGTGCGGCAGGGTTTGTTCGTAACGTTCCGCGGCCAGGCGGTAGCCGCCGGCGCCGCGTTCAAGGCAGCGCGCGACGCGGCCGATGGTGGTGACGCTGACGCCGGTGCGGTCGTGGATCTCCCGGTAGGGCACGCCCTGCTGCAGCAGCGGGATGACCCGCCAGCGGTCGCACAGGGCTTCAAGCTCGGCGGGGGTGCACAGGTCGTCGAGGAAGGCACGCAGCTCCGCCGGCTCGCGAAGGCTGAGCAGGGCGCCGACCAGGGCGTCCAGGTCGGCGTCATCGGGGCGGGTGGCGGGGTCGCGGCGCTTCATGGCCGGGCCAATGTAATAACGCGCTATTACATTGTCAAGCCCCAAAACGAGACTTGTTCGGCTGGTCATCCCTGCCCCCGCGGACTAAAGTGACCCGGACTCGGGGGAAATCCGTCGGCTATGCGCGTAATCTCGGTGTTCCTGGCACTGCTGCTGGCCGCCGTGGGCTACCCGGCCCTGGCCCAGCCGGCGCTGCTTGATGAACAGACCGACCTGGTCCGTCTCGCGCCCCACCTCAAGTACGCCATCGATCCCGACGGGCGCGACGACGCTGCCGCCATGTTCGCCCGGGCCGGCCGGGGCGAATTCCAGCCGCTGCCAAACGGCAGCAGCACCTTCGGCTTCACCGAAGGGGCCTACTGGTTCCACGCCGAGATCTTCAACAGCCATGCCGACCTGCAGCGCTGGCTGCTGGTGCTGCACTACCCGCTGCTCGACAACGTCGACCTCTACCTGCGTTACCCGAATGGCCGCGTCGAACACATGGCCTCCGGCGACAGCCTGCCCTTCTCGGCGCGAAGCATCCGCTACCGGCATCCGAATTTCTGGCTCGAACTGCCCCAGCGCAGCCGCGTGGAGCTGATGGTCCGCGTATCCAGCCGCAGCTCCCTGCAGGTGCCGCTGGTGCTTTACACGCCTACCGCCTTCGCCGAGATGGAGCGCGACTCGCAGTTCGGCATCGGCCTGTTCTACGGCATCCTGGTGGCGCTGTTCTTCTACAACCTCGTGCTGTGGCTTTCGCTGCGCGACGCCAGCCACTTCTGGTACATGCTGCACGTCGCCGGCTTCGGGCTGGTCATGCTGTGCCTGAACGGCCTGTCCTTCGAATACCTGTGGCCGAACTCGCCCTGGCTGGCGAACCATTCGATCCCGCTGTCGATGGCGATCTCGCAGATCGCCATGCACCAGTTCTGCCGCACCTTCCTGGAGCTGCGCGACCGGCTGCCCTGGGCCAACGCCACCTCGCTGGCGATCATCGCCTTCTACGTGCTGATGGGCCTGGGCTCGCTGGTGCTCGAGTACCGCACGGTCGTGCTGCCGATGACGCTGGCGGTGTTCCCCGGGGCGATGTTCATCCTCGCGCTTACCTTCATCTCGATCCGCCGCGGCTACGCGCCCGCGAAGATCTTCCTGATGGCCTGGGGCTGCCTGTTGCTGGGCACGGCGCTCTACGCGTCGGTGTCCTTCGGCCTGCTGCCCAAGACCTTCGTCACCGAATACGGCATCCAGATTGGTTCGGCGCTGGAGATGATCCTGCTCTCCTTCGCCCTGGCCTACCGCTATGCGCGGCTGCGCAGTGAAAACGAAACCCTGGTGCGCGAACACAACGAGCAGCTCGAACGCCACGTCGCCCGCCGCACTTCCGAACTGAGCACCGCGCTCGAGCAGCTGGCCGAAGCCAACCAGCGCCTGCGTGAGTCAAACCGGCGCGACGCGCTCACCGGCCTGTTCAACCGCCGGCACTTCCGCGACCTGTTCGAACACCAGATGCACCACGCCGCCGAGCACCGGCAGACCCTGGGCGTGCTGCTGATCGACCTCGACCACTTCAAGCGCGTCAACGACACCCACGGCCATCTCGCCGGCGACGAGTGCCTGCGCTGGCTGGGACGCTGCCTGTCCGACACGCTGTCGGTGCACGGCGCGGTGGTGGCCCGTTTTGGCGGCGAAGAATTCGTCGCGGTCGTGCCGGACATCCAGGGGGACCGCCTGCTGCACCTGGCGGAGCAGCTGCGGGTAAGGATCTGCAGCGAACCGGTGCGCTACGCCGGCAGCAACATCGGCATCAGCGCCAGCATCGGCGCCTTCGCCCTGCATCCGGGCTCCGGCATCGGCGTCGACGAGGCCTTGCACCGGGCCGACGACGCCCTTTACGCCGCGAAGGACCGCGGCCGCAACTGCGTGCACGCGGCCGCCGACATCACCGGCTGAAAGAAGCTGTAGGAGCGCCTTCAGGCGCGAATCTTTTTAACTTTGCCGTTGGCAAAGAAAGGATTCG
>NZ_JAYRTE010000026.1:0-30118 GCF_041919775.1 Arenimonas sp. | reverse complement strand
CTTCCCCGCCGTCGCGCCGCGGGGGGGGTGGGGGCGCTGACCCCATTGTAGGAGCGCCTTCAGGCGCGAATCTTTTGACTTTGCCCTTGGCAAAGAATGGATTCGCGCCTGAAGGCGCTCCTACAGGTTCGGGGCATCGGGACTGAACTCGCTCCCGCGGGGGCCGGTCTGGTCAGGACGTCATGCGGTCCCAGAATGATTTGACGCCGTCGAGGAAGCCGCTGGAGCGCGGCGAATGCCGGGCACCGTGTTCGCCGTCGAAGGTGGACTCGAACTCCTTCAGGAGCTCGCGCTGGCGCGCCGTCAGGTTGACCGGGGTTTCCACCACGACCCGGCACAGCAGGTCGCCGGTGCCGTGGCCGCGCACGGACTTCACGCCCTTGCCGCGCAGGCGGAACAGCTTGCCGGTCTGGGTCTCGTGCGGGACCTTGATCAGCGCCTCGCCCTCGAGCGTGGGCACCACGATGTCGGCGCCGAGCGCGGCCTGCGAAAAACGCACCGGCACTTCGCAATAAAGGTCGTTGCCGTCGCGCTGGAAGATCGCGTGCTCGCGCACGCCCACTTCGACGTAAAGATCGCCCGGCTGCGAGCCCGGCGGCCCGGCCTCGCCTTCGCCGGCCAGGCGGATCCGGTCGCCGTTGTCGACGCCGGCCGGGATCTTCACCTGCAGCACTTTCTCGTCCTGCACGCGGCCATTGCCGTGGCAGGCCTTGCAGGGCTTTTCGATGGTCTGGCCGCGCCCGCCGCAGGCCGGGCAGGCCTGCTGCACGGCGAAGATGCCGCGCTGCATGCGGACCTGGCCGCGTCCGCGGCAGGTGCTGCAGGTTTCGACCTTGCCGTCCTCCGAACCGCTGCCGCTGCAGGGCTTGCAGGCCACCAGGGTCGGGACCTCGATGCGCTTGTCGACGCCGAACACGGCCTCTTCGAGGTCGAGCTCGACCACGTAGCGCAGGTCGGCGCCGCGGCGCGGGCCGCGCTGGCGGCCACCGCCGAAGATGTCGCCGAAGATGTCGCCGAAGATGTCGTTGACGTCGTGGAAGCCGCCGCCCGGGTTGCCGCCGCCCATGCCGTTTTCGAAGGCGGCGTGGCCGTGCTGGTCGTAGATGCGGCGCTTGCCGCCGTCCGACAGCACTTCGTAGGCCTCCTTGGCCTCCTTGAAGCTGGCTTCGGCGGCCTTGTCGCCGGGATTGCGGTCCGGGTGGAATTTCTGCGCCGCGCGCCGGTAAGCCTTTTTCAGCTCATCCTCGGTCACGCTGCGGGAAACCCCCAGCACTTCGTAGAAACCCCGCTGGCTCAACCACACCCCCCGCCAATGCACCCGGCCCGGCGCGGGCCGCGAAAGCGGCCCGGCCCTAATCCGGCGTTGAGCCTCACGAACGTGAGGCTCGAACGGCGGCAATTATTCCGCCGTGCCGCAGGCACGGCAGGAATAATCACTTTTTCTCGTCGTCCTTGACCTCGGTGAACTCGGCGTCCACCACGTCCTCGGCCTTCTCCTGCGGACCCGGCTGGGCGCCAGCTTCCGGCGCACCCTCCTGGCCACCGGCCGCCGCCGCGTAAAGCGACTGCGCCGCCTGCTGCAGGGACTGGGTCTTCGCCTCGATCTGGGCCTTGTCGTCGCCCTTCATCGCGGTCTCGAGCTCAGACAGCGCGGTTTCGATGCCGGCCAGCTGCTCGCCGGGTACCTTGGAACCGTGCTCGGTGATCGCGGTGCGGGTCGCGTGGATCAGGCCGTCGGCGGCGTTGCGCGCGGTCACCAGCTCGTGGAACTTCTTGTCCTCTTCGCGGTGCGCCTCGGCGTCACGCACCATCTGCGCGATCTCCTCCTCGCTCAGGCCCGAACCGGCCTTGATCTCGACCTTCTGCTCCTTGCCGGTCTTCTTGTCCTTGGCCGACACGTGCAGGATGCCGTTGGCGTCGATGTCGAAGGACACCTCGACCTGCGGCATGCCGCGCGGGGCCGGCTCGATGCCGGACAGGTCGAACTTGGCCAGCGACTTGTTGAAGCGGGCCTGTTCGCGCTCGCCCTGCAGCACGTGCACGGTCACGGCGGACTGGTTGTCCTCGGCGGTCGAGAACACCTGCGAAGCCTTGGTCGGGATCGTGGTGTTCTTCTCGATGATCTTGGTCATCACGCCGCCCAGGGTTTCGATACCCAGGCTCAGCGGGGTGACGTCGAGCAGCAGCACGTCCTTGACGGTGCCGGCGAGCACGCCGCCTTGGACCGCGGCGCCGATGGCGACGGCCTCGTCCGGGTTGACGTCCTGGCGCGGCTCCTTGCCGAAGAACTCGGCCACCGCGGCCTTCACCTTGGGCATGCGGGTCTGGCCGCCGACCAGGATGACGTCGCCGATGTCGCTGGCGCGCAGGCCGGCGTCATTGAGCGCGACGCGGCAGGGTTCGATCGTCTTCTTGATCAGGTCCTCGACCAGCGCCTCGAGCTTGGCGCGGGTGAGCTTGATGTTCAGGTGCTTCGGGCCCGACGCATCGGCCGTCACGTATGGCAGGTTCACTTCAGTCTGCTGGTTCGACGAGAGCTCGATCTTGGCGCGCTCGGCGGCGTCCTTGAGGCGCTGCAGGGCCAGCGGATCCTTACGCAGGTCGATGCCCTGCTCCTTGTTGAACTCCTCGACCAGATAGTCGATGACGCGCGCGTCGAAGTCTTCGCCACCCAGGAAGGTGTCGCCGTTGGTGGCCAGCACTTCGAACTGCTTCTCGCCGTCGATTTCGGCGATCTCGATGATCGAGACGTCGAAGGTGCCGCCGCCCAGGTCGTAGACCGCGATCTTGCGGTCGCCGCCCTTCTTGTCCATGCCATAGGCCAGCGCGGCCGCGGTCGGCTCGTTGATGATGCGCTTGACGTCGAGGCCGGCGATGCGGCCGGCGTCCTTGGTGGCCTGGCGCTGGCTGTCGTTGAAGTAGGCCGGCACGGTGATCACGGCCTCGGTGACCGACTCGCCCAGGTAGGCTTCGGCGGTCTTCTTCATCTTCTCGAGCACCTTGGCCGAGATCTCCTGCGGCGCCATCTTCTTGCCGTCGGCGGTCTGCACCCAGGCGTCGCCGTTTTCATGGGCGAGGATGCCGTAGGGCACCAGGTCGAGGTCCTTCTTGACTTCGGCGTCGGTGAACTTGCGGCCGATCAGGCGCTTGACCGCATAGAAGGTGTTCTTCGGGTTGGTGACCGCCTGGCGCTTGGCCGAGGCGCCGACGATGACTTCGCCGTCCTTGGTGAACGCGACGATCGAAGGCGTGGTGCGGTCGCCCTCGGAGTTTTCGATGACCTTGGCCACGCCGCCTTCCATCACGGAAACGCAGCTGTTGGTGGTGCCCAGGTCGATGCCGATGATCTTGCCCATGGTGTGACTCCCTGACTTATCTGATTCTGGTTTGGCGGCGGCGGCCGCGGATGTTCGGTAAATGGGGCCCGCCGCGGGGTGTTCAAGGGGCGTGAAGCCCTCAGCCGGCGGCAACCACCACCAGGGCCGGTCGCAGCAGGCGTTCGTTCAGGGCATAACCCTTCTGGAAGACCTGCACGACGCTGCCCGGCTCGGCGCCCGGCGACTCGATCTGGCTGATGGCCTGGTGCCATTCCGGGTCGAAGGTCGCGCCCTCGGGGTTGATCTGGGCCAGGCCGTTGTCCTCGCCGACCTTGAGCAGCTGGCGCAGGGTGAGTTCCAGGCCGTCCTTGAGCGGGCCGCTGGCGTCGCCGGCGGCCTTGAGGCCGGCCTCGAGGCTGTCGAGCACCGGCAGCAGCTGCGAGAGCAGCTTTTCGTTGGCGAAACGACGGGCCTGGTCGACGTCGCGGGCCAGGCGCTTGCGCTGGTTGTCGAGGTCGGCGCGCTCGCGCAGGGCCTCTTCGCGAAGGTCGCCCAGCGCCGTACGCAGCTGCTCGAGCTCGCTGGCGAGGGAATCAGTGTCCAAATCGGGGACTTCGTCGGGCGCCTGCGCGTCCGGGTTCGGGTTCTGGTTTTGCATGGGTTTTCCGATGGCTGCCCCGCGTCCGGCGGGCGTCGGGTACCCCTATGGGGCCGGCGGTTCGGGATTCAAGGCAGCACCGAGCAGGTCGGCGGTGGCCTGGACCATCGGGATCACCCGCTCGTAGGCCATCCGGGTGGGGCCGATCACCCCGAGCACGCCCAGCACCTTGCCCTGGGCGTGGTAGGGCGCGGTGACCACGGTGCAGGCATCCAGCTGGGCCAAGCCGGTTTCCTCGCCGATGAACACGCGCACGCCCTGGGCCTTGAGCGTGCCCTCGAGCAGCTGCAGGATCTCGCGCTTTCGCGAAAAAGCCTCGAACAGGTCGCGCAGGCGCTCCATGTCCGACAGGTCCTGCACGCCCATCAGGCGGGTCTGGCCGGCCAGCAGCATGTCCTCGGGCAGCGAACTGCCGCCGCCCAGGGCCTGCTCGGAGAGCTCGACCGCGGCCGAAAGCAGCCGTTCCATCTCGCTGCGGGTCTCGCGCAGGTCCCGCAGCAGCCGGGCCCGGATCTCGGCCAGCGGCTGGCCGGCGAAATGCGTGTTCAGGTAATTGGCGGTCTGTTCGAGCTCGGAGGTGGTGTAGGTGCGGCGCGGGCTGATGATGCGGTTCTGCACCTCGTTGTCGGTGAAGACCAGGATCACCAGGATGCGCTGGCCGTCCAGCGGCACGAAGTCGATGTGGCGGAAGGCGAACTGGCTGCGCTGGGGCACCGTCACGACGCCGACGAACTGGCTCATCGCCGACAGCAGCTCGCTGGTGTTCGACAGCAGGGCCTGGGTGCCGGCGCCGGCCGGCAGCAGCGCGCGCAGCTGCTGCACCTCGGTGTCCTGCAGGGGTTTCATCGGCAGCAGGCTGTCGACGAAAACCCGGTAGCCCTGGGCCGTGGGAATGCGGCCGGCGGACGTGTGCGGCGCCGACACCAGGCCGATTTCCTCGAGGTCGGACATGATGTTGCGGATCGTCGCCGGGCTGACGTCCAGGCCGGAGCGTTTGGCCAGCGTGCGCGAACCCACGGGTTCGCCGTCGCGGATGTGCTGGGCGATCAGGGTGCGCAGCAGGCGGCGGGCGCGCGGGTCGAGGTCGAAGTCCATGCCCCATAGATAAGGCCGGCAGGCCCGGGGCGCAAGACGCGGCGAAACCCTACCCGCCCCGGTGGCATCGGCGTCTTGGATCCTGAGACGGGGGCAGCCGAAGCTTGGCCTTTCAGGCAAAATCGCCGCCATCATGCTCAGCCACCTCACGCTCCAGGATTTCGCCGTCGTCAGCCGCGCCGAACTGGCCTTCGGGCCGGGCATGACCGTGGTCTCGGGCGAAACCGGCGCCGGCAAGTCGCTGCTGGTGGATGCGCTGATGTGGCTCACCGGCGCCCGCGCCGACGCCGGCGTGGTGCGCCACGGCGCCGAACGCGCCGAACTGGCGGCCGAATTCGACCTCGCCGACGCGCCCGCGGCGCTGGCCTGGCTGCGCGAAAACGAACTCGACGACGGCGACGCCTGCCAGCTGCGCCGGGTGATGCGCGCCGACGGCGGCTCGCGGGCCTGGATCAACGGCCGGCCGGCGACGCTGGGCCAGCTCTCGGCCCTGGGCGGGCTGCTGGTGGAAATCCATGGCCAGCACGAACACCAGGCCCTGCTCGACCGCGGCCAGCAGCTGGCCCTGCTCGACGCCTTCGGGCAGCACGCCCCGCTGCTGGACGCCGTGCGCGAAACCGCCCGCCGCTGGGCCACGATCGACCGCGAGCTGGCCGACCTGGCCCGCGCCGGCGACGTCGGCGAGCGCCTGGCCTGGCTCGAACACCAGGTCCAGGAACTCGCCGCCGAAACGCTCGATCCCGAATCGCTGGAAGAACTGGCCGCCGCCCACCGCCGCCAGGCCAACGCCGCCGGCCTGCTGCAGGGCTGCGAAACCGCGCTTGCCCGTCTCGCCGGCGACGAGGGCGTTTCCCTGCAGCGCCTGCTGCACCAGACCCAGTCCGAACTGGCCCGCCTGGCCGGCGACGAACCACGCCTGGCCGAAGTGCTTTCCCTGCTTGAATCCGCCGGCATCCAGCTGGCCGAAGCCGCCGCCGGCATTGAACGCCTGCACGACGACTTCGACCTCGACCCCGACCGCCTGCAGGGGCTGGAGGACCGCCTCGCCCGCCTGCACGACCTGGCCCGCAAGCACCGCGTGCCGCTGGAAGAGCTGGCAAGCCGCCGCGACCAGCTGCAGGAAGAACTCGACCGCCTGGCCGGCGCCGGCGAGCGGGCCGCCCGCCTGGGCCGCGAACGCGATACCGCCGCCCGCGAATGGAACGAAGCCGCCGCCCGGCTGGGCCAGGCCCGGGCCCGCACGGCTTCGCAGCTGGGTGAGGCCGTCGCCGGCCTGATGGGCGAACTGGGCATGGGCGGCGGCGTGTTCACCGTCGCGCTGGAGCCGCTGGACACCACCCGTCCCACGCCCCAGGGCGCCGAACGCTGCGAATTCCTGGTGTCCGCCAACCCAGGCCAGCCGCCGCGGGCCCTGCGCAAGGTCGCCTCGGGCGGCGAACTGGCGCGCATCAGCCTGGCCATCGAAGTGGCGGCGCTCGGTTTCGACGCGGTGCCGACCATGGTGTTCGATGAAGTCGATACCGGCATCGGCGGCGCGGTGGCCGAAGTCGTGGGCCAGAAGCTGCGGGCCCTGGGCGCCGAGCGCCAGGTGCTGTGCGTCACCCACCTGCCCCAGGTCGCGGCCCAGGGCCACCACCACTACCGGGTCAGCAAGGCGGTCGAGGCCGACGTCACCCACAGCCAGGTCGAGGCCCTGTCCGAAAAGGACCGCGTCGAGGAACTCGCCCGCATGCTGGGCGGCGTCGAGATCACCAAAGAGGTGCGGGCCAACGCCCGCCAGCTGCTGGCGCGGGCCAGCGCCCGCTAGCCTTACTTTTTCTTCTTCGCGCGCACGTACAGGACCAGCGAATGGTCCTCGATGTCGAAGCCGTGTTTGGCGGCGATCTCGTGCTGCAGGCGTTCGATTTCCGGGCTGGTGAATTCGATCACCTTGCCGGTGTCGACGTCGACCATGTGGTCGTGGTGCTGACCGTGGTCGAGTTCGTAAACCGCCTGGCCGCCCTCGAAGTTGTGCTTGAGCACGAGGCCGGCCGACTCGAACTGGGTAAGCACCCGGTACACCGTCGCCAGGCCGATGTCGTCGCCGTTCTCGAGAAGCTGCCGGTAGATGTCCTCGGCGGTCAGGTGCTTGCGGCCGGTGGACTCGAGCACGTCGAGGATGCGCATGCGCGGGTGGGTCACCTTGAGTCCGGCCTTGCGCAGGTCCTGGGATTCCATCTCGTCTCCTGAATGCCTTGACGTCGCAGGGCGTGGCCATGGCTGGCGTCGCCGGGCCGTAGTGTATCATCGGCCCCGGACAGTCCCGGATACCCACGCAATGCGCAAGGCTTTCACGCTCCTGCTCGCCACCACCCTGATCGCCGGCTGCGGCATCGTTTACCGCCAGCCCGTTTTCCAGGGCAACCTGCTCGAGACCAGGAGCGTCGAACAGCTGCAGGTCGGCCTGACCCGCGCCCAGGTGTTCAGCCTGCTCGGGTCCCCGCCGGTCGCCGACCCGTTCAACCAGGCGCGCTGGGACTACGTCGCCACTGAACGGCGTCGTCGCGGCGACACCGAGATCAAGAACCTGACGCTGTGGTTCGACGGTGATTCGCTCACCCGCTGGGAAGGCGAATACTTCCCCGAGGCCGACGCCGAACTGGCCGCCGAGATGCGCCGCTTCGGCAACCTCGCCCGCGACAAGGACAAGCCGCGCCGTCCGCCCAGCGGCGGCTAAGCCTCGCGCGCCCGGCGCCGCCGGGCCTGCATCGGATCTATCAGCAGCGGTCGCAGCACTTCGACGCGGTCGCCGTCGCGCAGGCCGTCTTCCAGGCCCACGGCGCGGCCAAAAACGGCCAGGCAATCCGCATCCACCACCAGGCCCGGCACTTTCGCCGGCAGGTCGGCCGCTGCCAGTGCGTCGGCCACCGTGCCGCCGGGCGGCACCTGCACCTCCAGTCGCCAGGCCCTGCCTGGCCGTGCGCAGACCACTTCGATGCGCATCGGCGCGCCGTCCATGTCAGGCCCGGTCGGCCTCGCGGCAGAAATCGTCGACCATGCGGTCGGCCAGGCCCTGGAAGCCGACGGCCATCGCCGTGCCCAGCACCTTGCCGGCGACGTCGAAATCCAGGGTCAGGCTGACCTTGCAGGCGTCCTCGGCCAGGGAATGGAAATGCCAGTGGCCGCTGAAGCGGCGGAAGGGACCTTCCTCCAGTTCGAGATCGATGCGGGTCGGTGGCTCCAGCCGGTTGCGCGTGGTGAAGCTGGTGCGCAGGCCGGCGACCCGCAGGTCCAGCCGGGCCAGCATGTGCGTCTCCGAGGCCTCGAAGACCTCGGAGCCCTCGCACCAGGAGAACCTGGCCGCGTAGGAACCGACGTCGTTGACCAGGTCGTACATGCGCCGCGCCGAATGGCGAACGAGGGCGTGCCGATGAATAGTTGTCATGGGCTCCTTGCCGCGCCCTCCCCCAGCCGGCCCGCGATGGGCGACAATGGCCGCCAAGGAAAGGACATGTCTAAGAAAAACAACGCCAAGAATACCGGAAGCGGCAAGGACAAGGCGGAAGGCAACAAGACCATCGCCCTCAACCGCAGCGCCCGGCACGAATACCACCTCGAGGACCGCTTCGAGGCGGGCATCGCCCTGCAGGGCTGGGAGCTCAAGTCCATCCGCGCCGGGCGGATGAACATGGGCGACGCCTATGCCGTGGTCAAGCGCGGCGAAATCTTCCTGTTCGGCGCCCAGGTCACGCCGCTCAGCCAGGCCTCCACCCACGTGGTGGCCGACGACCGCCGCACCCGCAAGCTGCTGCTGCACCGGCACGAAATCGACAAGCTCATCGGCAAGGTCGAACGCGACGGCTACACCCTGATCCCCACCGCCGTGTACTGGAAGGGCAACAAGGTGAAGCTGGAGCTGGCCCTGGCCAAGGGCAAGCAGAGCCACGACAAGCGCCAGACCGCCAAGGACCGCGACTGGCAGCGGGATAAGCAGCGCGTGATGCGCAAGCACAACAAGGACGCCTGAACGGCCCTCCCACGGGTCCTTGTGGTCCCCCGCCCCCACCCCCATACTTGCCGGGTCGGTTGAACGAATCGATTTCCGCGTTTCCGGGGGTGTCCTGGCTTCGACGGGGGTTGCAAAGTCAACTGGTGCATGCCGAGGGGGTAGCTTTCCTCGTTAATCCAGCTGCAAAACTTAGTTGCCAACGACGACAACTACGCTCTCGCCGCTTAAGGCGTAAGCCCCGAACCCACTTGTGCCCGTGCTCGTGGATGTAGGGTCATTATCACGGAACAGCTGCCGGCAGCGACCCGCCAACCGGTAGTGAACTTAGCGGGTGTGGACGACGGTGTGCCTCGCACGTTGTGTTGCCGTCGGACGAGAATCAACAACGAGCTAAGCATGTAGTACCGGAGATGGCGTGCTCTCGGACGGGGGTTCAACTCCCCCCACCTCCACCAAACCCGCCAACGCCGCCCACCCGGGCGGCGTTGTCGTTTGGGGCGCCGGGATTCAGTCGGGCAGCTTCTGCAGCGACAGGGCGTTGGTGCAGTAGCGCAGGCCGGTGGGCGCCGGGCCGTCGGGGAAGACGTGGCCCAGGTGCGCATCGCAGGCGTTGCAGGTGATTTCGATGCGCTGCATGCCGTGGCTGTGATCACCCTTGTAAGCCACGGCCTCGTCGGCAAGCGGCGCGGTGAAGGAAGGCCAGCCCGAGCCGGACTCGAATTTCGTGCCGGCATCGAACAGCGGCGTGCCGCAGCAGGCGCAGCCGTAGCGGCCGGGTTCGAACAGCCCGCACATCTGCGAACTGAAGGGCCGCTCGGTGCCGGCCAGCCGGGTAACCCGGAATACCTCCGGCGCCAGCATGGCCCGCCATTCGGCCTCGGACTTTTCGACACGCGCTGGCGGCGACGGATTGCCGCGCGCCGCGCGTTCGGTGACCAGTCGCCAGTCGTGCATGTTCAGGCGCCCGGCTTGTCGCCCAGGTAACGCGAGACGCTGGCGCTGGCCGCGTCCACCGCCGACTTGGCGGCCAGCAGGCTGGCCTGGCCGTCCGACATGGCCGATTCAAGCGCGTCGATCTGCTCCCGGGCGCGGCGCACGGCCTCGATCGCCCGTTCGGCCGACTGTTTGTCCTGGTCCACCTGGCGGCGCGTCACCCGACCGCGGGCGGCCTGCGACTCGGCGCGGGCCAGCCGCTCCTGGGCCTGGTCGCGGGCACGTTCGGCGCGCGACAGGCTTTCCTGTGCGGCCTCGAGCTGGGCCTGGCGGGCCTGCACTTCCTGGCTGGCGGCATCCACCGCCGCGGCGGCTTCGGCCAGCTGCGCTTCCACCGACGCGCGATCACCGCCGTCCTGCGCCCACGCCGTGCCGGCCAGGGCAAACACCACGGCCAGTCCCCAACCCCGTGCGGCGAGAAGCCGCGAGTGTTTCGTATCCAAGCGTCACCTCCTGTTATCAGGCAGGCCGCCCCCTTCGGACCACGCCAACGGGCCGAGTCTAGCTTTTTTTCACGCGCCTGCGACCCCCCGGGCCTCAGGCGACGTAAACGGTCTGGATATTGGTGAACTCGTGCATGCCGTGTTCGGCCAGTTCGCGGCCGAAGCCCGAGGCCTTGGTGCCGCCGAACGGCAGGCGCACGTCGGACTTCACCAGTGAATTGACGAAACAGGCGCCGGCGTCGATCTGCCGGGCGAAACGCTCGCCGCGGGCGCCGTCGGTGGTCCAGACGCTGGCACCCAGGCCATAGCGGGTGTCGTTGGCCACGCGCAGGGCTTCGGCCTCGTCGTTGACACGTAAGATCGAAGCGACCGGGCCGAACAGTTCCTCGTCCCAGGCCGGCATGCCGGGTTTGACGCCGTCCAGGATCGTCGCCGGGTAGTGGGTCTCGCCCTGCCCCGGCTGGCCACCGAGCAGGACGCGCGCGCCCTTGGCGACGCTGTCCTGCACCTGCCGGTGCAGCTCGTCGCGCAGGTCGGCGCGGGCCATCGGCGCCAGGCCGGTGGCGTCGTCGTTGGGATCGCCCACGGCAAGTTCCGAAGCAGCGGCGGCGAAGGCCTGCACGAAGCGGTCGGCGATGCCGGGCGTGACGATGAAACGCTTCGCGGCGATGCAGGTCTGGCCGGCATTGCCGAAGCGCGAACGCACGGCCACCTTGACCGTCGCGTCCAGGTCGGCATCGTCGAGCACCACGAACGGGTCCGAACCGCCCAGTTCGAGCACGCATTTCTTCAGGTGCTTGCCCGCCTGCGAGGCCACTGAACGCCCGGCCCGCTCGCTGCCGGTCAGCGTCACCGCCTTGACCCTGGGGTCGGCGATGACGTCCGCGGCCTGCTCGTTGTTGATGTGCAGCACCCCGAACACGCCCTCCGGAACGCCGGCTTCAGCCAGCACCTCGGCGATCGCATCGGCGCAGCTGGGCACGTTGGTCGCATGCTTGAGCAAGGCCACGTTGCCGACCATCAGGCTGGGCGCCAGGAAGCGGAACACCTGCCAGACGGGGAAGTTCCACGGCATGATCGCGAACACGCAGCCCAGCGGCACGTAGCGCACGTAGCTGCGCGCGGCTTCGGTGCCGATGGCCTGTTCGACCAGGTAGCCGGCGGCGTGCTGCGCGTAGTACTCGCAGGCGTCGGCGCACTTATCCACTTCGGCCAGAGCCTCGCGGTGCAGCTTGCCCATCTCTGCGGTCATGGTCAGCGCGAGGTCGCGGCGCGACGCTTTCAAGCCCGCGCCGACCCGCCGCAGCAGGACCGCGCGCTCGCTGATCTCGCGCCCGGACCAGGCCGGGAACGCGGCCGCGGCCGCGGCCAGCCGGGCCTCGATGGCGGCATCGTCCATTTTGGGAAACGGCCGGATTTCCCCGGTCCAGGGATCTCGGTTGGCTTGGCTCATGGTTTCAACCCTTCTGCAGCGCCAGCTGCGCGTCGCGCTGGCGTTTACGTTCTTCGCGGTGCATCACCCACCAGCCGATGACCGCGGCCACCGACACCGCCGCGATCATCAACGTGGCCAGGGCGTTGATCTTGGGACTCACGCCCAGGCGCACCGACGAAAACACCTTCATCGGCAAGGTCGTCGACGAAGGACCGGAGACGAAGCTGGCGATCACCAGGTCATCCAGACTCAGGGTAAACGCCAGCAGCCAGCCGGAGATGAGCGCCGGCGCAATGATCGGCAGGGTGATCACGAAAAACACCTTCAGCCGGTTCGCGCCCAGGTCCATCGCGGCTTCCTCGAGCGAGCGGTCCAGCTCCCCCAGGCGCGAGCTGATCACCACCGTCACGAAGGCCATGCAGAAGGTGACGTGGGCGATCCAGATCGTGAGCATGCCGCGCTGGCCGCCGATGCCGATGAGCGGACCGATGGAAACGAAGAGCAGCAGGATCGACAGGCCGGTGATCACTTCCGGCATCACCAGCGGCGCGGTGATCAGGCCGCCGAAGATCGTCTTGCCCGGGAACTGGCGGAAACGCGTCATCACCATCGCCGCCATCGTTCCCAGCACCACCGAGGCGCAGGCGGTCCAGAAGGCCACCTGGATGCTGACCCAGGCCGCGTCCATCATCTGCTGGTCGGCGAAAAGCTCGCCGTACCATTTCACCGAGAACCCGGACCACACCGTCACCAGCCGCGACTCGTTGAACGAATACACCATCAGGCTGAGGATGGGCGCGTAAAGGAACACGAAGCCCAGGACCAGCATGCCCTTGGTGAAGGCGGAGTTGCGGCCGGCCTGGCTCATGACAGCCGCGACTCCAGTTCCTTCGACTGGTAGCGGTGGAAGATGGTGATCGGCACGATCAGCAGCACCAGCATCACGATCGCCACCGCCGAGGCCACCGGCCAGTCGCGGTTGTTGAAGAACTCCTGCCACAGCACCCGGCCGATCATCAGCGTGTCAGGGCCGCCCAGCATTTCGGGAATCACGAACTCGCCCACCACGGGGATCAGCACCAGCATCGAGCCGGCGATGATGCCGGCCTTCGACAGCGGCAGCGTGACCGTCAGGAAGGCCTTCCACGGCGGTGCACCCAGGTCGGTGGCGGCCTCGATCAGTCGGTGGTCGTGTTTGACCAGGTTGGCGTACAGCGGCAGCACCATGAACGGCAGGTAGGCGTAGACGATGCCGATGTATACGGCCACCGGCGTGTGCAGGATCGCCAGCGGCTCGTCGATCAGTCCCATGCCGATCAGCGCGTTGTTGAGCAGGCCGTTGTTCTTGAGGATGCCGACCCAGGCGTAGATGCGGATCAGGAAGGAGGTCCAGCTGGGCAGGATGACCAGCATCAGCGCCACGTTGCGGGTGGCCGGGTCCATGCGCGAGATGCCGTAGGCGATCGGGTAGCCGATGAGCAGGCAGAGGAAAGTGGACACCGCCGCGATCTCGAGCGAACTCAAGTATGCCTTCACGTACAGGCTGTCGCGGACGAGGAACAGGTAGTTGGCGGTGTTGATGCTCAGCGACACCTTGTCGCCGGTCCACTCCACCAGGTCGGTGTAGGGCGGCATCGCGATCACCGCGCTGGCGAAGCTGATCTTGAGCGCAATTGCGAAGGGCACCGCGAAGAACAGCAGCATCCACAGGTAGGGTACCGCGATCACCAGCCAGCGCGGGCCCGGCAGGCGCTTGCGGATCGAGCGCGGCAGGTTCTTCACGTGATCAGCACCACCCCGGCCTGGTCGTCCCAGCTCAGCCACACCGGGTCGTTCCAGGTGAACTTCTCGCTGGCCCAGCGCTGGCTGTTGATCATGTTCGCCAGCAGCTTGGTGCCGCCCGGCAGGCGCACATGGAAGACCGAGTGGCTGCCGAAATAGGCGATGTCCTCGATGATGCCCTGCACCTTGTTGTGCGGCTGCGCGGGTTCGTCCTTGTCCACCTGGATCTTCTCCGGGCGGATCGCCAGCGCCACTTCCTGGCCTTCGAAGCCGGTGACGCCGTGGCCGACGTAGGCCGGGAACGCCAGCGCCGGGCTGCCGATGGTGACGTAGTCGTTCTCGTCCTCGAGGATCTTCCCCTCGATCAGGTTCACCGAGCCGATGAACTCGGCGGTGAAGCGGCAGCTGGGCTGCTCGTAGATCTCGTCCGGGCTGCCGACCTGGCGGATCCAGCCCGCGTCCATCACCGCGATGCGATGGGCCATGGTCATGGCCTCTTCCTGGTCGTGGGTGACCATGACGCAGGTGACGCCCAGGCGCTCGACGATGTTCACCAGCTCGAGCTGCATCTGCGAGCGCAGCTTCTTGTCCAGCGCGCCCATGGGTTCGTCGAGCAGCAGCAGCTTCGGTCCCTTGGCCAGCGACCGCGCCAGCGCCACGCGCTGCTGCTGGCCGCCCGAGAGCTGGTGCGGCTTGCGTTTGGCGAACTTCTCCATCTGCACCAGCGCCAGCATTTCAGCGACCTTGCGGGCGATGTCCGCCTTCGGCAGGCCATCCTGGCGCAGGCCGAAGGCGACGTTCTGCTCCACGCTCATGTGCGGGAACAGCGCGTAGGACTGGAACATCATGTTGATGGGACGCTCGTAGGGCGGCAGCTCGGTGATGTCCTGGCCGTCGAGCACGATGCGGCCCTTGGTCGGCTTCTCGAAGCCGGCCAGGCAGCGCAGCAGCGTGGACTTGCCGCAGCCCGACGCACCCAGCAGGGCGAAGATCTCGCCCTGCCGGATCCTCAGGCTGACGTCGTCGACGGCGATGAAGCCGTCGAACTCCTTTCGCACCGACTCGATGCGCAGGTAGCCCTCGGCCCCCAGCATGTCGTTCTTGGGGGCGCCCGCCAGGGCGCCGCTCGCCGTCGTCGCCATCGTGGCTTATTGCCCCGTCTTGAGCGTGGTCCAGTGCCGGTTGAACAGCCGGTCCACTTCCGGCGGCAGCACCGCCAGCGTGAACAGCTTGGCCTTGGTTTCTTCGGACGGGTAGATGCCCGGGTCCTCGAGCACCGCCGCGTCCACCATCGGCAGCGCCGCGGTGTTGGCGCTGGCGTACATCACGTAGTTCTGGATGCCGGCCATCACCTCGGGACGCATCAGGTAGTCCAGGAACAGGTAGGCGTTGTCGACGTTCTTCGCGTCCTTGGGAATGGCGAGCATGTCGAACCACATCGGCGCGCCTTCCTTCGGGATCGAATAGGCGACGTCGACGCCCTTGCCGGCTTCTTCGGCCCGGGCCTGGGCCTGGATGATGTCGCCCGACCAGCCGACCGCGACGCAGATGTCGCCATTGGCCAGGTCGTTGATGAACTGCGAGCTGTGGAAGTAGGTGACGTGCGGGCGCAGTTCCTTCAGGCGGTCGACGCCCTTCTGGATCACGGCCTCGTCGAAGCTGTTCGGATCCTCGCCCAGGTAGTGCAGCACCGGTGGGATGATCTCGGACGGCGTGTCCAGGATCGCGACGCCGCAACCCTTGAGCTTCGCCAGGTTCCCCGGCTCGAAGACCAGGGCCCAGCTGTCCACCGGCGCGTCTTCGCCCAAGGCTTCCTTCACCTTCTGCACGTTGTAGCCGATGCCGGTGGTGCCCCACAGGTAGGGCAGCGAGTGCGCGTTGCCGGGGTCGTTGGTCGCCAGCAGGGCCATGAAGGCCGGGTCGAGGTTGCCGTAGTTCGGCAGCCGCGACCGGTCGAGCTCCTGGAACACGCCGGCCTGGATTTGGCGCGAGAGGAAGGTCAGCGAGGGCACCACGATGTCGTAGCCGGTGTTGCCGGCCATGAGCTTGGCCTCGAGTACTTCGTTCGAATCGAAGACGTCGTAGGTGACCTTGATGCCGGTCTCGGCCTCGAAGCCGGCGATGGTGTCCTCGCCGATGTAGTCCGACCAGTTGTAGACGTTGAGCACCTTGTCGCCGGCCGGCGCGGGCGCGCTGGCATCGGCGGATTCGTCGGCGGGCGGGTCCCCGCCGCAGCCGGCAAGGGCGACACACAGGAACAGCGCGGACATCCTGGCTTTCATCGGCACACTCCCCTCGGGGTGACTGAAGCGGTTGGACGGCATCGACATCATAACCACTGCTCAGCCCGTCGCCATGCCCAGTTCGCGGGCGGTCATGTCCAGGGCTTTCCAGGTCTTCTCGGCCAGCTCATCGACCTGGTCGCGGCTGATCACCAGCGGCGGCGAAAGCAGCATCGCGTCGTTGGTCGCGCGCAGGATCAGGCCATTCTTCAGGGCGAAGTCGCGGCACAGCTGCCCCACCCTGCCCCGGTCCGGGAAATAGCTCCGTGACGGTTTGGAAGGCACCAGTTCGAGCGCGCCGACCATGCCCACGAAACGGGCCTCGCCGACCAGCGGGTGCTCGCCCAGGGCCCTCCACTTCTGCTCCAGGTAGGGGCCGGTGTCGCTGCGGCAGGTATCGACGATCTTCTCTTCCTGCAGGATGCGGATGTTCTCAAGCGCCACCGCCGCGCAGACCGGGTGGCCCGAATAGGTGTAGCCGTGGGCCAGTTCGCCGCCGCGCGTGGACAGCACGTCCGCCACACGGTCGTTGAACATCACCGCGCCCAGCGGGATGTAGCCGGAGGTGATGCCCTTGGCGAGCGTCATCACGTCGGGCCGGAAGTCGTAGGTCTGGGCGGCGAACCATTCGCCGGTGCGGCCGAAGCCGCAGATGACCTCGTCGGCCACCAGCAGCACGTCGTACTTGCGGCAGATACGCTCGATTTCCCGCCAGTAGTTGCGCGGCGGGATGTAGACACCGATCGCGCCCATCACCGGTTCGCCGATGAAGGCAGCCACGCGGTCGGGTCCGAGCTCGAGGATCTTGTCCTCGAGCCGCTTCGCGCAGTGCAGGCCGTACTCGTCCTCGTCCATGTCGCCGCCGTCGCCGAACCAGTACGGCGGGTCGATGTGGGCGATGTCCGGGATCGGCAGGCCGCCCTGCTTGTGCATGCCCTTCATGCCGCCGAGGCTGGCGCCGGCGACGGTGGAGCCGTGGTAGCCATCGTGGCGGCCAATGAAGATGTTCTTGCCCGGCTGGTCCTGCACCGCCCAGAAGTGCCGGACCAAACGCAGGATGGTGTCGTTGGCCTCGGAGCCGGAGTTGGTGAAGAAGGCGTGGTTGAGGTCGTGCGGCGTCAGCTCGGCCAGCTTCGCCGACAGCCGCACGGTCGGCTCGGTGGTGCACTGGAAGAAGCTGTTGTAGTAGGCCAGCTGGGTCATCTGCCGGGAGGCGACCTCACCCAGCTCCTTGCGGCCATAGCCGATGTTCACGCACCAAAGGCCGGCGAAGGCGTCGAGCAGCTGGTTGCCTTCGGCATCCCAGACGTAGCAGCCCTCGCCCCGGGTCAGGATGCGGGTGCCACGTTTGGCCAGCGCGGCGTTGTCGTTGAACGGATGCAGGTGGTGGGCGGCATCCAGGCGCTGCAGGGTGGCGGTGTCGATTCCGGGCATGGCGGGTCCTTGGTTCAGACGTTGAGCAGCAGGAACTCACGCTCCCAGCTGCTGATCACGCGCAGGTAGGTCTGGTGTTCCTTGTCCTTGACGGCGGTGTAGGCGCGCACGAAGCGTTCGCCCAGCAGCTCGCGCAGGGGCTTGCAGGCGCGCAGTTCGGCGATGGCCTCCTCCAGGGAACGCGGCAGGTCGTAACCCTTGGCATGGGCGCTGCCGGCCAGCGGCTCGGTGGGCTGCAGTTTTTCCTCGATGCCCAGGTAGCCGCAGGCCAGGGTCGCGGCCAGGGCCAGGTAGGGGTTGACGTCGGAACCGGCGAAGCGGCTTTCGACGCGGGCGTTCTCGGGCGTGTCCAGCGGCACGCGCAGGCCGCAGGTGCGGTTGTCGTAACCCCACTGCACGTTCTTGGGCGAAACCTCGCCGAAGGCCAGGCGCCGGTAGGAATTCACGTTCGGGCCGAAGAAGGCCATCGCCGCCGGCACGTATTTCTGCAGGCCGCCCATGTAGTTGAGGAAGACCTCGGTATGGCCGCCGGACTTGCCGCTCGAGAAAACGTTCTTGCCGGTCTTGAGGCTGTGCAGGCTCTGGTGGATGTGCATCGAGCTGCCGGGCTCGTTTTCCATCGGCTTGGCCAGGAAGGTGGCGTAGACGCCGTGGCGCATCGCGGCCTCGCGCATCGTGCGCTTGAACAGGAACACCTGGTCGGCGCGCGAGAGCGGGTCGAGGTGCACGAAGTTCACCTCCAGCTGGGCCGCGCCGGATTCGTGCACCAGGGTGTCCACGTCCAGGTCCATCGCCTCGCAGTAGTCGTACATCAGGTCGAGGATGGGGTCGAATTCGTTCACCGCGTCGATGGAATACGACTGCCGCGCGGTTTCCGGGCGGCCGTTGCGGCCGGCCGGCGGCAGCAGCGGGAAATCCGGATCGGTGTTGCGCTGGACCAGGTAGAACTCCAGTTCGGGCGCGATCACCGGCTGCAGGCCGATGCCGTCGTACAGCGCCAGCACGCGGCGCAGCACGCTGCGCGGCGCCAGTTCGTGCGGGCGTCCGTCCTTGGTGAAGCAGTCGTGGATCACCTGCGCGGTCGGGTCGGTGGCCCATGGCACCATGCGGATGGTGTCCGGGTCGGGCCGCAGCACCATGTCCGAGTCCGAAGGGCTGACCAGGTCGTCGTATTCGTCCGGATAGTCGCCGGTGACGGTGGTGGCGAAGATGCCTTCGGGCAGGCGCGTGCCGTAGTCGTGCGAGAACTTCGCCGCCGGGATGATCTTGCCGCGGGCGTTGCCGGTGATGTCGGGCACCAGGCACTCGACTTCGGTGATGCGGCGCTCCTTGAGCCAGCGCTTGATCGCGCTTTCCTGCTGCGCCTGTTCGTCCTCGGGGGTTTTTGCTTTCCTGGCCATGGGCCTTATCGCCTTTGTTCTGCGCGCCGGCGGCAGGCTGCCGCGAACGCCTGGAAGATTCCCAAGTAGAAGGGATTCTCGGTGACCCGCCACTCCGGATGCCACTGCACCGCCAGCAGGAAGGGATCCGGGGCCTGCGGGTCGCCGCGGTCCAGGCGCACGGCTTCGACCAGGCCGTCCGGCGCGGTGGCTTCGACCACCAGGCCCGGCGCCAGGACGCGGATGCCCTGCCCGTGCAGCGAATTCACCGAGACTTCGCGGGCTCCGGCGATACGCTCGAGCCAGCCGCCGGGCGCCAGTTCAACGGGATGCGCCGGGGCGTACTGCACGCCAAGGGGATCGTCGGGGTTTTCGCGATGGTCGGCGAAGCCGACCAGTTCGTGCACCTTCTGGTGCAGGGTGCCGCCCAGGGCGACGTTGACCTCCTGCATGCCGCGGCACAGGGCCAGCACGGGCACGCCCATTTCGATCGCCAGCGGCACCAGGGAAAGCGTGTTCTCGTCGCGCGCGGGGTCGTGCACGTTGCCGGCGAAACTGGGTTCGCTGCCGTAGTGGCGCGGTTCGATGTTGCTGTGTGCGCCGGTCAGGAGCAGGCCGTCGAGCTCATCGAGCAGGCCGGAAAGCTCCAGCGGCGGCGACAGCGAGGGCAAAAGGACCGGCAGGCAGCCGGCGCCGTCGACCACCGCCCGGATGTACTTTTCGCCCACCGCATGGAAGGGATGGGGCCCGATCTGCTTGCGATCGGAAGGCAGGCCGACCAGCGGGCTCGAACGCATAAGGGCCTCGGCGAAGGGAAGCCCGACATTAACCCCGGCGTTTGATTTTATCAACGCAACCGCCAAAGTGATGATTATTCTTTACAGCCGGAGCCGCGATGATAAACTCCCGCGACCGCCGCGGACCCCCTGCCATGAACCAGCTCGCCCTGCCCTCCGAAGACGCCGCCACCCTGGCCCAGCTGCAGGACTGCGAGCAGGTGGACCTGCTGCTGCCGGACATGAACGGGCTGCTGCGCGGCAAGCGGGTCACCCGTGGCACCCTGGAAAAGGTCTACCGCGACGGCGTCTGCCTGCCGATGTCCCTGATCGCCACCGACATCACCGGCAACACCGTCGAGGAAACCGGCCTGGGCTACGACATCGGCGACGAAGACCGCCTGTGCCGGCCGGTGCCCGGCAGCCTGCGCCCGGTGCCCTGGCACGACCGCCCTTCAGCCCAGCTGCTGCTGCAGATGGAAGACGGCCAGGGTGGCCTGTTCGCCGCCAACCCGCGGGAAGTGCTGCGGCGCGTGCTGGACGGCTTCCGCGAACTCGGCCTGACGCCCGTGGTCGCGGTGGAGCTGGAGTTCTACCTGCTCGACGCCGCGCTGGACGACAAGGGCCGGCCCCAGGTCGCGCGTAACCCGGCCACCGGCGAGCGCAATCACAGCACGCAGGTTTATTACATCCAGGACCTGGACGATTACCGTGACTTTGCCGACGAGGTCAGCGCCGCCTGCCAGGCCCAGGGCATCCCGGCCGACACCGCCGTCGCCGAATACGCGCCGGGCCAGTTCGAGATCAACCTGCGCCACCGCGCCGATGCGCTGCAGGCCTGCGACGACGCGCTGATGCTCAAGCGCGTGATCAAGGCCATCGCCGCCAAACGCGGGCTGATGGCCAGCTTCATGGCCAAACCCTTCGCCGACCAGGCCGGCAGCGGCGCGCATATCCACGTCAGCCTGCTCGACCGGGACGGCAAGAACATCTTCGCCTGCACGCCCGACGCCCCGGCCGAAACGCTGCGGCATGCCATCGCCGGCCTGCAGCGTGCCAGCGCCGACTGCATGCTGATTTTCGCCCCGCACGCCAACAGCTACCGGCGCTTCGTGCTCAACGCCTTCGTGCCCCTCAACGATGCCTGGGGATTCAACAACCGCACCGTGGCCATGCGCGTGCCGCATTCGGACCCGGCCAACGTGCGCATCGAACACCGCATCGCCGGCGCCGACGCCAATCCCTACCTCGTCACCGCCGCGGTGCTGGCCGGCATGCTGCAGGGCCTGCTCGACAAGGGCGACCCGGGTCCGCCGACCGTGGGCAATGCCTACGAACAGGGTGAACACCGCGAGCTGTTCTGGCGCGACACCCTGCGCGACTTCCTGGCCAGCGACTTCGTCGCCCGCCACTTCGGCGAAAGCTTCCGGCACATCTACGGCCAGCAGAAGCTCAAGGAACTGCGCAGCTTCCACCGCGAAGTGACCACGCTGGAAGTGGACTGGTACCTGCGCCAGGTCTGACATGAGCCTGCGCGAACCCTCGGCGCACGCCGACTCCTGGTACGCGCGCAGCGCCGGGCCGGGCGAGGCGCATCCGCCCTTGCAGGGGCGCGAGACCGCCGACGTGGTGGTGCTGGGCGCCGGCCTGACCGGGCTTTCCGCGGCGCTGGAACTGGCCCAGGCGGGACTGAAGGCCATCGTGCTCGAGGCCCGCGAGGTCGGCTGGGGCGCCAGCGGCCGCAACGGCGGCCAGGTGATCTTCGGCTACGGCTGCGACCAGGCGAAGATCGCCGGGATGCTGGGCCTGGAGGCCTCGCGCGAACTGTTCAAATGGTCGGTGGATGCCGTCGACCAGGTGCGCCGGCGCATCCTCGAACACCGCATCGACGCGCACTGGCGCGACGGCCATGCGCACGTGGCGATCAAGCCGCGGCACGTGGCCGAACTCAAGGCCTGGCAGGCCGACCTGGCGGAAAACTATGGCTACCCGCTGCAGTGGTGGGACCGGGAGCCGCTTCAGGCGGTGGTGTCGAGTCCGCGCTACATCGGCGCGCTCTACGACCCGTGTTCGGGCCACCTGCACCCGCTCAACTACACGCGCGGCCTGGCGCGCGCGGCGACGCAGGCTGGCGTGCGTATCTTCGAACACTCGCGGGTGACCTCGCTGCAGCGCGGCGCCCGGCCGCTGCTGCGCACCGACGGCGGCGAGGTGCAGGCCGATTTCGTGGTGCTCGCCGGGAACGCGCTGGTGCACGGCATCGCCCCCGAGCTCGACGCCCGGGTGATGCCGGTGGGCACCTACATCGGCGCCACCGCGCCGCTGGGCGCCGAACGCGCGCGCGAACTGATCCGCAACGACATGGCCGTCGCCGACATCAATTGGGCGCTCGACTACTTTCGTTTCAGCGCCGACCACCGCCTGCTGTTCGGCGGCCGCGCCAGTTATTCCACCCTGCCGCCGCCGGGCCTGGCCGGGGTAATGACCCGGCGCATGCGGCGGGTATTCCCGCAGCTGGCCGACGTCGGCTTCGAACAGGTCTGGGGCGGGCTGATTGACATCAGCCTCAACCGCGCCCCGCACTGGGGCCGGCTGGGCGACAACGTCTATTTCGCGCAGGGCTTCAGCGGCCACGGCGTGGCGGCGACCGGACTGGCCGGCCAGGTCATCGCCGAAGCGATCCGCGGCCAGGCCGGGCGCCTGGACGTATTCTCGCGTATCCCGCACCGGCCGTTCCCCGGCGGCCGGGCGCTGCGCACGCCGCTTCTCGTGGCCGCGATGGCCTGGTTCAAGCTGCGCGACGCGCTGTGGTGAGCGCTCAGCGGAACTCGAACTTCTCGTAGCGCAGGCGCGAAGCCGGCACGCCGTGTCGCGCCATCGCGGCGCGCACGATCGCCAGCAGGCCACTGGGTCCGCAGAAGCTGACCGTCACCTTGTCGGCGCCGACCTGCCCCACCAGCCAGGCGAAACGCTCCTCGAACACCGTCGAGCGCGGACCGTCGGCCACCTCCACCCAGTCGGCGCCGCGCCGGCGGGCATCGGCCGCGATCCCGTCCACGCCAGGGAAACCCCGGCCCGGCGTCTGGAAATTGAACACCGTGACCTTGGCCAGGTCCTGGCGCGAGGGATCCTGCAACCACGCGATGAACGGCGACAGGCCGACGCCACCTCCGACCCAGACTTCATGGCCGCCCCCGTCCGGGCGGCTGAAGCGCCCGAAAGGGGCGTAAACCTCCGCCCGCATACCGGGCCGGACCTCGTCCACCAGCCGCTGCGTGTAATCGCCCAGCGCACGTACCACGAACTGCACCGGCTGCCCGCTTCCGCCCGAACTGGCGATCGTGAAGGGATGCGGCTCGCGAAGTCCCGGGTGCAACAAGCGCAGGAAAGCGAACTGCCCCGCCTCGAAGTGGATGCCCCGACCAACCGGCACCAGTTCCAGCCGCACCGAAGACACGCCCGGCTCGACTCGCACCAGCCGATACTCCGCATGCCCCGACACGAACGGATACAGCAGCAGCTTGTAAGCCGCGCCGGCCAGGCCCAACCCCGCGCACAGTGCCAGCCAGAGACCCGCCGGCGAGGCCAGCGCGATCGGAGAACGGAAACTGAGCCAGTGCAGCACCACCAGCACGAACAGCGGCCCGGACAGCTTGTGCCACCAACGCCACTGGCCGTAGGGAATCTTGCGGTTGAGCGCCAGCAGCACGATCAGCACCAGCGCCACGTAGCTGAGCTGGCGCACCAGGCGGGTGGCCTCGCGCGGCAGCGGCAGGATGGCCGCCACGTCCCACGCGGGCGACCCGGCCTTGAACACCAGGTGCACCGAGGCCAGCACCAGCGCCCAGACGCCGAGCCACTTGTGCACCTCGTACACGCGATCGAGGCCGCCGAAAACGTCTTCGAGCCAGCGCCAGCGCGAGCCCAGCAGCGCCGCCATCGCCATCATCACCAGGGCGGTGACGCCGGAAACCAGGCTCAGCGCCGGCATGCCGAGCCAGGTCGCGGCGGGCAGCGAGGGCAGTACGACGGCGGCCGAAACCACGGCCAGGCCGGCCAGGAAGGGCGCGGTGCTCACTCGCATGCGGACGGACCCCTTGAGGTGTTGCCGGAAAGCCCAGCATGACCCGGCAGCGAAGGGCGTGGCTTGATCCGCATCAAGCCACGCCTTACTGGCTCAGGGATCGAGGTTGATCCAGGTGGCCTTGAGCTCGGTGTATTTGTCAAACGCGTGCAGCGACTTGTCGCGACCGTTGCCCGACTGCTTGTAGCCACCAAAGGGTGCCGTCATGTCGCCGCCGTCCCAGTAGTTCACCCAGACGCTGCCGGCGCGAAGCTTGCGCGCCACGCGGTGGGCGCGGCTGAGGTCGGAGGTGAACACGCCCGCGGCCAGCCCGTACTCGCTGTCGTTGGCGATCGCCAGCGCCTCGGCCTCATCGTCGAAGGCGATGACGCTGAGCACGGGCCCGAAGATCTCTTCCCGGGCGATGGTGTGGCCGGCGGCCACGTCGTCGAAGATCGTCGGCGCCAGGTAGCAGCCGCCGTCCACCGTCGCCAGGCGCTCGCCGCCGATCACCACGCGGCCGCCTTCCTCGCGGCCCTTGGCGATGTAGTCGAGCACGCGCCGGGTCTGGCCCTCGTCGACCATCGCGCCCATCGGCGCGCCCGGGTCGAGCGGATGGCGCGGCTGCATGGCCTGGCCGTGTTTCGCGACCAGCGCGACGAACTCGTCCTTGATGCTGCGCTCGACCAACAGCCGCGAGGCGGCAGTGCAGACCTCGCCCTGGTTGTAGAAGATGCCGCTGGCGGCGGCCTTGGCGGCCTTGTCCAGGTCCGGCGCGTCGGCGAAGACCAGGTTCGGGCTCTTGCCACCGCATTCGAGGTACACGCGCTTCATGTTCGATTCGCCGGCGCAGACCAGCAGGTGTTTGCCGACCGCGGTCGAGCCGGTGAACACCAGGCCATCGACGTCCATGTGCCGGGCCAGCGGCTCGCCGGTGTCCTTGCCGAACCCCGGCAGCACATTGAGCACGCCCGGCGGCAGGCCGGCCTCCATCGCCAGCTCGGCGAAGCGGATCGCGGTCAGCGGCGACTTCTCGGAAGGTTTCAGCACCACCGAATTGCCCATGGCCAGCGCCGGCGCCAGCTTCCAGGCGGCCATCAGCAGCGGGAAGTTCCAGGGCACGATGGCGGCGACCACGCCCAGCGGTTCACGCGTGGCCAGGCCGAGTTCGTCGGAACCCGTGGCGGCGATCTCGCCGTAGACCTTGTCGATGGCCTCGCCGGTCCAGGCCAGGCAGCGGGCGGTGGCGGCCATGTCCACGTTCAGCGCGTCGGAGATGGGCTTGCCCATGTCCAGGGTTTCCAGCAGCGCCAGCTCGTCGGCGTTCTCGCGCACCAGTTCGGCCAGGCGCACCAGCACCTGTTTGCGCCAGGCGGGCTTGGCATTGGCCCAGTCGCCGGCGTCGAAGGCGCGGCGCGCCGCACGCACGGCGCTGTCGACGTCGGCGGACTTGCAGGACGCTACCTGCGCCAGCACGCGGCCATCGATCGGACTCAGGCAGTCGAAGGTTTCGCCGCCGGCGGCATCCGCGTAGCGGCCGTTGATGAAAGCCTGGCTGCGGATGGACAGGCGCCGGGCGAGGGCTTCCCAGTCTTCGCGGGTATTGGGCTTGGTCATGGCGGGCCTTCAGAAAGTGGGGGGCGTGCTTGCGCTGATGATCACGACGTCATCCTTGCCAACGTTGCGAAAACGATGCGGCTGGCGGCATTCGAAATAATAGGCCTCGCCCGGGCCCAGTACCTTGCGCTGGCTGCCGACGGTGATCTCGACCTGGCCCTTGACGACCACGCCGCCCTCCTCGCCTTCGTGCTGGATCATGGACTCGCCGGTGTCGCTGCCCGGCGGCATCACTTCGCGCAGCACGCACATCTGGCGGTTGCGGCGGCGATGCCCGACCAGGAAATAGTGGATGTCGTTGTTGCCGACGTCGGGGAGTTCGGCCGCCGCGTAGAACGGGCCGTCGCCGGCATCCTCGAGATCCTGGGTGAAGAAGTCGGCCAGCGAGATCGGGATGCCGTCGAGCACCTTCTTCAGGGAGCTGATGGACGGGCTGACCTTGTTCTGTTCGATCAGCGAGATGGTGGAGTTGGTGACCCCCACCCGCTTGGCCAGCTCCCGCTGGCTCAGTCCCTTGCCCTTGCGCACGGCCTGGAGCCGGATGCCGATATCCAAGAGAGTCACCTCGCCGCGGGAATTGCTGAATATTTGACACCCTTTGTAAAGTTTATTCAACGCTGATAGCGTTGCCGGCAGTCCCCACACCTTGCCCGAGCCCCGCCATGTCCGCTGCCGACACGCCCTCCCTCGCCGACCCGCTGGCCCGGGCGACGGAGACCCCCGAACGCACCGACGCGTTCTGGATGCCGTTCACCGCCAACCGCCAGTTCAAGAAGACGCCACGGCTGCTGGCCAGCGCCGAGGGCATGTATTACCGCAGCACCGACGGCCGCGAGATACTCGACGGCACCGCCGGCCTGTGGTGCGTCAACGCCGGCCACGGGCACCCGCACATCGTGCAGGCGATCCAGAAGCAGGCCGCGACCCTGGACTTCGCGCCGACCTTCCAGATGGGCCATCCCCTGCCCTTCGAACTGGCCGAACGCCTGGCGGCGATCGCGCCGGACCCGCTGCGGCACGTCTTCTACACCAATTCCGGCTCGGAGTCGGTGGACACCGCGCTCAAGATCGCGCTGGCTTACCACCGCGTGCGCGGCGAAGGCCAGCGCACCCGCCTGATCGGCCGCGAGAAGGGCTACCACGGCGTCGGCTTCGGCGGCATCTCGGTCGGCGGCATGGTCAACAACCGCAAGTTCTTCGGCGCGATGCTGCCGGGCGTCGACCACCTGCCGCACACCCTGGACATCGCCCGCAATGGCTTCAGCCGCGGCCTGCCCGCCCACGGCGCCGAGCTGGCCGACGAGCTCGAACGCATCGTCGCCCTGCACGACGCCAGCACGATCGCCGCGGTGATCATCGAACCGGTGTCGGGCAGCGCCGGCGTGGTGCTGCCGCCGGAGGGTTACCTCAAGCGCATCCGCGAGATCTGCACGAAACACGGCATCCTGCTGATCTTCGACGAGGTCATCACCGGCTTCGGTCGCGTCGGCGAGGCGTTCGCCGCCCAGCGCTTCGGCGTGGTGCCGGACCTGATCACCACCGCCAAGGGCCTGACCAACGGTTCGGTGCCGATGGGCGCGGTGTTCGCCACGTCCGACATCCACGACGCCTTCATGCACGGGCCCGAGGGTGCCATCGAGCTCTTCCACGGCTACACCTACTCCGGCCACCCCCTGGCCTGCGCCGCGGCGCTGGCGACCTTGGACGTGTACCAGCAGGAGGGGCTGTTCCAGCGGGCCATCGAGATGGGGCCCTACTGGGAGCAGGCCATCCATGCCCTGAAGGGCCTGCCCAACGTGGTGGACATCCGCAACGTCGGACTGGTGGGCGCGGTGGAGCTGGCCGCCCGGCCCGAGGGCGTGGGCCAGCGTGGCTACGAGGTCTTCAACCGGGCCTTCCACGAGCAGAACCTGATGGTGCGCTGCACCGGCGACGTGATCGCCCTGTCCCCGCCCCTGATCCTGAACCGGGAGCACATAGACCGGATTTTCGACCGGTTGGCGGCTACCATACGCGCCACCGCCTGACCGGCGGACCGTTCCCACACCAGATCAGACCCGCCCTGGGAGGGCAGTTTCATGCTTATCGGCGTACCGAAGGAAATCAAGAACCACGAATACCGCATCGGCCTCACCCCGGCCGGCGTGCGCGAACTGTGCTCCCACGGCCACCAGGTGATGGTGCAGCGCGACGGTGGCAAGGCCATCGGCCTGACCGACGAGATGTACGAAGCCGCCGGCGCCAGCATCGTCGACAGCGCCGCGGCGATCTTCGCCAAGGCCGAGATGATCATCAAGGTGAAGGAGCCCCAGCCCGTCGAGTGCGCGATGCTGCGCCCGGGCCAGATCCTCTACACCTACCTGCACCTGGCACCGGACCCGGACCAGACCGCGGCCCTGGTGAAGTCGGGCTGCACCGCGATCGCCTATGAAACCGTCACCGACCGCAAGGGCGGCCTGCCGCTGCTGGCGCCGATGTCGGAAGTGGCCGGCCGCATGTCCATCCAGGCCGGCGCGCATGCGCTGGAGAAGGCCCAGGGCGGCGCCGGCGTGCTGCTCGGCGGCGTGCCGGGCGTGAAGCCGGCGAACGTGCTGGTGCTGGGCGGCGGCGTGGTCGGCCTCAACGCCGCGCGCATGGCCATGGGCATGAACGCCCGCGTGACCATCCTCGACCGTTCGCTCGACCGCCTGAAGTACATCGACGAACTCTACGGCGACCGCATGACCACGCTGTACTCGACCATCGACACCGTCGAATACCTGCTGCCGCACACCGACCTGGTGATCGGCGCCGTGCTGATCCCCGGCGCGGCCGCGCCCAAGCTGATCACCCGCGCGCAGCTCAAGCTGATGAAGCCGGGTTCTGTGCTCGTGGACGTGGCCATCGACCAGGGCGGCTGCTTCGAAACGTCGAAGGCCACCACCCATCAGAATCCGACCTACGAAGTGGACGGCATCATCCACTACTGCGTCGCCAACATGCCCGGCGGCGTCGCCCGCACCTCGACCTTCGCGCTCACCAACGCCACCCTGCCCTACGCGGTGAAGCTGGCGAACAAGGGCGTGCAGGCCATGCTCGACGACGAGCACCTGCTCAACGGCCTGAACGTGCACGCCGGCAAGATCACCTACGAAGCCGTCGCCCGCGACCTGGGTTACGACTACGTGCCGGCGGCCGAGGCGCTCAAGAACTGACGCAAACCCTGTAGGAGCGCCTTCAGGCGCGAATCCCTCCTTTGCCAAAGGCAAAGCAAAAAGATTCGCGCCTGAAGGCGCTCCTACAGGTTCCAGGACACACAGGCAGCGAGGTTGCCATGCGGCGGATCGGTCACTTCATCAACGGCCAGCTCGTCCCCGGCGACGACACGCGGCTGGGCGACGTTTTCGATCCCGCCACCGGCCAGGTGCAAGCCCGCGTCGCCCTGGCGTCGGCCGACGAGGTGTCGGCGGCCGTCGCCGCCGCGCAGGCGGCTTTCCCGGCCTGGGCGTCGACGCCGCCGCTGGCCCGCGCAAGGGTGCTGTTCCGCTACAAGGCCCTGCTGGAAGAACACGCCGACGAACTGGCGGCCGCGATCACCGCCGAACACGGCAAGGTGCTGGCCGACGCCCGCGGCGAAGTCACCCGCGGCATCGAAGTCGTGGAATTCGCCTGCGGCGCGCCGCAGCTGCTCAAGGGCGAACATTCGATGGACGTCGGCCGCGACGTCGATTCCTTCACCGAATACGCCCCGCTGGGCGTGGTCGCCGGCATCACGCCGTTCAATTTCCCGTGCATGGTGCCGATGTGGATGTTCCCGGTCGCCCTGGCCTGCGGCAACAGCTTCGTGCTCAAGCCCAGCGAGCGCGACCCGACGGCGCCGATGATCCTGGCCCGCCTGCTGAAGGAAGCCGGCCTGCCGGACGGCGTGTTCAACGTCGTGCACGGCGACAAGGTGGCCGTTGACGCGCTGCTCGACGATCCGCGCGTGCAGGCGGTGAGCTTCGTGGGTTCGACGCCGGTCGCCGAAGCCATCTACGCCCGCGGCAGCGCCAGGGGCAAACGCGTGCAGGCCCTGGGCGGCGCCAAGAACCACATGGTCGTGCTGCCCGACGCCGACCTCGACCAGGCCGCCGCGGCGCTTCTGGGCGCGGCCTACGGTTCGGCCGGCGAACGCTGCATGGCGATCTCGGTGGCGGTCTGCGTCGGCGACGCCACCGCCGACGCCCTCATCGCGCGCCTCAAACCAATGGTCGAAGCCCTGCGCATCGGCCCCGGCCACCAGGGCGAGCCCGACATGGGCCCGCTGGTCACTGCCGCGCATCGCGACACGGTGCGCGGCTACGTGGACGCCGGCGTCGCCGAAGGCGCCACGCTCGTGGTCGACGGCCGCGGCCTGTCGGTCGAAGGCTCGGCGGACGGGTTCTTCCTGGGCGGATGCCTGTTCGACCGGGTCACGCCGGCCATGCGCATCTACCGCGAGGAAATCTTCGGGCCGGTGCTGTGCGTGCTGCGCGCGCCGGACTTCGAAGCCGCGCTGGCGCTGGTCAACGACCACGAGTACGGCAACGGCACCGCGGTCTTCACCCGCGACGGCGACGCCGCCCGCCAGTTCGCCCACCGCGTGCAGGCCGGCATGGTCGGCATCAACGTGCCGATCCCGGTGCCGATGGCCTTCCACAGTTTCGGCGGCTGGAAGCGCAGCCTGTTCGGCCCGCTGCACATGCACGGCCCGGACGGCGTGCGCTTCTACACCCGGCTCAAGACGATCACCGCCCGCTGGCCCACCGGCGTGCGTGATCCCGAATTCGTGATGCCCACGATGTAGGAGCGCCTTCAGGCGCGAATTTCTTCTTTGCCGAAGGCAAAGTCAAGAGATT
>NZ_JAYRTE010000025.1:0-31066 GCF_041919775.1 Arenimonas sp. | reverse complement strand
CAGGGTCCTGTGGGAGGGACTTCAGTCCCGAATGCCTTTCGGGACTGAAGTCCCTCCCACAGGGCCCCGTGCCGGCTCACTCCAGGAAAATCAGGAAGGCCGCCGCGACGATCAGGACGAAGCCCGCGACATGGTTCCATTTCAGGGGCTCGCCCAGGTACCAGACCGAGAAGCCCGCGAAAACCACCAGGGTCAGGATCTCCTGGATGCCCTTGAGCTGGGGCGCACTGTAGACGGCATGGCCCAGGCGGTTGGCGGGCACCTGCAGGCAGTACTCAAAGAAGGCGATGCCCCAGCTGGCGAAGATGACGATCCAGATCGGACTGGTCTTGAACTTCAGGTGCCCGTACCAGGCGAAGGTCATGAAGACGTTCGACGCGAACAGCAGCAGGACCGGGGTGAGGTAGGCGCTCAGGGTGGCGGGCATCGGGATGGGGCCATGGTGGGGTGGTCGGGCCTGGGGACAGGTGCAATTTGCGCCAGGTTCACCCGCTTCCACCAGATGCCCGGGGCAAATTGCACCTGTCCCCGTCCTGGCCCCGGTCTTGACACCGCCTTGCCGGCGGCTTCACATCCGAATCACCGGGTCCGGAGTCTAATCTTCACAAAGCTGAAGACGCCGTCTTCACATCCCTGAAGGAGATCCCCATGCGACGCGATGACCCGGCCGGCCTGATCCTTGTGGTCGAAGACAACCGCAACCTGTCCGAGATGGTTGGCGAATACCTGGAATCCAAAGGTTTCGGCGTCGACTACGCCACCGACGGCGCCGACGGCTACCGCCTGGCCGCCGACAACAGCTACGACGTGATCGTGCTGGACCTGATGCTGCCGCGCATGGACGGCCTGGAAGTCTGCCGCCGTATCCGCAACGACGCGAAGAAGTCCACGCCGGTGCTGATGCTGACCGCCCGCGACACGCTCAACGACAAGGTCGTGGGCCTGGAGGCCGGCGCCGACGACTACCTGGTCAAGCCCTTCGCGATCCAGGAACTCGAAGCCCGCGTGCGCGCCCTGATCCGCCGCGACCGCCGCCAGGTGAGCGCCGAGGTGCTGAAGGTGGCCGACCTGGTGCTCGACACCGCCAGCCTGCGCGTGACCCGCGCCGGCCAGGAAATCCAGCTCTCGCCGATCGGCCTGCGCCTGCTGACCATCCTGATGCGCGAATCGCCGCGCGTGGTTACCCGTCGCGACATCGAGCGCGAGATCTGGGGCGACGGCCTGCCCGATTCCGACACCCTGCGCAGCCACCTGTACAACCTGCGCAAGGCCATCGACCGGCCCTTCGACCGCCCGCTGCTGCACACGGTGCAGACCGCCGGCTACCGCATCGCCGACCTCGATGCGCCCCCGGCCGGCTGACCACATGCCGCCTCGCAAGGGACTACGGCGCAAGATCTGGACCGCCTTCATCCTGCAGGCCGCGGCGATCAGCTTCGCCGCGGTCCTGGGCGTTTATGGCGCCTCGGCCGTGCTCAAGCACGTGCTGATCCAGCAGGCCCTGCAGGAAGAAGCCGCGCACTACTGGCAGCGCCTGCAGGCCAACCCGGGCGCCGACGTGCCCGACACCTACAACATGACCGGCTACCTGCTGCCGGCCGGTGCCGCCGCCGACCGTGTCCCGGCCACCATCCGCGACCTGCCCGTGGGTTTCCACGCCATGCCGCGCGCGGAAGGCGGCTCGCTGGTGCTGGTTGACGAAGACCGCAACGGTCATCGCCTCTACCTGCTGTTCAAGCAGGAACAGGTCGACAGCCTGGCCTTCTGGTTCGGCATGGCGCCGCTGGCGATCGTGCTGGTGGTCATCTATGTCATCGCCTGGACGACCTACCGGGCCTCCAAGCGCGCCGTGTCGCCGGTCATCTGGCTGGCCTCGCAGGTGCAGCGCTGGGATCCCAAGCTGCCCGAACCGGCGCTGCTGAGCCCGGAGAATTTGCCCACCGACGTGGAGGGCGAAACCCTGGTGCTGGCGCAGTCGCTGCATGAGTTCGCCAGCCGCATCGAACACTTCGTGCAGCGCGAACGCGACTTCACCCGCGACGCCTCGCACGAGCTGCGCACGCCGCTCACCGTCATCCGCGTCGCCGGCGACATGATGGCCGCCGACGACAGCCTCTCGCCGCTCTCGCGCAAGGCCCTGGGCCGCATCCAGGGCGCCGGTCGCGACATGGAGGCGCTGATCGAAGCCTTCCTGATCCTGGCCCGCGAGGGTGACACCGGCCTGCCGGACGTGGACTTCGACGTCGCCGAGGTGGTGCAGGAAGAAGTCGAGAAGGCGCGGCTGCTGGTCGGCGGCAAACCGGTCGAGGTCGGCTGCCGGATCGAGCAGGGTTTCCACCTGCATGCGCCGGCGCGGGTGCTGTCGGTGATGCTCAGCAACCTGCTGCGCAACGCCTGCAATTACACCGACGCCGGCAGCGTCACGGTGACCGTGCGCCACGGCGAGATCGCCGTCGCCGACACCGGCGTGGGCATGGACGAAGCCGTGCTCGCGCGCGTGTTCGAACCCTTCTACCGCGCCGCCAACCCCGGCAAGGAAGGCCAGGGCATCGGCCTGTCGATCGTGCAGCGGCTGTCGCACCGCTATGGCTGGCCGGTCCGGCTGGAAAGCCGCCCGGGCGAAGGCACCACCGCGATCCTGAGTTTTCCGCACGCCACCGCCGCCGGCTGAAAACCGCGGGCCGGCCGGGTCAACCTTTCCTGCCCGCCTGCGTTTACCTTTCCCTGTTGCCTGACCCTTCCCCGGAGCCCCGATGCCTTCCCCCACCCGTCGCCCCTTCCGCCTGTACCTGGTGATCGCCGCGGTCGCGCTGGCCCTGCTGGCCGCCTGGTGGTTCACCGGCCGCGACGGCGAAGCTGCCGGTGCCTACCGGACCGCCACGGTCGAACGCGGCGACGTGCGCGTGGTCATTTCGGCCACCGGCACGCTGCGCGCGACGACGACGGTGGACGTGGGTTCCCAGGTATCGGGCCAGGTGCTCGAGGTGCTGGCCGATTACAACGACCGCGTCACGCAGGGCCAGGCCATTGCGCGCCTTGACCCGGCCCCGTTCCAGACCCGGCTCGACCAGGCCGAAGCCGACCTGGCCAGCGCCCGCGCCTCGGTGAACGAAGCGCGGGCCAGCGTCACCAACGCCGAGGCCGATTACCGCCGCAAGCGCGACCTGGTCGAACGCCAGTTGATCGCGCGCAGCGAGGCCGACCTTGCATTGGCGGCGCGTGACCAGGCCCGCGCCCGCGTGGTGTCGGCCGAGGCCGCGGTGCGCCAGCGCCAGGCCGCTGTCGGCAATGCCCGCCTCGACGTCGACTACACCGTGATCCGCTCGCCGGTCGACGGCGTCGTGCTGCTGCGCGACATCGAGCCGGGCCAGACCGTCGCGGCCAGCTTCCAGACGCCGGTGCTGTTCCAGATCGCCGAGGACCTGGCGCAGATGCAGATCGACCTGAGCGTTGACGAGGCCGACGTCGGCCAGATCCGCGAAGGCCTGCCGGTGTCGTTCACCGTCGATGCCTATCCCGACCGCCAGTTCAGCGGCGAAGTGCGGCAGGTGCGCCTGGCCGCGACCGCCACCTCGAACGTGATCACCTACCCGGTGGTGGTGCAGGTGCAGAACGCCGACCTGAGCCTGCTGCCGGGCATGACCGCCAGCGCCGAGATCGTGGTCGACGGCCGCGAGGGCGTGCTGCGCGTGCCCAATGCCGCCTTGCGCTACACGCCGCCGGATGCGCCCCGCTCCGGCCGCCCGGGCGCGGAAGGGCGCCCACGCGGCGCCCCGGGTTCGATGACGCCGGGCGCGCGCCCGGGCAACGCCGGCGCGGCCGCGGCCGGTCGCGGCGGCGCCAGCCGGACGCTGTGGGTGCTCGAGGGCAAGACGCCGCAGGCGGTACCGGTCCAGGTCGGCGTGTCGGACGGCACGATGACCGAAGTCACCGGCGTGCAGGAAGGCCAGCAGGTGGTGGTCGGCCAGGAGCGCCCCGCGGAATGACGCCGCGCGCACCGGTCATCGAAACGCGCGGCCTGGGCAAGGTTTATTCGCCGGGCACGCCCGCCGAAGTGGTGGCGCTGCGCGGCGTCGACCTGCGGGTCGAACACGGCGAGTTCCTGGCCATCATGGGCGCCTCGGGCTCGGGCAAGTCCACGATGATGAACCTCATCGGCTGCCTGGACACGCCCACCTCGGGCGAATACCTGTGCGACGGCGTCAACGTCGCCAGCCTCGATGCCGCCGGGCGCGCGCGCCTGCGGCTGGAGAAGATCGGTTTCGTCTTCCAGGGCTTCAACCTGCTCTCGCGCCAGAGCGCGCTGGAAAACGTCGCCATGCCCCTGGTCTATGCCGGCGTGCCGGTGGCCGAACGCGAGCCGCGCGCCCGCGCGGCGCTCGAACAGGTCGGCCTGGCCGACCGTGCCGGCCACAAGCCCAGCGAACTTTCCGGCGGCCAGCAGCAGCGCGTGGCGATCGCCCGTGCCCTGATCAACGAACCGCCGCTGCTGCTGGCCGACGAGCCGACCGGCGCCCTCGATTCGCGCACCAGCGAGGAAATCATGGCCCTGTTCGAACGCCTGCAGGCCGGCGGCCGGACGATCGTCATCATCACCCACGAACGGCCGGTGGCCGAACATGCCGACCGCATCGTCGTGATGCACGACGGCGAACTGCACGAAGAGGGCTGGATGGCCCCGGGGAAAGGCAAATGACGCTCACCGACGTGATGCGTTCGGCGGTCTCCTCGCTGCGCGGCAACTGGCTGCGCAGCATCCTCACCGCGCTGGGCGTGATCATCGGCATCGCCGCGGTCATCGTGATGGTGTCGGTGGGGCGGGGCACGCAGTCCGAACTCGACCAGATGATCTCGCGCCTGGGCTCGAACCGGCTGGAGATCTTCGGCGGCGCCTCGCGCGGGCCGGCCCGCGGCGGCGCCGGCAGCGAAGCCAGCCTCACCGATGCCGACGCCGACGCCATCCGCGGCGAGATCCCCGGCGTTCAGTACGTCGCGACCTCGGTGTCCGGCGGTGGCCAGGTCGTGTTCGCGGAGAACAATTGGTCGACGCGCTGGGAAGGCGTGAACGCCGACTATTTCCCGGTCAACGACTGGCAGATTGCCTCCGGCGCCGAATTCGGAGCGCGCGACTACAACACCGCCAACAAGGTGGTGATCCTGGGCGAAACCGTGCGCCGCGAACTGTTCGGCGACGGCGACCCGATCGGCGCCACCATCCGCTTCGGCCGTGTGCCGCTGAAGGTGGTGGGCGTGCTTTCCGCCAAGGGCCAGGGCAACTGGGGCCAGGACTCGGACGACATCATGCTGGTGCCGCTGGAAACCGGACGCAGGCGCATGGCCGCCGCCGCGGCGGCGGAAGCCGCGCCCGCCGCCGGCGCGATGGTGGCGCCGCGCCGGGCCGACACCGTCAGCCGCATCTCGGTCGGCGTCGGCCGGGCCGAGGACCTGGCCTTCGTCGAAGACGAGATCAATGCGCTGCTGCGCCAGCGCCATCGCATCGCGCCCGGCGCCGATGACGACTTCCAGGTGCGCAACATCGCCGAGATCGTCGCCACCCGCACCCAGACCACGCGGCTGATGTCGCTGCTGCTGGGCGCGGTGGCCAGCATTTCGCTCATCGTCGGCGGCATCGGCATCATGAACATCATGCTGGTGTCGGTAACCGAACGTATCCGCGAAATCGGCCTGCGCATGGCTGTCGGCGCCGGACCACGCGAGATCCAGATGCAGTTCCTGGCCGAAGCAATGCTGATCTCGCTCGGCGGCGGCGCCATCGGCATCGCGCTGGGCGTGGCCGGCGCGCTGCTGGCCAGCAAGTTCGGCGCACTGCCGGTGCAGCTGGACCTGCAGGTGGTGGCGATGGCGACCGGATTCTCGGTGGCCACCGGCTTGTTCTTCGGGTTCTATCCGGCGCGCAAGGCCGCGCGCCTGGATCCGATCGAGGCGCTGCGCCACCAGGGTTAGACTCGGCCTGGTTTCCCCCTTTCGAGGTTCGCCATGTCCCGTTCGCTGCTGCTTGCCCTCGCCATCGCCGCCGCCGTGCCCGCCTGGGCCGATGAGTCCCCGACCGCCCTGGTCATCCACGGTGGCGCCGGCGTGATCGAGCGCAGCGCGCTGTCGGCGGAGGAAGAGAAGGCCGTGCGCGCCGACCTCGACCGCGCGCTCGACGCCGGCCACGCCGTGCTCGCCGACGGTGGCGCGGCGCTGGATGCGGTGACCGCCGCGGTGCGCGTGCTCGAGGAATCGCCGTGGTTCAACGCCGGCAAGGGCGCGGTGTTCAATGCCGCCGGTGGACACGAGCTCGACGCCGCGATCATGGAAGGCCATACCCGCCGCGCCGGCGCGGTAGCGGGCGTCAGCACGGTGCGCAGCCCGATCCTTCTTTCGCGCGCGGTGATGGAACGCTCGCCGCACGTGATGCTGGCCGCCGCCGGCGCCGAGAAGTTCGCCGACGAGCACCCCGACATCGAACTCGTGGCGCCGGACTGGTTCGACACCGACCGTCGCCGCGAGCAGCTGGAAAAGGCGCAAAAGCGCGAACAGGCCGGGCAGGCGGCGCTGCCGGCCACTTATTTCGGCACGGTCGGCGCGGTCGCGCTGGACAAGCACGGCCACATCGCCGCGGCCACCTCCACCGGCGGCATGACCAACAAGCGCTGGGGCCGCATCGGCGACGCGCCGATCATCGGTTCGGGGACCTGGGCCGACGAAAGCTGCGGCGTTTCCGGCACCGGCTGGGGCGAGTTCTACATCCGCTCGGCGGCGGCGCACGATGTCTGCGCGCGCGTCGCCTACCGCGGCGATTCGCTCGCGGCGGCGTCTGAAGAAGTCATCAACGGCATCGTGCCGAAGCTCGGCGGCGACGGCGGGGCGATCGCGCTCGACGCGAAGGGCAACATCGCGATGCCCTTCAACACCTCCGGCATGTACCGCGGCTGGGTCAAACCCGACGGCAGCCGCGGCACCGCCATTTTCCGCGACGAATAGTCCGTCGCGGGCGCCGGCGCACGCGGCGCCGGCGCCCTGCCAGGGCTCAGAAGCCCCGGTCGCCCGAGATGATGCCGCCCAGGCCGCCCAGCACCGAGCCTTCGCCCTTGCCGCCGCCCTTCTGGTAGGCGGCCGACATCATGCGGCCGGCCAGGCGCGAGAACGGCAGCGACTGCAGCCAGACCTTGCCCGGGCCGGTGAGCGTGGCCAGGAACACGCCCTCGCCACCGAACAGCATCGACTTCACGCCGCCGACCGGCTTGATGTCGAAGTTCACGCTGCTGGTCATCGCGACCACGCAGCCGGTGTCCACGTCCAGGCGTTCGCCGGCCTGCAGCTCGCGCTCCATGATGGTGCCGCCGGCGTGCACGAAGACCAGGCCGTCGCCGGTGAGCTTCTGCATGATGAAGCCTTCGCCGCCGAACAGCGCCGTCATCACCTTCTTCTGGAAGTGCAGGCCGATCTGCACGCCGCGGGCGGCGCACAGGAAGCTGTCCTTCTGGGCGATGATCGTGCCGCCGTAGTTCGACAGCGTCATCGGCACGATGGTGCCGGGGTAGGGCGCCGCGAACGCGACGCGCGCCTTGCCGCTGCCGCCGCCGTGGGTGAAGACCGTGGTGAACAGGCTCTCGCCGGTGACCAGGCGCTTGCCGGCGCCGACCAGCTTGTCCATGAAGCCGCCGCCCGAGGGCGCGGCGCCGTCGCCGAACACGGTTTCCATGTTCACGACCGCGTCCTTGTACATCATCGAGCCGGCCTCGGCGACCGCGCTTTCACCCGGATCGAGTTCGACTTCGACGAACTGCATGTCCTCGCCGAAGATCTTGTAGTCGATGACGTCGGCACGCTGGCCCGCCGAAGCCATCGACGTGGCCGGGGGCGGCGTCGGCGCCAGCTGGTTGCCAGGCGCGGACTCGGCGCGCAGTTCGGCGCAGGCGCTGATCGGGATCCACTCGGCGAAGCCCTGGCGCCAGCAGTGGCCGCTGGAATCCTTGCCGGCCTGGGCGACGGCGGCGGCGTGGTCGAGCGGACCCATCTGCTGGCCGTTGTAGCTGAGGTACCACTGGTGCATGCGAGTTCTCCTTCGGGGGGTCAGGCGTCGAGGCCGAGCCGCGCGTGCAGGTCGCGGCGGGTGGCCTGGTCGATTTCAAGGGATCCGGCGAGGCGGTCGAGGAAGGCGCGCTCCTCATCGGTGTCGGCGGTGATCGCCACCAGCGCGGCGGCATAGGTTTCGGCGCGCAGGGCCACCGGCGTGCGCACCACCAGCTGGTCGAGCGTGAACGGCGCACGCATCTCGGCGTCGAGCATCTGCAGCTCCTCGGGATCGAGGCCGGCTTCGCGGGCGCGGTCGAGGATGGCGTCCCTTTCTTCCGGGTCCATCAGGCCGTCGGCGTGGGCCGCGGTGATCATCGAACGCAGCAGGTGCATGGCCTGCTCGGTGCGCAGCGCGGTGTCGGCGGCCGCGGGCGGGGCCGGCGGCGGCACCGCCGGGCCGGGAGGGGCCGGGGGCGGCACCGCGGTGCCCAGGCCGGCGCCGGCCATCGGCTGGGGTGCCGGCGCGGCGGATTTCTGGCTGTAGTGCTCGTAGGCGGCCATCGCCACGCCCAGTACGCCCAGGCCCACGGCCATCTGGCCGCCGCTGGGCATGCCGAAGCCGCCGCGGTGCTTTTTCTTCTTGCGGCCACCCAGCTGGCCGCCCATGGCCTGGCCCATCAGCTGTCCCAGCAGGCGTTCGGCGTTGAACATGTGGATCTCCCGGCGATGGATGGATGCCTGAATGGTGCGGGCGCCCGGCCGGCCGCACAAGGCCGGAAGTCAGGGATGTGGCAGAATTACCGCCTTTGCCGCCTCCGGGTCCCCGATGGCCGACAGCTATGACAGCCTGGCGCCACGCAGCCCGTTCCGGGTCTGGCGGGCGTTCACCTGGTCGCTCAAGGGCCTGCGGGCAACGTGGATGCTCGAGTCCTCCTTCCGGCTCGAGGTCTACCTGTTCGTGCTGCTGGCGCCGCTGGCGCTGTGGCTGGGGGCGGACGGGGTCGAGCGATCGATCCTGGTCGGCTCGATGATGCTCGTGCTGGTGGTCGAGGTGCTCAACTCGGCGGTCGAGGCGGTCGTGGACCGCTGGGGCGCGGAGCACCACGAATTGGCCGGGCGCGCCAAGGACATGGGCTCTGCCGCCGTGTTCCTGGCCGACCTGAATGTTCTGGCCTGCTGGGGACTGATCCTCGGCCCACGTTACTTCTGATCGGGAACCCGTACGATGGATTGGATCTTCAGCACTGAAATCTGGATCGCGCTGCTCACCCTGGCGACGCTCGAGATCGTGCTTGGCATCGACAACCTTGTCTTCATCTCGATCGCGGTCAGCAAGCTGCCGCCGGAACAGCGCCCGATGGCCCGCAAGTTCGGCCTGGCCCTGGCCTGCGTCACCCGCATCCTGCTGCTGCTGTCGCTGGCCTTCCTCGCCAGCATGCAGAACAACCTGTTCGCGCTGTTCGGCATGGATTTTTCGGTGCGCGACCTGGTGCTGATCGCCGGTGGCCTGTTCCTGCTGGTCAAGGGCACGATGGAAATCCACGATTCGGTCGAGGGCGAGTCCGACGAAGAAGACATCGGCACCAAGCCTTCGGCGGTGTTCGGCTACGTCATCGCCCAGATCGCCATCATCGACATCGTGTTCTCGCTCGACTCGGTGATCACCGCGGTCGGCATGGTCGACAACCGCTGGGTCATGGTCGCGGCCATCCTGATGGCGGTGGCGGTGATGCTGTTCGCCGCCAATCCGATCGGCGACTTCATCGACCGGCACCCGACGGTGAAGATGCTGGCGCTGAGCTTCATCATCCTGGTCGGCGTGGCGCTGATCGCCGACGGCTTCGATTTCCACATCGACCGCAAGTTCCTCTACTTCGCCATGGCCTTCTCGGCCGGCGTCGAGACGCTGAACATCCTCGCCAAGCGCAAGCAGCGAAGGCCGGGCTGACCACGCCGGCCGCCTGCGTGCGCCCCTGATCCGGAGCCCGCATGTCCACCGGCCTGTTCATCACATTGCTGCTGTTGCTGGGTTTCCTGTGCCAGTGGGCGGCATGGCGGCTGCGGCTGCCGGCGATCCTGCTGCTGCTGGCCGCGGGCATCACGCTGGGGCCGGGCCTGGGCTGGCTCGACCCGGACGCGATGCTGGGCGAATTCCTGTTCCCGCTGGTGTCGATGGGCGTGGCGCTGATCCTGTTCGAGGGCAGCCTGACCCTGCGCCTGGGTGAAATCCGCGGCCTGGGCCCGACCATCCTGCGCCTGGTCAGCGTCGGCGCGCTGGTGACGATGGGCGGCCTGGCGGTGGCCGCGCACTACCTGGCCGGCCTGGCCTGGCCGGTGGCGCTGCTGTTCGGCGCGCTGACCTGCGTCACCGGGCCGACCGTGATCATGCCGATGCTGCGCGCGGTGCGGCCCAACGAACGCATCTCCAACATCCTGCGCTGGGAAGGCATCATCATCGACCCGATCGGCGCGCTGCTGGCCGTGCTGGTGCTCGAGGCGCTGATGCTCGGGCACGGCAACGGCGGCTGGGGCGTGTTCGCCTGGACGGTGGCCAGCGGCGCGGTGATCGGCGTCGCCGGGGCCTGGGTGCTGGCCACGGTGCTGCGCCGGCAGTGGCTGCCCGAATACCTGCACAACTACGGGACCCTGGCCTGGGTGCTGGTCGCCTACGCCGCCAGCAACCTGCTCGCGCACGAAAGCGGCCTGCTGGCGGTGACGGTGATGGGCATGGTGCTGGCGAACATGCGCGGCCTGGACGTCGAGCACATCCTGTCGTTCAAGGAACACCTGTCGACGCTGATCATCTCGATGCTCTTCATCATCCTGGCGGCGCGCCTGCAGTGGCCGGGCCTGCCGATGCTGGGCACCGGCCTGCTGGTGCTGGCGGCGGCGATGCTGGTGGTGCGGCCGCTGGCGGTGCTGCTGTCCACGCTGGGCGGCACCACGCATTGGCCGGAGCGGGCGCTGCTGGCCTGGATCGCCCCGCGCGGCATCGTCGCGGCGGCGGTGTCGGCGCTGTTCGCGCTGCGCATGGAGGACCAGGACCCGGTCGCCGCCCAGACCTTGGTGTCGCTGACCTTCCTGCTGATCATCGGCACGGTGCTGGTGCAGAGCGGCACGTCGCGATGGCTGGCGCGGCTGCTGAAGGTCACCGCGCCCAGCCCGACCCAGGTGCTGGTGGTCGGCAGTTCGCCGGTGGCCCGGGCGATCGGCCAGGCCCTGGACAAGGCCGGCTTCCGCACGCTGCTGGCCGACGAGGACTGGAGCGGTCTGGCGGCGGCGCGGCTGGCGGGGCTGAAGACCTTCTATGGGAACCCGGCCTCCGAGCACGCCGAGCGGACGGTGGACTTCAACGCCTTCGGCTGGCTGCTGGCGATGTCCACCCGCGGCGAGATGAACACCCTGGCCTGCGTGCGCTTCCGGCCGGAGTTCGGCCCCGGGCGGGTGCTGCGGCTGCGCGTGCTGGCCCCCGGTGAAGCGCCGCGGCAGGCGCTGGCGGCGCCGATCCAGGCACCGGCGCTGTTCGGCGAGGGCATCACCCACGGCGAGCTCGACAAGCGCCTGGCCGCGGGCTGGCAGATCAAGACCACCAAGCTGGGCGCGGAGTTCGGCTGGGATGAGTTCGTGGCGCAGTACGCGGAGCCGCCGCTGCGGCTGTTCGCGATCAACGACCGCGAGCGGCTGATGTTCGAAACCGAAGACCTGCCGCTCGAGCCCCTGGCCGGCTGGGTGGTCGGCGCCCTGGTCGACCCGTCCACGCGCCGCGACGTCCCCGCAGGCGCCGGGGCATCGACCAATGCGGACGCGGTCGGCAAACTAGGCGCATGACGATCCTGCACGATATCGATCCGCTGGCCCTGGAACTGCCGTTCTGGCCGCACGGCATCCACTGGTACGGGCTGATGTACGCCCTGGCCTTCTTCACCGCCTGGTGGCTGGGCCGCCGGCGGGTGCGGGCCGGGCGCCTGCCCGGGGTGAACGAGGACGGCTTCGGCGACCTGCTGTTCTACGGGATGCTGGGCGTGATCCTGGGCGGACGCGTGGGTTACGTGCTGTTTTATGCCTTCGACGCTTTCCTCGCCGATCCGCTGATGCTGTTCATGGTCAACCAGGGCGGCATGAGTTTCCACGGCGGGCTGATCGGCGTGCTGGTGGCCGCGGCCTGGTGGAGCCGGCGCCAGCGCCTGCACTTCTTCGACACCATGGACTTCGTCGCGCCGCTGGTGCCGGCGGGCCTGGGCTTCGGGCGGCTGGGCAATTACATCGGCGGCGAGCTCTGGGGCAAGCCGACCGGCGGCGACTGGGGCGTGGTGTTCCCGTCCAGCCTGCCGGCCGAATACGCCGCGCTGCCGATGGACCAGCTGCGCTCGCTGCACGCCAGCGGCGCGCTCGATGGCTTCGCACGGCATCCGTCGCAGCTTTACCAGGCCGCCCTCGAAGGCCTGGTGCTGGGCCTCGTGCTGTGGTTCTACTCGCGCAGGCCGCGGCCGCGTTACGCCGTCTCGGGCCTATTCGCGCTCGGCTACGGCCTGTTCCGCTTCGCGGTGGAATTCGTGCGCGAGCCTGATGCCCATCTCGGCTACCTGGCCTTCGGCTGGCTGACCATGGGCCAGCTGCTGTCGCTGCCGCTGGTGGCGCTGGGCCTGTTCCTGCTCTGGCTGTCGCACCGCTCGCCGACGCTGGCGCCGGTGCCGCCGCCGGCGGAGAAGGCCTGATGCACGCCTATCTGGATTTGCTGCGGCACGTGCTTGAACACGGCACGGTGAAGGCCGATCGCACCGGCACCGGCACGCGTTCGGTGTTCGGCTGGCAGATGCGCTTCGACCTGCGCGAAGGGTTCCCGCTGGTCACCACCAAGAAGCTGCACCTGCGTTCGATCATCCACGAACTGCTGTGGTTCATCCGCGGCGAAACCAACATCGGCTACCTGCGCGAGAACAAGGTCAGCATCTGGGACGAGTGGGCCGACGAAAACGGCGAGCTCGGTCCGGTCTACGGCAAGCAGTGGCGACACTGGACCGGCAGCGACGGCCGCGAGATCGACCAGTTGCGCTGGGTGGTCGACGAGATCGGGCGCAACCCAGACTCGCGGCGGCTGATCGTCAGCGCCTGGAACGTGGCCGAGCTGCCGCAGATGGCGCTGATGCCCTGCCACACGCTGTTCCAGTTCTACGTGGCCGACGGCCGGCTGAGCTGCCAGCTCTACCAGCGCTCGGGCGACATCTTCCTGGGCGTGCCCTTCAACATCGCCAGCTATGCGCTGCTCACGCACATGGTGGCGCGCCACTGCGGGCTGGAGGTGGGCGACTTCGTGCACACGCTGGGCGACGCCCACCTGTATTCGAACCATCTCGACCAGGCGCGCGAACAGCTTTCGCGCGAACCGCGGCCGCTGCCGCGGCTGGTGCTGGCGCCGGAAGCGACCGACCTGTTCACGATGCGCTTCGAGGACATCGGCATCGAAGGCTACGACCCGCACCCCGCCATCAGGGCGCCGGTGGCGGTGTGAGCGGTTTCCCGGAGCTGCACCTGGTCGCGGCGCTGGACCGCGCCCGGGCGATCGGCCGCGGCAATCAACTGCCGTGGCGCCTGCCCGATGACCTCAAGCGCTTCAAGGCGCTCACCCTCGGCCGGCCGCTGCTGATGGGCCGCAAGACCGCTCAATCCCTGGGCCGGGCGCTGCCGGGGCGTCGCAACCTCGTGCTCACGCGCTCGGGGCGCGTTCCCTTCGCCGGCATGGAGCCGGTGGCTTCACTGGAAGAGGCGATGGCCGGCTGCGAGGCCGAGGCGCTGATGGTGATCGGCGGCGGCGAGGTCTACGCGCTGGCGCTGCCGCTGGCCAGCCAGCTCCACCTGACCCACGTGGACACGGTGGTGGACGGCGCGGACGCGTTCTTCCCCGAATGGAATCCGGCCGAATGGCGGCCGGTCTGGCGAGAGGACCATCCGGCCGACGCCCGGCATGCGTTCGACTTCCGGTTCGTGGACTACCGGCGGCAGCCGGCCGGCCTCAGTTGAAGCGGTAGTCGGCGTCTTCGCCGCGCTCGAGGTGGCGCAGCGCCCGCAGGTCCTTTTCCAGCTGGATGTAGCGCACCGCCTTCTGCACCGGCAGCCCGGCGCGGCCCAGGCGCGCGAAGCTCGATTCGAGCAGGTCGGCCTCGTCGGCTTCCAGGGCCAGCATTTCCTCGGCCAGGTCTTCGATGTCGCCATCGTCGACCTCACCGGCGGCGCGCCGTTCCTCGTGCCGCGCCAGCAGCCGCGAACGCCGCTCCGCCAGGTCGGCCAGGCCGGCCTGGTGGGTGTCGTAGGTCGGCCAGAACGCCGCGTCTTCCTCGTTGGAAAGCTGCAGCTGCCGGGCGATGAAGATCTGCTTGCCGGGGGCGACGGCCGCCTTGAGCGCGGCGGCGCGCGCCGCGGCATCACCGTTACCGGCGTCCTGGGCCAGCACGGGCAAGGCCAGGGCGGCGGCAAGCAGGAAGATCAGGCTACGGGTCATGGGAGTCTCCTTTGTTTCAGTCGTCGCCGCGCGGCGCGTTGTCGGGCGCGCTGCGCCCGGCGACCTGGTGCAGGCGAAGTTCGGGGCCGAGTTCCAGCGCGGTGAGCTTGCCGCCCCAGACCGCGCCGGTGTCGATGGCATACACGCCCAGGCCCATGAACAGGCCCAGCGTCGACCAGTGGCCGAACACCACCGGCATCTCGCGTTCGGCGTGCCCCGGAACCTCGAACCAGGGGTACATGCCGGGCCGCTGCGTGCCGGGCCGGCCCTTGTCCTCGAAGCCGATGCGTCCGCCGGGCGTGCAATAACGCATGCGGGTGAACACGTTGATGATCGCGCGGTAGCGGTCCGGCCCCATCAGCTTGGGCGTCCAGGCCGGCTTGTCGCCGTACATGTTGCGCACCAGCTTCTGGAAGCCGTCGCCGCGCAGTTTTTCCTCGACCTCGCGGGCGCGGGCCTCGGCCAGGGCGATCGTCCACTTGGGCGCGAGCCCGGCGTGCACCATCGCGAAATTGAGCGTGCGGTCGACGTGGAAGAGCTTCTGCTGGCGCAGCCAGCTGATCAGCACCTCGGTGTCGTCGGCGAACAGCACCCGCTGCAGGTCGGGGTTGACCTTGCGCTGGTCGGCTTCGCGCCGGGCCGAGATCGCCAGCAGCGACAGGTCGTGGTTGCCCAGCACGATGGTGCTGTGGATCGACAGCGAATGCACCAGGCGCAGGGTTTCCAGCGACTGCCCGCCGCGGTTGACGAGGTCGCCGCAGAACCACAGGCGGTCGACCGCCGGGTCGAAGCGGATCTTTTCCAGCAGTCGCTGGAGTGCGTCGTAACAGCCCTGGACGTCGCCGATGGCGTAGGTGGCCATCAGTGCAGGGTCCGCGGCACGGACAGGGTGAAGGGCGAGATCTCGGCGTCGAAGCGCGTGCCGTCGTCGGCGAGCATCTGGTAGCTGCCCTGCATGGTGCCCAGCGGCGTTTCCAGCACGGCGCCGGAGGTGTATTCGAAGCTTTCGCCGGGCCGCAGCCAGGGCTGTTCGCCGACCACGCCCTCGCCGTGCACCTCCTGCACCTTGCCGTTGGCGTCGGTGATCACCCAGTGCCGGCTGATCAGGCGCGCGGGCACCTCGCCGGCGTTCTCGATCCGGATCGTGTAGGCGAAGACGTAGCGGTCATCCTCGGGAATCGACTGGTCTTCGAGGAATCGGGTGGCGACGACGACCTGGATGGCGTGCTGGGGCGTGTCCATGCCGCCATTCTACGCAGGACGACGCTCCGGGGGCAGCGTGCACAGGTGATTGGCCAACAGCTTGAATTCAGCTACGGCCAGCTGTTCGGCGCGGGCGTCGGGACGCAGGCCGGTGGCTTCGATGTCGGCGCCGGTGCACACCTGCGACAGCGCATTGCGCAGCGTCTTGCGGCGCTGGCCGAAGGCGTCGCGCACGACGCGGGCGTACAGCGCGTGGTCGCTGATGCCGACTTCGGCGGCCGGCAGCGGCACCAGCCGCACCACCGCCGAGTCGACCTTCGGCGGCGGCCGGAACGCGCCCGGTGGCACGTCGAACAGCGAGGTGACGGTGCAATAGGCCTGCAGCATCACGCCCAGCCGCCCGTAGACCTTGCTGCCGGGCCCGGCGGCCATGCGGTCGACGACTTCCTTCTGCAGCATGAAATGCATGTCGCGCACCGCGGCGGCGTGCTCAAGCGCGTGGAAGAGGATGGGCGAGGAAATGTTGTACGGCAGGTTGCCGACCAGGCGGATCTGGCAGGCGCCGTGGCCTTCGTCGGCCGCGAGCTTGCCGAAGTCGACCTGCAGCACGTCCTTGTGGATCACGGTCAGCCGGCCCAGGCCTTCGCTGGCTTCCATCAGCGGGGTGATCAGGTCGCGGTCGAATTCGATCACCGTCAGCTCGCCGTGGCGCTTGAGCAGCGGAAAGGTGATCGCGCCCTGGCCCGGGCCGATCTCGACCAGGCGGTCGCCCGGTTTCGGGTCCACCGCCAGCACGATCAGGTCGATGTAGCGGCGGTCGGTGAGGAAGTGCTGGCCGAGGTTTTTCTTCGGCGGGGCCTTGAACGCGCTCATGCGGGAATCCTCCGGGCGGCGAGCGTGGCGCACAGGTCTGCGGCGGCGAACAGGCTCGAGGGATCGGCGCGGCCGCTGCCGGCCAGTTCGAGCGCCGTGCCGTGGTCGACGGCGACGCGCGGGTAGGGCAGGCCCAGGGTGATGTTGACCGCCTGCTCGAAGCCGCCGTGCTTGAGCACCGGCAGGCCCTGGTCGTGGTACATGGCCATCACCGCGTCGAAGCCGGCCAGCTTGTCGGGCAGGAAGGCGGTGTCGGCCGGCAGCGGGCCGACCAGGTCCAGGCCGTCGGCGCGCAGCGCCTGCAGGCACGGGATGATGACGTCGAGCTCTTCGCGGCCCAGGTGGCCGTCTTCGCCGGCGTGCGGGTTCAGGCCCAGCACCGCGATGCGCGGCGCCGCGATGCCGAAGTCGCGGCGCAGCGCAGCGTCGGTGATGCGCAGGCAGCGCGCCAGTCCTTCGCCGGTGATTGCATCGGGCACCGCGCGCAGCGGCAGGTGGGTGGTCGCCAGCGCGACGCGCAGGCCGGGGCGGGCCAGCATCATCACCACGTCCACGCCGGCCTGGCGGGCGAGCAGTTCGGTGGTGCCGGAATAGGCGATGCCGCCCTCGTTGATGCTGGCCTTGTGCACCGGACCGGTGACCAGGCCCTGGCATTCGCCGGCCAGGCAGGCCGCCGCGCCCTGTTCGAGCGAAGCGATCACCGCTGCGGCATTGGCAGGGTCGGGTTGGCCGAAACGTACCGGCCGGGACTGCGGCACCGGCTGCAGGGCCAGTTCACCGGGACCGCATTCCTGGCCCGGCGAGCGCAGGCGCAGCGGCAGGCCCAGGGCCTGCGCGGCAGCGAGAAGGGTGTCCGGGTCGGCATAGGCGACCAGGTCGGCCGCGACCGGCCGCTGGGCGAGCCGGACGCAGAGTTCGGGACCGATGCCGGCCGGCTCACCCGGGACCAGGGCCAGCCGCGGGCGCATGGCTCAGCCGGCCGTCAGGCGGCTCTCGACGAAGGCTTCCGAGCGCAGCTGGCGCAGGAAGCGCTCGTACTCTTCCTCGGCCTTGCGCTGGGCGATGATCTCGCGCGCCTGGTTGCGACGGTTCTGTTCGGTGACGTCCTGCTCGCGGACGCCCAGGCGCTTGAGGATGTGCCAGCCCACTTCGCTCTGGAAGGGCTGCGAGAGCTCGCCGTCCTGGAGCTGGGTGAGCTGCGAACCCACCGAGGTGCCCCAGGCGTTGACCGGGAACCAGCCCATGTCGCCGCCGTCGTTGCGGCTCATGCTGTCGTCGGAGAATTCACGGGCCAGCTTGCCGAAGTCCTCGCCGGCGGCGATGCGCGCGCGCAGGTCCGCGGCTTTCTGGCGCGCGGCCTCGGAGGGCAGCGTCGGGCTGGTGCGGATGAGGATGTGCAGGGCGTTGTATTCGGTGAGGGTCTGGGTGCCCTGTTCGCGGGTTTCCACCAGCTGGATCAGCTGGTAGCCGCCCGGGCCGCGCACCGGTTCGGAGATCTGGCCGGGCTGCAGCTGCTGGATCAGGCCGACGAAGGCCGGCGGGATCGCGTCGAGCGCGCGCCAGCCGATTTCGCCGCCCTCGAGCGCATTGGGCGCGTCGGAGAAGCGGATGGCGGCGGCCGCGAAATCGAGCTCGCCGCGTTCGATCACGCTCTTGATGTCGCGGGCCTTCTTCTGGGCCGTGGCCACTTCCTCGGCGGTGGCGCCGTCGGGCAGGGCGACGATGATGTTGGCCAGGCGCACTTCCGGGCCACCGATCTCGCGAACGGCCAGCAGCTGGTCGATCTCGGCCTCGCTGACCTGCACGCGGCTCTGCACGTAGCGCTGGCGCAGGCGCTCGATCAGCATTTCGTCGCGCAGGCTGTCGCGGAATTCTTCGTAGCTCAGGCCGTCCTGGACCAGGCGGGCGCGCAGCTGTTCCTGGGTCATGCGGTTGCGCGAGGCGACCGACTCGATGGCCTGGGCGAGTTCGCCGTCGCTGACCCGGATGCCGGAGTCGCGGGCGCGCACCAGCTGCAGGCGGGCCAGCACCAGGCGGTCGAGCACCTGGCGCTCGAGCACGTCGCGCGGCGGCAGCTGGCCCGGCTGGTTGGCGTACTGGGCGCTGATGTTGGCGACGGCACGGTCGAGTTCGTTGCGCAGGATCACGTCCTCGTCCACCACGGCCACGATCGAGTCGACCGGCGTGGTGGCCTGGGCGGCGGCGGGCGCCGGCACGAAGGCGGTGGACAGGGCCAGCAGGGCGGCCAGGACGGGGGCGAAAGCGTTGTTCATGCAGTCTGCGGCTCCGGCGCCACGGGTATCAACGGGAATAGCCAAGAATAGCATCATCGAGCAGGCGGGCCGTGTTGCGGCCGAAGCTGCCGACGCCGTTCAGTTCGATCTCAAGATAGATGCCGGTGTTCTGCTCGTTGCTGAATTCACGCAGGTAGCGGCGGCCCAGTACGCGGACCGCGACGCAGCAGCTCTTCCACTCGACGCCGGCCAGGGCCTCGAGGCTCTGGCGGTCGCGCAGCGAATAATTCCAGCGGCCCAGCACGGTCCATTGTTCACGCACCGGCAGCGCGAAGGACAGGTCGGCCTGCTCGACCAGGTCGGCGCGGTAGCGGTAGGCCGCGTTGACCAGCCCACGTTCGCCGAACCGCCACTGGCTGCGCACGGCCGACAGGTCGGTGCGGTCGCCGTCCGGGTCCCACTGGTGGACCAGGCCCAGGGACCAGCGGTCGGTCGGGGAAAGGCTGGCTTCGGCGACCCAGGCCGAACCCTCGTCCGACAGCAGCGGACCGCCGGGCACGGTGACGCGCGGCGCGTCGAAGTAGTGGATGCGGCCCAGGCTCGCGCTCAGCAGTTCGCGGCCGCCTTCGGTGTCGAACACGCGGCTGGTGACCGCCAGGGTGACCTGGTCGGCGTCACCGACCCGGTCGGCGCCGGCGAAGCGGTTGTCGCGGAACAGGCCCGGCCAGGAAAAGGTGAGCGGACGGGTGTCGAACAGCGGCAGGTGGTCCTGATCGCGGTAGGGCACGTTCAGGTAGTACAGGCGCGGCTCGAGCGTCTGGATGTAGTCGCCGTCGCCGAAGCGGAAGGCGCGCTCGAAGAAGGCGCCCATGTCCAGGCTCATCACCGGCAGGCTGCGATCGGGGCTGTCGTCGCCGCCCGGCGGCACCAGCGACGGGTCCAGCGAATAGGCGGTGTAGCGCCAGGCCAGGCGCGGCGTCGCGAACCAGGCGGCGCCGCCGAAGGGCAGCTGCACCCAGGGCATGAGGTCGACGCGGTTGCCGCCATCGCGGAAGCCCGACTCGAAGCGCACCGCTTCGGCTGCGACGCCGGCTTCGAACCAGCGTGCGAACGGCCGCGACCAGCGCAGGCGCGCCTCCGGCAGGCGCCGGTAGGGCGTGGCCGAATCGGGCAGCAGCGGGCTGGCGACCTGCCAGCTTTCGGCCTGCAGGCTGGCGTCCCAGCCGCGGCCGCGGCCGTACAGGCCCAGCGAACTCTCGAGCAGGGTAATCGTCGAGTCGGGCAGCGAGTCGCCGAAGTCGGCGAAATAGTCGTCGTCGCTGACGTGGTTGAGGTTGGCGCGGAAGGCCCAGTGCTCGCCCAGCCGGTCGTCGTGGCGCCAGCGCAGCAGGCCGCGGTCGCGGCGGGCAAGATCGTCGTCGGGCAGCCAGGTGCCCTCGAGCTCGCCGCGGGCGTCGACCGGGCCCAGGTAGCGGAACTGCGCGCCAAGCATCAGGCCGCGGTCGGACAGCCAGCGCGGCGACAAGGTGGCGTCGTAGTTCGGCGCGAGGTTCAGGTAGACCGGCTGTTCGTATTCGAAGCCGTTGCGGTCGTCGTGGCCGATGGTCGGGCTGAGCAGGCCGGTGCGGCGACGGTCGTCGGTCGGGAAACGCACCCAGGGCAGCCACAGCACCGGCACGCCGCCCACGCGCAGGGTGGCGTTGCGCGCCGTGCCGACCCCTTCGGCCTGGTCGACGTCGATGCGGCTGGCGCGGAACTCCCACTGGCGCTGCGCCGGCGGGCAGGTCGAATAGCTGGCGCCGGTCAGCGTGCCTTCCTGGCCACGCAGCTCGATCGCGTCGGCGCGGCCGTTGCCGGGCTGCTGGTTGAACTGGTACTCGACGTCCTGCAGCTGCACCACGTCGGCGCGCTGGTCGCCCCGGGCGCTGGCGGCGCGCAGGCGCAGGCCGCGGTCCTGGTAACGGGCCGGGCCGCCGGTCTGGAAGGTTTCCTTGCCGTGGTCGTAAGTCAGCTTTTCGGTGCCCAGCCAGCGTTCGCCCTGCAGCAGTTCGACCTCGCCGGTCAGCACCGTCACCTGCTGCTCGCTGACGTCCAGGTGCAGGGCACTGACATCCGTGGCGGGGTCGGCCGGTGCCGCATCGTCGGCCGCCAGCGGGCGATACAGCGGAAGCGTGCCGGTGTCGGGGCAGAAGGCCCAGGCGGGCGGGGTGGCGTCCTGGGCGCGGGCGGCGCAGGCCATGGCCAGGCAGATCGGGAGCAGGCGAAGGACTGGGCGGCGCACGGGGACTTCCGGGGAAAAGACGCGATAGCTTCGCCCATGCCGCCGGGCGGGGCAACACGAGCCCTGCGGCTGCGCTCAGCGGGTCCCGAGCAGGCCGTGCAGGTGGGCGACGCTGCAGGCGCGCAGCGCCGACAGGCTGTACCCCCCCTCGAGCAGCGACACGAGGCGGCCCTGCGCGTGCCGGTCCGCCAGCGCGGCCAGCTCCGCCGACAGCCAGCGGTAATCGTCGGCTTCCAGGGCCAGGTCGGCCAGCGGGTCCAGGCGGTGGCCGTCGAAACCTGCCGACACCAGCAGCAGCTGCGGCCGGAAATCCTCGAGCCGCGGCAGCAGCACGTCCTGCCAGACGGCGCGGAACGCGTGGCTGTCGGCACCCGCGGCCAGGGTGGCGTTGGCGAGGTTGCCGACGCCGCGTTCGTCCGGATCGCCGGTGTTGGGATACAGCGGCGACTGGTGCGAACTGAGGTACATCACCCGCGGGTCGCCGGCGAAGATGTCCTGGCTGCCGTTGCCGTGGTGCACGTCGAAGTCGGCGATCGCGACCCGGTGCAGGCCATGTTCGTGCACGGCGTGGGCGGCCGCCACGGCCACCGAATTGAAGAGGCAGAAGCCCATCGCGACGGCGCGGGTGGCGTGGTGGCCCGGCGGGCGCACGGCGCAGAAGGCCTGCCGCGATTCACCGGCCATCACCGCGTCGACCGCCGCCACGCCGGCACCGGCCGCGCGCAGGGCGGCTTCGGGCGAACCGGCAGACATCGCGGTGTCCTCGTCGAGCCGGCGCGCGCCGTCGGTCGGCGTGTCCAGCAGGTCGGCGATCAGCGCCGGCGTGTGCACCCTGCGCAAGGCGTCCCGGCTTGCGACCGGGGCTTCGCGCCAGGGCAGGGCAGGGAAGGCGGCGCGCACGGCGTGCAGCACGGCTTCAAGGCGCGCGGGGCACTCGGGATGCCCGGCGCCCGGGTCGTGCGTGAGGCAGGCCGGATGGGTGTAGAGCAGCACGCTCAGCCCTTGCGGCGTTCGTGGTTCCAGATCGTTTCGCCGTGGCCGCTGGCGCGGGCCAGCACCCGGGCGAGCACGAAGAGCAGGTCCGAGAGCCGGTTGAGGTAGCGGATGGCCTGCGGGCGCACCGCGTCGTGGTGCGACAGCGTGACCGTCTCGCGCTCGGCGCGGCGGCAGATGGTGCGCGCCAGGTGGCAGTGCGCGGCGGCGAGGCCGCCGCCGGGCAGGATGAAGTCCTTCAGCGCCGGCAGGTCGGCGTTGAAACCGTCGAGCTGCGATTCCAGGCGCTCGATGTCGGCGTCCTTGATCGCGGCGTGGCCGGGGATGCACAGCTCGCCGCCGAGGTCGAACAGCTGGTGCTGCACCGATACCAGCACCTGGCGGATGTCGTCGGGAATCTCGCAGGCAAGCACCAGGCCGATCGCGCAGTTGGTTTCGTCGACGGTGCCGTAGGCGGTGACGCGGGCCGAATCCTTGGCGACGCGGGTGCCGTCGCCCAGGCCGGTGCTGCCGTCGTCGCCGGTGCGGGTGTAGATCTTCGACAGGCGGTTGCCCATCGCCGGGTCAGCCGGCCAGGCCGCTGGCGCGCGCGGCGCCGGCGCGGCGCAGGGCCGCGACCAGGCCGTGCACGAGCACGGCCATGCCCACGTAAAGCGCGGTCGTGCCCAGGTAGGGCATGAACCAGTCGGCGTAATTCTTGGCCCAGCCGGCGAACGTGGGGTTGGCCACGGCGTCCGACAGCCAGTAGAAGCCGCCCTGGGCGAACAGGTGGCAGGTCGCGACGCCGAGCAGAAGCGCCGGCGCCAGGCCGGCGAGCACGCGCAGCGGCTTGTCCTGGCCGAAGCGGCGCAGACCGGTGCCGGCCGCCCACAGCGCGAAGTGCGCCGGCAGCAGCATCCAGTAACCCGGCGACATGCAGTAGTGGCTCCAGAAGCTGGCGCCGCTACCGGTGATGACCACGTAGTCCACCGCCACCGCCAGCACCATCAGCGTGGGGAAAGCCCAGCGCACGCTGCCGGCCAGGTAGAAGCCGCCCAGCGCGAACACCGCCCAGGACGCGTCCGGCACCAGGCCGAAATGGTTCAGCCGGGTGGCGGCCATCAGCACGGCGAGCGCGGCGAAGACGGCGAGGCGGGAGCGGGTGATAGAAGTCATGGGCAAGGATTTCCGGAGGGCAACGGCCAGGCGGGCATTCTAGCGGAACTGCCGGCCCGTCGCCGGCCCTTCGCGGCGGGCGCGTATCATGTGTGCCATGCCCAGCGAACACGGCTTCGACCACGACATCCTCATCCTCGGCGGCGGCCTGGTCGGCAGCGCGCTGGCCTGCGCCCTCGACGGCCGCGGCTGGCGCATCGGCCAGGTCGAGGCCAGCGCCCCGGCGGCCGGCGCCCCGGGTTTCGACGAACGCAAGCTGGCGCTGGCCGCAGCCAGTCTCAACGCCCTGTCCGCCCTCGATGTGCTGCCGCGCCTGGCCACGCCGCCGGCGCCGATCCGGCGGGTGCACGTCAGCCGCGCCGGTGATTTTGGTTCGGTGCGTCTGGATGCGGCCGAAATGGGCCAGGACGCCTTCGGCGGCGTCGTGCTGGCGCGTGAGCTGGGCGAAGCGCTCGAATCGCGGCTGGCGACGGTGCAGGGCCTGGAGCGGTTTCGTCCGGCGACCGTGCGCGAAGTGATCCCGGATGCCGACGGTCCGCGGGTGCGGCTCGACGAGGCGTCCGGTGGCCGTGAGCTGCGCGCGCGCCTGCTGGTGGCCGCCGACGGCAGCCGTTCGCTGGCGCGCGGCGCGCTGGGCATCGCGGCGATCGACCACGATTACCGGCAGACCCTGGTGGTGTGCAGCCTGGCGACCGACCGGGCGCCGGACGGCACGGCCTGGGAACGCTTCACCGACCAGGGGCCGGTGGCGCTGCTGCCGATGGCTGGCGGCCACTACGGCGCCATCTGCGCGGTGGCGCGTGACCAGGCCGATACCGTGCTGGCCTTGGACGACGCCGCCTACGCCGAATATTTCCAGCAGCGCTTCGGCTGGCGTGCCGGCCGCGTGCGACGGGTCGGCAAGCGCAGCGGCTATCCGCTCACGCGCACCGTCGCCGGGCGGCTGGTCGCGCCGCGGGCGGTGCTGATGGGCAATGCCGCGCAGTCGATCCATCCGATCGGCGCGCAGGGCTTCAACCTGGGACTGCGCGATGCGCTGGCGCTGGCGCAGCGGCTCGACGGCGGAGATCCGGGGGATCCCGCGCGCCTTGCCGACTACGCAGCCTCGCGGCGCGAGGACCGCGAGCGTACGCTGGCCTTCAGCGATGGCCTGGCGCGCGCGACCGCCAACGAGGGGTTCCCGATGCACGTGCTGCGTTCGCTGGGACTGATTGCACTGGGCCACCTGCCCGGACTGGCCGCGCCGCTGGCCGCGGGCGCGATGGGCTATCGCGGCCAGGTGCCCGAGCTGTCGAGGCCGCGGGCATGAGCCGGCGGGATCCTTTCGACCTGGTCGTCGTCGGCGCCGGCGTGGTCGGCGCCGCGGCCGCGCTGGCCGCCGCCCGCGACGGCCTGCGCGTGGCCCTGGTCGAGGCGCACGAACCGCCGGCCTGGGATGCAGCCGCTCCGGACCTGCGCGTGTATGCCTTTGCGCCCGACAACGCCGCGCTGCTGGCGGACCTGGGCGTCTGGGACGCCGTGCGCGGCGCCCGCGCGCAGGCGTACCGGCGCATGCGGGTCTGGGACGCGGCCGGCGGCGGCGAGCTGTGTTTCGACGCCGACGCCTTCGGCCGTCCGGCGCTGGGCCACATCGTCGAGCATGCACTGCTGGTGGATCGTCTCTGGTCCGCCTGCGCGCGCGAGCCGGGCATCCATCGCCATTGCCCGGACCGGCTCGAATCGATCGAACAGCAGGACGACCTGGCCGGCGTGTGGCTTGCCAGCGGCACGGTGCTGCATGCGCGCCTGGTGCTGGGCGCCGACGGCGCCGCATCGAAGGTGCGGGCCTGCGCAGGTCTCGAGGCCGAGGCGCACGAATACGGGCAGCGCGGGCTGGTCGCCTACGTCGACACCGAAAAACCGCACGAGGACACCGCCTGGCAGCGCTTCCTGCCGACGGGCCCGCTGGCCTTCCTGCCGTTCACCGACGGCCGCTGTTCGATCGTCTGGAGCCTGCCCGCCGACGAGGCCCAGCGTTTGCTGGAAACGGACGAGGAAAGTTTCCGCCGCGAACTCACGCGTGCGTTCGACGCGCGGCTTGGCGAGGTGACGTCGGTGTCGGCGCGCGCGGCCTTCCCGCTGCGCCGCCAGCTGGCCAGCGACCTCGTGGCCGGTCGCGTGGTGCTGGCCGGCGACGCCGCGCACGTCGTGCATCCGCTGGCGGGGCAGGGCGTGAACCTCGGCCTGCGCGACGTCGCGGCGCTGCGCGAGTCCTGGCAACAGGCGCGTGTCCGCGGCAGCGACTTCGCCAGCCCGCACCGCCTGGCCCGCTGGGCGCGTACGCGCCGCAGCGAAAACACGCTGGCGGCTTATACCTTCGAAACCATCAACCGCGCCTTCAGCAACGACGCCCTGCTGCCAACCCTGCTGCGCGGCCACGCCCTCGGCCTCGCCGGCCGCATCCCGCCGCTGACCCAGCTGCTTTGGCGCAAGGCCGCGGGCCTCTGAACAAGAAGGGGGTCAGGTTCACTTTCAACGCTGTTGAAAGTGAACCTGACCCCCTTCCGTAAATCAGGCCGCAGCGGCCTGGGTCTTGCGCGGGCCCTTGAGCAGGGCGTTGCGGATGTGCTCGATGACCAGGTCGACTTCCTCGCTGGTGACGCCGAAGTGCGGCGTGAAGCGCAGCGAGTTGGTGCCGCCGTGGATGACGCCGATGCCGCGCTCGCGCATGAACTCTTCGGTCGAACCGGCGCCGTAGCACTTGTAGGACGGATCGAGTTCGCAGGAGAACAGCAGGCCGGTGCCCTGGACCTTGGTGATCAGGCCATTGCCCAGCTCGTCGCGAAGCTTCGCCAGCTTGTCCAGGAATTCCTGGCCGCGCTCGCGGATGTTAGCGCGCAGTTCCGGCGTCAGCGCCGCCAGCATCGCCGAGGCGATGTCGAGCGCGCGCGGGTTGGCGGTCATCGTGTTGCCGTAGGTGCCCTTGCGGTACAGGCCCGCGGCGCGCTCGTTCACCGCCAGCACCGACAGCGGGTACTGGCCGCCATTGAGCGCCTTGGAATAGGTTTCCATGTCCGGCGCCTCGAGCTTCTCGAAGCCCGGGTAGTCGACGATCGACAGCACGCCGTGGGCGCGCAGGCCGGCCTGGATGGAATCGACCAGCAGCAGGGTGCCGTGGGCCTTGGTCAGCTCGCGCGCGGCGGCGTAGAACTCCGGCGGCACGGCGCGGCCCGGGTCGCCTTCGCCCATCACCGGCTCCAGGAACATCGCCTCGATGTACCAGCCGTTGGCGTCCGCGTCGGCGAAGACCTGCTTCAGGCCTTCGATGGAATAGGGCTCGACGGTGAGCAGGTGGTCGTTGTGGTGCTGGTAGCTGGCCAGGTGCTGCAGGTAGGCCTTGCGCGACGAATCGGAGTACAGCGCCGGCAGTTCGGTGCGGCCGTGGAAGGCGCCCTTCACCGCGACGCGCTTGACGCGCTTGCCGGCGTGGCGGCCGCCGGCGTCGGTGTGCAGCTTGGCGTTGACGTCGGCGATGCGGCCGGCCAGCGAGACCGATTCCGAACCCGAGTTCAGGCACAGGAACTTCGCGTACGGGCACTCGCCGCGGCTGTGGCCGATTTCCTTGCGCAGCGCGCGGGCGAGGCGCAGCTGCGACAGCGAGGGCGTCATGATGTTGGCCATCACCTGCGGGCGCGACATCGCCGCGACCAGCGCTTCCGGCGTGTGGCCCAGGCCGAGCATGCCGTAGCCGCCGGAGTCGTGGACCACCGCGCCCTTGAGCGTTACCACCCAGGGGCCGCGCGCGGCGAGGGCGACATAAGGATTGACCGCGTCGTCGGGATAGAAGTTGACGAAGTTGCCCTGCACGGCGTCGACCTGGGCCTGCTCGTCGAGTTCCAGCAGGTCGGCGAACTCCGCGGCGATCGCGTCGTGCGCCTCGACGGCGGCCTTCGCGGCTTCCACCAGCTCCGGGAAACGACCGGCGAGCCGCTGCAGGCTGGCGTCGTCGAGACCGGGGGTGCGGACGGTACCGGCGTGCTGGCGCAGCGGCTTGAGGATATCGATCACGTTCATGGCGTTCTCCGGACCCAAAACAAAACGCGAGGTGGGCCCTCGCGCGTCGGGTCTTGCGTTGAAAATCAAAGACTTGTGGCCGATCTTACCACCGCGCCCGGAGGCGCGTAACCCCCGGGCGTTTGAATTCCCGGCCGGCCATGACAGCTGTCACCCCGCCTGCCTGATGCTCGCCACTGCAGGGCGGGCCGTTCGGTCGGGAGACTGTCTGCACGCCAGACAGGAGCCTGCGATGACCGCCTATTCCCAACCCCGACCCGTGCTGGCCCGCCTGGCCGGTGCCCGCAAATCCTATGGGGCCGTGCAGGCGCTGGCCGGTGTCGACCTGGCGGTTCACGCCGGGGAGGTGCTGGCCGTGCTGGGCGCCAACGGCGCCGGCAAGACTACGGCCCTGGGCCTGCTGACCGGACGCATCGGCGCAGACGCCGGCACGGTCGAACTGTTCGGCCAGGACCCGCGCCGCTCGGAAGTGCGCCGCGGCATCGGCGTGATGCTGCAGGACGGCGACCTGCCCGACACCCTTCGCGTGGCCGAGCACATCCGCCTGTATTCGAGTTATTACCCGGCGCCCCGGCACCTGGACGACACCCTCCGGCTTGCGGGACTCGCCGACCTTGCGCGACGGCCGTACGGCGCGCTGTCGGGCGGGCAGAAGCGGCGCGTCCAGTTCGCGCTGGCGATCTGCGGGCGGGCGCCGCTGCTGTTCATCGACGAGCCGACGGTCGGCCTGGACGTCGAAGCGCGCCGCGCCTTCTGGGTGGTCATCCGCCGCCTGCGCGAGGAAGGCGCCGCGATCGTGCTGACCACGCATTACCTGGAAGAGGCCGACGCCCTGGCGGACCGCATCGTCCTCATGGCCGGTGGCCGCGTGCTCGCCGAAGGCAGCCCGGCCCACATCAAGGCCCGCGCCGAGGGCAAACGACTGCTCGCGCGCAGCCGCCTGGGGGCCGGCGACCTGCAGGCCTGGCCCGGCGTGGCCAGCGCCCGCGAGCACGAAGGCCGCGTGGAGCTGGTGAGTCGCGATGCCGAAGGCCTGCTGCGCCGCTGGCTGGCGGCCGACCCCACGCTGTCCGACCTCGAGGTCCGCCCGCTGCCGCTCGAGGATGCCGTGCTGACGATCACCGCCGAAGCCGCCATGGAGGAAACCGCATGACCACGCTCGCCCACGCCGCGCCCTCCTTCTGGCGCATCCAGGCCCTCGAGGCCGGGTACGAATTCCTGCGCGTGCTGCGCACGCCGGCGTTCGCGATTCCTTCGCTGGCGTTCCCGGTGGTGTTCTACGTGCTGTTCGCGGTGCTGCTGCCGGGCAAGTGGGGCGACTACGAGAAGTCGGCCTACCTGCTCGCGACCTACGGCGCCTTCGGCGTGATCGGGCCCGCCCTGTTCGGGTTCGGCGTCGGGCTGGCGATCGAACGGGAGCAGGGCTGGCTGGAGATCAAACGGGTTTCGCCGATGCCGGCGATGGCCTATTTCCTGGCCAAGATCTTCATGAGCCTGGTGTTCGGCCTGGCCGTCGTCTGCCTGCTCTCGATCGCGGCGGTCGGCTTCGGCGGCGTGCGCGTCGATCCGCTGGTCTGGCTGAAGCTGGTGGCAGTGCTGCTATTGGGCACGGCGCCCTTTTGCGCGCTCGGGCTGCTGATCGGCACGCTGGTGAAAGGGCAGGCGGCGGTGGCGATTGTCAACCTGGTCTACCTGCCGATGTCGGTGCTCTCCGGCCTGTGGATGCCGCTGTTCGCCTTCCCGCTGCTCGTCCAGAAGCTGGCCGTCATCTGGCCGGCCTGGCACCTGGCGCAAATGGCGCTCGGGGTGATCGGGCAGTTGCAGGGCGTCAATTACCTGCTGCACGCCGCCGTGCTGGCCGGCATGACGCTGGCGCTGCTGGCGCTTGCCTCGCTGCGCATGCGCCGGCTTTGAACGCAGGCCGCGCGCGAATGCCCGGGAATCCGCTAATGTCGCGGCACATGGAACGACTGGCCAACCAGGCTTCGGCAGCGCCACCGGCGCGCGGGGACGACATCCACGACAGCCCGTGGCTCACCCTGGCCTACCTGCTGTTCGTCTTCCTGCCGCTGGCCTTCGCGCCGATCAGCCCCGGCCGCGCGCTGATGGCCAGTGCCGTCGCGATCGCGGTGTTCCTGCCGCTGCATTTCGGCTTCTATCGCTCCTCACCTGCGCTGCGGCCGTGGTTGGTACTGGGCATCGCGCTGGTCGGCTACGCGCTGGTGCCGTTCAATCCGGGTGGCAATACCTTCCTCATCTACGCCTGCGGGATGGCTGGCTGGGCTTTCCGTCCTCGTCTGGCCGTCGCTGTCTCCGCGCTGCTGCTGGCGCTGCTGGTGGCCGAGTTCTGGTGGACCATGCCGACGCTGCGCCTTGCGCTGGCCTGGGGCGGCATGGCCGCGCTGATCGGTGGCCTCGTATTGGCGGGCACGCTGTACTCGCGCGACAAGGCGCGGCGCAACGCCGAGCTGCGCCTGACCCAGCAGGAAGTCGCGCGCCTGGCTGCGATGGCCGAGCGCGAACGCATCGGCCGCGACCTGCACGACCTCCTGGGCCACACCCTGTCGCTGGTGGCGATCAAGAGCGAACTGGCCGGCCGCCTGGTCGATCGCAATCCGCTCGAGGCCAAGGCGCAGATGGCGGAGGTCGAATCGGTGGCGCGCAAGGCGCTGGTGCAGGTGCGGGAAGCCGTCGTCGGCATTCGTGCCACCGGTCTCCAGGCCGAACTGGCCGCCGCCAGGCTGGCGCTGCTTTCGGCCGAAGTGCGGCTGGACCAGCGCATCGCGCCGGTGGAGCTGACGCCGGAGGCGGAATCCGTGCTGGCCCTTGGCCTGCGCGAGGCCGTGACCAACATCCTGCGCCACGCCCGCGCCGCCCGCGTGGAGGTCGAACTCAGCGCCGATGCCGGCGGCGTGCAGCTGAGCATCAGCGATGATGGCCGCGGCGGCGTCATCGAACCCAACACCGGCCTGGCCGGCATGACCGAACGCCTGCGCGCCCTCGGCGGCGGACTCGAGTTCGACTCCGTGCCCGGCTCCGGCACGCGCCTCGTCCTGAGCCTGCCCCGTCCGGCGCTGCAGGGGCCGCTCCCGTGATCCGCCTGGTGCTGGCCGAAGACCAGGGCATGGTGCGCGGCGCACTGGCGGCACTGCTGGGCCTGGAGCCGGACCTGGAAGTGGTGGCCCAGGCCGGTGACGGCGACGCCGCCTGGCAGGCGGTGCAGGCCCACCGGCCCGACCTGCTGGTGACGGACATCGAGATGCCCGGCCTGACCGGCCTGGACCTGGCCCTGAAACTGCAGGCCGCGCAGCTGCCGACCCGGGTGGTGATCCTCACGACGTTTGCCCGCGCCGGCTACCTGCGCCGTGCGCTGGAAGCCGGCGTGCGCGGTTACCTGCTCAAGGACGCGCCTTCGGCGCAGCTGGCGCGCGCGCTGCGCGAAGTGCACGCCGGCGGCCGCGCCATCGACCCGCAACTGGCGGTTGCCGCCTGGGGCGAAGACGACCCACTGACCGAACGCGAACGGCAGGTGCTTCGCCTGGCCGGTGAAGGCGTGAAAACCGCCGACATCGCCGTCCGTCTGCACCTGAGCCAGGGCACGGTGCGCAATTACCTGTCCGAAGCGATCGGCAAGCTCGGCGCCGAAAACCGCATCGAGGCCTATCGCAGCGCCCGCGCCAAGGGCTGGTTGTAAGAACGGGGTCAGGTTCACTTCCGCCGCGCGGAAGTGAACCTGACCCCGTTGCTTGGGGATAA
>NZ_JAYRTE010000024.1:20110-31316 GCF_041919775.1 Arenimonas sp. | reverse complement strand
GCTGAAGGCGCTCCTACAAAAAAGGAAAACGACATGAGCGTTTTGATCGACAAGAACACCAAGGTCATCGTCCAGGGCTTCACCGGCCAGCAGGGCACCTTCCACGCCGAGCAGATGCTCGACTACGGCACCAAGGTCGTCGGCGGCGTCACCCCGGGCAAGGGCGGCAGCACCCATATCGGCCTGCCGGTCTTCAACACCGTGCGCGAAGCCGTCGATGAAACCGGCGCCGATGCGTCCGTCATCTACGTGCCGCCGCCGTTCGCGGCCGACGCCATCCTGGAAGCGGCCGACGCCGGCATCCGGGTCATCGTCTGCATCACCGAAGGCATCCCGGTGCTGGACATGCTGCGCGTGAAGAACACCCTGGCCGGCTACGACGACGTCGTGCTGGTCGGCCCGAACTGCCCCGGCGTGATCACCCCGGGTGAGTGCAAGATCGGCATCATGCCGGGCCACATCCACATGCCGGGCAAGATCGGCATCGTCTCGCGCTCGGGCACGCTGACCTATGAAGCCGTGAAGCAGACCACCGACGCCGGCCTGGGCCAGTCCACCTGCATCGGCATCGGCGGCGACCCGATCAACGGCACCAACTTCATCGACGCGCTGAAGCTGTTCCAGGACGACCCGCAGACCGAGGGCATCATCCTGGTCGGCGAGATCGGCGGCACCGCCGAAGAAGAAGCGGCCGAGTTCATCGCCGAATACGTCACCAAGCCCGTGGTCGGCTTCATCGCCGGCGCCTCGGCCCCCGCGGGCAAGCGCATGGGCCACGCCGGCGCCATCGCTTCCGGCGGCAAGGGTACCGCGGCCGGCAAGTTCGAGGCCCTGGAAAAGGCCGGCGTCACCACCGTCAAGTCGCCCGGCGACCTGGGTGCGGCGATTGCGGCGAAGCTGAAGAAGTAAGCGGCCGGAAACGCCGGGGGATGCAGTAAGCTCCCGGTGAAGCAGTCCAGCGAGGGCCGCCATGTGCGGCCCTCGTGTTTTCTGGCGTTCGCGACCGGGGAGGTCGGGTGAAATTCAATCCGGGAATCGAGGGTCTGCGCGGCATCGCGATCCTGCTGGTGGTGTTGGCGCACGCCGGCGTGCCGGGCATGGCGGCCGGCTTCATCGGCGTGGACGTGTTTTTCGTCATCTCAGGCTTCCTGATCACCGGGCTGTTGACCGAAGAGCTCAAGGCGAACGGAAAGGTGGACTATTGGGCGTTTTTCGCACGCCGTGCGCGCCGCCTGGCTCCGGCGCTTCTGCTGATGGTGGCGATGGTTTCCACCGCGGTCATCGCGCTGATTCCGAAATCGGCCTGGGGGCTTCACCTGGACTCCGGCTTCTGGTCGCTGCTCTGGGCGTCGAATATCTATTTCACTTTCGCGGGCTACGAATACTTCGGGCCCTCGGCGACCGAAAGTTTGTTCCTCCACACTTGGTCCCTGGGCGTGGAGGAGCAGTTCTATCTGGTGTGGCCTTTCCTGCTTGCCTGGGGCTGGACCCGCGGCGGCCAGGGCTGGCGGGGCCTGGCAATACTGACGACCGCCGGCTTCATTGTCGGGCTGTTCCTGCTTTGGCTTGAGGCGAGCGCGGGCTATTACCTGATGCCCTCGCGACTCTGGCAACTGGCTGCCGGTGGCGTGGCATGGCGACTATGGTCGAGCCGGCCAGCATGGCTGGCGGGTCGCGAGGGCTATTTTGGCTGGTCGGGACTCGTGTTGCTGGGGGTAGGTACATGGCTGATCGACGGTGGCCATTCCTATCCTGGCTGGCTGGCCTTAATGCCTACGCTGGGTTCAACATGCCTCCTACTTTCGGTTGCCAACGGTGCTGCGAAATTCCCGGTGCTTCAGTCAGCGCCGCTGCTATTGGCGGGACGCGTTTCCTACGGCTGGTACCTGTGGCATTGGCCCTTACTGTTCCTTCCTTTGGCCATCGGCTGGGCCGCCACTCCCGCACAGCGACTGTTTGCGGTCCTGCTTTCCTTCCTGGTCGCCCTGGCCAGCTTCGCTTGGCTGGAACAGCCGGTGCGCAGGCGGAGAGGACACGCGAGGACAGCGGTGTTCGTCGCCGTGGCAGCATCGCTGATCGTGGCTTCTGCTATCCACCTGGCGCCGGCCTTGCTAGGCCCGGGATTCCTTGAGCAGCGCGACCTGCTTGAAGCTCGGATTCGCGAGAACATTACCGTGCCCGGCATCTACATGCGGCCGGGCTGCGACCAGTGGTACCACTCGGATGAACTTGTGCCCTGCGAGTACGCGCCTTCTGGCCCCGATGTGCCGACTGTTGTCTTCTTCGGCGATAGTGTGGGCGGCCAGTGGTTGCCGGCCATCGAACGCGTGGTGGAATCGCAGAGCCTGAAGCTCGTGGTCCTGACGAAGTCGTCCTGCCCTATGGTAGACGAGCCGTTCCACTACGCCCGCATCAACCGCCGGTTTACCGAGTGCGAAACCTGGCGACGCGCCGCCCTCGAACATATCCGAACTCTTGACCCCGAGTGGGTGATCCTTGGCTCGTCGCAATACGATTACTCGCCGGGTCAGTGGCGAGAGGGCAGCCGTCGAATTTTGGCGTCCATCGTCGACGGCGGCAGTCGGGCAGTGGTCCTGGCGCCGACGCCGATCCTGGACTTCCACGTTCCGCAGTGCCTTGCGACTTCAGGACGGATTGAACGCGGGCGGGTGATGTCCGAGCAGTGCTCGCAGCCTCTGGCCGCTGTGGATCCGGTGGACATCATCGGGTACCTGCGCGAGGCAACAGCCGGCGTCCCTGGTTCTTCGGTGCTCTATTTGAACGACCGGGTTTGTGCGGGAGGTGTGTGCCGGGGTGTCGTCGATGGTAGGGTCACCTACCGCGATGGGCAGCATCTGAACGCCGCCTACGTGGAAGACCTTGCTTTCGTTTTCCAGCGGCGCCTGGACGAGGCGTTGCGCGAGGAAAATGCCCGCTAGAATGGTGGCGGCCGAACTTTTTCGAGCAAACATGACGCACTCCCTTCGCATCGCCCTGGCCCAGTTCGACTTCCCCGTCGGCGACGTCGCCGGCAACGCCGCGCGCATGGCGGCGTGGGTGGCGCAGGCGCGGGACGAGTACGGGGCTGACCTCGTCTTGTTTCCGGAGCTGGCGCTCAGCGGCTATCCGCCCGAGGACCTGGTGCATCGGCCGGCCTTCCTGCAGGCCTGCGAAGAAGCGCTGGCCGTGCTGGCCAAAGCCTGCACCGGCATCGTCGCCGTGGTCGGCTGGCCGCAGGCGGCGGGTTCGATCGTCTACAACGCGGCCAGCGTGCTGCGCGACGGCAAGGTCGCGATGTCCTACCGCAAGCGCGAGCTGCCCAACTACGCGGTGTTCGACGAACGCCGCTACTTCGACGTCGATCCCGACGGCGGCGCCTGTGTCTTCAACGTCAAGGGCGTGCCCGTCGGCCTGGTCATCTGCGAAGACCTCTGGTTCCCGGAGCCCCTGGCCGACACCGTGGCGAAGGGCGCGAAGCTGGTGCTGGTGCCCAATGCCTCGCCCTTCGAACGCGGCAAGACCACCCGCCGCGATCGCCTGCTGGAAACGCGCGTGCAGGAAGCCGGCGTCGCGCTGGCCTACCTCAACGTCGTCGGTGGCCAGGACGAGCTGGTGTTCGACGGTGCCTCGGTGCTGGTTGATGCCGAGGGCACGCTGCACGATGCCGCAGAGGCCTTCGTGGACCACTGGCTGGTCGCCGACTTCGATCCCGAAGGCGGGCAGTTCACCCGCGTGCACTGGGCCACCGAGGACGACGAGTCCTGGCAGTCCCAGGCCTGGCGCGCGATCGTGCGCGGCATCCGCGACTATTGCGGCAAGAACGGCTTCGACAAGGTCTGGCTGGGCCTGTCCGGCGGCATCGACTCGGGCCTGGTCGCGGCGCTGGCCGTGGACGCGCTGGGCGCGGGCAACGTCACCGCCGTGCGGCTGCCCTCGCGTTTCACCTCCGACCTGAGCAATGACCTGGCCGAGGAACAGGCCCGCCTGCTTGGCATCCGCCTGGAGACGGTCGCCATCGAAGCGCCGTTCGAAGGTTTCCTGCAGGCGCTCGGGCCGCTGTTCGAAGGCCAGGAATCCGGCGTCGCCGAGGAAAACTTGCAATCGCGCTGCCGCGGCGCCCTGATGATGGCGCTGTCGAACAAGTTCGGCGGCCTGCTGCTGACCACCGGCAACAAGAGTGAATACGCCGTCGGCTACGCCACCATCTACGGCGACATGTGCGGCGGTTTCGCGCCGATCAAGGACCTGTACAAGACCGAGGTGACGGCGCTCAGCCACTGGCGCAACGCAATCTCGCGGGTGATTCCGGAGGAGGTGATCACCCGCCCGCCCTCGGCCGAACTGCGCGAGAACCAGACCGACCAGGACTCGCTGCCGCCCTACGAGGTGCTCGACGGCATCCTGCTGCGCTACGTCGACCAGGACCGGTCGCCGGCCGAGATCGTGGCCGAAGGATTCGACGCCGAAACGGTCGAGCGCGTGCTGCGGCTTTTGCGGGTCAATGAATGGAAACGGCGCCAGTCGGCGCCGGGTCCAAAGCTCTCGCACCGCGCCTTCGGGCGCGAGCGCCGCTATCCCATCAGCTCCGGCTGGCGCGACTGACGAACCTGCGCGACTGACGAAACTGTAGGAGCGCCTTCAGGCGCGAATCTCTTCTTTGCCAAAGGCAAAGTCAAGAGATTCGCGCCTGAAGGCGCTCCTACAGGAACGCGGAGGGCTTATTCGCCGGAGAAGGGATTGAGCTTGCTCAGGATGCCTTGGCCCTCGGGCCAGTTGCCCGACAGGTAGGGATGCTGCGGGTAGTTGGCTTCCAGCACCTTGCGGCTGTTCGCAGCCAGTTCGTCCTGGCCCAGCTTGCTGTAGGCCGAGGCCATCAGCGCCAGCGCGTCGCCGTCGTGTTCGCTCTGCGGATAGGTCTGCAGGATGTACTTGCCGCGGTTGGCGGCGGCCACGTAGGCATCGCGCTGCAGGTAGTACAGGCCGACCTGCAGCTCGTGCCGCGCCATCAGGTTGCGCAGGTAGATCATGCGCTGGCGGGCATCGGGCGCGTAGCGGCTGTTCGGGTAGCGGCGCAGCACTTCGGCGAAATCGTTCAGCGACTGCGTCGGCGCGCCCAGGTCGCGCTTGGCCATGTCCTGGTTGGCGAAACGCAGCAGCGTCGCGCGACCCTGGTCGAAGTTGATCAGCGCCTTGAGGTAATAGGCGTAATCGATATGCCGGTGCGTCGGGTAGGTGCGGATGAAGCGGTTGATCGCCGAGGTGGCTTCCTCGTTCTTGCTCTGCTTGTAGAACACGTAGGCCAGCTCGAGCTGGGCCTGCTCGCTGTAGGGGCCGTACGGGAAGCGCGCGACCAGGCGCTGGAAGTACTGTTCCGACCGGTTCCAGTTGTTGCCCTGCATCGAGGCCTTGCCCACCCGGTACATCTCCTCGACCGGCAGCGTCTCGGTCGGCTTTTCCTTGTCGTCGCCGAACCAGCCGCCGATGGTCTGGCAGCCACCGAGGGCGAATACCATCAGGAAGAGGGCGGAAATGCGGATCAGGCCGGTCGGTCGGGTCATCAGGGGAACAGGTTCGGGCGCTGCGGGCAGCAAGTTCGGGGATAATACCGGAAAGCCCGCTGTCGCCTCCATGAACCCGGGGCGACCCCCTCCGCAGGCCCCAGGACCCCGCATGACCCCGACCCAGACCCCCGAAATCGACGAAAACGAGCGCGAACTGCTCGAGGCCAGCATCCCGCTGGAGGCCGCCGGCCGCCGCTTCGACCAGGTGCTGGCCGAGCTTTTCCCCGACTTCTCCCGCTCCCGCCTGTCCGAATGGATCAAGTCCGGCGACGCCCTGCTCGACGGCCGGCTGGTCAAGCCCAAGGAGGCCGTGCGCGGCGGCGAGCCGGTCACCGTCTCGGTGCGGCTGGAGGTGGAAACCCACGCCCTGCCCGAGGCGATCGACCTGGACCTGGTCTACCAGGACGACGACGTGCTGGTGATCAACAAACCCGCCGGCCTCGTCGTGCACCCCGGCGCCGGCAACCCGCGCGGCACCCTGGTCAATGCGCTGCTGCATTTCGACGCCCGCCTGGCCGAGCTGCCGCGCGCCGGCATCGTGCACCGCCTGGACAAGGACACCTCGGGCCTGATGGTGGTCGCGCGCACGCTGCGCGCCCATACCTCGCTGGTCGAACAGCTCTCGGGCCGCGAAGTGCACCGCCAGTACCTGGCTGTGGTGCAGGGCTCGATGGTCGCCGGCAACACCGTCAACGCCCCGATCGGGCGCCACCCGACCGACCGCGTGCGCATGGCCGTGGTGAAGGAGGGCGGGCGCGACGCGATCACCCATTACCGCCTGCGCGAGAAGTTCCGCGCCCACACCCTCGTCGAGTGCCGGCTTGAAACCGGGCGCACCCACCAGATCCGCGTGCACATGGCCCATGTGCGCCACCCGATCGTCGGCGATCCGCTCTACGGCGGCGCCTTCCGCCTGCCCAAGGCCGCCACCGAGGCCCTGGTGGCCCGGCTGCACGGCTTCCGCCGCCAGGCCCTGCACGCCGAACAGCTGACCTTCGCGCATCCGGCCACCGGCGAACCCGTGGCCCACGCGGCGCCGATGCCCGAGGACATGCAGGCCCTGGTGCGCGACCTGCGCGAAGACACCGCGGCTTTCAAGGGCTGACCATGCCCGCGCCGGCCTGGCTCGACGCCGACTGGCCCGCGCCGCCCGGGGTGAGGGCGCTGACCAGCCTGCGCGGCGGCGACGGGGTGTCGGCGCCGCCCTTCGACCGGCTCAATTTCGGCCTGAACTGCGGGGATGACCCGGCGGCGGTGCTGGAGAACCGGCGGCGTTTCCGGGAATGGCTGGCGCTGCCTTCCGAGCCGGTTTGGTTGAAGCAGGTGCATGGGATGGGGGTGTTGCGGGTGGGGGACAGCAGCCGCGAGCCCCTCCCCGAAGCCGACGCATCTGTAACTTCGCAAGCCAACACCGTCCTGGCCATCCTCACCGCCGACTGCCTGCCCGTCGTTTTCGCCGCCGCCGACGGCAGCGAGATCGCCGTGGCCCACGCCGGCTGGCGCGGCCTGGCCGCGGGCGTGCTCGAAGCCACGGTCGCGACGATGCAGACCCCGCCCGCGCACCTGCGCGCCTGGCTGGGCCCGGCCGCCGGCCCGGAACACTACGAAATCGGTGTCGAAGTCCGCGATGCCTTCGTCGGCAAGGACGAAGGCGCCGCATCGGCCTTCGTGCCTACCCGCCCCGGCCACTGGCGCGTCGATCTCTTCGCCCTGGCCCGCCGTCGTCTGGCCGCGCTCGGTCTCATGGACGTGCACGGCGGCGGCCTGTGCACCATCGCCGACCCCTCCCGTTTCTATTCCCACCGCCGCGACGGCCGCAGCGGGCGCCTGGCCACCCTGGTCTGGCGCGAAATTTCCTGACTTCCGGCACGATGCATCGCAGCGGCCGGCCGTGCGAAGGTGCGCCCGCCATCCCCCCGACCGGAGCCATGCCGATGCCACGATTTTTCCTGTCCCTGCTGCTGGGCTTGTCGCTGGTGCTGCCGGCGTTCGCCGCGGCGAATACCCTCGCCGAAGCCGAGGCTCTCCTCAAGGACCGCGACCCGAGGGCGGCCGAGGTGGTCGCGGCGCTGGCCAAGGCGCGGCCGGACGATCGCGACGTACGCATCCTGCAGATACGCGCCCTGCTGCAGCAGCGCGGCAAGGCCGAACAGGCACTGGAGCTGGCCGAAGAGCTTGCGGACGACGAGCCCGACTACGGTCCGGCCCACCTGTGGCTCGGCAACGCCTACGGCAACCGCATCGGCGAAGTCGGTACGTTCGGCCAGGCCACGATGGCGCCGAAACTGCGCCGCGCCTTCGAACGCGCACTCGAGCTTGACCCCGGCCTGCACGATGCCCGCAGCGCCCTGCTCGAGTACTACCTGCAGGCCCCGGCCATCGTCGGCGGCAGCGTGGCCAAGGCGAAGGCCCAGGTCGCCGAACTTCAGCGCCGCGACCCGCCGCGCGGGCATTACGCCCTGGGTCGCGTGGCGCAGTACGAAGAGCGCCTCGACGACGCCCGCCGCCACTACCTCGACGCCTACACCGCGCGTCCGACCAACGCCGTTTACCGCATGTCCGCCGGCATCATCCACCAGGACGCCGAGGACTGGGCCAGGGCTTTCGCAGTTTTCGGCGACTGGACCCGCGACGAACCCAAGGCCGCCGGCGCCTGGTACCAGCTCGGTCGCACCGCGGTGCTGTCCGGCCAGCGCCTGGACGAGGGCGTCGCCGCCTTCAGGCGATTCCTTGCGCTGCCCGAACAGCCCGGCCAGCCCGAGCACAAATACGCCTGGTGGCGCCTGGGCCAGGCCCTGGCGCTGGCCGGCGACAAGGCCGCGGCGCGGCAGGCGCTGCAAGAGGCCCTGGCCCTGGATCCCGGCCTGGCCGAAGCCAAGGCTGAACTCGCGAAGCTCTGACGCTTGAATTCCCCCGCCGGGGCGTCCATCTGCAAGGCATCGGGCGGCGCGCCGCCGCCCCCTGCCATGCAAGGACTTCCCCATGCGGATGGACAAACTGACCTCGCGCTTCCAGCAGGCCCTGAGCGACGCCCAGTCGCTGGCCGTTGGCCGTGACCACAACCTGATCGAACCCGCGCACGTGCTGCTGGCCCTGCTGGATCAGTCCGGCGGCAGCACGCGCCCGATGCTGGCCCAGGCCGGCGTCAACGTCGCGGCCCTGCGCCAGCGCCTGGCTGAAACCCTCGACAAGCTGCCGAAGGTGACCGGCCAGGAAGGCAACCTTTCGGTCGGCAACGACCTTTCCCGCCTGCTCAACCTCAGCGACAAGCTGGCCCAGCAGCGCGGCGATGCCTTCATCGCCAGCGAACTGTTCGTGCTTGCCTGCCTGGATGACAAGGGCGAGGCCGGCCAGGCGCTCAAGGCCGCCGGTGCCAAGAAGGATGCGATCGAGAAGGCCATCGAAGGCCTGCGCGGCGGCGAAAAAGTGGACGACGCCAATGCCGAGGAAAACCGCCAGGCGCTGGAGAAATACACGATCGACCTGACCGCGCGCGCCGAGTCCGGCAAGCTCGACCCGGTGATCGGCCGCGACGAGGAAATCCGCCGCACCATCCAGGTGCTGCAGCGCCGCACCAAGAACAACCCGGTACTGATCGGCGAACCCGGCGTCGGCAAGACCGCGATCGTCGAAGGCCTGGCCCAGCGCATCATCAACGGCGAAGTGCCCGAAGGCCTGCGCGGCCGGCGCGTGCTGTCGCTGGACATGGGCGCGCTGATCGCCGGCGCCAAGTTCCGCGGCGAGTTCGAGGAGCGCCTCAAGGGCGTGCTCAACGACCTTTCGAAGCAGGAAGGGCAGGTGATCCTGTTCATCGACGAGCTGCACACCATGGTCGGTGCCGGCAAGGCCGAAGGTTCGATGGACGCGGGCAACATGCTCAAGCCGGCGCTCGCGCGCGGCGAGCTGCACTGCATCGGCGCGACCACGCTGGATGAATACCGCAAGTACGTCGAGAAGGACGCTGCGCTGGAGCGCCGCTTCCAGAAGGTGTTCGTCGGCGAGCCCTCGGTCGAGGACACCATCGCCATCCTGCGCGGCCTCAAGGAGCGCTACGCGGTGCACCACGGCGTCGAGATCACCGACCCGGCGATCGTCGCCGCGGCGACGCTGTCGCACCGCTACATCGCCGACCGCCAGCTGCCCGACAAGGCCATCGACCTGATGGACGAGGCGGCTTCGCGCATCCGCATGGAAATCGATTCCAAGCCGGAAGAAATGGATCGCAAGGAGCGCCGCCTGATCCAGCTCAAGATCCAGCGCGAGGCGCTGAAGAAGGAGAAGGACAAGGAATCGAAGCAGCGCCTGGCCGACCTCGAGGAGGAGATCGCCACGCTCGAGCGCGACTTCAACGACCTCGAGGAAATCTGGAAGGCCGAGAAGGCCACGCTCACCGGCGCGACGAAGGTCAAGGAACAGCTGGAGCAGGCGCGCCAGGAGCTCGACGCCGCACACCGTCACCAGGACTTCGCCAAGGCCAGCGAGATCCAGTACGGCCGCATCCCGGAACTTGAGAAGCAGCTTGCCGCCGCGCAGGAAGTCGAGACCAAGGGTTTCCAGCTGCTGCAGGACAAGGTCACCGCCGAGGAAATCGCCGAGGTCGTGTCGCGCTGGACCGGGATCCCGGTCAGCAAGATGCTCGAGGGCGAGCGCGAGAAGCTGCTGAAGATGGAGGACGCGCTGCATAACCGCGTTGTCGGCCAGCACGAGGCGGTGAAGGCGGTGTCCGATGCGATCCGCCGTTCGCGCGCCGGGCTGTCGGATCCGAACCGTCCGAATGGCTCCTTCCTGTTCCTGGGCCCCACCGGCGTGGGCAAGACCGAGCTGTGCAAGGCGCTGGCGGGCTTCCTGTTCGACACCGAGGACGCGATGGTGCGCATCGACATGAGCGAGTTCATGGAGAAGCACTCCGTGGCCCGCCTGATCGGCGCGCCCCCGGGCTACGTCGGCTACGAAGAGGGCGGCTACCTCACCGAAGCCGTACGTCGCCGGCCGTACTCCGTGCTGCTGCTCGACGAGGTCGAGAAGGCGCATCCGGACGTGTTCAACATCCTGCTGCAGGTGCTCGACGACGGCCGGCTCACCGACGGCCAGGGCCGCACGGTGGACTTCCGCAACACCGTGATCGTGATGACTTCGAACCTGGGCAGCCAGCACATCCAGGAACTGAGCGGCGAAGGCGACGCGGCCTACGTGCAGATGAAGGCGGCGGTGATGGGCGTGGTGCAGTCGCACTTCCGCCCGGAGTTCATCAACCGCCTCGACGAGATCGTGGTCTTCCACCCGCTGGGCCGCGACCAGATCCAGGCGATCGCCCGCATCCAGACCGCCTACCTGTCCAAGCGCCTGGCCGAACGCCAGATCGCCCTGGAGATCGACGAATCGGCGCTGGCCCTGCTGGGCAACGTCGGCTTCGATCCGGTCTACGGTGCCCGGCCGCTCAAGCGTGCGATCCAGCAGCAGCTGGAAAACCCGCTGGCCCAGAAGATCCTGGCCGGCGAATTCGGCCAGGGCGACACGGTGCGCGTCACCGCGGACGCCGGCACCCTGGCCTTCACCCGCAGCTGAGTCCTGTAGGAGCGGGGGCGCGCGGGCGCGAGAAAATTGGGGGAAGCCCCAGAGCACAAAAATACGCCCGGGGGGGGACG
>NZ_JAYRTE010000024.1:0-20100 GCF_041919775.1 Arenimonas sp. | reverse complement strand
GAATCTCTTCTTTGCCGAAGGCAAAGTCAAAAAGATTCGCGCCTGAAGGCGCTCCTACACAGTTTCCGGTCAGGCCGGCCGGGGTTTGCGGAACGGCGGCGCGGACAGCGCCATTTCGGCCATCGAGTGGGCCAGCTCCTTTTCGGCCAGCACCGCGCCGTCGGCGCCGTGTTTGAGCAGGTGCCTGACCTCGCCATCGCTGTGGGCGCGGGCGAGGATGGTCATGCCGGGGTTGAGCGCGCGCAGTCGGGCCACGACTTCCCCGGCCTCCAGCGCCTGCGGGATGGCCAGCACCACCAGGGTCGCCTTCTCTGGCGCCGCTTCATCAAGAACCCTGTTGTTGGCGGCATTGCCCCGGATGGCGGCAAAACCATCGTCGCGGGCCTGTTGCACCAGGTCGGCGTCGTCGTCGATCACCACCAGCGGCACGTCGCGCTCGCGCAGCAGCTTGGCGATTTCGCTGCCGACGCGGCCGAACCCGATCAGGATGGCGTGCTCGCCTTCCGGCATCGGCGGGCCGACCCAGCGGGGCGCCGCGGGCTGCGGCGCGGCATCGGCCGTCGCTTTCGCGCGCCGGGCCTGCCAGACATCCAGCCAGCCGAAGATCAGCGGGTTGGCGATGATCGAAAGCAGTGCGCCGGCCAGCACCAGGTCGCGGCCCTCTTCGGGCAGGATGCCCAGCGACACGCCCAGCGCCGCCAGGATGAAGGAGAACTCGCCGATCTGGGCCAGGCTGGCGGAAATCGTCAGCGCGGTGTCGCTCGGGTGCTTGAAGGCGCGCACGATCAGGTAGGCCGCCGCGGACTTGCCGACCACGATGATCAGGAAAGTCGCCACCACCGGGATCGGCTGTTCGACCAGGATCATCGGGTCGAACAGCATGCCCACCGCGACGAAGAACAGCACCGCGAACGCATCGCGTAGCGGCAGCGAGTCCGACGCCGCCTTGTGGCTCAGGTCGCCGTTGAGCAGCATGCCGGCGAAGAATGCACCCAGTGCGAAGGACACACCGAACAGCTTCGCCGAGCCGAAGGCCACGCCCAGCGCGATCGCCAGCACCGACAGCGTGAACAGCTCGCGCGAGCCAAAGCCCGCGACCCTTTCCAGCATCCACGGGATCGCATGTTTGCCCACCAGCATCATCACCGCCACGAAGGCGCTGACCTTCAGGAAGGTCCAGCCCAGCGAACCCAGGATCGAGCCCGCGCCGGCCCGCTCGCCGTCGCCCGCGCCCATCGCTTCGGCCAGCGCCGGCAGCAGCACCAGCGCCGCGACCATCACCAGGTCCTCGACGATCAGCCAGCCGACGGCGATCTTGCCGCGCCGGGTTTCCAGCAGGCGCCGGTCTTCCATCGCCCGCAGCAGCACCACGGTGCTGGCCACCGACAGCGCCAGGCCGAAGACGATGCCGTGCAGCGTGGGCCAGCCCAGGAACCAGGCCAGGCCCCAGCCCAGCACCGTGGCCACGCTGATCTGCACGATCGCGCCGGGGATGGCGATGGACTTCACTTCAAGCAGGTCTTCGACCGAGAAGTGCAGGCCGACCCCGAACATCAGCAGGATCACGCCGATTTCCGACAGCTCGATCGCCAGCTCGGGGTCGGCCACGAAGCCCGGGGTGAACGGCCCCACCAGGATACCGGCCACCAGGTAGCCCACTATCGGCGACAGCTTCAGGCGGTGCGCCAGGGTGCCCAGCACGAAGGCCAGCACCAGGCCCATGGCCAGCAGGGCGATCAGGGGCGTGTCGTGGGGCATGCGGGGTCCTCTCCGGGGGGGCTGATAGACTACCCGACCTTTCATTCAGCGCCCGTCATGATCGCCTTCCGCAATTTCGCCCTGCGCCGCGGGGAACGCCTGCTGCTCTCGCAGGTCGACCTGGCCCTGCACGCCGGCTGGCGGGTGGGCGTGATCGGCCGCAATGGCTGCGGCAAGTCGAGCCTTTTCGCCGCGGTGCTGGGCGAAGTCGAGGCCGACCAGGGCGACATCGACCTGCCCGGAAAGGTGCGCATCGCCTGGGTCGCGCAGGAAACCCCGTCGCTGCCGGACCCGGCCATCGACTACGTGCTTTCCGGCGACACCGAGGTGCACGCGGTGCTGCAGGCCGAAGCCGCCGCCACCGAAGCCGAGGACTGGGACGCGGTGGCCGAAGCCCACCAGAAGCTGGCCGAGATCAACGGCTACGATGCCACCGCGCGGGCCGGCCGCCTCCTGCACGGCCTGGGCTTCCCGCCGGAAACCCACGGCAAGCCGGTCTCGGATTTTTCCGGCGGCTGGCGCGTGCGCCTGAACCTGGCCCGGGCGCTGATGATGCCCTCGGACCTGCTGCTGCTCGACGAACCCACCAACCACCTCGACCTCGACGCCGTGCTGTGGCTCGAACAGTGGTTGCTCAAGTACCCGGGCACGCTGCTGATGATCTCGCACGACCGCGAGTTCCTCGACGGCCTGAGCACGCACACCCTGCACCTGCACGAAGGCCGGGCCAAGCTCTACGTCGGCGACTACACCAGCTTCGAACGCCAGCGCGCCGAACACCTGCGCCAGCAGCAGATCGCGCACGACAAGGAGCAGGTCGAACGCGCCCACCTGCAGAGCTTCATCGACCGCTTCAAGGCCAAGGCCAGCAAGGCCAAACAGGCCCAGAGCCGCATGAAGCGCCTGGCCAAGCTGCAGGGCACCGAGGCCGTGCGCGCCGAGCGCGCCTTCCGCATCGCCTTCGCCGAACCGGCGCGGTTGCCGCATTCGCTGATCCGCATCAACCACGGCGACGCAGGCTACCCCGCGGCACCCGTTGTAGGAGCGCCTTCAGGCGCGAATCTTCTGGCTTCGCCTCCGGCGAAGGACAGCTTCGCGCCTGAAGGCGCTCCTACCCTCCCTCCCACGAGGATCCTTGCCGACGTCGGCTTCGGCCTCGAAGCCGGCGACCGCGTCGGCCTGCTCGGCCCCAACGGCGCCGGCAAGTCGACGCTGGTGAAAACCCTGGTCGGCGAACTGCCGCTGCTGGCCGGCGAGCGCGTGGCGCACCCGGACATGCGCATCGGCTACTTCGCCCAGCACACCGTCGAAAGCCTGCACGAAGGCCAGAGCCCGCTCTGGCACCTCAAGCAGATCGCGCCGGACGCCGGCGAACAGCAGCTGCGCAATTTCCTGGGTCGCTGGAATTTCGTCGGCGACCGCGCCTTCGAAAGCGTCGATGGTTTTTCCGGCGGCGAACGCGCGCGCCTGGCGCTGGCGATGATCGCCTACCGCGAACCCAACGTGCTGCTGCTCGACGAACCCACCAACCACCTCGATCTCGACATGCGCGAGGCGCTGGCCGAAGCGCTGGCCGACTTCCCCGGCGCCATCGTGCTGGTCTCCCACGACCGCCACCTGATCGGCCTCGTCTGCGAAACCTTCTGGCGCGTCGCCGACGGCCACGTCGAGGAATTCAACGGCGACCTGGACGAATACGCCGCCTGGCTGCGCTCGCGCGGCAACGAACCCAAGGCGCCGAAGGCTGCCGCCGCGCCGCCGCCGAAGCCGGAAAAGCCCGCCAGGCCGGTGCGCAGCAAGCACGAACAGGACACCGCCGCGCGTCGCGCCCGTCAGCTGGAAGAAAAGGTCGCGCAACTGGCCGCGCAGCTCGCCCAGGTCGAAGCTCAGCTCGCCGACCCGGCGATCTACGGCAACGACGGCGGCTCCGAAGTCGGCCAGCTGACCCAGCGCCAGCAAAAGCTCGCCGCCGAGAAGGACGCGCTGGAAGCCGAGTGGCTGGCCCAACTCGAGATCGCCGAGCCCTGAGCGCTGCCCTCGTAGGAGCGCCTTCAGGCGCGAATCCCTTCTTTGCCAAAGGCAAAGTCAGAAGATTCGCGCCTGAAGGCGCTCCTACGATTCGGGTTCAGGCTCCGACCGCCGCCAGGAAATCCTTGCCCCAGCGGTCCACGTCGTGGTTTTCGACGATGCCGTAAAGCTGGCGCAGCCGCCCTTCGGCCTCGTCCGGGTCCATGGCCAGCGCCTGGCCCAGGGCCGCGCTCAGGTCGGCCGGGTCGTGCGGGTTGGTCAGCACCGCGCCCTTCATCTCGGCGGCGGCGCCGGCGAATTCCGACAGCACCAGCACGCCCCTGCCACCCTCGATGCCCTGGGTCGCGACGAACTCCTTGGCCACCAGGTTCAGGCCGTCGCGCAGCGGGGTGATCCACATCACGTCCGCGGCGGCGTAGTGCGCGACCACGTCCTCGAAGGGCAGGCCGCGGGCGAAGAAGCGCACCGGCGTCCAGTCAAGGCGCGAGTGCTTGCCGTTGATGCGGCCCACCGCCTGCTCGATCTGGGTCTGCAGCTTCTGGTAGATGGTCATTTCCCTGGCCGCCGGCACGCAGATCATCAGCAGCGTGACCTTGCCGGCCAGCTGCGGCTGGGCCTCGAGCAGGCGTTCGAAGGCGTTCAATTTCTCCAGGGTGCCCTTGGTGTAGTCCAGGCGTTCGATCGAGAGCACCAGCTTGCGCGGGCTGATCTCGCGGCGCAGTTTTTCCAGCGTCGCGCGGGTGCCGCGCTGGGCCAGCGCATCGCGGATGCGGGCGAGGTCGGTGCCCACGGGATGCGCGCCCAGGCCCACTTCGCGGTCGCCCACGCGCATGCGCGTGACCATCGACTCCAGGCCCACCGCGCAGCCGTAGGTGAGGAAGCGCGGCGCGCAGCCTTCGCGTTCCAGGACTTCCACGGGCATCGCGCCGCGCACCACGTCGACGAAGTTCTCGACCTGGCGCGGGATGTGGAAACCGATGTAGTCGCAGCTGAGCAGGCTGCCCAGGATCTCGCGGCGCCAGGGCACCACGTTGAAGATGTCGGCCGAAGGGAAGTAGGTGTGGTGGAAGAAGGCGATCTTCAGGTCCGGGCGCAGCTCGCGCAGGCGCGCCGGCACCATCCACAGGTTGTAGTCGTGCAGCCAGACGGTCGCGCCGGGCGCGGCTTCCGCGGCGGCGGCTTCGGCGAACTTGCGGTTGACCTTCAGGAATACCTTCCAGTCGTCCTCGCGAAAGCGCGCGCGCTCCCAGAAGGTGTGCAGCATCGGCCAGAAGGCTTCCTTCGAGAATCGCTTGTAGAACGCATCCACCTCGGACTTGGCCAGCGGCACGCGCGCGGCCGTCAGCTTCGGGTAACGGTCGGCGTCCACCGGCGTGCGCGCCTCGAAACCCGGGCGTTTGGCGTCGTCGAGCGTCCATGCCACCCAGGACCCGGACTGTCCGCCGGCGAAGAAACTCAGCAGGCTCGGGATGATGCCGTTCGGCGAGGCGTGGCGCTTTTGCACGCGCTTGCCGTCTTCGACCGATTCGTCGAAGGGCAGGCGATGGTAGACCATCACCAGGTCGGACTTGCCGTCGCCGGGACTGGCGGGTTTGTCGATGTAGGGGTCGTTCGCCGGCAGGAAGCCGAAATGCGCGATCGCCTCGAGGATGCCGCCGCAGCCGGCGTCGTCCGCGTGCAGCACGCGTTCGTGGCGCTGCGTGGATTCCAGCAGCGCGGGTTCGGAGCGGCCCACGCACACGCCCTTGAAGCCGGCATCGAACATCGACAGGTCGTTGAGCGTGTCGCCGGCGACCAGGATGCGGTCGCGGCCGATGTCCAGCTGCTCGGCCAGCGCGAGCAGGGTGCGGCCCTTGTCGGTGCGCGGCGGCAGGATGTCGAGGTAGCGGTCGGCGGAATAGAGCACGTCGCAGCCCAGTCCGCCGGCAACGGCCTCGATGTCGTTGCGATGGCGCGCCAGCACGTCGGGTTCGCAGAAGTAGGAACAGCGGCGTTCCTGGGGCACGTCCTGGCGCTGCAGGGCCGGGAAGCGGCGCATCGCCGCAGCGACCGCATGTTCGCCGGGCCAGCGCGCGTCGATGTCCGACTGCAGCGGCTGCAGGGGCTGCAGCGTGCGGCCGCAGGCAACGGTCGCGCCGACGTCGCAGACCAGGTAGTCCGGGCGCGGCAACGAAGGATCCGACAGCAGGGGAATGACCGCCTCGAGGCTGCGTCCGGTCACCCAGACCAGGCGGATGCCCGGATGCTGGTCGACCAGGCGGTAGAGGCGCTGGCGGTGGCCGGCGTCGCCGGCGAGGAAGGTGCCATCCAGGTCGGTGGCCAGCACCAGGGCGGGGGATTCAATGGGGGAATTCAAAGGTTCGCCTTTCTGGTTGCTCAATGGGTTTCCTTGTGGGTTGAAGCCAGGTCGGCTTCGGTCTGGGTTTCAGGCAGCAGCTCCAGCGCCGCCGGCGTCGTGCGCAGCATGGGGTGGAAGGGCGCCGGGTGGGCGCGGCCGCGGCGCGCGGCCAGGCGCAGCAGCAGGAAGGCCGCCAGCGCCGCCAGCACCGCCGCGAAGTAGGCGGGCAGGGCGCCGGGCCCGAAGCGGCCCATCAGCTCGCCGGCGACCGCCGGGCCCAGGGCGGCGCCGATGCCGTGCACCAGCAGCAGGCTCGAACAGCCCGACAGCAGGTCTTCCGGCGGCAGCGTGTCGAGCATGTGCGCCACGCTCATCGGGTAGATCGAAAACGCCAGGCCGCCGAACGCGAAGAACAGCGCATACACCGGCCACGGACCCCAGTCGCCGGCGAAGAGCGCCAGCACCGACACGCCGGCAGCCGCCAGGCAGGCCAGGGCCAGGCCGATGCGCCGGTCCACCCGGTCCGACAGCCGGCCCAGGGGCCACTGCAGCAGCGCGCCGCCGAGAATGGTGGCGACCATGAAGTGCGATACGCCGTCACGGTCGAAACCCAGCTGGCCGGCATACACCGGGCCCAGGCCCCAGAAGGCGCCCATCGCCAGGCCGGAAATGCCCGCCGCCAGCGTCGCCGCCGGCGCGGTGGCGTAGAGCCGGCGCAGCCCCAGCCGGGCATTGGCCGGGACGCTGGGTTGGGCCAGGCGCGTCAGCGTCACCGGCAGCGCCGAGGCGCAGATCAGGATCGCGACCAGGCTGAAAAGCAGGAAGCCGCCGTCCGTGCCCAGGCCCAGCAGCAGCTGGCCCACGGCCAGGGCGCCCAGGTTCACCGCCATGTACACGGTGAAGATGCGCCCGCGCAGGGCCGGGTCGGGCTCGGCGTTGAGCCAGCTCTCGATCACCGTGTACAGGCCGACGAGGGCGACACCGGTGGCCAGCCGCAGGCCGAACCAGGCGACGGGGTTCACGAAGATGGGATGCATCAGCACCGCGATCGCCGCCAGCCCGGTGAAGAAGGCAAAGGTGCGCACGTGGCCGATGCGCCGCACGAGCGGCGGCGCCAGGAAGGTGCCGGCGAAAAAACCCGCGAAGTAGCCCGACATCACCAGGCCCAGGGTGCTCTCGTCGAAGCCTTCGAGCGCGCCGCGCACCGCCAGCAGGGTGCCCAGCAGGCCGCTGCCGGCCAGCAGCAGCGCCACGCCCGCCAGCAAGGCGGCCAGCGGCAGGACCGCGCGGATCATTCGAACTCCCGAAGCAAACCAGCGGACGAGTCTAACATATTGATATGAATGGGAAAAAACGTCGGCCTGTGCTGGCTTTCGGTTTCCCGCCGCGGCGCGAGGCTTGAATCCGGCGGCCATCCCCCCACTAATGCGCGGTCCCCACCCTGCTACCACGGAATCTTCCATGCCCATCTACGCCTTCGAATGCAGCGCCTGCGGCCACGCCTTCGACCGGCTGCAGAAGCTGTCCGACCCCGATCCCACCGACTGCCCCGAGTGCGGCCAGGCGCAGGTGCGCCGGCAGCTGACCGCGCCCAGCTTCCGGCTGGCGGGCAGCGGCTGGTACGAAACCGACTTCAAGAAGGACGGCGACAAGAAGCGCAACCTCGCCGACGGCGGCGACAAGCCGGCCGCCAAGCCCGAGGCCAAGGCCGAAGCGAAGCCCGAGTCCAAACCCGCGTCGGCCAAGCCGGACGCCAAGCCCGCCGCCTGAACCCTTGCCGGGTTTCGGGGGCGCGGGGTAGGGTCGGCGCATGAAAACCCAGACCCCGCTGCTGCTTTGCTCCTTCGTCCTGCTTGCCGGCTGCGCCGGCGAACCCCAGGCGCCCGCCGCTCCCGCCTCGTCGCCGGCCGCGGACGCGTCGGCTTCCGCCCCGAATGCCCCGGCGCCTGCCGACGCCTTCCTGGCCCGGCTGGCGCAACACTGCGGCGAAGCCTTCGCCGGCCGCATCGTCACCGACGAGCCGCCGCCCCAGGGCGAGGATCCGTTCGCCGGCAAGCCGCTGGTGATGCACGTGCGCGAGTGTTCGGAGGGCGAACTGAAAGTGCCCTTCCACGTCGGTGACGACCACTCCCGTACCTGGGTGATCACCCGCACCGACACCGGCCTGCGCCTCAAGCACGACCACCGCCACGCCGACGGCAGCCCGGACCCGGTGACGATGTACGGCGGCGACACCGACGGCCCGGGCACCGCGGTGCGCCAGAGTTTCCCGGTGGACGCCGAGTCGGTGGCCCTGTTCGGCCGCGAGGGCCTGAAGGCCTCGATCCAGAACACCTGGGCGATGGAAGTCGAGCCCGGCCAGCGTTTCCTCTACGAACTCTCCCGCCCGGGCGGTCGCCTATTCCAGGTTGAATTCGACCTCAGCCAGCCGGTCGAGGCGCCCCCGGCGCCCTGGGGCCACGAATAACCCGCTGTGGGGGGGCGCTCAGCGGGCGGCGAAGCGTGCCCGGCAGCCGTTGTCCACCCAGACCTGGCCGCGGCGGTAGCCCCAGTCGCGGCCTTCGTCGCAGCGGGCCTTTGACAGCCGCTGGACCAGCACCGGTTCGCCGTAGCGGGCGTTCCAGGCGCAGGTGGAATAGCGCTCCTGCAGGCTGGAGCAGGTGATGCTGTAGTCACCGCCCTGGCCACCGGGGCGGCCGTCTTCGGCGAAGCGGCCGCGGCAGCCGTTGTCCACCCAGACCAGGCCGCGGCGGCTGCCCCAGTTGCGGTTTTCGATGCAGCGGGTCTTGGAGATGTTCTCGACCAGCCGGGCGCGGCCGCGGAAGGGCGTGGCGCACTGGGCGTAGCGATCCTTGATGCTCGAGCACACCACCGAACGCGCCTGCCAGTCCGAAGGCGGGCCCCAGCCGCCCTGGCCGGGCCGGTTGCCGCCCAGGGACCGGGCGATGTCGGCCCGGATCCGGCTGAAGGTCCAGCCCGACCGGATCTGGTCGAGGTAGAAATCGAGCTGGTCGTCGGGCAGGCGGCGGCCGCCGGACTGTTCGTAGTACTCGGTTTCCAGCACGCGGACCTGGTCGGCGACGCGCAGCTGGCGCAGGTCTTCCGGCGCATAGGCGCGGGCGCCGGCCTGGGAGCGCTGGGCGGAGGCCGGGGTGGGCAGCGACAGGGTGGCGGCCGACACGGCCAGGACCAGGACGAGCATCGCGCGTTTCATGGGCCGCTCCGGATAGGGGATGTGACGGCAAATATAGACCCAATCCGGGGCGGATCCCTGATTGAGTCCGGCTTTCCCGGGCTGTACAGTATTCTGTACATACTTGGAGGCAGCCATGGATACACTGACCTACACCGCCGCGCGGGCTGCGCTGGCCGACACCATGGACCGCGTGGTCAGGGACCATGAGCCGGTCATCATCACCCGCAGTGGCCAGCAGTCGGTGGTCATGCTGTCGCTCGACGACTACAAGGCCATGGAGGAAACCGCCTACCTGCTGCGCAGTCCGAAAAACGCCCGGCGCCTGCTTGAGTCGATCGGGCAGCTCGAGGCCGGGCAGGGCAAGGCGCGGGACCTGGTGGAGTGATCCTGCAGTTCTCGGACAACGCTTGGCAGGATTACCTGCACTGGCAGCAGACTGACGCGAAAATCCTCAGGCGCATCAACGAGCTGGTCAAGGCGATCGGGCGCGACCCGTTCCGTGGCATCGGCAAGCCCGAACCCCTGCGCCATGCCCTGGCGGGCTACTGGTCCCGGCGCATCAACGACGAACACCGGCTGGTCTACAAGGTCCAGGGCGACGTCCTGATGATCGCCGCCGCCCGCTACCACTACTGAGCCCTGTGGCGGCCCGGGCGCAGCTGCGCTGATTTGCCCGGGGGCCGCCCAGGACCTACCATTACGGGCTTTTCCGGCGGCGGATTCCCGCCCCCGCAGCCTGATTTCCGGAGCCAGCATGCGCAGCCATTTCTGCGGCCTCGTGGACGAGTCCATGATCGGCCAGACCGTCACCCTTTGCGGCTGGGCCGACGTCGCCCGCGACCTGGGCGGCGTGTGTTTCATCGACCTGCGCGACCATGAAGGCATCGTCCAGGTCGTGGCCGAACCCTCCGACAACGAAGGCAATGCCGCGGTGGTGAAAGCCGCCGCCGCCGTCGGCTACGAGGACTGCCTGCGCATCACCGGCACCGTGCGCGCCCGCCATTCGGTCAACGACCGCATCCGCACCGGCAAGGTCGAAGTCGTGGCCACCGCCATCGAAGTGCTGAACAAGGCCGAGCCGCTGCCCTTCCACGCGCACGAGAACGCCGGCGAGGACATCCGCCTCAAGTACCGCTACCTCGACCTGCGCCGCCCGGAAATGCAGAAGATGATGCGCACCCGCATCCGCCTGGTGCAGGCGCTGCGCCGCTGGCTGGACGCGCGGGGTTTCCAGGACATCGAAACGCCCATCCTCACCAAGGCCACGCCCGAGGGCGCGCGTGACTTCCTGGTGCCGGCGCGCATGCATGCGGGCGAGTTCTACGCGCTGCCGCAGTCGCCGCAGCTGTTCAAGCAGATCCTGATGGTGGCCGGCTTCGACCGTTACTACCAGATCGCCCGCTGCTTCCGCGACGAAGCCCTGCGCGCCGACCGCCAGCTCGAGTTCACCCAGCTCGACATGGAGTTCGCCTGGGTGTCCGAGCGCGACGTGCAGGACGCGGTAGAAGGCATGATCCGCGAAGTCTTCAAGGAAGTGATCGACGTCGAACTCGACGCCGAGTTCCCGCGCCTGACCTGGGCCGAAGCCATGCGTCGCTTCGGCTCCGACAAGCCCGACCTGCGCATCGGGCTGGAACTGGTCGACGTGGCCGAGCTGGTGAAGGACTGCGGCTTCAAGGTCTTCGCCGATGCCGCCAACGAGGACGGCGGCCGCGTCGCCGCGCTGCGTATCCCCGGCGGCGCCACGCTCAGCCGCAAGCAGATCGACGAATACGCCGCCCACGCCGCGAAGTACGGCGCCAAGGGCCTGGCCTACGCGAAGTTGGACGAAGCGGGCGCGGTGAACTCGCCGATCGCCAAGTTCTTCGACGAAGCCGCCTTCACCGCGCTGCTGCAGGCCACCGGTGCCCAGGCCGGCGACATGGTGTTCTTCGGCGCCGGCGTCTACAACAAGGTCTGCGACTTCATGGGCGCGGTGCGCCTGAAGGCCGGCAAGGACTTCGGCCTGGTGCAGCACGCCTGGAAGCCGCTGTGGGTCACCGATTTCCCGATGTTCGAGTGGGACGAGGAAGAAAGCCGATACGTCGCGCTGCACCACCCGTTCACCGCGCCGGCCATCGACGACATCGCCGAGCTCAAGGCCAATGCGCGCATCGCCGTTTCCCGCGGCTACGACATGGTGCTCAACGGCAACGAGATCGGCGGCGGTTCCATCCGTATCCATCGCCCCGACATGCAGAGCGCGGTGTTCGACCTGCTCGGCATCGGCGCGGAGGAGGCCGAGGCCAAGTTCGGCTTCCTGCTCGATGCGCTGCGCTACGGCGCGCCGCCGCACGGCGGCATCGCGTTTGGCATCGACCGCATCGCCGCGCTGATGGCCGGCACCGAGTCGATCCGCGACGTCATCGCCTTCCCCAAGACCACCACGGCCCAGTGCCTGATGACCGGCGCGCCGTCGCCGGTGCCCGAGGTGCAGCTGGCGGAAGTGCACGTGCGCGCGGTGCCCAAGGCTCCGGCCGTCAAGGAGTAAGGTCCTGGCGACCGCGGCCGCCACCGGCGAGCGGGTCATCCTGCTCCACGGCGTGTGGATGCGCGGGCTGACGCTGTGGCCGCTGGCCCGGCGCCTTCGGGCGTTCGGCTACCGCGCCGAGGTTTTCGACTACGCCAGCCTGCTGCATGGCCCGGCGCCCAGCGTCGACAAGCTCGCCCGGCGGCTGCAGGTCCTGGCCGACGGGCCGGTGCACCTGGTCGGCCACAGCCTCGGCGGCCTTGTCGCCCTGGAAACCGTCGCCAGTTATGCCGGCCTGCCGCCGGGTCGGGTGCTGTGCCTGGGTTCGCCGCTGGCCGGCTCCAGCGCCGCGCGCGGGCTGGCCCGCCACCACCTCGGTTTCTGGCTCGGACGCAGCGGCACCCTGCTGCGCAGCGGCCTGCATGCCCTGCCCGAAGGCCGGCAGGTCGGCGTGATCGCCGGCAGCAGGCCGATGGGCCTGGGCAGGTATTTCGGCGAGTTCGACGGCCCCAGCGACGGCACCGTGGCGGTGTGGGAAACCCGGCTGCCCGGCCTGGCCGACCACCGCGTGCTGCCCGACAGCCACACCGGCCTGCTGATCGACCCGCGCGTGGGCGACCTGGCGGCGGGATTCCTGCGCGACGGGCGTTTCCCGACCTGACGTCCGCTGTGCCCCGGGGCACGGCCGTATAATCACCGCTTCGCCACAGCACAAAGAGTCGGGTTCATGGGCAGATTGATGGCCATCGAAGGGCGCAAGAACGCCCAGGACGCCAAGCGCGGCAAGGTCTTCACCAAGGTCATCCGCGAAATCTCCACCGCCGCGCGCCTGGGCGGCGGCGACCCGAAGGCCAATCCGCGACTGCGCGTCGCCGTGGACAAGGCGCTGGCGGTGAACATGACCCGCGACGTCATCGAGCGTGCGATCAAGAAGGCCACCGGGGAACTCGAGGGCGTGAGCTACGAGGAAATCCGCTACGAGGGTTATGCGCCCGGCGGCGTCGCGGTCATCGTCGACTGCCTCACCGACAACAAGGTGCGCACCGTCGCCGACGTGCGCCACGCCTTCAACAAGTGCGGTGGCAACCTGGGCACCGACGGCTCGGTGGCCTTCATGTTCCGCAAGCTCGGCGTGCTCAGCTTCGGGCCCGAAAGCAGCGAGGACGCGATCACCGAAGCCGCGATCGAAGCCGGCGCCGACGACGTCGCCAGTTATCCGGAAGATGGCGTGATCGAGGTGCTGACCTCGCCGGAAGCCTTCGAGGAAGTGAAGGCGGCGATGGCCGCGGCCGGGCACGTGCCGCTGGATTCGCAGGTGACGATGCGCGCGGAGAACGACAGCAAGGTCGAGGGGGAAGTCGCGCTGCAGGTCAAGAAGATGCTCGACATGCTCGAGGACCTGGACGACGTGCAGGACGTCTACCACAACGCCGACCTGGGCGACGCCGCCTGGACGTGACCCGCATCCTCGGCATCGACCCGGGCTCGCAGCGCACGGGCATCGGCCTGGTGGACGTGGATGCGTCGGGCAAGAGCAGCTACGTGCACTGCCAGGCGCTTAACCTGCTGCAGGACACCGACGACTTCCCGGCGCGGCTGGGCAAGCTGGTGTTCGACCTCGAGGACATCCTGGCCGAGTGGAAGCCGGCGGTGGTGGCGATCGAATCGGTGTTCATGGCCAAGTCGGCCACCTCGGCGTTGAAGCTGGGCCACGCCCGCGGCGCGGCCATCGCCACCGTCGTGCGCCATGGCCTGCCGGTGCACGAATACGCGCCGCGGCTGATCAAACAATCGCTGGTCGGCACCGGCGCGGCGGACAAGGACCAGGTGCAGCACATGGTGCGCCTGCTGCTTTCCCTGCCGGAAAAAAAGCTGCAGGCCGACGCCGCCGACGCGCTGGCGGTGGCCCTGACCCACGCACATACCAGCGCCACGGCGGGCCGCACCGGCCTGGCCGCGGCGCTGATGAGGAGACGCCGATGATCGGTCGCCTGAAGGGCATCCTGGTGTACAAGTCGCCGCCGCAGCTGATGGTGGACGTCAACGGCGTCGGCTACGAACTCTCGGCGCCGATGAGCACCTTCTACGACCTGCCGGACGTCGGCCGCGAAGTCACGCTGTCCACGCACTACGCGGTGAAGGAAGACGGCGTCGCGCTGTACGGCTTCCTCACCGAAGCCGAGCGCCGCCTGTTCCGCGAAGTGCAGAAGGTCACCGGCGTCGGCGCCAAGATCGCGCTGGCGGTACTGTCGGGCGCCAGCGTCGACGACTTCGCGCGGCTGGTGCAGTCCGGCGACATCACCGCGCTGACCCGTATCCCCGGCATCGGCAAGAAAACCGCCGAACGCATGGTGGTCGAGCTGCGCGACCGCGCGGCCGACTTCGCCGGCGGCGGCGCGGTGCTGGCGGGGCAGGGCGGGGCGATCCCGGCCGACCCGGCCTCCGAAGCTTCCGTGGCCCTGCAGCAGCTGGGCTACAAACCCGCCGAGGTCCAGCGCATGCTCAAGCAGGCCGAACCCGGCGACAGCGCCGAAGACATCATCCGCAAGGCCCTGCGCTCGGTCCTGCGAGGCTGAAAACCGGGGTCAGAGTCGAATTTCCTTGCGCCTTGCTCGAGCCCTGGGAGGACTGCGGGGGAAATTCGACTCTGACCCCGGTTTTCCCGGTTCCCTGCCCTAATCGGCGTCCATGGAAGACACCCCCGTCATCGCCCCCGCCGCCACCCGCGAAGATGACCTCGCCGAGGCCAGCATCCGGCCCAAGCGGCTGGACGACTACCTGGGCCAGCAGCCGGTGCGCGAACAGCTCAAGATCGCCATCGAGGCCGCCAAGGGCCGCTCCGAGGCCATGGACCACGTGCTCATCTTCGGGCCGCCGGGCCTGGGCAAGACCACGCTCAGCCACGTCATCGCCAACGAACTGGGCGTCAACCTGCGACAGACTTCGGGCCCGGTGATCGAACGCGCCGGCGACCTGGCCGCGCTGCTGACCAACCTGCAGCCGCACGACGTGCTGTTCGTCGACGAGATCCACCGTCTCTCGCCCGTGGTCGAGGAAGTCCTGTACCCGGCGATGGAGGACTTCCAGATCGACATCATGATCGGCGAGGGCCCCGCGGCTCGCTCGATCAAGCTCGACCTGCCGCCCTTCACGCTGATCGGCGCCACCACCCGCGCCGGCCTGCTGACCGCGCCGCTGCGCGACCGCTTCGGCATCGTCCAGCGCCTCGAGTTCTACAGCCCCGAGGAGCTGACCCGCATCGTCCGCCGCAGCGCCCAGATCCTGGGCATCGAATGCGCGGCCGACGGCGCCGGCGAGATCGCCCGCCGCAGCCGCGGCACCCCGCGCATCGCCAACCGCCTGCTGCGCCGCGTGCGCGACTTCGCCCAGGTCCGCGCCGGCGGCGTCATCACCCGCCCGGTGGCCGACGAGGCCATGGCCATGCTCAAGATCGACGGCGAAGGCTTCGACCAGCTCGACCGGCGCATGCTGCAGATGATCATCGACAACTTCGACGGCGGCCCGGTCGGCGTCGAGTCGCTGGCGGCGGCGCTGAGCGAAGAGCGCGGCACCCTCGAGGACGTCATCGAGCCCTACCTGATCCAGCAGGGTTACCTGGTGCGTTCGGCCCGCGGCCGCATGGCGACCCACAAGGCGTATACCCACCTGGGGCTGAAGTCCCCCCGCAAGGCCCCGGCGCCCGACGACCTGTTCGAACAGCCATGAATCCGGCGTTCAGCTTCCCGATAAGGGTTTATTGGGAGGATACGGACGCTGGCGGGGTGGTGTACCACGCCAGCTATGTCCGGTTCCTCGAGCGCGCCCGCACCGAATGGCTGCGCGCGATGGGGCTGGGCCAGCAGCAGCTCAAGGCCGAAGAGGACCTGGTGCTGGTGATCCGCGGCATGAACCTCGATTTCCACAAACCGGCGCGCCTGGACGATGAACTGCAGGCCAGCGTCGAACTGCTCGAACGCCGGCGTGCCAGCCTGCTGTTCGCGCAGCAGATTACCCGGGGCGACCAGGTCCTGGTCGGCGCGACGGTCCGCGCCGCCTGCCTGGTGGCTTCAAGTTTCAAACCGCGCGCGCTGCCCGAGTGGCTGTTCGCGCAAAACCCCTGATCCGGAGTCCACCCGATGTCGCCAGCCACCGCCCTGATCCTCGCCGCCGCCCCGGTGACCGAGCTGCCCGTGGAGGCCGTGCCGGCCGCCACCGAGGCCGCCGCCGCCAGTTCCGGGGCCGGGCTGAGCTACCTGCAGCTGATGCTGCACGCCAGCCTGCCGGTGCAGCTGATCGTGCTGCTGCTGTTGCTGGGCTCGGTGCTGAGCTGGGTCATCATCTTCCGCAAGAACCGCGTGTATTCGCAGGCCATGGACGAAGCCGACGAGTTCGAATCGCGGTTCTGGTCGGGCGTCGACCTGACCCAGCTCTACCGCAGCGCCACCGACCGCAACCGGGTGGTTTCTGGCCTGGAAGCGATCTTCGAAGCCGGCTTCCGCGAATTCGCCCGCCTGCGCCAGAAGAAGGGCCTGGACGGCCGCACCCAGCTCGAGGGCGCCCAGCGCGCGATGCGGGCCACGTTTGCTCGCGAAGTCGACCGCCTCGAACACAACCTCGAACTGCTGGCCAACATCGGCTCGACCGCGCCCTACGTCGGCCTGGTCGGCACCGTGTTCGGCATCATGGTCACGATGCACGGCCTGTCCACCGAGCAGAGCGCCTCCATCGCCGCCGTCGCGCCGGGCATTTCCGAGGCCCTGTTCGCCACCGCCATCGGCCTGTTCGTGGCGATCCCGGCGGTCTGGGCCTACAACCGCTTCGCGACCCGCGTCGAACGCCTGAGCGTGCGCTACGAATCCTTCGCCGAGGAATTTTCCTCGATCCTGCAGCGACAGACCCACATCGAGGAATGAGCGGGGCAACCCCGTTTTCCCCGGTCCCCCGTTAGGTACTGACGCCATGTCCGCCACCATCACCCGCCGCCACAAGCGCAAGCTCAAGGCCGACATCAACGTCGTGCCCTACATCGACGTCATGCTGGTGCTGCTGATCATCTTCATGGTCACCGCGCCGCTGCTCAGCCTGGGCGTCGACGTCGAGCTGCCGCAGGCGCAGGCCAAGCCGATCGAGCAGCAGAAGGAGCCGGTGGTGGTCACCGTCGACGCCAGCGGCGCCTATTCGCTCAAGCTCGAATCGGCCGACGCCGAGCCCATCGACGCCGCCACGCTGCAGGCCAAGCTGCGCGCCTTCGTCGCCCAGAACCCCGACGTGCCGGTGTTCGTCGCCGGCGCCCGCGACGCCGAATACGCCCTGGTCTTCGACACCATGGTGCTGCTGCAGCAGGCCGGCGTGCCGCGCGTGGGCCTGATGGGCCAGCCGCCGGAACGTGATGCACGCTGAGGCCATGCCCCTTCGCGATACCCGGGACGAGAACCTGGGCGGGCCGGTGCTTATGGCGCTGGCCCTGCACCTGGGCGTGGCCCTGTTGCTGCTGGTGGGCGGCTGGCTGCAGCGCCCGCCGGAAGTCGTGTCGGTCGCCGGCCCGGTGCTCGATGCGACCCTGGTCATTTCCACGGCCGACATCAGCGCCGCCGAGCAGACCGCCGAAGCAGCGCCCAAGCCGGCCCCGCGCGCCGAGCTCGAACAGGCCCCGCCGCCGCAGCCGCTGCCGGTGCCGAGCCCGCAGGACGCCCCGATCGAAACCCAGCCGGCGCCGCAGGCCCCGATTCCCAAGCCCGACACCACCGAGCAGGAAGCCGTCGCCCGCCTGGCCCTGGAACAGGAACAGGCCCGCGAGCGCGAGGAGCAGGAGGCCCGTCGCCGCCAGGAACAGATCGACCTGACCGAACGCCAGCGCCAGGAAGAAGTCGAGGAGCGCCAGCGCCAGCGCCGCCAGCAGCTCGAGGCCCTGCGCGCCGAGCGCGAGGCCGCCGAGCGCCGCACCCGGCTCGAGGAACAGCGCCTGCGCCAGCTGGCCGACCGCGAGTCCCAGCCCACGCCCGCGCCGCGCCCGACGCCGGCGCCGGCCCAGGTCAGCGGCGGCAACAACGGCACCGACACCGACCTCAAGGCCCGCTACGCGCTGGCCATGCTGCAGACCGCGCAGCAGAACTGGAACCGGGTCCTGGCCCCCGAGCGCACCCGCTGTCAGGTGCGCTTCACCCAAATACCCGGCGGAGAGGTTATTGATGTTGCATTCCTGAGCTGTCCCTTCGACGCCCAGGGCCGGGAATCGGTGGAACGCGCCCTGCGCCGCTCGCCGATGCCCTACGAAGAGTTCAAATCCGTGTTCGAACGACAAGTCACCCTGACGTTCTGCTACCCCGAAGAGGCCTGCCGATGATGCGTTTCCTTACTTTCCTGGCGCTCGCGCTGCTGCTTCCCTTCGGCCAGGCCCGGGCCCAGGGCCTGGACATCGGCGTGGTCACCGGCAACGAAGCCGCCCTGCCGATCGCCGTCGTGCCGATGCCCTACCTGGGCACCTCGGTGGCGCCGGACACCGACATCGCCGCGGTCATCCGCGCCGACCTCAACCGCTCGGGCCAGTTCCGCGCGCTGGCCGAGCAGGACGTGATCGAAAAGCCCCTGCGCGGCTCCGAGATCAAGTTCCCGACCTGGCGCGTGCTGCGCCAGGACTTCGTGGTGGTCGGCCGGGTGCTCGACAACCCGGATGGCGGCTACCGCGTCGAATACGAACTGTGGGACGTGGCCAAGCAGGAGCGCCTGCTGGGCCTGGCCGTCGGCGGCCGCGCCCGCGGCATGCGCGACGTCGCGCACCAGATCGCCGACCAGATCTACGAAAAGGTCCTCGGCGTTCGCGGTGCCTTCTGGACCCGCATCGCCTACGTCACCGCCAACGGCGTCGGCAACAACATCCAGTACTCGCTGATGATCGCCGACTCCGACGGCTTCAACCCGCAGACCGTGGTGCGCTCGCGCGAGCCGCTGCTGTCGCCGGCCTGGAGCCCGGACGGCCGCAAGCTGGCCTACGTCAGCTTCGAGCGCGGCAACTCGACCATCTACATCCAGGAAATCGCCACCGGCGCCCGTGAGGTGGTCGCCAGCTTCAAGGGCATCAACGGCGCGCCTTCGTTCTCCCCGGACGGCCGTCGCCTGGCCCTGACCCTGTCGCGCTCGGGCAACCCCGAGATCTACGTGATGGACCTGGCCAGCAAGAACCTCACCCAGGTCACCCGCCACTGGGGCATCGACACCGAGGCCGTGTGGACCGCCGACGGCCAGTCCCTGGTCTTCACCTCGGACCGCGCCGGCAAGCCCCAGCTCTACCAGGTGCCCGCCGGCGGCGGCGACGCCAGCCGCCTGAGCTTCCAGGGCGATTCCAATGCCAAGGCCAGTATTTCCTTTGACGGCAAGAAGATAGCTATGGCACAGGGCAATGGAAACGTTTATCGTATTGCCGTTCTTGACCGCAGCTTCGGCGGCGCGGGGCGCTGGCAGACCTTGTCGCCGGGCAACCTCGACGAGTCCCCCAGCTTTGCACCCAACGCCAGCATGTTGCTGTACGCCACGAAGGAAGGATCGCGTGGCGTGCTGTACGCCGTTTCGGCGGACGGCCGGGTGAGGCAGCGATTGGTTTTGGCCGATGGTGACGTCCGGGAGCCCGCCTGGTCACCCTACCGGCAGAGGTAAACGCAGGACGGGCCCTTCCAAATAAAAGCACCACCACTGCATCCGAGAACCCAAAGAGGCTTTGCCATGAATAACACTACCCGCGTGCTGCTCGCTGCGTCGATCTGCGTCGCCCTCGCCGCCTGCTCCAAGAAGGTCAAGGAAGAAGCGCCGGCGCCGGTTGACACCACCCCGGCCACCACGGCTCCGGTTTCCGACGGCCGCTACACCCCGGCCGACCTGGACACCGACTCCTGCCTGCGCCAGCGTACCGTTTACTTCGACTTCGACCAGGACACCCTGCGTCCGGAATTCCAGGCCATCATGGCCTGCCACGCCAAGTACCTGAACGACCGCGCCGAAGCCCGCGTCACGCTGGAAGGCAACGCCGACGAGCGCGGCACCCGCGAGTACAACCTGGGCCTGGGCGAGCGCCGCGGCAATGCCGTCTCCGGCGCCCTGCAGGGTGCGGGTGGTTCGGCCGGCCAGATCACCGTCGTTTCCTACGGTGAAGAGCGTCCGACCTGCACCTCGTCGGACGAGTCCTGCTGGCAGCAGAACCGTCGCGTCGAAATCGTCTACACCGCGAAGTAAGCGATGGGACGCCAGCACATTGTCTGCGTGCTGACCGTGGTGGCCGCC
>NZ_JAYRTE010000023.1:0-33080 GCF_041919775.1 Arenimonas sp. | reverse complement strand
CTTCGGGCGCTAATCTTTTGGCTTTGCCTTTGGCAAAGAAGGGATTCGCGCCTGAAGGCGCTCCTACACGTTCGGCGCCTGCTTGCGAAGGCCCCGGCGTGGGACTAGCCTGACCGGCGCACATCCCACCTGCTTCCTGGAGCCACACCCGTGAAATCCCACCGCGCCCTGCTGGCGCTCGCCATTTCCGCCGGCCTGCTCGCCCTCGCCGGCTGCAGCAAGTCCGATGAAGAGTCCTCCGACACCGCCGCCGGCACCCCCGCCGCCGCCGCCAACGCCGACGCCGCCCCGTCCGAACCGGCCGACGCCTTCGTCGCCCGCGTCAATTCCACCATCAAGGAAATGACGCCCGAGCTGACCTCGGCCGCCTGGCTGGGCGCGACCTACATCAATCCCGACAGCCAGCGCGTCGAGTCCGCCGCGAACGAGCGCTGGCTGAGCAAGAACAACGAGTTCATCGCGCAGGCCAAGGGCTACGACACCGAAGGCCTGGAAGGTTCCACCGCGCGTGCCCTGCACCTGCTCAAGACCAGCTCCTCGATGCCCGCCCCGCGCGACCCAGCCAAGCTCAAGGAGCTGACCGAGATCGCCAGCCGCATGGGCGCCACCTACGGCTCGGGCAAGTGGTGCGTGGGCGAGGACTGCAAGGACATCGGCCAGGTCAGCGCCATCCTCGCCGACACCGAAGGCAGCACCTATGAAGAAATGCGCGCCGCCTGGGAAGGCTGGCATTCGATCGCCGTGCCGATGCGCAAGGACTACCAGCGCTTCGTCGAACTGACCAACGAAGGCGCGGTCGAGATGGGTTTCGCCAACACCGGCGACGTCTGGCGCGCCGGCTACGACATGCCGGCCGAGGATTTCCAGGCCGAGGCCGACCGCCTCTGGGGCCAGGTGCAGCCGCTGTACGAACAGCTGCAGTGCTATACCCGCTCCAAGCTCGAGGACAAGTACGGCGAGCAGGGTTCGATCAACGGCATGATCCCGGCCCATCTCACCGGCAACCTGTGGCAGCAGGACTGGGGCAACCTCTGGCCGCTGCTGCAGCCGTATGACGGCGTCGGCAGCCTGGACGTCAACGGCGCGCTCGAGAAGCAGCGCCAGGACATCCTGTCGGAGCTGGTCGCGAAGGCCGGCGGCATGCGCAACCTCACCGCCGCCGAGCAGGTCGAGATCGAGCGCCAGGCCGACCTGGAAATCGCCACCCGCATGACCAGGCTGGCCGAGGGCTTCTACACCGGCCTGGGCATGCCGGCGCTGCCGGAATCGTTCTACGAACATTCCATGCTGATCCAGCCGCGCGACCGCGACGTGGTCTGCCACGCCAGCGCCTGGCCGATGAACACCGACGGCACCGACGTGCGCATGAAGATGTGCATCAAGCCCACCGAGGAAGAGCTGACCACGATCTACCACGAGCTGGGCCACATCTATTACTACCTGGCCTACAAGGACCAGGCGCCGGTCTTCCAGGGCGGTGCCCACGACGGATTCCACGAGGCCATCGGCGACACCATCGTGCTCTCGATGACGCCGGAATACCTGGCCTCGATCGGCCTGGTGGAGAAGCCGTCGGTCAGCGAGGAAGCGGTGATCAACAACCAGATGCGCATGGCCCTGGCCAAGGTCGCGTTCATGCCCTTCGGCCTGATGATCGACCGCTGGCGCTGGGGCGTGTTCGACGGATCGATCACGCCGGACAACTACAACAGCGCCTGGTGGGAACTCAAGGCCAAGTACCAGGGCGTGACCCCGGCCGGCGACGCGCGCGGCGAGGACTTCTTCGACCCGGGTGCCAAGTACCACGTGCCGGGCAACACCCCGTACACGCGCTACTTCCTGTCGCACGTGCTGCAGTTCCAGTTCTACAAGTCGCTGTGCGACGCTGCCGGCCACGACGGCCCGCTGTACACCTGCAACTTCGCGGACAACCCCGAAGCAGGCAAGCGCTACTGGGCGATGATGCAGCGCGGTTCCAGCCAGCCCTGGCAGCAGACCCTCAAGGAGCTGACCGGCGGCGAGCAGATGGACGCCTCGGCGGTGCTGGAATACTTCCAGCCGCTGCAGACCTGGCTGACCGAACAGAACCAGGGCAAGACCTGCGGCTGGGAGCCGGCCAAGTCCTGACCGTCAAGCTGATTGCGTAACAGGACGGCCGGCGGTGCAAACCGCCGGCCGTTCCTTTTGGCGGCATGTAGGAGCGCCTTCAGGCGCGAATCTTTTGACTTTGCCCTTGGAAAAGAAGGCAATCGCGCCTGAAGGCGCTCCTACATGGGGAACCGGCGCTCGTGGGCGACGTACCAGCGCCAGGTCCCGAACGCGACGACCACGAAGCCCGCGGAAACCACCGCCAGCAGCAGGCCGCTGTGGCTGACCAGCGGTGACAGCAGGCCGGCGATCGCCGCGTTCGACATCAGGCCGACGAAGGCCTGCATCGACGAGGCGCCGCCGCGCTGGCGCGGATACATGTCCAGGATGGCCAGCGTCACGATCGGGAACACCAGCGCGATGCCGAAGGCTCCCATCGCCGTCGGCAGCACGGCCCAGGGCAGGCTCGGCGATGACACCAGCGCGTTGTAGCCGAGGTTGTAGACCGCCGCCACGCCGCAGCACAGGAAACCCCACTCCACCAGCCGGGGACCGGTGATCCGGCCCGCCGCCCTTCCCGACACGAAGGCGCCGAGCATCATGCCGCCGATGGTCGGCGCGAAGAACCAGACGAAGTCCTGCTCGCCCAGCCCCAGCAGCCCCATCACGAAGTCCGGCGCCGAACTGATGTACAGGAACAGCGCGCCGAAGTTGGCCGTGCCCGCCAGCGTCAGCAGCCGGAACCGCCGGTTGGACAGCATCGACCAGTAATCGCGCAGCATCGTGCCCGCATGCAGCGGCGTGCGCGCCTCCGGCGGATGGCTCTCGGGCAGGCCCCAGGCCGTGACCACCAGCAGCAGTGCGCCGAAAGCCGCCAGGAACCAGAAGATGCCGTGCCAGTCGGAAAACCCCAGGATCCAGCCGCCGATGACCGGCGCGATCGCCGGCGCCACGCCGAAGATCATCGAGATGTGGCTCATCAGCCGCTGGGCATCGTCACCCTGCAAGGCATCGCGCACCACGGCCCGGCCGACGATCATGCCCACGCCGGCCGACAGCCCCTGCAGGGCGCGATAGGCCAGCATCGTCGTGATGTCGCCCGCCAGCGCCGCGCCCACCGAGGCCAGGGTGAACACGACGATGCCCGCCAGCAGCACCTTCTTGCGGCCTATCGCGTCCGAGATGGGGCCATGGAACAGCGACATCGCCGCATAGCCGACCAGGTAGACGCTGATCGTCTGCTGCATCGCCACCTTGCCCACGCCCAGGTCCGCGGCCATCACCAGGAAGGCCGGGAACACGGTGTCGATCGAGAACGGCCCGAACATGGCCAGGCCGCCCAGGATGAAGGCCAGCCGGGCGCGGGAGATGTTCAGGTGGGGGATCATCGGGTCGCCGTGGCGGGGTGGCACAGGATAGCAAGCGCGCGGCAACGGGCCGGGGCGGACTGGTGACACTTGCGCCGAGCGGCTAGATTCCCTGCAATGCCCCGCTACGCCGCCACCCGAAAGACCCGTCCGAGCCCTTACCTGGCCCTGCTGCTGGCCCTGCTGCTGGCGGGGCCGGCGCTCGCCCAGGCCGCGCCCGATCCCGGTGCACGGGCGCGACTGCAGGTGCTCGCAGGCGAGGTTTCGGTCTGGTGGCGAACCCTCGCCACGGCGACCGGCGGCGAACCTGCCCGCGTGCGCCAGGCGGCAGCCGAGGCCCATCTCGCCCGCGCGATGCAGGCGCCGGATGCCGGTATCCGTCTGCGCCGCGCCGCCGACCTGGCCGCCCCGGGACGCTGGTTCCGAATCCGCACCGGCCTGCTCGAGGCGCTGAGCAACGACGCGTACCGCCGCGGCGACATGGCCGCGGTGGAGGCCGTGGAGCGCGAGGCCCTGGCTGACGCACGCCTCAGCGGCAACCGCCTGGAGCAGGCCGGTTCCCTGTACGGGCTGGCGATGGCGGCGCAGGGCCGCGGCGAACTCGACGCCGCCATCGGACTGTTCCAGCAGGCGATTTCGCAGTGGGAAACCCTGGGCGCCAGGCGGCAGGTGGCCATCGGCGAGCGCGGGCTCGCCCGCGTCTACGAATCACGCGGGCAGTACGCCGAAGCCGTGCAACTGCAGGTGGACGCGCTGGAGCACCTGCTGGAGGACGGCAGGCCGATCGACCAATCCGAAAGCTACTACTCGCTGGCCAAGCTCTTCCACAACCTGGGCGACCATGCCGCCGCCCTGCAGGGTGCCGACCGCGCCATTGCGCTGATGGGCCAGAACCCGCCCGACTTCCCGCTGGGCCTCAACCTAGCGCTTCGCTCGCAAGTGCACGCCGACATGGGGACGGCCGAGGCGGCGCTGGCCGACGCCGTGGCCGCGACGGCGGCTTTCGGACGTTCGGGCGGCGACCTCGGGCTGGCCCTGGGCAACGTGGCGCTGGGGCCGGCGCTGGCGCTCAACGACCGCCGGGACGACGCCCTGGCGGCGTTGCGCGCCGGCCGCGAGGCCGCGGGCCGTATCGGCGAACGCGTACTGGAAGCCGACCTGGCGCTGCGCGAAGGCGACCTGCTGGTCGGCATGGGCAAGCCGGGCGAGGCACTGGCGCCCCTCGCGTTCGCCGAAGGAGTGGCGGTGGAAGGGCGACTGGAGCGCATGGTGCTCGATGTCTCCCTGGCGCAGGAACGGGCTTTCTCGGCACTTGGGCAGACGGACCAGGCCCTGGCCGCCAGCAAACGTGCGTTCGAATTCCGCGACCGGATTGGCCGGCTCGACGAACTCGGCCAGCGCGCAAGCGGTTCCGCCAGCGCCCGCGATCGTTTCATGGGACTGGTGCCCGCGACCGCCGCGCCCGGGGCTCCTGCCGCGGCGCCGCCAGGCGGCCTTCCACGCTGGCCCTGGCTGCTGGCCATCCCCAGCCTGCTACTGGGCTGGGGCCTTCTGCGCCTGCGCCGCCACGTGCGCCACCTGCGCGCCGAGCGACGGGTGATGGACGAGCGGCAGCGCGCGCTCGAGACCGAACACCTCGCCCTGCGCGAACGCGTGGCGGTGGATCCGCTCACCGGCGCGCTGACCCGCCAGGCCTTCGCGGCCGAACTTTCCTCGCTGCTCGGGCACGCGCGCAACCACGGCCGCTCGGTCGCCCTGCTCGTGTTCGACCTGGACAACTTCAAGGCCATCAATGACCGGCTCGGACATCTGGCCGGGGACGAGGCGCTGCGCCTGGCTGCCGGCATCGCCCGCGGGAAGCTGCGCAGCGACGACCTGCTGGGGCGTTTTGGTGGCGACGAATTCCTTGTCGCCTGCGAAGGCCTTGACCAGGCCGCGGCCGAAGCCCTCGCCGAGCAGCTGCGTTTCGACCTGGTCTGGCGCGCACCCGACGCCGACCCGCCGATGGATGGCCTCAGCCTCAGCGTGGGCGCGGCCGTGGCGGACCCGAGCCGCGGCTACGACGCCGGCGACCTGTTCCACCGCGCCGACTCGGCGCTGTACCGCGCCAAGCGTGCGGGCCGCAACCGGGTGATGGGCGACGACCCGGCCTGCGCCACGCAGGTTGGCGACGGATCCCGACGGGCCCGCCAATGGGGCGAAGCGCTCGCCGACTGAGGCGCCGGCCTAGCCGAAGCCCAGCATCGGGCCGAGCAACAGGTACAGCCCCACCAGGATGATGCCGATGAAGACCAGCCGCAGCACGAACGCGGTGAACTTGATCGCCAGCACGACGCCCAGGATTACCAGGAAGATCCCCAGCCAGCTCATGGCCTTGCTCCTCGTGAATCAATCTCGGACCGGGCCATCCCGGCCCGGTAGAATGCCCGCATCGTTCCAATTCCCACCTGAGTAAAGCATGACCGAGCCCGCCCGCCCCGCTTTCCACGGCTTCGAACAGATCCCGCTGCGCGAATACGCCGAGCGCGCCTACCTCGACTATTCGATGTACGTGGTGCTCGACCGCGCCCTGCCCTTCCTGGGCGACGGCCTGAAGCCGGTGCAGCGCCGCATCATCTACGCGATGAGCGAACTGGGCCTGGGCGCGACCGCCAAGCCCAAGAAGAGCGCGCGCACCGTCGGCGACGTGATCGGCAAGTTCCACCCGCACGGCGACAGCGCCTGCTACGAGGCGCTGGTGCTGATGGCCCAGCCGTTCTCCTACCGCTACCCGCTGATCGAAGGCCAGGGCAACTTCGGTTCCACCGACGACCCCAAGTCCTTCGCGGCCATGCGTTACACCGAATCCAAGCTCACGCCGATCGCCGAAGTGCTGCTGGGCGAACTGGGCCAGGGCACCGTGGACTGGGTGCCGAACTTCGACGGCACCCTGCAGGAGCCGAGCTGGATGCCGGCCCGCCTGCCGCACCTGCTTCTCAACGGCACCACCGGCATCGCGGTCGGCATGGCCACCGACATTCCGCCGCACAACCTCAACGAGGTCGTCAGCGCCGCGGTGCGGCTGCTTGATGATCCCGATGCGACCGTACGCGACCTGTGCGAACACGTGCGCGGCCCCGACTACCCCACCGGCGCCGAGATCATCACCCCGGCCGCCGACCTGCGCGCGATCTACGAAACCGGCCACGGCAGCGTGCGCGCCCGCGCCAAGTGGCTTCGCGAAGGCACGAACATCGTCATCACCCACCTGCCCTTCCAGGTGTCGCCGTCGAAGATCATGGAGCAGGTGGCGCAGCAGATGCGCGCCAAGAAGCTACCCTGGCTGGAGGACCTGCGCGACGAGTCCGACCACGAGAACCCGGTGCGCCTGGTGCTGGTACCGCGCAGCAACCGCGTCGATTTCGAGGGCCTGATGGGCCACCTGTTCGCCACCACGGACCTCGAGAAGAGCTTCCGTGTGAATTTCAACATCATCGGGCTCGACGGCCGGCCGCAGGTCAAGAACCTGCGCGATTTCCTGGCCGAGTGGCTGCTGTTCCGCACCGACACCGTGGCGCGACGCCTCAAGCACCGACTGGACAAGGTCGAACGCCGCCTGCACCTGCTCGAGGGCCTGCTGGTCGCCTTCCTCAACCTGGACGAAGTGATCCGCATCATCCGCAGCGAGGACGAACCCAAGCCGGTGCTGATGGCGCGCTTCGGGCTCAGCGAGGAACAGGCCGACTACATCCTCGACACCAAGCTCAAGCAGCTCGCCCGCCTGGAGGAAATGAAGATCCGCGGCGAGCAGGACGAACTGGCCAAGGAGCGCGAGAAGATCACCGCCATCCTCGGCAGCAAGGCCAAGCTCAAGAAGCAGGTGAAGGACGAACTGCTGGCGGACGCGAAGAAGTTCGGCGACGAGCGTCGTTCGCCGCTGGTCGAGCGCGAGGCCGCACAGGCGATCAGCGAAACCGAGCTGGTGCCGAGCGAACCGGTCACCGTGGTGCTGTCGAAGAAGGGTTGGATCCGCGCCGCCAAGGGCCACGACGTCGATGCCGCCGGCCTGAGCTACCGCGAGGGCGACGGACTGCTGCAGGCCGTGCGCGGGCGAAGCAACCTGCAGGTGGCCTTCCTGGACTCCACCGGCCGCAGTTATTCCACGGTCGCCCACACGCTGCCCAGCGCGCGCGGCAACGGCGAGCCGCTGAGCGGACGCTTCAGTCCGCCGGCGGGCGCGGGTTTCGTGGCGCTGGCGGCCGGCGACAACGACGCGCGCTTCGTGCTCGCCTCCTCGCACGGCTATGGCTTCGTCACCCGCTTCGAGAATTTCACCGGACGCAACAAGGCCGGCAAGGCACTACTGAACGTCGGTGATGCCGAAGTACTGACGCCGGTGCCGGTAACGGACGCGGCCTCTGACTGGGTGGTGTCGATCACCAGCGCTGGCCACCTGCTGGCCTTCCCGCTGGCCGAATTGCCCGAACTCGACAAGGGCAAGGGCAACAAGCTGATCCAGATCCCGCCGGCGAAGCTCAAGGCCGGCCAGGAGAAGGTGACCGCCATCGCCAGCGTGCCCCAGGGCGGCGAGCTGACCATCTACAGCGGCAAGCAGAAGCTGGTGCTGAGCTGGCGCGACCTGCAGGCCTATGAAGGCAGCCGCGCCAGCCGCGGCAACCTGCTGCCGCGTGGCTTCACCAAGGTCGACCGCGTGGAAACGGGCGCGTGAGCACGCTGCCGCCCTGCCCGGCCTGCGCGTCGGAATATGCCTACCAGGACGGGCTGATGCTGGTCTGCCCGGAGTGCGGGCACGAGTGGGCGCCGGGCGAAGCGGCCGAGGCCGGCGAGGAAACGAAGGTCGTGCGTGACGCCAATGGCAAAACGCTGGCCGACGGCGACACCGTGGTCGTGGTCAAGGACCTCAGGATCAAGGGCTCGTCCTCGGTGGTGAAGATCGGCACCAAGGTGCGCAACATCCGCCTGGTGGACGGCGACCACGACATCGACTGCCGCATCGAGGGTTTCGGCCAGATGAAGCTCAAGTCGGAATTCGTTAAAAAGGATGCGGGCTGAGCCGGGGAGGCAAGCATGGTCCACCGCTGGGTGACGGGTTCGTTCGGGGTTTTCCTGCTGGCCCTGGCTGCGGCCATCGTCGTGCATTAGGCTGAGCCCATGGCCATTCTGTCCGTACTGCTGTTGATGGCGGGAATGCTGCTGGGCGTCTTCGCCCTTGCCGTGCGATTCGCCGGGGACAACGCCATCCTTTCGGGCATCCGGCAAGGCGATGTAAGCGACATGGCCGCACTCAACCGCTGGGCCGGAAACCGCTTGCTGGTGCTTCCGGTCGTGGCACTGGCTTTCGGCGCGGCGGGCCTGCGCGAGCCGCTTTACGGGGTGGCGGGGCTGTTCGTGCTGCTTGTCGCGGGTTTTGGCATCATCGGCTGGCTGATGCTGGGTACCGAGCGCTTTCGCGTTTCCCGCTGACCGGAGCACACGCATGAACTGGCTGTTCCTGGCCCTGGCGGGCCTCCTTGAAGTGGGCTGGGCCGTTGGCCTGAAATACACCGAGGGCTTCACCAGGCCCCTGCCCAGCGTACTGACCGTCATTGCCATGGGCGGCAGCTTCTGGCTGCTGAGCCTGGCGATGCGCGAGATCCCGCTGGGCACGGCCTACGGCATCTGGGTCGGCATCGGCGCCGTCGGCGCGGCGATTGCCGGCGTGGTGCTGTTCAAGGAGCCGGCCTCCACGCTGCGCATCGTCAGCATCCTGCTGGTCGTGGCCGGGATCGTCGGGCTCAAGCTTTCCTCCACCTCCTGAGGCCCCTCCATGAGCGACTTTGCAGCCCCGATGAACGACGACACCTTCTGGCGCATCATCGGCCTGCTGGACTGGGACGAGGAAGGCGACGACGAGGCAGTGATCGAGCCGGCCGTCGACGCGCTGGCGCAGATGCCGGTTGAAGCCATCGCCGGCTTTGAAGAGACCCTGGCCCGCAAACTGCACGCGCTCGACACCCGGGCCCACGCCCGGGAAATCGGCGAGGACGCCTACACCGACGACGGCGATGACTTTTCGGTGGACACCTTCCTCTACGCCCGCTGCTGCGTGGTGGCGAACGGCCGCGAGCTTTACGAAACGGTGCTGGCCAATCCCGCCGGGTTCCCCAAGGACCAGGACTTCGAAGCCCTGCTCAACGTCGCCGCCACGGCCCACGAGCAGAAGACGGGCGAGGAGCCCGAATTCTTCGACACCAGCGTCAGCTACGAAACCTTCAGCAACGAAGCCGGCTGGCCGGAAGACTGACCCTGCCCCGGGTGGCGCTACAGGGGAATGCTGGGCACCATGAGAGTCCTCGTCTACGGCAACTCCGGCTCCGGCAAGAGCACCTACGCCAAGGCCCTTTCGGCGCGGCACGGTCTCGCTCACCTGGACCTGGACTCCATCGTCTGGGAACCAGGAAGGATCGCTGTCCAACGAAGCCCCGGGGCTATCTCAGCATCGCTCCAGGACTTCATCCGCGGCGAAGTCCGCTGGGTCATCGAGGGCTGCTACGGCGAATTGGTAGAGGCGGCGTCCCATCACTGCACGGAGCTGATTTTCCTGAACCCGGGTTGTGAAACCTGCCTGGCCAACAACCTCAAACGCCCCTGGGAGCCGCACAAGTACGCGTCACCCGAAGACCAGGACGCCATGCTCGCCCAACTCCAGGATTGGGTTCGTGCGTACTACACGCGCGACGACCAGTGGTCCTACAGGGCCCACCGCCGCATCTTCGACGGCTTCGCGGGCGTCAAGAACGAGCTTCTCTCGCCTTAGACCGGAGCCTGGACACGGATTTCGCCATGGCCCCTGATGGGCACGTCTTCACCGCCAGCCGCGCCCGGTGGGATCGTGATCTTGACTCAGCGCCGTCGCATCCCCATTTTGCACCGTAAGATGCTACCCACACCAAGGAGTCACCGCATGAAGACCCTTCTTATCGCCGTGCTCTGGTGCCTGCTGTTCGTGCTGGCCTGGCCGCTGGCCCTGCTGGTGCTGGTCCTGTGGCCGGTGGTGTGGCTGATGAGCCTTCCCTTCCGCGCACTCGGCATTGCCGTGGACGCCGTGTTCGCGCTGCTCAAGACCGTGCTCTTCCTGCCGGCGCGCCTGCTGGGCTACCGGCCGACGCCTGCCGCGGGCTGACGTGGCACGGACGTCGGCGTCACTGAGCTGCCGGCCCTGATTCCGTGAGCACGAACCTGTTCGAAGCCATCGGCGCAGCGGATGCCGGCGCCTTTGCCCGCCTGGTCGCCGCCGGTGCCGACGTCGATGAAGTGGACCTGCAGGGTTTCCAGTCCACGCCACTTGCTTACGCCGCCGGACGCGGCGCGGTCGACATGGTCCAGGCACTTCTCGCCGCGGGCGCCGACCCCGACGCGGGAGCGTTCACGCCGCCGCTGGCAGAAGCGGCGGGCGGCGGGTTCACGGACATCGTGGGCATTCTTCTCGAGGCGGGGGCCGGCGTGGACAGCCAGGACGAGTCCGGCCTGAGCGCACTGGCCATCGCCGCAGCCAACGGCTTCTCGGGCATCGCCAGGCAACTGCTGGAAGCCGGCGCCAACCCTGCACTGGCCGACCTCGACGGCCGCACGCCGGTCCTGGCCGCGCTTGAAAACGGTCACGCCAAGCTGGGTGCGTGGCTCGCAGACCCCGAAACCAGGACCACCGAAGCCTTCTGGCGAAAGGGCGAACGCCTCGCGGAAAAAGCCGCCAAGGCGCGCCGCGAAGCGCTCGCCTGCCCGCCCGCTGACGACCCCGGACCGAAGTGGGAAATCAAGGGAGGGATGGCGACCCTGGATGTCGGCGGTGGCCGGGTCACCCAGGACCTGGGTGGCGTGGCAGGCTCAGGCGATCTGGCGTTGCTGAGGGCAATGCTTGATGGCGGCGTCTCGCCCGACTGGACCCTGTTCCGGGGCCATGCCACGGCCCTGATGTGCGCAGCACGCGCCGGCGAAGCCGATGCGGTGCGGCTGCTTCTGGATCGCGGCGCCAACGTGCACGCTGTTGATCCGCTTGGCCAGACCGCACTGCATTTCGCCTTGTTCAAGCCCAGCGTCCGCCGGCACCTGCCGGTGCTTGAGCACCTGATCGCCGCTGGCGCCGACGCCAACGCCGCGGACGGAAACGGGCAGCGTCCGCTGCACATGGCGCTTCGGCACGGACTGCCGGCGCTGGTAAAGGCCCTGATCGACGGCGGCGGCGACCCCTTCCTGCGCGACCGTGCGGGCCGTTGCCCGGCAGACTGGGCCCCGGAGTCGGGCAAGGGCGCCCAGGCCATCGCGGCACTGCTGGCCCTGGCTCCGTCGGCCCGGTAGGCTCTGGCGGCATCACGGCCGGGGACTTTCCACGCATGCTCAACGCCTTCCGCCTGCTCAGCCTCATCGAGGGCCTGTCCCTGATCACGCTGCTGTTTATCGCCATGCCGTCGCGCTACCTGTTGGGCGTCGATTTCGTCTGGCCGGTGGGCATGGCGCATGGCGTTCTCTGGCTGGCGTTCGTGGCGATGTCGCTGCTGGTCAGCCATCTGCAGCGCTGGTCGGTGCTGGCCTGGCTGCTGGCCCTGCTGTGTTCCGTGGTGCCGTTCGGCTTCCTGGTGCTCGATGCCAGGCTTCGCCGCGAACGGGCCAAGGCGCCGCTGGCGGATGCGACTTAGCCTGCGTCCAGCCACCGAGGCCGACCTGCCCTTCCTGCTGGCCTTGCGCCAGGAAAGCATGGGGCCGCACCTGGCTGCCGCGGGACTGCACGGGTCCCCCGACGACTTCCTCCAGCGGGTAAAGCACCGCTTCGATTGCGCACAGATCATCCTCGCCGACGCCCGCCCTATCGGGCTGCTCAAGATCCTTCGCGAACCCGACAGCTGGAAGGTCATGCAGCTGCAGCTGTCGGAAGGCGTGCGCGGACAGGGCCTTGGCCGACAACTGCTGGAGGACCTGATTGCCGCGGCCACGCGCGCGGGCGTGCCGGTCACGCTGTCGGTGCTCAGGGCCAACCCCGCGAAAGCACTTTACGAGCGCCTCGGCTTTATGATCGTCGGCGAGGACGAACTTGAGTTCCACATGACAACCCTTGACCCGGAGAGACGGCCATGACCGACATCCAGAAGGCAGTGGAAACCCAGCTTCGCAACATTCAGGCGCGCACCGGCAACTCGCTCGATGAACTTTTCGCCATCGTCCGCGACAGCGGGCTGGCGAAGCACGGCGAAATCGTCGCCCACCTCAAGGCCGTGCTCGGGCTCGGGCATGGCGATGCCAACGCCCTGGCGCATGCGGCGAAACAGGCGGCGACACCGAAGCCGTCCGGCGGCGATCCGCTGGATGCGCTGTACACCGGCCCAAAGGCCGCCCTGCGCCCCATCCACGAAGCCCTGCTGGCGAAGATGAAACCGCTGGGCGACTTCGAAACCGCGCCCAAGCAAAAGTACATCAGCTACCGGCGCAACAAACAGTTCGCGATGATCGGCCCGGCCACCAATACCCGCGTCGAGCTGGGCCTGAACATCCGGGATCTGCCGGATTCCCCGCGACTGGAAAAACTGCCGCCCGGCAAGATGTGCAACTACCAGGTAAGACTCACCGATGCGTCCCAGGTCGATGCCGAGCTGGCCGCTTGGATCAAACGGGCCTTCGAGGGTTCGTCTTAACACCGGAGACTGGGAAGTGGCTTACGACAAGGCGGAATGGCATTACGACGGCGATTTCCCGGCCGGCCTGCCCCCGGAGAACGGCGGCACGCACATCGGCATGTTCCTGGCCTGGGCCATACACAGGGGCCACGTGAGCGAAATGCTGGCCTCGACGGCGCCGGCGGAACTGCAGGCCGTCAGGGACCGCCGGATGACCGGAAGGACCTTCCTGTTTGATGCCTGCGATGAAAAGTTGCCGGAGGAGGCCCTCTCCGCGGAAGGCAATGCATTCGCCGCCGCCTACTATGAGCGCGAACTCTATTTCGGCGACTACGAACAGGCCCTGTGTGCAGGCCTGCCCGGCTTTTATCATGTCGCCGATACGTGGGATAACTTCGAGATCGTTTGTCGGGTGATCGATCAAAGATTCCAGCGATGGCAGGAACAGTCACGCAGGCCGTGGTGGCAATTCTGGAAACTCCGGAAATAGCTATGACAGCAGCACCCAAGATCAAGACCGTGGCCCTTGGCGCCACCGAGGAAGGCATCGCCGAAGCGGAAGCAGCGCTGGGTTTCCGCTTTGCCGAAGATCTGCGCGAAGCCTGGAAGCAGTACAACTGCATCGAGCTGCGCGGGGGCTGGCGCGTCTTTCCGATCTTCGACCCGGCCAACCCGCGCAAGACCTGCACGAGCATCAGCTTCGAAAACCTCAAGGGCGCCTGGGGCCAGGAGGTGATGGCGGAAGGCCTGGTCACGATCGCCGACAACGGCACCGGCAACCAGCTGGTCCTGAAGGTGGATGCCGGCCAGGCCGGCGACCAGGTCTTCCACTGGCACCACGAAACCCACCGGCTTTCGCCATGGAAACCCGGACTGGCCTCCATCCGTGCCGCGGCGGAAAAGGCCCGCAAACAGGTCCTGGAGATCCAGGCCCGGTTCGCAAATCCACGGCCGTCCCAGGCGCGAGTCGGGCACAACTACGACACCTGATCTGCGATCTGTGCGTCTTCATGCGCCCGCCGGAACAGATGTGCGGCACTCAGCCACACCGCGATGAAAAAGCCGGCCAGCACGAAGGTGTAGCCGTGCCCGGCCAGGGCGATCCAGGCCGTCACCAGCCCTTGTGCGATCGCCGTGGCGTACATCGCGCGCGCCATGCCCATCGGGCGAAAGCGACCCAGCGGCGCGGCGATGGCCCCGACCAGCAGAATCGCAAAGAACAGCCCGTTCACCGGATTGTCCTCGCTGCCGACGATGCCGACCGCCAGGTTGATCCACGTCATCAGGAACCCGCCGAGGATCGCCACGGCGAAGCCTCCCCGGTAGGCCCAGTGCCCGGAAAGGCGTGCGCCGAGCTCGTAGGCCCCGCAGGCGCCGCCGAGCAGGAAGCCCATCACCAGGAAATCGAAGCCATCCCAGTTCACCTCGTCGGTGAACTGCATGGCCACGAGCGGCACGCAGAGCAGCAGCGCCGCGCCGCCCCAGATGAAGGGGCGCAAGGGATTGCCGCGCTTCGCCGTCGGTGGGGAAAGTGTCTGGTTCATGTCGGGTCTCCGAAGGAAGGTGGCCTGCGGCGCCATGCTGCCGCGGCAGGGTGAAGGCGGCGCGGCCCGTTTGTGAAGCCAGTAAGAAGTGCCGGGCCTGGGCTATGCTTCGGGCCGGAAGGAGGCGCCATGGCCCTGGTTTTGCTGGTCGAGGACGAAGCGGCGATCGCGCAGACGGTGGAATACGCCCTGCGTGCCGACGGCTTCGACACGGCGCATGCGCTGACCGGCCGCGAGGCCCTGCAGCTGGCGCAACGGCAGGCCTTCGACCTGGCGATCCTGGACGTCGGCCTGCCCGACATCGGCGGCTTCGCGCTGTGCCGGGAACTGCGTCGCGAGCGCGCCGTTCCGGTGATCTTCCTCACCGCCCGCGACGCAGAAGCCGACCGCGTGCTTGGCCTGGAAATCGGCGCCGACGACTACGTGGCCAAACCCTTCTCGCCGCGCGAACTGGTGGCGCGCGTGCGCGCGGTGCTGCGCCGCTGCGCGCCCGCGGAGCCGACCACCGGCTTCGTGCACGACGCCGAGGCCAAACGCATCGATTTCCGCGGCCAGCGCCTGGACCTCACCCGCTACGAGTACGGCCTGCTGGCCGCCCTGCTGCGCCGTCCGGGCGCCATTCTCAGCCGGGACCAGCTGCTCGAACGGGTCTGGGACGACCCGGGCGAAAGCACCGAACGCACCGTCGACACCCACATCAAGACGCTGCGCGCCAAGCTGCGCGAGGCAGATGCTTCGGCCGACCCCATCCGCACCCATCGCGGCCTGGGCTATTCACTGGACGCCGGCTGAGGCATGCGCATCGGCCTGCGCATCCTGCTGGGCTACCTGCTGGTCGTGGCCTTGGGCGCGCTGCTGGTCATCGAGGTCTTCGTCGCCCAGGTCAAACCCGGCGTGCGCCAGACCACCGAAAACACCCTGGTGGACATGGCCAACGTGCTGGCCGAGCTGGCGACCGACGACTTCCTGTCCCGGCGCCTGGACGATGGCGACTTCGATCGCCGGCTTCGGCGGGCGCTCACGCGCGAGCCCGGCGCGGCGATCTCGGGCTTCGACAAGAACGACACCAACCTGCGCGTCTACATCACCGACGCCGCCGGCACCGTGGTCTTCGACAGCGACGGCGAGGCGCTGGGCGAGGATTATTCGCAGTGGAACGATGTCTACCTGACGCTGCGTGGCCGCTACGGCGCCCGCTCCTCGGCGCCCGACCCGGCGCAGCCCGATGCGACCGTGATGCACGTCGCCGCGCCGATACGCGACGAAGCGGGCCGCATCGTCGGCTCGCTCACCGTGGCCAAGCCCAACCGGGCGCTGGCGCCCTTCATCGAACGCAGCCAGGGGACGGTGCTGGCCTGGGGCATCGGCCTGCTGGGCGTGGCGCTGCTGGTCGGTGCCACCACGGCGGGCTGGATCACGCGCCAGCTTGATGCCCTGCGCCGCTACGCGCAGTCAGTGGCCGCAGGAAAACGTCCGCGGCTGCCGTCCGCCGCGGGCGAGTTCGCCGAACTTGGCCAGGCGTTGGAGACCATGCGCCGCCAGCTCGAAGGCAAACAGTACGTCGAACGTTACGTGCAGGACCTCACCCACGAAATGAAAAGCCCGCTGGCCGCCATCCGCGCCAGCGCCGAGCTGCTGGAATCGCCGCTGCCGGCCGCCGACCAGGCCCGCTTCGCGCGCGCCATCGAAATCCAGTCCGAGCGCCTGACCCTGATGGTACAGCGCCTGCTTTCGCTGGCCGCGCTCGAGCACCAGCAGGCCCTGGAGAACCCGGCACCCATCGACCTGCCGGCCCTGCTGGACCAGGTGACCCGGGATATGGAACCGACCCTGCGCACCCGCGACCTGACCATCCGCACGCAGGCCGAGTCCGGCCTGTCGGCAAACGGCGACGCCTTCCTGCTTGGCCAGGCGCTGGCCGGCCTGCTCGAAAACGCGGCCAGCTTCGCGCCCGCCGGCAGCACCCTGGACCTGCAGGCGCGGCGCGTCGGCGGGCAGCTCGTGCTGGAAGTCGCCGACCGCGGCCCGGGGCTTCCCGACTACGCACTGGAACGCGCCTTCGAGCGCTTCTACTCCCTGCCCCGCCCCGACGGCGGCGAACGCGGCAGCGGCCTGGGCCTGTGTTTCGTCGCCGAGGTCGCGGCCCTGCACGGCGGCAGCGCGCGGCTGGCGAACCGTGAAGACGGCGGCGCCGTCGCCACGCTCCAGCTTCCCCTTGCCGGCGCGCCGGTTGCCGGAAGCATCCGCGCGCCCTAGGCTGCAGCTTCCGCCGTTCGCCGGAAATCCCGCCATGAAGATCCTCCGCTACGCCCTGGCCTTCCTCGCCGGCGTGATCGTCGCCGGTTTCGTGGTGGCAGGCTTCGAAGCCCTGGGGCACGCGGTCTATCCGCCGCCGGAAGGCCTGGACCCGGGCGACATCGAACAGATCAAGGCGGCCGTGGCGGCGATGCCGGTCGGCGCGCTGCTGTTCGTGCTGGTCGCCTGGGTGGCCGGCGCCTACGCCGGCGGGCTGGTCGCGGCGCTGCTGGCACCCGGCCGGCGCGGCGTGCTGGCCGCGATCGTCGGGGCCCTGGTGCTGGCCGCCGTGGTCGCCAACCTGGCGATGATCCCGCATCCGCTCTGGTTCGCTGCCGTCGCCATCGTCGCGGTGCTGGCCGGCATCAGCCTCGCCGTCATGGCCGGACGGCGCCGCGACCGCGCCGCATCGGGGAGCTGAGCCATGTCGCCGCAGGACATCCTGGCCTTCTGGTTCGAACAGACGCCGCCGGAGCGCTGGTGGAAGGCGGACGCGGATTTCGACGCACTGATCCGCGAGCGATTCCTCGGCTTGCTGCAGCAAGCCGCCGCCGGCGAATTGCACGCCTGGCGCGGAAACGCCAATGGCCGGCTGGCCGAGATCATCGTGCTCGACCAGTTCCCCCGCAACATCCATCGCGGCACGTCCGCCGCCTTCGCCTGCGACCCGGTGGCGCTGGTGCTGGCCCAGGAAGCTGTGGCCGCCCGGTCGCTGGTCGCGCTGACGCCGACCGAACGCAGCTTCCTGCTGCTGCCCTACATGCACAGCGAATCGGCGCGCATCCATGAGGTCGCCGAAGTGCTGTACCGCGAACACGCGCCGGCCGAAAACCTGGACTTCGAACTGCGGCACAAGGCCATCATCGACCGCTTCGGGCGCTACCCGCACCGCAACGCCATCCTCGGCCGCGAATCGACGGCCGAAGAAATCGAGTTCCTCAAGCAGCCCGGATCAAGTTTCTGACACCAGGGGGAGACCGGTGGACGAACCGACGCAAGACAGCCTCAGGTCGGCCCTCGAGCCCCTGCTGGTGCAGCAGCAGCTGCGCGCCGCGCTGGACCTGCCGGGCGACAGCTACTGGTACCACCGCCCGCAGCGCGATTTCCCGCCCGCCGCGATCACCGACCCCGACCAGTACGCCGGCGGCGAGCGACTGTCGCTGACGATCACCCAGACCAACCTCTCCGCCCGCGAACAGCGCGCGCTCGTCGCCCGCTGGTGCGAACTGCTGCCAACCCTCGATGCCGTGCGCGTTCTCTGGTTCCACAGCCGCGTGACCCAGGACATCTTCGAAGCCGCCTGCGCCATGCCGCGGCTGCAGGGCCTGTACGTGAAGTGGAGCGCGATCACCTCGCTGGCGCCGCTGGCCGGCCATCGCGCGCTGTCGCACTTCCACCTGGGCGGTGCGCCCTCGGCGACCGGCCTAGAGGCCCTGGCCACGCTGCCTGCGCTGGTGGACCTGGCACTGCACAACGTGCACGCCTCCGCCGACCTCGCCTTCGTGCAGGGGCTGCAGAGCCTGCGCGCCCTGGACCTGGCCGGCGACTCCAACAGCATCAAACCGCTGAAGATCCCCTCGCTGGCGCCGCTGACGGCGCTGCAGGAGGTCGAACGCCTGCGCCTGCTCACGATCCGCGTCGGGGACGGCTCGCTGGCACCGCTGGCCGAAATGCGGAAGCTGCGCTGGCTGGCCCTGGCCAATGTCTTCCCGATGGAGGAAGTCGCCCGCCTCGCCGGCCGCCGCCCCGATATCGAATGCGATCTGTTCGTGGCCAGTAGCGGGCCGGTGGCCTCGATCGCCTGCAAGAAGTGCCGCCGGTACGCGCTGCACATGACCACCGGCAAGGGCAAGCCTTGGCTGTGCGAATCCTGCGACGCCGCCCGGCTGGCCAGGCACGTCGCAGCCTTCGAATCGCTTCGTGCCGGCGCGGGCAGCGCATGACGTCGCCGCGGCGCTACCGCGCCTTCATCAGCTACAGCCACGTCGACACGGAGGCGGCGCGCTGGCTGCAGCGCGCGCTGGAACGCTACCGCCCGCCGGCGGCGCTGCGGGCAAGCCGGCCGGACCTGCCGGCGCGGCTTTATCCGGTGTTCCGCGACCAGGACGAACTGGCCTCGGCCCACGACCTGTCGGACTCGATCCGGCAGGCGATGGACGATTCCGATGCCATGGTGGTGGTCTGCTCCCCGGCGGCGGCGGCGTCGCGCTGGGTCAACGAGGAAATTCGCTACTTCCGCGCCTCCGGACGCGGATACCGGATCCTGTGTTACCTGGTCGCCGGCGACCCCGACCCGGCCTCGCCGCAGTGCGGATTCCCGCCGGCGCTGCTGCGCGGCGACGACGGCACGCTCCTGCATGAACCCCTCGCCGCCGACGCCACGGCCGCCGGCGATGGCCGCCGCAACGCCATGCTCAGGATTGCCGCCGGCCTGCTCGATGTCGGCGTGGACGAACTCAAGCGGCGCGACGCCCAACGGCAGGCACGCACCTGGGCCGCGGTGGCGACGGCTTCGCTGGCGGTCGCCGCGGTCACGGTGGGCCTGGCCCTGTATGCCTTCAAGTCGCAGCAGGAATCCGAACTGAGGCGACAGCAGGCCGAGGCGCTGATCGGCTTCATGCTGGGCGACCTGCGGCAGAAGCTCGAACCGATCGGCCGGCTCGAGCTCCTCGACTCGGTCGGCGACGAAACCATGGCCTACTTCGCCACCCTCGGCGAGCGCGGCACGGCGTCCGAGCTGCTGGCGCGCGCGGTTGCGCTCAAGCAGATCGGCGACGTGCGCTTCAAGCAGGGCAAGCTTGAGGCCGCGCTCGCCTCTTTCGAGCAGGCCCTGGCGCAGGCGCGGCAGCTGCACGAGACGGAGCCGGCGAACAACGACTACCTGTTCGAACTCGGCCAGGCGGAGTTCTGGGTCGGCTACGTCGCCTGGGAGCGGGGCCAGCTGGCCCGGGCCGACACGGCGATGCACAACTACCTGCGCCACAGCCTGGCGCTGCACCACCGCGAACCCGGGAATTCCGACTACAACCTCGAACTGGCCTACGCCTACTCGAACCTGGGCAGCCTGTCGCGCGCGCGTGGTGACGCGAAAACGGCGCTGGCCTATTTCGGCCTTTGCCGGGACATCACCGAACGGGAACTGGCGCGAAAGCCCGGTGACTCGGCGCTGACAATCGCCCTTGCCGAAACCTGGTCGTGGATCGGCTCGACGCGGGTCGACGACGGCGACCTCGCCGGCGGCGAACTCGCCTTCGCCGAAGTCACCCGGCTGCTGCAGCCCCTGCATGAGCGGGGCGACGACGTGCATGCCAGCGACCTGCTTGGCCGCAACCTCATCTTCCACGCCAATAGCCTGATGGAACTGGGCCGGACCGAGCCGGCCGTCGACCCGCTGGAAAAGGGCGTCGCGATCTTCAGCCGGCTCAGCGCCCGCGACCCGCAGAATGCCTCCTGGTCCCGAAGCGCGCAGCGCGCCAGGCTCGCGCGACTGGGGCTGACGGCGCCCGCCCTGTGGACGCCGGAGCAGGCTCGCACCGTCGGCGAACTGGTGCAGGGGCTGCAACGACTGGCCGCCCAGGACCCGAGCAATGCCGGCGCCGTGGTCGACCTCTCGCACGGGCTGCGGCTGCAGGCCCTGCAAGCCCTGGCCGCGGGCGACCCCGGGGCGGCCCGGGCCGCAGCGAGCGAAGCGCACCGTCGCATGTCGGCGCTGGTCGCCGGCACGGACTATTCGGCCCAGCGCCTGGCCGAGCTGGCGCGGGTGGCGGAGGTGCTGGGCACCGCGCAGGCCGCGTCCGGCGAACATGGCACCGCGCGGGCGACCTGGTCAGAAGCCGCGGAGCGGCTGGACCGCCAGGCGCGCCGCACCTTCGAGTTCCTGCCCGTCCGGCGGCTGCTGGCCATCAACCTTGGCCAGTCCGGGCAGCTTGTCGCGTTGCAGGAAGGGCTGGACCAGGCCGGGTACCAAGACCCCCGGATGGAGCCGGCCTACACCCTTACCGGCGCTTTCCAGCCGGACTGAAACACGACAAGAGGATCCGCCCATGCGCCGTTCCGCACTTGCTCCGCTGTTCCTGTTCCCCGCCCTGCTGGCCGCGCCCCTGTTCGCGCAGGAGGCGGGTGGCCCCGACTTCAAGGTCGAACTCGATCCCGTCACCTGCGCCTTCTCCGGCGGCTCGGACGGCGCCGGCAACGTGGACGTGGAATCCAACACCGGCAACAAGAAGATCCAGGTCCGCCTGACCAACGGCGACTACGTCATCGCCGACATCCAGTTCTCCGGCGAAGGCGAGGACCAGATGTCGTTCTCGGGCGGTGGCCATGCCCCCGTGGCCAATATCGCCAACCGCAATTCCGGGCCCGCCGACGTCAAGTATTCGGTGATCGTCGAACACAAGACCAGCGGTGAAACCCGCGACTGCGACCCGCGCATCATCAACCGCTGACCAGACCTTGCCGGCGCCGCGGCTCGCCGTGCACGGCGGCCACCGCCCGCCCTGAAGGGTCGGCGGCGGCGGCGAATGCGGCGTCCCAGGCAATCGCCGCCGGTGACGAACAGGCGATCGACTTGCCACCCGGCACGGTGCGCGCGCAGGCGTCGCCGGGGAAGCTGCGCTCGAACAGTTCGCGATACCAGTAGGCCTCCTTGCCCGCCGGCGGATTCACCGGGAAACGCAGCGGCGCTTCGGCCAGCATCGCGTCGCTGACGCGGGTTTCCGCCAGGGCCTTGAGACCGTCTATCCAGCCGTAGCCGACGCCATCGCTGAACTGTTCCTTCTGCCGCCACAGGATCTCGTCCGGCAGCGCGCCGTCGAAGGCCTCGCGCAGCATCGCCTTTTCCATGCGGTCGGGGCCGCAGCGCTTGGCCTCGGCATCGAGCGACATGGCCAGGGCCAGGAACTCCAGGTCCAGGAACGGCACCCGCGCCTCCACGCCCCAGGCCATCATCGCCTTGTTCGCGCGTTGGCAGTCGAACTGGTGCAGCGCATCGAGCTTGCGCACGCATTCGGCGTGGAATTCGCGCGCGTCCGGCGCCTTGTGGAAGTACAGGTAGCCGCCGAAGATCTCGTCGCTGCCCTCGCCGCTGAGCACCATCTTCACGCCCATGGCCTTGATGCGCCGGGCCAGCAGGTACATCGGCGTCGAGGCGCGCACGGTGGTGACATCGTAGCTTTCGATGTGCCGGATCACCTCCGGCAGCGCATCCACGCCTTCCCCGAAGTCGTAGGTGAAGCCGTGGTGCACCGTGCCCAGCGCCGCCGCCGCTCGTTCGGCCGCAGCCAGGTCGGGCGAACCCGGCAGGCCGATCGCGAAGCTGTGCAGGCGCGGGTACCAGGCTTCGCTGCGGTCGTCGTCCTCCACCCGCTGGCGGGCGAACTTCGCCGCGCAGGCCGCTACCAGCGACGAATCCAGGCCGCCGCTGAGCAGCACGCCGTAGGGCACGTCGGTCATCAGCTGCCGGTGCACGGCCTGTTCGAAGGCCTCGCGCAGCGCCGCCGGCGTACAGGTGACGCCACGGGTGGCGTCGTAATCGCGCCAGGGCTGGTGATGGAAACGACGAAGCTCGCCGCTGGCGCTGTCGTAGACGTGGCCCGGCGGAAACACCGCGACGTCGGCGCACAGCCGCGCCAGTGCCTTCATTTCCGAAGCCAGCCAAAGCCGGCCGTCGCCGTCGTGGCCCCAGTAAAGCGGGCAGACGCCGAGCAGATCGCGCGCGACCACCAGCCGCTGCGCCTGGGCGTCCCACAGCGCGAAGGCGAAGATGCCGTTGAGCTTTGCCACCGCCCCGTGTCCTTCCTGACGGTACAGCGCGTTGATGACCTCGCAGTCCGAGCCGCTGGTGAAGTCGTAGGGCGCCGCCAGGCCATCGGCCAGTTCGCGGTGGTTGTAGATTTCGCCGTTCACCGCCAGCACCAGCTGGCCGTCGGCCGAGCGCAGCGGCTGGGCGCCGCCGGCGGGATCGACGATGGCCAGGCGCTCGTGCACCAGCAGGCAGGCCGGCGATTCGAACACGCCCGACCAGTCGGGGCCGCGGTGCCGCTGCAGCGCCGACAGCGACAGGGCCAGCGGCCGCAGGCCACGCAGGTCGGCATCGGGGCGGGCGTCGTGGACGCCGAGGATGGAACACATGGGCAGGTCTCCTGGGTTTCGAACGCGCAAAAGGAAACGGCCCGCACTGGGGTCAGTGCGGGCCGTCGGGACTGGGGCAGTTTTTTTGTGTAGCGCGCCTAGTCGTCGACCCGCGGAGGGGGACGATTGTTGTTATTGGCGTTGTTCACGAAGAGGGCGCGCATGGGCCGAGGATAGGCATGGCGAACCCGGCTGTGCAAGCACCCGTGGCAGGCGACGCGCGCATGGGCCATCCTTGGCGCCTGATTCCCCGTTCCCGGAGCCCGCTGCATGCGCAAGGCCGCACGAATCCTCGTCCGCATCGCCGCCGTCGCGGTGATCCTGGCCGTCATCGCGGTCTTCGCCGGGCTTTGGGCGGTGCGCGGCAGCCTGCCGGTGCTCGAGGGCGAGCTGGAACTGGCCGGACTGTCCGCACCGGTCAGGGTCAGCCGCGACGAACTGGGCATCGCCACCATCGAGGCGGCCAACGAAACCGACGCGGCGCGCGCCCTGGGCTTCGTGCACGCGCAGGAGCGCTTCTTCGAGATGGACCTGCTGCGGCGTTCGGCAGCCGGCGAGCTGTCGGCGCTGTTCGGAGAAATCGCAATCGACCGCGACAAGCAGGTCCGCGTGCATCGACTGCGGGCGCGCCTGCGCGAACACCTGGGCGACATCGCGGGCGACCGCCTGCCGGTTCTCGAGGCCTACCGCGACGGCGTCAACGCCGGCGTGCTGGCCCTGGACAACACGCCCTGGCCCTACCTGCTGCTGCGCGCCGACCCGCAGCCGTGGACGGTCGAGGACAGCGCGCTGGCGGGTTACGCGATGTTCTTCGACCTGCAGGATGAATCGAACTCGCGCGAACTGGCGCTGTGGCGAATCCGCGAAGTCATCCCGGAAGCGCTGTACGCGCTGGTCGCCACCGACGGCAGCGAATGGGACGCGCCGCTGTCGGGCGAACCGCGCGGCAACCCGCCGCTGCCCGGCGCCGACGACGTGGACCTGCGCAAACTGCCGGTGCCCGATGAGAACGGCGACTACGCGGTCTCCGAGCCGGCCGCCCCCGGCAGCAACAATTTCGCGGTCGCCGGCAGCCGCACCGCCGACGGCCGCGCCATCGTCGCCAACGACATGCACCTGGGCCTGGGCGCGCCGAACATCTGGTTCCGCGCCCGCCTGCGCTGGCCCGACCCGCGTGCCCCCGGTGGCCAGGTCGACGTCAGTGGCTTCACCCTGCCCGGCATCCCGGCGGTGATCGTCGGCAGCAACACCCACGTCGCCTGGGGTTTCACCAACAGCTACGGCGACTGGCTGGACTTCTACCGCGTCGAGTTCACCGACGCCGACCGGCTGCGCTACCGCGTGCCCGGCGGCGAGGCGGCGATCCGCACCGACAGCGAGTGGATCGAGGTCAAGGGCGGCGAACCGGTCGAACTGAAAGTGCGCGAGACGCGCTGGGGGCCGATCACCGAGGAGCTGGACGACGGCGGCGCGCTGGCCCTGCGCTGGACGGCCCAGCTGCCCGGCGCGCTGAACTTCGGCCTGGCCGACATGGCCTTCGCCGGCAACCTCGACCAGGGCCTGGCCGTGGCCGACGTGGCAGGCATACCGGCGCAGAACCTGGTGATCGGCGACCGCGATGGCCGCATCGCCTGGCGCCTGACCGCACAGCTGCCCGACCGCGCTGGCCACTGCGCGCCGAAACAGCCGCTGCGGGTCGAACAGGCCTGCCGCTGGGCCGGCTGGCTGGCGCCGACGGAAAACCCCAGCCTGGTCGATCCGGAAGACGGCATCCTGTGGACCGCGAACGCGCGCGTCGTGGACGGCAAGGCCCTGGCCCTGGTCGGCGACGCCGGCTACGCCAACGGCGCCCGCGCCCGCCAGATCCGCGATGCGCTGCGCGCCAGGTCCAGCTTCACCGAAGCCGACCTGCTGGCGCTGCAGCGCGACGACCGCGCGCTGTTCCTGCAGCGCTGGCATGCACTGCTGCAGACCGAAGCCGCTCGCAGCGACGACGCCGACATCAGGGCCCTGGCCGAAGCCAGCGCCGACTGGACCGGCCGCGCCAGCGTCGATGCCGTCGACTACCGCATCGTGCGCGCCTGGCGGCTGGCGGTGATCGAACGCATCCAGAACGGCCTGCTGGCGCCGGCCCAGGCAGCGCTCGGCGAGGATTTCGTGATGCCGGACCTGCCCCAGGCCGAAGCCTTCGCCTGGCCGCTGCTTCAGCAGCGGCCGGCGCACCTGCTGCCGCGCCGCTTCGCCAGCTGGGACGCCCTGCTGGCCGAGGCCGCGCGCGACATCCGCGGCCAGCTCGAAGAACGTGGTCCGCTGCGCGCTCGCACCTGGGGCGAGCGCAATACCGCGCGCATCTGCCATCCGCTGGCCGCGGCCCTGCCCGCGCTCGTGCAGGGCCCGCTGTGCATGCCGGCCGAGCCGCTGCCCGGCGACGGCAACATGCCGCTGGTGCAGGCGCCGGGATTCGGTGCCAGCGAACGCATGGTGGTCTCACCGGGCCGGGAGGCCGAGGGGTTCGCGCACATGCCCGGCGGCCAGTCGGGCCACCCGCTGTCACCGTTCTGGGGTGCGGGCCACGCGGCCTGGGTGCGCGGCGAGGCCACGCCCTTCCTGCCCGGCCCGGCCCGCCACGTGCTCAGCCTGGCGCCGGAAAGCGTGAAGCCGCTCACAGTTCCGTCGGCGAAACCTGACAGCCGTCACTAAATGGTCCATAAACGGGACGCTGCCCCGGCTCGCTCCGCCGGGACAGGGACGGAGGGATCGCCGTCAGGGGGAGCGGTCTACCGCACCGAAACCTTTCGGCGAGGTAGGTTCGATGGAAATGTTGGTGAACGTGCTGGCCCTTTGCCGGCAGCAGATGTTGAAGCGCCATGCCGCGGCCGTGCTCAAGGCCGTGCGCGCCATGGATGCGCCCCAGCGCAAGACGACCGCGGACCAGACCCTGGCGGAGATCCAGGCCGCCTCCGTCCTGCCGCAGCCGCACTGGCACGGCGCGAATGAAACGATGCTCTACCATCCCTGGAGTCCGGTTGCTTCGGTATCGGCCTCGCGCGTGCGCGATCGTTCGATCCTGCTGCGCCAGCGCTCGATCGCGCTGTGGCTGGCGGTGGTCTACCACGAAACCAGGCTGACGCCGCATCCGGGCCTGCAGGCGGTGCACCGGCAGGTGCTGGGCATCCTGCGTGAACTGCGCGAGTCCGGGCGCCGGGCACCTGCGACCGGCCAGGAGTGGTTCAAGGCCGCGGCCTGATCAACAAACGACCAGGGGAACACCGGGGAGGGAGTGCGGGAGGATCAGGCGAGCAGCAGGCGTTCGACGATGGCCCGGTAAAGCGCGGGGAGGCGCTCGAGTTCTTCGACGGCGACGTGTTCGTTGACCTTGTGGATGCTGGCGTTGATGGGCCCCAGCTCCACCACCTCGGCGCCGAGAGGCGCGATGAAGCGGGCGTCCGAGGTGCCGCCGCCGGTGTTTTCCTCCGGCACGCGATCCAGCTGCTCCCTGATCACCGCGCGCGCGGCGGCGCGCAGCCGGCCTTCGCCGGTGAGGAAGGGTTCGCCGCTGCGGTGCCAGTGCAGTTCGTAGTCCAGGCCGTGGCGGTCGAGCACGGCGTGCACTTCCGTCTCCAGCTGCTGCGCCGTCCAGCCCGGGTTGAAGCGGAAGTTGAACTGCAGTTCGCAATCGCCCGGGATGACGTTGTTGGCGCCGGTGCCGGACTGGATGTTCGAGATCTGGAAACTGGTGGGCGGGAACTCCGGGTAGCCCTCGTCCCAGGCGCGTGCGCCCAGTTCCGCCAGCGCCGGCAGCGCCTGGTGGATCGGGTTGCGGGCTTTTTCCGGGTAGGCCACGTGGCCCTGGATCCCCTTCACCCGCAGCCGCCCCGACAGCGAGCCGCGGCGGCCGACGCGCAGCAGATCGCCCAGCGCGGACTTCGACGAGGGTTCGCCGGTGATGCAGTAGTGGATCGGCCGGCCATCTTCCTTGAAGCGGCGGGCGACCTGGCGTACGCCGTCGATGGCGTCGCCTTCTTCGTCGGATGTCAGCAGGATGGCCAGCGTGCCGGGATGCTCCGGGTGTGCCGCGACGAATTCTTCGGCCGCGACCACGAAGGCGGCGACGCTGCCCTTCATGTCGGCGGCGCCGCGGCCATAAAGCACGCCGTCGCGCACCACGGGTTCGAAAGGGTCGCTGTCCCAGGCCTCGCGCGGGCCCGGCGGCACCACGTCGGTGTGGCCGAGCAGGCAGAACACCTCGCCGCCCTGCCCGTGCGTGGCCCAGAGGTTGCGCACGTCGCCGGCGTCGAGCCATTCGATGGTGAAGCCGGCGCGCGCCAGGCGCTGCGCCACCAGGTCCTGGCAGCCGGCGTCGTCGGGCGTCACCGAAGGCCGCGAGATCAGCTCGCACGCCAGGGCCAGGACCTCGCTCACTTGCCCACCCCGAAACGCTGCTTGAAGCCGCTGTCGCTGAAGCCGACGCTGACCTGGCCATCGTCGGTCACGACCACCGGCCGCTTCACCAGCGCCGGGTGTTCGCGCAGCAGCAGCGTCCACTCGGGATCGGAACCGGGCGACTTGCGGCCTTCGGGCAGCTGGCGCCAGGTGGTCGAGGCCTTGTTGACCAGCTTTTCCCAGCCGCCCAGCGACGCCGCCCAGGCCTTGAGCGTAGCCGGCGGGACCGGATGGGCACGGTAGTCGACGAATCCGTGCGGCACCTCGAAGCGCGTGAGCCAGTTGCGCGCCTTGCGGCAGGTGTCGCACTTGTCCAGGCCGTAGAGCGTGGTCATTCCACGGCCCCGCGCAGCAGTTCGTTCACCGAGGTCTTGGCGCGGGTCTTGGCGTCGACCTGCTTCACGATCACCGCGCAGTACAGCGAGTACTTGCCGTCGGCCGAGGGCAGCGAGCCCGAAACCACCACGCTGCCGGCGGGCACGCGACCCTGGGTGATTTCACCGGTGGCGCGGTTGTAGATGCGCGTTGACTGGCCCAGGAACACGCCCATGCCGATCACGCTGCCCTTCTCGACGATCACGCCCTCCACCACTTCGGCGCGGGCGCCGATGAAGCAGCCGTCCTCGATGATGGTCGGGCTGGCCTGCAGCGGTTCGAGCACGCCGCCGATGCCGGCGCCGCCGCTGATGTGGCAGTTCTTGCCGATCTGCGCGCAGCTGCCGACCGTGGCCCAGGTGTCGACCATCGTGCCGGCGCCCACGTGGGCGCCGATATTCACGAAGCTCGGCATCAGCACCACGTCCTTGCCGATGTGCGCGCCCGAACGCACGATCGCGCCCGGCACCACGCGCGCGCCGAGCTTCTGGAAGTCGGCGTCGTCGAAGTTGTCGAAGCGCAGCCGCACCTTGTCCCAGAACGGCGCCGGGAAACCTTCCATCATCTGCATGTCGTTGATGCGGAAGTACAGCAGCACGGCCTTCTTCAGCCATTCGTTGACTTCCCAGTGCTTGCCGTGCGGCGCGGCCACGCGCGCCTTGCCCGACTCGAGCAGCTCGATCGCCTCTTCCACCGCCGGACGCGTGGAGCCGTCGATTTCCATCGCGGTCAGGGTGGCGCGGCGCTCGAAGGCGTCCTCGATGATCGCCTGCAGCTGTTCAGTGCTGGGCTTCTTTCTTGCCATGGTGCATGTCTCCGTCGACGCCGGCCACGATGGCCTCGCGCAGTTGATCCAAGAGGGCCTGGTCGCCGATGGGCTGGTTGGCCTCGTCGGTCAGCAGGAAAAAGTCTTCCACCTTCTCGCCGAAGGTGGCGATGCGGGCGTCGTGCACGCGCAGCCGGAACTTGCGCAGCACCTGCGCCACCGAGGCCAGCAGGCCCGGCTGGTCGGTGCAGACCAGGCTCATGCGGGTGCGGCGGCCGTCCGCCGATTCATCGAAGCCCACCTTCACCGGGACGCGGAAATGGCGCAGCTGCCTGGGCGCGGCGCGACGCGGCGGTTTCACCTTCGCCGGGTCGGCCAGCGCGAGTTTCAGCGCGGCCTCGACCGCGGCGGGCTCCGGGGCGCGGCCGTGCGGGGCGAACAGCTGGAAGTTGTCGAGCGCAAACCCGTCGATCGAGTTCAGCACGCGCGCCTCGAGCACGTTCAGACCCAGGCGGTCGAAGGTGGCCACCAGCGCCGCGAACAGGCCGTCGCGGTCGGGCGTGCGCACGAAGACCTCCAGGCCGCCGTCCTCGAGGTGCGGGCGCACCATCACCAGCGTATCGGCACCTGCCGAGGCGGCGATGCCATGGGTCTGCCAGGCGATCTGCTCGGGCCGGTAGCGCAGGAAGCCCACGTCCGGGTAGGCCGCCCAGATGCCTTCGACCTGCTCGCGCGTCAGGCCCTCGCCCAGCAGCCGCACCAGCGCCGCGGCGCGGGTCTCGGCCATTATCTCGGTGGCGTGCACCGGGTTTTCCAGCCCCCGGCGCAGCGCGAAGCGGGTGGCCGCGTAGAGGTCGGCCAGCAGCCGGTCCTTCCACGCGTTCCAGAGCTTCGGACTGGTGCCGGCGATGTCGGCGCAGGTAAGCAGGTACAGGTAATCAAGGTGTTCGCGGTCGGCCACCTTGTTGGCGAAACGCGCCACCACCACCGGGTCGGAAATGTCCTGGCGCTGGGCGGTGGTCGACATCAGCAGGTGCTGTTCGACCAGCCAGGCCAGCAGGTCGGCGTCGGACGGCGGCATCGCATGCGCGGCGGCGAACTCGCGCGCGTCGGTGGCGCCGAGCTCGGAATGGTCGCCGCCGCGCCCCTTGGCGATGTCGTGGAACAGGCCGGCCAGCAGCAGCAGGTGCGGCTTGCGCAGGCGCGGCCAGACTTCGTGGGCGATGCCGAAACGCTCGTCGGCCTTGCGCGCGAAACCGTCCAGGTAGGCCAGCACGGTCAGCGTGTGCTGGTCCACCGTATAGACGTGGAACAGGTCGTACTGCATGCGCCCGGACACCTTGCCGAAGGCCGGCAGGTAGCGCGCCAGCACGCCGAGGCGGGCCATGCGGGTCAGCGTGGCCACGGCCTGCGGCGACTGCATCAGGTCCATGAACCGGCGGCGCAGCGCTTCGGGCTGTTCGGTGTAGGGCGTAATCGCGCCCAGGGATTCACCCAGCGCGCGCGCGGTCTCCGAGTGCAGGCCACGCGCATCGGGCTGGGCATCCCAGGCGACGAACAGCGCCAGCACCGGCGCGAAGCCCTCGCCCAGCCGCGCCGGCTCGGTCATCGCGAGGTAACCGTTGCGCAGTTCGTAGCCTTCGCCCAGCGGCACCGACTCTTCCTGGCCCGAGAGCTGTTCCTCGTAGCGCTGCAGCACGCGGTCGTTGATGCGCATCACCGTGGCGGCGCTGCGGAAGAAACCCTGCATCATCTGCTCGACCGCCAGGTTGTCGCGGCGCTCGTCCTTCAGGCCCAGCATCGCCGCCAGGTTCTTCTGGTAGTCAAAGCCCAGGCGCTCCTCGCGCCGCCCGGCCAGCAGGTGCAGGCCGAAGCGCAGCCGCGCCAGCACCCGCCATTCGCGCTCGAGGCTGGCGCATTCGTCCTCGCCCAGCAGCCCCAGCGGCACCAGGGCGCGCAGGCCGGGCACGCCGTACAGGCGCATGCCCATCCAGGTGATGGTCTGCAGGTCGCGCAGGCCGCCCGGCCCTTCCTTGATGCTGGGCTCGAGGTTGTGGGCGGTGTCGTTGAACCGGGTGTGGCGGTTGCGCTGTTCCTCGCGCTTGGCGTGGAAATAGTCCGACGGAGACCACAGCACCGTCGGCGCCAGGGCCGCGGCCAGCGCCGCCGGGGCCTGCGGGTCGCCGGCCAGCGCGCGGCACTCCATCAGCGCGGTCAGCACCGTGATGTCCTCGCGCGCGGCCTCGATGCATTGCCCGGTCGAGCGCACCGCCTGGCTGGTGGCCAGGCCGGCGTCCCAGAGCAGCGAGAAGAAGCGGCCGATCGCCACCTGGTGGCGCTGCTGCAGCTCGGGTTCGGCCAGCACCAGCAGGTCGATGTCGGACTGCGGGTAGAGTTCGCCGCGGCCGTAACCACCGGTGGCCAGCAGGTCCAGCCCGGGCGTCTCGCCCAGGCAGCGCTGCCAGGCGGCGAGCACGACGCCGTCGGCGGCGGCGGCGCAGCGCGACACCAGGCGGTCGGTGGCCTCGCCGGCATCGAAACGCTGGCGCAGCAGCTCGCGGCGGGCAACGAGCGCGGCCTTGGCGGCGTCGCGCCAGGCGGCGTCATCGGCGGCGCCGGCAAGCGCCGTCGCCAGCTCGGAATCGGTCGGGGAAGGGACGGCGCTCACCGGCCGGCCCGGGTCACAGGTCGTTGTCGTCGCCGGGCAGGCGGGTGAGGATCTCGACGCCGTCGTCGGTCACCACCACCGTGTGCTCCCACTGGGCCGACAGCGACTTGTCGCGGGTGACCACGGTCCAGCCGTCGCCCAGCAGCTTGGTGTGCCGCGAGCCTTCGTTGATCATCGGCTCGATGGTGAAGGTCATGCCCTTCTGCAGCACCACGCCGGTGCCCGGCTGGCCGTAATGCAGCACCTGCGGGTCCTCGTGGTAGATGCGGCCGATGCCGTGGCCGCAGTATTCGCGCACCACGGAGAAACGCTCGCCTTCGGCGTACTTCTGGATGGCGTGGCCGATGTCGCCCAGCGTGGCCCCCGGGCGCACGGTGCGGATGCCGCGGAACATCGCCTCGCGGGTCACCTCCACCAGGCGCCGGGCCTTCACGCTGGGCTCGCCGACGAAATACATGCGGCTGGTGTCGCCGTGCCAGCCGTCCTTGATGACGGTGACGTCGATGTTGATGATGTCGCCGTCCTTCAGGACCTTGGCGTCGCTGGGGATGCCGTGGCAGATGACGTTGTTGACCGAGGTGCAGACCGTCGCCGGGAAACCCTTGTAGCCGACGTTCGCCGGCACGGCTCCCTGCACGTTGACGATGTGGTCGTGGCAGATGCGGTCGAGCTCGGCGGTGCTGACCCCCGGCTTGACGTGCGGGGCGACCACCTGCAGCACTTCGGCGGCCAGGCGGCCGGCCACGCGCATGCGCTCGATGTCCTCGGGGCTCTTCAGGCTGATATGCATGCCGGGATTATTGCCCAGTTGCGGCCGATTGAGCCAGCCGGCTATACTCCCGGGGCTCGGAAAACCCCTTCACGGGGCTTCCAGGCCGCCCACGCCGGGCGTCACCGGTGAATACACACGCCAGGCCATCCCCCGCCCCGGGGTGCCCGCGGACCACGGCCAAGGCCATGGTTTCCGGGTTCGAGGCGGCAGCCCGGCGGAGGCCCAACCCCGGAGCTTCGACGCCGCCCAAGCGCGGCCGGCTCCCGTTCGCAAAGGAAACACCATGTCCCAGGTCACCATGCGCCAGATGCTGGAAGCCGGCGTTCACTTCGGCCACCAGACCCGCTACTGGAACCCCAAGATGGGCCCGTACATCTTCGGCGCCCGCGGCAAGATCCACATCATCAACCTCGAAAAGACCCTGCCGCTGTTCCAGGACGCGATGAACTTCGTCTCGGGCATCGCCCAGAAGCGCGGCTCGATCCTGTTCGTCGGCACCAAGCGTTCGGCCCGCGAGTCGATCAAGGAAGAAGCCGAGCGTTGCGGCATGCCCTACATGAGCATGCGCTGGCTGGGCGGCACCCTGACCAACTTCGCCACCGTGAAGAAGTCGGTCGCGCGCCTGAAGGAACTCGAGGCCGCTGAGACCGACGGCACCTTCGAGAAGCTGGTCAAGCACGAAGTGCTGGGCCTGCGCCGCGAGCGCGACAAGCTCGAAGCCTCGCTGGGCGGCATCAAGGACATGGGCCGCCTGCCGGACGCCCTGTTCGTGATCGACATCGGCCACGAAAACATCGCCGTGCAGGAAGCCAAGAAGCTCGGCATCCCGGTCATCGCGGTGGTCGACACCAACTACGACCCCAACCTGGTGGACTACGCCATCCCGGGCAACGACGACGCCATCCGCGCCGTGCAGCTGTACGTGCGCGCCGCCGCCGACGCCGTGCTCGAGGGCAAGGCCGCCTCGCCGCAGGCCCACGTGGCCGCCG
>NZ_JAYRTE010000022.1:0-33743 GCF_041919775.1 Arenimonas sp. | reverse complement strand
GAGCGCCTTCAGGCGCGAATCCATTCTTTGCCAAGGGCAAAGTCAAAAGATTCGCGCCTGAAGGCGCTCCTACATTCGCGTCAGCGCACCATCCGCGCCGGCGGCTCGACGGCGGCGAAGGCTTCCAGCTTGTCGCCCACGACCGTTTCCAGGTGTTCGAGGCGGCTCACCGCGGTCGGGTGCGTGGAGAACATCAGCGCCACGCCGACGTCGTCGGCCTTGGTGCCGTCCAGCGTATGCAGGACCGACGCCAGGGCGTATGGGTTGTAACCACCTCGCGCCGAAATGACCATGCCCCGCACGTCGGCTTGGTGTTCGTCGCCCTTGTCCAGGCCACGCACGAAGATCTCGGTGCCGGCCTGGAAGGCCTGCTGGCCGAACATCCGCACGGCCTCGTTGTCGCTGCGGCCCGCGGCCTCACCGGCCAGTTCGGTGGCGAAGGCGGTGCCCATTTCCTTCTTGATCGCCTTGACCTGGTGGCGTTCGACCACGTGGGCGATTTCGTGCGAAAGCACAGCAGCGAGCTCGGCCTCGTCGCGCAGGCGGTCGTACAGGCCCTGGGTGATCAGGATGGTGCCGCCGGGCAGGGCGAAGGCGTTGACGTCGGTGCTGTCCATCACGCCGAAGCGCCAGGGCAGGTTGGGGCGCTCGGTCTGCAGGGCCAGCCACAGGCCGACGCGGTTCACGTACTGCTGCACGGCGGTATCGCGCACCAGCGGACGGGCGGCGAGCAGGCGGGCGGCAATGCCCCGGCCGAGTTCGATCTCGTCCTCGTCGGTGATGGGTGCACTGGCCTCGGCGGCTTTCTTGCCGAAGTTGAAGAGTTTTTCGGCTTCGCCGAGGCGGCTGAAGCCGGCAGCGGGCGTGGCCAGGGCCAGGGCGATCAGCGCGGCCAACAGGGAACGGGTTTTCATCGCTGCTTCCTCCTGCTGCGGCGGTCCGACTTGAGGTAGTCGACCTGGTGGGCTTCAAGGCTCGCGGCGCCGGCGAAGCGGCGTGCGTCGTCGGGCTGCACGGCGAGCCCGTCCAGCATCTCCACTTCCGAAGGCGCCGATCCGGCATTGCGAAGCTTCTCGGGCGACAGGCCCTTGACGCCGGTGCTGACGGTATTGCCGCTCGATCCGGTCAGGAAGGCCGCGGCCAGCTGGTTGCCGCCGCCGGCCGACTTGCCGTCGGACGTGCCGGTGCGCAGGTTGAGCACGCGCACCCAGCCGTCCAGGCCTTCGGCGTTCTTGATCCCGGCCCAGGCGCCCTTGCGGCCGGTGATGTCCACGGGTGCCTTGGCGCCCAGCTTGGCGACGACTTCGGCCGAGCCCAGGGGTTCGCTGCGCATTTCGGTGGCGCGCAGCGTCGTGGCGGACTCGGCGAAGGCCAGGCCGCTGGCCAGGGTGGCGGCCAGCGCCAGTGCCAGCGTCGGGATGGGATAGCGGCGTCTCGTAATCACGGCATGCCTCCTGCTCGGGATGGGTCGGTGTTGCGTACCGGTTCGTAGAGTTCGACCGGTTCTTCGCGGCCCTTGACCTTGAATTGGCCGCGGTGGATGAAGTTGAAACGCGAATCGGCGCCGCAGGCGGACTTCGTCGCGCCCGACACCAGCACCCGGGCCACGCCCTTGGTCGTGCCCTCGATGCGGCTGCCCAGGTTCACGGTGTCGCCGATGGCGGTGTATTCCATGCGCGTGTCGCTGCCCAGGAAGCCCACCACGGCCGGGCCGGTGTGCAGGCCGATGCCGACGTCGAAATCGCCCAGGCCCTCGCCGTTGGCGGCAAGCTCGCGCTTGAACTCGTCCAGGGCCAGGGTCATGTCCAGCGCCGCCTCCACGGCCTTCGCCGCATGCCCCTCGGTCTGGGTGGGGGCATTCCAGAAGGCCATGATCGCGTCGCCGATGAATTTGTCCAGCGTGCCGCCATGCCGGAAGATCACGTCCACCTGCCGGCTGAAGTAGCGGTTGAGCAGGTCGACCACCTGCTCCGGGGTGCGTGTTTCCGACAGCGTGGTGAAGCCGCGGATGTCGGAGAACAGGATGGTGATCTCGCGCGCCTCGGGCTTGCGTTCGCGGTCGAGCTCGCCGCTTTCGACCAGGCCCTCGACCACGCGCGGGTCCAGGAATCGCCCGAAGATGCCGACCGTGGCCTCGCGCTGGCGGCGTTCAAGCCACTGGGCCTCCACCGTCAGCAGGCCGAATCCGACCCAGGCCAGCGCCAGCGCCGCGCCCACCGGCAGGTACAGGTTGGCTTCGAAGGCGAACCAGCCGCCGGCCAGCACGGCCAGGCTGGCCACGCCCAGGCCCAGGCCGGTCCGCAGCGGGCTGGCGCGCCGCTGGAAGGCCAGCGCGGTGCCCAGCACCAGCGCGAGCAGCAGCGGCCAGCGCGTGGGCCAGTCGCGCAGCCAGTCGTCGGCGCGCAGGTTGGCCAGGCCGGTGGTGCGGATGTGCACGCCGGGTGTCTGCTGGCCCACCGGCGTGGGACGCATGTCGAGCAGGCCCGGCGCCGTGGCCGCAATCAGCACGACCTTGCCGGCCAGTGTCGGCGCGATGACCGGTTCAGCCTGCTGCAGGTCGTTGAACAGGTCCGAATAGGCAATCGTCGGCGGCGGCTCCCCGTACCAGTGCAGCCGGAGGCGCTGGCGATCGGGCAGGGCAGTGCCGATGAACGTGGCGAGGTTGGCTTCGAGCGAATGCAGGCGCCAGCCTTCGATCTCGTCGTAGAGCAGGGTATGCCGCCCGATGCCGTCGCCGTCGGCCACGAAATTGACCAGGCCGCCGCGCCAGCTGCCTTCTTCGAGGATCCCGGGCACCAGCAGCACGGCCCTGGCGTCGGGATTGGCGCCGGGCAGGGCTTGGGCGCCGAAGCTTGGGGGAAGCATGGAAAGCGGCGCCAGGTTGCCGTCGTACAGGCGCAGCGAGGCGAAGAACAGATTGTCCTGGCCGGCCACGATCTCGCTGAAGACTTCGTCGCTGAGCGCCTGGAACCGGTCCTCTTCGTTGAAGAACAGGTCGAAGGCCACGGCCTTGGGCGCATGCGGCGCCAGCATGTCCAGCAGTTCGCCGTGCACGCTGCGCGGCCAGGGCCAACTGCCGGCGAGCTCGATCATCTGCTCGAGGCTCTTCTGGTCGATCGCCACCACCACGACGTCTTCCGGTGGCACCCGCGATTGCGCGTGGTGGGCCAGCAGCCAGTCGCCCAGGCGATCGTCGGCGCGGTCCAGGGCCCCGGTGAAGTGCAGCACCAGGGCCAGCACGGCCAGCGCCAGCAGGGGCAGGCGGATCGGCACGTGGCGGGCGGAGGTCGTCCGCGGCGGGACGGCGGCGCGTTCAGGCATGGCCGCGAGTGTAGCCGTTTGCCAGCGCCGGGCGCTTTCCGCTAGCGTCCGGCCATGGAAGAACCGCTCCCCATCCGCATCCTGATCCACGGCGCCAGCGGGCGCATGGGCCGGGCGCTGCTGCGCCTGGTGGCCGAACGGCCGGAACTGCAGCTCGTCGCCGCGGTTTCGCGCAGCGGCCAGCCCCTGCCCGAGGCGCCGGCCGGCGTTCCTGTGCTGCCGGTCGAAAAACTGGCCGACGCGCCCGATTACGACCTGGCGATCGATTTCAGCCTGCCCGAGGCCTTCGGGGCGCTGGTCGCGGCCTGCCGGGCCAAGGGCGCCGGCCTGGTCAGCGGCACCACCGGGCTGTCCGGGGCCCAGGTCGCGGCCATGGACGAGGCGTCGGAGTTGGTGCCGGTGCTGTGGTCGGCCAATTTCAGCGTAGGTGTCGCCGTGCTGCGGGCCCTGGTGCACCAGGCCGCCGTGGCCCTGCCGGGCTGGGACGCCGACATCGTCGAGTCCCACCACGTGCACAAGAAGGACGCGCCCTCGGGCACGGCGCTTTCGCTGGGCGAGGCGGTGGAGCAGGGGCGCGGCAGCCCGCCGAACTACGCCAGCCTGCGCTGCGGCGATATCGTCGGGGAGCACCTGGTGCAGCTGACCGGCCACGGCGAACGCCTGGAGCTGGTGCACCGCGCCAGCAACCGCGAAATCTTCGCCCGGGGCGCCCTGGAAGCCGCGGTGCGGCTGTCCGGACGGGGTCCGGGACGCTACGATTTCGGCGAGCTGCTGCTGGCCGGCGGCCGGACCTGAACCGGCGCCGCCGAGTTTCCTTTTCGGGCGGGTGTCGCTAAACTTCCCGCTCGCCTGAACCCTCATCCGTCCGGACATGGTCCTGCCCAGTCCGCGGGTGTTCGCACACCCTGTGAACGGGTTCCCCCAAGCAAGGCGATAGCCCGTGAACCATCCCGCAATCCTCGCGCTCGAAGACGGCACCGTATTCGAGGGCGTCTCCGTAGGCGCCACCGGCAGCCGCACCGGCGAAGTGGTGTTCAACACCGCCATGACCGGCTACCAGGAGATCGTCACCGATCCCTCCTACGCCCGGCAGCTGGTCACCCTGACCTACCCGCACATCGGCAACACCGGCTGCACGGCCCAGGACGACGAGGCGGAAAAGCCCTGGGCGTCCGGCCTGATCGTGCGCGACGTGCCGCGCCGCCCCAGTAACTGGCGAAGCCAGGTGCCGCTGCCCGAGTGGCTGGCGGCGCGTGGCGTCGTTGCCATCGCCGGTATCGACACCCGCAAGCTGACCCGGCTGCTGCGCGACCGCGGCGCCCAGAACGGCTGCCTGATGGCCGGCGAGATCGACCGCGACGCGGCCATCGAGGCCGCGCGCAAGTTCCCGGGCCTCAAGGGCATGGACCTGGCGAAGGAAGTCTGCACGCGCGAGCGCTACAGCTGGACCGAAGGCTCGCTGGACCTCGACGCCAACGAATTCGTCCGCGTCGAGCCGCGCTTCCACGTCGTCGCCTACGATTTCGGCGTCAAGCGCAACATCCTGCGCATGCTGGCCGAGCGTGGCTGCCGGGTCACGGTGGTGCCGGCGCAGACGCCGGCCGCCCAGGTGCTGGCCGAGAATCCCGACGGCGTCTTCCTGTCCAACGGCCCCGGCGACCCGGCGCCCTGCGACTACGCCATCGCCGCCATCCGCGAGGTGCTGGCGGCGAAGGTGCCGACCTTCGGTATCTGCCTCGGCCACCAGCTGCTGGGCCTGGCCGCGGGCGCGACCACGATGAAGATGAAGTTCGGCCACCACGGCGCCAACCACCCGGTGATCGACCTCGACAGCAAGCGCGTGATGATCACCAGCCAGAACCATGGCTTCGCGATCGACGAAGCCAGCCTGCCGGCCAACGTGCGGGTCACCCATCGTTCGCTTTTCGACGGATCCAACCAGGGCATCGAGCTGACCGATGCCCCGGCCTACAGCTTCCAGGGCCACCCGGAAGCCAGCCCCGGGCCACACGATGTCGCGGGGTTGTTCGACAAATTCGTCAGCATGATGTCAGCCAGGGGCTGACCTTGAACTCGGGGAAAGGAAACATGCGTATTTTCGGGAAAATCCTGCTCGCCGCGCTGCTCGCGCTGCCGGCGACCGTACTGGCCAAGCCGCCGCAGCTGCCGGTCGGGCACTTCTTCAAGGACCCGGAGTTCACCTCCGTGTCGCTGTCGCCCAGCGGCAAGTACATCACCGTGTCGGTGCCCCAGGGCGACCGCACCCTGCTGGCGGCCTTCGAAGTCGAGGGCATGAAGCTGGTCGGCAAGTGGGACTACGGCGCCAAGAAGCACATCGACCGCGTCAGCTGGGTCAATGACGAACGGTTCCTGATGTACGTCACCGAGAAGCTCGGCCGCTTCGACTTCCGCGTCGGCACGCCGGACGTCTATGCCAGCAACGTCGACGGCACCCAGCGCGCCGATATGCCCAACCTCGGCATCTACCAGATCGTCGACAAGAACTGGGACGATCCGCGCAGCATCCTGGTGCAGCGATCGGTGGATTCGGCCTTCCTCTCCAAGTACGACGTCTACGACGGCCGCGTCACGACGGTGGCTACCGCGCCGGTGCGTTTCGGCGGTTTCGTGCTCGACCACGAGCGCAAGGTGCGTTACGCCTACGGCCAGGAAGAGGACCTTGAGGTCGTGACCCTGCGCCGGGACGGGGACCGCTGGACCACCATCCACACCGCCGAGATGGGCGGTTCCGTGCGCACGCCGGTCGCCTTCGCAGGCGACAACAAGCGCGTGTTCTTCGAGGTGAGCGACAAGGGCGAGCCGACCCGGCTGGTGCTGCGCGACCCGGAAAGCCGCGAGGAAACCCAGGTCGCCTCCAACCCGAATGTCGATTCGATGGGTTACGTGTTCAGCAGCGACGAGCGCGAGCTGCTGGCCGTCGCCTACATGGACGGCGTACCCAATTACGTGTTCATCAACAAGGACCATCCGGAGTCGAAGACCTATGCCGGCCTGATCAATGCCTTCCCGGACCGCGCGGTGCGCTTCGGCGGCATCAGCCGGGACGGCCGCAAGATCCTGTTCAGCGCCTTCAGCGACGTCGATCCGCCGACCTACTACCTGTTCGACCGCGAAACCGGCAGCGCGCAGTTCCTGCTGGCCTCGCGCGAGTGGATCAAGCCGGACCAGATGAGCGAGATGACGCCGGTGTCGTTCATCGCCCGCGACGGCACCCGCGTGCATGGCTACCTGACCGTGCCGCAGGGCAGCAACGGCCAGAACCTGCCGATGATCCTGCACCCGCACGGCGGCCCGCACGGCCCGCGCGACACCTGGGGCTTCAACCCGGACGTGCAGTTCCTGGCCAACCGCGGTTATGCGGTGCTGCAGGTCAACTTTCGCGGTTCCGGCGGTTACGGCACGGCCTTTGAGCGCAAGGGCTACCGCAACTGGGGCACCACGATGATCGACGACATGACCGATGCCGTCGACTGGGCGATCGAGAGCGGCATCGCCGACAAGGACCGCATCTGCACCTACGGCGCCTCCTATGGTGGTTACGCCGCGCTGCAGACCGTGGTGCGCGAGCCCACCAAGTACCGCTGCACCATCGGTTACGTCGGCGTCTACAGCCTGCCGCTGATGTTCAAGGACGGCGACATCCCCGAGACGAAGTCCGGTCGCAACTACCTGGCGCGCGTGCTGCCCGAGGGCATGACCGCGCAGCAGGTGCAGTCGCCGGCCTACAACGTCGACAAGATCCGCATCCCGGTGATGCTGGTGCAGGGCGCCAAGGACCGGCGCGTGCCGATCTCGCAGTACGAGATCCTCAAGGACAACCTGGCCAAGGCCGGCCGACCGCCGGAAGTGACCATCGTCGAAGCCAAGGAAGGCCACGGCTTCTACGACTTCGACAACCAGGTGGAACTCTACACGGCGATGGAAGCCTTCCTCGACAAGCACATCGGCTCGGCCCGGGCCGGCGGCACGCCCTGATCCCTCCCGTTGCACCCGGACGCCGGCCTTGGGCCGGCGCCCGGACTCCCCCGCGAACCAGAAGACAGCCACGACATGCCCAAGCGCACAGACATCAAGACGATCCTGATCATCGGCGCCGGCCCGATCGTCATCGGCCAGGCCTGTGAGTTCGACTACTCCGGCGCCCAGGCCTGCAAGGCGCTGCGCGACGAGGGCTACCGGGTTGTGCTTGTGAACTCCAACCCGGCGACGATCATGACCGACCCGGAAATGGCCGACGCGGTCTACATCGAGCCGATCAACGCCGCCACGGTCGAACGCATCATCGCCAAGGAAAAGCCCGACGCGCTGCTGCCGACCATGGGTGGCCAGACGGCGCTCAACTGCGCGCTGGACCTGGCCGACGCCGGGGTGCTCGAGAAGTACGAGGTCGAGCTGATCGGCGCCTCGCGCGAGGCGATCCGGATGGCCGAGGACCGCGAACTGTTCCGCGTCGCGATGGCCGAGATCGGCCTGGAGTGCCCGAAGGCCGAGGTCGCCAAGTCCTTCGAGCAGGCCGTGGACATCCAGTCGCGGGTCGGTTTCCCGACGATCATCCGGCCCAGCTTCACCCTCGGCGGCAGCGGCGGCGGCATCGCCTACAACCGCGAGGAGTTCGAGGAAATCGTCAAGCGTGGCCTCGACCTCTCCCCGGTGCACGAGGTGCTGGTGGAAGAGTCGGTGCTGGGCTGGAAGGAGTTCGAGATGGAGGTTGTCCGCGACACCGCGGACAACTGCATCATCGTGTGTTCGATCGAGAACCTCGACCCGATGGGCGTGCACACCGGCGACAGCATCACCGTCGCCCCGGCGCAGACGCTCACCGACAAGGAATACCAGCGCCTGCGCGACGCCTCGATCGCGGTGCTGCGCAAGATCGGCGTGGACACCGGCGGCTCCAACGTGCAGTTCGGCATCAATGCCCAGAACGGCCGCGTCGTGGTGATCGAGATGAACCCGCGCGTCTCGCGATCGTCCGCCCTGGCCTCGAAGGCCACCGGTTTCCCGATCGCCAAGATCGCCGCCAAGCTGGCGGTGGGTTACACGCTGGACGAACTCCGCAACGAGATCACCGGCGGCGCCACCCCGGCCTCGTTCGAACCGGCGATCGACTACGTCGTCACCAAGATTCCGCGTTTCGCCTTCGAGAAGTTCCCGGCCGCCGATTCCCGCCTGACCACGCAGATGAAGTCGGTGGGCGAGGTGATGGCGATCGGCCGCTGCTTCCAGGAGTCGATGCAGAAGGCGCTGCGCGGCATGGAAACCGGCAAGGTCGGTTTCGATCCGACCGGCGATGCCGGCCGCGGCGAGGAAGGCCTGGTGAAGATCCGTCGCGAGCTGAAGGAGCCGGGTCCCGAGCGGCTGTTCCAGGTCGCCGAGGCCTTCCGTGCCGGCCTGTCGGTCGAGGACGTGTTCAACCTGAGCTTCATCGATCCGTGGTTCCTGGACCAGATCGAAGAGATCGTCGCCGCCGAGAAGGATGTCGCCGAAGCCGGGCTGTCCGGCCTGGACGCGGCTTCGCTTCGACGCCTGAAGCGCCTTGGCTTCTCCGACGCCCGCCTGGCCCAGCTCGCCGGCACCGACGAACCAGCCGTGCGCGCCCTGCGCCGCGCCTTCGGCGTGCGCCCGGTCTACAAGCGCGTGGACAGCTGCGCCGCCGAGTTCGCGACCCAGACCGCCTACCTGTATTCGACCTACGAGGACGAATGCGAGGCCCAGCCGACCGACCGCGAGAAGATCATGGTGCTCGGCGGCGGCCCGAACCGGATCGGGCAGGGCATCGAGTTCGATTACTGCTGCGTGCACGCGGCGCTGGCGCTGCGCGAGGATGGTTACGAAACCATCATGGTCAACTGCAACCCGGAGACGGTCTCCACCGACTACGACACCTCCGACCGCCTGTATTTCGAGCCACTGACGCTCGAGGACGTGCTCGAGATCGTCGAGGTCGAAAAGCCCAGGGGCGTGATCGTGCAGTACGGCGGCCAGACCCCGCTCAAGCTCTCGCGCGCGCTGGAAGCCGCCGGCGTGCCGATCATCGGCACCAGCCCCGACAGCATCGACCTGGCCGAGGACCGCGAGCGTTTCCAGAAGCTGGTCGACGAACTCGGCCTGCTGCAGCCGCCGAACCGCCTGGCCCGCAACGCCGACGAAGCCGTCGCGCTGGCCAACCAGGTCGGCTACCCGCTGGTGGTTCGCCCGAGCTACGTGCTTGGTGGCCGCGCGATGGAAATCGTCTACACCGACGCCGACCTGTCGCGCTACATCCGCGAGGCGGTGCAGGTATCGAATGATTCGCCGGTGCTGCTCGACCGCTTCCTCGACAACGCGGTCGAGGTGGACGTGGACATCATCGCCGACGCCGAAGGCAACGTGCTGGTCGGCGGCATCATGGAGCACATCGAGGAGGCCGGCGTGCACTCGGGCGACTCCTCGTGCTCGCTGCCGCCGTATTCGCTGTCGGCGAAGGTGCAGGACAAGCTGCGCACCCAGGTCGCGCAGCTGGCGCGCGCACTCAAGGTCGTCGGGCTGATGAATACCCAGTTCGCCATCACCTTCGACGCGGATGGCGAGGACACCATCTACCTGCTGGAAGTGAACCCGCGCGCCTCGCGTACGGTGCCCTTCGTGTCCAAGGCGATCGGCGTGCCGCTGGCCAAGATCGCCGCGCGCTGCATGGCCGGCAAGTCGCTGGAAGAGCAGGGCGCCACCCGCGAGGTGGTGCCGGACTATTATTCGGTGAAGGAAGCCATCTTCCCCTTCGCCAAGTTCCAGAACGTCGATCCGATCCTGGGTCCGGAAATGCGTTCGACCGGCGAGGTGATGGGCGTCGGCCGCACCTTCGCCGAAGCTTTCGGCCGCGCCGAAGAGGCCGCCAGCATCAAGGCGCCGCGGCCGGGCAAGGCCTTCCTGTCGGTGCGCGACCCGGACAAGCAGCGCCTGCTGCCGGTCGCGCGCGAACTGGTCGAACGCGGTTACACCCTGGTCGCCACCGAAGGCACCGCGCAGTTCCTGCGTGGGCAGGACATCGCCTGCGACCGCGTCAACAAGGTGATCGAAGGCCGCCCGCACATCGTCGACCTGATCAAGAACGGCGAGATCTGCTACATCGTCAACACGACCGAGGGCAAGCAGGCCATCGCCGACTCGTTCTCGATCCGGCGCGAGGCGCTGCAGCACCGCGTCACCTATTCCACCACCATCCCGGGCGCGCGCGCCCTGATCCTGAGCACCGACACCCGTGACAATCCCCGGGTCTGGTCGCTGCAGGAACTGCACAAGGAGCTTCACGGATGAGAGCCCCCCTGACGACGCGGGGCGCCGCGCGCCTGCGCGAGGAGCTTGAGCACCTGAAGTCGGTCAAGCGACCGGCCGTGATCAACGCCATCGCCGAGGCCCGCGCCCACGGCGACCTGAAGGAAAACGCCGAATACCACGCCGCCCGCGAGCAGCAGGGTTTCATCGAGGGTCGCATCCAGGAGCTGGAGTACACGCTCTCGCACGCCCAGCTGATCGACGTGTCCACGCTCAATGCCGGCAGCCGCGTCGTCTTCGGCGCCACGGTCGAACTGGCCGACTGCGACAGCGGCGACGAAGTCACCTACCAGATCGTCGGCGACCTCGAGGCCGACATCAAACAGGGCCTGGTCTCGGTGTCTTCGCCGCTGGCGCGCGCGCTGATCGGCAAGCACGAAGGCGACACCGTCACCATCCAGGCACCGGCCGGCACCCGCGACTACGACATCGTCGCGGTCCGCTACGGAGGCTGAGTCCCGGCGGATGAGCGAACCGCGCCAGGCCCTGCTGCTGCCCGAACGCCGGCGTTTCGCCGGCCAGCCGCTGTCGAAGCCGGTCGCCCGGGCGCTGGGCCGCGCCGACCGCCTGCCCGACGGCGAAGCCGGCGAGCGGGCGCAGCTGCTGCGCTGGTTCGAACTGCTGCCGCGCGGCTGGCCCATGGCCGCCATCACGCGCGAGCGCGACGCCAGCGACGCGGTCCTGCACAGCTGGCTGCGCGCCGACCCGGCCTACGTGCGCCCCGACATGACCGGTGCCCGCGTGCTCGCCGTGGGCGAACTCGGCCTTTCCGCCGATGAGGCGAAGGCCCTGTCGGATGCGCTGCGGCCGCTTTTCGGCGATGCCGGTTTCCCGATCTCGGCGCCGCACCCGGCGCGCTGGTACCTGGCGCTGCCGGTCGAGGCCCGGCTGCCTGCCTTCGCCGCGCCGGAGGCCGTGCTTGGCGACGACCTGTTCCTGCACCTGCCCGATGGTCCGGAAGGTCGGCGCTGGCGCGCGCTGCTCAACGAAGCCCAGGTGATCCTGCACAACCACCCGGTCAACCAGGCGCGTTTCGCCAGCGGCCGGTTGCCGGCGAACAGCCTGTGTTTCTGGGGCGCCGGCCGGCTGCCCGACCAGGTGAAGGGCCGCCTGCGACGCGCGCACTCGCAGGAAGCCCAGTTGGCGTCCCTGGCGGCACTCGCGGCAGCGGCGCCGCCGGGCGCCGACGGCGACCTGCTGGACCTGCGCGAAGCCCGCGACTGGGCGGCCGTGGAAACGCGGCTGCTCGAGTGCCTGGCAAGCGCCGAAGCCGCCGGCGTGGTCCTGGATTTCGCCGACGGGGCAATCTTCAGGCTACGGCCGGGCCAGCGCTGGCGGCTCTTGCGCCGGCCGCTGGCGCAACTTGCATGAGGCCACCGGCGACGCGCATCGTCCGGCGCGAGCTGCCCCCGTTCGGTCCGTGGCCGGACAGCGTGCCGCCGGTTCTGCAGCGTATCTACGCCGCGCGCGGCGTGCTGACGCCGGCCGACGGCGAGCTCCGGCTGGCGCGCCTGCTGCCGCCGGATACGCTGGGCCGCGTCGGCCAGGCAGCGGCGATGCTGGCTTCGGCGATCGCCCGCGACGCCCACGTCGTGGTCGTGGGTGACTTCGACTGTGACGGCGCGACCGGGACCGCGGTGGCCGTGCGCGGCCTGCGCCTGCTGGGCGCGCGCCGCGTGTCCTACCAGGTGCCGCATCGCGCGCGGCATGGTTATGGCCTGAGCCCGGCGCTGGTCGAAGACCTGGTGCCGATGGCACCCGACCTGCTGCTGACCGTCGACAGCGGCATCGCCTGCCATCCCGGCATCGCCGCCGCCAAGGCGCGCGGCTGGCAGGTGCTGGTCACCGACCACCACCTGCCGGGCGAAACCCTTCCCGCCGCCGACGTCATCGTCGACCCGAACCTCGGCGACGACGGTTTCCCGAGCAAGGCCCTGGCCGGCGTCGGCGTCGTGTTCTACCTGCTGCTGGCTCTGCGCCGGCACCTGCGCGAAGCCGGGGCCTTCAGCGGGCCCGAACCCGACCTGTCGGTGCTGCTCGACCTGGTGGCCGTGGGCACGGTGGCCGACCTGGTGCCGCTGGACTACAACAACCGCCTGCTCGTGTCCGCAGGTCTGCGCCGCCTGCGCAACGGCCAGGGCCAGCCCGGCCTGCGCGCACTGATCGAGGTGGCCAAACGGGACGAGGGTTCGCTGACCGCCGCCGACATCGGCTTCGCGATCGGTCCGCGGCTCAATGCCGCGGGACGGCTCGAGGACATGGCGCTGGGCATCGAATGCCTGCTCTGCGACGACCCGCGCCGGGCCCGCGAGCTGGCCGAAGCGCTTGAAGGCATCAACGCCGAGCGCAAGGACCTGCAGCAGCAGATGGTCGATACCGCCGAAGCCCTGGTGGCGAACCTGCCGCTGGGCGAGGGCGAGCTGCCGCCGGTGCTGTGCCTGCACGAACCCGGCTGGCACCCGGGCGTGGTCGGCCTGGTGGCCTCGCGGCTCAAGGACCGGCTGCACCGGCCGGTGGTGGCCTTCGCCCCCGAGGAGCCGGGCAGCGACCGGCTCAAGGGCTCGGCCCGTTCAATCCCGGGCCTGCACCTGCGCGACGCGCTGGCGACGGTGGATGCGCGCCACCCCGGCCTGATCGAACGCTTCGGTGGCCACGCCATGGCCGCCGGCCTGAGCCTGGGGGCAGGGCAGCTGGCGGCGTTCCAGCAGGCCCTGGAAACCGCGGTTGCCGGCCTGGTCGATCCGGCCCAGCTGCGCGCCGAGCTCGCCAGCGACGGCGAACTCGCACCGCAGGAGTTCAGCCGTGACCTGGCCGACCAGCTGCGCCTTGCCGGGCCCTGGGGCCAGGGGTTCCCGGAGCCGGTGTTCGACGGCTGCTTCCGGGTGCAGTCCTGGCGGCGCGTCGGGGAGCGCCACCTCAAGTTGGAGCTGCTGCCCGAAACCGGAGGCGCGAAGCTGTCGGCCATCCATTTCGGCGGCTGGACCGGCACGGCGCCACCTCCGTGCGTGCAGCTGGCCTACCAGCTCGAGCCCGATGACTGGAACGGCCGCCGCGGCGTGCAGCTGCTGGTGCGGCACCTCGAACCCGCCCCTCTGTAGGAGCGCCTTCAGGCGCGAATTCTTGCTTTGCCGCAGGCAAAGGGCTTCGCGCCTGAAGGCGCTCCTACAACGGGAGGAATGGTATTATTCGCGGTCTTTCGACTGTCCAAGCGCGTAAATCCCATGGAACTCAATCCCGTCCGCCAGCGCATCGCCGACCTCATTGGCCGGCTGGATTCGCTCAGGGGGTATCTTTGACTTCGACCTCAAGGTCGAACGTCTCGAAGAAGTAAACCGGGAGCTGGAAAGCCCCGACGTCTGGAACGATCCCGAACGCGCGCAGGCCCTGGGCCGCGAACGCGCTTCGCTGGAAAAGGTCGTCAACGGCATCCGCACGCTTACCGACGGCCTCAACGGCGCCGGCGAGCTGCTTGAGCTGGCGGAAATGGAAGACGACCAGGACACGGCCGACGCCGTGATCGAGGACGTCGACAAGTACGCGCGCGAAGTCGAACAGCTGGAATTCCGCCGGATGTTCTCCGGCAAGATGGATTCGGCCAATGCCTTCGTCGACATCCAGGCCGGCGCCGGCGGCACCGAGGCCCAGGACTGGGCGGAGATGCTGCTGCGCATGTACCTGCGCTGGTGCGAGGCGCGCGGCTGGAAGACCGAGTTGATGGAAGTCAGCGGCGGCGACGTCGCCGGCATCAAGTCGGCCACGTTCCGGGTCGAGGGCGAATATGCCTACGGCTGGCTCAAGCTCGAGACCGGCGTGCACCGGCTGGTGCGCAAGTCGCCGTTCGATTCCGACAACCGCCGGCACACCAGCTTCACCTCGGTGTTCGTGTCGCCGGAAGTCGACGACAACATCGACATCACCATCAATCCCGCCGACCTGCGCACCGACGTCTATCGTTCGTCCGGCGCCGGCGGCCAGCACGTCAACAAGACCGAGTCGGCCGTGCGCATCACCCACGAGCCCACCGGCATCGTGGTTGCCTGCCAGACCGGCCGCAGCCAGCACGCCAACCGCGACACCGCGATGAAGATGCTGGCGGCCAAGCTCTACGAGCTCGAGATCCAGAAGCGCAACGCCGAGAAGGACGCGGTGGAAGCCACCAAGTCCGACATCGGCTGGGGCAGCCAGATCCGCAACTACGTGCTCGACCAGAGCCGCATCAAGGACCTGCGCACCGGCATCGAACGCTCCGACACCCAGAAGGTGCTCGACGGCGACCTCGACGAGTTCATCGAGGCCAGCCTCAAGGCCGGCCTGGAAGTCGGCGCGAAACGCATCGACGCCTGACCCGATCTCCTGTAGGAGCGCCTTCAGGCGCGAAGTTTTTCAAAGGCAAGCCCAGAGATTCGCGCCTGAAGGCGCTCCTACAGAACCCGACAACTGCCAGCGATGCCATCATGACCGACCAGCCGAGCCAGACCCCGCCCGCCGCCGACGAAAACACCCTGATCGCCGAACGCCGGGCGAAACTCGCCGCGCTGCGCGACGCCGGCGGCGTGGCCTTCCCGAATGATTTCGTGCGCGCCGACTACGCCGGCGACCTGCAGGCCGAGTTCGCCGACAAGGACGCCTGGACCGCCGAAGCCCTGGAAGCGCTCGACCGCAAGGTGTCCGTGGCCGGCCGGCTGATGGCCAAACGCGTGATGGGCAAGGCCAGCTTCGCCCAGGTGCAGGACATGTCCGGGCGCATCCAGCTTTACCTGCAGGGCGCCGACCTGGGTGCGTCGTACGACGCGTTCAAGGGCTGGGACGTGGGCGACATCGTGGCGGTCCAGGGCGGCCTGACCCGCACCCGCACCGGCGAGCTGTCGGTCAAGGCGACGTCGCTGCGCCTGCTGACCAAGTCCCTGCGGCCGCTGCCGGACAAGTTCCATGGCCTGGCCGACGTCGAGCAGCGCTACCGCATGCGCTACGTCGACCTGATCATGAACCCGGAAGCGCGCGAGGTCTTCGTGCAGCGTTCGCGCATCGTCTCGGCGATGCGCGCCTGGCTCGACGCCCGGCGGTTCCTGGAAGTGGAGACGCCGATGATGCATTACATCCCCGGCGGCGCCACGGCCAAGCCCTTCACCACCCACCACAATGCGCTGGGCCTTGACCTGTACCTGCGCGTGGCGCCAGAGCTCTACCTCAAGCGCCTGGTGGTTGGCGGCATGGAGCGCGTGTACGAGATCAACCGCAATTTCCGCAACGAGGGCGTGTCCACCCGGCACAACCCCGAGTTCACGATGCTTGAGCTCTACGAGGCCTATGCCACTTACCACGAGGTGATGGACCTCACCGAGGGCCTGATCCGCGACGTGGCGGTGAAGGCGCGCGGCACCGCGGCGCTGGAGTGGGAGGGCATGGCCATCGACCTCGGCCCGGGCTTCCGCCGCTGGTCGATGACCGACGCGGTGCTCGAGCACAACCCGGAGATCCGGCGTGAAGAGCTGCGTGACCTCGAGGCCATGCGCGGCCACTGCGCCCGCCTGGGCGTGAAGGTCAAGCAAGGCTACGGCTGGGGCAAGCTGCTGCTGGAGATCTTCGAAAAGACCGTCGAACACACCCTGGTGCAGCCGACCTTCATCACCGACCACCCGGTCGAGGTCAGTCCGCTGGCCCGCGCCAGCGACAGGGACCCGGGCCTGACCGACCGCTTCGAGCTGTTCGTCGGCGGCCGCGAGATCGCCAACGGATTCTCCGAGCTCAACGACCCGGAAGACCAGAAGGCGCGCTTCCTGGCCCAGGTCGAGGCCAAGGAGGGCGGCGACGACGAGGCGATGCATTACGACGCCGACTACATCCGCGCGCTGGAATACGGCATGGCCCCGACCGGCGGCCTGGGCATCGGCATCGACCGCCTGGTGATGCTGGTGACGGACTCGGCGTCGATCCGCGACGTGCTGCTGTTCCCCTACATGCGCCCGGAGGCCTAGCCGGGCCGGGCCCGCGGCAGGCGGCGGCTTCGCGCCTGCGCCCTTGCCGGACGAGAAAACACAGGGGTAAAGTGGGGCGAACGCCGCCCCCGCGGCGACGTGGCCGCACGGCCACCGGAGACCTGCCGTGAATGTCCTGATCGTCGATGACCAGCCGTCCCAGCGGACCATGTTCCGCCACCTGCTGGAGGACATCAGCCCGGAGGTGAAGGTCACCGACTTCGGTGATCCGGTTGAGGCCCTGCTGTGGTCGCAGCGCAGCTCGCCGGACCTGCTGCTGCTCGACTACCGCATGCCCAAGCTCGACGGCCTGGAGTTCGCGCGGCGCTTCCGACGCCCGCTGTCGCATCGCGACGTGCCGATCATCCTGATCACCGTGGTCGGCGACGAGCCCATCCGCAACGCCGCGCTCGAAGCCGGCGTCATCGACTTCCTGGTCAAGCCGGTGCGTCCGCGCGAACTGCGCTCGCGCTGCCGCAACCTGCTGGCCCTGCGCCAGCAGCAGCAGAACCTCAAGTCGCGCGCGCACGAGCTCGAGCGCCAGCTGCTGGCGCGCATGCACGAGCTCGACGAGCGCGAGCGTGAAATCCTGCACCGCCTCGCCAAGGCCACCGCCTTCCGCGACGCCACCTCGGTGGCAAGTTTCGAACGCATGGCGCGCTACGCCGGCGTCATCGCCGAAGCCATGGGCCTGCCCGAGGACGAAGTGCGCATGATCGAACTGGCCGCACCGCTGCACGACATCGGCAAGCTGGGCATCTCCGACGCCATCCTGCGCAAGCCGGGGCCGCTGGACGAGGCCGAGTTCGCCGAAGTGCGCCGGCATCCCGGGCTCGGTTTCGACCTGCTCAGCGACAGCTCCAGCAAGTCCGTGCAGACCGGTGCCACGATCGCCCTGGGCCACCAGGAGCGCTGGGACGGCAGCGGCTATCCCTCCGGCTTGGCCGGCGAGGAGATCCCGCTGGCGGCGCGCATCGTCGCCGCGGCCGACGTGCTCGATGCGATGAGCTCGGACCGGCCCTGGCGACCGGCACACGCCTTCCAGGAAGCACTGGACTTCGTCCGCAGCCATGCCGGCACCCTGTTCGATCCGGCGGTCGTCGATGCACTGACCGCGCGCCGCGAACGCGTGCAGGAAATCCACGCGCTGCTGGCGCCGCAGCCGGCCGGCTGACGACGCCGGCTGCCGCTGCCGACCGTGACGTCCCCCCTGCAGGCACTGGTCGCCCGGTTCCGGAACCGGAGCGACAGCGAGCACGGGCAGGCGCTGACCCGGGTCGTGGTCACCGCGGTCATCCTGGTCTACCTGCTGGGCGTGACGTCCTCGGCGCAGGTGAGCAACGAGCCCCTGCAGCTGGTCTTCCTGTTCTTCGCGATCGAATTCGTGGTCGGCCTGGGCATCCTGGCCGGCATCGCGCTGCGCCCCGGCGTTTCCCATCCGCGCCGGCTGCTGGGCATGTTCCTCGATTACGGGATGATGGGCGCGGCGATGCACGTGCTCGGCGAGTCCCTGGCACCCGTGTACGTGGTGCTGATGTGGGTGACCATCGGCAACGGCCTGCGCTTTGGTGAACGCTACCTCGTCGCGGCCATCCTTATCGCCAGCGCCAGCTTCCTCGGCGTGCTGCTGACCACGCCCTACTGGCAGCAGAACCAGATGCTGGGCTGGGGCCTGCTGCTGGGCCTGTCCGCGATCCCCGCCTACCTGACCTCGCTGCTGCGGGCGCTGACCCGTGCCACCGCGGAAGCCAAGCGCGCCAACGAGGCCAAGAGCCGCTTCCTGGCCAACATGAGCCACGAGTTCCGGACGCCGCTCAACGGCATCGTCGGCATGTCGCAGCTGCTCAGTACCACCCGGCTGAGCAAGGAGCAGCGCGAGTGCACCGAGGTCATCCAGACCTCGGCGCGCGCGCTGCTGGCGCTGGTGGAGGACGTGCTCGACATTTCCGCCATCGAGGCCGGCAAGCTGCGGCTGAACGTCGAGCAGTTCAGCCTGCGCGAGCTTGTGCGCGGCGTGCAGGTGATGCTGCAGCCGGCCGCGGCCGCGAAGGGGCTGGCTTTCACGATGCAGGTGTCCGAGCGCGTGCCCGATGCACTGCGCGGCGACGTCGACCACCTGCGCCAGATCCTGGTGAACCTGCTCAACAACGCCATCAAGTTCACCGACGTCGGGCGGGTCACGCTGGACGTGGGGCCGGCGCCGCCGCGCAAGCGCGAGCTGGCCGAGGCCGGCAAGGGCGGTCCGGCCGAGATCATGCTGCGTTTCTCGGTGCGCGACACCGGCATCGGCATTCCGCGCGAAGCGCAGCTGCGCCTGTTCGAGGCTTTCGAACAGGTCGATACCGCGAAAACCCGCCGCCACGGTGGCACCGGCCTCGGCACCACGATCGCCAAGGGCCTGGCCGAGACGATGGGTGGCCGGCTGGGTTTCGAGAGCGAGGAAGGGCAGGGTTCGCACTTCTGGGTGGACCTGCCCTGCGAAGTCCCGGCCGCGGGCGGCGCCGATGCGCAGCCGTCGCCGGCCAACGTCATCGCCTTCGACGATCCCTTCGTCCGGCACCGGGCGCGGGTGAAGCCGCTGCATACCCTGATCGCCGACGACCACGCCGCCAACCGGATGGTACTGCGGCGCCTGCTTGAAAAGGCCGGCCACCATGTCGAGGAGGTCGAGTCCGGCGACGAGGTGCTGCACCTGCTGTCGGTTCGCGATTTCGACGCCGTGCTGGTCGACCTGCACATGCCCGGGATAAGCGGCCTGGACGTGATGCGCGAGGTGCGGGTGATGGAAGCGGGTGGCAAACGCCGAACCCCCTTCCTGGTGCTGACCGCCGATGTGACCCCGGAAGCCATCCAGGCCTGCGAACAGGCCGGGGCCCGGGCCTTCCTGCCCAAGCCCATCGTGGCCGGTCGGCTGCTGGAAGTCCTGGCCGACGTCGCGCTGGGTGGCGCCGGGGCGTCGACCGAGGGAACGGCTGCGGAGACGGCGTCGGATGCCGTGGTGATCGACGGCACGGTGCTGGGCGAACTGGCCGAACTGAACCTCGGCAAGGACTTCGTCGCCAACTTCGTGCAGCAATGCCTGCGCGATGCGCTGCGTTGCCTGGCCGCGCTGGAAGCGGCAGGCCAGGCCGGCGACTGGGACGGATTCCGGGACCAGTGCCACGCACTCAAGGGCGTCGCCGGCAACCTGGGCATGTCGCGGGTGGCGACGCTGGGTTACGAGATCATGCAGCTGCCGAACTGGCAGTTGGCCAAGGACTGGCGGGCGCGGGAGCGCCTGCTGCGCGAACAGTTCGAACTGGCCCGGGAGGCCCTGGCCCGGCTGCCCTCCCGGTCGGGAGGGCAGTGCTCGGACGACGCCTCCGGCTGAGCCGGGTAACCGGGGCGTGTCAGAGGACGGCAGCGGCCGACGCGGCGGCGCCACTTTCGCCGGCGCGGCGTTCCTGTGCACGCACCAGGCGTTCCATGGTCCGGAGCGATTTTTCGCCCAGTTCCAGCGCGGTGTCGACCCAGATTTCGGTGATGCGCATCAGTTCCTCCAGCGGCACCGGCCGGGCGTAGTCACGCACCCGTTGCATCGCCAGGCGGGCATGCGGGGCGCGGCGGTGGTTGCGCAGCAGGTCCTGCACGGCCTGCACGCCCTGGCCCCTGGGAACGACAAGATCGACGATTCCCATCTGGTGCATCTGTTCGCTGGTGTAGACGGTGCCGTCGAGCATCAGCTTCTCGGCCATGGCCGGACTGACGCGACGGCACAGGAAGGAATACGCGCCCATGCCCGGGAACAGGTCGAACAGCACCTCCGGGAATCCCATGCCCACGCCTTCCTCGGCGACGATGGTCTGGCAGGACAGGGCCAGTTCGAGGCCACCGCCGAGCGCATCACCCTGGACCAGGGCGACGGTGTCGACCCGGCCGCCGAGCTGCGTGTGCAGGTGGTAAACGCCTTCGACGCACATCCTCGCGTAGGCCAGCAGCGAGCTGCGGTCGCGCTCGCGGATCAGGCGGGCGAAAAGCTCGAGGTCGCCGCCGAGGTTGAAGGCGCTGGCGTCGGAGGTGACCACCAGGTGGTCCAGGCCCGGCTCGCGTCCATCGATGGCGGTTTGCTGGCTGCGCAGGCCGACGCCGGCGAGGTAGTCACGCATGTCCTTCATCAGGTCCAGGGTGAAACACGGTCGCCGGCGCGCGCCGTCGTGCACGCGTTCGGCGTGCATGTACATCCAGCTGGTGCGCGTGGCCGGGTCTTCCTGGGTGCGCAGGGTTCGGTAGGCGAAGGGGCGGGGATGGTGCAGTTCGACGACGGGGCTCATGGGCGTGTCCTCGGGGCTCGGGGCTTGTGTCCGCCCGCGTGGCGCCAGGAGCCGGGCGGCGATCAGGGAACCGCTGGGGGTTCCTTCGCCCGATTCTAGACCTCATTCAGCCCCGGTTGTAAAACGCCCCGAAGTGGTGCAGGGGGCTTGCCCCTAGCTCCTGGCCGCCGAATCCCTCAGTTCGCGACGAAGGATCTTGCCGACGTTCGACTTGGGCAGCTCGTCCCGGAACTCGACGTAGCGCGGGTGCTTGTAGCCGGTGAGGTTCTCCTTGCAGAAAGCCTTCACCTGTTCGGCGGTCAGCGCCGGGTCCTTGCGCACGATGACCACCTTGACCGCTTCGCCGGACTTCTCGTCGGGCACGCCCACCGCTGCGACCTCGAGCACGCCCGGCATCAGCGCGATCACGTCCTCGATCTCGTTCGGGTACACGTTGAAACCCGAGACCAGGATCATGTCCTTCTTGCGGTCGACGATGAAGAAGAATCCCTGCGCATCCATCTTGGCCATGTCGCCGGTGTGCAGCCAGCCGTCGGCGTCGATCACCTTGGCGGTTTCCTCGGGACGCTGCCAGTAGCCGGCCATCACCTGCGGGCCGCGGATGCAGAGTTCACCGACTTCGCCGACGGGCAGCATGCGGCCGTCGTCATCCTTGATGCAGGCGTCGGTGGACGGGATCGGCAGGCCGATGGAGCCGTTGTATTCGGCTAGGTCCATCGGATTGATGCAGGCGGCCGGCGAGGTTTCGGTGAGGCCGTAGGCCTCGACCAGGGTCACGCCGGTGGCCTTCTTCCAGCGTTCGGCCACCGCGCGCTGCACGGCCATGCCGCCGCCCAGGGTGAGGTGCAGGCGCGAGAAGTCGATCTTGTCGAAGCCCGGCGTGTTGAGCAGGCCGTTGAACAGCGTGTTCACGCCGGTGATGGCGGTGAACGGGATCTGGCGCAGTTCCTTCACGAAGCCGGCCATGTCGCGCGGATTGGTGATCAGGTAGTTGAGGCCGCCGAACTTCATGAAGACCAGGCAGTTCGCCGTCAGCGCGAAGATGTGGTAGAGCGGCAGCGCGGTGATGATGGTTTCCTTGCCCATCGTCGCGTTGGTGCCGATCCACACCGAGGACTGCTGCATGTTCGCCACCAGGTTGCGGTGGGTCAGCATGGCGCCCTTGGCGACGCCGGTGGTGCCGCCGGTGTATTGCAGGAAGGCGATGTCTTCGCCGCGCAGGTCGATGGCCGGCAGGGTCTTGCCGGCGCCCCTGGCCAGCGTGTCGTTGAAGCGCACGTGGCCGGGCAGGCTGTACTCGGGCACCTGCTTCTTGACGTGGCGCAGGACGAAATTGATCAGGGCGCCTTTCGGGAAGCCGAGCATGTCGCCGACGCCGGTGACGATGACCTGCCTGATGGGCGTGTCGGCGACGACTTCCTCGACCACGTGGGCGAAGTTTTCCAGCACGACGATGGCGCTGGCGCCGGAGTCGGTGAGCTGGTGGCGCAGCTCGCGCGCCGTGTACATCGGGTTGGTGTTGACGACCGTCAGCCCGGCCCGCAGCGCGCCGAAGATGGCGATCGGGTACTGCAGGATGTTGGGCATCATCAGGGCGACGCGGTCGCCCTTCTTGAGCTTGAGCTCGTGCAGGAGGTAGTTTGCGAAGCGGGTGCTGAGTTCATCGACCTCGGCGTAGGTGATCTTCTTGCCGAAGTTGGCGAAGGCCGGGTTGTCGCGATAGATGCGGCAGGTTTCCTCGAGCACCGAGACGATGGAGGTGTACTGTTCCAGGTCCACCTCCGGACCGATGCCCTTCGGATAATTGGCCAGCCAAGGACGTTCGAAACCCATGCACTTCCCCTCGATATCCGATGCCGGAACTCCCCGCACGGCGCTGCGCGCACATGAACGGAATTGGAGTATTCGCTCGATTGGAGCATACCGACCCGGGCCAGGCAAGGCGCACGGCGTATGGTTTCGCGCGGCCTTCACGGCCCTGGTCCTGGCACTGCTGGCGCTGGCCGCGGGCTGCGCGCGAACGCCGCCGGAACAGGCCCTGCGCGAGACGATCGCGGCCATGGAATCGGCGGCCGAAGCGCGCGACAGCGACGCCCTGGTGGATCACTTCGCCGATGATTTCGCCGGCCCCGGCGGGATGGATCGCGACCAGTTCCGGCGCTACCTCGCCCTGATCTGGCTGCGTAACCGCGACGTGGGCGTGACCCTGGGACCGCTGGAGGTCGAACTGGCCGGGCAGGACAGGGCGCGGGTGAACTTCACCGCCGCGGCCCGGGGTGGCACCGGCTGGATGCCCGAACGCGCCGAGGTCTACCAGGTCAAGACCGGCTGGCGCCTGGAAGGTGACGAGTGGAAGTTGATTTCGGCGGACTGGGAATAATTCTTCCCCCGAAGGAACTGTAGGAGCGCCGGGGCGGATCAGGCGGCCTTGCGGGCCGCCAGCTGGCGCAGCACGAAGTGCAGGATGCCGCCGTGGCGGAAGTACTCGACTTCCTTCGGCGTCAGCAGCAGCACCTGCACCTGGAAGCGGATCTCGGTGCCGTCCGGGCGCTTGGCCACCACCGTCGCCTGGCGGGCCTTGCCGTCGTCGAGGCCGGTGATCTCGACCACTTCGTCGCCCTTCAGGCCCAGCGTCTGCGCGTTCTGGCCGTCCAGGAACTGGCAGGGCAGCACGCCCATGCCGACCAGGTTCGAGCGGTGGATGCGTTCGAAGCTCTCGGCGATGACCGCCTTCACGCCCAGCAGGTTGGTGCCCTTGGCCGCCCAGTCACGCGACGAGCCGGTGCCGTATTCCTTGCCCGCGAACACCACCAGCGGCACGCCCTCGGCCTTGTACTTCATGGCCGCGTCGTAGATGGGCATCTTTTCGCCCGACGGGTAGTGGATGGTGTTGCCGCCTTCTTCGCCGCCCAGCATCAGGTTCTTGATGCGGATGTTGGCGAAGGTGCCGCGCACCATCACGTCGTCGTTGCCGCGGCGCGAGCCGTAGCTGTTGAAGTCGGCCGGCTGCACGCCGCGACCCTGCAGGAACTTGCCGGCCGGCGAGCTGGCCTTGATGTTGCCGGCCGGGCTGATGTGGTCGGTGGTGATCGAGTCGCCGAACAGGCCCATGACGCGGGCGCCGGCGATGTCGGCGATCGAACCGACGTCCATCTTCATGCCGTCGAAGTAGGGCGGGTTCTTGATGTATGTCGAGGCCTCGTCCCAGGCGAACTTGGCGCCGTCGGGCGACTTGATCTCGTTCCAGCGGCTGTCGCCGGCGAAGACGTTGGCGTAGTTGGACTTGAACATTTCCGGGCCGACGGTCTTGGCGATGAAGTCGCCGATTTCCTTGTTCGAGGGCCAGATGTCCTTCAGGTACACCGGCTGGCCGTCGCTGCCCGTGCCCAGCGGCTCGGTGCTCAGGTCGATGTCGACCGTGCCGGCGATGGCGTAGGCCACCACCAGCGGCGGCGACGCCAGGTAGTTCATCTTCACTTCCGAGTGCACGCGGCCCTCGAAGTTGCGGTTGCCCGACAGCACCGAGGTCGCCACCAGGTCGTTCTCGGCGATGGCCCTGGACACTTCCTCGGGCAGCGGGCCGGAGTTGCCGATGCAGGTGGTGCAGCCGTAGCCGACCACGTAGAAGCCCAGCTTCTCGAGGTCGTCGAGCAGGCCGGCCTTCTTCAGGTAATCGGTGACCACCAGCGAACCCGGGCCGAGCGAGGTCTTCACCCACGGCGCGGCCTTCAGGCCCTTCGCTGCGGCGTTGCGCGCCAGCAGGCCGGCACCCAGCATCACCGCCGGGTTGGAGGTGTTGGTGCAGGAGGTGATGGCGGCGATGACGACCGAGCCGTCGGTGATCTCGACGTCCTGGTCCTGGATGCGCAGCTTCGACACCGGGCGCGCGGCCAGGTGGTCGGCCTGCGGCTGGTGGCCGCCTTCGGCGTCCATGCGCGCGACTTCTTCCCTGGCGGGCTTGCGCTTGGCGGTCAGGCCGGCCAGGTTTTCTTCGAAGTTGCGCTTGAGGTCGGTCAGCAGCACGCGGTCCTGCGGGCGCTTGGGACCGGCCAGCGACGGCTTCACGTCGGCCATGTCCAGGTGCAGGGTGGCGCTGTATTCGGCTTCCGGCTGGCCCGGCGTGCGCCACAGACCCTGGGCCTGCGCGTAGGCCTTGACCAGCGCGACCTGCTCTTCGTCGCGGCCAGACAGGCGCAGGTAGGTGAGCGATTCTTCATCGACCGGGAAGATGCCGCAGGTGGCGCCGTATTCCGGGGCCATGTTGGCGATGGTGGCGCGGTCGGCCAGGGGCAGGTGGTCCAGGCCTTCGCCGTAGAACTCGACGAACTTGCCGACCACGCCCAGGCTGCGCAGCATCTGGGTGACGGTGAGCACCAGGTCGGTGGCCGTGGCGCCCTCGGGCAGCTTGCCGGTGAGCTTGAAGCCCACGACCTGCGGGATCAGCATCGAGCTCGGCTGGCCCAGCATCGCGGCCTCGGCCTCGATGCCGCCGACGCCCCAGCCCAGCACGCCGATGCCGTTGATCATCGTGGTGTGCGAGTCGGTGCCGAAGACGGTGTCCGGGTAGGCGACCAGTTCGCCGTCCTTCTCGCCGGTCATCACGACGCGGGCCAGGTGCTCGAGATTGACCTGGTGCACGATGCCGGTATTCGGCGGCACGACCTTGAAGTTGTCGAAGGCCTTCTGGCCCCAGCGCAGGAAGCTGTAGCGCTCCTGGTTGCGCTGGAACTCGATCTTGCCGTTGAGGTCGAGCGCTTCGGGCTTGCCGAACACGTCGACCTGCACCGAGTGGTCGATGACCAGTTCGGACGGAATGAGCGGGTTGATCTGGTCGGCGTTGCCGCCGAGCCTGACCACCGCGTCGCGCATCGCCGCCAGGTCGACCACGCAGGGCACGCCGGTGAAGTCCTGCAGCACCACGCGCGCCGGCATGAAGGCGATTTCGGTGTCCGGCTCCTTCTTCGCGTCCCAGGTGGCCACGGCCTCGATGTGCTCCTTGCCCACCGTCATGCCGCCGTCTTCGCAGCGCAGGAGGTTTTCGAGCAGGATCTTCATCGAGTAGGGCAGGCGCTTGAGGTCGAAGCGCTGGCCGAGTTTCTCGAGGCTGTAGAAGGTGTAGGACTTGCCGTTGACGGCCAATTGGTCGCGGGTGGCGAAGGAGTCGCTCATGGACAGGCTCCGGGGGCTGGTTAGCCTCGTATTATGCCCGAAACCGTACCCTTCCGTCCGGCCCCGGGCCGCCCCGCGCCTTGCTCAGGCGGTGGCCGCAAGCCAGTCGCGGGTGGCCTGGGCCAGGGCCCGGCGACCGAGCAGGAAATCCCAGTAGCTGCCGCCGAGCTGGCGCCAGAGCACCGCCGCACGCAGCGCCGCCAGCAGGGTGGCGCGGACCTCGCCGACCACGTCGGGCTGGCCCAGGTAGACCGGGTTGCCCTGCACGAGCACGCGCGGCCCCACCGGCGACACCTCGGTGGCATAAAGCTCGCCCAGCCGCGCCATCACCGTGGGATGCGCCGGCCCGAAATGTTCACGCTGGCGGGCGATGTCCTCCAGCCCGTCGTGCACCGCGCCCGGCGCCCGGGAATGGCTGATGAACTTGCGCTCCAGGTGCAGCACCGTCATCGCCATGCGGGTGAGGGCCGCATCGCGGCCGGCACCGCCCTCGAGCTGGCCGAGCAGGCGTTCCAGCCCGGGCCGCAGCTTGCCCGCGCCGTCGAAGACGGCCTCCGGGGTTTCGGCGTCGAAGCGGAACAGGCTGTCGATGCTTGCCGCCAGCGGCGCCGATTCCGCCTGGCCGGTCTGGGCCATCTGCTGCACCAGCTGCACGGCCTGCAGCAGGCCGGCGAGGGCGAGGGCGCGATCCTTCATGGCGGGGCGGTCTTCCTTTCGAGGGGGGCATCGGTGGCGGCGATCACGGCGCCGCCCAGGCATTCATCGCCGCGGTAGAACACCACGGACTGGCCGGGCGTCACCGCGCGCTGCGGGGAGGCGAAGGCTACGGAAAGCGAGCCGTCCGCGTCCACTTCCACCGTGCAGGCCTGGTCGTCCTGTCGGTAGCGGGTCTTGGCGGTGCATACGAAAATGCGCGCTTCCGGGGCACCGGCCACCCAGTGCGCGGGCTCCGAACGCAGGTGCCTGGAAAACAGGTAGGGGCTGTCGCCGCCCTGGTCGACGACCAGCACATTGGCCGCGACGTCCTTGCCGACCACGAACCACGGTGCCGCCGGCCGGCCGCGCACGCCGCCGATGTGCAGGCCTTCGCGCTGGCCGAGCGTGTAGTACCAGCAGCCGGCGTGTTCGCCGACGACCACGCCGGCCGGGTCGCGGATCTCGCCGGGGCGGGCCGGCAGGTAGCGTCCCAGGAACTCGCGGAAATCGCGTTCGCCGATGAAGCAGATGCCGGTCGAGTCCTTCTTGGCCGCGGTCGGCAGGCCGGCTTCGGTGGCCAGCCGGCGGACCTCGGCCTTGGGCAGGTGGCCGACCGGGAACAGCGTCGCGCCCAGCTGCTCCTGGCCCAGCTGGTGCAGGAAGTAGCTCTGGTCCTTGCCGGTGTCGACGCCGCGCAGCAGGACCCAGCGTCCATCACGGCGTTCGACCCGGGCGTAGTGGCCGGTGGCGATCGCCTCGGCGCCCAGGGCGCGGGCTTCATCAAGGAAGGTCTTGAACTTGATTTCGCGGTTGCACAGCACGTCCGGGTTGGGCGTGCGCCCGGCGCGGTATTCGTCCAGGAAATGCTGAAAGACGTCGGCCCAGTACTGCGCGGCGAAATTGCGGCTGTGGAAGGGGATGCCGAGCAGGCCGGCGATGCGCAGCGCGTCCCGGCGGTCGTCTTCGGCCCGGCATTCGCCGTCGCCATCGTCATCCCAGTTCTGCATGAACAGCCCGGCCAGGGATTCGCCCTGGCGCTTGAGCAGCAGCGCGGCGACGGACGAATCCACGCCGCCGGAGAGGCCGACGATGATCCGGGCGGTGCTCATGCGAAATGGGTCAGGGCAGTTAGCGGCAGGCGCCGGCCGGCCAGGAAATCCTCGGCGACCCGCCAGACCAGCGGGCTGCGGTGCCGGGCCGACTCGGCCGCCAGTTCAGCGGGCGTGAGCCAGATCGCGCGCACGATGCCTTCGTCCAGCGGGCGCTCGGGGTCATGCCGGCGCGGCTCGGCGGCGAAGGCCATGCGCAGGAAGTGCTTGCCGTCACGCGGCGATTTCCACTGGTAGGCGCCGATGAAGGCGGTCAGCTCGACCTCCCAGCCGGTTTCCTCCAGGGTTTCGCGGCGGGCGGCCTCGAGCAGGCTTTCGTCGGGCTCAAGGTGCCCGGCCGGCTGGTTGATCACCAGTTCGCCCTGCACCTGTTCTTCGACCACCAGCAGCCTGCCATCGCGCACGACCACGGTGGCGACGGTGACGTCGGGCTGCCAGAAGCGTCCGCTGCGGTAGTTCAAAGTTCGTCGGTGCCCAGCAGTTCGCGCTCGACGGCGTCGGCAGAGGCAGCCGCAAGGTCGATCACCTCGTCCAGGGCGTCGGCGCCGGCGTCGGCCGGGATCTTGATGACCAGCATCGCGACATCGTCCTGTTTCACCCAGGCGCCGAGCTTGAGGGTGTTGCTGCGTTCCAGCAGGTCGTTGGCGATGGCCGGGGTGAAGTCGCCGGTGGGCGAGCGGTAGCCCGGCGACCAGATCTCGCGGACCTTGTGGTGGTCGGTGGCCTCGACCGAGGAGCGGACCCAGACCAGCTGGGTGCGGTCGTCGTCGACGCGCACGGTGATCTGGAAGTCGCCGTCGTCGTCGATCGTGAAGGGCGTGCCCTTGGATTCGAGCTGGGCCTTCACGACGGCGTCATGGTCGGCGGCGAGGGCCGGGGTGGCCAGCAGGGCGAGGGCGGTCAGGGCGATGCGAAACGGCATGGTCGGCGCTCCGGGGCGGTGGTTGCCGGCGGGACCCGGCCCGAGCATCTTATACTTGCGCCATGCCCCAGGAACGCCCACCCGAACACGAGTACGACCATGGCCTGGCGGTCGAGACCGCCAGGCCCGAGGTCATTCGCCCGCCCCTCTACCAGGTCGTGCTGCTCAACGACGACTTCACGCCGATGGACTTCGTGGTCGAGGTCCTGCAGGTCTTTTTCGCGCTCAACCGCGAGCAGGCCACCCAGGTGATGCTGCACGTCCACACCCGCGGCAAGGGCGTTTGCGGCGTCTACACACGCGAAGTGGCTGAATCGAAGGTGACGCAAGTCAACGAGTTTTCCCGGGAGCACCAGCACCCCCTGTTGTGCACCATGGAAAAGGCCTAGGCTGGCCCCATATCGGAGCAAACGTTCCGGAGCAGACCATGTTCAGCAAGGACCTCGAGTACACCATCGGCCAGTGCTACAAGCAGGCCCGCGAAGCCCGCCATGAATTCATGACGGTCGAGCACCTGTTGCTGGCCCTGCTGGACAATCCCTCCGCGGCCGGCGTGCTCAAGGCCTGCGGCGCGGACCAGCCGCGCCTGGCCACCGGCCTCAGGCAGATCATCGCCGACACCGTGCCGGTGCTGCCGGCCGACGACCCGCGCGACACGCAGCCGACGCTGGGTTTCCAGCGCGTGCTGCAGCGCGCCGTCTACCACGTGCAGTCCTCGGGCAAGAAGGAAGTGACCGGCGCCAACGTGCTGGTGGCGATCTTCGGCGAGAAGGATTCGCATGCGGTGTATTTCCTCAACCAGCAGGAAATCACGCGGCTCGACGTGGTCAATTACCTGTCGCACGGCATCGCCAAGATCGGCGAGGGCCCCGAGGACAAGCCTGCGCCGGAAGCCAAGCCCGAGGGCGAGGAGGGCGCGGAAGCCAAGGGCAACCCGCTCGAGGAGTTCGCCGCCAACCTCAACCAGCTGGCCCGGGAAGGCAAGATCGACCCGCTGATCGGCCGCGAGGATGAAGTCGAGCGCACCATCCAGGTGCTCTGCCGTCGCCGCAAGAACAACCCGCTCTACGTCGGCGAAGCCGGCGTGGGCAAGACCGCCCTGGCCGAGGGCCTGGCCTGGCGCATCGTCGAGGGCAAGGTGCCCGAGGTCCTGAAGGACGCCGTCATCTATTCGCTCGACCTGGGCGCGCTCGTGGCCGGCACCAAGTATCGCGGCGACTTCGAGAAGCGCCTGAAGGCGGTGATCCAGCAGATCAGGAAGGAACCGGGCGCGATCCTGTTCGTGGACGAGATCCACACCATCATCGGCGCCGGCTCGGCCTCGGGCGGCACCATGGACGCCTCGAACCTGATCAAGCCGGTGCTTCAGAACGGCGAGCTGCGCTGCATCGGCTCGACCACCTTCCAGGAATACCGCGGCGTGTTCGAAAAGGACCGCGCGCTGGCCCGCCGCTTCCAGAAGATCGACGTGGTCGAGCCGACCGTGGCCGAGGCCGTGGCCATCCTCAACGGCCTCAAGGGACGCTTCGAGGCCCACCACGACGTCGAATACGCCAGCGATGCGCTGCAGGCCGCGGTGGACCTGTCGGTCAAGCACATCAACGACCGCCTGCTGCCGGACAAGGCCATCGACGTCATCGACGAGGCCGGTGCCCGCCAGCGCCTGCTCGACGAGGACAAGCGCAAGAAGGTCGTGGACGTCGAGGAGATCGAGCTGATCGTGGCCAAGATGGCCCGCATCCCGACCAAGCAGGTCAGCGCCTCGGACAAGGACGTGCTGCAGAACCTCGAGCGCAACCTCAAGATGGTGATCTTCGGGCAGGACCCGGCCATCGAGACCCTGGTGTCGGCGATCAAGCTGGCGCGCTCGGGCCTGGCCAACCCGGACAAGCCGATCGGCAACTTCCTGTTCGCCGGCCCGACCGGCGTCGGCAAGACCGAGGTCACCCGGCAGCTGGCGATGCAGCTGGGCATCGAACTGGTGCGCTTCGACATGTCGGAATACATGGAGGCCCATTCGGTGAGCCGCCTGATCGGCGCGCCCCCGGGTTACGTCGGCTTCGACCAGGGTGGCCTGCTGACCGAGAAAATCGTCAAGACACCGCACTGCGTGCTGCTGCTCGACGAGATCGAGAAGGCGCACCCGGACGTGTTCAACATCCTGCTGCAGGTCATGGACCGCGGCGTGCTCACCGACACCAATGGCCGCGAAGCCAACTTCCGCAATGTCGTGCTGGTGATGACGACCAATGCCGGCGCCGCCCAGGCGGCGCGCCGGAGCATGGGCTTCGTCGAACAGAATCACACCACCGACGCGATGGAAGTGATCCGCAAGGCGTTCACGCCGGAATTCCGCAACCGCCTGGACGGCATCATCCAGTTCGGTTCGCTGGGGCTGGACCACATCCTGCGGGTGGTGGACAAGTTCCTGATCGAGCTCGAGGCGCAGCTGCACGAGAAGCACGTCAGCCTGTCGGCCACGCCCGAGGCGCGGCAGTGGCTGGCGCAGCACGGCTTCGACCCGCAGATGGGCGCCCGCCCGATGGCGCGTCTGCTTCAGGACAAGATCAAGAGGCCGCTGGCGGACGAACTGCTGTTCGGAAAACTCGCCAACGGCGGTCGCGTGTCGGTCGACGTACGCGACGGGGAGCTGGTGGTCGATTCCCAGGCCGAGCCCGAGAAGCTGCTCCCCGCTACCGTTTGATTACTTCATGCGATAAGTAATGCGACCCTTCGTGAGGTCGTACGGCGTCATCTCCACCTTGACCTTGTCGCCGGTCAGGATGCGGATGTAGTTCTTGCGCATGCGGCCGGAAATGTGGGCCGTGATCACGTGGCCGTTCTCGAGCTTGACCCGGAACATGGTGTTCGGGAGGGTCTCGAGAACCGTGCCTTCGAATTCAATGCAATCGTCTTTGGACATTCTTTGTTTCGCTGGGCGGGGAAACCGCGCTTGGAAGCCGGTGATTCTGCCATCTCCTTGCCCCACTTGCAAAAATTTGGTTAACCGCTGCTGACGCCGGCCAGTGTCGCTGCCGCCAGCGGCGGCAGCCCGGACCAGCTTCCGGGACGCCCCGGAAGCTCGGCCAGCTCCGCCAGGCGGGCCAGGTAGGTCGCCCGCGGCATCTCGTACGCCCCCAGCGAAAGCAGGTGCGGGTTGTTTATCTGGGCATCCACCAGGGGCCAGCCCCAGCCGGCCAGCCAGTGCCCGAGGGCCGCCAGCGCCACCTTCGAACCGCCGGATTCGGCGCTGAACATGCTTTCCGCGCTGAACATCGCGCCCGAGGCGACGCCGTAAAGGCCGCCCACCAGACGGTCGCCGTCGAAGACCTCGATGCTGTGGGCATGTCCGAGCCGGTGCAGCCGTCCGTAGGCCGCCCGCATCTCCGGCAGGATCCAGGTGCCGTCCTGTCCCGGGCGCGGTGCGCTCGCACACGCCCCGACCACCGCGTCGAAACAGGTGTCGGCCCGGACCTGCCAGCGGCTGCCGCGCAGATGGCGCCGGAAACGGGAGGAGAGCCGGATGCCCGCGCTGTCGAAAACCGCCCGCGGGTCCGGACACCACCACAGCGGCGGCTGGCCCTGGCTGTACCAGGGGAAGATGCCCTGCCGATAGGCCGCGCGCAGTCGTTCGGGAGAGAGGTCGCCGCCCCAGGCCAGCAGCCCGTTTGGATCGTCCAGTGCCTGGGTCGCCGGTGGAAACGCGGCGGGGTGCTCAGGGCGCAGGCGGGGGATCGGCAGGAAGTTCACGGTACGGATGATGCCGGAGCACCACGGCCTGGTGGGCGGCGACGGCGCGCCGTTCCTCGCGGCACCAGTCCGCCAGCGCCGGCGCGAAGGCGGTTTCGCCGACGTGGTGGTGGCTGCGGGTCCGGACTGGCAGGAAACCCCGCGCCACCTTGTGCTCGCCCTGGGCGCCGGGCTCGAACACCTGCAGGCCCTCGCGCAGGCAGTAGTCGATGCCCTGGTAATAACAGGCCTCGAAATGCAGCCCGGGCGTGGCTTCGATCGCCCCCCAGTAGCGCCCGTAAAGCGTGTCGCCGCCGCGAAGGCACAGGGCGCCGGCAGCCGTTTCCCCGTGGCGTCCGGCCAGCACCAGCACCAGCTGCCGGGGCATCGCCCGGGCCAGGTGCTGGAAGAAGGCCAGCGACAGCGCCGGGTGGTTGCCGTAATCAGCGAAAGTGCGGCAATAGAAGTAGTACATGGCCTCGAGCTCGGCCTCGCTGGCCTCGTCGCCGTGCACGATGCGGAAGCGGTAGCCGTCGCGGGCGACGCGTGCCCGCTCCTGGCGGATGTTCTTGCGCTTGCGCGGCTGCAGGTCGGCCAGGAAGGCCTCGAAGTCCGGCCAGCCGCGGTTTCGCCAGTGGTACTGGATGTCCTCGCGCCGCAGCCAGCCTTCGCCGAACGCCGCCGACTCGGCTTCCGGATGGAAGTTCACGTGCAGGGACGACAGCCCGTCGCGATCGCAGTGGCCGCGCATCGCTTCGGCCAGGACGGCGCGGTCTTCCGGGTCGCGGGCCAGCAGGCGCGGGCCGGTGACGGGCGAGTAGGGCACCGCCACCAGCCACTTGGGGTAGTACTCGCGCCCCAGGCGATGGTGGGCCTGGGCCCAGGCCTGGTCGAAAACGAACTCGCCGTGCGAGTTGGACTTGAGGTAGGCCGGGGCGGCGGCGACCAGTTCGCCGTCGCGCCAGAGCGTGGCATGCCGGGGGCTCCAGCCCCAGGCGGGGCGCAGGCAGCCGTGCTGCTCCAGGCCCGCCAGGAAGGCGTGGGCGACGAAGGGATTGCTGCCGTCGTGCAGGGCGTCCCAGGCAGACGCGGGAATCTCGTCGAGCCGGTCGTGGAGACGGAGTTGAGGTGGCATGGCTACCTTGTAGGAGCGCCTTCAGGCGCGAATCTCTTGCCTTTG
>NZ_JAYRTE010000021.1:0-35394 GCF_041919775.1 Arenimonas sp. | reverse complement strand
TCGAGGTTTCCTGGATCTGGTCACGGATGTTGTCCATGCCCTGGATCGTCTGGCGCACCACTTCGGCGCCCTTGGCGGCGATCTGCACGGAGCGCTGGGCCACGTCGGCCGATTCGGCGGAGTTCTTGGAGACCTCGTCGATGGACGACGCGATTTCGTTGATCTGCGCCGAGGCGCTGGTGATCTGCTGGGCCTGGTGTTCCGCGGCTTCGGCCAGGTGCATGGCGGTGGCCTGCGTTTCCTGGGCCGAGGCGGCGACCTGCACGGCGGTCTCGTTGATCGTGCCGACCAGTCGTCGCAGCTCGTCGACCGTGAAGTTGATGGAGTCCGCGATCGCGCCCGTGATGTCCTCGGTGACGGTCGCCTTGACGGTCAGGTCGCCTTCGGCGAGCGCTCCCATTTCGTCGAGCAGTCGCAGGATCGCTTCCTGGTTGCGCTGGTTGAGTTCCTGCGTGGTCGCGGCGCGGCGGTTGACGTCGCGGAAGATGGTGGCGAGCAGGCCGATCAGGGCGATGATGACGCCGATGGCGCCGCCGATGGCGATGTAGTTGTTCGGGAAGAAGCGCTGGTAGTTGATGCTGTCGAAGCTGGAGAACAGCGCCTGGCTGTTCTCGAGCAGCACGTTGGACTCTTCCGAGATCTGGGTCGCCGCGCCCTGCACTTCGGCCAGGTCGGCCGAGGCGCCCAGGATGATGTCCAGGTCGGTCTGGGCTTCGGCCCACAGCTCTTCGGCGATGGCCAGGTTGTCGCGGCCGGCCTGGCTGTTGATGCGCTGGTAGCCGGCATCGGGGTTGCCCTCGCGGAAGCCGTCGAGCACCGAGGAGAACACCGTGGCGTCGCGCGAGAGCGCGTCGGCCGCGGACACCGTGCCTTCACCACCGGCGACGATTTCCGTCACGCGGCGCGACATGCGGTCGGCCAGCACGATCTGGCGGTTGGCGATGGAGATCTGCGAGGCCGGTGCGTTGGCGTCGGACAGCGAGCGCACCACCTCGTCGAGCTGGAAGGCCAGGCGCGGCACGCGGGAGATGAACTGGTTGGCCGTGTCGGCGAGGTTGAGCACCTGCTCCTCGGCGGCGGTGATGGTTTCGGCGGCCTGGGACATCGGCTCCCAGGTCTCGTTCACCTTCTCGAGCGCGCTGGCGACGCCGCGCGCGTTCGGGTCGCCTTCGTAGCCCGGCACGCCTTCGGTTTCGGAACCGGTGCGCAGCGCGGCGACGATCTCGTCGACGCGGGCCTTGGTGGCCTTGAACTCGGCGAAGGCGTCGGCGTTGCCGTCGACGGCCTCCTGGGCGTATTTCGCGAGCTGCTGCGAGAGCACCTGCAGGTCGGCGGTGAGCGCCTGCGACTTGCTTTCCTGCTCGTTGAGGTAGCCGGCGTAGATGAAGTTGGCACCGAACAAGGCCAGCGAGATGATCAGGATGATGGTCCAGAATCGAATGCCGAAATTGGTGAACTTGTCGGTGATCGAGCGCGAGTTAGTGCTCATGACTGAACCTCATCCCCTGATTTGAAAGACTGCAAGAACAAACTGGTTTCGTATGGCCGCGTCAGGCGGTGGCCTGGCGGAATTCGGGCGTGCGCGTCAGCAGCGACATGTTGAACACGCCCCAGGTCTGGTCGGACAGCGTGTAGGCCTGGCCGACGAAATGGGCGTAGCGGCCCTCGACGTCGCCGGCCGATTCGGCCCGGTGCGAATCGTTGAAGGTGCGCTGCCCGTAAAGCTCGTCGATGGTCACCGCGACGTTGCCGCCGGCCTGGCGCACGACCAGTACGCGCTGGCCTTCGTGCACGACCGTGCGCTCGCCCTCGAGGAACATCTTCAGGTCGACCACCGGCAGCAGGCTGCCGCGCACGTTGGCGACGCCCATCATCCAGTTCTGCGCGCCGGGCACCGGGGTCACCGGCGGCAGCGGCAGGATCTCGACCACTTCGTCGAACGAAGAGACCAGCCGCCGCTTGCCCAGCCGGAAACCGACGCCGCGCCAGTGGCCCGGCGCCTCGATCATCTCCGGGCGACCCGCCTCGTGGGCCAGCGAGCGCTCTTCGTAGTCGAGCAGGACCTCGAAGGGCCCGGGGCGCTTGTTCTGGTTGGACGAGTTCTTCGCCATGACCGCCTCAGCCACCCGGCACGTAGGTGCGGATGGCCGAAAGCAGCTCATCGCGGGTGAAAGGCTTGGTGAGGTATTGCTCGGAGCCGACGATGCGGCCACGCGCCTTGTCGAACAAGCCGTCCTTGGAGGACAGCATGATCACCGGCGTCTGCTTGAAGAGCTGGTTGTTCTTGATCAGCGCGCAGGTCTGGTAGCCGTCCAGGCGCGGCATCATGATGTCCACGAAGACGATCTGGGGCTGGTGGTCGGCGATCTTGGCCAGGGCTTCGAACCCGTCCGTCGCCGTCACCACGTCGCAGCCCTCCTTCTTGAGCAGGGTCTCGGCGGTGCGCCGGATGGTCTTGGAATCGTCGATGACCATGACCCGCAAGCCGGCCAGGCTGTTGTCGTCCATCTCACTCCCCATAACGATGCTGTCCCTGGCAATACGGGCCTCCGGGAAGCCCGCAGAATGACAGCTTATATCCCAGCCAGCGCCGAATGTGTCAAGCCGGACGCGGATTGCGACATGGATCACGGCGTCGTCCTGCTAGGCTAAGGGCCCCCGATGACAATGATGCAGGCGCCGATGTCCCTGGACGTGGCCGTGGTGATGGACCCGATCGGCAAGATCAAGATCGGCAAGGATTCGACCTTCGCGATGCTGCTGGAAGCCCGGCGGCGCGGGCATCGGCTGCATTACGTGCTGCCGGGCGGGCTCTGGCTGGACGGCGAGCACCCCATGGCCCGCATGGCACCGCTGGAGGTGCGTGACGACCCCGCGGACTGGTTCACGCTGGGCGAGGCCGCCTCGCGTCCGCTGGCGTCGCTGGACGTGGTGCTGATGCGCACCGACCCGCCGGTGGACGCCAACTACCTGCACGACAGCCACGTGCTGTCCCTGGCCCAGGCCGCCGGCGTGCTGGTGGTGAACGACCCGGCCGGCCTGCGCGACCTGAACGAGAAGCTGGGCGCCCTGCTCTTCCCGCAGTGCTGCCCGCCCACCCGCGTGGCCCGCGACCCGGCGGTGCTGCGCGAGTTCGTCACCGAACATGACCAGGTGGTGCTGAAGCCCCTGGACGGCATGGGTGGCCGCTCGATCTTCCGGGCGTCGGCCGCCGATCCGAACCTGAACGTGATCCTGGAGACACTGACCCAGGGCGGCCGCGACCTGGCCCTGGCCCAGCGTTTCATCCCGGAAATCAGGGACGGCGACAAGCGCATCCTGCTGGTGGACGGCGAGCCGGTGCCCTTCTGCCTGGCCCGCATCCCCCAGGGCAGCGAATTCCGGGGCAACCTGGCCGCCGGTGGCCGCGGCGAGGGCCGCCCGCTGTCGGACCGCGACCGCTGGATCGCCGCCCAGGTGGGACCGGAGCTCCGGCGCCGGGGCATGATCTTCGTCGGCCTGGACGTGATCGGCGACTACCTGACCGAAGTGAACGTCACCAGCCCGACCTGCATCCGCGAGCTCGACGCCCAGTTCGGCCTGAACATCGCGGGCCTGCTGTTCGACGCCATCGAGGCCCGCCGGGCCGCCGCCCGGGCCTGACATGGCCGCCCGGCCCGGCATCGGCCCCGGAGACCGGCTCGGCGCCACCCTGGCGCTGTCGGCGATCCTGTTCGGCGTGCTGATCCTGGGCGTGGGTTTCGCGCTGGACCCGCCGGCGCCGGTGGCGCCGACCCTGGACGTGATCCTGACCGAAACCCGCAGCGAAACCCCGCCCGAAGACGCCGACTTCATCGCCCAGGCCAACAACCAGGGTGGCGGCGACAGCGACCGGGCCGAACGCCCGCGCGAGGAACAGCTGGCCCCGGTGCCCAAGCCCGACGAGGGCCTGGCCCCGGAACCCCTGGTGGCCCAGGCCCCGCCGCCCGAGCCGGAACCCGTCCCCCGCCTGCTCAGCACCACCGGGCCCAGCGACCAGTCCCTGCCCCTGCCCGAAGACCAGCGCGAGACCGAAACCGAGCCGCTGCCGACCGGCCAGGAGCTGGTGGAACAAAGCCTGGAAATGGCCCGGCTGGCCGCCGAGATCGAGCGCCGCCAGCAGCTGCTGGCCAAGCGCCCGAAGCGCAAGTTCGTGTCGGCCAGCACGAAGGAATATGAGTACGCGGCCTACCTGCGGGCCTGGGTGGCGCGCGTCGAGCGGGTCGGCAACCTGAACTACCCGGAAGAAGCCCGCCGCCGCGGGCTGGCAGGCCGACTGGTGATGACGGTGGCGGTGCGCCGCGACGGCAGCATCGAAAACGTGCTGGTGAACAGCTCCTCGGGCCTGGGCATCCTGGACCAGGCGGCGATGCGCATCGTGCGCCTGGCCGAGCCCTTCCCGCCCCTGCCCGAAACCACCGAACGCGTGGACGTGCTGCACATCACCCGCACCTGGCAATTCCAGAACGGCAACGTGCAGTCGGACTGACGGGCTCTTTGTGGGAGGGACTTCAGTCCCGATGCCTTCCCCTGTAGGAGCGCCTTCGGGCGCGACGCTTTTTGCCCTTGGCCTTTGGCCAAGCACAGCGCCGGTTCGGGACCTGCGCCGGAGGCGCCGCCGCGCACGCTATGTCCTCGCCGCCCGGCCGGGACCAAGCGTCATCCATGACCAGCTCACGGCCGGCCGTTACGGACATCCATGTCCTCCACTTCGTCGAGGACATAGCGTGCACGTCGTCGCTCCGACTTCATCACGGGCCGCGGGTCGCCAGCCCGACGCTTCGCGTCGCACAGCCCTGGCTTCGACAAACATCGGCCGCAGCAAATGGTTCTGTGGCGATCTCCGGTCGGCCTTCCTGGCGGCCACGACGACTCTTTGAGGAGGTAGCGTGCATCCTCCCGCCAAACAATCGAAAACGACGCCCTGCTTGGCCGAAGAGGCCAAGGGCATCGGGACTCAAGTCCCTGCCACAGGATCAGCGGGAGTCGGCGCCGAGCAGGAGGTCGATGGCGGCCATGCGGACTGGGACGCCGTTGGCGGCCTGCTGCAGGATCACGGACTGCGGGCCGTCGGCGACGAATCCGTCGATTTCGATGCCGCGGTTCATCGGGCCCGGGTGCATCACGATCGCGTCGGGCGCGGCGCGCGCCAGGCGCTCCGGCGACAGGCCGAAGTCGCGGTAGTAGCCTTCCAGCGACGGCACCAGGCCCTGCTCCATGCGCTCGCGCTGCAGCCGCAGCATGATCACCGCGTCCACCCCGGCCACCGCCTCGTCGAAATCCTGCAGCACCCGGCAACCCGCCAGTTCCGACGCGTCCGGCAGCAGGTTCGCCGGCCCGCAGACGCGGATTTCGCCGCAGCCCAGCGCACGCAGCGCGTGCAGGTCCGAGCGCGCCACCCGCGAATGCAGCACGTCGCCGGCCACCAGCACCTTCAGCGCGCTGAAGTCGTCGCCCTTGTGCTGGCGCAGCGTCAGCATGTCCAGCAGGCCCTGGGTCGGGTGCGCGGCCCGGCCGTCGCCGGCGTTGATCACCCGCGTGCCGGGGTTCGCGCCGGCGGCCAGTTCGGCCACGGCGCCGTCGCTCGCGTGGCGGATCACGAACACGTCCACGCCCATCGCCTCGATCGTCTTGAGCGTGTCCAGCGCCGACTCGCCCTTTTTCGTCGACGAGGTCGCCACGTCGAAGTTCAGCACGTCCATGCCCAGCCGCGTCGCCGCCAGCTGGAAGCTGCTGCGAGTGCGCGTGGACGGCTCGAAGAACAGCGTGCAGCAGGTCCGCCCCGGATGCCGCGTGCGCGCGCCGGTGCCGGCATGCGCGTGTGGCCGCAGCAGTTCGGCCTGGTCGAGCAGCTGGCGCAGCAGCGGCGCCGGCAGGCCGTCGAGGGTCAGCAGGTGGCGCAGGCGGCCGTCGGGCGTGAGCTGGAGGTCGTTCATGGGGACTCGGGCATCGGGGGAAGGTGGGAACCGGGGTCGGCCAGCCAGCGCTCGAGGATGATCACCGCGGCCAGCGCGTCGATCGTTTCGGCCTGGTGGCGCTTGCGGGTGCCGGCGGCGCGGCCGGCGGCGAAACGGCGGCTGGCTTCCTTCGACGTGCTGCGTTCGTCGACCGGGTGCACCGGCAGGCCGTAACGACGGGCCAGCTCGCGGGCGAAGGCACGGGCGCGCTGGCGGGCGGGCTGGTCGCCGCCGTCGAGCGTGGCCGGGTCGCCGACCACCAGGGCGTCGGGGCGCCACTCCTTGCACCACTGGTCAAGGCGCGGCCAGTCCGGGCCGGCTTCGCGCACGTCCAGCACGCCCAGTTCGCGGGCGGTGCCCGACAGCGTATTGCCCAGGGCCACGCCGATGCGTCGGGCGCCGACGTCGAAAGCCAGCAGGGTGACCGGGCCGCTCATGCGTGGCCGGCGTAGTCGGCCAGGCGTTCGATGTCCACGCCCAGGCAGCGCGCCGCGGCGTGCCAGCGCCCGGCCAAGGGCGTGTCGAAGAGCACCGTCCTGTCGGCCGGCACCGTGAGCCAGCTGTTCGCGGCCAGCTCCTCCTCCAGCTGCCCGGCTTCCCAGCCTGCATAACCCAGGGTCACCAGCAGGTTGGCCGGGCCTTCGCCGGCGGCGGTGGCCTCGAGGATGTCGCGCGAGGTGGTCACCGCCAGGCCACTGGCCAGGCGCAGGGTCGACGCCCACTCGCGGGGGTCGTCGTGCAGCACGAAACCGCGGTCGGTCTGCACCGGGCCACCGGCCAGCACCTCTCGGGCGGCCAGCGCCGGGTCGGCGGTTTCGAGCTTCATCTGCGCCAGCATCTCGCCCAGGCTGAAGTCCGAGGGCAGGTTCACCACCAGGCCCATCGCGCCGTCCTGGTCGTGCTGGCAGACCAGGGTGACCGAACGGAAGAAGTTCGGGTCGTCCATCGCCGGCATGGCGATCAGGAAATGCTCGGCGAGGAAACGGTTCGCGGACATGCGCGCATTCTAGCGCGTGGCCGGCGCCGCCCGACGCTCAGCGCAGGCGCAGCAGCAGCGACGGTCCGCGCAGCTTCAGGTCCAGCCGGGCAGCGAGGCTGGCGTCGGGTCCGGACCGGCGCCGGTCGAGCCGGATCTGCGTGCCGCCGTACTCCACCGCCACGCCCAGGCGGTCGAAGGGAAACCACTCCAGGCCGAGCGACGCATCGACGATATGGCCGCCCAGCCTGCCGCCGTCATGCGCCACCCCGGCGATTTCCGCGTACAGGCGCAGCCGGTCGTCCACCGCGTGCCGCCAGCCGAGGCTCAGCAGCGGCGCGAAGGCGCGGTCGTCGCTGGCCACGCGCCCGTCCACCGATACGTCGTCGATGCTCGCTTCGCCTTCGAACACGGTGCGCACCCGGTAGTGCGCAACGCCGAGGCCGAGGCCCCAGGCGGTATCGCCCTCGCCCGCCCACCAGCGCCAGGCGGCGCTGGAGAAGTCGTAATCGAAGTGGCTGCGCAGCTCGGCACGGGCGGCATAGAGGCGACCGTCGTACTCGAGGTCGCGTGCGAGGGTGACGGCGTTGCCGCGCTGGAAGCCGAAATACTCCAGGCCAAACCCCTGTCGGTCGCCGACCAGCAGGTCCAGCCGGGCCTTCGTCACCGGCTGGCGCCGGCCGAGGCCCAGGTCGCGTTCGAGATTGATTCGGCCGTCGGCCCCGTACTCGCCGGCCCGGGCACGTGCGCGCAGGGTGGTGTCGGTGGTGGTGTCGAAGCCGCCGAGCGACAGGCTCCACCGGTCGAGCGGACGCGGCGACGCGGCGCCGGACGAACCGGACGCCGCGATCGCTAGGGCCAGGACGGCCGTGGCGACAGGCAAGGCGACTACTTGGCTTCGGACAGCTCCACGCCGTCCAGGCCCTGGCTGAGCGTGCGGGCATCGCCACCCTGGGCCAGCTTGATCTTCAGGCGCACCTCGTTGGCAGAATCGGCGAAGCGCAGGGCGTCCTCGTAGCTGATCTCGCCGGCCTGGTAGAGCTCGAACAGCGCCTGGTCGAAGGTCTTCATGCCCAGGTTGGTCGACTCCTTCATGACGTCCTTGATCTTGTGGATCTCGCCGTCACGGATGTAGTCCTGCACCAGCGGCGTGCCGAGCAGGATTTCCATCGCCACCCGGCGCGACTTGCCGTCGGGGGTGGGAATGAGCTGCTGCGCGACCACGCCCTTGAGGTTCATCGAAAGGTCCATCAGCAGCTGGCTGCGGCGGTCTTCCGGGAAGAAGTTGATGATGCGGTCCATCGCCTGGTTGGCGTTGTTGGCGTGCAGCGTGCACAGCACCAGGTGGCCCGTTTCGGCGAAGGCGATGGCGTGGTCCATGCCCTCGCGGGTGCGCACCTCGCCGATCATGATCACGTCGGGGGCCTGGCGCAGGGTGTTCTTCAGCGCGGCTTCCCAGCTGTCGGTGTCGATGCCGACTTCGCGCTGGGTGATGATGCAGCCCTCGTGCTTGTGCACGAACTCGATCGGGTCCTCGATGGTGATGATGTGGCCCGAGGAGTTCTGGTTGCGGTAGCCGATCATGGCGGCCAGCGAGGTGGATTTACCCGTACCGGTGGCGCCGACGAACAGGATGATGCCGCGCTTGGTCATCGCCAGGGTCTTGATGACCGGTGGCAGCGACAGCTCCTCGACCGTCGGGATGCGCGTCTCGATGCGGCGCAGCACCATGCCGACCTGGTTGCGCTGGTAGAAGCACGACACGCGGAAGCGGCCGACGCCCGAGACGCCGATGGCGAAGTTGCACTCGTGGGTCTTTTCGAACTCCTCGCGCTGCGAGGGGTTCATGACGTTGAGCACCAGGTCGCGCGACTGCTGCGGGGTGAGCGGGTTCTGGGTGATGGGCGAAAGCTTGCCGTTGACCTTCATTGACGGCGGCACGCCGGCCGTGATGAACAGGTCGGACGCCTTCTTGTGCGCCATCAGTTTCAGGAAGGAGGTGAAATCAATGCTGCTCATGCTAGCTCCTGATTGCCCCCGGGCCGTGGCCCGGGAAACGTGTCACGCGGCGTCCTGCCAGCCCCCTTCCGGCGGCGACGTCAGTCGAAAAGCTTCTTTTCCTTGGCGTAGTCGCGCGCCTGCATCTTGGTGACCAGGCCGCGCTTGACGATGTCCTGCAGGCACTGGTCGAGGGTCTGCATGCCGTACTGCTGGCCGGTCTGGATGGACGAGTACATCTGCGCGACCTTGTCCTCGCGGATAAGGTTTCGGATGGCCGGGGTGGCCACCATGATCTCGTGCGCCGCCATGCGGCCGCCGCCGACCTTCTTGAGCAGCGACTGCGAGATGACCGCGCGCAGCGACTCGGAAAGCATCGAGCGCACCATCGGCTTTTCGCCGGCGGGGAACACGTCGATGATGCGGTCGATGGTCTTGGCCGCCGACGAGGTGTGCAGGGTGCCGAACACCAGGTGGCCGGTTTCCGCGGCGGTGAGCGCCAGGCGGATGGTTTCCAGGTCGCGCATTTCGCCGACCAGGATGTAGTCGGGGTCTTCGCGCAGCGCCGAACGCAGGGCTTCGTTGAAGCCGTGGGTGTCGCGGTGCACTTCGCGCTGGTTGACCAGGCACTTCTGCGAGGTGTGCACGAATTCGATCGGATCCTCGACGGTGAGGATGTGGCCGAATTCATTCTTGTTGATGTGGTCGACCATCGCCGCCAGCGTGGTGGACTTGCCCGAACCGGTCGGGCCGGTCACCAGGATCAGGCCCTGGGGCTGGTTGATGAGTTCGGCGAAGATCTTCGGCGCGGCCAGCTCCTCGAGCGAGAGGATCTGGCTGGGAATGGTGCGGAACACGGCGCCGGCGCCGCGGTTCTGGTTGAATGCGTTGACGCGGAAGCGCGCCAGGCCGGCGATCTCGAACGAGAAGTCGACCTCGAGGAATTCCTCGAAGTCGCGCCGCTGCTTGTCCGACATGATGTCGTAGACCAGCGCATGCACCTGCTTGTGGTCCAGCGCCGGGATGTTGATGCGGCGGACGTCGCCGTCCACGCGGATCATGGGCGGCAGGCCGGCCGACAGGTGCAGGTCGGAGGCCTTGTTCTTGACCGAGAATGCCAGAAGTTCGGCGATGTCCATTACTGTGTCCCCTTGGCGCTTGATCGGATGGGCGACCGCACGTTCCCGGGGCAGTATAGCGCCAACCACAGAAGGCAACGCCACCCATGGAAACGCCGGAACAGACCCTACGCGGTGTCCTGCAAACCATTGAAAACGCGGCAAAGCTGGCGGGCCGGCCATCGGCCGTCCGGCTGCTGGCCGTCTCCAAGACCCGGACCGCCGGCGAGGTGCGCGCCCTGGCCGCCGCCGGCCAGCTGGCCTTCGGCGAGAACTACGTGCGTGAAGGCATGGCCAAGGCCGAAGAACTCGCCGCGCTGGGCCTCGAGTGGCACCTGATCGGCCACCTGCAATCGAACAAGTGCCGGGAGGCCGCCGCGGCCTTCGACTGGGTGCAGTCCCTGGACCGGCCCAAGCTGGTCGCCGCGCTCGACCGCGCCCGCCCCCCGGGTCGACCGCCGCTGAACGTGCTGGTGCAGGTGAATCCGGACGGCGAAGCCGGCAAGTCCGGCTGCGCGCCTGGCGACGTCGGCGCCCTCGCGGCCCTGGTCGCCGCGGCGCCGAACCTGCGCCTGCGCGGCCTGATGGCCATCCCCGAACCGCACCCGGACCCGGCCCGGCGGCGCGACACCTTCCGAAGCCTGCGCGCGATGTTCGACCGGCTGGCGGCCGACTACCCCGGCGTCGATACCCTGTCGATGGGCATGAGCGACGATTTCGAAGCCGCGATCGCCGAAGGCGCGACCATGGTGCGCATCGGCACGATGCTGTTCGGCCCGCGCACCGCCCCTGCCCGCGACTGACCCCCTCCAAGGACAAGGAGTCCCCATGACCCAAGACAACCTGGCCTTCATCGGCGGCGGCAACATGGCCCGCAGCCTGATCGGCGGACTGGTCGGCCGCGGCCGCCCGGCCGCATCCATCCACGTCGCCGAACCGCAGCAGGCGCTGCGCGAAGCGCTGGCGGCGGACTTCGGCGTGCAGGTGCATGCCAGCGCCAGCGAGGCCGCTCGCGCCGCCGGCACCTGGGTGCTTTCGGTGAAACCGCAGGTGATGCGCAGCGTCTGCACCGAGCTGGCCCCGCTGGCGTCCGGCGCGAACCCGCTGGTGGTCTCGATCGCCGCCGGCGTCACCACCGGGCAGATCGACGAGTGGCTGGGCGGTGGCCAGGCGGTCGTTCGAACCATGCCCAACACGCCCTCGCTGCTGGGCGCCGGCGCCACCGGCCTGTATGCCAACCCGCGCGTCACCGCGGCAAGGCGTGAACTGGCCGGTTCGCTGATGTCGGCGGTCGGCCTGGCCGCCTGGATCCCGGACGAAGCGCAGATGGATGCGGTGACCGCCGTCTCGGGCAGCGGTCCGGCCTACGTCTTCCTTCTGGCCGAAGCCATGCAGGCCGCCGGCGTGGCCCAGGGCCTGGCCCCCGAAACCGCCCGCGACCTGGCCAACCAGACCCTGCTCGGCGCCGCCCGCATGCTGGTGGAATCGGGCGAGGACGCCGCGACCCTGCGCAAACGCGTCACTTCGCCCGGCGGCACCACGCAGGCCGCGATCGAAAGCTTCGAAGCCAACGGCCTGCGCCGGCTGGTGGACGAAGCGGTGGCCGCCGCGACCGATCGCGGTCGCGAACTGTCCGGCGGTTCCTGACGCGCCACCCCTGTAGGAGCGCCTTCAGGCGCGAATCCCTTCTTGGCCAAAGGCCAAGTCAAAAGATTCGCGCCTGAAGGCGCTCCTACAGTCAGCCGGTCATGGACGACGGGGGGGCATAGCGCGATGATTGGTCCCTACCCGGATGGAGCACGCCCATGCGCATGAAGACCTGGATCGCGGCCGCCCTGCTCTTCGCCCTTTCGCTGCCCGCCGGCGCCGGCTCGATGCGCGTGGGCGAGCTGCGCGTCTATTTCAACGCCCTGCCCAGCACCGAGCTGACGCCCGAGGTCGCCCGCCAGTACGGCATCACCCGGTCGGCCAATCGTGCGCTGCTCAATGTCTCGGTTCGCCGCGGCGAGCCGGGGGCCGACGTCGCGGTGCCGGCCCGCGTGCGCGCCGTGGCCACCAACCTGGCCGGGCAGCGCAACACCATCGCCATGCGCGAAGTGCGCGACGGCGAGGCGCTTTATTACCTGGGCCAGGCGCAGGTCAGCGGCCAGGACACGCTCACCTTCGAACTGGAAGTCACGATCCAGGGCCAGGCGCCGATGTCGGCGGTGTTCAAGCAGGAGTTCTTCCCCCAGTGAGCCTGCTGCTGGTTCGCCACGGACAGGCGAGCTTCGGCGCCGCCGACTACGACCAGCTGTCCGAACGCGGGCAGGAACAGTCGCGGCGGCTCGGCGACTGGCTGGCCCAGGGCGGGCATCGGTTCGAGGCCGTGGTCGTCGGCGGCATGCGCCGGCACAGGCAGACCGCGCAGGGCGTGATAGACGCTTTCGCCGAGCGCGGACTGCCCCTGCCCGAGCCGGTGCAGGATCCGGGCTTTGCCGAATTCGACCACCAGGCTGTGTTCGGAGCCTTCGTCGAACGCAACGCCGACAGCCCGGTGGTGCTGGCCAGCCGCAGCGGCCAGCCGCGCGACGTCGCCGCGATGCTGCAGGCCGCGCTGCTGGCCTGGGCCCGCGATGAACTGCCGGGCATGCCGGAAACGTGGAACGCCTTCGGCGACCGCGTGCGCCAGGCCGGGCAAGGCCTGCAGGCGCTGGCCGGCGACGGCGAAGTGCTGGTGCTGAGTTCGGGCGGGGTGATTTCGCGGCTGGCGCAGATGGCGCTGGACGTGCCGGTCGAACGCGCCGTCGAACTGAACCTGTCGCTGCGCAACAGCGCGGTGAGCGAATTCCATCCGCATGGCCCGCGCCTGCGACTGGGTAGCTGGAACGCCCTGCCGCACCTGCACGGCCAGCGGGAACTGTGGACCTACTATTGAGGCCGGCATGAAGCAGACGTCGTCGCTGTTCACGTTTTCCGGGCGTTCCCTGCAGCTGCAGGCGGAGGTGGCGAAGTTCGTCACCGAGCGCATCGTGCCGGCCGAAGCGGTGTTCGCCGCGCATGCCGCCGACCCGGCGACGCGCTGGTCGATCCCGCCGCTGCTCGAAACGCTCAAGGCCGAGGCGCGCGCGTCGGGCCTGTGGAACCTGTTCCTGCCCGACGCCGAACGTGGCAGTGGTCTGAGCAACCTCGACTACGCCCCCATCGCCGAACTCACCGGCCGCTCGCTGCACGCGCCCGAGGTGTTCAATTGCAGCGCACCCGACACCGGCAACATGGAAGTGCTGCTGCACTTCGCCACGCCGGAGCAGCAGGCGCCCTGGCTGCCGCGGCTGCTGGCCGGCGAGATCCGCTCGGCCTTCGCGATGACCGAGCCGGACGTGGCCAGCTCCGACGCCACCAACATCGCGCTGCCGATCGTGCGCGACGGCGACCACTACGTCATCACCGGCCGCAAGTGGTGGACCACCGGCGCCGCCGACCCGCGCTGCGCCATCCTGATCGTGATGGGCGTGACCGAACCCGACGCACCGGCGCACAAGCGCCAGTCCATGGTGCTGGTGCCGATGGACACGCCGGGCGTGCGTATCGTGCGGCCGCTCACGGTGTTCGGCTACGACGACGCGCCGAGCGGCCACGTCGAACTGGCCTTCGACAACGTGCGCGTACCGGTGGCCAACCGGCTGGGCGCACCCGGCAGCGGTTTCGAGATCGCACAGGCAAGGCTCGGCCCCGGCCGCATCCACCACTGCATGCGGCTGATCGGCCTGGCCCAGCGCGCGCTGGAAGCCATGGTCGAACGCGCGCGCCACCGCGAAGCCTTCGGCAAGCCGCTGGGCGGCCACGGCATGGCGCAGGAGGCGATCGCGCTGAGCCGCTGCGAGATCGAACAGGCGCGCCTGCTCACGCTGCAGGCCGCGGCGGCGCTGGACGCGCACGGCAACAAGGGCGCGAAGGACTTGATCGGCATGATCAAGATCGTCGCCCCGCGCATGGCCTGCCAGGTCATCGACCGCGCGATCCAGATGCACGGCGGCGGTGGCCTCTGCCAGGACCACTTCCTCGCCCAGGCCTACGCCGGCGCCCGCAGCCTGCGCCTGGCCGACGGCCCCGACGAAGTGCACATCGCCGCGCTCGCCCGGTCGATGCTTCGTGGCCCCAGGGGCGAAGCGTGAGCCTTCCCGAACAGGCGCTGGCCACGTACCTGGAATCAGCGGTCGCTGGGTTCCGGGGGCCGGTGGTGGCGACGAAGTTCAAGGGCGGGCAGTCGAACCCCACTTACCTGATCGAAGCCGCCAGCGGGAAGTACGTGCTGCGGCGCAAGCCGTCGGGCAAGCTGCTGCCGTCGGCGCATGCGGTGGACCGGGAGTACCGCGTGCTGCAGGCGCTGCACGGTGGGCCGGTGCCGGTGGCGCAGCCGCTGCACCTGTGCGAAGACGAATCGGTGATCGGTTCGGTCTTCTACCTGATGGCCTTCGTGCCGGGCCAGGTGCACTGGGACCCGTCGCTGCCGGACATGACGCCGGAGCAGCGCGCCGCGCACTACGAAGCGATCATCGCCGCACTGGCGGCCCTGCATGCGCTGGACCCGGCGGCGATCGGCCTGGGCGACTACGGCAAGCCGGGCAATTATTTCGCGCGACAGATCCACCGCTGGTCCGAGCAGTACCGCGCCAGTGAAATCGAGCCGATCCCCGACATGGACGCGCTGATGGCGGCACTGGACCAGCGCTGCCCCGCCGACGACGGCCGCGTGGCCCTGGTGCACGGCGACTTCCGCATCGACAACCTGATGTTCGCGCCCGACGAGGCACGGCTGCTGGCGGTAGTGGACTGGGAGCTGAGCACCCTGGGCCACCCGCTCGCCGACCTCGGTTACTTCTGCATGGCGCTGCGCCTGCCGCGCAATCCCGCCCTGCCCGGCCTGGCCGGCATGGACCGCGCCGCGCTGGGCATTCCGGAAGAAGCCGCGATGCTTGAACGCTACTGCGAACTCAGCGGCCAGCCCGTGCCGGCCGACTGGCCCTTCGTGCTCGCCTTCAGCTTCTTCCGCCTGGCCGCCATCGCCCAGGGCGTGGCCAAACGCGCACAGCAGGGCAATGCCTCCAGCGAACAGGCCGCGCAGGCCGGGCAAATGACCGCACTGCTGGCCCGGCTGGGTGTGCAGGCGCTTCGGGCCTAGGCTTTCGCTTCCGCCCAGGCATGGATGTGCCGCGCGATTTCGTTCAGGCCGTCGGTGAGCGCGGCAGGGCCGGGCTGCAGGATGATGGGTGACTTGATCTCGTGCAGCTGCCCGTCGCGCACGGCCGGCACGTTTTCCCAGCCCGGGCGTTCGGCGACCTTGCGTGGCTGGAATTTCTTGCCGCACCAGGAGCCGAACACGATGTCGGGCGCACGCGCGATGATCTGCTCGTCGTCGGCAAGGATGCGGTGTTTGGCCAGCGACTGCGCCGCCAGCTCCGGGAAGATGTCGTCGCCGCCGGCGATTCGCACCAGTTCGGCCACCCAGCGGATGCCGCTGATGCGCGGCTCGTCCCATTCCTCGAAATACACCTTCGGCCGCCGCGGCAGGGTTTCCGCCTGCGCTGCCACCGCGTCGATGCCGGCCTGCAGCCTGTCCGCGTAGGCCTTCGCCGCATCGGCCGCGCCGACCATCGCGCCCAGCCGGCGCACGTAATCGATGATGCCCTCGACGCTGCGGTGGTTGCTGATCCAGACCTCGACGCCCTGGCGGATCAGCTCGGCGGCGATGTCGGCCTGGATGTCGGAAAAGCCGATCACCAGGTCCGGCTGCAGCTTCAGGATTTCTCCGACCTTGGCGCTGGTGAAGGCGCTGACCTTGGGTTTTTCCTTGCGTGCCCGCGCCGGACGCACCGTGAAACCGCTGATGCCGACGATGCGGTCCTGTTCGCCCAGCGCGTACAGGACCTCGGTGGGCTCCTCGGTGAGGCAGACGATGCGGCGCGGGCCGGTGCTCACGGGTACAGCAGCCGCTTGGTCCAGGCGTCGCCGACGCGTTCGTAGTGGTGGCGTTCGTGCAGGCGGTAGCGCGCGCCGTACCAGAACTCGATGCGCTCGGGCACCACGCGGAAACCCGACCAGTGCGGGGGGCGCGGCACGTCGCCGCCCTCGAACTTCTTCTCGAAGGCCGCCACGCGCGCCTCGAAGGTTTCCCGCGAAGGCATGGTCTGCGACTGCAGCGAGGCCCAGGCGCCGACCTGGCTTGGCCGCGGCCGGCTGGCGAAATAGGCATCGGCCTCGGCCAGCGACACCGGTTCGACCGTGCCCTCGACCTTCACCTGCACCTGGTCGCGCAGGGTCTTCCATAGCAGCAGCAGGGCTGCGTGCGGATTCTGCGTGAGCTGCTGGCCCTTGCGGCTGTCGAAATTGGTGTAGAAGACGAAGCCGCGTTCGTCGAAGGCTTTCAGCAGCACGGTGCGCGCCGACGGGCGGCCTTCGGCGTCGGCCGTGGCCAGGGTCATCGCGGTCGGTTCGGGGTCGCCGGCGTCGGTGGCTTCGGCCAGCAGCGTGGTGAAGGTGGCCATGGCCTCGGCCAGCAGCGGGTCGGTGGCGGTTTGCATCGCGTCGGTCATCGTGGGTTCCTCGGGCTTGGCGTATTGTCGCGCCGATGAGCCCCCCTTCCCAGCCCGATCAGGGCCACCATCACGCCGACTTCATCGCCGCGCGCCTGGCCGACGGCCTCGCCCTGCCCTCGCGGGTTCCCGTTTATGGCCTGACCGGCCTGCAGGGCACCGGCAAATCCACCCTGGCTGCCGACATGGCCGCGATGGCGCGGCGGCGCGGCCTGCCGGTCGTCGTGCTGTCGATCGACGACTTCTACCTGGGCCGGCGCGAACGCCAGCGCCTGGCGCGCCGGGTGCACCCGCTGCTGGCCACGCGCGGCCCGCCCGGCAGCCACGACCTCGCGCTGCTGGTGGACACCCTGGACGGCCTGCGCGCCGGCCAGCGGGTGCCGCTGCCGCGTTTCGACAAGATCGCCGATCGCCGCCTGCCGCCCTCGCGCTGGCCGCGGGCGCCGGCGGGGGTGAGGCTGGTGGTGTTCGAAGGCTGGTTCCACAAGGTGCCGGCCGAAGACGAGGCGGCGCTGGTGGAACCGATCAATGCGCTCGAGCGCGACGAGGACCCCGACGGCAGCTGGCGTCGTTTTTGCAACCAGGCGCTGGCCGCTTACGGTCCCGCCTGGGAACGCATCGACCACCTGGCCTGGCTGCGCGGGCCCGGGTTTGAAGTGGTGCCGGAATGGCGCTGGCAGCAGGAGTGCACGCTGCAGGCCGCCAACCCCGGGCGCCGCGCAATGACGCGGGCCCAGGTCGAACGGTTCGTGCTTTTCTTCGAACGGGTCAGCCGGCAGGCGCTGCGCACGCTGCCGGCCATCGCGGACGAGCTGTTCGTGCTCGACGCCGCGCGTCGCCCGGTCAGCTGACGACGAAACTCACGCGCATGTTCACGCGCCACTCGGTGATGCTGCCGTCGTCGCTGGTGATGACCTTGATCTCGTTGACCCAGGCGCCCTTGATGCCCTTGACCGTGCTGGCGACCTTCTTAAGTCCCAGCTGCACGGCGTCCTCGACGCTCTTGCCGGAGGACGACGAGACTTCGATCACTTTGGTTACGGTACCCATGGTGCTTCTCCTCTTTATGTGAGTGAAACGCCTTTCCAGGCCCGGCCGACTATACCCCCGGCCCCAGTAACGGCCGGTAACCCGCGCGATAGTTCGGAAATTCGGGCGTCCAGCCGGTGGCCCGCAGCGCGGCGTTGCGGACGCGCCGGCCCTGGGTGGGGCCCTCGGCGGGCGCGGCGACCGGCAGCTGGCCGGCGGTTTCGCGCAGCCAGGCCAGGACCTCGGTGTCGAGCGCGGGCTCGTCGTCGCTGCCCAGGTACAGCGGGCCCGGCGACGCCAGCGCGAGCAGATGCGCCAGCGCGCCGGCGGCGTCCCCGACGTGGATGCGGTTGCCCCAGCGGCGGCTGCCGGGGTCGCCGGTCAGGGCGCGGCGGATCAGCGACGTGCGGCCCGGCCCGTAAAGTCCCGACAGGCGCAGGCTGGTGGCGCCGGCGCGACCTTCGAGCAGGCGTTCGGCCTGGCGCAGCACGCGGCCGTTGAAGGCCACGGGAAAGGCGGGCGTGTCCTCGTCCACCCACTCGCCGCGGTGTTCACCGTAGACGGCGGTGGACGACACGAACAGCACGCGCGGCGCGTCGCAGGCGGCCATCAGGCGCGCCAGTCCGTCGACATAGAGGGCGTGGTAGGCGGTTTCGTTACGCTCGTCGGGCGCGGCGCAGAACACCAGCGCCGCCGCCTGGCGCGGAAGCGCCTGCAGCCCCTGGCCGGTGACCAGGTCCACCGCCAGTGTGCGCACGCCGTCGGGCGAGGACGCCGGCGGGCGACGACGCAGCGCCAGCACCTCGGTGCCGGCCTGCGCAAGCCGCGCCGCCAGGCGGCCGCCGACGTCGCCTGCACCCGCCACCACCACCGGACCGGACACACCGATACCGTCCATGCATCCTCCCTGCGCGCCCGCCGACACGCGGCCGACCGTTCGCCGGATGCTAGCATCGCGCCCCATGAACCCTGCACCAAATCTCGTGCTCGTCGGCCCCATGGGCGCGGGCAAAACCTCGATCGGGAAGAAGCTGGCGGAGCGGCTGGGCCTGGTCTTCATCGACTGCGACCACGCGCTGGAAGCGCGCACCGGCGCCACGGTGCCGGTGATCTTCGAAGTCGAGGGCGAACCTGGCTTTCGCGCCCGCGAGGCGGCGCTGATCGCCGACGTGATGGCGGGGCAGGACCAGGTCGTGGCCACCGGCGGCGGCGCCGTACTCGACCCGGCCAACCGCCGCGCGCTGTGCGAACGCGGTTTCGTCGTCTGGCTGCAGGCCAGCGTCGAGCAGCAGCTCGAACGGCTCGCGCGCGACCGCAGCCGGCCGCTGCTGGCGGTACCCGACCGGCGCGAAAAACTCGAGGCGCTGGCGACGCAGCGCGGACCGCTCTACGCCGCGATGGCCGACCTGCCCTTCAACGCCGACGGGCTGGCGGTGGCCACGGCCGCCGACCGCCTGTTCGCCGAACTGGCCAGCCAGTGGCGCCGACCGGAGGCCGCGTGACCGGCCTGCACCAGCTGGAAGTCGCCCTGGGCGAGCGCCGCTACCCGATCCGCATCGGCCGCGGCCTGCTCGACCAGCCCGACGCGCTGGCGGCCCTGGTCACCGGCCGGCACGCCCTGGTGCTGACCGATGCCAACGTCGCCCCGCTTTACCTGGCCCGGGTGCAGGCCGGACTGCGGGGCAAGCAGTTGCAAACCTGCGTGCTGCCCGCCGGCGAGCAGGAGAAAACCCTGGCCCGCTTCGCCGAAGTGATGGGCGTGCTGGCCGGCATGGGCGCCAGCCGCGATGCCACGGTGCTGGCGCTGGGCGGCGGCGTGATCGGCGACCTGGCCGGCTTCGCGGCCGCCTGCTGGATGCGCGGCGTGCGTTTCGTGCAGCTGCCGACCACGCTGCTGGCGATGGTCGACAGTGCGGTCGGCGGCAAGACCGCGGTGGACCTGCCGCAGGGCAAGAACCTGGTTGGCGCCTTCCACCAGCCTTCGGCGGTGCTGGCCGACGTGGCCACGCTCGACACCCTGCCCGACCGCGAACTGCGCGCCGGCCTGGCCGAGGTCGTCAAGTACGGCGCGCTGGGCGATGCCGCCTTCTTCGACTGGCTCGAGCAGCAGGCCGAGGCCCTGCTGGCCCGCGAACCAGCCGCGCTGGCCGAAGCCATCGCCCGCTGCTGCGCCCACAAGGCCGCGATCGTCGCCCGCGACGAAACCGAACAGGGCGAACGCATGCTGCTCAACCTGGGCCACACCTTCGGCCACGCGATCGAAACCGAGCAGGGCTACGGCGGCCTGCTGCACGGCGAAGCGGTGGCCGTGGGCATGGTGCTGGCGGCGCGGCTGTCGGCCGACCTGGGCCGGGCGCCCTGGCCCGACGCAGCGCGGCTGGCGGCCCTGCTCGAACGCCTGGGCCTGCCGGTGGCGATCCCCGCGGGCCTGGCCCCGGAGGCACTGCTGGCCCGGATGCGGCTGGACAAGAAAGCCGTGTCCGGCGCCCTGCGGCTGGTGCTGTGGCGCGGCATCGGCCAGGCCGAGGTGGTGGACGGTGTTCCGGACGAGGCCATCCTCGCCGTGCTCGACGCCTGACGAATCACCTGTAGGAGCGCCTTCAGGCGCGAATCCCTTCTCTGCCAGGGGCAAAGTCAAAAGATTCGCGCCTGAAGGCGCTCCTACCCGGGAGGCTGCGGATACAATGGCGGCCTTATGCGCCTGTTGCTACAGCAAAAACCCAATGCCGGCGAATCGCCCAAGTTCGTGCAGCTGACCCTGCAGCAGGACTTGCTGGGCGGCTGGACCCTGCTGCGCGAAGCCGGCCAGATCGGCGGCAAGACGCAGCTTCGCCGCGAACAGTTCCTGGAACGCGATGCCGCACTCGGCGCCTTCGAGAAGGCGCGCGATGCGCAGGTGCGCAAGGGCTTCCAGGTGATGTTCGCCCAGGGCGTGGAAGCGCCCCGGTGACGGTAAACGGCGCGCGAGCGCCCTACTCTGGATGAGCCCGTGAAGCTGAAGAACGACCGTTTCCTGCGTGCGCTGCGGCGCGAACCCGTGGACTGCACGCCGGTGTGGCTGATGCGCCAGGCCGGGCGCTACCTGCCCGAGTACCGCGCCACCCGCCAGCAGGCCGGCAGCTTCATGGGCCTGGCCACCAATCCCGAACTGGCCTGCGAAGTCACCCTGCAGCCGCTGCGGCGCTACGCGCTGGACGCGGCGATCCTGTTCTCGGACATCCTCACCGTACCCGACGCGATGGGCCTGGGCCTGTACTTCGTCGAAGGCGAGGGCCCGAAGTTCAAGGACCCGGTGCGCAGCGAGGCCGACATCGCCCGTCTGGCCGTTCCCGACATGGGCAGCGAACTGCGCTACGTGATGGACGCCGTTTCGCTGATCCGCCGCGAACTCGACGGCTCGGTGCCGCTGATCGGTTTTTCCGGCAGCCCCTGGACGCTGGCCTGCTACATGGTCGAAGGCGGCGGCAGCAAGGACTTCGCGCGCATCAAGTCGCTGGCGCTCAACAACCCGGCCGCGCTGCACCGGCTACTGGAAGTGACCACCGACGCGGTCATCGCCTACCTCGCCGCCCAGCACGCGGCCGGCGCGCAGGCGCTGCAGGTGTTCGACACCTGGGGCGGCGTGATGGCGCCGCACCTGTACCGCGAGTTCTCGCTGCGCTACCTGCAGCGCATCGCCGCCGAGCTGCCGCGCGGCGACGGCGACGACCGGGCGCCGCTGATCCTGTTCGGCAAGGGCAACGCGCCCTACCTCGAAGAGCTGGCCGCGAGCGGCGCCGAAGGCATCGGCGTCGACTGGACCGTCGGCCTGGGCGAAGCCCGCCGCCGCACCGGCGGCAAGGTCGCGCTGCAGGGCAACCTCGACCCGGCCACGCTTTACGCCTCGCCGGAAGTGATCCGCGCCGAGGCCGGACGCGCGCTCGACGACTACGCCGACGCCAACGGCGGCTCGCGCGAGGGCCACGTGTTCAACCTCGGCCACGGCATGTCGCCGGACATGGATCCGGAACACGTGCGCGTGCTGGTCGACGCCGTGCACCAGCACAGCCGCCGCGACTGAGCGATTCCGCGCGAACGGGCGGTCCCGCGTGACCGGGCGACCCCACACAAAGGCAAACGCGCTCCCGGCGATCACTCGCCCGCCACTGACGCGGGCGACGGCGCCTGCGCCAGCGCTTCGGCGAGCATCGCGCCGGTCACCGGCTTGCGCAGGAACCCGTCCATGCCCGCCGCCAGCGCCTCGCGTTCGGCGTCGCCGTCGGCGCGCGCGGTGAGTGCCAGCAGCGGCAGCGTCTCGCCGCGCGCGCGCAGCAGCCGCGCCAGCTGGAAGCCGTCCAGCCCCGGCAGGTCGAGGTCGAGCAGGGCCAGGTCGAAGTCGCCCGTTTCCAGCGCCGTCATCGCCGCCAGTCCGTGCGGGGCGTGTTCGACCGCGTGGCCCTGCTGGCGCAGCAGGTCCTGGACCACCGTGGCCACCACCGGGTCGTCCTCGACCAGCAGCACGCGCCGCCCGGGCACGCGCAGCACGGGCGCGACCTCGGCCGGCCCGGTGGCCGCCGATGACGGCAGCGGCAGTTCGACGCGGAAGCAGGCGCCGCGCCCGGCTTCGCTGCGCACGGAAATCGACCCGCCCATCGCCGCCGCCAGTTCCTGGCTGATCGCCAGGCCCAGGCCGCTGCCGCCGTAGCGACTGCCGCTGGCGACGCCGGCCCCCTGTTCGAAGCGCCGGAACAGCCGGGCCTGCTGATCGGCCGCCAGGCCCGGTCCGGTGTCGCGTACGCGGATGACGACGCCAACCGGGTCGCGCCGTCCGCAATGGATCACCAGCTCGCCGCGCTCGCAGAACTTGATGGCGTTGCTGGCCAGGTTGAGCAGGATCTGGCGCACGCGGGTGGCGTCGCCCCGCAGCCCGGCCGGCACGTCGCCGTCGCAGTGCAGGTGGAAGGCCAGGCCCTTGGCTTCGGCCAGCGGGCGCAGCAGCGCGGCCAGTTCGGCCAGCAGCGGCCGCAGTGCGAACGGAGCGTCCTCGAGCACCAGTTTGCCGGCCTCGATGCGCGCCAGGTCCAGGGTGTCGTTGACCAGGCGCAGCAGGTGCCGGCCGGCGCCCTGGATGGCGTCCACCCGCGCGCGCTGCTCCGGATCGAGCGCGCTGCCCTGCAGCAGTTCCGCCATGCCGAGCACGCCGGTCATCGGGGTGCGGATCTCGTGGCCCAGCGCCGCCAGGAAGCGGGTCTTGGCTTCCGAATGCTGTTCGGCCAGCTGCTGGCGGGCGCGCGCGAGCTGCCAGGCCGCGCGGCGGCGACGCCGGCCGCGATACACCATCGCGAGCACCGACAGGCCCGCCATCAGTCCCAGGCCGGAACCCGCCAGCGCCGTCCGCGTGCCCCACCAGGGCGGATCCACGAGCACGGTGAGGCTGCGCGGTTCGGACCAGTCGCCGTGCGGCACCGCACCGCTGACCCGCAGCGCATAGCTGCCCGGCGCCAGCTGCGGAAACACGCGCGAGCCGTCGGCGCCGACCTCCACCCAGTTCCGGTCGTAGCCCTCGAGCAGGAACCGGAACCGGTGCGCGGCGGGTTCGGTGAACGAGACCAGCCGGGCATCGAGCCGCAGTTCCCGATCCCCGGGCCCCAGGCGCAGCAGGCTGGTGTCGGCGGGCAGGGCCAGCGGCTGGCCGTCGCGACGCAGCTGCACCGATTCGAGCACCAGCGGCGCCGGCTGCCCGGCCTGCCGGTCCAGGCCCTGGCTGTCGAACAGCTGCCAGCCGGCATGCGCCGCGGCCAGCCCGACGCCGCTGTCCGACACCCACAGGGGCCCGTCGCCCAGTGCCTGGTCGGCCAGGCCGTCGGCCCGCCCGAAGCGCTGCAGCCGTCCGGCGCCGGGGTCGAGCCGCCACAGGCCACGCGGCGTGGCCAGCCAGGGGCGACCCTCCGGATCCAGCGCCAGACGCAGGCGGTCCACCGCCGGCACGCCCTGGCTGGCACCGTACAAGGCCAGCTCCCGCAGCGCCCCGTCCTGCCAGCGCCACTGTTCCAGGCGTCCGGGGCCCGCCAGCCAGACCTCGCTGCCGGCGCCGCTCGCCAGCGCCTGCCAGTCGCCATCCGGCGCACCGGGCACGTCGACAAACCCATCGCCAGCAGCGGGCCAGTGCTGCAGCCGGCGCCCCTGGCGACGCCAGGCCTGGCCGTCCGGCCCCAGCCAGAGCAGCCCCTCGGACGCGACCCGCACAGGCGCCTGCCCGGCAACGCGCCGCTCCACCTCGCGGCCGCCCCGCAGCCACAGCGCGCCGTCGGCCGACGCCAGCAGCTGGCGCACGGGCCACGCCGCCCCGCCGCGTGGCAGCCGGCGGAATCCGCCGGCGGCATCCGGCCGGAGCTCGGACAGCGACGAACCCTGCGCCAGCCACAGGCTGCCGTCCGCGCGTGCCAGCAGCGCCTGCACCGGCCCCGGGGGCCAGGCCGGCAACACCGCGACGGGCTCGCACGTGGTCGTCGCCAGCAACAGCCGGCACAGACCGTGCTCATCCGCCCGCCAGGCCGCGGCCGGACCCGCCGGCGCAAGAAGCGGTCGGGGGCCGGACGGAGCCGGCAGGAAATGAAAGGCCCGCCAGCTGGACGGAAGGTAGGCCAGCCCTTGTCCTTCGGCGGCAAACCAGAGCCCGCCCTCGCGGTCGGTGAACAGCGTGCGCACCGGACCGGGCCAGCGCGGTGCCGGCCACGCGTGCTTTGGGCCCCGCCCCGCCGCACGGAACGCCAGCCCGTCCGGACCCGCCGACCACCAGCCGCCGCCCGGATCGGGCCATTGCCGGACGGCCGGCGTGGGCGCCGGTCCGTCACCGGGCACTGGACGAAAGCCGCGGCGCAGCCTGTCCAGCCGCCAGCGGCCGTGACCTGCCACGTCCGCTTCGATGCGATCGTCCGGCAGCACCGCCACGGCGAGGATCCGGTTGCCGGGAAGGCTGCCCGCCTCCCCCGGCTGCCGCCGCCAGGTGCGGAAGGCCAGGCCGTCGAAACGCGCCAGGCCGTCGTCGGTCGCCAGCCACAGGTAGCCGGCGCGGTCCTGGGCGAAACCATTGATGCCGGCCGACGGCAGCCCGTCGGCGACGCCGCGAAGCCGGAACGGCGAAACCGCCGGCACCACCGCCGCCGGCCCCGCCCGCAGGCCCTCCAGTGCCGATGCCGACGCCCCCGCACTGCCCGCAATCAGCAGCGCGAGCATCAGCCCGGCCAGCAGCATGGCCACGCAATGTTGCAGTGGTGAAGTCGGCGACATCGCCCCTCCGGCGGTGGATGCGGCCTAGACTAAGCACCTTGCCGAAGCCGGAAGGTCCGAAAACGGATGAATCGAGTTCGGAAATCGCTGTTCTGTCTACTCCTGCTGAGCGCGGTCGCCCCTGCTGCCGGCAAGGTCGAGTCCTTCCGCCTCGACCCGGTGCACAGCCGCGTGCTGTTCCGCGTCGACCACGCCGGTTTTTCCCAGGCGCTCGGCGTGTTCCCCGACGTACGGGGCGAACTGCACTTCGACTCCGAGGACTGGACCAGCGCCCGGCTCGAGGTCCAGGTGCCGCTGGCCGGGCTGGAAATCGGCGACGCCGACTGGCGCGACAAGCTGCTTTCGGCGACCTGGCTGCACGCCCGGCGCCAGCCGGTGGCGCACTTCCGCTCGACCCGGGTCGAACCGACGGGCAAGGACCGGGCGCGGGTCACCGGCGAGCTCACGCTCAAGGGCGAAACCCGCGAGGTCGCGCTCGACGTCCGGATGAACAAGCTCGCCCGCAACCCGGTCACCTTCCGCCGCACCGCCGGCTTCAGCGCCACCGCGGAGCTCGACCGCCGCGACTTCGACATGCCCTCCTGGCCCAACGTGGTTGGCCAGCGCGTGCAGCTCGACATCCAGGCCGAGGCGGTACGCTACCGCCCATCCACCGAACCGGAGAGCGACGATGCCGATCCGCAACACGACTGAGCGCTGGGGCTGGGTGAGCATCGGCTTCCACTGGCTGACGGTGGTCCTGGTGCTGGGCCTGCTGGTGGTGGGCCTGGTGATGCAGGAACTGCCGACCTCGCGCACCAAGATGGACGTGTACGCCCTGCACAAGAGCATCGGCCTGACGGTGATGGCCCTGACCCTGCTGCGGCTGGGCTGGCGCCTGGTCGCGGGCACGCCCGAACCGGTGCCCGGGACGCCGCGCTGGCAGGTCCTGGCGGCGCAGGCCGCGCACGGCGCGCTGTACGTGGTGCTGCTGGCGATGGCGCTGAGCGGCTGGCTGTACCACTCGGCCTCCGGCATCCCGGTGAAACTGATGTGGTTCGGCCTGTTCGAAGTGCCGGAACTGTCCGGTCGCGACGAAGGCGTCGCCGACTTCGCGGTCGCCGCGCATGGCTGGCTGTGGGTGGTGCTGCTGGCGCTTGTGCTGGTGCACGCGGGCGCCGCGCTCAAGCACCACTACTTCAATCGCGACGCGACCCTCGCGCGCATGCTGCCGGGGCTGCCGCCGCCCGGCCCCCGCCCCGGCAAGGATTCCTGATGAAGCGCCTGCACGCCCTGTTGCTGATCCTCTCCCTCCTGGCCGCGCCGCTGGCCCTTGCCGCCGACTGGCAGGCCGCGAAAGGCTCGACCCTCGGCTTCCGCGCCAGCTACATGGACGAAGCCTTCGAAGGCCGGTTCGCCCGGTTCAGCCCGGCGATCCGCTTCGATCCCGACGCGCTTGAAGACGCCCGCTTCGATGTGCGCATCGAACTGGCCACGGCCGACACCGACAGTCCCGACCGCGACGAAATGCTGGTCGGCCCGGACTTCTTCGACGCCAGACGCGCGCCGGAGGCCCGCTACGTGGCCACCTCGTTCAGGCACCTGGGCGGAAACGATTACGAGGCGAAGGGCGAGCTGACGCTCAACGGCGTCACCCGCCCGGTGCCGCTGCGTTTCACCTGGACCCCGGGCACGCCGGCCACGCTGGAAGGAAAAGCCACGGTCAGGCGCCTCGCGTTCGGCGTCGGCGAAGGCGACTGGGCCGACACCGGGCTGCTGCCCGACGAGGTCGAGGTGTTCACCCGCCTCGTATTGCAGCCCCGGACCTAGGCCAGGAAGTCGCGCAGCCGCGCTGCGTCGAAGGGCCAGTCGAGTTCGGCGCCGGTGTCTTCGCGGCGCAGCACCGGGATGCGTTCGCCGTAGCGCGCCTGCAGGCCCAGGTCGTCGTCTATCCACAGCGGGTCGAAGTCCGGCACGCCGGCGGCGGCCATCACTTCCCAGGCCTGGTCGCACAGGTGGCAGTCGTCGCGCTGGATGAGGGTGAGGGACGGGGGCATCAATGCGGGGCCGTACAGTCGCCGGGCGGGCAAGGCGCATAGAATACGGCGCACGCATCCCTTCCCGCACATGGATCCCGGCCCGACATGGCAGTCAGCGTCTTCGACCTCTTCAAGATCGGCATCGGTCCCTCGTCCTCGCACACGGTCGGGCCGATGCGCGCCGCCGCGCGTTTCACCAGCCACTGGCTGGACGAGAAGGGCGTGCTGGCACGCACCGCGCGCGTGCGCGCCGAGGTGTTCGGCTCGCTGGCGCTGACCGGCCGCGGCCACGGCACCGACAAGGCCGTGCTGATGGGGCTCGAAGGTCACTGGCCGAACCAGATCGACCCGGACATCATCCCGGCCGCGCTCGAGCGCATCCGCAAGGACAAGAAGATCAGCCTGCTGGGCAAGCACCAGATCCGCTTCGACGAGAAGCAGGACCTGGTGATGAACAAGCGCCAGAAGCTGCCCTTCCACACCAACGGCATGCGCTTCACCGCGTACGACGCCGACGGCGCCGAACTCGCCACCCGCGATTACTACTCGGTCGGCGGCGGTTTCGTGGTCAACCCCGAAGAGGCCGCCGAAGACCGCATCGTCGCCGACACCACCGACCTGCCGCATCCCTTCCATTCCGGCGACGAGCTGCTGCGCCGCTGCGAAGAATCGGGCCTGGGCATCGCCGCGCTGATGCTGGCCAACGAAACCGCCTGGCGCCCCGAAGCCGAGGTGCTGCAGGGCCTGCGCGAGCTCTGGCTGGCGATGCAGGACTGCACCGCCCGCGGCATCCGCGAGAAGGGCACCCTGCCCGGCGGCCTGCACGTGGCCCGGCGCGCGCCAAGCCTGCACGCGGAACTCTCGTCCAAGCCCGAAGCCGGCATGCGCGACCCGCTGACCGTGCTCGACTGGGTGAACCTGTACGCACTCGCCGTGAACGAGGAAAACGCCGCCGGCGGCCGCGTCGTCACCGCGCCGACCAACGGCGCTGCCGGCATCATCCCGGCGGTGCTGCATTACTACGACCGCTTCTGCCCGGGCGCCAGCGAAAAGGGCGTGTTCGACTTCCTGCTCACCGCCGCCGCGATCGGCATCCTGTACAAGGAAAACGCCTCGATCTCCGGCGCCGAAGTCGGCTGCCAGGGTGAAGTCGGCGTCGCCTGCTCGATGGCCGCCGGCGGCCTGGTCGCCGCGCTGGGCGGCACGCCGGGCCAGGTCGAGAACGCCGCCGAGATCGGCATGGAACACAACCTGGGCCTGACCTGCGACCCGATCGGCGGCCTGGTCCAGATTCCCTGCATCGAACGCAATGCGATGGGCGCCGTGAAGGCGATCAACGCCGCGCGCATGGCGCTTCGCGGCGACGGCAAGCACAAGGTGTCGCTGGACAAGGTCATCAGGACCATGCGCGACACCGGCCGCGACATGCAGGACAAGTACAAGGAAACCTCGCGCGGCGGGCTGGCGGTCAACGTCATCGAGTGCTGAAATCAGGGGTGCGGTAAACCCGGGGGGGAGGGAAGCATGTCCGACTGGAAGTCCGATTACGGCGTCAGCGACCAGGGCGCCTGGAACGCCGGTGTGTACGGCACGCCCAACAGCACCTACGACATCGCCCGGGCGCAGGCGGAAACCGCCAAACTGCAGGCCGGGTACAGCGCGTCGGCGCCCACCCCCGACTACACGTCGCCAACCTTCCCCAGCTACTCCCCGACAGCGGCCGGCCAGGCCTACTACCCCACCTCGTCCGGAGGCAGCACCGGCTGCCTCAAGGTGCTGCTGGTGCTTGGCGCAATCGCGGCCATCGTCCCGCTGCTGCCCTTCCTGCTGCTGCAGGCGGCGGTGCTGTGGAGCGCGGTCAGCCAGGAGCCGGCGGCCCTGCAGACGTCCCACTACGAGCGCATGTCATCCGCGGCGACCGCCCTGTCGGCACAGCCGACCACCCGGCTCTATGCGCAGTACCTGCCCGCGGCCACCGCCGACTGGAACACGCTCGATGCCCGGCAGCGCGAGGCCGTCGCCGCGGCGTGGATCCGCTTCACCCGCGACCCGGCGTCGTTCCGGCGCCTGGCGGCGAAGGACAGGCAGTTCGTCTTCGCCACTTTCGACGGCTACCTGCGCCACCTCGAAGCCGCCGGCGACGGACACGCCGCGAGGGACCGCAAGGCGCTCGACGACTTCCGCCGCTAGCGGCACGCGACTTGAACCGTGTCATGGAAACAGGCCATGACCCTTGCCGGCGCCGGCGGCTGCGGGTATTAGTCGGGGGGACCCCGTCACGGACTCCCGCCTTGTCGCCGACCCTGCGCACCGCCTGGCTGTGGACGCTGCTGGTGCTGGCTGGCGCCCCGGGTGCCGTGAAGGCCCTGGATCCGGACAAGTCCTTCCACCACTACGTCCGCAACAGCTGGAGCATCGAGGAAGGCCTGCCGCAGATCAGCGCGATGGCCATCGCCCAGGACCGCACCGGTTACCTGTGGGTCGGCACCCAGGCCGGCCTGGCGCGTTTCGACGGCGTGCGCTTCCGCGCCTTCAATCCCGAAACCACGCCCGGCCTGCGCGGCATCTGGATCCACGACCTGCACGTTGATCCGGCCAACCGCGTCTGGATCGCCACCTACCGGGGCCTGAGCCTGCACGAGGACGGCGTGATCCGCGCGATCCCGGTCGCCGGCGACGATCCCGGCCACGCCGTCGACACCAACGACATCGAGGCCATGCCTTCGGGCGAGCTGATGGTGAGCGGGCCGGAAGGCGTCTACCGCGCGACCGACGAGGAACTCGCGCTGCTGCATCCGCTGCCGCGCGCCGCTACCAGCCTGCTGGCCCGGGGCGACGAACTGTGGGTCGGCAGCCGCGGCACGGTCTACCGGATCGCCGGCGGCACCACCCAGCTCCTGCCCCTGCCCGAGGGTGACGAAGACACCGTCGTGACCCAGCTGCTCGACGCCCAGGGCCGGCTGTGGGCCGCCACGAGCGCGGGCCTGTTCTTCCGCAACGACAACCAGTGGCTGCGCTACGAAGGCGACACCCGCCTGGCCAGCGCGCCGGTGGACGCGATTTTCGAGGACGGCGACGGCAACCTCTGGGTGGGCCTGGTCGACCGGCTGGCGCGCCTGCGCGCCGGCCGCGTCACCGAAATGGTGACCCACGACCCCAAGGGCTCGGCGGTGCGCTCGATGTACGAGGACCGCGAGGGCAACCTGTGGCTGGGTTCGCATTGGGAAGGCATCACCCGGCTCTGGAACGGCTGGACGCGGCGCTACAGCGTCTTCGAAGGCCTGCGCGACCCGGTGCTGTGGTCGGTGGCGCGCGGCCCCGACGGCCGGCTCTGGGTGGGCACCAACAGCGGCCTGAGCGTGATGCGCGACGGACGCTTCGAGGAAGTGGTGGCCGGCACCGACCTGCCGCATCCCAACGCCTACACGCTGCTGCCGGAACGGGACGCGGTCTGGATCGGCACCCGCCGCGGCGTGGTGGTGCTGCGCGGCGACGACCAGCTCGAAATCCCCGCCGAACTGGCGCCGATGCGCAGCGCCCAGATCAACGGCATCATGCGCGACCGGCGCGGCGCGCTGTGGTTCGCCACCACGTCCGGCCTGTTCCGGCTGACCCGCGACGGCCTCACCGGTTTCGGCGCGGCCCAAGGCCTGAATGATCCGCGCGCGCGCATCATCCGCGAAACCCGCGACGGCCGGATGCTGGTCGGCACCCAGGGTGGCCTCTACGAATTCAAGGACGGGCGCCTGCTGCCGGTGGGCCTCGACACCGGGCTGCACCAGGACCTCGACATCACCGCCATCCACGAATTGCCCGACGGCCGGCTGCTGGTAGGCGCGCTGTCGGAGGAGATCTTCCTGCTCCAGGACGGCCGCTGGCATGCCTTCGACGACAGCGTCGGCATGCCGGTCAATTCGCCCTTCTTCATCACCCACGACGCGCAGGGCTACGTGTGGGTGGCCGGCATCCGCGGCGTGCACCGGGTCCTGCTGCAGGACATGGCCGACGTCGCCGCCGGCCGCCGCAAGAGCGTGCGCGGCGAGATGCTGCTCAACGAACGCGGCGACCGGCGCGGCGGCCAGAAGGGCTATTGCTGCAACGGCGCCGGCCACGCCAAGGGTTTCATCGAACGCGGCGAACTGTGGCTGCCCACGCGCGACGGCCTGGTCGCCATGGCCACCATCGGCATCGAGAAGAACAGCACCGCGCCGCGCACGGTGATCGAACGCATCCAGGTCGGCGACGAGTGGCGCGACGCGGACCCCGGCGCCGACTGGCGGCTCGAGCGCACCCAGCGCGACCTGAGCTTCGAGTTCACCGTGCTCAGCCTGCAGGACCCCAAGAGCGTGCAGCTGCGCTACCGCCTGGTCGGCTACGACGAGGACTGGCGCACCCTGGAGGATCCGACCCGCCGCAGCGTCAACTACACCAACCTGCCACCGGGCGCCTACGTGTTCGAAGCCCAGGGCTCGAACAACGCCGAAACCTGGAGCGCCGCGCCGGCCCAGATCGGCTTCTGGATCGAACCGCATTTCCACGAGACGCCGCTGTTCTACTGGCTGCTCGCCGGCCTGGGCGCGAGCATCGTCTACGCCGGTTACCGGCGCCAGCAGGGCAAGCACCGGCGCCAGCGCCAGGCCCTGGAACTGCTGGTCAGCCAGCGCACCGAAGCGCTGGAAGTGGCCAACCACCGGCTCGAGGAAGCCAGCCAGACCGACCCGCTGACCGGCCTGCGCAACCGGCGATACCTCGCCAACCAGATCCCGGCCGACATCGCCTTCTACGACCGCGAATCGGTGCGACGCAATTCGCCCGACGAGGTGATGGTGTTCGCGCTGATCGACATCGACCACTTCAAGGCCGTCAACGACACCCACGGCCACCAGGCCGGCGACCGCGTGCTGCAGCAGGTGGCGCAGGTGCTGGGCCAGCTGGTCCGCACCGGCGACTACATCGCGCGCTGGGGCGGCGAAGAATTCCTGCTGGTGTTCCGGCCGATGCCCAACCGGCACCTGCCGATGCTGGGCGAGCGCATCTGCGCGGCCATCGCCGGCCACCGCTTCGACATCGGCAAACCCGAGCCCCTGCGCATCACCTGCTCGGTCGGTTTCATCGAATGCCCGCTGTTCCGGGACGCGCGCGGCGGCCTGGGCTGGGAACAGCTGATCGACATGGCCGACCGGGCGCTGTATTTCGTCAAGGCGCACGGCCGCAACGGCTGGGCGACCTTCCGCGCCCGCGAGGACACCAACATGAGCGACCTGCAGGTCGCCCTGCGCGGTGACCCGGACGCCCTGGTCGGCGCCGGCCGGCTCCAGCTGCTGGCCTCGCCGCACCTGATGCCACCGGCCGGCGGCCAGGCTCACTAGTCGGCGACGGGCGGCCGGCCTATGCTCCCGGACATGCCCGCCTTCCCCCGTCGGATGCTCGTGGTGCTGGTGCTGCTGGCGCTGTACGTCGCCGGCGGCGCCTATTCAAGCCTTTTGCGCGGTGGCCCGGACGAGGTGGCGCTGTTCTGGCCCGCGGCGGGCGTGGGCCTGGCGGGCGTGCTTCGTTACGGGCTGCGGGTGGCCTGGTTCGTGCCGCTGGGCACGCTGCTGGTGCACCTGGTGTTCGAGCCGGTGCCGCACGGCTTCATCCCCTGGTCGATGTCCTCGAACCTGCTGGGCGTGCTGGCCGGCGCCTGGCTGATGCGCCGGCAGCCGCTGGACGACCTGCTGACGGTGCGCTTTGGCCTGCATGCCCTGGGTGGCTCGCTGGTGATGGCGACGGTCAGCGCGCTCGTGGGCACCGCCGGCATGCTGCAGACGGAGATGATCAGCCTGGGCCAGGTTCCCGCCTCCGCGGGCCGCTGGCTGCTGGGCGACCTGCTGGGCGCGACCAGCATCGCGCCGGCGGTGATGCTGCTGCTGCCGGGCCGCCAGGACCAGCGCCGGCGTTTCCCCGACAGCGACTACGCCTCGGAGGCCGAACGCCTGGCCTGGAACATCGCCCTGATGGCCAGCTACCTGCTGATGGCCTGGGGCGGCAGCCTCGGCGGCAACTACGCGCTGGGCCTGGTGGCGCTGCCGCTGGGCGTGATGGTCTGGAGCGCGGTGCGCCTGCCGCCGCGTTTCACCGCGATCGCCAGCGCGATGACGATGCTGCTGATCGCCGGCCTGGCCGGTTATGGCACCGCCGGCTACCCGCGCGCCGCCGATCCGCTCGACAGCCTGTACCTGCTGGTGTTCCTGGTCGAAGTGGCGGCGCTGCCGATGATGCTGGCCTTCGCGATGCACCAGCAGCGGGTGGCGGCCGGCGTGCTCAAGCACCGCGCCAACACCGACCCGCTGACCGGCATGGAAAACCGCAACGCCTTCGAGGAAGGCATGCGGCCGGTGCTGGCGCAAACCTCGACGGTGCCGATGGCCCTGGCATACCTGGACCTGGACCACCTGAAGCTGATCAACGACACCGCCAGCCATGCCGCCGGCGACCAGCTGATCCGCGGCGTCGCCGGCGTCGTCGCGGCCCACATGCATCCGCAGGACCGCGTCGCGCGCACCGGCGGCGACGAGTTCGCGCTGCTGCTCGACAACTGCACGCCGATGGTCGCCGAAGACCGGATGCGTTCGCTGCTGCGCGCGATCGAAGGCTACCGCTGCGGCTGGAACGGCCAGATGCTGGGCACCACTGCCAGCGTCGGCATCGTCAGCTTCCTGCCGGGCCAGGCCGACTACGCGCAGCTGCTGTCCCAGGCCGACGCCGCCTGCTTCACCGCGAAGGAACAGGGCGGCAACCGCGTCTGCGTGGCCAGCCTGGACGCCGGCGAACTGCTCGACCGCACCGCGGCCATGCGCTGGGTGGTGCGCATCCGCGAGGCCCTGGAGAAGAACACGCTGGCGCTGTACTGCCAGTCGATCGTGCCGCTGCAGCCGGGCGTGCAGGCCGGGCGGCATTTCGAGGTGCTGCTGCGACTGCACGACCCGCGCACCGGCGAGCGCCTGGAGCCGGCGCAGTTCATGCCGGCGGCGGAGCGTTTCCGGCTGGGCACGCGCATCGACCGCGAGGTGATCTCCCAGACCCTGGGCTGGCTGGAAAGCCATCCCGAGGCCGCGGCCACGGTCGAATCGTGCTGCATCAACCTGTCCGGCGAAGCGGTGATCGACGAAGGTTTCATCGGCTTCGTCGCCGAACGCCTGCGCCGCAGCAGCTTCCCGGCCGCGCACCTGTGCTTCGAGCTGACCGAGACCAGCGCCGTGCGCGACCTCGCCCGCGCCCAGCGTTTCATCAACCAGCTGCGCGAGCTGGGCTGCCGGTTCGCGCTGGACGACTTCGGCACGGGCTTTTGTTCGTTCAACTACCTGCGTTCGCTGGACGTGGACTATTTCAAGATCGACGGCAGCTTCGTGCGCGACATGCACCAGTCGCCGATGGCCGAGGCGGTAGTGCGTTCGATCAACGAGATCGCGCACGTGCTGGACAAGAAGTCGATCGCCGAACACACCGAAACCGAGGCCCAGCGCCAGGCGCTGCAGGCGCTGGGCGTGGACTTCGGCCAGGGGTTCGCATTCGACGAACCCAAGCCGATCGACCTGTATTTCGGTTTGGGCGAGACTGCCAAACCATGAAAGCCCTGCTGCCCCTGCTTGCGCTGCTCGCCCTGCCGGCGTTTTCCGCCGAGCTGGCGCAGCTTTCGGTGCACCGGCAGGGCCAGGAACAGGTGGCCGTGGCCGCCAACCGCAGCGGTGGTCCGCTGGAGGTCGAGCTGCTGGCCGACCACTGGCAGGGCATGGACAGCGAACCGGGACTGCCGCAGCGTCGCGTGCTGGCGCCCGGCGAACAGGCCACGCTGGCGCGGCTTTGGCCGGTCGCCGACGGCGCCCGCCATGAACTGCGGCTGCTGGCGGTGCCCGGCCCGCCGCACGCCACGCCGCGCGACGTGGTGTATTCGCTGCCGGTGGAAGAGTCGGGCTTCGAGCTGGGCCAGGGTTTCCACGGCGGCTTCAGCCACGGCGACGAAGCCAACCGCTACGCCGTCGACCTGATCGTCAGCGAAGGCACGCCGGTGCTGACGGCGCGCGACGGCGTGGTGGTCGCGACGATGTCGGGCCACGCCGAAGGCGGCGCCGACCGGGCGCTGGCCGACCAGGCCAACTACGTGCGCGTGCTGCACGAAGACGGATCGATGGCGCTGTACGCGCACCTGCAGGAAGGCGGCGTCACGGTAAGAACCGGCGACCGCGTGCACCTGGGCCAGGTGCTGGGCTATGCCGGCAGCACCGGTTTTTCCAGCGGCCCGCACCTGCACTTCGCGGTGCAGGTCAACGGCGGCATGCGGCTGGTGTCGGTCCCCTTCCGCATGATCGGCCCCGACGGCTACCTCCCCCTCAAAAACTAGCTAACCTGTAGGAGCGCCTTCAGGCGCGAATTCCTGCTTTGCCAAAGGCAAAGTCAAAA
>NZ_JAYRTE010000020.1:0-42282 GCF_041919775.1 Arenimonas sp. | reverse complement strand
TTCTCCTGAGCCAATGGGCGAGCGAGGCAGCGCGGGGAAAAGTGCACCTGACCCCCAGTCGGCCGGCCAACGCCGGCGGAAAAGTGCACCTGACCCCAACCCCTTCTACCGCCAGCTGCACCGCGCCCTGATCGCCGGCCTGCCCACGCAGGTCGGCCACCGCACCGAAAAAGGCCTCTACGACGCGCCGCGCCAGCGCAAGTTCCAGCTGTTCCCCGGTTCGTCACTGGCGAAAGCACCGCCGGCGTGGGTGCTGGTCGCGACGCTGCTCGACACCCAGAAGGTCTGGGGCCTGATGGCGGCGAAGATCGAACCCGACTGGGTCATCGCCGAACTGCCGCACCTGCTGGCGCGCAAACATTTCGACCCGCACTGGTCGCGCAGCCAGGGCCGGGTGCTGGGCAGCGAGCAGGTCAGCCTGTTCGGCCTGGTGCTGGCGCCGAAGAAACCCGTGCACTACGGCGGCCTGTACCCGGCCGAGGCGCGCGAGCTGTTCGTGCGCCAGGGCCTGGTGCCGGGTGAGGTGGACTGCCGCGCGCCCTTCCTCAAGCGCAACCTCGCCACGCTGGAAAAGGCCCGCGAGGAAGAAGCCAAGCTGCGCCGCGCCGGCCTGGTCGCCGACGAGGACTGGCAGGCGCGCTGGTACCTCGACCGCCTGCCGCCCGATCTCAATTCCGTCGCCGGCCTCGACGCCTGGTTCGGCAAGCTCGCGCCGGAGCAGAAGAGGGTCCTGGAATGGCCGCTGGCCGAACTGCTGCCGGGCGAGGGCAGCGAGGCGGAGCGTTTTCCGAAATATTTTCCGATCGGCGACACCCGGCTGGCGCTGCACTATCGCTTCGAGCCCGGCCACGCCGAGGACGGCGTCACCCTGGACGTGCCGCTGCACCTGCTGATGGCGCTCGACGCCACGCGCCTGGGCTGGCTGGTGCCGGGGCTGGTGGAGGAAAAGGCCACTGCGCTCATTCGCGGCCTGCCCAAGGGGCTTCGCCGCAACTACGTGCCGGCGCCGGATTTCGCGCGTGCCTTCGCGCAGGCCTTCCCCCGGCCCGAGGCCGACAGCCTGGCCGGCACCCTGGCGCGTTTCCTGAGCAAGGCCACCGGCGCACCGGTGACGGCGCTGGACTTCGACGAACCGGCGCTGGGCCCGCACCTGCGCATGAACCTGCGCCTGGCCGAACGCGACGGCACCCTGCTGGCGCTGTCGCGCGACCTGGATGCGCTGAAGTCGCGCTTCGGCGACCGCGCCGAGCAGGCCTTCGCCGAACGCGCCGGCGAGGACCTGGCGCAGGAAGGGTTGGTCAGGTTTCCGGAGGCGCCGATTCCGGTGCAGGTGCCCGGCGCCGCCGGCGTGCCGGCCTATCCTGCGCTGGTGGACGAAGGCGGCACGGTCGCGCTGAGCGTCTTCGCCGACCGCGACGAAGCCGCGCGCGAACACGCGGGCGGCGTGCGCCGCCTGCTGCGCCTGGCCCTGGCCGACAAGCTGCGCCAGGCCCGCAAGCAGCTGCCGGTCAGCCCGAAGCTGGCGCTGCTGTACGCAACCATCGAAGGTTTCCAGCAGGCGCCGGGTCAGGGCCCCGCGCACGAACACCTGCGCGCCGACCTCGCCGACGCCGCGCTGCTGGCAGTGACCGACGGCGACCCGGGCGCGGTGCGCGACCCGGCGGCCTTCAACGCGCAGCTGCACGAAGCCGGCAAGCGCCTGTTCCCGGAGGCGATGGCGCGCCTGCAGCTGGCCGAGCAGATCCTGGGCCTGGTGGCCGAAATAAAGCCGCGGCTCGAATCCCCGCTGCTGGGCTGGGCCCAGGGCAACCTCGACGACCTCAAGGCGCAGCTCGACGGCCTGGTGCCGCCGGGTTTCCTGCGCGGCACGCCGGCCGACGCGCTGTCGCACTACCCGCGTTACCTGAAGGCGCTTTCACTGCGCGCCGAACGCGCGCTGCGCGACCCGGTGCGCGACCAGGCCCGCATGCTCGAGCTCAAGCCCTTCGCCGACGCGCTCGAACGCGCCCGCGCCACCGGCGTAGCCGGCCAGCCGGGCTGGCAGGCGCTGCGCTGGGACCTGGAAGAGCTTCGGGTTTCGCTGTTCGCCCAGGAGCTGGGCACGCGTCGCCAGGTGTCGGCGAAAAAACTCGCACGCAGCCTGCAGTCGCTCCTGTGAGCGGCTGCAGGCCGCGCGGGCTTACTTGATGCGCTTGACGCGCGCGCGGGTGTTGTAACCCTGCACCTTCAGGTACCACGCGCCCAGCACGCCCGGCTCGATGGTCACTTCCGGGTTGGTGAGCTTGACCTTCAGGCGGGTCGAGGAGTCGGTGACTTCCCAGACCTGGCCGTTGTCGAGCGTGAAGCGGTCGCCCATGCCGTCCCAGCCGCGGAACTCGCCGCTGATCGAGGTGATGATCTCGCCCTGCGGACCCTGCGACTGGTAGAAGCCGCGGTTGTCGGCCATCGGCGTCGCTTCCGGCAGCGTCGAGGCGACCTTGCCCGTCTCCTCGGCGATGAAGGCGTTGAGCCGGGCCAGTTCTTCCGGCGACAGCTTGTCGAGGCCAGCGGCCTTGAACTCGGCCTCGGTCATGCGCTCCTCGAGCGAGGAGAAGGACTGGGCCAGGGCGCTGCCGCCGATGAACGCGGACAGGACGAGGGAGATCAGGAGCATTCGGCGCATTGTTTTAATCCGTACTGGTTGAACTGCCAGCAATCGCGGGGCAGTCTAACTCCCCGGCCAATGCAGGCGCCACTTGAACACCGTTAGCCCCCCGCGAGTCTCCTTGCAGCAAGCCCTGGCCGGCGTCGAGGCCGGCGCTGCGTGGTGGGCGGCCCTGGTGGATGCATCGGCGGGCCTGCCGGCCGACGCCGGCCACGACCGCGCCCTGGCGGTGTTCGACACCCTCCGGCCGCTGCGCGCCGACCCGGAAGTGCTGGCGGCCGCCGTGCTGCACCAGTGGCCGGCCCTGCGCGCGGCCCTGCCCGCCGCGGCGCTGGAGCAGGCCCCGCGCCTGAAGTTGCTGCTGGACGGCCTGGTCGCCGCCGGCCAGGTCGACGACCTGCACCAGCACCGGCCCGGGCAGGGCAGCGCCGAGGGCCTGCGCCGCCTGCTGCTGGCCCTGGTCCGCGATTTGCGCGCGGTGCTGGTGCTGCTGGCCGTGCAGCTGGTGCGCCTGCGCGAAGCCGCCGCGCTGCCCGAAGATGAACGCCGCGCCCTGGCCGAACTCACCCGCGACATCCACGCGCCGCTGGCCAACCGCCTGGGCATCTGGCAGCTCAAGTGGGAGCTCGAGGACCTCGCCTTCCGCTGGCTGCAGCCGGACACCTACCAGCGCATCGCCCGCCTGCTCGACGAAAAACGCGGCGACCGCGAACGCTTCATCGACGAGGCCATGGCCCGCATCCGCGCGGCGCTGGCCGAAGCCGGCGTGCGCAATGCCGATGTCGCCGGCCGGCCGAAACACATCTACAGCATCCACCGGAAGATGCAGCGCAAGGGCGTGCCCTTCAGCGAGCTCTACGACATCCGCGCGGTGCGCGTGCTGGTGGACGACATCCCCAGCTGCTACGCGGTGCTGGGCGTGGTGCACCAGCTGTGGCCGTCGATCCCGTCCGAGTTCGACGACTACATCGCCCATCCCAAGGGCAACGACTACCGCTCGCTGCACACGGCGGTGATCGGCCCGGGCGGACGCACGCTGGAAGTGCAGGTCCGCACCCGCCAGATGCACGAACACGCCGAGCTCGGCGTCGCCGCGCACTGGCGCTACAAGGAAGGCGGCGGCGCCGACGCCAGCTTCGAGCGCAAGGTGGCCTGGATGCGCCAGCTGCTCGAGGCCCGCGACGACCGCGACGAAACCCTGGTGCAGGGTTTTTCAACCGAACTGGTCGAAGACCGGGTGTACGCGATCACCCCGCGCGGCGAAGTCATCGACCTGCCGCGCGGCGCGACGGTGCTCGATTTCGCCTATTCGGTGCACACCGAAGTCGGCCATCGCTGCCGCGGCGCCAAGGTCAACGGCCGCATCGTGCCGCTCGACCACAAGCCGGCCACCGGCGACCAGGTCGAGATCCTCACCGGCAAGACCGCCGAACCGCGCCGCGACTGGCTGCTGGCCAGCAACGGCTTCCTCGCCACCGGCCGCGCCCGCGACAAGGTCCGCGCCTGGTTCCACCGCATCGACCGCGCCCGCAACCTGCAGGCCGGCAAGGAGCTGCTGGAAAAAGAGCTGCGGCGCATGGCGCTGACCCAGGCCGACCTGGCGCCGGTGCTGGCGAAGTTCCGGCTGGAAACCCTCGAAGACCTGCACCTGGCGCTGGCGCTCGGCGACCTGGGTCCCAGCCAGGTCACCCGCTGCCTGCACGACCACGCCCAGGCCGACAAGGAGCCCGCCGAACCGGCGCCGCTGGTCCGGCGCAGCGCGCCGCCGCCGCCGAGCGCGCCGTTCACGGTCGAAGGCGTCGGCAACCTGCTCAGCCAGATCGCGCGCTGCTGCCAGCCGGTGCCGGGCGATCCGATCGTCGGTTACCTCACCCGCGGCCGCGGCGTCAGCATCCATCGCGCCGGCTGCCCGGCGCTGCAGCGGCTCGAGGAACGCAATCCCGAGCGCCTGCTGCCGGTCGAATGGGGCCGCGGCAGCCGCGGCAGCTACGACGTCGACATCCAGGTGCATGCCTTCGACCGCAAGTGGCTGCTCAAGGACCTCACTAACACCATCGCCCAGCAGGGCGTGAACATCCTCGGCCTGCAGTCGCGGGTGGACGACGACAAGGGCCTGGCCGAGCTGCGGCTGGCGGTGCGCGTCGCCGACTTCGGCCAGCTCAGCGACCTGCTCGGCCGACTGAACGCCGTGCCCGGCGTGCGCGAGGCGCATCGCCTGGGCTGATGCCTGCCGGGGAGCGTTCAGCTTGCGCTGCTATCCTGCCGCGCATGGACAAGGGCAAGGCATGAACCACCGCAAGGACCCCGGGGCGACGCCCTCGCTGGGCGCCCTGGACCAGCTCGACCTCGACCGCACGGACGGCCGCGAGCGCGCCGGACCGCCGTCGCCGCGCCCTCCGGAGCGCCCGGAGCGCCCGTCCGGGCGGTCGCGACGGTCGCCCTGGCCCTGGCTGCTGCTGGTGCTGGCGGTGCTGGTCGTGGCCGGCGCCCTCGCGCTTTCGACCTGGCGCGACACCCTCAGCCAGGCGCTGATTCCGTCGTCCGAGCTCAACCGCGAAATCGAAGCCGCGCAGATGGCCCTCGCCCGCGGCGAGCTCAGCCGTGCCGACGGCCAGGGTGCCCGCGAACGTTTCCAGGCCGTGCTGGCCCGCGACCCCGACCATCCGGCGGCGCGCAGCGGCCTGGTCGCGGTGCGCGAAGCCGCCCTCGTGCACGCGCGTGCGGCGCTGGCCGCGGGCGACTTCGACGATGCCCGCCGGCATCTCGGCCTGGCGCGCTCGATGGCCGCCCCGGCCGACGACCTGGCCGGCATAGAGGCCGAGCTGGCCACCCGCGAATCCGCGGAGGCCGACATCGCCCAGCGCCTGCAGGCTGCGCGCGACGCCCAGGCCCAGGGCCGCATCGAACAGCAGGGCACCGGCGCCCTGGCAATCTACGAAGACGTGCTGCGCCTGCAGTCCGACAACGCGATCGCGCTCGAAGGGCGCCGCAGCCTGCTGTCGGGCCTGCTGAGCCAGGCCGAAAGCGCGCTGGCCGAGGGTGACCTGCGTACCGCCGGCGCCCTCGTCGACCGCGTGGTGAAGGCCGACCCGAGCCACCTGGGCCTGCCCGCCGTGCAGGCGCGGCTGGGCGAGGTGCGGGCACGCGGTGAGCAGGCCCGCGAGGCCGCGCTGCAGGCCGCGCAGGCCGAACTCCGGGCCGGGCGGCTGGACGCGGCGGCGCGGGGCTTCCAGGCCCTGCTGGCGGAGCGGCCCGACGACGTCGAAGCCCGGCAGGGCATGGACGATGCCGCGGCGATGCTGGCCGCCCGCGCCGGTCGCCATGCCGCCGACTTCGATTTCGAGGCCGCCACCGACGCGATCGAGCGCGCGCGAGGCTGGGCGCCGGACTCGCCGGCCGTGGCCGCCGCCGAACGCCGGCTCGGGCAGGCCCGCGCCGCCCGGGACGAGGTGCCGGCGCGTCCGGCGGACCCGGGCCAGCTCTCGGCCCTGCTCGACGAAGCGGCGGCCGCGATGCGCGCCGGCGACCTGGTCGACCCGCCGGGGGGGGGGCGCCGCGGCCCCGGGCGGCGCGCCCCCCCGCCGGGGGCCCCCCCCCCCCGCGGGGGCCGCCGCGGCGCCAGCGCCTGGGACCTGCTGCGCCGCGCCCAGGCGCTGGCGCCCGACGACGGCGGCGTGCGCCGCGGATTCGCCGAATACAGCCGCCGGGCCCGGGCCTGCTTCGAGGACGAACTGGCTGGCAACCGGCTGGGCGCGGCCCAGGCCTGCCTGGACGCGCTGGTCGTGCGCGACCGCGGCGGCGACGAACTGGCCGCCGACCGCCGGCGCCTGGCCGACCGCTGGCTGGCCTTCGGCGAAGAGCGCCTGGGCGCCGGGGAATTCGCGCTGGCGCGTCGCGCCCTGTCGGCGGCCCGCGAAGTGGATCCTTCGAACCCGCGCCTGCAGACCTTCGCCGAACGCCTGCGGCGCGCCGGCGGCTGAGCCTCAGCGGCCGGGCAGGCCGTCGAGCAGGCGGCGCAGCGGCGCCCGCACCACGTCCGGGGAAAAGTGCCGGCGGGTGTTTTCCAGCCCGCCCTCGGACAGCCGCGACCACAGCGCCGAGTCTTCGTGCAGCCGCAGCACGGCCTGCGCGAAGGCGTCGGCGTCGTCGGCCACCAGCACGTCGCTGCCATCGGCCAGGTGCATGCCTTCGACCGCGCAGGTCGTGGCGACCACCGGCAGGCCGTGCGCCAGCGCCTGGTTGACCTTGCCCTTGACGCCGGCGCCGTAGCGCAGCGGCGCCACCGACACCCGCACGCCGTTCAAAAGCGGTCCCAGGTCCGGCACGTAACCATGGAACTGAATACCTTCGCGTTCGCCCAGCGCCTGCACCGCGGGCGAAGCGTCGCCACCGACCAGATGCAGCGGCAGGCCGGGCCGCCGGGCGTGGATGCGCGGCAGGATCTCGTCGGCCAGCCAGCGCGCGGCGTCGACGTTCGGTGGATGCCGGAAGCCGCCGACGAACAGCAGGCCTTCGCGGGCCGCGAAGCCGGGGCCGGCGCCGGCGACGTCGTGGATGTTCGACACCACGTCCACGGTGGCGTCCGGCGCTTCGGTGCAAAGCAGCACGCGTTCGGCTTCGCTCACCACCCAGGTCAGGTCGGCCTGCGCCACCAGGGCCAGTTCGGCCTTGCGGGTGCGCGCGGCGGTGCGCAGGCCGGCGGCGTCGCCGGCCAGTTCGGCTTCGCGCTGTTCGCGCAGGAAGTGCAGGTCCACCGTGTCGAACACCACCCGCGCACGCGGCGCCAGCGAACGCAGCAGCGGCAGCGCGGGGCCCAGCACGTAGTGGCGGCTGCCGATCACCAGGTCGAACTCCTTGCCGTGGCGGGCCAGCCAGCGCGGCACGTCGGCCACCCACGGGTGCCACCAGGCCTCGACGCCCAGCTGCTGCAGCGCCTCGGTGTAGGCGCCGTCGTGGGCGCGGTTTTCCGGGAAGAACACCACCGAGCAGCCTTCCTCGCGCAGCAGGCGCAGCAGGGCGGTCATGCGCAGCGAACCGGAGTCGCGGTCGGGCGTGGGCGTGCAGGCGTCGAGCACCAGCACGCGGTGCCGGCGGCCGCGCTCGCTGGCGGCGTCGGCGCCGGCCGAGGCGGGTTTGTGCTCGCGCGCCAGCACCTCGCGCCAGCGTTCGAGGAACTTGGCCTGGTTGGCGACCTGGTAGGCCTTGATGCCGCTGGAGGTGTCGGTGCCCGAGGTCGCGCCCTCGTGGTGCACCACCACCGAGGCCGGCTGGTAGCGCACCTTCAGGCCGCGCTGGCGCACGCGCATGGCCAGGTCGGTGTCTTCGTAATAGGCCGGCGCGTACAGCGGGTCGAAGCCCTGCAGGCTGTCGAACAGCTCGCGCCGGATCGCGATCGCGGCGCCGGAGCAGTAGTCCACCTCGCGCACGAAATTGAAGCGCGGGTGCGACGGGTCCTCGAAGCGCCCGTAGTTCCAGCCCGAGCCGTCGGCGAACACGATGCCGCCGGCCTCCTGCAGCCGCCCGTCGGGATAGACCAGCTTGCTGCCGGCCAGGCCGGTGTCGGGATGGCTTTCGAAGGTGGCCAGCAGCGCGTCCAGCCAGCCCGGCTGCACCGTGGTGTCGTTGTTGAGGAAGACCAGGAACTCGCCGCGTGCCTTCGCCGCGCCGGCATTGCAGGCGCCGATGAAGCCCAGGTTTTCGCGGTTGCGGTGGAAGACCAGGCCGGGCACGGTCGGCAGCAGCTGCGGCGTTGCGTCACTGGAGCCATCGTCGACGACGATCACCTCGAACGCGCTGCGGTCGCCGGCGTCGGCCAGCGCACGCAGGCAGGCCAGGGTCATCGACAGCTGGTTGTAGACCGGCACGATGACGCTGGCGCGCGGCGCATCCGGCCGCGGCAGGCGCAGCGCCGCCGCCTGGCTTGAAGCGGCCGGCGCGGACACGGGGCCGGCCGATTCCAGCGGCGGCGCGCGGCGCTGGCGCCAGCGCTCGAGCGTGCCGGCCCAGCCGCGCACGCGCAGGCTGTTGAGCCCGCGGCCCGCCAGCGACTGCGCCTGGCGCAGGCGGAAAGCCAGGCCCTGCAGGCTCCGGCGGACCGCGCCCAGGGCCTGGTGCGGCCGCCGCAGCACCCGCCACGCCAGGCTGGCATTGATCTGGCCGAGCGCCTGCTGGGCTTCGTCGCGCTGGGCCAGGGCGACGTCGCGCTGGCGGGCCAGGTCGGTGCAGTCGCGCTGGTAATAACCGTGGGCGTCGGCGAGCTGCTGGTCCAGGTGCAGGATATGCGCCTGCAGTTCGTCCACCTTTTGCTGCAGGGTGTCCCGTTCGGATTGCAGGGTCTCGGCGCGGGCCCGGGCCTGGGTCGCGAGGTGCTTCTGCTCTTCTGCCCGTTCGTGATGCTCCTGCAGTCGCGCCTGCAGTGCCTGGTTTTGATTGGCCTGCTCGAGCAGTCGCGCCTGGCCCTTCCGGACCTCGGCCTGCAGCGAGAAGGCCCAGTCGGCGCGCCGGTCGAGTTCGTCGCGCGCGGCGCCGAGGTCGGCGGCGAGACGGTCCGCGCGCACGCCGGCGCAGGCCAGGTTTTCAGCCAGGTGCAGGCGGGTGCTGGCTTCCGGCCTGGCCGGTGGCAGCTGCAGGCGCGGCGGCTGCGTGGGAAGCGCGTCGCGCCAGGCCGCGGCCATGCCCGCCAGGTCCGGCTGCGCGGCGGGCACCCGTTCACGCACGGCCCGCAGCGCGTCGCGGTCGGCAGCCAGCGTCGCCAGCTGCCGCGCGAACGCGTCCGCGTCGGGCGGCAAGCGCCAGCCGGCGCCGGTGGCGCGCACGCGTTCGGCCGGCGCGCCCAGGTCGGCGCAAAGCACCGGCAGGCCCAGCGCCCACATTTCCGACAGGGTGTAGGACCAGGTTTCCGGCACGGTGAACGGCAGCAGTGCCAGGTCGGGCACCAGGGAGTCGCGCCAGTGCGGCAGTTCGTCGCGCTGGTAGTCCTTCTTCAGGTGCACGCCGCTGCGGCCGCGGTAGCGTTCGCCGAAGGGGCCGGTGCCCAGCAGCACCAGTTCGACGCCGGGCGGCAGGCGGTCGATCAGCGGGTCGAGCAGTTCGCTGCCCTTGGCGCCATGGACGCGGCCGGGCACCAGCACGCGCAGCGGCGCATCGGCGCGCGGCGTGGCCGGGGGTTCGCCCGGCGTCGTCGTCGTTGCGGCGAAGGGCGCGAATCCGTGGTTGATCACCTGGCAGGGACGCGTGGCCCAGGACGTCACCAGCGCCTGCGCGCGGTCACGGGCAAAGTCGCTCGGGGCGACCAGGCGCACTTCGTGCCGGGCCACTGCCGCGACCAGGGCTTCGCGCAGCGCCCACCAGTGGTCCGCGTCCCGGTGCGGGAAAACGAAGCCGTCGCCGGCGCGCGCCAGTTCCCGAGCCAGCGTGTCACGGTCGAAGGGTGCCGTGGCGGGATCGCGGGCGTCGTGCAGCAGCGGCCAGGCCGGGAAGAAGTCGTGCAGGCACAGCGCCGTCGGCAGGCCGGTGCGCAGCACGTCCAGCGAGTGCCCCACCAGCGAGGACACCAGCACGGCGCCGAGGCCCCAGCGCGTGCGCAGTTCCGCGAGCACCGCCGCGACCTCGGCCGAGGTCGCGGCGCAGTCGCCGATCGGCGCCGCCAGTTCCCAGCACTGCAGCGGCGCGGCGTCCAGGTCGGCGTGCAGGCACAGGCGGCGACCGAAGGGCGGGCGGTCGTCGTCGCCGCGCGCCAGCAGCACCAGATGCTCGCGCGAGGCGTCGGCGTCGATCAGGTCGCGCACGAAACGTTCGGCGCCGCCGCCCCAGCCATGCAGCACGTGCAGCAGCACCGGCCGGCCCGGTTTCAGCCGGCGGCCGCCGGCCCGGGCGCGGGCCTGGAGCGCGCGCACGGCCACGGGCGCTTCGCCGGCATCCGCCTGCGCCGCACCCACCTGCACGCAGGGCAGCAAGGCCCGGCGACCCGGCGCGGGCGCGTCCGGGCTGTCCGGCGCCGGGCCGTCGCCACCGCGCCACAGCGAACACTCGGCCGACCAGCCATTCCATTCGAAGGCCGCATGCTCGCCGAAGGTCCACGCAGCGGCGTCGGCATCGGGGCCCAGCGGCCAGCGGCCGTCGAGCGGCGACAGCACGTCCCAGTCACCGTCGCGCCAGGCGGCGTGCAGGCGCTCCCAGGCGGAGTCTTCCAGCACCACGCCCTCGCGCAGCAGCAGCACGTCCTGGCCGGGATGCGCGGCACGGGCACGCGCCAGCGCCTGCGCCGGCGAGTCGGCCCAGCGGCACGTGACCGGTCGGGTTAGGGCATCCATGCGAAGCGTTCAGTCTCGGGTGGGATCGGGGCAATCGCGGCCTGCTAGACTCGCCGCACCCCGGGATTATCCATGTCCGTGCCCCGAAACGCTTCCCCCAAATCCTCAGGCTCCCCCTCCGTCCGTCCCCGCTGGCGTACCTGGCTCTTCCGCGGCTTGCTGCTCGCGCTGGGCCTGGCCGTGGGCGTGGGCGTGCCGCTTTTCTATGTGCTCGACAAGCGCGTGCGCGCCGAATTCGACGCACTCGTCTGGCAGGTGCCGACCCGCGTCTACGCCCGACCGCTGGCGCTGTCGCCGGGCGCGCGCATGGACGCCGACACCCTGCTGTCCGAACTGTCGGCGGCCGGCTACCGCGAAGACGGCGGCGACCTGGCCGGCACCTGGGCGCGCGAGGGCAAACGCTTCGACATCGCCACGCGCGCCTTCACCGATCTCGACGGGCCGGTGCCGGCGCGGCGGCTGTCGGTGGTGGTCGAAGGTGGCCGCGTGGGCGTGGTCACCGACCGCAGGTCCGGCAAGCCCGTCGATGATGCCCGCCTGGATCCGGCGCGCATCGCCACGCTTTACGGCGACGTCACCGAAGAGCGCCGCCTCGTGCAGCTGCAGGACGTGCCCTCGCTGCTGGTCACCGGCCTGCAGGCCGTCGAGGACCGCAACTTCAAGCACCACCACGGCATCGACCCCTGGGGCATCCTGCGCGCGGCCTGGGTGAACACCCGCGAAGGCGAGATCGAGCAGGGCGCCAGCACGCTCACCCAGCAGCTGGTGCGCAACCTGTTCCTCAGCCGCGAAGTGGCTTGGACCCGCAAGATCAAGGAAGCCAGCTACTCGATCATCATCGAGGCGCGCTACGACAAGCAGCGCATCCTCGAGGCCTATTTCAACGAGGTCTACCTGGGCCAGCACGGCAACCAGGCGATCCACGGCATCGCCGCCGGCGCCGAGTTCTGGTTCGGCCGCGACCTGTCGGCGCTGCGCACCCAGGACATGGCGCTGCTGGTCGGCATGATCCAGGGGCCGTCGGTGTACGACCCGCGGCGCCGGCCGGAGGCCGCGAAAAAGCGCCGCGACCTGGTGCTGGCGGTCTGGCGCGACACCGGCCTGATCAGCGCCGCCGAGGCGGAGAAGGCGATCGCCTCGCCGCTGGGCGTCAGCGCGCGCCCGGGCGTGGCCTCGAACCGCAACCCGGCCTTCATGGACCTGGTGCGCCGCCAGCTGGCGCGCGACTACCCGGCCGATGCGCTGCGCGGCGCCGGCCTGGTGGTCATCACCACGCTGTCGCCCTCGGCCCAGCTGCGCGCCGAACAGGCCGTCACCGGCACGCTCGACAAGGTGCAGCGCAAGGACGGGCCGCCGCTGCAGGCGGGACTGGTGCTGACCGATACGCAGACCGGTGAAGTGCTGGCGATGGTCGGCAACCGCGACACCGACCAGCCCGGTTTCAACCGCGCGCTCGAAGCGCAGCGGCCGGTGGGTTCGCTGCTCAAGCCGCTGGTCTACCTGCTGGCGCTGGCGCAGCCGGACCGCTGGTCGCTGGGCACGCCGGTCGACGATGCGCCGGTGAACCTGGTGCTGCCCAACGGCAAGCGCTGGAATCCCGAGAACTCCGACGGCCGCAGCCATGGCCGCGTCAGCCTGGCCGACGCGCTGGTGCATTCGTACAACCAGGCGACGGTGCGCGTGGGCATGGACGTGGGCCCGGAGCGGCTGGCCGAGCTGCTGAAGGTGCTGGCCGGCCTGCGTGCCGACCCGAATCCTTCGCTGATCCTGGGCTCGGTCGACCTCAGCCCCTTCTCGATGACGCAGGTCTACCAGTTCCTGGCATCGGGTGGCGAAATCCAGCCCCTGCGCGCGGTGCGCGGCGTGCTCGACGCCAAAGGCCAGGCGGTGAGCGAATACGACTTCAAGGCGGCGCCGGCGCAGGACGGCGATGCGATCGCCGCGCGCCTGGTCACGCTGGCGCTGCAGGACACGGTGACGCGCGGCACCGCCAGCCAGCTGGTGCGTGACGGCCTGGGCCACCTCAAGGCGGCGGGCAAGACCGGCACCAGCAACGACAGCCGCGACAGCTGGTTCGCCGGGTATACGGGTAGTCACCTGGCGGTGGTCTGGGTCGGCAACGACCGCAACGAGCCGACCGGGCTTTACGGATCCACCGGTGCGATGCGGGTCTGGTCCTCGCTGTTCGCCGGCCTGCCGACGGCGCCGCTGGACGTGGGCATGCAGGGCCTGGAGTGGGGCTGGGTGGACCGCGAGGTGTTCGCCACCACCGAACAGGATTGCGAAGGCGCGCGGCGTTACGCCTTCGTCGCCGGCTACCTGCCGCCCGACCACGTAAGCTGCCGCCGCAACCGCTGGCTGGACTGGTTCCGCGGCGGCGGCGACGATCGGCGCGACAGCCGCGATGAGCGCAACGACCGCTACCCCCGTGACCGAAGGATCGACTGACGTGTTTGCACGAGTTGCCGTTCTGGGCCTGGCCCTGACCCTGGCCGCCTGCGCTTCGGCGCCCGCGGGCCCGTCCTCGTCCGCGGGGGCGGCGGCCGGCAAGGCCGCCAGGGTGTCGCCCGCCGGGCTGGTGGCGCAAGTGCGCGCGGCCGGCGAACAGGGCCACGAGCTCGAAGTGCAGCCGCTGCGCGATCCCCAGGTCGAGGACCTGCGCGCGCAGGCGCAGGCACAGGAAGCCGCGGGCAAGCCCAGGGCCGCCTTCGAAACCCTGGACCGGGCCCTGGCGATCAGCCCGGACGACCCGGACCTGCTGCAGTGGCAGGCCGAGTTGGCCCTGCTGCGCCGCGCCTGGGAACAGGCGGAAACCCTGGCCGCCCGTTCCTTTGCCGTGGGCCCGAAGCTGGGCGGCCTGTGCCGCCGCAACTGGGCCACCATCGGCCACGCCCGCACGATGCGCGGCGCGGACGAGGCCGCCGCCACGGCCCACCGCCAGGGCGAGTCCTGCACGGTGGCGCCGCCGGTCCGCATGTAAGTGGGCGACCTCGCCGAACGCACGCTCGCCGCGCTGGCGCCGGACGGGCCGCTGGCGACCGGGCTGGAAGGCTTCGTACCGCGCGCGGCGCAGAACCAGCTGGCGCAGTCGGTCGCCGACGCGATCGACGAGCGCGCCACGCTGGTGGCCGAGGCCGGCACCGGCACCGGCAAGACCTACGCCTACCTGGTGCCGGCGCTGCTGTCGGGCCAGCGCGTGATCCTGTCCACCGGCACGCGCGCGCTGCAGGACCAGCTCTACCACCGCGACCTGCCGCGCGTGCGCCAGGCCTTGGGCGCGGGCCTGAAAACGGCCTTGCTCAAAGGCCGCGCGAATTACCTTTGCCTGTATCGCCTCGAACAGGCCAAGGGCGAAAAATTCCAGTCGCGCGAAGTGGTCGCGCACTTCCAGCGCGTGGTGGCCTGGGCCGGCCGCACGATGCGCGGCGACCTCGCCGAACTCGCCGACCTGCCCGAGGATTCACCGCTGTGGCCGCAGGTGACGTCCACCGCCGACAACTGCCTGGGCAGCGAGTGCCCGTTCTGGGACGAATGTTTCGTCGCGAAGGCGCGCCAGCAGGCGCAGGCGGCCGACCTGGTGGTCGTCAACCACCACCTGCTGCTGGCCGACCTGGCGATCAAGCAGGAAGGCTTCGGCGAGATCCTGCCGGGCGCTTCGGCCTTCGTGCTCGACGAGGCGCACCAGCTGCCGGAGCTGGCGGCGCAGTTCTTCGGCGAAGGCATCTCGGCGCGGCAGCTGCTCGACCTGGCCCGCGACAGCCTCGCCGAGTGCAAGAACGTCACCGCCTCGCTGGCGACCGTCATGGGTCCGGCGCGTGCGCTCGAGCAGGCCATGCGCGACCTGCGCCTGGCGCTCGACAAACTGCCCCAGCGCGGCCCACAGGCGCGCCTGCTCGCCGTGCCCGGCGCCCCGGCGGCGCTGCAGCACCTGGAACACACCCTGGCCGAACTCCAGCGCGTACTCGGCCCGCTGTCCGACGCCGCCCCCGGCTTCGCCGCCTGCTGCGACCGCGCCGTTGAACTGCGCCGGCGCCTCGCGGCCTGGCTCGGGCAGGTGCCAAGAACGGGGTCAGGTTCACTTTCGGATGATGGTGATCCGGATGCCGGCGTGCCATCGCCCGAAAGTGAACCTGACCCCGTTCTTGACCCCTCCGCTGCCGATCCCGGTTTTTCGGTGAAGTGGTACGAGCTGACGCAGCGTGGATTCACGCTGCAGCGCACGCCGCTGGACGTGTCGGGGCCGCTGCGCGAGTACCGCGAAAAGAGCCGGGCGGCGTGGATCTTCACTTCGGCGACGATGGCGGTGGACGGCCACTTCGCCCACCTGGGCCGGCGCCTGGGCCTGGACGCGCCGCGTGAACTGCTGCAGCCCAGCCCCTTCGACTGGCCCAACCAGGCCCTGTGTTACCTGCCGCGCGGCATGCCCGAGCCCAACAGTCACGATTACGTCGATGCCGTGCTCGACGTCGCCTGGCCGGTGCTGGAAGCCTCGAAGGGCCGCGCCTTCCTGCTGTTCACCTCGCACCGCGCGCTGCGCGAGGCCGCCGAACAGCTGCGCGACGCGCCCTGGCCGCTGTTCGTGCAGGGCACCGCGCCGCGCAGCGTGCTGCTGGAACGTTTCCGCGCCTCGGGCAACGGCGTGCTGCTCGGCGCCGCCAGTTTCTGGGAAGGCGTGGACGTGGCCGGCGAAGCGCTCAGCGTCGTCGTCATCGACCGCCTGCCTTTCGCCTCGCCGGGCGACCCGGTGCTCGAAGCCCGGCTCGAGGCCGTGCGCCGGCGCGGCGGCAATCCCTTCCGCGACGAACAGCTGCCGCAGGCGGTGATCGCGCTCAAGCAGGGCGTCGGCCGGCTGATCCGCAGCGACCACGACCGCGGCGTGCTGGTGCTGTGCGACCCGCGCCTGCTCGGCAAACCCTACGGCCGCAGCTTCCTGGCCAGCCTGCCGCCATTCCCCCGCACGCGCGAGATCGAAGACGTGCAGCGTTTCTTCGCCGATGTCGACAACGGCGACGGCGACGGCGCACAAGACGGCGCGGACACGCCCCCGCTTGCGGCACAATCGCCGCCATGAAACTCCTGGCCATCGAAACCAGCACCGAAGCCTGCTCCGTCGCCGTGTACATCGACGGCAACGTGGTCGCACGCCACGAACTGGCGCCGCGCCGGCACACCCAGCTGGTGCTGCCCTGGGCCGGGGAACTGCTGGCCGAAGCCGGCGTGGCGAAGTCGCAGCTCGACGCGATCGCCGTCGGCCGCGGCCCCGGTGCCTTCACCGGCGTGCGCCTGGCCATTGCACTGGTGCAGGGGCTGGCGCTGGCGCTCGACCGGCCGGTGCTGCCGGTGTCCACGCTGGCGGTGCTGGCGATGCAGGGGCAGGGCGAAAACATCCTCGCCGCCATCGACGCACGCATGGGCGAAATCTACGTCGGCGAATTCAAACGCGATGGCGATGGCCTGGTCAGCGCCGCCGGTCCGGAAAGCCTGTGCGCGCCGTCGGAGGCGCCGCTGCCCGACGCACCGGTGCATGGTGTCGGCTCCGGCTTCGCCGCCGCCGCCGGCGCGCTGGTCACCCGCCTGGGCGATCGGCTCTCCGGTTTCGAGGCCAGCGCCCTGCCGCAAGCCAGCGACCTCGCACTGCTCGCCGTGCGCGCCTGGCAGCGCGGCGAAGCCATAGCCGCCGACCTGCTCGAACCCGCCTACCTGCGCGACAAGGTCGCGCTGACCCTGGCCGAGCAGGGCAAGCCCACGCCGCGGGCCGGCTGAGTTCAGACCCGCCGCACCGGGTAGCCTTGGTAACGCTCCAGTCCGCGGTCGTTCGTAACCAGTTCCAGTCCCTCATGCGCCGCCTGCGCGAGCAGCATCCGGTCGAAAGGATCCCTGTGCAGAAGCGGCAGCCCGGCGACGGCGGCGGCATGCATGGCGGTGATCGGGATTTCCGCATAGCCCGCGTCCTGCAGGCCGCGACGCAACAGTTGCACGTCGAACTGGAAATCGTCGCGTCCCAATGTGTTCTTGATGGCCACTTCCCACAGGCTGGCCGCGCTGAAGTGAAGTACGTTCGCAGGCGCGGCCAGCAGCCTGGCGACGCGTGCCGGCAGCTGCCCGGTGGCGGACCAGAGCAGGAGATGGGTATCGAGCAGGAGCTTCACGAGTCGCCTTCGAACAACGCAGCCAGTTCTTCACTGCCCATCCGGTTGAACGTGTCGGCGGACGGCACCTTTCCGTGGCCCTTGAGGAAGCCCGTCCGTGGCGTTTGCGCGGCGGCGTCGACAGGTACCAGTCGCACCAGTGGCTTTCCCGCCCTGGCAATCGTCACCGATTCACCCCGGGCAGCCCGCTCGACCAGCTGTGAAAAATTCGTCTTGGCCGCGTGGATGTTGATGATCTCGGCCATGGCAGGCTCCCTGAACAGGTGGACTAACCGGAGTTAGTCTACCCCCGGGAGTGCCGGAAGCAATTCGGTGGACGGCCCTGTTCAGCGTCGGGGAAGTCCGCGGCCGTCGATCGGGCCGGCCAGCCTCAATCGTCCGTGCGGTCCCCGCGCGTGCTCGGCTGCGACACCACCAGGAAGTCCACGGCCTCGTCGAAGGGGTTGCTGAACCGGTGCGGCAGCCCCGGCGGGATTTCGAGGCCCTGGCCTGCCGCCAACGCCACCTCGCGACCCGCCAGTTCGATCACCGCACGGCCAGAGACGATGTAGAAGAATTGCCGGGCGTGCCCGTGGTGGTGGCGCTGTTCACGGCCGCCGGGCGCAACGTGTTCGGCAATCACCGACAGGTCGTGCCGCTGCAACAGGTGCCAGCCGTCGTTGTCGCCGCCCCAGGTGTAGTGCCGGCCAGCGTCGCGTTGCACCGGTTTCCACAGCGCCGCGATCATCGGCAGGATCTGCCAGCGGGACAGCGGCGCGATCTTGTGTCCGTCCGGGGCCTCCGGATCCACCCAGGCCAGCGCCGCGATCTCGGCGCCGGCCGACGGCGTGCCGTCGACGCTGGCCAGGAAAACTTCCGCCTGCACGCGCGTGTCCGGCTCGTTCACCGCCACGTCTTCGAATTCGCCCAGGCGCACGGCGCCCGGTCGCAGGTGCACGCCGAGCTCTTCGGTCAGTTCCCGCGCCAGGGTGTGAAGGGAGTCTTCGCCCGGTTCACGCTTGCCGCCGGGCTGGATGAAGGTGTCGGTGCCGTGCTTGCGCACGAGCAGCACCCGGCCTTCGGCATCGCGGATCACCGCCGCGACGGTGCGGATAAGTGCCATGAGCTACAGCAGGACCAGCGTCGCCAGGCCGAGGAAGGAGAAAAAGCCCATCACGTCGGTGACCGTGGTGAGCACGACGCCGCCGGCCAGCGCCGGGTCGATGCGCAGCCGGCGCAGCAGCAGCGGCACGCCGACGCCGGCCAGCGCGGCGGTGACCAGGTTGATCACCATCGCCGCGGCGATCACCCCGCCCAGCGGCCAGTCGCCGAACCACAGCGCCGCCACGCAGCCCACCACCAGCGCCCAGGCCAGGCCGTTGAGCAGGCCGACCATCACTTCCTTGTTGAGCAGCGCGCCGACGTTGCCCATGCCGACCTGGCCCAGGGCCATGCCGCGCACCATCAGCGTCAGCGTCTGCGTGCCGGCGACGCCGCCCATGCTCGCGACGATCGGCATCAGCACGGCCAGCGCGACCAGGCGTTCGATGGTGCCTTCGAAGCGGCCGATCACCCACGAGGCCAGGAACGCCGTAAGCAGGTTGATGCCCAGCCACAGCGCCCGCCGCCGCGCCGCGCGCGCGACCGGGCTGAACATGTCCTCGTCCTCGTCCAGGCCGGCGGCGCTGAGCGCCTGGTGCGCGGCGTGGTCGCGGATGATGTCGACGACGTCGTCGATGGTGATGCGGCCGAGCAGGATGTTGTTGTGGTCCACCACCGGCGCCGAGACCCAGTCGTGGTCGGAGAACTGGCTGGCGACGTCGTGCGCCGGCGTGTCCACCGGGATCGCCGGCTGTTCGTCGTCGAAGAGTTCGTTGATCGGCGTGCTGGCGTCGTGGGTCAGCAGCGACGCGACCGAGACGCGGCCCAGGTACTGGTGCCGGCGGCTGACGACGAACAGGTGGTCGGTGTGCTCGGGGATCTCGCCGCGCAGGCGCAGGTAGCGCAGAACGACGTCGACGGTGACGTCGGTGCGCACCGTGATCACGTCCGGGTTCATCAGGCGGCCGGCGCTGTCCTCGTCGTAGGACAGCACCTGCTCGAGCCGCTCCCGGTTCTCCCGGTCCATCGACTTGAGCACTTCTTCGATGACCGTGTCGGGCAGGTCTTCGGCCAGTTCGGCGAGGTCGTCGATGTCCAGGTCTTCGACGGCCGCGACGATTTCGTCGGTGTCCATCTCGGCGAGCAGGCTTTCGCGCACATCGTCGCCGACGTGCACCAGCACTTCGCCGTCGTCCTCGGGATCGACCAGGCCCCAGACGATGTTGCGCTTGGCCGGCGGCAGGGACTCGAGCAGGTTGCCGATCTCGGCCGGCGACAGCGAGTTCACCAGCCGGCGCACCGGGCCCAGGCGGCCCGAGTCGAGCGCGTCCGACAGCAGCCTCAGCTGCCGGGCGGTCTTGTCGTGGTGCGCGGCGTCGGCCATCGGCGGGCTCCGGAACAGGCCCCGCCATTATGACGGCAACCGCCGGCTTGTAGGAGCGCCTTCAGGCGCGAATCCCTGTCTTTGCCAAAGGCAAAGCTAAAAGATTCGCGCCTGAAGGCGCTCCTACACAGGGGGCGGCGCGGAGGGGATCAGCAGCGCTGCAGCCAGCGGTCGATGGCGGCGCGGTCGTGGCAGCGCAGCAGGGTGGTGGCGCGGCGGCGCAGGCTGGCGTGGTCGGCGTCGCGCACGGCCTTGCGGACTTCCAGCAGCGTCGACGGATGCAGGCTGAAGTCGCGCAGGCCCAGCGCCAGCAGCAGGGGCACGTTCGCGGCTTCGCCGGCCATCTCCCCGCAGACCGCCACCGGGATGCCGTTGCGCCGGCCGAAGGCGAAGATCTCGGCCAGCAGCCGCAGCACCGACGGATGCCGCGGCGAATACAGCTCGGCCAGCGACTCATGGTTGCGGTCGGTGGCCAGCAGGTACTGCACCAGGTCGTTGGTGCCGACCGACACGAAGTCGACCAGGTCGACGATGTCGCCCAGGCCCAGCGCCGCCGCCGGCACTTCGATCATCGCGCCCAGCTCCGCGATCGGGCCGACCTGCCGGCCTTCTTCGAGCAGCGAAGCGCGGGCCTGGTCGAGCAGGTCGCAGACCTGCTGCATCTCCTCGCGCCCGCTGACCATCGGCACCAGGATGCGCACCGGCCCGTAGGCGCTGGCGCGCAGGATCGCCCGCAGCTGGGTCAGGAAAAGCCCCGGGTGCGCCAGCGACAGCCGCACGCCGCGCAGGCCCAGGGCCGGGTTCGGTTCGCTGCGCAGGGCCAGGCCGGTGCGGTCGGCCTTGTCGGCGCCCAGGTCCAGCGTGCGGATGGTCGCCACCCGGCCGGCCATGCCCAGCACCAGGTCGCGGTAGGCCAGGAACTGTTCTTCCTCGGTCGGCAGTTCCTTGCGCTGCAGGAACAGGAACTCCGTTCGATAGAGGCCGACGCCGTCGGCGCCCAGCGCATGCGCCTCGGCCACGTCCTCGCGGGACTCGGCGTTGGCGTACAGCCGGATGTCGACGCCGTCCCTGGTGCGCGTCGGCTGCCGGCGCAGCCGCGCCAGCTGCGCGCGCTCGCGGCCGATCTGGTGGCGGCGTTCGTGGTAGCGGGCCAGGTCGTCGGGGCCGGGCTCGAGCACCAGCTCGCCGTGGCTGGCGTCGAGCATCAGCGCGTCGCCGTCGTTGGCATGCGCCAGCAGGTCGGCCACGTTCACCAGCAGCGGCAGGTGCAGGCTGCGGGCCAGGATGGCGCTGTGCGACAGCGGGCTGCCGGTGGTGGTCGCCACCGCCACCACGCCGCGGGCCTGCCAGGCCGCCAGTTCGGCCGGCGCCACGGTTTCGCAGACCAGGATCTCGCCGGCCAGCCCTTCGATGGCGTCGTCGCCGCGGCGGTGCAGGGCGGCGTGGATGCGCCCGACCACGTGGTCGAGGTCTTCGAGCCGGCTGCGGAAATAATCGTCGTCCATGCCTTCGAACACGGACGCCAGCCGGTCGCGCTGCAGCTTGAGCGCATAGTCGGCGCCGTAGCGACCCGTGCGCACCAGGTCGTCCAGGCCCTGCAGCAGTTCGGGGTCATCGAGGATCATCGCGTGCAGGTCGATGAACTCGCCGACTTCGTGCGCGAGGGCGCCGTGCAGGCGTTCGCGCAGGGCGCGAAGTTCGGCGCGGGTGGCGTCCAGGGCGGCATGCAGGCGGGCCAGTTCGGCCTCGACCTGGTCGGCGGCGACGCGGGTTTCCTCGACCACCAGCGCCTGCGGATGCAGCACGCGGGCGCGCCCCAGGGCCAGGCCACGCGAGGCGGTGACGCCGCGCAGCTGGCGCCGCATCAGCCTTCCTCGTCGAAACCGCGCTCGAACAGCGCGGCGGCGGCGGCCAGGGCCTCGGCTTCGTCCTCGCCGTCCACCCGCATCACCAGGGTGGCGCCGGGCGCGGCGGCCAGCAGCAGCACGCCCATGATCGACTTGGCGTTCACTTCCCGGCCGCGGCCGAGCAGGGTGGCCTGGCATTTGTAGCCGGACAGCAGCTGCACCAGTTTCGCCGCGGCCCGCGCGTGCAGGCCGAGCTTGTTGGTCACCTGCAGTTCGCGCTCAAGCATCGTCCACCACCACTCCGTTGCGGGCGCCGGCCGCGGCCGTGCGCGTGAGTTCTTCCAGGTCCTGTTCCGGGTAATTCTGCACCCGCAGCAGCATCGGCAGGCACAGGCCGCTGACGCGGCGGGCCGGGGTGCCCAGATGTACCAGCTTTTCCGCAAGCCGTGCGGGGCTGGCGCCGTAGAGGTCGGTGAGCAGCAGCACGCCGTCGCCGCCGTCCACCTTGCGCATCGCGGCGCTGGCGGCGGCCAGCAGCTCGTCCGGACCGGCGTCCCAAGGCACTTCGAAGGCTTCGGTGGCCAGCGGCAGGCTGCCCAGCGCCCGCTGTGCCGTAGCGACCAGGGCTGGACCGATGCCGGGGTGGCTCAGCAGGAGGATTCCGACGGACATCACTCCAGCTCGCGGTGGAAGGTGAGCACGCCGTCGCGGCCTTGTTCGCGGCAGTGCGCGGCCAGGCGTTCGGCCAGGTACACGGAACGGTGGCGGCCACCGGTGCAGCCGAAGGCGATGGTGAGGTAGCTGCGGGTGCCTGCTTCGAAGCGTGGCACCCAGGTTTCCAGGAAGGCCTCGACCTGGGTTACGAACTCCTGCACCTGCGGGTCCTGGTCCAGGTATTCGCGCACGGCGGCGTCGCGGCCCGACAGCGGGCGCAGGCGGGCGTCCCAGTGCGGGTTGGGCAGGGCGCGGGCGTCGAAGACGAAATCGGCGTCGGCCGGCAGGCCGCGCTTGTAGGCGAAGGATTCGAACAGCAGCGACATGTCCTGGTGCGCGCCGGCGCCCAGCGCGGTGATCACCTCGCGGCGCATCTGGTGCACGTTCATGTCCGAGGTGTCCATCACCAGGTCGGCGATGGCCTTGAGCGGACGCAGGCGCACGCGCTCGAGCTCGATGGCGTCGGCCAGGGCCAGGCCGTCGTGGCTCAGCGGATGCTTGCGACGGGTGTCGGAGTAGCGCTTGAGCAGGGTGTCGTCGCGCGTTTCGAAGAACACCAGCTGGTGGTCGATGCCCATCTCGCCCAGCGCCGACAGCCACTCCGGGATGCGCGAGAGGTCGGAGGCATTGCGCACGTCGATGCCCACCGCCAGCCGCTTCGCCCGGCCGTCGCCGCCGGCCACCGAGCGCACGAACTGCGGCAGCAGTTCCACCGGCAGGTTGTCGGTGCAGTGCACGTCGAGGTCTTCCAGCGTCTTGAGCGCCACCGACTTGCCCGAGCCGGACAGGCCGGTGATGACGTAGAGCAGCGGGTTCGCGGATTCGGTGTTCATGCGGGGTCGCCCTGCTGAAGGAAGGCGCTGTGCCGCGCCAGGAAGGCGGCCGCCGGGTCCATGCCCTTGCTGCGCAGCAGGTGCAGGCGCACGGCGGCTTCGGTCAGCACGGCGAGGTTGCGGCCGGCCGCGACGGGCAGTTCGACCACCGGCACGTCGAGGTCGAGCACCTTGCGACTGCGCGACTCGCCGGTGATACGGGCCATGGCTTCGTCGCTCTGCTGCGGCGTCTGTTCCAGGTGCACGACCAGGCGCAGGTACTTGTTCCGCTTCACCGCGGTGTCGCCGAACATCTCGCGGATGTTGAGCACGCCGAGGCCGCGCACTTCCAGCAGGTCCTGCAGGAGTTCCGGGCAGGTGCCGTCGAGCACGTCGGGCGCGATCTGGGTGAACTCGGGCGCGTCGTCGGCGACCAGGCGGTGGCCGCGGGAGATGAGCTCCAGCGCCAGCTCGCTCTTGCCGGCGCCGGAATCACCGGTGACCAGCACGCCGATCGAATAGATTTCCATGAACACGCCGTGCAGCGTGATGCGCGGCGCCAGCGAGCGCGCCAGGTGGTACTGCAGCAGGTTCAGCAGTTCATAGCCGCGCCGCGGCGACACCCACAGTGGCGTGTCGCTTTCTTCGGCGGCGTCGCGCAGGTCGGCCGGGCAGGACTGGTTCTGGGTGATCACCATCGCCAGCGGCCGCGACTCCATGATCTTGAGCAGCACTTCCCAGCGGGTGCGTGCGTCCAGGCCGTCGAGCCAGGCCAGCTCGGCCGAGCCGATGATCTGCACCTTGTTCGGGTGGATGACGTTGAGGTAGCCGGCGAGCGAGGGGCGGCGCGAGAGGTGTTCGCCGCGTTCGATCAGGCGTTCGCCGCCGCGCTGGCCGCCGACCCAGCGCAGCTCGAGGCGCTCGCCCAGCTCGTCGAACAGTTCGCGGGCGCGCAGGCGGTCGGTCATGGGCTCAGCCAGCCTCGGGGTGGCTGGCCCGCCAGTCGGCCAGCAGGCGGTGCAGGGTGGCCGCGTCGCGGGCGGCACGCAGCTGGTCGCGGAAACCGGCGTCGCCGAACATCTCGGCCAGCTGCGAAAGCAGCATCAGGTGCTGCGAGGAAAAATGCTCGGGCACGGCCAGGGCGAACACGAGGTCGACCGGCATGCCGTCGGGCGAGCCGAAGTCCACCGGGTCGCTGAGCCGCAGGAAGCAGCCGATCGCAGTGCCGACCTTCGGACTGCGGCCGTGCGGGATGGCAACGCCGTGGCCCAGGCCCGTGCTGCCCAGGCGCTCGCGCCCGACCAGGCTGTCGAAAACGGCGCGCTCGACCTCGGCATTGCCCTCGGCGAGCAGGGCGGAGGCCTTCTCAAGCAGCCGCTTCTTGCCGGAAATCGGGCCCGGGGCGAGCACGCGCCCCGGGCTGAGCAGGTCGAGCAGGTGCACGGCTAGCCGAAGCTGTCCGAGCGGGCGGCGGATTCGCCGCGATGGTGGTCGGTCATCTTTTCCTTCTGCTTGATCAGCAGGCGGTCGAGCTTGTCGGCGAGCATGTCGATGGCCGCGTACATGTCCGGCGCCACGGCGTCGGCGTGCACGGTCTTGCCGGTGGTGCCGACGGTGGCCTCGGCCTTCTGGTCGAGCTTGTCGACCGAGAGGATGACCCGGGCCTCGGCATGGTGGTCGTAGTGGCGGGTGACGCGTGCGAACTTGTCGTTGACGTAATCGCGAAGGGCCGGGGTGACTTCCATCTGGTGCCCGTTGATGTCGATCCGCATGGTCACGATCCTCCTTGGTGGGTGCAGCTACAGGTAATCACGCCCCGCGATAACGGGGCGTGACCGACGTCAAGTCCTGGGGGTTCTGCGCATGTCCTGCGCCGGGGCGGGTGGGGGCCATGGGTGGGCTCAGGCCAGCCGCTGCCGCTCGTTGGAGGCGGGGATGTTCATTGCTTCGCGGTATTTTGCCACGGTTCGCCGGGCCACGGGGATGCCCTCGGCCTTGAGGGTTTCGGCCAGTTTCTGGTCCGAAAGCGGCGTGCGCGGGCTTTCGGCCTCGATCAGCTTGCGGATCATCGCCTGGATGGCCGTGGCCGAGGCCGAGCCGCCGTGTTCGGTGGCGATGCCCGAGCTGAAGAAGTGCTTGAACTCGAAGGTGCCGCGCGGCGTGCGCAGGTACTTGCGGGTGGTGGCGCGGGACACGGTGGATTCGTGCACGCCCAGCTCCTCGGCGACTTCACGCAGGGTGAGCGGGCGCATGGCCTCGCTGCCGTGGTCGAGGAAGGCCGACTGCTGGCGCACGATCGCCCGGGCCACGCGTTCGACGGTGTCGGCGCGGGTTTCCAGGCTCTTGATCAGCCAGCGGGCCTCCTGCAGCTGGCCGCGCAGGTAGCTGTCGTCTTCACGGCTGGCCTTGCCGATCAGGCCTTCGTAGTGGCGGTTGATCGCCAGACGCGGCCGGCTGCCGGCGGCCAGGCGGACCTTCCAGACCCCGTTCTGCCGGTAGGCGATGGCGTCGGGCGCGATGTATTCGGGTTCGCTGCCGCCGACCTGGGCGCCGGGCTTGGGGTCGAGCGAGCGCAGCAGGGCCACGGCGGTGGTCATGGCGTCGGGCGCTTCGCCAAGCTGGCCGGCCAGGCGCTCGGCGCCGAGGCGGGCCAGGGCGTCGAGATGCCCGCGACACAGCTTCACGGCCAGGGCCAGGCCGGGGGTGTCCTCGCTGAGCAGGCTCAGCTGCACGCACAGGCATTCGGACAGGCAGCGGGCGCCGGCGCCGACCGGGTCGAAGTGCTGGACGATGTGCAGCACGGTTTCGATCTCGGCTTCGCTGGCTTCGATCTCGGGGCGCAGGGCGGCCTGGATGTCCTCCAGCGGGCCCTCCAGGTAGCCGTCGTCATTGATGGCTTCAATCACCGCGTGGCCGATCGCCAGGTCGCGCGGGCCCAGGTGGCTCAGCTGCAGCTGCCAGACCAGGTGGGCGTGAAGGTCCACGGGCGCGGCGGCGGTGAGCTCGTCGGGCTCGCCGCCATCGTCGTGGCGGCGGTCGCCGGCGGGCGCCTCGTACCACTCCTCGAGTTCGGCGCGCTCGAATTCTTCCGGCTCTGGGGCGTCGCCCGGGGTGTCTTCGGGGCCGGGGTCGTCGGGTTTGTCGCCTTCGGGGCGGTCGTCGCCCTGGTCCTCGTCGCCGCGCTCGAGCAGGGGGTTCGATTCCAGGGCCTGGTTGAGCTCGGTTTCCAGCTCCAGCGCCGACAGCTGCAGCAGCCGGATCGCCTGGCGCAGCTGGGGCGTCAGGGTCAGCTGCTGGCCTAAACGGGTCTGGAGGCTCGGCTTCATGGCGATCCGCGGGGGGAGCGGCGCGACCCGCCTACAGGCGGAAGGAATCGCCCAGGTAGACGCGACGCACGTCGGGGTTGGCCAGCACCTCGTCCGGGGTTCCCCGGGCGAGCACGCTGCCGGCATTGAGGATATACGCGTGGTCGCAAATGCCCAAGGTTTCACGCACGTTGTGGTCGGTGATAAGCACGCCGATGCCGCGCGCCTTGAGGTGGCGAACGATCTTCTGGATCTCGCCGACCGAAATCGGGTCGACACCGGCGAAGGGTTCGTCGAGCAGCATGAAGCGCGGCCGTGCGGCCAGCGCACGGGCGATCTCGACCCGGCGGCGTTCGCCGCCCGACAGGCTGGCGCCCAGTTGTTCGGCGACGTGGCCGACCTGCAGCTCCTCCATCAGCGCCGCCAGTTCGCTGGCGCGGCCGGCGGCGTCGAGGTCCTTGCGCAGTTCCAGCACCGCGTGGATGTTGTCGGCGACGCTGAGCTTGCGGAACACCGAGGCTTCCTGCGGCAGGTAGCCCAGGCCCAGGCGGGCGCGTTCGTGCATCGGCAGGGCGGTGATGTCGGCGTCGTCGAGCGTGATGCGCCCGGCGTCGGGGCCGACCAGGCCGACGATCATGTAGAAGCAGGTGGTCTTGCCGGCGCCGTTGGGGCCCAGCAGCCCGACGACCTCGCCGGGGCGCACTTCCATAGCGAAGTCGTGCACCACCTGGCGCGAGCGGTAGCGCTTGGCCAGCCCGGTTGCGGTAAGCATCAGTCGGTGGTCGCGGCGGACTTGGGCAGGATGCGCATGTTCACGCGGGCACCGTCGTTACCGCCGTTGAGGCGGCCGGTATTGATGTCGTACTTGATGGTCTCGCCGCGCAGGGTGCCGCGGACCTGGGTGATCACGACATTGCCGGTGAGCATCATCGACTCGTCGGCCAGCATGTAGACGATGCGACTGGCGGTGGCTTCCATCGGTTCGCCGGTGTCGGACACCTGGCGCAGGCGCGCCGGCTCGCCGGTGAGCACGATGCGGTTGGGATCGCCGCCGGCGCGGTGCACTTCGGCGCGGGCGGCGTCGACTTCCAGCGTGCCCTGGCGGATGCGCACGTTGCCTTCGAGCGTGGACACGCTGTCGTCGCCGAGCATGGCGTCGGTGCGGTCGGCGCTGATGTCCATCGGCTGGTTGCGGTCGCCGGACTTGGCCAGCACCGGCGAGGCCACCAGCGCGATGGCGAGGGTCAGCAGCTTGCTGGCGTGGCGCATAAGGTCCCTTGGGTGTCGTTGAGCAGCTGGAAACGTTTGAGCGCCATGTCCACCCGCAGGCCGGTGCCGGCGAAGTAGGACTGGCCCTGGGCGATGTTAACCCGGTCGTCCGTACTGGCGCGTTGCTCGCCCGGGAAGACCGACAGGGTGCTGGTGGTGAAACGCGTGCGCAGGCCCGAGGCGCTGGGTGGCCCGACCAGGTCGACGCCGCCGCGCAGCTGCACTTCCTCGGCCTTGGGGCTGACCCGCGCGGTGTCCGAGCGCGCCTGCCAGGCGCCGGATTCGCCGGGGAAGCTGAAGACGGGCAGCCGGATGTCCAGGCTTTTGCCGTCCGGCTCGCGTTCGAGGTAGGGCGATGCCACGGTGAAGGCCTCCGCGCCGGCGTCGTCGAGCGCGGTCAGCTCGAAGTCGCGCAGCACGTAGTCCGAGCGCTGCACCGGCTCGGATGCCGGCAGCCGGTTCTGCCGCCATTGCCAGGCGGCGTAGCTGCCAAGCCCGATGGCCAGCACCAGCAGCAGCATGTTCAGGGCGGTCCGGCTCATGGGCTCATGCCGCGCCGAACTGCTCCAGGATCGCCGCGCGCAGTCCTTTGGCGTCCAGGATCAGGTCGCACAGTTCGCGCACCGCGCCTTCGCCGCCGCGGGACGGGGTCTGCCAGTGCACGCGCTGCGCCACCCAGGGGTGGGCATTGGCCGGCGCCACCGCCAGGCCGACCTGGACCAGGGCCGGCAGGTCGGGCAGGTCGTCGCCCATGTGCGCGGTTTCCTGCGGCGTCACGCCAAGGTTTTCGCACAGCTGGTGCAGCACCGCGCCCTTGTCCTTCACGCCGGTATGCACGTGCTGCAGGCCCAGGTCGCGGGCGCGCGCCTGCACTGCGGCGCTGCGCCGGGCGGTGATCAGGGCGACGGCGACGCCGTTGTCCTCGAGCAGCTTCATGCCCAGGCCGTCGAGCACGTGGAAGGCCTTGGTTTCGCGGCCTTCGCCGTCGTAGACCAGGCGGCCGTCGGTGAGCGTGCCATCGACGTCGAAACACACCAGGCGGATGCGCGCGGCGCGTTCGTGGAGTTCGGGTTCGGGAAGGGTCATCGGCGGATCACACCACGCGTGCGCGCAACAGGTCATGAATGTTCAGGGCGCCGATGACGCGGCGCTGCGGGTCGAGCACGACGACGGCGTTGATCTTGTGTTCTTCCATCAGGTGCGCCGCCTCCACCGCCAGCGCGTCGGCGCCGATGGCCTTGGGCGAGCGGCCCATCAGCTGGCTGACCGGGGTGGCCTTGAGGTCGGTGTCCTCGTCGTCCAGGCAGCGGCGCAGGTCGCCGTCGGTGAACACGCCCTGCAGCACGCCGTCGGCGTCGACCACGGCGGTCATGCCCAGGCGCTTGCGGGTCATTTCCAGCAGGGCCTCGGAGGCGCTGGCGTCCACGCGCACCAGCGGCACGTCGTCGCCGGCATGCATGATGTCGCGGATGCGCAGCAGCAGGCGGCGGCCCAGCGCGCCGGCCGGGTGCGAACGGGCGAAGTCCTCGGCGGTGAAACCGCGGGCCTCGAGCAGTGCCACCGCCAGCGCGTCGCCCAGGGCCAGCGCCGCGGTGGTGGACGAGGTCGGCGCCAGGCCCAGCGGGCAGGCTTCGGCCGGGACGCTGGCGTCCAGGTGCACTTCGGCCAGGCGCGCCAGGCTGGAGCCCGGGCGGCCGGTCATCGTGATCAGCACGTTGCCCTGGCGCTTGAGCGAGGGAACGATGGACAGGATCTCGTCGCTTTCGCCGGAGTTCGACAGCGCCAGCACCACGTCGGCGTCGGTGACCATGCCCAGGTCGCCGTGGCTGGCTTCGCCCGGGTGCATGAAAAAGGCCGGGGTGCCGGTGGAGGCGAGGGTGGCGGCGATCTTGGTGGCGATGTGGCCGGACTTGCCCATGCCGGTGCAGACCACCCGGCCGGTGCAGGCCAGGATGTGCCGGCAGGCGGCGGCGAAGTCGGCGCCCAGGCGGCCGTTCACGGCTTCCAGGGCCTGGGCCTCGATGTCGATGACGGCGCGGCCGCTGGCGATCAGGGCCTCGTCGGTGACGGCCAGGGCGGCTGGGGGGGCATTCATGGGCGGGCGCAGGGAGTATGATGCGGGGCCGCATTGTAAGGCCTGCGCGCCCGCCGCGCCCCGCTCGCCCATGAATCCCCAGATCATCCAGGAACTCATCGAATCCGGGCTGCCCGGCGCCCGCGCCCAGGTGCGCGGCGACGACGGCGTGCATTTCGAGGCCACCGTGGTCAGCGAGGCCTTCGCCGGCAAGCTGCCGCTGGCCCGCCACCGCATGGTTTATGCCACGCTGGGCGAGAAGATGGGCGGCGAGATCCACGCGCTGGCGCTGCGGACGCTGACGCCCGAAGAAGCGGCCAAAGCGCCGTAGTCCCCCGCCCTCCTGTAGGAGCGCCTTCAGGCGCGAAGCTTTTCCCACAGGCGTGGCAGGATGTCCGGGACGCAGGTCCCCCGAAAGAACATTCGCGCCTGAAGGCGCTCCTACAGAAAACGCAGGTCGATTCAACCATGGCGAAAATTGTCATCACCGGCGGCGAACAGCTGAACGGCGACGTCCAGATCTCCGGCGCCAAGAACGCCGTGCTGCCGATCCTGGCCGCGACCCTGCTGGCCGACGGCCCGATCTCGATCGGCAACGTGCCGCACCTGCACGACGTCACCACCACGATGGAACTGCTGGGCGCGATGGGCGTGCAGCTGATGGTCGACGAGAAGCTCACGATCACCGCCGACCCGCGCTTCATCACCAGCACCGTGGCGCCCTACGAGCTGGTGAAGACCATGCGCGCCTCGATCCTGGTGCTGGGGCCGCTGCTGGCGCGCTTCGGCCACGCCGAGGTGTCGCTGCCCGGCGGCTGCGCCATCGGCTCGCGCCCGGTCGAACAGCACATCCGCGGCCTGCAGGCGCTGGGCGCCGAGGTGACGGTCGAGGCCGGCTTCATCAAGGCGCGCGCCGAGCGCCTGCGCGGCGGCCGCTACGTGTTCGACATGATCACCGTCACCGGCACCGAGAACGTGCTGATGGCCGCGGCCCTGGCCAAGGGCACCACGGTGCTTGAGAACTGCGCGATGGAGCCGGAGGTGGTCGACCTGGCCAATTGCCTGATCGCCATGGGCGCGGACATCGAGGGCGCCGGCACCAACCGGATCGTCGTGCACGGCGTGGACCGGCTCAACGGCATCCATTACGACGTGCTGCCCGACCGCATCGAGGCCGGCACCTTCCTGGTCGCCGGCGCGATGACCGGCGGCCGCGTCACCGCCCGCCGCACCCGCGCCGACACCATGGACGCGGTGCTGGTGAAGCTGGAGGAAGCCGGCGCGCACCTGGACGTGACCGCGGATTCGATCACCGTGGACATGCGCGGCAAGCGGCCCCGGGCGGTCAACCTGACCACGGCGCCGTACCCTGCGTTCCCGACCGACATGCAGGCGCAGTTCGCGGCGCTCAACACGATTGCCGAGGGCGTGGGCGTAATCACCGAGACGATCTTCGAAAACCGCTTCATGCACCTCAACGAGCTGCAGCGCCTGGGCGCCGACATCCGGATCGAGGGCAACACCGCCATCATCCGCGGCGTCGCCCAGATGACCGGCGCGCCGATGATGGCCACCGACCTGCGCGCCTCGGCCTCGCTGGTGCTCGCGGGCCTGGTCGCCAAGGGCGAAACCGTCGTCGACCGCATCTACCACATCGACCGCGGCTACGAGAACATCGAAGAAAAACTCGGCACCCTCGGCGCCAGGATCCGCCGCCTGCCCAGCTGAGCCTTTCCGGCCTGCGACTCCAGGGGTCAGGCCGCGACGCGTGCCAGCGGTTTGATCGTGGCGATGTCCTTGCCGGCATTGTCCTGCGCACACTGCAGGTCGTAATTGGCCTGCAGGTTCATCCAGAACTGGTGCGAAGTATCAAACAGGCGGGCCAGGCGCAGCGCGGTGTCGGCAGTGATGCCCCGGCGTTCGCGCACGATGTCGTTGACGCGGCTCGGCGTGACGCAAATCGCCCGGGCCACTGCATTGCTGGAAAGCCCCAGGGGAACCATGAACTCCTCGCGAAGGATTTCGCCGGGGTGGACGGGGGGGAGTTTCCTGGTCATGGCTGTCACCTCAGTGGTAATCGACAATCTCGACGTTCGTCGGGCCCTCGTCAGTCCAGACAAAACAAATCCGGTACTGCTGGTTTATGCGGATGCTGTGCTGGCCGGCACGGTCGCCCCTTAGCGCCTCCAGATGGTTCCCGGGCGGGGTTGCCAGGTCTCGGAGGACCACGGCGGCGTCAAGCATGGCCAGTTTCCGCCGGGCGACGGACTCAATCGCTCCCCAGCGCCTGACGCGCTGGCGGGCATGGAGCGCCTGGCTGTCCTTGCAGGCGAAGCACTGGATGGCCATAGGGCCGTACTGTATACCGGTAAGCGGTATGGATCAAGCTCCTGCGCGGCTGGTGCCAGGGTCAGTGCACCCGGGTGATGCGCAGGTCCAGGGTTTCGCCGTCTGCTTCGTACTGCTTGATGCGCAGCGGCAGCCAGCCGCGGTTGCGGGCAAACCAGAGCTTGGTGATCCGGCCGCTGCCGTTGCTGCGCACGCGCACCACGCGCAGCGCGCGTTCGGTGCCGATGGCGGTGCGCAGGCGCACCGGGGCGGCGACGCGGTAGGTCTGGGTTTCGACGCCGCGGCGGTCGGCGATCGGGAACGAGAGCGTGCCGCGTTCACCCGACGCCAGCGCGACCATGATCGCCGCCGTCGCGCCATGTGCGTCCAGCACCCCGGCCGGCGCCGCGTAGCGCGCCGATTCATCCTTCCAGCGGCTGCTGACCTGGCGGCTGGCGGGGTCGAGCGTGAGCTGCTGCTCGCGGTTCTTCCAGCCGGCCTTTTGCTGCATGCGGTAGCTCACCAGCTCCAGCGACTGGCCGTTCCAGCGCAGCCGCGAGCGCTCCTCGCGCTGCACGCCGGCCAGCGCGGCCAGGCCTTCGGTGCCCTCGCTGCGGGTCACCAGTTCATAGACTCCGTCGCCCAGCTGCTGCAGCGAGACCTGGCCGGTGCCCAGTCGCTGCTCGTTGCGCCGCACTTCGTAGTCGGCGCTGAAGGGCTTCGGCGGCGACGCGGCGCCGGCCAGCAGCGGCAGGGCCAGCAGGCCGGCCGCGAACAGTCCACGCAGGAAATCACGCATGCGCCGGCTCCGGCCGCAGCTGGTTGTCGGCATCAAGCTGCAGGGGGCGTTCAAGCGATTGCCCGTCGAATACCCAGCGGCCACCGGCCAGCCGCGCCCGGCCACCGGCGATCGCCGCGGTGCTGGCGACGAGCAGCGCATGCTCGCGCGGCGACAGGCGGTCTGCCAGCGAGTCGGGCGTGTCGTCGCGGCCGACGTCCAGGCGCACCTGCGCCAGCACCGGGCCGGCGTCCAGCGCGGGGATGACGGCATGCACGCTGGCGCCGTGTTCGGTATCCCCGGCGGCCAGCACGCGGGCGTGGGTGTCCAGGCCCGGGTGGCGGGGCAGCAGGGAAGGGTGCAGGTTGATCATTCGGTCCTCGAATCGACGCACGGTTTTTTCGCTGATGATGCGCAAGTAACCGGCACAGACGATGAGGTCGGGCTGAACATCGGCCACGGCGCTGAACAGCGCTTCATCGTGGGCGGCGCGATCGGCGTAGTCGCGGGGTTTCAGGGCAACCGTATGCAGACCGTGTTCGCGGGCGATGGCGATGGCGCCGCAGGCGGGTTTGTCGGAAAACACGCCGACGATGCGGGCCGGCAACTGGCCTGTTTCGATGGCGCCCAGCAAGGCCTGCAGGTTGCTGCCTCGCCCCGAAGCCAGCACCGCCAATCTGAAGTCCATCCCAGCGCTACCTCCCTGTAGGAGCGCCTTCAGGCGCGAATCTTTTGACTTTGCCTTCGGCAAAGAAGGGATTCGCGCCTGAAGGCGCTCCTACAAATTCGATGCCTCAACCGATGCGCACGCGCTCGCCGCCGGCCTTCACCACCTGCCCGATCGCGCGGTGCGCCAGGCCCAGGCGCTGCAGGTCGGCCGACACCGCGGCGACGTCGCCCGGCGCCAGCACCAGCACGAAGCCGACGCCGCAGTTGAAGGTGCGCCACATTTCCTCGCGCGCCACCGCGCCTTCGCGCTGCAGCCAGTCGAAGACCGGCGGCAGCTCGATCGCCGAGGCCTCGATGTCCAGGCCCAGGCCGTCGGGGATCACGCGGATGATGTTTTCGGTGAGGCCGCCGCCGGTGATGTGGGCCATGGCGTGCAGGTCGTGCTTCCCCAGAAGTTCCAGCACCGGCTTCACGTACAGGGTGGTCGGCGCCATCAGCGCGTCGACCAGCTTCACGCCGCCGACGTCCAGGTCGGCCGGGCGGCCGGCGCGGTCGTAGATGCGGCGGATCAGCGAGTAGCCGTTCGAATGCGGGCCGGACGAGGCGATGCCCAGCAGCACGTCGCCCTCGCGCACCTTCGCGCCGTCGAGCAGCAGCGATTTTTCCACGGCGCCGACGGTGAAGCCGGCCAGGTCGTATTCGCCCGGGCCGTACATGTCGGGCATCTCGGCGGTTTCGCCGCCGATCAGCGCGCAGCCGGCGAGTTCGCAGCCCTTGGCGATGCCGGAAACCACGGCGACCGTGGTCTCGACGTCGAGCTTGCCGGTGGCGAAATAGTCGAGGAAAAACAGCGGCTCGGCGCCCTGCACCAGCACGTCGTTCACGCACATGCCGACCAGGTCGATGCCGATGGAATCGTGGCGGCCCAGCTGCTGGGCCAGCTTGAGCTTGGTGCCGACGCCGTCGGTGCCCGAGACCAGCACCGGCTCGCGGTACTTGCCGGCCAGGTCGAACAGCGCGCCGAAACCGCCCAGGCCGCCCATCACTTCCGGCCGGAAGGTGCGCTTGACCAGGGGCTTGATGCGCTCGACGAGCTCGTTGCCGGCGTCGATATCAACACCCGCGTCGCGGTAGGTCAGGGGAGTGGGCGTGGTCACGGCGGGTCCGGCGCGTTGGAAAGACCGCCATTCTACCAGCCCGCCAAAAAAACCCGGGTCAGAGTCGAATTTTCTAAATTCGACTCTGACCCGGGTTTTGGGGCGTTGGACGCGCCGGCGGCTATCCGGCACCATTCCAGCCTGCCCTGTACGCCCCCGAGCCCATGCGCCCACGCCACAACGCCCGTTTGTTCGCCGCCCTGCTGGTCCTGGTGGCCGCGCCGTTTGCGACCGCGCACGCCCAGGCGCCCGACCTGCCGCTGCCCGAAGAGTCCGCCGCGGGCGGCCAGAGTGCCGCTGCCGGCCAGGACGCCGACGACCTCCAGGCCCCCGGCGAAGCCCCGCGCGACATGGCCCTCTACACCGGAGAAAGCGAGCTGCTGGGCCAGTCCGCCGGCGAACGCCGCGCCGCCACCGCCCGGGCCCTGGCCCAGGTGCTGGTGAAGCTGACCGGCGAAGAGCAGGCCGCGGCCAACCCGGTCGTGCGCCGCTCGCTGCCCAAGGCCGCCAGCTTCGTCACCGACGAGCGCACCTCCGAATCCGCCTCCGACCAGCAGGGCAATACCGCCATCGGCGGCGCGCCGATCTACAAGACCACGCTGCAGGTGCAGTTCGACCCGAACAAGGTGGACGCGCTGATCGCCGGCGCCGGGCTGCCCTACTGGGGCTCGAACCGCCCCAGCCCGATCCTGTGGCTGGCCATCGACGACGGCCGCGGCGCGCGCCTGGTCAATGCCAGCCAGATCAACGTGGTCAAGCCGCTGGCCAGCCGCGGCACCCAGCGTGGCCTCAGCTTCGGCCTGCCCACCGGCAGCGCGGTCGAACAGGCCGCCGTGGACACCATCTGGGCCCGCAACCCCGGCCCGATGACCGCCCTGACCGAACGCTACGGCCACCAGACCCAGCTGCTGGGCCGCCTGTTCCGCGAAGGCCAGGGCTGGACCGCCGACTGGGTGCTGACCCGCGGCGACACCGAACTGTCCCGCTGGTCCTTCTCCGACCCCAGCGCCCAGCGCGCCCTGGCTTCGGGCGCCGACGGTGCCGCCGACGCCATCGCCCGCCGCGACGCCCGCCGCGCCGACGTCGGCGAGCCGGCCGTGCACGACATGCTGGTCACCGGCCTGCGCCTGGCCGACGACTACACCCGCGCCATGGGCTACCTGCAGGCCTTGCCGGTGGTGCGCGAACTGACGGTGGAAGAAGCCACGCCCGACAGCCTGCGCCTGCGCCTGGACCTGGCGGTCGGCGTGCCGGCCTTCGAGGCCTTCCTGGCCGCCGGCGACGTGCTCGAGGCCGAAGGCCCGGCCTATGTCGCCACCCCGGGCATGGTGCCGCCCGAACAGCCGTCCCCGGCCCGCTACCGACTGCGCCCGTGAACCTGCGCCACCTGCCCAACGCCATCACCGGCCTGCGCCTGGCGATGGCGCCGGTGCTGCTGTGGCTGCTTTGGGCCGGTTATTACCGCGAAGCCCTGGTCGTGGCCGTGGTCGCCGGCGCCAGCGACGCCGTCGACGGCCTGCTGGCCAAGCGCTTCCACTGGCAAAGCCGCCTGGGCAGCCTGCTCGACCCGGTTGCCGACAAGACCCTGCTGGGCTGCGCCTTCCTCGGCCTGTGGCTGGCGGGCGCGCTGCCGACCTGGCTGGTGGCCCTGGTGCTGGCGCGTGACCTGGTGATCGTCGCCGGCGCGGCGGTGTGGTGGCGGCTGGCCGGCCCCTACGACGGCGAACCGAGCTGGCTCGGCAAACTCACCACGGTCGCGCAGATCGCCCTGGTCCTGGTCTGCCTGTTCGACCGCGCCGGCTGGTCGGTGCCGCTGAACCGGCAGATGGACGTGACCCTGGGCGTGGCCTTCCTTACCTTGGTCAGCGGCGTCGACTATGTTGTCCGCTATGGTGTGAAAGCCTGGCAGCACCGAGGAAAACCCGCCGCATGAACATCACCCACGCCCCCGACCCCTTCAGCGACCGCCGCCGCTGGCAGTGGCTGGCCCTGGCCGTGGTGCTGGGCGTGCTGGTCTGGCTGCTCAGCCCGATCCTCACCCCCTTCGTCATCTCGGCGCTGCTGGCCTGGCTGGGTGAGCCCCTGGTGCGCCGGATCGAACGCACCGGTCGCTCGCGCACCGCCGCGGTGCTGCTGGTGTTCACCTTCATGACCCTGGTGCTGGTGCTGGCGGTGCTGCTGCTGGTGCCACTGATCGAAAGCCAGGTGTCGAAGTTCATCGATTGGCTGCCGCGCTTTGGCCAGTGGCTCACCGGCACCGCGGTGCCCTGGGCCGAGGGCCGGTTCAACATGGAGCTGGCCGGGTACGTCGACCCGAGCCAGCTGATCGAACTGTTCAAGGAACACTGGCGGCAGGCCGGCGGCATCGCCGCCACGGTGATGGGCGAGCTGTCGAAGTCGGGCATGGCCCTGGTCAGCTGGCTGGTGAACCTGGCACTGATCCCGGTGGTGACCTTCTATTTCATGCGCGACGGCTCGGCGATGCTGGCCCGGGTGCAGGAACTGCTGCCGCGGCCGGTCGAACCGACGGTCACCCGGCTGGCGAAGGAATCAGACCAGGTGCTGGGCGGCTTCATCCGCGGCCAGCTGAGCGTGATGATCGCGCTGGGCACCATCTACGCGATCGGCCTGACCGCCGTCGGCGTGGACCTGGGCATCCTGATCGGCCTGGTCGCCGGCCTGGTCAGTTTCGTGCCCTATCTGGGCGCCATCGTTGGCCTGGGCGCGGCGGTGATCGCGACCCTGGTGCAGCACGGCGACCTGATGCACTTGGCGCTGGTGCTGGGCGTGTTCGGGCTGGGCCAGCTGCTGGAAAGCTTCTGGCTGACGCCGTGGCTGGTGGGCGACAAGATCGGCCTGCACCCGGTGGCGGTGATCTTCGCGATCATGGCCGGCGGGCAGCTATTCGGCTTCCTCGGCGTGCTGCTGGCGCTGCCGGTCGCCGCGGTGGCGGTGGTGGTCGGCCGCTACCTGCACGAGCGTTACACCCACAGCCAGCTCTACGGCGCCGATGAAGGCCCTTCGATCATCACCGACCCCTCAGCTGTAGGAGCGCCTTCAGGCGCGAATCTCTCCATTGCCGAAGGCAATGCGAAAAACATCGCGCCTGAAGGCGCTCCTACAGGGCCTCGCGCTGGCGACCAGACTCCCCCGCGAGAACCATGACCACCCCGCAGTTGCCGCTGGGCCTGCGCGCGCCGCCGGACCAGCGCCTCGACGCCTATCTGGGCAACCCGGCCGCGCGCGCGGCGATGCTGGCGGCCGCCACCGGCGGGTCCCGCGACTGGCTTTACCTGGCCGGCCCGCCCGGCAGCGGCAAGAGCCACCTGCTGCTGGCCGCCTGCGCCGAAGCCGTGGCGGCCGGCCGCCGCGCCGCCTACCTGCCGATGACTGCGTACGCGGGCCGCCTGGCCGCCGGCCTGGCCCAGCAGGAAAACGCCGACCTGCTGTGCCTGGATGGGCTGGAGGCGATCGCCGGTAACGCCGGGGACGAAGAAGCGCTTTTCCACTTCCACAACCGCGCCCGCGACGACGCCGGCATGGTGGTCTACGCCGCGCGCGGCAATCCTTCCGACATCGGCCTGCAGCTGCGCGACCTGCAAACGCGGCTGGGCCAGTGCGCCCGCCTGAACCTGCAGCCGCTGGACGAAGCCGGCCGCCGCGAGCTGCTGCGCCAGCGCGCCACCCGCCGCGGCCTGGAACTCGACGAGGCCGTGCTCGACTACCTGCTGCGCCGCGTCGACCGCGACCTCGCCAGCCTCACCCGCCTGCTCGACCAACTCGACCGCGCCAGCCTCGCCGCCCAGCGCCGCATCACCATCCCCTTCCTCCGCCAGCACCTCGGTACAAGCCCCGACACCCCCTCGTAGGAGCGCCTTCAGGCGCGAATCTTTTGATCTTGTTTTTCCTTTGCCTTCGGCGAAGAAGGGATTCGCGCCTGAAGGCGCTCCTACAAGGGCGTGTCGTCGGTTAGCCAGGCGGCGTCCCAGAAGGGGTAGTCACCTATCCGGTCGACCAATCCCGCGCGCAGCGGGTTGGCCACCAAGTAGCGGGCTGCCTCTCTCAGTCCTACTTCACTACGCACCGCCCGGTCATGAAAGCCCCGCGCCCAAAGTGCGCCCGACCTGCCTGTGTCACGGTTGAATTTCGCAGATGTCACGCCCTTGGCATGTCCCACCGAGTTTGCGAGCGTGCCCTGTTGCTCAAGCACCAACAATCCGTGCCAGTGATCGGGCATGAGCACCCAGGCGAGGAGTCGGGAACCTGGCCAGTTCTCCGGTCTGGAAATCAGCCGGGACATCGCGCTCGCCGGAACCCAGTCGGCGAAGGATCGTTGCCGGCCGCGGGTGGTAAATGTCAGGAAGTACCCCTGCCAGGGCAAGGACCGACGCCCAACCCGTAACGATTTCTGTCCCGGCGAATCCAACACATACGGCATGCCCTCAGCCTGGCCATCCGCCCGCCACCCCACCATCATCATTCCCCCACACCCCCTGTAGGAGCGCCTTCAGGCGCGAATCCCTCCTTTGCCAAAGGCAAAGCCAAAAGATTCGCGCCTGAAGGCGCTCCTACAGGGGCAATCGGCCATAATCGGCGGCATGAATCTTCCTGATCGCGAGCAGCTGCGGCTGCAGTGGACCCGGCAGGCGCTGGGGGATGCCGGGGCGCCGGTGGTGCGGGCGTCGAACGATGCGAGTTTCCGCAGCTATTGGCGGGCTCAGTCGGCGGGGCAGGCGTGGATCGTGATGGATGCGCCGCCGGACCGCGAGGACATCCGGCCCTGGCTGGACGTCGCCGAAAGGCTGGCGCGCGCCGGCCTGCACGTGCCGCACATCCGGGCCGCGGACCCGGCGCTGGGCTTCGTGCTGATGGAAGACCTGGGTGACCGCATCCTGTTGCCCGAACTCACCGACAGCCGCGTCGATACGCTTTACGGCGAAGCGATGGACGCGCTGCTGGCGATGCAGCAAAACGCCGATACCGACGGCCTGCCCGGGTACGACGAAGAACGCCTGGTCGCCGAGATGGAGCTGATGCCGGAATGGTTCCTCAAGCGGCACCTGGGCTTCGTGCCCGAGTGCGAGCAGTGGGACGTCATCGAGTCCGCCTTCCGTGCGCTGGTGACGAGTGCACAGGCGCAGCCGCAGGTGTTCGTGCACCGCGATTACCACTCGCGCAACCTGCTGGTCACCGATGAAAACTCGCCGGGCGTAATCGATTTCCAGGACGCCGTGCGCGGCCCGGTCACCTACGACCTGGTGTCGCTGCTGCGCGATTGCTACATCGAATGGCCGCGCGCGCGCGTCGAGCAATGGGCGCTTCAGTACCGCGGCAAACTCGCCGCCGCCGGCGTCCCGGTGCCCGACGAGCAGGCCTTCCTGCGTGCCTTCGACCTGATGGGCCTGCAGCGGCACATCAAGGTGCTGGGCATTTTCTGCAGGCTCTGGTACCGCGACGGAAAGGCCGGCTACCTGCGGGACCTGCCGCTGGTGTGGAAGTACGTGCGCGAGGTCGGCCTGCGGCATCCCGAGATCGCGCCGCTGGTGTCGCTGATTGAATCCGCCATCGCCGCCCGCGACATCACCACCCCTGTAGGAGCGCCTTCAGGCGCGAAGCCCCTCCTGGCCGAGGGCCAGGCTAAAAGGTTCGCGCCTGAAGGCGCTCCTACAGGGGGAGCGGGGGAGGCATGAAGGCGCTGGTGTTCGCGGCGGGCAAGGGCGAGCGCATGCGGCCGCTGACCGAGACCGTGCCCAAGCCGCTGCTGCCGGTGCGCGGCAAGCCGCTGATCGCCTGGCACCTGGAAAAGCTGGCTGCGCTGGGCGTGGACGAGGTGGTCATCAACACCTCCTGGCTCGCCGACGCCTTCGCGCCGGCGCTGGGGCAGGGCGAGCGCTGGGGCCTGCGCCTGCACTATTCGCACGAAGGCCCGGAGCCGCTGGAAACCGGCGGCGGCATGCTGCACGCGCTGCCGCGCCTGGGCAGCGAGCCCTTCATCGCGGTGAACGCCGACATCTGGTGCGACTACGATTTCGCCCGCCTGCCGCACGAACCCGCCGGCCTCGCGCACCTGGTGCTGGTGGACAACCCGCCGCACAACCCCGAGGGCGACTTCGCGCTGCTCGACGACGGCAGCGTGATGCCCGCGGGTGAGCAGCGGCTCACGTTTTCCGGCGTCGGCATTTACCGGCCGGCGCTGTTCGCCAACTGGCGCAACGTCATCGGCGCCGCCGCCGGCGCCGAACTCGATCCCCCGCGCTTCCGGCTGGCACCCTTGCTGCGCGCCGCGATGCGGGCCGGGCAGGTCAGTGGCGAACACCACCGCGGCACCTGGACCGACGTCGGCACGCCGGAGCGCCTGGCCGCCCTGGGTTAGGTCCGCGCGACGCCTGGCCGACCGCGCCGGTTCGCCGAACCGCGCGCCCCGTCACGAAACCGCGATCCGACCCCCGCTCCGTTCAGCGCCGCATCACGCCACGCGCATTTCCTGTGACTTGCTTCCTTGAACGCCCCCGCGAAATCGCCGCTAATGGCCGGATGTTCAAATCCACCGCCCGCTCCGCGCAGCTGATGCTCTGCCACGTCCTCGAAGGGGACCTGGCGGGCCTGCCTGCGCACGAGCGCCGCGAACAGTACCGTCGCCAGATCCAGCTGCTGCACGGCGCGATGAGCAAGCTGCTGGTGGCCATGGCCGTATTGGCTGCGCTGATTTCGGCGTATGAAGCCTTCGTGCTGCCGGCGCTGCCCTCGCGGCTGGTGCTGCAGGCGGGCGGCGTCGCCCTGCTGGTGTGGATTGCGGTGAGTTATCGCAACGTGGTGTCGATCCGCCGCCGCCGCGCCCTGGGCCTGGTCTTCCTGGCGCTGCTGCTGGCCTGCCTGGCCGTGCCGGCGATGGAATGGACCGGGCCCTCGCTGCTGCCGCTGGCGATGTTCCTGCTGTTGCCGGTCACCTGGCTGCCGCTGCTGGTGAAGCCGCACATCACCTTCGGCGGGCTGGCCCTGTGCACCGCGGTCGTGCTGGCCCTGCTGGCCGAATCCACCGCGCCGGGGGGCGAGATCCGGCTGTTCGGCTTCTATTACCTGCTCAGCACCGGCGCCGGCCTGGTGCTGCGCCGCGCCCGCAGCAACCTGGCCACGCGCATGGACCGCCAGGTCGAAACCCTGTGGCAGCGCGCCGTCAGCGACCCGCTGACCGGCCTGCTCAACCGCCAGGGCTGGCTGAACCTGGCCGGCACCGCGATGGCCGAAGCCCTGCGCGAAGGCCGCCAGCCGGCGGTGCTGTTCATCGACGTCGACCACTTCAAGCGCACCAACGACGAACACGGCCACCTCGCCGGCGACGACCTGCTGCGCGCGCTCGGCCAGGTCATCGACGCCCGCATCGGCCCCGGCGAATACTGCGCCCGGCTCGGCGGCGAGGAGTTCGCCTGCCTGCTGCCCGATTCCTCGGTGGACAGCGCCCGCCGCTTCGCCGAACGCCTGGCCAGCGACTACCGCCAGCGCGCCCGCGACTATGGCTCGACCCTGAGCGTCGGCATCGCCACCTACGAGGACGGCGACGTGCTCAACGATCTGCTCGCCCGCGCCGACGTCGCCCTGTACCAGGCCAAGCGCAGCGGCCGCGATCAGGTCGTCGTCAGCAAATAGCCCCACCCCAATTCGCATGTAGGAGCGCCTTCAGGCGCGAATCTTTTGACCTGGCCTTCGGCCAGGAAGCAATTCGCGCCTGAAGGCGCTCCTACAGGGCGGTTTGGCCGGATGGC
>NZ_JAYRTE010000019.1:0-49090 GCF_041919775.1 Arenimonas sp. | reverse complement strand
GCGTCACACGGACCGGTTGGTGATGCTCTTCGAAAAGTGGGCTCGTCAAAACCTCGATGCGGGCTTCTCCTTGGGACGGGCTGCGACCTTTGTCGGCACGAGCGAGCGGACCTTATCTCGCCGGCTTCACGCGATCTTGGGTCGTTCGCCCCTGGCATACTTCCAAGACCTTCGTGTTGAGCGAGCAACTTATCTGCTGAAAACGACCCAGCTGAGCATTGACGAGATCGCAACACGTACCGGCTACGACAACGGGGCCACGCTCCGCACGCTGTTACGCCGAAAGACTGGCCGCACCGCGCTGGAGATCCGACGCTCAAACCAATTCGGAACGTAGATGCGCAAAGCGCGAACCTAGAACGGAGAACCGTCCTGCGCCCTTAACCCTCTACGACGCCAGTGTCGGCAGGGCGGATTCAAACCTGAAGTGCAACACCTGCGATCGCATAAGGTCCGCAGATGCCAGATGACTTGCATGATTGCCGTGAGGAAAGGCGCTCAATCAAATACTGGCGATCAGTGCCGCCGCCGGCTATCGGACGGTCTGCGGCGCTCCAAGAAGCGGCGCAACGACGCCAGCCAGCTCGGCCACCACCTCTGCAAGCCCCGGCGCCTCCAGGCGGCCCCGCTTGAGGAAGGCCCGCCATTGCCTTTGTTTGGCGCTGTCCGATGCGAATTCTGCCGTCAGCCCTATCGGGAGGGACGGCGGCATGGGTGTGTTCCGCCGCTCGAAGGTTGCGGACACGGCATTTCGCAGTTCGGCCGGATCGAGACGCCCCTCCCGGGCCAAGCTGAGCAGGTCGAAGTAGTCCTTCATCCGGCTGTTGGCCATGCCGAGCACGACGATGGCCTCCAGTTTCTCCGCAAAAACGGTTTCGCGTGGATAAATGCGCAGCGAGGGCGCGGGCAGGTCCTCGAGCAAGGTCGGCAACTCGGCGTCCTCAGGGCCTGGCGTAACCGCATCTCCGAATCCGATATCCCACTGGACCAGGCACGTGGCGGTGCCCAGGCGGGCGCCCAGGTTCACGCGCAGTCCGTCATAGCGGGCCGTCTCGCGGATCTCGCTGACGCCGAGGTCCGAGAGATCGAACACCAGGCCGTCATCGGCCTCTATCGCGCAGAGCTCGCGCACGATGGCTTCGACCCTTGCCGAGTCCGGCGAGCCGAACCCGAGGAAATCCGCGTCACGCGTGGGGCGGTGCTCCTGTTCGAACCAATGCCGGAAAAGCATTGCGCCCTTGAGCAGGAAGTCGTTCCGATGGTGCGATATCGAGAGTCGATACAGGAGTCGCTCGACGGCATAACGGTCGAGTGTGAGTTGGAACTCCTCCCCCGCCTGCTTCGCATGGTTCAGCAGCCGCTGGCGGATCGAATCGATTCGGGCTGGCGAGGGCGCACTCATGCCACCGATTCCAGATAGGGACGCATCACGTTCGCCATCCGAAGCTGGCTCGCAAGCCGCCAGATTTCATCGTTGCTCGTCCGACGCTCGCGCCGCACCTGGGCCAGCGCTTCCAGCGCCACGTCCAGGCCGATCCTGTTGCGGAACTTGAAGCAATCCACGACGGTCCGGGCGACTCCGGTAACCCGGAGCGGCACGCCGTCGCGAACGTGGGTTTCGATTCCGGCCGAGAGGCCGGCACCCGAATACCGAACGACCCGCAGCGAAGGCCAGTCCAGCTTGGGCGCGTGCCGCCCGGCGGCGATACCCAGCCAGACCGAGTGCGGTGCCTGTGTCGTGAGCCCGTGGTAGCGCAGGGCCGTCAGGAGGCAGAAAAAGCCGTCGGGCACCCGGCGCGCGACGATCTGCAGCCCCTCGTCCGCCGACGGCGCCCGACCGGACAGTGAGTAGACGCCACGCGCCAGCCTGACCAGCTCACCCCGTTGCACGAGGCGCGCGATCTGGGTGCCCTCCAGCCCGGCGGCCCGGAGGTCGCGGGCCCGGGCACTACCCTGAGCTTCGAGCAGGTGCTTGGCTTTGGCGTAGGGGTCCATGCCGCAAGAGTGTTCCAATTCGGCTATCAAAGTCAATTATGTGTGTGCTTTTGTAACACCGGGGTTTGCCCCGGAAGGTAGCCTCTACTCAATTACTTGTGCCGCGGAGAGCTTTGAGGCGAGGCGCCAAATGGCCTCAAGCGAACTTCTTGCGGGTCGGGCAGGGCGCGTGCGGAAGCCGGCCAGATCGCTTCGAGTGAAAGGAGACGGTCTGCAATCCATTGCCGTCGCTGGGATTTCACGGCTTCCGAAGCCTGTGACAAATCTGTGCCTTGGCAGTGCCAAGCCCTGTCTGGCCGCCCCGGCCCGACTGAGTGGAGGCGCGAGGCCGCGGCCGAGATCCGTGCGCAGGTCACGGGCGCCTGTGCCGGATAAGATGGCCGGGCCCAGCGGAACTAACCACCGTGACTGAAAAGCGCGTCCAGCGTCGCCTAGCCGCCATCGCCATCGCCGACGTGGTCGGCTATTCGCGGATGATGGGCATCGACGAGGCGGGAACGTTGGCGGCGGTTACTGCGCGGCGAAAGCAAATCATCGAGCCGGTGGTGGCGGCCAACGACGGTCGTATCGTCAAGCTGATGGGCGACGGGTTCTTCGTCGAATTCGCCAGCGCCGTGAATGCGGTCGAAGCGGCGCTCGAGCTGCAGGCGAAAATGGCCGAGGCCAACGCAGGACTATCACCGGACCGGCGCATCGTCCTGCGCATCGGGATCAATCTCGGCGAGGTCATCGTTGAAGACGACGACCTGTTCGGCGATGGCGTCAATGTCGCCGCTCGCCTGGAGAGTTTCGCGCCGGGGGGCGGCATCGCCATCTCGGGCAGCGCCTACGAGCAGGTCAGGAGCCGGGTCAGCGCAGCCATGGAAGACATGGGTGCGCAGACGTTCAAGAACATCGCCGAGCCGGTGCGTGTGTATCGGGTGACGGCCGCGCCAAAAAGTTCCGTCGCGGAATCGCTGCGCCCGGAGGCAGCGAGCGGGAACGTGTCGGAGAAACCCGCCATCGCCGGGATCTCGCGCAAGTCCGGTGGCAAACGCGTGCTCGCGATCGCGGCAGTGTTCACCCTCCTCGCGCTTGGATGGCTCTTGCGCGCACAGTGGCTTCCGGCGCCGCAGACCCTCCCGCAAGCCGCGGCTACGGGCGAGGCCGCCATGCAAGCCAGGGCGGATGTGCGCGCCATCGCAGTGCTGCCGCTGGTCAATGCCAGCAACGATCCGGAACAGCAGTTCTTCTCGGACGGGCTGTCGGAAAACCTGATCGCCTCGCTGGCCCGCTTCGATGGTCTCAGGGTAATCGGCCGCATCTCAGCCTTCCAGTTTCGCGACAGCAAGGACGACAGCGCCACGATTGGCCGAAAGCTCGGGGTGGACTACCTGCTCAATGGCAGCGTCCAGCGCGCCGGCGACCTGGTGCGCATCAACGCATCGCTGACCAACGCCGCCGATGGCAGCACGCTGTGGGCTGAGCGTTACGACCGCCCGTACAAGGACCTGTTCGCGCTGCAGGACGAGATCGCGCAGGCCGTTGCTGGCGCCCTGCATGCCAGGCTGCTTTCGGCGAACGCCGCCGCAAGGCACGACGATCGGCCGCCCAGCGGCAGCATCGACGCCTACAACTCATACCTGCAAGGCTTGAAGTATTGGCACGACGAAGAGTTCGGCAAGGCCGCCGGGCACATGACCCAGGCCGTGACCATTGACCAGGACTATGCCGTGGCATGGGCACACCTGTCCGGGTCCTTGAGCACCTACGCCACGTTCGAGACAGCGGATCCCGAGCTTGCCCGCGAACGCATGCGTGAGTCGCGCCTCGCGGCGGACAAGGCCTTGCGACTGGCGCCCGGGCTGGGACCGGCGCATGCCGCCCGTGCCTACCTGCATTTCTACGAGTTCGACCAGCAGAGCGCGTTGGCCGAGTGCCGCCGTGCCGTGCAGCTGGCGCCCGACGATGGAACGGTCCTCAATGGTTGCGGCTATACGCTGGCCGGGATGGGAAAACTGCGGGAGGCGCTCCACCTGAGGGAGCGACTCCTTTCGATCGAGCCGTTGTACACCATCAACTATTTCCAGTACGCGGAATTGCTGATGGCGACCGGGCGGCTGGACGATGCGGAGAAATACCTTCGTACGGGCGAGGCCCTGGCGGGACAGCCCCAGCCTGGCCGGCACATGGTGCTTGCCTTGCTGCGTGGCGATGCCAGCGCCGCGCTCGGGATCGCCATGCAAGCGGCGCCCGATGACCGCGGCCTGTACAAGGCGCTGGCCGCCCAGATCGGGCCTGACCGCGCCGCGGCGGATGCCGCGCTGGCCAAGTTCATGAGGGAACGCAACGACTGCACGGGCTGCACGTCGCGTGATGTCGTAGCACTTCATGCACTCAACGGTGATGTCGGCCCCACCGTGCAATGGCTGGAGCGTGATTGGGCGCAGCACCGCGGCACCGCCCTTTTCATCCTTTCAGACCCCTTCGTCCTGCGCTTCCGGGATAACCCGCGATTCATCGCCTTCTGCAAGAAGATCGGCCTTGCGCCGCCAGGCGAAAGCGAGGCCATGAGCATCGACCAGATCAGGGCGCTGGCGTCGGGCCATCCGGCGGAACGGGGCTGAGCCGGGGTCCCGACACGGGATCAGGGCGTTGGTTATCAATTCTCATCGCGCGTCAACAGCCGGCGCCTCCACGCCATACCCCTCCCGCTCCAGCACCCGCAGGTAGCTGCGCTCGCCCACCACTCGGGACATCGGCAACACCGCGAAACTCTCGGCGTGCGCGGCCAGCGCGGCCCTGGCCTCGGCCAGCCAGGTGGCTTCGACGCGTGCGGGCAGGTCGGCCAGTCCGCGGCTTTGGGCCAGGCCGGTCTGCAGCAGTGCGTCGAGACAGGCCTGGCCGTTGTCGGTGTAGGGCAGGTCCAGCAGCATCGCCACCTCGCCCATGGCCCAGGCGTTCGCACGGGTCGCCAGGGTTTCGAGGTCGTTCTCGACCTGGTCGAGCGTCAGCCGGAAGCATGCGAGGTCATCCACCGCACTGCGGCTGAACTCCTTCAGCGCAGCCCGGGCATTGTCGAACTGCAAGGTCACCGTCGGCTCCCGCACCGGCACGTCGCTGCGTCTCGCCGCCCGTTTCACTTCCCGCCCCACCACGTCGCGCCAGGACAGGTCGTGGCGGTCGAAGGCTTCTTCGCGCAGCTCCATGGCAGCGGCAATCGGGCGGCGCTTTTCGACGCCGCGGTCACGGCCCATGTAACGCGCCTTGAGCACCTGCCAGCGCGCATGGTCCGGCGGCGGCAACACGTCCTGCAGCGTCTGCCCGTCCGGGTTGTTACGCGCGCGCAGGGCCGAGGGCAGCAGGAACATGCCGCCAAGGACGCCACCCCTGGTCTTGAAGCTGACCTTCGGCGCCATCAGCACGACGCCGGAGGCCGCGATGCGCTCCCTGACTTCGTCAGCACTCCACTCCATGCGCTTGGGCAGGGGTGCAACGGTGCCGAGCACCCAAAGCACGTAGCCGTCGCGCGAAACCTTCCAGAGCCCGGGACCCGGCTGGTTGCCGCTGACGACCAGGGTATCCAGGACCGGCAGCCCGCCGTCACCCGGCTCTGGCTCCGGCGTTTCCCTCGGGGGCCGGTCCGCGAACCCCGGCGTAGCCGACGGCCCGGCCAGGGCGGGAAGGGCGGCCAGCAGCAAGGCCAGCGGCACGATGCGGATCCAGGTGCGGGTCATGGACATGGCGATAGTGTGCCAGCCCCCGGGTGATGACCTTGCCTGGCAAGGCGCCGCCTGAAGCAGGCGGCGCTCCGGCCCGGTGGTGTTACTCGGTGATGTTGAAGCTGCCGGTCTCGCAGATGTCCTCGGCCTGGACGATGGTTTCGGAACCGTCGTCGAACACGAAACGCAGGTCGTACTCGCACTGGGTGCGGCCGTCGGCGATGGTGATCTCCACGCTCTCGCCCGAGCCCAGGACGTCGTCGCCCAGGATGTCTTCTTCCCACTCGCCCACGTCGGCCGGCGACGCATAGAACTCAGCCAGCACGCTTTCGGTGTCGTTGGTGAGGGTGAAATCCAGGTCTTCCGCGAGCGCCGGGGCGCTGGCCAGGGCCAGGGCAAGGCCGAGGCCCAGGGGTGTGGCCAGGATCGACTTCATCGAATGCATACAGTGTCTTCCGCTGAGACCCCGACGTCCGGGGAGGCTGCACATTAGCAGGTGGCGATGATTCCGCCGTGCGGCCGGGAGGGGGCCCGCTCATCCGCCCCCTTGTCCACGGCTGGCACGACCGGGGGCAGCGCTGCGTTTTTTACATCACCCTCACCGCGATCGCCCCTGCGGGAGGGCCATGACCCCCCAAAAGGAAGCCGCCATGCACAACCGATTTTCCCTGTTGATCGCACTTTCCCTGACCGCCCCCGCCGCGATGGCGGCCAACGGCGACTGGACCGGCTGGCACGTTGGTGGCCACGCCGGCCATGCCAGCGGCGATTCCCGTGCCGACGTCAGCCTCGGCGGCGAATGGTCGATCGAAAGCCAGGCGCTGCGCGACGACGTGGTCGCCGGCTGGTCCACGGACCTCGAGCCGGACGGCAGCGCCTTCGGCCTGGTGTTCGGCTACGACCACCAGTTCGCCAGCGGCTTCGTGCTCGGCGCCGAACTCGATTACGCCTCGCTGGACATCAGCGACAGCCGTGCGACCGGACCGGTGCCGGCGCCCTCCGCGCCCGCGCTCAGCTACGACTACGGCAACAGCATCGGGCTCGACGACAAGTGGTCCCTGCGCGCGCGCTTCGGCTTCGCCAGCGGCCGCCACCTGTTCTTCGCCAGCGCCGGCTGGGCGCAGGTGGACGTCACGGCCAGCGCGTCGGTGGCCAGCAATGGCGGTTACCTCAAGCTGGGCCAGCAAAGCGACACCGTCGATGGCGTCGAGTGGGGTCTGGGTTACGCCTACGACTTCGGCAACCAGTGGTCGCTCCGTGGCGAGTACCTGATGACCGATCTCGACGACCTGCGCTACGACACCGGCTATCTGCCGGGCAGCAGCTTCACTTCGCCGCCCTACCTGGAATCGGTGCGCCAGGACATCGACTTCGACACCTTCCGCCTCGTGCTGGACTACCGCTTCTGAAGCGGCGCCGGGGTCAGCCCTTGCCGGCCCCGGCGTTCCCGTTCGCCCTGGCGGTGCTTTCGCAGCCGAGGAAGCGCGAACCCTGCAGCCAGTCGGGGTCCGGGTAATAGGCGAATACCAGCTGGCCCTGCTTGAGCGTGTCGATGACGTCGCGCGCCACTTCAGGGCGCACCGCAGGGCAGCCGTAGCTTCGACCCAGCCGGCCCTGTGCCACCGCGGCCAGCGGGTTCACGTAGGGCGCGCCGTGCATGACGATCAGCCGCTCGCGCGCGGCGTCGTTGACGCCCGGCTCCAGCCCGTCCATGCGCATCGAATAGCCGTTGCCGCCGTGATAGGTCTCGGCGGTGCGGAACAGCCCCAGGCTCGACTGATGGCTGCCTTCGCGATTGGAAAAATCGGTCGCGACGTTGCCGCCGCTTCCCTGGCCATGGGCCACGTGTTCGGCGAACAGAAGCCGGGCCTGTTCGAGGTCGAACACCCACAGGCGCGGCTCGGTGGACGGCCGTGAATAGTCGATCACCGCCAGCCGGCGGGCCGCGGGCGCACTGGCCAGCGCGCATTCGCGCGCCTGCAGTGCCAGCGCCAGTACCCGGGCGTCGGCCTCGGGTGCCTGGGCCTGCAGCTTTTCCAGCAGCGTCGGCGCGGCCAGCGCCGGACCGGCGGCCAGCAGGGCGGCGCAGGACAGGGTTCGCAGGAAGGCCATCAGGAGGTCTCCACGGTCATTGCCCCTCAGCATGGGGGCTGCCGGGCTGGATTTCATCCCCTGCCTCCAGCACGGTCAGGGCCGGAGCCCTGCGCAGGGGCTCGTCGGTCACCACCAGCGTGGCCCCGGGCACCAGCAGGTCGTAGACCCGGGCCAGGAAGCGGGGGTCGGCGTCCAGGCCGGCCGGGCCCAGGACGCTGGCGGGGTCGTCACCGCCGTCGCCCAGCACCCGCAGCCAGCGGCGGCGCGGGCGCTCGGGCAGGGATGGGCCCGCGTCTGGCTGCAGGCCTTCGAGCATCAGGTAGGCGCGCGTGCCCGCCGGAACCGGGCCCGGCAAACGCACCGGCGCGCGGCCCAGCTCGACGCCCTCGCGCATCACCACCATCTCCCGGTCGGCCAGGCTCAGCACCACGGTCACCTGGCCGGGCGGGGCCAGGCCGGGCTGCCAGCTGAACCCGGCGTCGGCCGGCACCGGCAGCGCCAGGTCGGTTGCGCGCGTGCCCACCTTCTGCGGCAGCGGCGTCGCCGGGAACAGGCTCGGGTCGGCCAGCATCGGCACGCGCGCCGGATCGTCGGTGATCACCACGGTCATGCCGCGGGCGGTGACCTCGTAAAGTTTTTCCGCGAATGCTTCGGGCAGTCGGATGCAGCCGTGCGAAGCCGGGTAACCCGGGATGCGGCCGGCGTGCAGCGCGATGCCGTCCCAGGTCAGGCGCTGCATGAACGGCATCGGCGCGTCGTCATACAGGTTCGAGTAGTGCTCGCGCTTTTTCTGCAGCACGCTGAACACGCCGGTCGGCGTTTCATGCCCCGGCTTGCCGGTGCTGGCGGTGGTGACGCCGATGCGCACGCCGTTGCGGTACACGTAGGCGCGCTGCTCGGGAAGGCTGACCAGCACCAGCACCGGGCCCACCGGCGCCAGCTCGGGGGTCCACAGGTATTCGCCGGGCAACAGGCGCAGCGACGGGCCCGCCGCCACGGTGAGCGCCGCCCAGGACAGGGCCAGGCACACCGTCAGGCATCGGGCGACATGCCAACGCATCAGGCCAGCCAGTCCTGCAGCTCGCCGATCGGGCGCGGCTTGCCGAAGTGGTAGCCCTGGAACTGGCGGCAGCCGATTTCCTGCAGGACATCGCGTTGGGCCGGGTCCTCGACGCCTTCGGCCAGCACTTCCAGGCCCAGGCTGTGGCCCAGCGAGATGATGGTGCGCACGATCGCCATGTCGTTCGGATCCACCAGCAGGTCGCGCACGAAGCTGGTGTCGATCTTGAGCATGTCCAGCGGCAGCCGCTTGACGTAGTTGAGCGCCGAATAACCCGTGCCGAAATCATCGAGCGCGATGCGCACGCCGCCGGCGCGCAGCCTCCCGAGGCGGGCGATGGCCTGGTCGATGTCGTCGACCAGCTCGCTTTCGGTCAGCTCCAGCTCAAGCCGGCCCGGCGGCAGGCCCGATTCGGCCAGCGCGGCCAGCACGCCGTCGACGAATTCGGGGCGATGCAGCTGGCGTGCACTGACGTTGACGGCGATGCGCAGGCCCGCGGTTTCCGGACGCGCCGCCAGCACCTGCAGCTGGGCGATGGCCTGGCGCAGCACCCAGTCGCCCAGCGGCAGGATCAGACCGGAGGCTTCGGCCAGCGGGATGAAGCTGCCCGGCGGCACCAGGCCACGCCGCGGGTGCTGCCAGCGCACCAATGCTTCCAGGCCGAGCAGCTTGCCGTCGCCGTCGACCTGGGGCTGGTAGTGCAGCAGGAACTCGCCGCGGTCGAGTCCGTCGCGAAGATCCGCCTCCAGCGAAGCACGCGCCGCGGCAGCCTCCTGCATCTGCGCCATGAAATGGCGCATCCGGTTGCCGCCGACGGCCTTGGCCTCGGACAGGGCCAGGTCGGCGTGGCGCAGCACTTCATCGGCGCTGGCACCCACGCCGCCAAACACCGTAGCGCCCAGGCTGGCCGTGCCGTGGTATCGCTGTCCGGCCACGTCGCCCGGCACGCTGACGGCTTCCAGCACCCGCTGCCCCAGCGCGGTCGCCAGCTTCTGAGCCGCTGCCGGCGACGGCGGCAGCCCGTCGGCGAGCAGGCCGAATTCGTCGGCGCCGATCCGTGCCAGTGACTGGCCTTCGTCCAGCAGCGGCCGCAGCCGCAGCGTGACCTGGCGAAGCCACTCGTCGCCGGCCTGGTGGCCGCGGGTGTCGTTGAGCTCCTTGAACCGGTCGAGGTTGAGCACCACCAGCACGCCCGCCGAGCCGTCCTTGCGGCTGGCGGCGATCGCTTCGCGCAGCCGTTCGAGGAAATGCCGGCGGTTGGGCAGCTGGGTCAGCGGGTCGTAAAGCGCCAGGCGTTCGATTTCCTGGCGCATCGCGTGCTGGTCGGTGATTTCGGTGGAGATGCCGCACAGCGCATCCACCCGGCCGTCGGCACCCAGCAGCGGGATCTTCACCGACAGGTAGGCGTGTTCGACGCCGCCTTCGGCGCGCGTGCGGTTGATTTCCTGCAGCGTCAGCCGCCGGCCGTCGCGCACCACTTTCAGATCGGTCTCGTGCAGTTCGCGCACGGTAGCCGCGTCGAAGAAATCCTCGTCGGCACGCCCCACCACCTCCTCGGGCGACACGCCGAACAGCTGCGCGACCCGGCGGTTGACGTAGCGATAGCGAAGGTCGGCGCCCTTGATGTAGATGTGCGCGTCGACGCTGTCGAGGATGGTGGTCAGCCGCGCTTCGCTGGCGCGCAGCGAGCGCGTCTTGCGCGCCACCTCCCGGCGCAGCAGCGCGATGCCGGCCAGCGCCAGCAGGATCAGGCCGGCCGCGCCGCCGAACAGCCAGTACGCGTAGCCCGGCAAGCGGGGTTCGATGCCGGGAGCTCCCCACCGCTGCAGCACGCTGAAATATGGCGAGCCCGCCGTGCCCTGCCAGCGGGTCAGGTTCGCGTCGATGGCGCGCAGCAGGTCGGCGTTGGCACCGGGAGCGGTGGCGTAATAAAGCCGCGAGGCGTCGAACAGGATCCCCGTCTCCCCCAGTCCGCGCTCGCTGCCGAAGCGCGAACCGAAGAAATGGTTGGTGGCCATCGCGTCGGCGTCGCCGGCGGCGGTCGCGGCCAGCGCCGCGTCCATCGACTCCATCACCTGCCAGTCCACCCGGAGGCCGAAGTCCCGCGCCGCTTCGGCCAGGTAGGCCTGCTGCACCGATCCGGCGAGCACGGCCACGCGGCGGCCGTCGAGTTCCAGCAGGGAATCAATCCTCAGGCCCGGCCGCGTATAGACCTGGCTCCAGCTGCGCAGGGCCGGCACCTCGTGCATGTCGAAGCGGCGCGCGCGTTCGTCGGTGTGGGCCACGTCGGGCAGCAGGTCCAGTTCGCCGCTGGCGACCATGGCCAGGCAGGACTCCCACTGGCAGGGCACGGCGCGCAGGGTCCAGCCCTCCTCGCGCGCGATCTCCGTAAGCAGGTCGCCGAGGATGCCGCTGGGCTGCTCGTCCTGGCCGAGCTCGAGCTTGGGCGGGTTGTCGTAGACGCCGACCCGGACCTCGCGTGCACCGGTACCGGCCGTGGCCAGCAAAAGGCCTCCGGCGGCAATCAACAGACTGGCGAGGCAGCGTCGGGCCATGGCGGCAGTCTGCCGCAAATCCGCGCAAACGAGGTGACGGGGGATCAGCCGCCCTTGCGGGCGTCGAGGATCAGCCGGGCCATCGCGGCGTCGCCCTTTTCAATCAGCTCGACCGGGGTGAACTGGAAGCCGGTGACCACCATGGCCTCGCCCACGCACCACTCGCGCTGTTCCTTGCTGAAGCTGGCGGCGCCGGCGGCCGCGGCCTGCAGCAGGTCGGGCGTGGGCACGGTGTCCTGGGGTTCGGGCGCGCGTTTGCCCGGCGCCGGACCGCTGCCGGCCTTGCCGGCCTCGGCCTTGAGCCAGGTCACGCGGGCCAGGCCCACCGCCAGCCGGTCGCCGCCGTCCCTGAGCCCGGGGGCGGCGTCGGCCAGGGCGCCGAGCAGCGCGTCACGTTCGACCTCCAGCGCCTGCTGGGCCTTTTCCAGCTGGGCGATGCGCGCTTCGGCCGCCTTGACCATGCCCTCGAGCTGGATGATCTCGTTGGCGGGGTCGGACAGCGATTTCGCGCCGAGCAGGCGCATCACCTTTTCACCCAGGCGGGCGTGGATGGCCGGATCGGAGAACTTCAGGTCGCGCGCGGCGGTCTGCCAGGCCAGGGCGACCTGGCTGACGGTCTGGGTCTTTTCCACGGGCGACGCGTCGCTGGCCTGGGTGGCGGGCGCGGGCGACGGCGCCAGGCTGGCATTGGCCGCCTGCTGGATCGCCAGGTCCAGGCGTTCGCACAGCTCGCTCTTCTGGAAGTCGCGGGCGAGCTTTCGCAGCTCGATGCGGCAGTCGATCAGCAGGGCGCGCAGGTCCTTCATGCGGCCATTCTATGCCGGCCCGGGGCCGGCCGTGCGTCAACGCGACAGCAGGAAGTGCAGCAGGTTGTTCTGGAAGTAAGGATTGACCGACAGCTGGTCGTGGCTCTCGCACAGGAAGAAGCTCTGCGCGAAGGGGTAGCTGTCGTAGGCAGCGCCCATGCCTTCCACGCGGCCCCGGCCCAGCTGCGAGTCGCGGGTGACCAGGCCGTCGCCGGGCTGCATCAGCAGGCGCTCGTAGTCCACGCCTTCGACCTTGTCCTGCACGTCTTCGGGCCGGATCACGAGGCTCTTCACGCCGTCGTCCTGGTCGAGCACGGCGCGACCCGGGGTCAGCGTGCAGTCGCCGCCGAACACCGCGACTTCGACGCCGTTGCTCTGGATCGGTTCGGAGAGGGCCAGGTGCAGCTTGCGGGCGCGCTCAAGGTGGCGGGCAAAGGTGGCGTGCAGCGCGGCGACCTGCAGCGCGCCGGTTTCCGGGCCAAACGCGGCGGCGGCGACGCGCGCCTCGACCTCGGGCGAGAACACGCCCCACTGGTTCCGGCGCCAGGTGTCGACGCTATAAATGTCCAGGTCCAGCCGCTTGCCGTCGGTCCCGTGGATGACCTTCGCGTCGGGATGCGGCAGGGTTTCGAAGGGCGTGGCGAAGGTCGCCAGCACCTCTACGGGCACGGTGCGGAAGGCGATCTTCACGCCTTTCTGCAGGCGCTCGAGGCTCATCACCGAACCCAGGTTCGGCGTGCCCAGCAGCACCATGCGGCGGATGCGGTGCGCGCCCTCGTCCCAGGGCGTGAACTCGTTGCGGTCGAGGATGTCCTGCGGGCCGTAGCGCAGGTAGTAGCTGGCGATCAGGCCACCGTTGCTGTGCGCCAGCACGTCCACCGGCAGGTTCGGGTCGCCGTAGTCGCGGCGGATCTGCTCGACCAGCTCATGGAGCTGGCGGACGGCATGGATGTTTTCCTTGCGCCAGTCGTACAGCAGCACGTAGTAACGGCGACGGTCGTCTTCGCCGCTGACCGGCTGGCCCGGTTCGGCGCGCCGGAAGCGGCCGACGTCCTCGAGCGCCTTGATCAGCGCCTCGTAATAGTCGGTGCGGGCCACGCCGTAGAACAGGTCGCCGGGAACGAGGCCACCGCCGCGCTGTTCGACGTCGCGCACGCGCGCCAGTTCGCGGTAGTCGCTGAAGGCCAGCGCGCCCAGGCCACCCGGCCAGTACTCCTTGCCGGTGTCGCGTTCGACCAGGGTCGAACCCATCAGGCCGTGGATCAGGATGACCGGCGGCTGGGCCTGGTTGCGGGTGTCTTCTTCGTAAAGGCGCGCCAGGTCCGGGCGCGTGGGCGCGCCGCTGCAGCCCGCCAGCACGAGGCTGGCGAGCAGCAGCCAGGGCAGCCGTCGCAGGAAGGTATTCATGAGGGGCGCGATTTTCACACGCCCCGCATGAACACCGACACCGCCGGAAGTCCTGCCCGCGCTCAGGCCGCGGCCGACTCCGAAAGCGCCGGGTAGTCGGCGTAACCTTCCGGTCCCGGCGTGTACAGCTTGTCGGCCTGCATGTCGGCCAGCGGCGCCTTCGCCGCCAGTCGCGCCGGCAGGTCCGGGTTGGCGATGAAGGGGCGGCCGAAGGCGATCAGGTCGGCGCGGCCGGCGGCCAGGTCGGTTTCGGCGCGCGTGGCGTCGTAGTCGCCGGCCAGGATCAGGGTGCCGGGGAAGCGGCGGCGGGTTTCATCCACCACGTCGTCGGGCACCGCGCCCGGCGCGGCGATCAGGCTCAGGTAGGCCAGGCCACGCTCGGCCAGGGCATCGACCAGGGCCAGGTATTCCTCGCGCTCGCCGTCGAAGTTGGCGGCCAGGTCGTTGAAGGCATTGAAGGGCGAGACGCGCACGCCGACATGGCCCGCGCCGATGGCGCCGACGACCGCATCCACCAGCTCGAGCAGGAAGCGGCGGCGGTTTTCGCCGCTGCCACCGTAGGCGTCGCTGCGCTGGTTGGACCTGGGATTGAGGAACTGGCCCGGCAGGTAGCCGTTGGCGGCATGCACTTCGACGAAGTCGATGCCGGCTTCGCGCGCCAGCAGCGCCGCACGTACGTATTCGTCGCGGGTGGCGGCGATGTCGGCGTCGCTCATTTCGCGCGGCACCGGATGGTCCTGCATGCCCTGGGCGTCGGTCCAGATCTGGCCGGCGGCGGCGATCGCCGAGGGGCCCAGCAGTTCGGCGCCCTCCGGCAGGTTGGCGGGGTGGCCGATGCGGCCGCTGTGCATCAGCTGGATCGAGATGCGCGCGCCGCCCTCGTGCACGGCCTTCGCCACGCCGGCCCAGCCGCGCGCCTGTTCGGCGTTGAACAAGCCGGGGATGCGCGAATAGCCCAGGCCGTTCGGGGACGGCGAGGTGCCTTCGGTGATCACCAGGCCGGCGCCGGCGCGCTGGCCGTAGTAGGTGGCCATCAGCGCATTGGGCACGTTGCCGGTGGCCCGGGAGCGGGTCATCGGCGCCATCACGATGTGGTTGCGAAGGGACAGGCCGGCGAGGGCCGTCGGGGAGTGCAGGGTAGGTTTCATGGCGGATGCTCCGATGGGATGCACCCAGCATGGAGGGCTTCAGTGGTGAAACAAAGCCTGCCCCGTGGCACGTATCGTTGCACCAGCTCGTTCATTCAGCCAGGCGACCCCTCGCCCGAAGACGCCCGCCCCGCCCTGCGATACGCTCAGGCCATCCCCCCTGATACGGAGAGACCGAATGCGCCTGATCCGTCCCCTGTCGCTGGCCCTGGCCGGCCTGTTCGCCCTTTCCGCCTGCGCCACCCCGTCCCAGGACCCGCCGCCGGCCGAAGACGCCGCCGATGGTTTCGCCGCGCCGCCGCCCCCGCCCGCGATGGACGAAGCCACCCCCAACGAGGAGCCCGCCATGAGCTGTGACGCCAAACCCGGCCAGTGGGCCGTGGGCAAGGTGGCCGACGAGGCCCTGGTCGCGAAGGTGAAGGCCGACACCGGCTCGGACCGCATCCGGGTGATCAAACCCGGCATGGCCGTCACCATGGACTACCGGGAAGACCGGGTGAACCTGGACGTGGATTCGGAAAACCGCGTGCTGACCGTGCGCTGCGGCTGAAGGCATGCGCCTGCTGGCCCAACAGGTCCTCGGGCGCGTTGCCCTGTGGTCGACCCTGGCCGTGGTTTGCGCCACCGGCCTGGGCTACGCCTACGCCTGGCAGATCTCGCGTGACCGCGCGCTGGACCAGCTGCGCCGGCACGCGGAGCTGCAGGGCCTGCAGCAGGAACAGGCGTTCCGGGATGCCCGGGCGCACCTGGAACTATTCAGCGCGGAATTCCTGCGCCGCTACGAGGATGCGCAGGCCGACTACGGCGAACGCTTCGCCGGCATGTTCCAGCCGGCGGAAAACGACACCCTGCGCCTGCGGCCCGAATACTTCCGCGGCCACCGCAAGCCGGACGGCCGCTATGTCATCCATACCACCGGCTTCATCAGCAGCAAGCGGCCGGGTCTGGACGCGGACATGCAGCGGCGCCTGGTCATCGCCACCGACCTGGTCGCCGAACTGGGCCCGGCCTGGGGCGAGCCGTTTGCCAACCTCTACGTCACGCTTCCAGAAAACGCGTCGGTGATGTTCTGGCCGGGCATGGCATGGGGCCTGGATGCCGATCCGGCGCTGGACATCGTCGGCGACCCGCTGGTGCAGGCCACGCTGCCCGCCAACAATCCCGGCCGCGACATGCTGTGGTCGAGCCTGTATTTCGACATCACCGCCCGCCAGTGGGCGGTGACGGTACAGCTGCCGGTCGACGGCGATGCGGGCCGCCACCTGGCCAATGCCAGCCAGGACATCCTGCTCGAGGACATCATGGAACGCCTGGGCCGCAGCCGCCTGACCGGCTCGCGCACGCTGCTGATGAGCGCCGACGGCCACCTGATCGCAGGCCTCGGCGCCCTGGCCGAAAACGACCAGGCCCGGGGCAAGCTGCATGTGGACGAGCTGGACGATCCCTTTCCCGCCCGCGTCCACCGCATGGCCGAGGAACACTTCTCGCGCGGGCACGCGCCGCACGTGATGAAGGATGAAGAAAGCGGCGCCTACGTCGTCTTCTCCCGCGTCGACGGTCCCGACTGGCGGCTCGCCACCGTCTATCCCGCCAACCAGGTGGCCGGCGCGGCGCACCGCGGCGCCGCGATCATGCTGGCGCTGGGGCTGGTGCTGCAGCTGATCCTGCTGGTGGTGGTGGGCACGGTGCTCAGCCGCCGCGTCAGCCAGCCGGTGCAGCGGCTGCGCGACGCCGCCGACCGCATCGCGCGTGGCGAGCAGACCGAAGCCGCGATCGCCGACCTCCCGCTGGCCGAGAAGAACGAAATCGGCAGCCTGTCGCGCAGCTTCCGGGACCTGGCCAGCCAGGTCGAACAGCGCCAGGTCGAACTCGAAGGCACCGTCGAGGACCGCACCCGCGAACTGGCCGAAGCCAACCGCAGGCTGGAGCAGCTGACCCGCACCGACAGCCTGACCGCGCTGCCCAACCGCCGCGCCTTCGACCACGACCTGGCCGACCTTCTGGCCCATCCCGAGCCCTTTTCCGGCCTGGCCCTGGGCATGCTGGACGTGGATTATTTCAAGCCCTACAACGACACCCTCGGCCACGAGGCCGGTGACCAGGCGCTACGCCGCGTCGCCGATGTCCTGGCCGGCCAGGTGCGGCGCGACGTGCGCTGCTACCGCTACGGCGGCGAGGAGTTCGCGCTCGTGTTCACCTCGATCGCGGTGCCGCATGCCGAACGCATCCTGCGCCGCATCCTCGAGGACATCGTGGCCGCCGGCATTCAACACCCGGCCAGCCCGCTGGGCGTGGTGACGGTCAGCGCCGGCCTGGCCAGGAGCTATGACCAGGGCGTGGACGTCGCCTCGCTGGTGCGCGCGGCCGATCGCCAGCTCTACGCGGCCAAGGCCAGCGGCCGCAACCGGGTCGCGGCCAGCTGACGGCGGGATTCAGTGTGAAAACAGCACGGGCGTGCGGGTGCCGTCGAGCACGGTGCGGGTGACGCCGCCGAACACCTGCTCGCGCCAGCGCGAATGGCTGAAGCCGCCCATCACCACCAGGTCGGCCACGCTTTCCCTGGCGTGTTCGAGGATGGCCTGGCCGGTGGTCTGGCCCCCGCGGTCGACCTCCACCACCTTGGCCTGGCAGCCGTGGCGGGCAAGATGCCGGGCGATGTCGGACCCGGGCGCCTCGCCATAGCCAAGGGCCGTGGCCTGCGGGTTCACCACCAGCACGTCCACGCGGGCATCGCGCGGCAGCCAGGGCAGGGCGTCGTGCACGGCGCGGCTGGCTTCCCGGCGCGGCTGCCAGGCGATCACCACGCGGCGCGGCGGCACCATCAGCTTCACGCCGTCGGGCACCAGCAGGACCGGCCGCCCCGAATGCATCAGCAGGGCATCGAAGCTGGTGCCGAAGCGCGAGCCCGGCGCATCGGGCGCCGGCCCGCCGAAGACACACAGGTCGGCGTGGCGCGCATGCAGCGCGGCCACTTCCTCGGGCCAGGCCAGCGGCGAGTCGGCCACCCGCACTTCATGGGCGACACCGGCGGCCTCGAGCCTGCCGCGGGCGCCGGCGGCCGCCTCTTCGGCGGCCCTGCGCAGGGCTTCGAAACCGGCCTGGTCCAGGCCCACGGCGGTGACGCCCCACTCGCTGGCGAAAGGCACCGGCGCATGCGCCACGGCCAGCGCCGCGACGTGGGCGTCATGGGCCTGGGCCAGGGCGATGGCGGCGTCGAGCGCCGCGGCGTCGGCAGGCGTGCCCTGCAGGAAAACGAACAGGTCGCGGATCATGGCCAGGCTCCTCGGGGGACGGCAGGGTTGGGACCACCCTACGCCCGCGGCGCACGGTGGCGTTGACGTGGGTCAAGCCTACGCCGGTGCCGGGTCTCACGTCATGAGACGGCCGGGGCGGCTAATGGAGGCCCTTAGCCGCACGCCCCCGCCCATGTCCGCCAACGCCCTCGCCCGTCACGATGCCCGCGACCTTGCCCTCACCTCCGGCGCAACGCCCGCGGGACCGGAAGATTCGCCTCTGGCGCCGCGCGTGCGCGACCCGCGGCAGCTGGCCAGCCGGCTGCAGGCCAAGTACGCCGACCGGGTGACCGGCCACTTCGTCCAGCCCGCGCGCGAAGGCCGCTATGCGCCGCTGCCCGCCGACCTGCCGCCGGCGCTGGCCGCGGCGCTGCGCGCGCGCGGCATCGGCCAGCTCTACAGCCACCAGGCCCAGGCCTGGGACGCGGCGCAGGCCGGCCGGAATTTCGTGGTGGTCACGCCCACGGCCTCGGGCAAGAGCCTTTGTTACACGCTGCCGGTGGTGTCGGCGGCCATGCAGCAGCAGGCCAAGGCGCTGTTCCTGTTCCCGACCAAGGCGCTGTCGCAGGACCAGGTGGCCGACCTGCTCGAACTCAACCGCGCCGGCGACCTGGGCCTGCGCTGCCACACCTTCGACGGCGACACGCCCGGCGACGCCCGCCAGGCCATCCGCCTGCACGCCGACCTGGTGGTGTCCAACCCCGACATGCTGCACCAGGCGATCCTGCCGCATCACACCAAGTGGGCGCAGTTCTTCGAGAACCTGCGCTACGTGGTCATCGACGAGGTGCACACCTACCGCGGCGTGTTCGGTTCGCACCTGGCCAACGTGCTGCGGCGACTGAAGCGGGTGTGTGCGTTCTACGGCGCCAATCCGCAGTTCATCCTGTGCTCGGCGACGATTGGAAACCCGCGGCAGCACGCCGAAGCGCTGGTGGAGGCGCCGATCGAGGCGGTCACCGAATCGGGCGCGCCGGTCGGCGAAAAACACCTGCTGCTGTGGAACCCGCCGGTGGTGAATCCCGACCTCGGCCTGCGCGCCTCGGCGCGTTCGCAGTCCAACCGCATCGCCCGGCTGGCGATCCGTGCGGGCCTGAAGACCCTGGTGTTCGCGCAGTCGCGCACGATGGTCGAGGTGCTCACCAAATACCTGAAGGACGTCTTCGACCACGACCCGCGCAAGCCGCCGCGCATCCGCGCCTACCGCGGCGGTTACCTGCCCAACGAACGCCGCGAGGCCGAACGCGCCATGCGCGCCGGAAAGGTCGACGGCATCGTCAGCACCTCGGCGCTGGAACTGGGCGTGGACATCGGTGCGCTCGACGTCGTGGTGCTCAATGGTTACCCCGGCTCGGTGGCGGCCACCTGGCAGCGCGTCGGCCGCGCCGGGCGCCGCCAGCAGCCGTCGCTGGGCGTGCTGGTGGCGTCGTCCGATCCGCTGGATCAATACCTGGTGCGGCATCCGGACTTCTTCGAACAGGCCAATCCGGAACACGCGCGCATCGCGCCCGACCAGCCGCTGATCCTGCTCGACCACCTGCGCTGCGCCGCTTTCGAGCTGCCTTTCCTGCGCGGCGAATCCTACGGGCCACTCGACCCCTCGCCCTGGCTCGACGTGCTGGCCGAAACCGGCGTGCTGCATTCGGAAGGCGAACGCTGGGACTGGATCGCCGACAGCTACCCGGCCAACGCGGTGTCGCTGCGTTCGGTGGCCGACGGCAACTTCGTGGTGGTGGACCGCACCGACGGCCGCCAGAAGATCATCGCCGAGGTGGACTACTCCGCCGCGGCGCTCACCCTGTACGAGGGCGCGATCCACATGATCCAGTCGGTGCCCTTCCAGGTCGAGCGCCTGGACTGGGAGGGCCGCAAGGCCTACGTCACCCGCACCCATGTCGATTACTACACCGACGCCATCGACTACACCAAGCTCAAGGTGCTCGAACGCTTCGAGGGCGTGCGCGCCGGCGACGGCAGCGCCCAGCACGGCGAGGTGCACGTGGTGCGCCGAGTGCCAGGCTACAAGAAGATCCGCTACTACACGCACGAAAACATCGGCTACGGGCCGGTGAACCTGCCCGACCAGGAAATGCACACCACGGCGCTGTGGTGGCAGCTGCCGCAGGACGCGCTGGAGCACGCATTCACTTCCCGCCAGGACGCGCTCGATGGTTTCCTGGGCGCCGCCTATGCGCTGCACGTGGTCGCCACCGTGGCGGTGATGGCCGAAGGCCGCGACCTGCGCCAGGCCGTGGGCAGCGGCGACGGCGCCTGGTTCGCGCACACCGACGGCCGCGGCCGCGGCCAGCTGCGCGGCGCCGACGGCCAGCCCGGCAGCCCGGACGCCGCCGATCGGTTCACGCCCACGGTTTACCTCTACGACAACTACCCCGGCGGTATCGGGCTGAGCGAACCACTGTGGCGCCGCGAGGCCGAACTCGTGCAGCGCGCCCGCGAACTGGTGGCGGCCTGCGACTGCGCCGCTGGCTGCCCGGCCTGCGTCGGCCCGGTGCTGGCCGCGGACGAAGGAAAGACCGGCAATACGCCGCGTGCGCTGGCGACGCGGGTGCTGGAGTTGCTGGGGACGGTGGCGTGAGCACGGCGACGGCGCTGGCGCAGCGGCTGCGTTTGTTGCAAGGCCAGGCTGGGAGGGCGACCCCTCTCTCCAACCCCTCTCCTGCAACGGGAGAGGGGCTTTGTTCTGCTCCCTCTCCCGTTACGCGAGAGGGCCGGGAAGAGGGGGCCGCCAACTCCGCACTTCCACGCCGCCCCGAAGTCCCCGAAAACATCCGCCGCCTGCTCGGCCTGCGCGCCCGTGCCGCCGTTCGTCCGGTCACGCCGCTGCGTCCGCCCGACCGCCACCTGCCTGGCGACGAAATCGCTCCGGGCCTGCGCTACTTCGAATCCCGCCACGAAGCGCCGGCGCTTCCGACCGTCGTGGACGTGTCGTTCGCGAAAAACTTCGACACGGTCGAGCCGGCGCAGCTGCTTTGCTTCGACACCGAAACCACCGGCCTGGCCGGCGGCACCGGCACGCGTGCCTTCATGATCGGCTGCGCCGACCGCGTGGACGGCCAGCTGCGCATCCGCCAGCTGATGACCGCGACGATGGCGGCCGAGCACGCCATGCTCGAAACCTTCGCCCGCTGGCTGGAACCCGACACCGTGCTCGTCAGCTACAACGGCCGCAGCTACGACGCGCCGCTGCTCAAGACGCGATACCGCCTTGCGCGGATGCCCTGCCCGATCACGCCGCTGGCGCACCTGGACCTGCTGCACCCGGTGCGCCGCCGCTACCGCGGCCTGTGGGAGAACTGCCGCCTCGCCACGGTCGAACGCCAGCTGCTGAAGGTCCTGCGCGAGGACGACCTGCCCGGCAGCGAAGCCCCCCGCGCCTGGCGCGACTATCTCAATGGCGGCCCCGCCACCGACCTTCGCCGCGTCCTGGCCCACAACCACACCGACGTGCGCAGCCTGATGCAGCTGCTGGCCCACCTGGTAGTTCCCACGCTGTAGGAGCGGCTTCAGCCGCGAATCTTTTGACTTTGCTTTCTGCAAAGAAGAACTTCGCGGCTGAAGCCGCTCCTACAGGCCAGGATTTGCCATGCCCGCGCCGTTCAAGAACCTGATCAACGCCGACCTGGTGCGCGCCTGCGGCGACCACCTGCAGCGCCACTGGCGCGACTTCGACCGACGCGGTTTCGAACGCCAGGCGCTCGCCGGCCTGGACGCGCTGGAAATGAAGGCGCGCGCGATGCAGATCGCCGACGCGCTGGAAGCCACCCTGCCCGACGACTTCGACCGCGCCGCCGGCCTCATCGAAGCCGCCCTCGCACCGCCGGCGACGACCGACGAGCTGGCCTTCCAAAGCACCGATGCCGGCCTTGCCGGTTGGATCGGCTGGCCGCTCGGCGAATACCTCGCCCGTCGCGGCCAGGCCGAGCCGGAGCGCGCGCTGCTGGCCCTGCGCGAACTCACCCAGCGCTTCACCAGCGAATTCGCGGTGCAGCCTTTCCTGGTCAACCACTTCGACCTGACCCTGGCGCAGCTACGGCACTGGTGCAGCGACCCCAACCCGCACGTGCGCCGCTGGACCAGCGAAGGCAGCCGCCCGCGCCTGCCCTGGGGGCTGCAGATCAGGTCACTGATCGCCGACCCGTCGCCCACGCTGCCCTTGCTGCGCGCGCTGCAGGACGACGCCAGCCCCTACGTGCGCCGCAGCGTCGCCAACCACTTGAACGACATCGCCAAGGACCACCCCGGCGTTGTCGCGGACTGGCTGGAACAGCACCTGCCCAAGGCGCCGCCCGAGCGGGTCGCGCTGCTTCGCCACGCCAGCCGCAGCCTGGTCAAACGCGGCGACCGTCGCGTGTTGAAAGCCTGGGGCCTGGGCGGCAGGTTCCGCGGCGAGGCCACGCTGGCGCTTTCGCCCAAGCGCGTGGCCGTGGGCGAATCGCTGAAGCTGATCGCGACCCTGGCCTCCGGCGCGAACAGCAAACAGACCCTGGCCGTGGATTACGTCGTGCATCACGTGAAAGCCAACGGCGACTGCTCGGCCAAGGTGTTCAAGGGCTGGACCCTGCAATTGGCGCCTGGCGAGGTCCGGCGACTGGAGAAAAAGCATTCGCTGCGACCGATCACCACACGTCGCTATTACCCGGGGCGGCATCGCGTGGAGCTTCAGGTCAACGGAACCGTTGTGGCCGAATCGGCATTTGCCTTGCGCTTATAGATCTTTTATCTATTCATTATACTTGTAATTAATTTTGTATGTATATGTTTTATCTGCTATTTGCTATTTCTTATTAGCTATTTTATCTATTCAATAAATGCGCTAGCATGGCGCCATGAGACCCCGCCTGCTAACTCCGGAAGCCCTCCGGGCGGCGCTACGGGCAGCTGGCGTGACGACGGCCAGCGAACTCGCGGCGAAGCTTGAAGTCAGCCAACCCACGATCTCCCGTGGGCTGAGCCAGCTGGGCCGGGGCGTGCTCAGGCTGGGTCGCACCCGGGGCGCCCGTTATGCGCTGCCCGAGCCGGTCGCCGGCCTGGGCAGCCAATGGCCCCTCTATCGGATCGACGCCTCGGGACAAGCACGGCAGCTGGGTGAACTGCACTCGCTCGCGGGCGACCAGTGGTACTTCGAAAGCCCCGAACCCCGCCCGGCACTCATGCACGGGGACTTCTCCTCCGGCCTGTACCCGGACCTGCCCTGGTTCCTGGAAGACCAACGGCCGCAGGGGTTCCTTGGTCGCAGTTTCGTGCAGGCCCACGCGGCCACGCTGGGCGCCCCCGAGGACCTGAACCTGTGGAACAGCCGCCACATGCTTGCCGCGCTGGTCCTGCACGGGAGTGACCTGCCCGGCGATCTGGTACTCGGCGACGGGGCGCTGCGACGGGCCCTGCTCGACGGCACAGGGTCGCAGGCATTCGCGCCAGGGGAGCGCAGCGTGCGCTACCCGGCCCTGGCCGCCGCCGCCATTGCCGGCGACCGCACCGGATCGTCGGCCGGCGGTGAGCAACCCAAGTTCACCGCCGTGCTTGACGAGGCCGCCGCGGGCTTCCGGTCGGTGGTCGTGAAGTTCAGCGACGCGATCACGACCCCGACCAGCCAGCGATGGTCCGACCTGCTGCTGTGCGAACACCTGGCGGAGCGTCGGCTCGCGCAAGCCGGCTTTCCGGCGGCCGGGACCGAGATCCTCGAAAGCCAGGGAAGACGGTTTCTCCAGTCAACGCGTCATGACCGAACCCCGTCGCTCGGGCGCCGCGGCCAGGTCTCCCTTCGCGCGCTGGATGCGGCCTACCTGGGAATGGCGCGAGCCCCCTGGGTGGACGTGGCCGATCGCCTGGTGGCGGAGGGTTGGACGACCCCTGAAACCCGCGACTGCATCCGCGTGCTGGGGCTGTTCGGAAACCTGATCGGCAACACCGACATGCATTTCGGCAACCTGGCCTTCGTGCTGGGCGACAGCAGGCCGCTGGCGCTGACGCCGGTATTCGACATGCTTCCGATGGCTTATGCACCCGCTGCGGGCGGTGCCGTGGTGACCCGCGAGTTCAATCCATCGCCGCCGCTGCCGCGGCACGCGGCGGCTTGGTCGATAGCCGCCGCGTTGGCGGAAGCATTCTGGGCGGACGTTGCCAGCGACGACCGCGCCAGCCCGGGATTCCGGGACATCGCAGATCGCAACCACGAAACCCTCGCATCGCTTCGCCGGCGCTTCGGCGAGCCCTGAACGGGCCCGCCGCAGCGGGCCCGTTCGTCGAACTCACGCGCAGCGCGTGATCAGTTGCACTGGTTCTGGAAGATGCACGCCGCCCATTCCGGATGGTCGATGAACGGGTTGCGGTTGCCCTGGTAGGAATACACCGCCTCGTTGCGCAGCTGTTCCTTGGCGTCCACCGGGTCCTCGGCGTGCCAGCGCAGCAGGTCGGCCAGGCGGCCCATGTAGGCGACGCCGAGGTTGTTGCTGGAAGCCTGGATCAGGCCCGGGTCGTCGGTGAGGATCAGGTTGGGCTCGGCGGCGCCGGTGACGCCGTGCGTGCCGCCCTCGTAGCGCACGTCCATGTACAGCAGCGCGCGCGCGACGTCGCCCTTGCGGTCGCCCCAGGTCTGCCAGTACGTAGTGTCGTACCAGTTGGAATTGCCGGGGAAGACGCCGCTGCCGCCGCCTTCGCCGCCGTTGGCCACGGTCACCTTCTCGGTGCAGTTCGACAGGCAGTCGGCGTAGGGCTTGTTGCCGCGCGAACTGTTGTAGCCCGAGTCCGACAGGAACAGCATGTGCGTGTCGGTGTACGGGTAGTTGGTGCTGCCGTCGTTGGTGAAGCCGTAGCTCTTGGGCCAGGTGTGCTCGCGGTTGTACTCGGTGTTGCCGGCGCCGTACTTCTGGTAGCTGGCGTTCCGGTAGACGTCGAGGATGCGGCCGGGGTTCATCGGGTCTTCGTCGGCGAATTCCAGCACGTCCCAGGTGTCGGTGGCCGACGAGCTGTACGGGAAGCGCTGGTGGTCGTCGATGATCGCGTGCAGGCTGGCGCGCAGGGCGCTGGCGCTGCTGGTGTTGACGCCCGAGTAGTAGTCGTTGCCGGGCACCGACGCCGTGGTGAACATGAAGCTGTGGTCGGCCGCCATCGGCGTGGCGACGCCGTCGAGGTCGCTGACCTTGCCGGCCAGCACGTCCACCAGGCAATCCTCCAGACCGGCGAGGCTGGCCTGCGGGTCGGCGGTGAAGGTGGTCGGCCCGCCGCTGACCACCACCGGCACGCTGCCGCTGGTGTCGCAGCCCAGCACGATCGCGCCGGACTGCAGGCTGACGGGCTCGGAGAAGCTGATGCTGATGCTGGCGTCCAGCGGCACGGCCGAACTGCCGTTCGCCGGCGAGGTGCTGCTGACCGTGGGCGCCGCGTCCGGTACCGGGAAAACCTGGCCCGCATTGCAGGTGCCCGGGCTGGCGTTGGACGGGGCATGCCAGCTGAAATCCGCGTAGGCGGTGCCGCTTCCCTTGAGCTGCAGCGACTGGCCGGCCGGCGTCGAGGTGGCTTCGGACACGCCGATGTCCACCGACGTCTGGTTACGCGCCGGACCGCTGGCGGCCTTGAACCGACCTTCGTAGCTCAGGAACTGCACGGCGGTGCCGGAGGCATTGACGAGGGCGACGCCGTCGGGCGAGCCGTTCTGCAGGCCGGCCGCCGCCACCGAAACGAAGCCGAAGGCGCCGCACTGGCTGCCCAGCGTGCCCGACAGCGAACGGGTGGCGTACACGCGCCGGTCCGAGCCGTTGTAGAACTGCAGCGACCAGCCCGACAGCGACGTCCCCGCGTCGCCGGCGACCTCGATGAACTCGCCGACATCGGTGCCGTCGTTGTCGTAGTGGATTTCGTTGATCCAGACCCCGGCGTTCGCAAACGCAGGGCACAGCAACAGCGCGGACAAAAGCCCGACCTTTCCCTTGCTCATGTAAGAAATCTCCCCGAAGAACCGTCGGATAATCCCCTGCGCCGGTGACAGTATCGTTGCGAGGAGGCCGGCGCCAGCACCGCCCCTTCACGGGCGATGCCTAAACTGCAGCCATGCCTTCGCCCCTGACCCAACCGCTGCGCACCTGGGTGCTGCGCGCCTTTCCTCGTGGGGAAAGCGGCCTCGACTACGACCAGCCCGTGGGCGACCCCGGCCTGTTCGACCCGGCCAGCGCCACCTGGCAGCTGCACGCCGACTTCGCCGGCATGCTGTCGGGCGGGTTGTGCGCGCTGGTGCTGCAGACCCTGCACCCGGCCGCGCTGGCCGGGGTTTGGGACCACAGCAACTTCCGGACCGACCTCGTGGGCCGGCTGCGCCGCACCACGCACTTCGTCGCCGGCACCAGCTATGCGCCGCGCGCCCAGGCCGAGGCGCAGATCGCCCGGGTGCGCCGCATCCATGACCAGGTGCGAGGCCACACGCAAACGGGCGAACCCTATTCCGCCAACGACCCGGCCCTGCTGACCTGGGTGCACGTCACCGAGGCCTACGGCTTCCTGCAGGGTTACCGGCGTTTCGCTGGCCCGGTGCCCGGCCCGGACGCCGACCGCTACTACGACGAAACCCGGCGCATCGCCGAAGCCCTGGGCGCCGGCGACGTGCCGCGCAGCGAGTCCGACGTGGACGAGTACTTCAGGGCGGTACAGCCGCGGCTCGCCTTCACCGACCGCTCGCGCGAAGTGCTGCGCGTGCTCGACACGATGCGCCTGCCGGTGCCGATGGCCGGGCCCTCGCGCAAGGTGTTCCTGGGCGCGGGCATGGCGCTGCTGCCGGACTGGGCGCGGGCGCGGCTCGGCCATGGGCGCCGCGAGCGCGCAGGCGCCGAAGTGGCCGCTCGCCTGCTGTCCGCCGCGGCGCCGCTGTTCCGCGCCGGCCTGAACGACGGCCCGGCCCAGCACGCCTGCCGCCGCATGGGCCTGGCGCCGTCGTGGGTGCGACGGGGCTTCGCGGATGGAAACACCGCGCAAACCGGCTAGGCTAGGCCGGCCCCCGCCGCCGGAGACCCGCATGCCCGCCGATCGCTTCCGCCTGTATTCCGAAGTGGACCTGGAGCTCGTGGTGGACGACATGGCGCGGCAGGCCGCCGCCCTGCTCGACGCCACGCCGACGGTGCTGCTGGGCGTGCTTCGCCGCGGCGCGCCGCTGGCCGACCGGCTGCTGGCCCGCATCCGCGTGCATGCGCCCTGGGCCGAGATCGAGCGCATCGACCTGAAGGTCAAGCGCTACGCCGACAATCTCGAGCTGCTGCACCCCGACACCGCGCTCGAGGCGCCGCGCGGCGCCGACCTGATGAACCGCCGCGTCATCGTCGTCGACGACGTGCTCTACCAGGGTTATTCGCTGATGCGCGTGTTCGAATGGCTGGCGACGCAGAAGCCGGCCCACGTGCACGCCGCCGTGCTGGTCGACCGCCAGCGCCACCGCATGCCGGTGCGCGCCGACATCGTCGGCCTTACGCTGAAGATCGCGCCCGAGGACGTGATCGAGTGCAACGTGCCGCCCTACGAATCCGACTTCGCCGTTGACCTGTGGCGGCCGGCCGAAGCGCCCAAGGGCTGACCCCGCTCTTGTAGGAGGGCCTTCAGGCCCGAATCTTTTGCCTTTGCCTTCGGCAAGGAAGGGCTTCGCGCCTGAAGGCGCTCCTACGGATGGCAATTCGAACGTGGCATCTCAGCCGCGCGCGCGGACGTAGAGATCCTTGCCGCCCGCCGGACTGGCGAGCTCCCTGAACTCGAACCACTTCGGATAGGCCTTGAACAGGTCGCTCAGCTTGCGGTGGCCGAACAGCCGCGGGTCGAAGTCCGAACGCAGCTTGTTGAGATAGCTGCCGACCGCACCGAGTTGGGCCCAGCCTTCCTCGTCGCTGGCTTCCTCGATGGCCTGGTTGAGCAGCTTGCGCGGCGCCTGCTGCGATTGCTGGGTTTGCCTGGGCTTTTCGGCCGCGGCGGCCTTTGTCGCCGTCTTTTTCGCCACGCGCCCGGCCGGCTTCGCCGGCTCCGGTTTTTCGGCCTCGGCGGCATCCTGGCGCAGCACCTCGGTGTAGGTGAACTTGTCGCAGGCCTGCACGAAAGGATCCGGCGTTTTCCTTTCGCCGAAGCCGTACACCGTGAGACCGGCCTCGCGCAGCCGCTGCGCCAGGCGGGTGAAATCGCTGTCGCTCGACACCAGGCAGAAGCCGTCGAAGCGGCCCGTGTACATCAGGTCCATCGCGTCGATGATCAGCGAACTGTCGGTGGCGTTCTTGCCGCTGGTGTAGGCGAACTGCTGCACCGGGTGGATCGAGTGCTTCAGGAGCACCTGCTTCCAGCCCTGCAGCCGCTGCGAGGTGAAGTCGCCGTAGATGCGCTTGACGCTGGCGACGCCGAACTTCGCCACTTCGGCGAGCAGGCCCTCGATGACCGAAGGCTGGGCGTTGTCGGCGTCGATCAGGACGGCGAGGTGCTTGGCGTCTTCGGAGGGCGTCGGGGTGTTGTTGTTGCGTGGGGGCATGGGGTTTCCTTTCGGGACTGAAGTCCCTCCCACAGGGTGGGCTCAGTCCTGGCCGTCGTGCAGCGGGCGGGCACCGGCGGCGGTCATCGCGGCGTGGGCGGCGGCGTGGCGCTCGGCGGATCCGGCCCGCACGACCACCAGCAGGGTGCCCGACTCGACCAGCGCCTTGTAGCGATCGCGCACGTCGTCGTTGGCGTGGTCGCCGGCGGCATGGCCGGTCCAGCCGGCGAGGTTGCTGCCCAGCAGGTTCAGCATGCCGGCACCGGCCAGGCTGACGCCCAGGGTCGGCACCGCCACCGCGCTAAGGCCGGCCAGCAGGCCGCGGACGCGTCCATGTTCGTCGGGTTCGCTGGCGTCCGGATCGAGCTCGAGCTCGATGTCGTGGCGTGCGACCAGGGCCATGTCCTCGTCGGCGATGCCCGCCTCGCGGGCGGCGGTCAGCGCATCCTCCAGCTGGGCAAGGGTATCGACGGCGAAGACGCTGCGGTTTTCGGTCTGTTCGTTCATTTCGGTCTCCAGTGACCCTGGGGCCAGGCTCATCCCGGGCGGCGGCGGGCCCGCCCAAACGGAAACGGCCGGGCGTCCTGCCCGGCCGCTGCCGTCCACTCTGACATGGATGGGCGTTCTTGCTTAGTCGTTGATGTCCTCGACGTCATCTTCGTCCATGGCCTCGTCCGGACCAACGATCAGGTTGGTCGCCACCACGCTGCGCACGCCCTCGGTCGATTGGGCGATCTCGACCGCCTTGGTGCGGGCGGCCAGGGTCGGCGCGGTGCCGGTCAGGGTGACCACGTTGTCTTCGGTGTCGACGTTGATGTCCATGCCGTGGACCTGGTCGTCGGCCAGCAGCTGGGTCTTCACCTTGGAAGTGATCCAGGCATCGTCGACTTCGTCGCCGGTTTCGTCGGCGGCCTCGCGGACTTCGCCGGACAGGGTGGCGGTGTTGGCGTCCTCGCGCGCCTCGGTGTCTTCGCCGGCGACGATCAGCTTGTTCTCGACGCGCACGACGTTGTCGGCGTCATGGGCCACTTCCGTGGCGGCCATCTTGTCGGCCAGCGAGTCGGCGCCGCCGGTCAGGCTGACCACGCCGTTGTAGGTGTCGACGTTGATGTCGAAGCCCTTGGTGCGCTCATCGGCCAACAGGCGGGTCTTCACCGAGGCGGTGATCGCGGCGTCGGTGGTGGCCTGGGCGGCGGTGCGGGCAGGCTTGGCGTCGTTCTGAGCCTTGACCTTGTCGGCGTGGTCCTCGCCGGTATGGTGCTCGGCGAAGGCGGCGGTGCTGCCGAAGGACAGGGCGATGGCAGAGGCGATCAGGGAAGACTTGATGGCGTTCATGGGGGTTCTCCTTGCGAACTTATTTGTTGGCGGTCCGGTGGACCTCGCTGACGGGGGATCGGGGGATCCACCAGCACGGCCGTCAAGCGTGGGGCCGAGGTTGGACGGGCCCGGCGAAATCGAAACTGAAGGAAATATTTCTTTTTCGTTAAACAGTCGCCGTTTTGCCCATGTTCCATAATTTAATCAGCTACTTATGTAACCTGAACGGGCTGCCACCCGTCTGGCTGCGATCCCCGGCGGGCCAGACAATTACTTCTTTTTGGGAGTATCTTTGGCTTGTACTCCACAGGGAGAGTCGTCATGGCCACCCGTCCCGCCCGCCTCACCGCCGCCCAGGCGCTGCCCGACCTGGGCGGCCCCGCGCTGCGCGCCTATTTCGCGATCGCCCGGGCCTGGGGACTGAAGAACGCCGAGGCCCGGCGCCTGCTCGGGGATCCGCCGGAATCGACCTGGTACAAGTGGAAGAAGCAGCAGGACGGCAGCCCGGGGCGCGACGTGCTCGAGCGCATCAGCTACGTGCTGGGCATCTTCAAGGCGCTGCAGGTGCTGTTCCCCGACCCCACCCGCGCCGACGCCTGGCTGCGCAAGCCCAACGCCGCGCTGCCCTTCGGCGGCGGATCGGCGCTTGAGCGCATGCTGTCGGGCAACGTCGCCGACCTTTACGTCGTGCGCAGCTACCTCGACGCGCAGCGCGGCTGGCAGTGAACGTGCCGCGCACCACCCGGGTCAGCTGGGCCGAGGCCTGGCGGCTGGTGCCCAGCTGCTTCCCGCCGCAGGGCGTGTTCGACCGCATCGCGCGGCCGGAGGATCTGGAAGCGCTGTTCGCGCTGGAGTCCATGACCAACCCGCGCCTGCGCGAAGAGCTGGGGCAGCTGCAGCTGGTGCCGCGCGAGCGGCGCATCAGCGGCCCCGGCACCCAGCCGGTGATGGCCGCGTTCACCCACCTCAATCCCGCCGGCAGCCGCTTCAGCGACGGCAGCTACGGCGTGTTCTATGCCGCGAAGACCCTGGACACGGCGGTCGCGGAAACCATGTTCCACCGCGCACGCTTCATGGCCGCCACCGCCGAGCCGGCGATGCGCATCGAGATGCGCTGCTACCGCACCGCCATCCGCGCCGGGCTGCACGACCTGCGCCGCGGCTGGCCGCAGATGCTGCACCCGGAAGACTACGGCCCGCCGCAGGCGCTGGCGCGACGCCTGCGGGCCGAAGGTTCGGACGGCGTCGTCTATCCCAGCGTGCGCCACGCCGGCGGCGAATGCGTCGGCGTGTTCCATCCCGACCGGGTGGCGCCCTGCGTGCAGGCCAGGCACCTGGTCTACACCTGGGACGGCCAGCGCATCCTGCCCGACTATGCGCAGGCGACGCTGCGCCGGGTGGGCTCAGGGGGCGACGAAACGCACTGAGTGGCGGTGGCCGTGCACCAGCGGCTCAAGCAGGTAGCTGCCCTGCACGGCCAGCACGCGGTCCTTGATCGCCGGCACCACCTGCAGGGTCGGCAGGTGCTGGGCATAGGTTGAGAATTCCAGGTCCATCGCCAGGGCCACGGCGAAGGTGCCGGCGTCCTGCGGAACGACCTCGAGCCGCAGGCCGAAGCGGCGGACCATTTCCAGCCGCACCGCCTCGCGGACCGCCGCCTGGCAGATGCGGTAGACGGCGGTGCGGGCGTCCTCGCCCAGCGCGTCCACCGGGCCCTCGAACACCGGTTCGAAAACCACGCCGCTGTCGTCGAGCATCTCGTGCAGCGGCCCGGTTTCCAGCGCCTGCTTCAGGCCGTGGGTGTCGAGCTGGGGCGGCCGCAGCTGGCGCAGCGCGCGGCGCAGGCTGTCCTGGATCTCGCGCACCTGTTCGCGCAGGGACTCGAGCAGGCGGGTCCCCTGTTCGTCGCGCACGTCGCGGAAGGCCAGGCTGATGCGGGTGCCCAGGGCATGGATGGCGTGGCCGAGTTCGTATTCGAGTTCGCTGGCCAGTTCGCGCTGGCCCTGCTCCTCGAGGCGGGCCAGGCGCTGGCCGACCTGGCCCAGTTCGGCGGCCAGCAGCTCGAGCTCGGTGGTCTTGGACGCAAGCTCCTGGTGGCGCTGGGCGAGGATCTCGTGGCTCCGGCGCAGCGCGGTACTGGCCGCGCCCAGCACCAGCGCGCCGCCGCCGACCACGGCCAGCACCAGCTGCAGCATGGTCACGTTCACGGTGAGCAAATCCAGCTGCACCAGGCCCTGGATGACCCCGCCCAGCAGGGTCGTCGCCAGCGCGCCGCCTTCCCAGCCGTGCCGGAAACCCAGGAAGAAGAGCGGCGCGAACGCCAGCAGCAGCACGTACATGGCGAGGTCGGCATACGCCTGCAGCACCAGGAAAACGCCCAGCGCGCCCAGCAGCACCATGCCCAGGTCCCGGACCAGGCCACTGCCCATGCGCCGGCGCAGGCCGCCGTGGAGCAGGGCGATCAGCAGCGGGGCGAACACGATCTGGCCGATCAGGTCGCCGTACATGAAGGCGAACATGCTGGCCAGCGAATCGGCCGTGGTCATCGGGTAGGTGACCAGGAACATCCACAGCAGCGGCGACACCCCGGCCGCGCCCAGCAGGCCGGCCAGCAGCAGCAAGAGCATGCGGGTCGGCGTATCCGGCGCCGGCGCCGGCCTCGATCCGCGCAGCAGGTAGACCACCGCGGCGTAGATCAGCCACGGGGCCACGCAGACCGCCAGGAAGGTGAAGGTGAACAGCGGGTAGCCCAGCACCGCCGACTTGGTGGCCTGGGCCAGCACTTCGGCGGCGCCCAGCCAGCCCCAGCGGCGGGTCGGGGTGAGCCAGAGCATCGCCAGGCGCAGGCCCGCCGGCAGGAACCACAGCTGGGCCGAAAGCTGCTCGAGCGCCAGCCAGGTGGCCAACACCCCGAGCGCCAGCAGGGCCCAGCGCCCGTTCCGGCCCGGCCCGGCGTCCTGCAGCAGCGCCAGCGCGCGTCCTGCCATGCCTGGTGACTTCCCCTGTTCGCCGGGATCCCGGCTTGCCGACATGCTACCCGAGGCGGGCGTCGGAACCGCAGCGGCATCGCCGCCTTCCTTGCGCGGGACAGGGCCGATATAATCCCGGCCTTCTTATCCACAGGGCCCCGGCCCTCTGTCAGGACACCCCGTGCGCAATCACGATCTGGTCTTCCTCAAGCACTTCTCGATGGTCATCGTTTTCCTGGTGGCGGTCACCGGCGTGCTGATCCTCCTTGGGCTGTACATCAACGGCCAGCAGGAGCCCGAACCCAATCCGGTGGCCGAAGCCGCCATGGCCCAGCGCCTGCAGCCCGCGGGCGGCGTCTACGCCGGCTCCACCGGCGCGGCGGCGCAGGCGGCCGCTGCCGCCGCCGCCGCGGCGGCCTCCGCCGGCCAGGTGGCCTACGACGGCACGCTCGACGGCAAGGTGATCTACGACAACCTCTGCGGCGCCTGCCACACCTCGGGCGCCGGCGGCGCGCCGAAGCTGGTCAGCGCCGAGTGGGCCGCGCGCATCGCCCAGGGCATGGACACGCTCAATACCCACGCCATCGACGGCTACCAGGGTTCGGCGGGCATCATGCCGGCCAAGGGCGGCAACCCCAACCTCAGCGACGAGCAGGTCGTCGCCGCCGTGCAGTGGATGGTCGACAACCTGCAGTAAGCTTGGCTGCCATGCCCTTTCGCGACGACGCCGCCTCCGGGCGGCGTTCTCGTTTCCGGAGTTCCCCGATGCCCCGTCGCCTGTGTCTTCTCGCCCCGCTGCTGCTGGCGGCCTGCACCCCGCCCGGCCCGATGGCGCCCGACACGGTGCTTGCCACCGAAGGCGGCGAAACCACGGTGTCGCGCATCCAGGGCAGCGGCGAACGCAGCCCGCTCGAGGGTCGCCAGGTGGTGGTGGAGGCGGTCGTCGTGGCGCCGTTCGGTGGCCTCGGCGGCGTATTCGTGCAGTCGCTGCAGCCCGATGCCGACCCGGCCACGTCCGAGGGCCTGTTCCTGCCGCGCAGCCGCGACGCGCAGCCGCGGCTGAAAGCCGGCGACCACGTGCGCATCACCGGCACCGTGGTCGAAATCGGCGAGGACGGCGCCACCCTGACCGCCGTGGAGGCCAGCGATGTCGAACAGCTTGGCCGGGCCCCCGTCATGCCGTTCGTGGTGACGGCGGCGCCAGCCAGCGCCGGCGACTGGGAGCGTTACGAAGGCATGCTGCTCACGCTGGAGGGCCCGCTGACGGTCACCGGCAATGAAGACCTGGCCCGCTTCGGCGAACTGCGCGTGAGTTTCGACGGCCGCCTGTTCTCGCCGACCGAACTGGCGCCGCCGGGCCCCGCCGCACAGGCGATCGCCGCCGAGAACACGCGCCTGATGCTGCGCATCGACGACGGCCGCAGCGCCCGGGATCCGGACCGGCTGTGGTTCCTGCCCGGCGAAGGCCTGCAGGCAAGCCAGCCGCTGCGCGTGGGCAGCGTGCTGCGCGGGGTCACCGGCGTGCTCGACCAGCGCTTCGGCGGCCACCGGCTGCAGCTCACCGCACCGCTCACCGATATCGAGCAGGCGCCGCGCCCGGCCGTTCCCGTAGTCGCCGGCGATCGCCGCATCGCCGGCTTCAACCTGCTCAACCTGTTCAACGGCGACGGTCACGGCGGCGGCTTCCCGACCACGCGCGGGGCGGCGACCAGGGCCGATTTCGTGCGCCAGCAGGCCAAGCTGGTGGCCACCGTGCAGGCGCTCGACCCCGACCTGGCGGCGCTGATGGAACTCGAGAACGACGGCTATGGCCCGGAATCGTCGCTGGCCGGCTTCGTGGACGCGCTCAATGCCGCCGGCCCGCACGATGACTGGCGCTTCGTCGATGCCGGCCGGGGCCCGGGCGACAACCCGATCCGCGTGGGCATGATCTACCGCGCCAGCCGCGTGACGCCGGTGGGCAAGCCGGCGGTGCTGGGCGAGGGCCCGTTCCGCGACCGCAGCCGCGTGCCGCTGGCGCAGGCCTTCCGCGCCGGCAGCGGCCCGGTGTTCGTGGTCGTGGCCAACCACTTCAAGTCCAAGGGCGGCTGCGACGAGGCCAGCGGCGGCGACGCCGACCGGCGCGACGGCCAGGCCTGCTTCAACGCCACCCGGGTGGAGTCGGCGCGGCTGCTCAATGGCTGGCTGGCGAAGGATCCCACCGGGACCGAACCCGCCGGCCACCTGCTGGTCGGCGACTTCAATGCCTATGCGCAGGAAGACCCGATGCGCCTGCTGCGCTCGCAGGGCTGGCAGGACGCCTTCCAGCAGATGAAGCTCGAGCGCCCGTATTCGTTCGTGTTCCAGGGCCTGTCCGGCCGGCTTGACCACGCCCTGGTGGACGCCGGCTTGGCCGCGCGCCTGCGCGGCGCCGCCGAGTGGCATGCCAACGCCGACGAGGCCCCGGCCTTCGACTACCGCAACGGCAAGGCCACCGACGCCTGGCGCGCCTCGGACCACGATCCGCTGCTGCTGGGCTTCGACCTGGCCCGCTAGGGGCTATCATCCGCGCATGGACGCCCTGCCCGACTTCCCGACCGAATCCGGCCCGCTGCTGGTCCCAGGCCCCGCCGGCCAGATCGAACTGATGGTGGACCTGCCCGAGGAAGGGCAGGAGCGGGCGGGCGTGGCGATCATCTGCCACCCCAATCCGCCGGAAGGCGGCACCCTGCACAACAAGGTGGTCACGATGACCGCCCGCGCGCTGAGCGAACTGGGCCTGGCCGCGGTGCGCTTCAACTTCCGCGGCGTCGGCAAGTCCGAAGGCGAATGGGACGAGGGCCGCGGTGAGATCCTCGACCTGCTGGCCGTGGCCGATTGGGTGCGCAAGTCGCGCCCGGACGACGCGCTGTGGCTGGCCGGCTTTTCCTTCGGCAGCTGGGTCGCCCTGCAGGGTGCCCGCCAGCTGCCGGTGAAGCAGATGATCTCGCTGGCGCCGCCGGTCGGCTTCCGCGATTTTTCCGGCGTGCAGCCGCCGGCCTGCCCGTGGCTGGTGATCATGCCCGACGCCGACGAGGTGGTGGAGCCGCAGAAGGTCTACGAGTGGATCGACGGCCTGGATGAAAAGCCGACGCTGGTGAAGATGCCCGACACCAGCCACTTCTTCCATCGCCGGCTGATGGACCTGCGCGGCGCGGTCAAGAACGGCGTGCGCAAGAACCTGCCGCCGCCGCGCCATGGCTGAAGCATCGGCGGCCCGGCCGCCGTCGGCCGCCTATGCCGCCGGCGTGGCCAGCGGCCGCTGGCAGGACGACCCCGCCCAGCGTCCGGCGCTGGCCCAGCTCGACCGCATCCACGCCGGCCTGTTGGCGCGTGAATCCACCCCCGCCTGGAAACGCTGGCTCGGCCGCGGCGGCGAACCCGTGCAGGGCCTGTACCTGTGGGGCGGCGTCGGCCGCGGCAAGACCTTCCTCAACGACCTGATGTTCGACCAGCTCGGCGACCTGCCGCGCCGCCGCTGGCACTTCCACCGCTTCATGGTCGAAGTGCACGCGCGTATCCAGGCCCTGCCCGACGACACCGCCGACACCGTCGCCGTGGTCGCCGATGCGCTGGCCGAAGAGCTGCGCCTGCTGGTGCTCGATGAATTCATCGTCTCCGACATCGCCGACGCGATGATCCTGGGCCGCCTGCTCGACCGCCTGTTCGAACGCGGGGTGGTGCTGGTCACGACCTCGAACACCGAGCCGAAGAACCTGTATCGCGACGGCCTGCAGCGCGCGCGCTTCCTGCCGGCGATCGCGCTGCTGGAAAAAAACTGCGTCATCCACCACCTCGACAGCCGCCAGGACTACCGCCTGCGCCAGCTCACGAGCGCCGAAACCTACCTGACGCCGCTGGGCACGCAGGCCGAGTCCGCGCTGTCCGCGCACTACGAGCGCCTGGCCGCGGACGCGCCGCGCGAGGACGGGCCGCTGGCGGTGAACGGCCGGCCGATCCCGGTGCGGGCGCTGGCCGAGGGCATCGCCTGGTTCGAGTTCTCCGCGCTGTGCGAAGGGCCGCGCGCGGCCGCGGACTACATCGAGGTGGCGCGCAATTTCCACACCGTGCTGCTTTCGAACGTGCCGGTGATGGATACGATGGCCGACAACGCCGCGCGCCGCTTCGTGCACCTGGTCGACGAGCTCTACGACCGCAACGTCAACCTGCTGCTCAGCGCCGCGGCCGAGCCGATGTGGCTGTATACCGGTGAAAAACTGCGCCACGAGTTCGAGCGCACCGCCTCGCGCCTGGTCGAGATGCGCAGCGCCGAATACATGGCCCGCGAACACCGCCCGTGAGGCGCCTGGCGCCCTGGCTGGCGGCGGCGCTGGGCCTGGGCCTGGTGCTGGCGACGTTCTGGCCGGGCTACCTGAGTTGGGATTCGGCCTGGCAGTGGTGGCAGGCCCGCCACGGTGAACTCGATCCCGGGCACCCGCCGGTGATGGTGCGCGTCTGGCAGGCGGTGCGGCTTGTGCTGCCCGATCCCGGCGGCATGCTGGTGGTGCAGACGCTGGCCTGGTGGGCGGCGGTGGCGGGATTCGCGCATGCGCTGGGTGGAGGAGCATGGCGACGCGTGCTCAGCGTCTGGCTGCTTGGCGCCTGGCCACCGCTGCTGGCCCTGCTGCCGCACCTGTGGAAGGACGTGTGGATGATGGCGCTGTTCGCCGGCGCCGTTGCCTGCCTGGCCGCTGATCTTTCCTGGCCGCGCCGAGGCTGGCGTTTGTCGGCGCTGCTGCTGCTCGCCGCCGGCTGTTCGTTCCGCCACAACGCGCTGCCGGCGGCGCTGCCGCTGCTGGCCTGGGTCGCCTGGCGGGAGTGGCCCGGGCGCCGGCTGCGGATCACGGTCGCGACCTTCGCGCTTGCGGCAGGCCTGCATCTTGCGGCGACGCTTGCCAACCTCGCGCCCGGCGCGCGCGACACGCCGGTGTGGCCGGTGATCGCCATGTGGGACATCGCCGCGGTGTCGATCGCCGAGGAGCGCGTGCTGTTCCCGCCGGACTGGGTCGAACCCGGCCTGAGCGTCGACGACCTGCGCCGCGATTTTTCGCCCTTCGTCAACGTGCCGAGCTTCGAGTCCGGACAGCTGCGGCTGAACTTCTACTACGACTACACGCCGGCGCAGTTCGCCGAGCTTCGCCACGCCTGGCTGTCGCTGCCGCTCGACCATCCGCGCGCCTACTTCGGCCACCGCGCCGCGGTCTCGGCCTACCTGCTGGGTCTGTGCCAGTCGGCGCAGCCGGACTTCCAGGTGCTGCAGCCGACGATCGTGCCGCTGCGCGACAACCCCGCGGTGGCGCCACCGTCGGGCACGCTGCATCGCCTGGTGCAGCCGCGCCTGGACGCGCTGGTGGACACGCCACTGTTCGCGGGCTGGGTGTACCTGCTGCTTTGCTTCGGCGTGCTGGCGCTCACGGCGATTCGTCGAAACGGACCCCGTGACGGCCTGGCCGCGACCTTGGCCGCCTCTGGCCTGCTTCTGGCGCTGCCGCTGCTGCCGTTGGCGCCTTCGGCCGACTTCCGCTACCTCGCGTGGATGGTCGTCTCCAGCCTGATGGCGCTGCCGCTGTGCCTCGCGCCCCCTGTGGGAGGGACTTCAGTCCCGATGGCTTTCCGGCCTGCGAACACTCGGGACTGAAGTCCCTCCCACGGTGTCTGCAGGGAGTCTTAGCGGCACATGGCGTCGATGTAGCCGTCGCCATCCGCGTCGCGGTCGCCGACAGTGATCGGGTCGCAGTCCTCGTCGATGCCCTCCGCATCACAGATCTCGGTGCGGCTTGGATTGCGGTTGGCATCGAAATCGTCGCAGTCGTTGCCGCCGCACGCGGCGGCGGCGTGGCCGTCGCCGTCGGCATCGGGCCGGTCACAGGACCCCAGGCGGCAGCGGTCTTCGGCCTCCAGGCAATCTTCGCCCAGGCGGCAGGGCGGCGCGCCCGCCACGCAGCCGCTTCGTGCTGCGCGCGGGTCCGTGGGCGCACAGCGCTCGGCGCCATTGCAGTAGACGCCGTCGTCGCACTGCGCGTCGCTGCTGCACTTCACGATGGCCGGGCGCACGACGGCGCCGCTGCCGTCGCCGACGCGCACCCTCACGGTTTCGCGCTCCGCGGCGACGGCCGATACACAGGCCGCCGCGAGCAGGCCGGCCAGCAGGAAACGAGGCATGGAAAGGATCATGGGCAGGTCCCCAGGCTGGGATTGCGGGAGCGGTCGCTGTCGTCGCAGTCGCGGTTGTTCAATGAAACGTCGGCCAGCGCCTCGCCGACGGGGCAGGTCTGCACGGGCTGTCCGGGATCGCCGAAGCCGTCGCCGTCGCGGTCGCGCCAGACCGTCCACGCCACCCCTTCGTCGACCATGCCGTCGCAGTTGTCGTCCTTGAAGTTGCAGACCTCGGCCTGGCCCGGATGCACGCTGCGGTCGCGGTCGTCGCAGTCGGCGGGCTGGCGGTGGTAGTCGCGGTCGTTCTGCGACACCACGGCTTCCGGTGCCGCGCGCCGGCGCTGGGCATCGGCTTCGGCCTGAAGGCGCATCGACCGCAGCTTCTCGAAGGACACCCCGCCGCGCACGCCGAGCGCGCGCTGGAACGCTTCCTGCTGCATGGTCACCGGCGCCTTCACCTGGCGCGCGATGCCGGGGCGCAGCGTGGCCGCGGCGGGCGGCTTCTTCGCCTCCACCTGCGTTTTGTCCTTCGCCGACTGGGCCAGGACCGCGCCGGGCACGGGAATCATCAGCAGAACGATCAGAAACATGTTCAGGCGCATGGCGGGCTCCCGGATCCGATGTCTGTCAGAACGCAGTGGCGGGCCGAAGCATGCCACGGGCTGGCGCGGGCTGCGTGCTAGCATCGCCGGCAGGCCATCCAGGGGAGCCGTCATGCGCCGTTTGCTGCTTGTTTCCGCCCTCGCTGCCGCCTTCTGCGGCCCCGCCTTCGCCCAGGCACCCGACGTCGAGACGCTCGCGGCTTCGGTGGACGCCAAGGTCCAGGCCTGGCGCCGCGACATCCACCAGAACCCCGAACTGGGCAACCGCGAAACCCGCACCGCCGCGCTGGTCGCCGAGCACCTGAAGGCGCTGGGTTTCGAGGACGTGCGCACCGGCATCGCCACCACCGGCGTCACCGGCGTGCTGCGCGGCGGCAAGCCCGGTCCGCGCATCGCGCTGCGCGCCGACATGGACGCGCTGCCGGTGACCGAACGCACCGGCCTGCCTTTCGAGTCTAAGGTGACGACGACGTTCCGCGGCGAGACCACCGGGGTGATGCACGCCTGCGGCCACGACGCCCACACCGGCATCCTGATGGGCGTGGCCGAGGCACTGGCTTCCGTGAAGGACGAACTGGCCGGCGAAGTGCTCTTCATCTTCCAGCCGGCCGAAGAAGGCCCGCCGGACGGCGAGGCGGGCGGCGCCGAGGAAATGCTGAAACAGGGCATCTTCGAACGCTTCAAGCCCGAGGCGGTGTTCGGCCTGCATGTGTTCAGCACGCTCAACGCCGGCACGGTCGGTTACCGCAGCGGCCCGCTGATGGCGGCGTCGGACCGCTTCAACATCGTCATCAAGGGCCGGCAGACGCATGGCTCGCGGCCCTGGGGCGGCGTCGACCCGATCGTCGCCGCCGCCGACGTGATCGGCACGGCGCAGACCATCGTCAGCCGGCGCCAGAACATTTCCAAGCAGCCGGTGGTGGTCAGCTTCGGCGCCATCAAGGGCGGCATCCGCTACAACATCATCCCCGACGAAGTGGAGCTGGTGGGCACCATCCGCACCTTCGACGAGGACATGCGCCAGCAGGTGTTCGCTGACCTCAGGAACGTGTCGGAATCGGTCGCGCATGCGCACGGCGCCACGGCGGTCGCCCAGGTGCCCGACACCAAGGGCAACCCGGTCACCGTGAACCACCCGGCGCTGACGATGCGCATGGTGCCAAGCCTCGAGAAGGTGGTCGGCGCCGACAAGGTTATCGAGATGGACCTGACCATGGGCGCCGAGGACTTCAGCTACTACGCCAACGAAGTGCCCGGCTTCTTCTACTTCGTCGGCGCCACGCCGGCGGACCAGGACCCTCTCAAGGCCCCGTCGAACCACTCGCCCGAATTCTTCCTGGACGAGCAGGCGCTGAAGGTCGGCACCCGCACGCTGCTGCAGGTGGCGCTGGACTACCTGCACGAAGTCAATTGATTGACCGGCGACGCCGGCCACACTATCTTGTGGCCGTCGGTCCCGGGCGCCACAAGTGCTTGGGTTAATAGGGAAGCCGGTTTGAATCCGGCACTGCCCCGCAGCGGTATGTGGAAACGACCGCCGTCATAGAGCACTGGGGACTTGGGCCCCGGGAAGCGACGGCCAGTAGGAGAGGCGCCCGCCTCGCGTCCACGAGTCCGAAGACCTGCCGACAGCCGCGCGAAGCACGACGCGCGGTGACCGGCCCAGAGGTCTCCGGGGGGAGACGGCGCCGGTGTCGTGGCGGCGCGTCTCGGTCCCTGCGACACCCGTATTCCATTCTCCCGGTGCCTTGAACGCCCGCGTCGTCCTCCGAGGGAAGGGCGGCGGCCGTGCGCCATGCACCGGAGAAGCCCATGAACCACGAGATCCTCGACGCGCCCGCCGACGCCGACGTGCCGCAGTTCGCCCTCACCCCGCCCGCCGCCGCGCTGGGCATGACCGTCACCAAGCGCAACGGCCGCCGCGAGCCGGTGGACCTGAACAAGATCGTGCGCGCCGTGATGCGCCAGTGCGACGACCTCTACGCCGTCGATCCGATGCGCGTGGCCACGCGCACCATCTCGGGCCTGTACGACGGCGCCAGCACGCGCGAACTCGACGAGCTGTCGATCCGCACCGCCGCGCTGCTGACCGCCGAAGAACCCGAATACGGCCGCCTTGCCGCCCGCCTGCTGGCCGAATGCATCACCAAGGAAGTCACCGGCCAGGAAATCCACGCCTTTTCGCAGTCGGTCGCGCGCGGCCACGAGCTTGGCCTGGTGAACGCGCGCCTGCTGGATTTCGTGCAGGCCAACGCCCGCAAGCTCAACGACGCGCTGGACGCCTCGCTCGACCGCCGCTTCGACTACTTCGGCCTGCGCACGCTGTACGACCGCTACCTGCTGCGCCATCCCACCGCGCGGAGGATCATCGAAACCCCGCAGCAGTTCTTCCTGCGCATCGCCTGCGCGCTCAGCCAGGACGTGCCCGAGGCGCTGGCGCTGTACCAGCGCATGGCCCGGCTGGACTACCTGCCGAGTTCGCCGACCCTGTTCAACGCCGGCACCACGCACGAACAGCTCTCGAGCTGCTTCCTGCTCGATTCGCCGCGCGATTGCCTCGAAGCGATCTACCAGCGCTACGGCGACATCGCCCAGCTGTCCAAGTTCAGCGGCGGCATCGGCGTCAGCTATACGCGGGTGCGTTCGCGCGGCTCGCTTATCCGTTCAACGAACGGGCACTCCAACGGCATCGTGCCCTGGCTCAAGACGCTCGATTCCTCGGTGGCCGCAGTCAACCAGGGCGGAAAAAGGAAGGGCGCGGCCTGCGTCTACCTCGAGCCCTGGCACGCCGACGTCGAGGAATTCCTGGAGCTGCGCGACAACACCGGCGACGACGCCCGGCGCACGCACAACCTCAACCTCGCCAACTGGATTCCCGACCTGTTCATGCGCCGGGTCGAGGCCGACGGCGCCTGGTCGCTGTTCGATCCCAAGGCCGTACCGGACCTGGTTGATCTGTACGGCGAAGCCTTCGACGCCGCCTACGAACAGGCCGAGAGAAACGGCCTGGCCGTGCGAACCCTGAAGGCGCGCGAGCTGTACGCAAAGATGATGCGCACCCTGGCCCAGACCGGCAACGGCTGGATGACCTTCAAGGACAAGTGCAACCGCGCCAGCAACCAGACCGCGAAGGCCGGCAACGTCATCCACCTGTCGAACCTGTGCACCGAGATCCTGGAGGTCACCAGCGCCGAGGAAACCGCGGTCTGCAACCTGGGGTCGGTCAACCTGGGCCAGCACCTGGGCGAAGACGGCTTCGATTTCGACAAGCTGGCCGACACCGTGCGCCTGGCGGTGCGTCAGCTCGACCGCGTGATCGACCTGAATTTCTACCCGATCGAATCCGCCCGGCGCGGCAACCTGCGCTGGCGGCCGGTGGGCCTGGGCTGCATGGGCCTGCAGGACGTGTTCTTCCGCCTGCGCCTGCCCTTCGACTCCGAGGCGGCGCGGGCGCTGTCGGCACGTATCGCCGAACACATCTACTTCCATGCGCTGGAGGCCAGCTGCGAACTGGCCCAGGAGCGCGGCCGCCACCCGAACTTCGAGGACACCCGCGCCGCGAACGGCGAGCTGCAGTTCGACGCCTGGGGCATCACGCCCGCCGACCCGGCCCGCTGGGACGCCCTGCGCGAACGCATCCGCGAACACGGCCTGCGCAATTCGCTGCTGGTCGCCATCGCGCCCACGGCCACTATTGCGTCGATTGCCGGCTGCTACGAATGCATCGAGCCGCAGGTCAGCAACCTGTTCAAGCGCGAAACCCTGTCGGGCGATTTCCTGCAGGTGAACCGGCACCTGGTGCGCGAGCTCAAGCAGCTGGGGCTGTGGACGCCGGAGCTGCGCGACCGCATCAAGCTGGCCGAAGGCTCGGTGCAAGGCATCGCCGAGATCCCTGCCGAACTGCGCGCGGTCTATCGCACCGTCTGGGAGATCCCGATGCGTTCGCTGATCGACATGGCCGCCGCGCGCGGCGCCTTCATCGACCAGAGCCAGTCGCTGAACCTGTTCATGGAAAGCCCGAACATCGGCGCGCTGTCGTCGATGTACATGCACGCCTGGAAACAGGGCATCAAGACCACCTACTACCTGCGTTCACGCCCGGCCACCCGCATCGCCAAGGCCACCGTCGACGCACCGGCGGCCATCGCCTGTTCGCTCGAGAACCCCGAATCCTGCGAGGCCTGCCAGTGAGCGCCCGCCTGCTCGACCCCGGCTTCGACCTGACGCTGCGGCCCATGCGCTACCCGCAGTTCTACGAGATGTACCGCGACGCCATCCGCAACACCTGGACGGTGGAGGAGGTGGATTTCTCGCTCGACACCAACGACCTGAAGAACAAGCTGGGGCCGGCCGAACGGCACCTGGTCGAACGCCTGGTGGCGTTTTTCGCCACCGGCGACTCGATCGTCTCCAACAACCTGGTGCTCAACCTCTACCAGCACATCAACGCGCCGGAAGCGCGCATGTTCCTCTCGCGCCAGCTGTACGAAGAAGCGCTGCACGTGCAGTTCTACCTGACCCTGCTCGACACCTACCTGCCGGACCCGGCGGCCCGGGCGCGCGCCTTCGCGGCCGTGGAGAACATTCCCTCCATCCGTAAGAAGGCCGAGTTCTGTTTCCGCTGGATGGACAGCGTGCAGGAACTTCGCCGCCTGGGCACCCAGGCCCAGCGGCGGCGGTTCCTGCTCAACCTGGTGTGTTTCGCGGCCTGCATCGAGGGCCTGTTTTTCTTCGGCGCCTTCGCCTACGTGTATTACCTGCGCTCGCGCGGGCTGCTGCACGGCCTGGCCGGCGGCACGAACTGGGTGTTCCGGGACGAAAGCGGGCACATGGCCTTTGCCTTCGAGGTCATCCGGACCGCGCGTGAAGAGGAGCCCGGGCTTTTCGACGACGAACTCAAGGCGCAGATCGTGCAGATGCTCACCGAAGCCGTGGACTGCGAGTTCGCGTTCTCCGAGGACGTGCTTTCCGGCGGCGTCGCCGGCCTGTCGCCGCGCGACATGCGCCAGTACCTGGAGTATTGCGCCGACCAGCGGCTGGCGCAGCTCGGCCTGGGCAAACACTTCGGCGCCCGCAATCCGTTCCCGTTCATGGACCTGCAGGACGTGCAGGAACTGACGAACTTCTTCGAACGTCGCGTTTCCTCCTACCAGGTGGGCGTGCAGGGCGACGTTGCCTTCGACGCCGCGTTCTGAACCTGAACCGGCGGCCCGGCGATCGCGGCCGCCGGTCCCCCGGGACCACGTTTTATACGCCCGAAGCCCGACTGCGTGAGACAATGCGCCCCATGACGTCCCCTGAATTGAGCCCCCTGGGCAAAGCCGTCGAATACGGCGGTGATTACGATCCTTCCCTGCTGTTCCCGATCACCCGTGCCCAGTCGCGCGCGGCCCTGGGCCTGGCCGACGACCTGCCCTTCAGCGGCGTCGATTTCTGGAATGCCTACGAACTGAGCTGGCTCGATGGCCGCGGCAAGCCGCGCGTCGCGCTGGCCGAACTGCGCGTGCCGGCGACGTCGCCGAACATCGTCGAATCCAAGAGCCTCAAGCTGTACCTGGGCAGCTATGCGATGGCGCGTTTCGCCGACACCGATGCCCTGCGCGCGCAGCTGGTGGCCGACCTGTCGGCCGCGGCCGGTGCGCCGGTCAGCGTGGTGCTGACGCCGGCCGGTTCCAACAACGTCGCGCTTATCGAAAACCTCGAAGGCGACCTCATCGACGACCTGCCGATCGAGATCAGCCACTACGGTCCGCCGCGCCCGGATTTCCTGTCCTGCGACGCCGAAACCAGGGCCGACGAAGTCCTGGTCTCGCACCTGCTCAAGTCCAACTGCCCGGTCACCGGCCAGCCGGACTGGGCCAGCGTGCAGATCCGCTACGCCGGCCCGCGCATCGCCCGCGACGGCCTGCTGCGTTACCTGGTGTCCTACCGCCAGCACAGCGATTTCCACGAAAGCTGCGTCGAACGCATCTTCATGGACCTGATGCAGCACTGCGCGCCGACCCGCCTGGCGGTGTACGCTCGTTACACGCGCCGCGGCGGCCTGGACATCAACCCGTTCCGGGCCACCCCGGGCCTGCCGCTGCCGGGCAACCCGCGCACCAACCGCCAATAACCGCACGCCACCAGACAAGCCGCCCATGCGCCCGATCCTGACGCCGCTCGCCCTGTTGCTGTCCCTGCTGCTGGTCGCCTGCGGTGGCGATGAAGAGGCTGCGCCGGCCGACGAAGCCGAGGCGCCTGCCCAGACTGCCGCCGAAACCACCGAAGCCGTCGCCGTGCCCGAAGAGGCACCGCTGCCCGGCGGCGACTTCCGCGTGGTCGCGGTCGAGCTGGGCACCGAGCTGGACGAGGAAGGCCGCGTGCCCCGCCCCCAGGACGTCTTCACCACGGTCGACACCATCCACGCCGCCGTCGTCGGCGTCGGCACCAGCCCCGGCCTGACGCTGTCGGCCCGCTGGCTGTTCGAAGACGGCAGCCAGGTCGCCAAGGCCGGCCAGGCCCTGGTTCCCGAAGTGCCGACGGTCACCACCTTCAGCATCACCCAGCCCGAACCCTGGCCGGCCGGTGCCTACCAGGTGGAAATCGCGATCAACGACCGCGTCGTCGAAACCCGCAGCTTCACCATCCAGTAACCCACCTTCGAGCCTCCGCGGCCCATGAGCCACCCCTGCCTGCGCTGCGGCGCCTGCTGCGCGACCTTCCGTGTTTCCTTCCACTGGTCGGAAGCCCAGCCCGACAATCCCGACGGGCCGCCGGCCGAGCTGGTGATGCCGCTGCGCCGGCACGAGCTGGCCATGCGCGGCACCGAGGGCAGCCACCCGCGCTGCATCGGCCTGCGCGGCACCATCGGCGTGGACGGCCATTGCGGCATCTATCCGAACCGCCCCTCGGTCTGCCGGCAGGTCGAACCGAGCTGGGAGTTCGGCCGCCACAGCCCGCAGTGCGACAAGGGCCGCATGGCCCACGGGCTCAAGCCGCTGACGCCGGAAGACTGGGCGATGATTCCGGTGCAGGTTCCGGCCGTGGACCAGATGCCGGTGGCGGCCACGTCTCCGGCGGCGGTGGACGACCTGCCGCCGGCCTGCGGCGCCGAGCCGCCTTCGCCCGACGCGGGGCCGCTGCTGTCCTGATTGGCGCGCACGTACGCGCCCGTAGGGCGCGCGCTTTCCCCGGCCCCGCGTAACCGCGACAATGCGGGGCTGACTTCACGGGATAAAACCACCATGTCCGATTCGCCCAAGATCATCTACACCCTCACCGACGAAGCCCCGTTCCTGGCGACCCAGTCGCTGCTGCCGATCGTGAAGGCCTTCGCGGGCGCCGCCGGCATCGCCGTCGAGACGCGCGACATCTCGCTGTCGGGCCGCATCCTGGCGCAGTTCCCGGACCGCTTGCGCGAAGACCAGCGCATCGGCGACCACCTCGCCGAGCTCGGCGAGCTGGCCACCCAGCCCGAAGCCAACATCATCAAGCTGCCCAACATCAGCGCCTCGGTGCCGCAGCTCAAGGCCGCCATCACCGAACTGCAGTCGCAGGGTTACGACCTGCCGGACTACCCGGACGAACCCAAGAGCGACGCGGAGAAGGACATCAAGGCCCGCTACGACCGCACCAAGGGCAGCGCCGTGAACCCGGTGCTGCGCGAGGGCAATTCCGACCGCCGCGCGCCGAAGTCGGTGAAGGCCTTCGCCCGCAAGCATCCGCACCGCATGGGCAAGTGGAGCGCCAGCTCGAAGTCGCACGTGGCGCACATGGACGGCGGCGATTTCTACGGCAGCGAACAGTCGGCGATCATCGGCCAGGACGGCAGCCTGAAGATCGAGCTGCTGCGCACCGACGGCGTCACCACCGTGCTGCGCGAGTCGGTGCCGGTGCAGCACGACGAGATCGTCGATGCCGCCGTGATGAACCGCCAGCGCCTGGCGGCCTTCGTCGCCGGACAGATCGCCGATGCACGTGCAAAGGGCGTGCTGTTCTCGCTGCACCTCAAGGCCACGATGATGAAGGTCTCCGACCCGATCATGTTCGGCATCGTCGTGGGCGAGTTCTACAAGGACGTGCTGGACCGCCACGCGGCGGCGCTGGCGGCGGTCGGCTTCGACCGCAACAACGGCATCGGCGACCTGTACGCGCGCCTGGGCGAACTGCCCGAAGCCACGCAGGCGGCGATCCGCTCCGAGCTCGAGGCGCTTTACGCCGAACGCCCGGGCCTGGCGATGGTGAACTCCGACAAGGGCATTACCAACCTGCACGTGCCCAGCGACGTCATCGTCGACGCCTCCATGCCGGCGATGATCCGCGACTCGGGCTGCATGTGGAACGCCGCCGGCGAACTGCAGGACACCAAGGCCGTCATCCCCGACCGCTGCTACGCCGGCATCTACCAGGCGGTGATCGACGACTGCAAGGCCAACGGCGCCTTCGACCCGGCCACCATGGGCAGCGTGCCCAACGTCGGCCTGATGGCGCAGAAGGCCGAGGAATACGGCTCGCACGACAAGACCTTCCAGATCCCCGGCGACGGCATCGTGCGCGTCAGCGACGAGGCCGGCCGCACGATCTTCGAACACCCGGTGATGGCCGGCGACATCTGGCGCATGTGCCAGACCAAGGACGCGCCGGTGCGCGACTGGGTGAAGCTGGCCGTCGACCGCGCCCGCCTGAGCGACACCCCGGCGGTGTTCTGGCTCGACGAAAACCGCGCCCATGACGCCCAGCTGATCGAACGCGTGAAGGGCTACCTGCAGGACTACGACACCGACGGCCTGGACATCCGCATCCTGGCCCCGGTGGACGCGATGAAGCTGTCGCTTGAACGCATCCGCGCCGGCCAGGACACCATCTCGGTCACCGGCAACGTGCTGCGCGACTACCTGACCGACCTGTTCCCGATCATGGAGCTGGGCACCAGCGCCAAGATGCTGTCGATCGTGCCGCTGATGGCCGGCGGCGGCCTGTTCGAAACCGGCGCCGGTGGTTCGGCGCCCAAGCACGTGCAGCAGTTCACCGCTGAAAACTACCTGCGCTGGGATTCGCTGGGTGAGTTCCTGGCCCTGGCGGCCTCGCTCGACCATGTCAGCGAACGCTGGCTCAACTCGCAGGCGCCGGTGCTGGCCAAGACCCTGGACGAAGCCAACGCCCGCATCCTGGACGAGAACCGTTCGCCGGCGCGCAAGGTCGGCCAGCTCGACAACCGCGGCACCCACTTCTACCTGGCGCAGTACTGGGCCAAGGCCCTGGCCGAGCAGGACGAAGACGCCGCGCTGAAGGCGAAGTTCGCGCCGCTGGCCAAGCGCCTGCTGGACGAGGAGGCCACGATCCTGGCCGAGCTGCTGGCGGTGCAGGGCAAGCCGGTGGACATCGGCGGCTACTACCGCCCGGACCAGGCCAAGGCCAGCGAGGCGATGCGCCCCAGCGCCACCCTCAACGCTGCGCTGGCCTCGCTTTAGAACGGGGTCAGGT
>NZ_JAYRTE010000018.1:0-51898 GCF_041919775.1 Arenimonas sp. | reverse complement strand
GCGCCTTCAGGCGCGAATCTCTTCTTTGCCGCAGGCAAAGCCAAAAGATTCGCGCCTGAAGGCGCTCCTACAGGGGCAGTCAGAGGCCCAGGACGAGGTCGTCGGCGTCGACGCGGTCCAGGCGGATGCGGTTGGCGAACAGCGAGAAGGCCAGCATGCCCGCCAGGCCGGCGGCGCGCTGCACCCAGGGCGGCTGGTACAACGGCTCGGCCAGCACGCCGGCGTCGAACATCGGTTCGAGCGCGAACACATCCTGCAGCGTCATCTTGCCGGCGAACAGCAGCCGCGTCAGGCGCAGCCGGCGATGGCGCAGGCACCAGCGAAAGAAGGTGTGCACGCTCAGCAGCCCGTGCAGGTACACGGTGTCCTTGGTGAACGCGGCGCCGCCCGTGGTCGGCACGCCGCGGAATACGCGCTGGGTCGAGGCGAAGCTGTCCGCCTCGGTCTGCCCGGCGTCGAGGAAAAAACGGAAGACTTCGACGAAGTCGGCACCGTGCATCGCCATGTGGATCGCGACGATGCGCAGGCTGATGCGCTTGAGCCGTTCGATGTCTATCGCGCCCGTCACCAGCTCGGCGAATGTCGCCAGGCCTTCCTGGGTGGCGGTGACGCGCGGCGAGGTGCGCGCCAGCGACTTGAAGTGCGGCTGCTCGCGGCCGTTGAGGCCGGTCAGCGTGTGCACGAAGGCTTCGTGTTCCAGCAACTGGTGCCGGTCGTATTCGCTGAAGCCGGTGCCGCTGCGCAGGCGGATGCGGGTCGGGCCGGCGGCGGCCTTGGCGATCAGCTCCGGGTCCAGTTCCACCGTCACCGCGTGATGCACGAAGAACCGGTCCATCGCCAGCTGGAGTTCGGCCTGCACGGTCTGCGCCGACAGCACGTAGTCGGCCTCGGCGACGTGCAGTTCCTGGTCCAGTTCGTCGGCGAACCCGATGAAATGCCGGGCCGCATCAAGATTGCTGGGGCCGTCGCCCGGAAGGATGTCGCCCGGGCGGCCGAACAGGCGAACGGAATGTTCGGTCACGGCCGGCGTACCCACCGCCTCGAGCAGTTGGGTGGCGACGGACCAGCTGTCGGCGGTGCGCCGCAGGTACATTCCCAGCGGTTCGTCGGCATCGGCCGCCGCGGCGATCGCCGCCAGCTCCCGGCGCACGTCGCCCAACTCCGGCGCGTCGTAGCGCACCTGCGGCAGCACGCTGCGGCCAGCCCGCCAACCCGCCAGGAAATCCTGCTGCACGTGCTGTGGCCAGCTCACCGCCTGCAGCAGCCGGATCCCGCGCACCGCCGCCACCAGGCGCGCATCGAGCGCGGCGTGGTGTTCGAGCATTCGCGGGTCCGGTGCCATCAGCGGCGGCCGTACTTGTCCTTCAGGCGCTTGTTCGGCGGCTTGTTCACCGCACGCGCATCGGCCTTGCGCTCGGCCTGCGAGGTCGCCGCGGCTTCCATCTCGTCGCGCAGCTTGGCGTAGTTGGCGTAGCGCGCCTCGTCGAGGCTGCCGTCCTCGACGGCGGCCTGCACCGCACAGCCGGGTTCGTTCACGTGGGCGCAGTCGCGGAAGCGGCAGTTCGCCGCCAGGGCTTCGACGTCTTCGAAAGCGTCGGCCACGTCTTCGTCGCCGCTGAGCTTCACTTCGCGCATGCCGGGCGTGTCGATCAGGCAGCCCCCCTGCGGCAGCGGCATCAGCACGCGCGCGGTGGTGGTGTGCCGGCCGCGCGAATCGTTCGCGCGCACGGCGTTGGTCTTCATCTTCTCGCGGCCCAGCAGGGTGTTGGTCAGCGTGGACTTGCCGGCGCCGGAGCTGCCGACCAGCACCACGGTGCGGCCCGGGCCCAGGTAGGGATGCAGCACCGCGGTGCTGTCCGGGTCCTTCGAATTGACCGCGTGGATGGGCACGCCGGACTCGGATACTTCAGCCAGCAGGTCGATGCAGTCCTCGACGATCTCGCACTGGTCGGCCTTGGTCAGCACCAGCACCGGGTCGGCGCCGCTGGCGCGGATAAGCACGAGGTAGCGTTCGATGCGGCGCGGGTTGAAGTCCTGGTCAAGCCCGACCACCACCAGCACGTGGTCGACATTCGCGGCGATCAGCTGCTGGCGGTGGTGCTCGCCGGCGGCGCCGCGCTTGAGGATCGATCGCCGCGGCAGCAGGTCGACGATGGTCTTGCCGCTTTGATCCAGCGTGACCCAGTCGCCGACCGCCGCGCGCTGGTCCGGCGGGAACCGCGGCCGGGTCCAGGGCATCGGCGGCTGCACCTTCATCTGCATCTCGTCGGGGCCGGTGGCCACGTCGTAGGCGGTGCGGTGCTGGCTGGCGACCCGCGCGAGGCGGTGGCCGGCGGCGGCGGCAAGTGCCTCGCGGGCCGCGGCGTCGTCGGGCCAGCCGAGGGCGCGCAGGGGGGCGAGGTCGTCTTCGATGGGCAACATTGGCCGCGATGATACGCCGGCCTGCACGCCCTGCTCACTTTTCCGGGGCCATGCTGGGCCCATGGACAAAATCGGCAAATGGGTACTGGTGCTGGCCGGACTGGGCTTCCTGGGTTTCGGCATCGCCATCACCGCGGCGCCGGCGGCCGTGCTCGGCGGCGTCGGCATTGGCGGCACGGCGGCGGGTCTGGTCGAGCTGCGGGCCTTCTACGGCGGCCTGGAGCTGGGCCTCGGCAGCTTCCTGCTGGTCTGCGCGGCGCGGCCGGCCTGGCGCGAAGCCGGCCTGTGGTCGGTGGCGCTGATCAACGGCGGCATCGCGGCCGCCCGCCTGCTGGGCATCGCGCTGAGCGGCGAGTTCACCGGCTTTTTCGCCGGCGCCCTGGTCTGGGAGCTGGGCTTCACCGCCGCGGCGATCCTGGCCCTGCGTCGCAGGCCGCGCGCTGGCTGAAATGCCCGGCTGAAAGCCCGTCAAGATTCCGTTAACCTCGGGCCCAGACCCCCTGCCCGAGCCCGCTGCACCATGCCCCACAGCCCCATGCCGACCCGCGACAGCCTGCGCGAGGTCCGCTACGACATCCGCGGCGAACTTTCCCGCCGCGCCCGCGAGCTCGAAGGCCAGGGTCGCGACCTGATCCGCCTGAACATCGGCAACCCCGGCGCCTTCGGTTTCCGCGCCCCCGAGCACCTGCAGCAAGCCCTGTCGGGCAACGTGGCCGAATCCGACGCCTACACCCACCAGCAGGGCCTGCCGCTGGCCCGCGAAGCCGTCGCCGCCGCCCACCGCGAGCGCGGCACGCCCAATGCCTGCGCCGAGCGCGTGTTCGTCGGCAACGGCGTCAGCGAACTGATCGACATGTCGCTGCGCGCCCTGCTCAACCCCGGCGACGAAGTGCTGCTGCCCTCGCCCGACTATCCGCTGTGGAGCGCCGCCACCATCCTCAACCAGGGACGGCCGGTGTATTACCGCTGCGCCCCGGAAAACGGCTTCCTGCCCGACCCGGACGAAATCGAAAAGCTGGTGACGCCGCGCACCCGCGCGCTGGTGGTGATCAATCCGAACAACCCGACCGGCGCCAATTATCCGCCGGCGCTGCTGCAGCGACTGGTGGACATCGCCGCGCGCCACGGCCTGCTGTTGATGGCCGACGAGATCTACGACGGCATCACCTACGAGGACGCCGTGTTTACGCCGCTGGCGCCGCTGGCCGGCGACGTGCCCTGCCTGAGCTTCGGCGGGCTGTCCAAGGTCTGGCGCGCCTGCGGCTGGCGCGTGGGCTGGGCGGTGCTGTCGGGCGACCCGCTGCGGGTGGGCGATTTCCACCATGCGCTGGACCTGCTCAGCGCGATGCGCCTGTGCGCCAACGTGCCGGGCCAGTTCGCGGTGCCGGCGGCGCTGCAGGGGCCGGAGACCATCCGTGCGCTGACCGTGCCGGGCGGGCGCCTGTACGAATCGCGCCAGGCCGTGATCGACGGCTGCACGGCCAGCGGGCACCTGTCGGTAGTGGCGCCGATGGGCGCGCTGTACGCCTTCCCGCAGGTCGTGGGCCCGGCGGCCGACGGTTTCGACGACCAGGCGTTCGCGCTGGATTTGCTGGAAAACGAGGACGTGCTGGTGGTGCCGGGCAGCGGCTTCAACGTGCCGGGCTCGCGCCACTTCCGCATCACCCTGCTGCCGGAGGCGCCGGTGGTGCGGGAGGTGTTCGAGCGCATCAACCGCGTGCTGTCCGCGCGCGCCGGCCAGCGCAAGCGCCATGTGGCCTGAGGCGCTGCTGGCGATGGCCCTCGCGCTGCCTGCCGGCGAGCCCGGGGAAATCAGCTACCTGGCGCTGGGTGACTCCTACACCATCGGCGAATCGGTGCCCGAGGAAGGCCGCTGGCCGGTGCAGCTGGCCGCGGCGCTGCGCGAGCGCGGCATCGCCCTGGCCGGGCCGCGCATCATCGCCACCACCGGCTGGACCACCGACGAGCTGTCGGCGGCGATGGACGCCGCCGAACCGCTGGGGCAGTGGGACTTCGTGTCGCTGCTGATCGGCGTGAACAACCAGTACCGCGGCCGGCCCGTGGACGACTACCGCGCGGAATTCGCCAGCCTGCTCGACCGCAGCATCCGGCTGGCCGGCGGCCGCGCCGACCGCGTGCTGGTGCTGTCGATCCCGGACTGGGGCGTCACCCCCTTCGGCCAGGCCAGCGGCCGCGACACGGCGGCGATCGCCCGCGAACTCGACGCTTACAACGCCGCCGCCGCCGCCGAATGCGCGACCCGGGGCGTCGCCTTCGTGGACATCACCCCGGCCAGCCGCTCGCCGGGCGACCAGCCCGACCGCATCGCCGAGGACGGCCTGCACCCCTCGGCCCGGGCCTATGCCGACTGGACGGCGCTGGCCCTGCCCGTCGCCGAGCGCCTGCTCCGCTAGCCCTTGTGGGAGGGACTTCAGTCCCGAAGCTTCGCTGAACAGGGGACAGGTGCATTTGCGCGCAAAGCGCACAAATGCACCTGTCCCCTTTGCCAGCCACGCTACAATTGCGAGGATTTCCAAGGAGTTCCCCCATGTCCCTCTCCCCCGATACCCGCGCCCGCATCGAAGGCATCCTCGCTGCGAACCACGTCGTGCTTTTCATGAAGGGCAGCCCCGACACGCCGCAGTGCGGCTTCTCGGCCAAGGCCGCGGGCATCCTGAAGGGACTGGTGCCGTCGTTCGGCCACGTCGACGTGCTGTCGGACCCGGAAGTTCGCGAGGGCATCAAGGTCTACGGCCAGTGGCCGACGATCCCGCAGCTGTATGTCGGCGGTGAACTGCTTGGCGGCAGCGACATCATCGAGCAGATGCTCAACAGCGGCGAGCTGCACCAGATGCTCGGCCTGCCGGCGCCGGACCGCAGCCCGCCCGCGATCGAAATCACCCCGGCCGCCGCCGAAGCGATCAATCGCGCGCTGGACAACGGCGACGGCGACGCGGTGCTGCACCTGTCGGTGGACCCGCGCTTCAACGCCCGCTTCGAACTCAAGCCGGCCACCGGCCACGAGGTGGTGACCGAATCCGCCGGCATCCGCCTGCACCTGGACCTGGCCAGCGTGCCGCGCGCGCGCGGCCTGCGCATCGACTGGGTGGAAGACGCCCGCGGCGCCGGCCTGGCCATCCACAACCCCAACGCGCCGCCGGCCGTGAAGCCGATGGGCGTGCAGCAGCTGCATGACCACATCATCGCCGGCACCATCGACGTGATCGACGTGCGCCCGGCCGCCGACCGCGCCCGCGTGCCCTTCCCCCACCCCCACGAGGTGCTGGACGAGGACAGCCGCGAACGTCTCGAAGCCCTGCCCAAGGACCTGCCGCTGGCCTTCATTTGCCACCACGGCAACTCCAGCCGCCAGGCGGCCGAGTACTTCCGCGGCCTGGGTTTCCACGACCTGTACAACGTCGAGGGCGGCATCGACGCCTGGTCGACCGAGATCGACCCGTCGCTGCCGCGCTATTGACCGACACCGGCCCGGGCGGTTCGCCGACCCGGGCCTTCACGCGGCCTTTCTGGCGACTTTAGAGCAATTGCGCTAACTTTTGCGGGCAACCAAACCCGCCCAACCGGGTCATCCCCCCAAGGCAAGGGCGTGGTAGCACCCAGGAGACAACTTATGCGCAATTGGCTGGTGGCGGTTCCCGCGACCCTGGTCCTCGCGGCCTGTGGCGGCGGCGCCGACGGAGGGGCCAGCAACAACGACCGCAATTCACTCGCGGCGCAGGCCTGCGAAGCGGCGGCGAAGTCGCGGCTGGACGGCAAACTCTACGAACTCGACCTGCAGGCACTCGCTGCCAGCATGAAGGACGTTCCCAACGGCGAGCAGTTCCTGACGGCGCCGATCACCATCGAACCCGGCCTGACGACCGAGGCCAAACAGATCGTGGAGTGCACGGTGCGCTTCTCCGAAGCCAAACCGCAGCCGGATGTCGTCGGCTTCGTCTTCAACTGGTAAGCCGCAGTCCCCGTAGGAGCGCCTTCAGGCGCGAATCTTTTGGCTTTGCCTTTGGCAAAGAAGCAATTCGCGCCTGAAGGCGCTCCTACAATTGCTTTCGCAGGACGGCCCAGGAAAAGGCCTGGATTGAGCCCGTCGGCGTCTGGTGGTCTTCGCCCGCTTCGCCGACCAGGCTGAAATCCGGGCCGAACAGGGCCGCCACGTCGGCAGGCGAGCGCCGGGCGACCGGCAGGCCGCTGCAGCGCTCCGGGCCGCCCGGTGCGAATCCGCCGATGACCACGTGCCCGCCCGGCACCAGTGCCCGCCGCACCTGCGCCACATAGGCCGCGGCAGCCTCGGGGTCGACCAGGAAATGCAGGACCGCGCGGTCATGCCACAGGTCGTAACCCGCCTCCGGCAACCCGGCGCGGGTGACGTCCGCAGCAAGCCAGTGCACCGCCGGGCCGCGGGGTCCCAGGCGTTCGCGGGCGATGGCCAGCGCCTCGTCGGCGAGGTCGAGCACGGTCACCTCGCCGACGCCGCGCGCCAGCAGGTCGTCCACCAGGGTCGAGGCGCCGCCGCCGACGTCGATGACCCGGGACTGCGGCCCCAGGCCCGCGCCCTCGAGCAGGCGCAGCGACATGTCCAGGTGCGGCCGGTACCAACTGACGCCGTCGGCGGGTTTGGTCCGGTAAACGTCGCGCCAGTGTTCGCTGCCCATGGCCTCAGTCGAAGCGCAGGTGCTTGACCGACTTGCCGTGGCGGCGGATCAGGCGCAGGGCCTCGATGCCGATCTGGATGTGCCGCTCGACGAAATTCTCGGTGATCTTGCGGTCCGAGGCCTCCGTCTTCACGCCCTCGGGCACCATCGGCTGGTCGGACACCAGCAGCAGCGCGCCCGAAGGAATCGAGTTGGCGAAACCCGCGGAAAAAACCGTCGCCGTCTCCATGTCGATCGCCATGCAGCGCAGCTTGCGCAGGTAGTCCTTGAACTCGCCGTCGTGTTCCCAGACCCGCCGGTTGGTGGTGTACACCGTGCCGGTCCAGTAGTCGTGGCCGAGGTCGCGGATCATCGTCGACACCGCGCGCTGCAGCGCGAAGGCCGGCAGCGCCGGCACTTCCGGCGGCAGGTAGTCGTTGCTGGTGCCCTCGCCGCGGATGGCGGCGATCGGCAGGATCAGGTCGCCCAGTTCGTTCTTGCGCTTGAGCCCGCCGCACTTGCCCAGGAACAGGCAGGCCTGCGGGTTGATCGCCGACAGCAGGTCCATCACGGTGGCGGCGTTGGCGCTGCCCATGCCGAAATTGATCAGCGTGATGCCGTCGGCGGTGGCGCTGGGCATCGGCCGGTCCATGCCGACGATCTTCGCGCCGGTGATGCGCGAGAAGGTGCCCAGGTAGCCGCTGAAGTTGGTCAGCAGGATGTGCTGCCCGAACTCCTCCAGCGGGACGCCGGTGTAGCGGGGAAGCCAGTTGCTGACGATCTCGTTCTTGTCCTTCATGTTTTCGTGATCCTTGTCTTGTTCTTCTTATCCGTAACGCGGTTCCATTGTGCCACGCGCGTGGCCGGAGCCAGCTTCAAGCACTTGGCAAACCCGCGCCTTGCTGGCTAGGGTTGCCGGATAACCGGGGGAGACACCTGATGCGACCACACCTGCGGGCCAGCCTGCTGGCCACTACCCTGCTTGCGCTTCCGGCCCTGGCGCCGGCGGCCGAATCGCCGTTCGCAAGCACCTATTCGCCGCTGGCTTCGGCCCCGGTGCTGATCACCGACGCCACCGTGCTCACCGGCGACGGCCAGCGCCTCGAGAACGCCGACGTGCTGATGCGCGATGGCAAGGTCGCCGCCGTCGGCACCGACCTTGACCCCGCCGGCGCCACCGTCGTGGACGGCCGCGGCAAGTGGGTGACGCCCGGCATCATCGACGTGCACTCCCATCTGGGCGTGTATCCGAGCCCCGGCGCCACGGCGCACGGCGACGGCAATGAAATGACCTCTCCGGTCACCGCCCAGGTCTGGGCCGAACACGGCGTCTGGCCGCAGGATCCGGGTTTCGCCGCGGCCCTGGCCGGCGGCGTCACTTCGCTGATGATCCTGCCCGGCTCGGCCAATCTCATTGGCGGTCGTGGGGTTGTACTGAAGAACGTGCCCGCCACCACCATGCAGGCGATGAAGTTCCCGGACGCGCCGCACAGCGTGAAGATGGCCTGCGGCGAGAATCCCAAGCGCGTCTACGGCAGCCGCGGCCAGGCACCGATGACGCGCATGGGCAACCTGGCCGGCTACCGCGCCGCCTTCATCGAGGCGCAGAAGTACCGCGAGGCGTGGGACAAGTACGAAGCCGCCAACAAGGACGACGGCAAGCGTCGCCGCAAGTCGTCGGAAGGCAACGGCCAGCCGCCCACCCGCGACCTGCGCATGGACACCCTCGCCGACGTGCTGCGCGGCGAGATCGGCGTGCACATCCACTGCTACCGCGCCGACGAAATGGCGCTGATGATCGACCTCGCGCGCGAGTTCGACTTCAAGATCGCCGCCTTCCACCACGGCGTCGAGGCCTACAAGCTGGCCGACACCCTGGCCGAGGAAAACATCTGCGGCGCGCTCTGGGCCGACTGGTGGGGCTTCAAGATGGAGGCCTACGACGGCATCCAGGAAAACATCGCGCTGGTGGACCGGCCGAAGAACGGCTGCGCCGTCGTGCACTCCGACTCCAGCGAAGGCATCCAGCGCCTGAACCAGGAAGCGGCGAAGGTGATGGCCCGCGGCGAACGCGTCGGCATGTCGCTGCCGCCCGAACACGCCATCCGCTGGCTGACCGCCAACGCCGCCAAGGCCATCGGCGTCGCCGACGCCACCGGCACCCTGGCCGAAGGCAAGATGGCCGACGTGGTGCTGTGGAACGGCAACCCGTTCTCGGTCTACGCCAAGGCGGAAAAGGTTTACGTGGACGGCGCCCTGCTCTACGACCGCAACGACCCGGCGCGCCAGCCGGTGTCCGACTTCATGCTGGGCCAGGAGGTGTCACCGTGAAGCGCCTGTTGATTTCCGTCCTGCTGGCCGCCGCGCTGCCCGCCGCCGCCCAGGACCTGCTGATCCGCGACGCGACCGTGCACACCGCGGCCGCCGCCGGCACCCTGAAGGACCACGACGTGCTGGTGCAGGGCGGCGTGGTGCGCGCCATCGGCCCCGACCTGGCGGCGCCCGCCGGCGTGCCGGTGGTCGAAGCCAAGGGCCGGCCGCTGACGCCGGGCCTGTTCGGTGGCCTCACCGGCCTGGGCATCGAGGAAGTCTCGGGCGAAGCCGCCACCGTCGACGCCGGCCTCGCGCTGGGCGCGATGACGCCGGCGCACGAGGGTTCGTCCTGGCGCCCGGAGTTCGACGTCGACGTGGCCTTCAATCCGCACTCGGCCGCGATCGGCGTGAACCGCGTCGAAGGCATCACCTTCACCGTGCTGTCGCCGTCGGCGCTGCCGGGCGGCAGCTTCGTCGCCGGCCAGGGCAGCGCGGTGCTGCTTGATGGTCGTTACGACGCCGCGCTCGACGGCAGCCGCAGCCTGTTCATTGACCTCGGCAGCGATGCCTCGCCGCTGTCGGGCGGCAGCCGCGCCGGCCAGTGGATGCTGCTCGAGCAGGCCGTGGCCGAAGCGCGTGCCGGCAACGGCGATCTGCTGACCCGCGCCGGCCGCGCCACGCTGGCCCGTTACCTGGCCGGTGGCCGGGTGGTGTTCCAGGTCGATCGCGCCGCCGACATCCGCCAGGTGCTCGCGTTCGCCAAGAAGAACGGGATGCGCCCGGTCATCGCCGGCGGCGCCGAAGCCTGGCGCGTGGCGGCGGAGCTCAAAGCCGCCGACGCGGTGGTGCTGGTGGATGCGCTGGCCAACCTGCCCGGCAGCTTCGACAGCCTGGCCTCGGGCCTGGACACGGCCGCGCGCCTGCACCGGGCCGGCGTGAAGGTCGGTTTCAGCCAGCGCGGCGACGCCACCCACAACGCCCGCAAGCAGCGCCAGCTGGCCGGCAATGCCGTCGCCCACGGCCTGCCCTGGGACGCGGCCCTGGCCGGCCTGACCGCCGTGCCGGCCGATGCCTTCGGCGTGGCCAACCGCGGCCGCATCGCCGTCGGCCAGGCCGCCGACCTGGTGCTGTGGAGCGGCGATCCGCTGGAAGTGAACACCTGGGCCGAACAGGTCTGGTTCAACGGCATTGCCGCCCGCATGAGCTCGCGCCAGACCGAACTGCGCGACCGCTACCTGGCGCCGGAAGGCGCGCTGCCGCGGGCGTATCCCACCCGCTGACGCACGGCCCAATCTGTAGGAGCGTCTTCAGGCGCGAATCTTCTGAATTTGCCCTTGGTAAAGAGGGGATTCGCGCCTGAAGGCGCTCCTACCCTGCAGGGGACGGACTAGCGGAAGACGAAGGTGCGCGTCAGCGTGGCCTCTTCGTCCAGTGCTTCGAAGCGCCAGTTGCGAACGGTGTTCGTGACCTCGCGTTCGAAGGTGCCGCGCGGGCGCGACTGCAGCACGCGCACGTCCTTGACCCGGCCATCGCGGCCAATCGTGATTTCGACCTGGACGTCGCCGGTGATGCCGCCGCGCAGCGCATTGGGCGGATAGGACGGCTGCGGCGTGCTGACCGGAACGGGCGTCAGTCGCCGCGGCGGCGGTGCCGCGACAGCGGGGGCGGCAGCTACCGCAGCGGCATCAGCAGGTGATGTCGCCGGAGCGGGCGGCGGGACTGCCGCTGCCGTCCGGGCCGCCCGGCGGGCGGCCTCCTCGTCGGCCTTGCGTTTTGCCTCGGCCAAGCGCCGGGCCTCGGCCTGGCGCCGGGCTTCTTCCTGCCGGGCCTGGTCGCCGGTGTCCGGCGCGGCTGCCACGCTGGCCTGGGCCGGGCTGGTGCCGCTCCGGCGGGCAGCCGCCGCACGCCGCGCCTCGTCGAGCTTCAGCGCTTCCTCGCGGCGACGACGCTCCGCCGCGTTGCGCGCCTCCTGCAGCTTGCGTTCCTCCTGGGCGAGGCGGTCCTCCTCGCGGCGCTTCGCCTCTTCGACCAGGCGGCGGGCCTCGGCGGCCTCCTGGTCCTCCTGGCGCTGCCGGGCCAGTGCCTCGGCTTCCGCCTGCTCCTTGCGGCGGCGTTCGGCGGCCTGCTTCTGCCGCTCGCGCTCCTCGATCTCGTACTTGAGTTCGAACAGCGCGACGGTCGGTTCCTCGCGAACCACCGTCGCCACCTGCGAGGAGACGACGTCCGGGTGTGCGGGTGGGGCGCAGGCGAGCTGGTAGCGGCCGGGGGCCAGTTCAAGCCGCAGCGGCGTCATCGCCTTGAGCTCGCCGCGGCGCACGCCGTTGATCGACAGGTCGCAGGCAAGGTCCGCCTCGAGCAGCAGTCGGGCGTCGCCGGCGGGCAGCGGCGGCGGTTCGGCGGGGTCTTCGGGGGCCGCTTCGGCTTCGCTGGGTTCGGCCGCGATCACCGGCTCGGCGAGCGGCGGCTCGTCATCGCCGCCGCTGAAAGCCCACACCAGCACCAGCAGTAGCAGCAGGGCGGAACCGGCACCGATGCCGAGCAGCTTCGGGTCCATTTTCGCCTTGGGCGGCGGTGGGGTGCGCGGGCGGAACTGCAGTTCGCCCGGCGGCACCTGGCCGCTGCTGCTGCCGACCGTGCCACCAGCGTCGCCTCCATTCCCGGCGCCGCCGCCCGCACCGCCGGTCGGGGGCAGTGCGCGGCCCGCCGCGGTTGGTGCTTCCGGCAAGCCCGCGCCCTGCACGATCGTCGGCTGCACCGGGTGGTTCGAACCCGAGCGCGGGGTGGCGATGCCCTGCCGCGGCGTTTCCAGGTCCGGCCGCGGCGTGCGCATGCCCACCGGCGGCGTGCCGGTCGGCGTCTGGCCCATGAACTCGGTCGGCGCGGCCGGCACGCGCGAGAGCTTGCGCGCGGAGATCGCCGCGGCCACCGACGACGGCAGCCGCCCGGCCGCCAGCACCTGCCCCGGCACTTCCTGCACGCCCAGCGCACCGGCGAGCTCCTCGATGAACTTGCCGGCGCTGGGCCAGCGCTCGTCCGAGGCCTTGGCCAGGGCGCGCGCCAGCACTTCACGGGAACGTTCGGGAAACGGCTCCAGCGGCCCCAGTGCCAGCGGTGCATTCACGTGCTTGTACATCACCGCGTACGGCGTATCGGCGTCGAAGGGCAGCACGCCGGTCATCCACTGGTAGACCATCACGCCCAGCGCGTAGATGTCGGTGGCCGGCCCCACCTGCGAATCCTGGGCCTGTTCGGGCGACATGTACTGCGGCGTGCCGAGCACGGCGCCGGTGCTGGTGATCGTGGTTCGGCCCTGCAGCATGCGCGAGATGCCGAAGTCGGCGAGGTAGAGTTCGCCGTGTTCGCCGAGCAGCACGTTCTGCGGCTTCAGGTCGCGATGCACCACGCCCAGGCTATGGGCATGGTCCAGGGCGTCGGCAACCATCGTGAAATAGGCCAGGCCGGCCTCGCGGCCGATGGCGTCGCGCTCCAGGCGTTCGCCGAGGTGGCCGCCGCGCACGAGGCGCAGTGCCATCCACGGCACGCCTTCGTCGATGCCGTAGTTGTAAAGCGGCACGATGTGCGGGTGCTCAAGCTTGGCGATCAGCCGCGCCTCGCGTTCGAAGCGCTCGGCGAAGCCAGGCTCCTCGAGCAGGTCGATCGGCAGCACCTTGAGCGCGACCTCGCGCTCGAGTCCGGCTTCGTAAGCGTTGTAGACCGTGGACATGCCACCGCGGCCGAGTTTGGCGACGATGGTGAACGGCCCGATGCGGTCCCCGACCTGGATGACGCTGCGCATGCAACCAACCCCCCGATTCGTCCTGCGCGGGGCCAGCATACGCCCGCTGGCGCGGGATCGCTGGCTCAAGCTGGGCCAACGCGAAAAGCGGGCCTGAACGGCCCCCGGGACGGGTCAGTTTGCGCCGGGCGGCACGGCGGCGTCCGCCACCACCATGTTCCGGCCAGAGTCCTTGGCCGTGTACATGGCGCGATCGGCGCGGTCGACCAGGGCGTCGAGCGTTTCTTCGGGCCCCAGGTATTCGGCAGCGCCGACGCTGACGGTGAGCTCGACGACCTCTTCGCCGACCAGCTGGCAGTGCTTCTGCACCGCGGTGCGCACGCGTTCGCCGACGGCCAGGGCGTGGATGCGGCGGGCGCCGGGCAGCGCCACGGCGAACTCCTCGCCGCCCAGGCGGCCCAGGATGTCGCCGCCGCGCAGTTCGGCCGCCACCGTATCGGCGACGGCCTTCAGGCAGTCGTCGCCCACCTGGTGGCCGAGGCTGTCGTTGATCAGCTTGAACAGGTCGATGTCGAAGAACAGCACCGACAGCGGGCGCTTGTCCTGCTGGGTGTCTTCGGACAGCCGCTCGAGGCGCGCGCGCCAGGCGCCGCGGTTGAGCACGCCGGTGAGCGGGTCGCGTTCGGAATCGGCCTTGACCCGGCTGGCTTCGGCGCGGGCGTGGTCGCGTTCGTGCAGCAGCTGGCGCATGCGCCCCGACAGGCTGCGCACCAGCCACAGGCCCCAGGCTGCCACGGCGGCGCCGGCCACGGCCAGGATCCACGGATACGAACCCGCCAGAAACACCGCCGCCACCAGCAGCGCCAGCGCGGCGCCCGCCTGCGGACCCCAGCCTTCACGTGGCTGAAGCCGTTCGCGCATCACCGTCCAGCAGGCCAGCATCGCCGCCGCCAGGCCCAGGGCCAGGCCCACCATCAGCCAGGCGAAGGCCACGCCCGCGGGTGCGGGGGCGGTGCCGGCAGCCAGCGCCGGCCCGGCGCAAAGGCCTGCCGGCAGCAAGACAGCCGGAAACACGGGGCGACAACGGCGGGGGGCGGCGTCCATGCGGCTACTTTCCGGCAGCCGGCGCCCCAGCACAAGCAAGCCGGGCAGTCCCCTTCCGAAGCTGGGAGGCGGCTCACGCTTTCAGGGGCCCATGACCTTCGGCCTAGGGGCCGGACCCGCGCTTGGCCTAGAGTCGGTCGTTTCGCCCCATCTCCCGGAGCCTTTCAATGACGCCTCGCCCGCTTGCCCTCGCCCTCGGCCTCGCCCTGGCCCTCACCGCCACCGCCCAGGCCGCCGACAAGGACAAGAAAGACAAGTGGGACGTGCAGTCGGCGCACGCCAAGGGCAAGACGGTGCGCTTCGACACCGACGAAGGCACCTGGCTGGACCTGGACCTGAGCCCGGACGGCGGCCGCATCGTGTTCTCGATGCTGGGCGACATCTACGAGCTCCCCGCCGGCGGTGGCCAGGCCCGGCGCCTCACCAGCGGCCCGGCCTGGGACATCCAGCCGCGCTTCTCGCCCGACGGCAAGGAAATCGCCTTCACCTCCGACCGCGGCGGCGGCAACAACCTCTGGCGCATGAAGGCCGACGGCAGCGGCGCCACCCAGGTGTCGAAGGAAGATTTCCGCCTGCTCAACAGCCCCTACTGGACGCCGGACGGCCAGTACCTGGTTGGCCGCAAGCACTTCACCTCCGGCCGTTCGCTCGGTGCGGGCGAGCTGTGGATGTTCCACCGCGACGGCGGCAGCGGCCTGCAGCTGACCAAGCGCAAGAACGACCAGCAGGACCTCGGCGAACCCGCCGTGTCGGCCGACGGCCGCTACGTGTACTACTCCGAGGACATCAGCCCGGGCGGCATGTTCCAGTACAACCGCAATGTGCACGGCACCATCTACGCGATCAAGCGCCTGGACCGCGAAACCGGCGAAACGCAGACCGTGGTCGCCGGCGCCGGCGGCGCGGTGCGCCCGCAGCCCTCGCCCGACGGCAAGCAGCTGGCGTTCGTGAAGCGCGTTCGCGACAAGTCGGTGCTGCACGTGATCGACCTCGACTCGGGCTTCGTGCGCCCGGTCTGGGACGGCCTCTCGCATGACCAGCAGGAGGCCTGGGCGATCTTCGGCCCCTACCCCGGCTTCGACTGGACGCCCGACTCGAAGGCCGTGGTGCTGTGGGCGCAGGGCAAGCTTTGGCAGGTAGATATCGCCAGTGGCAAGCCGGCGAATATTCCGTTCACCGCGCAGGTTGAGCAGAGCGTGCTGCCGGCGCTGCGCTTCGAGCAGAAGATCGAAGGCGACAGCTTCGCGCCGAAGATGATCCGCGACGTCGCCACCAGCCCCGACGGCAAGACCCTGGTCTTCCACGCGGTCGGCCAGCTGTGGACCAAGGCGCTGCCCAACGGCCAGCCGCGCCGGCTGATGAACGACGATTCGCGCTTCGAGTACCAGCCCAGCTTCAGTCGCGACGGCCGCAAGCTGCTGTTCACCACCTGGTCGGACGAGGCGATGGGCGCGATCCACGAGCTCGACCTCGCCAGCGGCCAGAGCCGCAAGCTGAGCACCGAGCCGGGCTTCTATTACGGCCCGCGCTACTCGCCCGACGGTTCGCGCGTGGTCTATTCGCGCCAGGGCGGCGGCGGCCTCACCGGCAGCCTCTGGAGCGGCAGCCGCGGCATCTTCGTTATGCCGGCGGCCGGTGGCGAGCCGGTGGAAATCGCCGGCAACGGCGCCGACCCGCAGTTCTCGGCCGACGGCGAGCGCGTGTATTTCCTTACCGGCGGCGGCCTCGAGAAGAAGCTGATGAGCGCCGGCCTGCACGGCGAACAGCCGCGCGAAGTATTCAGCCTCAAATACGTGGACCACGTCGCGATCAGCCCGGACGGCAAGTCGGTGGCCTTCACCGAGCTGTTCAATGGCTACGTGGCGCCGCTGCCGGCCACCGGCGGTTCGATCGAGCTCAACAAGGACACCAAGGCGGTGCCGGTGACCGCGCTGGGCACCGACATGGGCAGCTACCTGCACTGGGGCGCGGACTCGAAGTCGGTGCACTGGATGGTCGGTGACCGCTACCACACGCGCGCGCTGGCGGCCGGCAAGGCCGACGCCGGCGTGCCGGTGGGCCTGCGCATCAACAGCGACCAGCCCGAGGACACCTTCGCGCTCGTGGGCGGCCGCGTGGTGACGATGCGTGACGCCGACAACGACCAGGAAGTCATCGAGGACGGCGTGGTGGTGGTGCGCGGCAAGCGCATCGTCGCCGTGGGCAAGCGTGGCGACGTGGCCATCCCGGCCGGCGCCCGCGAAGTGGACGTGGCCGGCAAGACCGTGTTCCCGGGCATCGTGGACGTGCACGCGCACGCCGCGCACTTCGGCCAGGGCGTGGTTCCGCAGAACAACTGGGCCTACGCGGCCAACCTGGCCTTCGGCATCACGACGATGCACGACCCGTCGGCGACGACCGAGTTCGTGTTCTCCCAGTCCGAACTGGTGAAGGCCGGCAAGATGGTCGGCCCGCGCGTGTTCTCGACCGGCACCATCCTTTACGGCGCCGACGGCGACTTCAAGGCGGTGGTCAATTCGCTCGACGACGCGCGTTCGCACCTGCGCCGCATGCAGGCCAACGGCGCGTTCTCGGTGAAGAGCTACAACCAGCCGCGCCGCGACCAGCGCCAGCAGATCAACCAGGCCGCGCGCGAGCTGGGCATGCTGGTGGTCGAGGAAGGCGGCAGCACCTTCCAGCACAACATGACCATGGTGGTCGACGGCGTCACCGGCATCGAACACAACATCCCGGTCGCGCCGCTGTACCGCGACGTCATGGAGCTGTGGCGGCACACCGACGTCGGCAATACGCCGACGCTGGTGGTCAACTACGGCGGACTCAACGCCGAGTACTACTGGTACGCCAAGGACAACCTCTGGGAAAACGAGCGCCTGAACCGCTTCTTCCCGAAGGGCTCGGTGGATGACCGCACGATCCGCCGCGAGGCCGGCCCGGAGTGGGACTACTACCACGTGGAAGTCGCCAGGGCCGCCAAGAAGCTGCGCGACAGCGGCGTGCCGATCCTGGTTGGCGGCCACGGCCAGATGCAGGGCCTGGCCCCGCACTGGGAGATCTGGTCGCTCAACCAGGGCGGCTTCACGCCGTTCGAAGCGCTGCGCGCGGCCACGATCGACGGCGCGGCCTACCTCGGCCTGGACAAGGAAATCGGCTCGATCGAAACCGGCAAGCGCGCCGACCTGGTGGTCGTCGACGGCAACCCGCTCGAGGACATCCGCCGCAGCGACGACACCGCGATGGTGATGGTCAACGGCCGGCTGTTCAACGCGAACGACCTGTCGGAAATCGGCGGCAGGCAGCGCCCGGCGCCGGAATTCTTCTGGCAGCGCGGCGGCGCCGCCGGCGTGCCCGCCGGCGTCGGCTACGGCCCGACGGTGCCCTGCCACTGCCCGAAGTCGGATCCGCACCGGCACTGACGCGGCCACCCGGCCCGAAAGCCGACGCGGTGACGGGCCGACCCTACCTCGAGCTGACCTGCAGGCGCAGCGCGGCGACATAGCCGTCGTCGCGACGGCTGTGGTCGGCCTCGTAGTCGGTGGCCATCATCACGACGTGGCTGCCGCCGGCGTCGACGACGGCAATGCCCTTGGCGCCGCCTTCGACCGACGTCCACGCCGAGCGCACGAGGGTGTTCTTCTCCTGGGACTGGTCGCCCACGTCCAGGCCTGCGGCTTCGAACTGGGCCACGATGCGGTCCATCGCCGCCTGGGCGCCGTGTTCGGGCAGGTCCAGGTGGATCTGGCGCATGGTGATGCCAGCAGTGGTGCTCATGTCCACGGTGGCGTTGTAGGGGAAGTCCGGCAGCACCCCGCCCGGCAGGGGCGCGGCGAGCGCGCGGTTGCCGGGTTTGCCCGGGGCCTGGCTCGCCTGGTCGGCGGCGGCGGCGATGATGGCGGCAGCCTTGCTGGTGTCGGCTGGCGGCGCATCGGGGGCCTTGTCGCTGCCGCAAGCAGCCAACAGCACCAAGGCGGGAACGAGGGCGAGTGGGGAATGGCGCATGGCCGGCTCCGGTTTCGGGGATCGTGCCTTCGCTTACGCACTAATGCGGCCGGTTCCGCCAGCAGCAAGCCTTTGGCGGGCAACGCGGGGTAACCTCGGGGTATTCGCCGATGCAATCCAAGGAGAAGCCTGATGGCCGTCAAATACATCCTGCGCCTGCCGAAACCCTCCGAGGCGCGCGGCGCCGAGCCCAGCCTGTCCTTCCGCTCCGACGGCGCCGAAGGGCTGGCGGGCGAGCTGCAGGCGGCCCTGCGCGAAGACACCCTCTTCCAGCGCTGGCGCGCGATGCAGGAAGACCCGGATGAGGTCGACGAGGCGCTGGGCGCCACCGACCCGGCAGCCACGGTGGTCGGCAAGCAGGAAGACCTGAAGATCGAACTGCACGCCACCACCTCGATTTCCAGCGGCATCCTGAAGCAGCGGCTGAAGTGGCTGGCGGGCGATCATTGGGTGCTGGCCGACGTGCGTAATCCCTAGCCGGTAAGGGGACGGGTGCAATTTCCTTAGGGAAATTGCACCCGTCCCCTCAGCCGGTGTTCTGCACGCCGGCCGCGATGCCGTTCACCGTGGTCACCAGCGCATGGAACAGCGGCCCCTGCTCGGGCCGCCCTTCGGCGCGCCAGCGCGCCAGCAGGTCCACCTGCAGCAGGCTGATCGGATCGACATAAGGGTTTCGCAGGCGGATCGACTGCCGCAGGCGGAAGTCGCCGTCGAGCAGGCGCGGGCTGTCCTTGATCGCGAGGATGACCTCGCGCGTGCGGGCGAACTCCTCGGCGATGCCCGGGAAGAAGCGCGCGTGCGCATCACCGGCCAGCTGCGAATAACGTTCAAAAATCCCCAGGTCGGACTTGGCCAGCACCATCTCGACGTCGTCCACGAGCGTGGCGAAGAAGGGCCAGTCGCGGGCCATCTCGGCCACGGCGTCCTGGCCGTAGCGCGCGATGCCTTCGGCCAGGCCGGTGCCCACGCCCAGCCAGGCGGTCAGGCCGCAGCGGTTCTGCGACCAGGCGAAGACCCAGGGAATCGCGCGCAGCGAGGACACGCCGCCGGCGTTGCCGCGCTTGCTCGGGCGCGAGCCGATGCGAAGGCGCTCGATCACGTCGATCGGCGTGGCGTCGCGGAAGTAAGGCACGAAGCCTTCGCTTTCGTAGACCAAGCCGCGGTAGTGGGCCCGCGCGGTGGCGGCGATGTGGGCCGCCATTTCGCGCCAGCGGGCTTCGCGCGGTTCGGGCTGGCGCGGGCGCAGGGTCGCGCGCAGCACGGCGCCGGTCGCCTGTTCGAGGTTGCGCAGCGCGATGGCGCGGATGCCGTACTTGCGGTGGATCACCTCGCCCTGTTCGGTCAGGCGCAGGTAGCCGTCGACCGAACCGCGCGGCGCCGCGATGACGGCGCGGCCGGTCTTGCCGCCGCCGCGCGAGAGCGAGCCGCCGCGACCATGGAAGAACGCGATGCGCACGCCGGCTTCGGCGGCAAGTGACGTCAGCGCCACCTGGGTCTGCTGCAGGGCCCAACGCGAAGCGACCAGGCCGCCGTCCTTGGCGCTGTCGGAGTAGCCCAGCATCACCACCTGGCGGTCGCCGCGGCAACGCAGGTGCGCGCGGTAGACCGGATCGGCGAACAGCGAGCGCAGGGTGTCGGCGGCGTTGTCGAGGTCGTCGACGGTTTCGAACAGCGGCGCCACGTCCAGCGGCACGTCGCCATTGCCGTCGACGCAGCCGCCCAGCCTGGCCAGTGTGAGTACGGCCAGCGCATCGGCGGCGCTTCGGCTCATCGAGATGATGTAGGGGCCGATGGCACGGGCGCCGTAGCGCGGCAGGGAATCGGCGACGGTGCGGAACACGTCGAGCACGGAGCGGGCGTCGTCGGCCGTCGGGTTGCTGGCCTTCGTCGTGTCCGCCAGCAGGTCGCGCAGACGCTGCGCGCGATCCTGCCAGTCGCGGTCGGGGAAGCCTTCGTCGGCGAACACCGCGGCCAGCGCGGCGTCGTGCTGGCTGCTTTCCTGGCGCAGGTCGAGCGTGGCCAGGTGGAAGCCGAAGGCCTGCACGCGGCGCAGCAAGCGACGTACCGCGAAGCCGCCGGCGTGGTCGCCGCGGTGCTGCTGCAGGCTGGCTTCGACCAGGCGCAGGTCGGCCAACAGGTCGTCGGGACTGGCGTAGCCGTCCTTGTCATCGCCGGCGGTGGCCTCGATGCGCGCCGCGACCAGGCTGAGGAAGCGCCGGTAGGGCATGTCGGCGTGGCGCGCCTTGATGGCGTCGGCGGCGTCCGGGAAACGCAGGGCGTAATCGTCGGCACGCGCGATCATGGCGTCGGACACGCCGACGCGACCTTCGGTCTGGCTCAGCAGGTCGGCCAGCTTCTCCAGTTCTCGGCGGTACCGACCGAGCACGATCGCGCGTTGGCTCGACAGCGTGGCAGCGATGGTGTGGGCGCCGACGTTCGGGTTGCCGTCCATGTCGCCGCCGACCCAGGAACCGAAGCCCAGCAGCGGCGGCAGTTCGCCGGGGGATTTGTCGTAGACGGCGTGCAGGGCGTCGAGGAAGGTTTCGTGGAAAACCGGCAACACGCGGTAGAGCACGTCGGACAGGTAATAGGCGACGTGTTCGAATTCGTCGGCGACGGTGGGTTTTTCCGGCGGGGTTTCGTCGGTCTGCCAGCTGGCGGTCAGGGCCAGTCGCATGCGTTCGATGTCGGCGCGGCGCTCCTGCGGCGTCAGGTTGCGGTCGATGTCCTCGACCAGGCAGCGCACGACTTCGCTTTCCTTTTCCAGCAGCGCGCGGCGCACGGCCTCGGTGGGATGGGCGGTGAACACCGGCTCCACGCGCAGGCGCGGCAGCAGGGCCAGCACGGCTTCGGCGGGCACGCCTTCGTCACGCAGCTTGCGCAGCGAATCCTCGAGGCCGCCGGGCTGCGGCGCTTCGCCCAGGCGCTGGTAATCGCGACGGCGGCGGATGCGGTGCACGCGCTCGGCCAGGTTCACCGCCTGGAAATAGCTGGCGAAGGCGCGCACCAGCAGTTCGGCGCGATCCAGCGGCAGCGCGCGCAGCCGGCTGGCGACGTCCTCGAGCGGCGCGCCGTCCTCGCGACGGCGGATCGAGGCGATGCGCAGGGTTTCGACTTCATCGAGGAAGGCCGGCGAGACCTGTTCGGCGAGGATCTCGCCGACCAGGGCGCCCAGGCGCTTGACGTCCTCGCGCAGGAGGTCGTCGGTGGCGGGCAGGTCGATGTCGCGCAGGGATTCGGGGATTTGGCTCATCCGCAAAGCCTACCCCAAGCCCATGTAGGAGCGCCTTCAGGCGCGAATCCTTTAACTTGGCCGTTGGCCAAGAACAAATTCGCGCCTGAAGGCGCTCCTACAGGTTGGTGCCGCAGCACTTCTTGTATTTCTTGCCGCTGCCGCAGGGGCAGGGGTCGTTGCGTTCGGGGGTGGCGGCGCGGCGGACGGGTTCGCGCGGGGTCAGGGATTCGATGCGGTGGCAGTGCAGGTCGTGCAGCATGTCCGGCAGGCCGGCGTGGATTTCCAGGCGCTCGCGGTAATCGAGCGGCACCGGCGCCCCGCCCTCTTCCTCCGGCGGGTAGCTGCCCACGGCCAGGGCTTCGATGTAGGCCTCGACTTCGCCGATCCAGTCGTCTTCGGCGATCCACGCATCCCAGGCCTCTGAGCGCAGGTCCATGCCTTCCAGGAAGCCGCCGGCCCAGGCGGCGCCGATGTCGACCTCCGGCCCGTGCTCGCCTTCGGGATCCTCGGGCAGCCACCACAGCAGCGCGCCTTCGATCGTCAGGTCGTCGCCCGGCACGCGTACGCGGCGGCGGGCGGTCTCCCAGGCCAGCATCAGCAGCGCGGTGGCCTGGGCTTCTTCTTCGGCGTTCTCCCAGCGCGGCGGCGCCTTGCCCCAGACGCGGGGCAGCCAGTCGGCCGGCGTCACCTCGCCGGGGCTGACCGCCAGCGCGGTGAGGTAACCGTCCAGCGGCTCCAGGCCGAGGCCGCCGAAGGGCACGGCGCGCTGCTCGAGCAGGCGGTCGAGTTCGTCGATGCGGGCATCGTCCGCGCGGAACCAGTCGGCTTTTGCTGTGGCCATCAGTACGCAAACTCCCGGAACACCGGATCGACGCTGCCGCCCCAGGCGCCATGGAACAGGGCCAGCTTGCGCTCGGCCGGGGTTTCATTGGCCAGCGCGAACTCAAGCAGCGGCTCCAGGAACACCGCCTCGCTGGCGCCGGAGCTGTTGAGCCGGTTGCGCCGCGCCAGGCCCTGGCCGGAGATCTTCAGCGCTTCCAGCGCCAGCTCGCGCAGCGTGGCATTGCGGAACGGCAGCTTGAAGCCGTGCCGGGGCACGCCGTCGCGCAGCGCGTGGCGTTCTTCGCGGCTGAAGTCCTTCACCAGGTCCCAGGCTGCATCCAGCGCCGCGTCGTCGTACAGCAGGCCGGTCCAGAACGCCGGCAGCGCGCACAGCCGGTTCCAGGGGCCGCCGTCGGCGCCGCGCATTTCCAGGTATTTCTTCAGCCGCACTTCCGGGAAGGCGGTGGTCATGTGGTCGGCCCAGTCGCGCATCGTCGGCAGCTGGCCAGGCAGTTCGTCGAGCTCGCCGCGCAGGAACTTGCGGAAGCTGCGGCCGGCCAGGTCCAGGTACTCGCCGTCGCGGTAGCTGAAGTACATGGGCACGTCGAGCAGGTAGTCCACGTAACGCTCGAAGCCGAAGCCGTCCTCGAACACGAAGTCGAGCATGCCGGTGCGGTCGGGGTCGGTGTCGGTCCAGATGTGCGAGCGGTAGCTGAGGTAACCGTTGGGCTTGCCGTCGGTGAACGGCGAATCGGCGAACAGCGCGGTGGCGATGGGCTGCAGCGCCAGCGACACGCGGAACTTCTTCACCATGTCGGCTTCGTTGGCGAAGTCCAGGTTCACCTGCACGGTGCAGGTGCGGGTCATCATGTCCAGGCCGAGATTGCCGCGCTTGGGCATGTACTCGCGCATGATCTTGTAGCGGCCCTTGGGCATCCAGGGCATGTCCTCGCGGCGCCACTTGGGCTGGAAGCCCATGCCCAGGAAACCCAGGCCAAGCTCGTCGCCGACCGCCTTCACTTCGCGCAGGTGGGTGTGGGTTTCGCAGCAGGTGTCGTGGATGTTCTCCAGCATCGCGCCCGACAGCTCCAGCTGGCCGGCCGGCTCGAGCGTCACCGAGGCGCCGTCCTTGGCCAGCGCGATCAGCTTGCCGTGCTCCTCGAAGGGCTCCCAGCCGAAGCGCGTCAGCCCGCGCAGCAGGGCCTCGATGCCGCGCTCGCCGTCCCAGGTGGGCGGCCGCAGGTCCTCGAGCCGGAAGCCGAACTTCTCGTGCTCGGTGCCGATGCGCCAGGCCTCCGGGGGTTTTCCGCCCGTGGCGAGGTAATCGACCAGCACGCGGTGGTCGGTGATCGGGTCGTCCTTGGCGTTGCTGGGTCCGGACAAGAGGAGTCCTTGCGAGGGGGTGGGGACGGCCGGCCGCTGGCCTACAATCCGGGGATGCGAATCGTAACCCGCGCCGCGGTGCCTGGCGTCCTGCTGGCGGTCCTGCTCTGTTCCGGCGCCGCGCTGGCGCAGACCCTGCAGCGCGGCAACGGGCCCGAGCCCTCGACGCTCGATCCGCACCGCTGCCCGGAAGTGGCCTGCGCCAACATCCTGCGCGACCTGTTCGAGGGCCTGGTGGCGGTGGACGGCGCCGGCCGGCTGGTCCCGGGCCTGGCCGAGCGCTGGCAGCCATCGGAAGACGGCCGCACCTGGACCTTCCACCTGCGCCCCGACGCCCGCTGGTCCAACGGCGAATCCCTGGATGCGCCGCAGGTGCTGGCCAGCCTGCGCCGCGCCTTCGCCCCGGCCACGGCCGCGCCCTTCGCCGGCCATCTGGATGCGATCACCCACGCCGGCGCCGTGCAGCGCGGCCTGCAGCCGCCCGAGGCCCTGGGCGTGGCCGCGCCGGACGCGCACACGCTGGTCTTCAGCCTCAGCCGCAGCGCCGACCTGCCCCGCCTGCTGACGCTGCCGGTGGCCTACCCGGTCTACCTGCCGGCGCTGGCCGAACACGGCGCCCGCCACACCCGCCCCGGCAACCTGGTGTCCAACGGCGCCTACCGGCTGGCCGACTGGCTGCCGCAGGCGCACGTGACGCTCGAACGCAACCCACACTTCCGCGAGCCGGCGCCGATCCCCGGCGTGCGTTTCCACGTGACCGAAGACGCCGCCAGCGAACTGCGCCGCTTCGAGGCCGGCGGCCTGCACATCACCGAAACCCTGCCGCCGCAGCCGCTGGCGCACCTGCGCGAACGCTTCGGCGACCAGCTGCGCATCAGCCCCTACCTGGGCAGCTTCTGGCTCGGCTTCAACCTCGAACGCCCCCCGTTCAAGGGCGATGCGGCGCTGCGCGAGGCGCTTTCGCTGGCCGTGGACCGCGACATCCTCACCCGCCACGTCACCGGCCTGGGCGAAAGCCCGGCCTTCGGCGTGGTGCCGCCGGGCGTGGCCGACTACGAACCGCCGGTGCCAGCGGCCGGTGCCTGGACCCAGGCCCGTCGCGAACAGCGGGCGCGGGAGCTGTACGCGCAGGCCGGTTACTCGGATGAAAAGCCGCTGCAGGTCGAACTTCGCTACAACACCTCCACGCCGCACCGGCGCCTGGCGCTTGCGGTGGCGGCCATGTGGCGCGAAACCCTGGGCGCGCGCGTCACGCTGCGCAACGAGGAATGGAAGGTCTTCGTCGGTACGCGCCGCCAGCGCGTGATCACCCAGGTCTTCCGCGGCGGCTGGATCGCCGACATCGACGACCCGCGCAATTTCCTGGGCATCTTCCGCAGCGGCGATGCCTCGAACTGGAGCGGTTATGCCGATCCACGCTTCGATGCCCTGCTCGACGCCGCCGACGCCGCGCCGACGCTGGCCCGACGCCGCCAGCTGCTGCGCGAGGCCGAATCGCGCCTGCTCGACGCCCATGCGGTGCTGCCGCTTTACTTCTACACATCCAAGCACCTGGTCCGGCCGGAGGTGAAGGGCTTCGAGGCCAACCCGCTGGACCATCACCCCAGTCGCTTCCTGTCGCTGGAGCCCGCGCCATGAAGGCCTGGGCCGGCCGCGGCGCCGAAGCGCTGCTGACGCTGTGGCTGCTGGCCACGCTGTGTTTCGTGCTGCTGCGCGCGGCGCCGGGCGGCCCCTTCGACGCTGAAAAAGCCGCGCCGCCGGAGGTGGAGGCCGCGCTGGCCGCCCAGTACCGGCTCGACCAGCCGCTGCCGATGCAATACGTCTACTGGGTGGCCGACGTGGTGCGCGGCGACCTCGGGCCCTCGTTCCAGTACCCGGACTACCGGGTCAGCGAACTGCTGGCTGCGGCGATGCCGATCACCGTGCTCAATGGCAGCCTGGCGCTGCTGCTGGCGCTGGGCTTGGGCGTGCCGCTGGGCGCATGGGCGGCGCTGCGCTCGGGCAGCTGGACCGACCGGCTGCTGATGTTCGGCGCGGGGCTGGGACTGTCGATCCCGAAATTCGTGGTCGCGCCGCTGCTGGTGCTGGTGTTCGCGGTCAGCCTGCAGTGGCTGCCGGCCGGCGGCTGGGACGGCAGCTGGCGCAGCGTGGTGCTGCCGGTCATCGCGCTGGCGCTGCCGAACCTGGCCTATTGCGCGCGACTCACCCGCGGCTCGCTGCTGGAAGTGCTGGGCGCCGACTACCTGCGCGCGGCGCGCGGACGCGGCATCGCCGGGGCGCGGCTGCTGTTCAAGCATGCGCTGCGGCCCGGGCTGCTGCCGGTGGTCGCCTGGCTGAGCCCGGCCCTGATCAACGTGGTCAGCGGCTCGGCGGTGGTCGAACAAGTGTTCGGCATCCCGGGCATCGGGCGATACTTCGTGCAGGGCGCGCTCAACCGCGACTACACGCTGGTGCTGGGCGTGGTGCTCGTGGTCGGCGCGGCGATCGTGGTCATCAACGCGCTGGTGGACTGGCTTCGCGGCCGCATGGATCCGCGGCTTCGGTAAACCCTGCTTCCCGCCAGGAGACATCCCTTGAGTGCACGCCGGAAAAAACACCCCTGGGTCATCGGCGATGTTTTCCTGGTCCCGCTCAGGGACGGAAGCCACTGTCCCGGCCAGGTCGTCGGGCGCGAACCCGACCTGCTCAACTGCGTGGCGATCGCGCTGTTCGACGCCAGGGGGGCGTGGAGCGAGTCGTGGGAGCCTGCCGCCGACAGCATCTTCTCGAAGCTGTTCGTCAGCCGGGATGCCCTGGATTTGGGGCAATGGCCGGTGGTCGGGCGCCGCGCCAGCGCGCTCGCCCGGCCCGGGATGCCGAACGAGTCGCTGAGGGACGTCGGGTTCGTCGGCGCCAAAGTGGTCGGCAGCGACATCGTCGATGAATTCGTGAACGCCTACTTCGGGCTCATGCCCTGGGACGACTGGTACGTCCCGGACTACCTCGACGACCTGCTGGTGTCACCCGACCGAAAGCCCACCGACCGGCTGGTGTACTGCGGGCGCCACCCGCGCTGAAGGCTCAGACTTCAAGCCAACCCGTAACCACGGCACGGGCTTCGTCGAGGCCGAGCTTGGCGTCGGCGGAAAAGACCTGGACGCTGGCGCGGTCGCCGAGCTCCTTGCGGACCTTGAGCAGGATGTTGCCCTGCTCGCCGCGGCCCAGCTTGTCGGCCTTGGTCAGCAGGCAGTGCGCCGGCAGCTCGCGTTCGACGGCGTAGTCGAGCATCTGCAGGTCGTATTCGCGCAGCGGGTGGCGGATGTCCATCACCACCACCAGGCCCTTGAGCGAGGCGCGTTCGTGGAAGTAGCGGTTGATCGTGCCCTTCCAGGCCTCGCGCATCGCCTCGGGCACCTTGGCGTAGCCGTAACCCGGCAGGTCCACCAGGTAGCGGCCCGGGTCGATCTCGAAGTAGTTCAGCGCCTGGGTGCGGCCCGGCGTCTTGGACACCCGGGCCAGGCCCTTCTGGTTGGTCAGGGCATTGAGCGCGCTGGATTTGCCGGCGTTGGAACGGCCGGCGAACACCACCTCGCGGCCGTCGTCGGGCGGCAGCTGGCGCAGGGAATGCACGGAATTGATGTATTTGGCACGGGCCAGGGCGTTGGACATCAGGGGTCGCCGGGGCGGGAAAGGCGCCAAGCATGGCCCCTGCCGGCCTTCCTGACCAGCCTTGGCCCCGGCCGGGGCCCGGCTCAATTGACCGTCGCGGGCGCCGGCTGGGATAATCCGCGCCTTCCTGCGCGTCCGCCGCGCAAGCCCTTCATCCCATTGAAACCAGCTTTCCGGAGCAGCCCATGAAGTTCACGCGCATCCTTGGTGTCGCCGCCGCCCTGGCCTTCTCGGCCGTGGCCGTGGCCCAGGAGACCGAAGTGGAGCCCGCTGCCACCGTGTCGGCGGCCCCCGAGGCCGTGCCGGCCCCGGTGGAGGCCCTCGAGGTCGACGGCGCCAAGGCCAGCCGCGGCGATGCCCAGGCCGGTGCCGGCAAGGCCATCGCCTGCGCCGCCTGCCACGGCGCCGACGGCAACTCCGCCGACCCGCAGTACCCGAAGCTGGCCGGCCAGCACGAGCGCTACATCGCCCGCCAGCTGTCGCTGTACAAGACCGGCGAGCGCGAGAACGCAATCATGCTCGGCTTCGCCGCCGGCCTCAGCGCCCAGGACATGCGTGACATCGGCGCCTACTTCGCCAGCCAGAAGATCGTGGCCGGCGTGGCCGACGACACCGTGATCGCCGAAGGCCCCTATGCCGACCGCAAGTTCTATTCGGTGGGCGAGCAGATCTACCGCTACGGCAAGGCCGACGGTTCGGTCCCGGCCTGCGCCGCCTGCCACGGCCCCACCGGCGCCGGCAACCCGGGTTCGGCCTGGCCGTCGCTCGGTGGCCAGCACGCCGGTTACACCGCCACCGTGCTCACCGCCTTCCGCGACGGCAAGGTCTGGGGCAAGGACGAAAACGCCAACGCCATCATGGCCGGCGTCGCCGCCAGCCTGAGCGATGACGAGATCCAGGCCCTGGCCAGCTACATCGAAGGCCTGCACAACGCCGCCGACACCCCGTCGGCCGACGCGGTGGCCGCCGGCCAGCCGCAGGGCTGAACCCGTGACGCGGCGGCCCGCCGGGCCGCCGTGTTTTGAACCTTGCCTGCCGGCCGTGGTCAGGTAGGCGACCTTTCCAAGGAGCCACCCGTCCATGAAGCGCCTGCTGCCCCTGATTTTCGCCCTGGCCCTGGCCGCCTGCGGCGAGTCCGCCAACGACGCCGCCGCCCCTGCGGCCGACGCCCCGGCCGCGGATACCGCGGCCACCGCCGCGCCCGCCGAGGCCACCGCTGCGGACGCACCCGACGTCATCGAAACCCGCGTCGAAGACATGGCCGCCGACGAGGCTGCCGAGACCAGCGCCGACGAAGCCGCCCCGGCCGAAGCCGCGACGGACGCCGAAGCCGCCGCCGAAGCCCCGCGCCCGGCGCCGCCGGTGGTCGATCCGGCCAAGGTCCCGCGCCTGGGCACCGACTACGAGCCGCTGGCCGAGCCGATGCCGACGATCGGCCAGGGCGGCATCGAGGTCGCCGAGGTGTTCTCGTACATGTGCATCCACTGCGCCAACCTGCAGCCGGTGCTCAACACCTGGAAGTCCGACCTGCCGGCCGACGTGCGCTTCGAGTACGTGCCGGGCGTGTTCGGCGGCGCCAGCGACAACTTCGCGCGCGCCTACTACGCCGCGGAAGTGATGAACCTGGTCGACAAGACCCACGACGACCTGTTCAAGGCCGTGCTGATCGAGCGCAAGTTCACCTCGGCGTCGCCGGAGGAGATCGCGGACTGGTACGCCGGCTACGGCGCCGACCGCGAGGCCTTCCTGTCGACGATGCAGAGCATCGCCGTGACCGCCAAGTTCAACCGCGCCCGCCAGTTCGCGCTGCGCGGCGGCGTGGATGCGACGCCGATGATCATCGTCAACGGCAAGTACCGCGCCATGGCCACGGCCGACCGCGGCATGGAAGGCCTGCTGGACACGGTGGACTGGCTGGTCGCGCACGAGCGCGCGGGCAGCACGCCCTAAACGGCGAACGACCGCAAGCTGAACGAAAGGGGCCGCCAACGCGGCCCTTTTCCTTTTTCGCCTTGCCCGCGCGGGCAGGGCACCCCACCATGTCAGGCATGTCCGCCGTCCCGCCCGAAGCCGCCAACGACCGCCTGCGCCTGCTCAGCGCCAACATCCAGGCTGGCTCGAGCACGCGCGCCTACAGCGACTACGTGACCCGCAGCTGGTCGCACGTGCTGCCCAACGGCAAGCGCATCAACCTCGACGCCCTGGCCAAGCTGGCCAGCAACTACGACCTGGTGGGGCTGCAGGAGTCCGACCCGGGCAGCCTGCGCTCGGGTTTCACGAACCAGGCCGATTACCTGGCCGAACAGGCGCACTTCCCGTTCTGGAGCCACCAGCCGAACCGGCGCATCTCGCGGATCGCAGGCAGCGGCAATGCGCTGCTGAGCCGGGTGGAGCCGACCGAGATGCTCGACTACGCCCTGCCTGGCCGCATCGCCGGGCGCGGGGTGCTGCTGGCGAATTTCGGCAAGGGCAAGAAGGCCTGGACGCTGGCGATCACGCACCTGTCGCTGGGGGTGAAGTCGCGGCAGCTGCAGCTGGGTTTCCTGGCCGAGCTGCTGTCGGATGCGCCGCGGCTGGTGCTTATGGGCGACTTCAACTGCGATTTCGACGCGCCGGAAATGCGCCGGCTCTACCGGGAAACCTCGCTCGAGCCACCGCCGGAGCGGGTGTGCACCTTCCCGAGCTGGGCGCCGCAGCGCTGCCTGGACCACGTCCTGGTCGGCGGCTTCGACGTGCTCGACTACAAGGCCGTACCGGCCGCCGGCTCCGACCACATGGCCGTCGGCGTCGAACTGCGCCCCAGATAAGGTCCCGTAGGAGCGCCTTCAGGCGCGAATCTTTGGCCTTGCCGTACGGCAAGAAGGGCGTCGTTCTTGCGGATTTCGTCGGAGGCGCCGCCGCGCACGCTACGTCCTCGCCGCCCGGCCGGGCGCAAGCGTCATCCATGACCAGCTTACGGCCGGCCGCTACAGGCATCCTGCCTTCCGCTTCGTCGAGGACATAGCGTGCACGACGTCGCTCCGACTCCCGCACAGGCCGCTGATTGCCAGCCCGCCGCTGCGCGGCGAAGAACACGTCGTGGTCCGACCGCAGTCGCCAACCGCGTGTCGCCCCGAAGGGGCGAGCTCGGAGTATTCGGATCCGAAGTCAGTTGGAGCAACGGCGCTTTGCGCGGTGAGGTCCGAAGCGGAGGGCAGGAAGCCCGTAGCGGCGCCGGGCAGGATGCCCAAGTGTCGCGGAGCGCATGGATGCGCGGGAGCGACCCGGCTTTTGCTGCCATGGATGGCGCTAGCAAGAAGCCGGGCGGCGCCTCACCGCGCAAAGCGGCGGTGCCATCGCAGACGGTTCGGGAACGACGCACTTCTTGCCGCAAGGCAAGGGCTTCGCGCCTGAAGGCGCTCCTACAGAAGCAAAGAAGGGCCGGCGCGTTGGCGCCGGCCCTTTGGTTTGCAGCAACTTGCGGGTTCAGAACTTGATGTCGGCGCGCACGTAGAAGAAGCGGCCACCCGGGATGTCGTAGGTGGACGCGTCGTAGCCGTTGAGCGAGCACGACAGGCAGATCGGCGGATCCTTGTCGAACACGTTGTTCACGCCGAAGGTCAGGCCCAGGCCCTCGCCCTCGCCGAAGCGGTAACCCAGCTGCAGGTCGTTGTAGGTCGTCGCAGCCAGCACGTTCGTGCCCGTCGCCGGGTTCGAGCACACCGGGAAGCTCACCGCGTTGCCGCACTCCTCGCGCAACTCGCTGATGTGGCGCACCGTCCAGGCCGCGTTCCAGCCACCGAGCTTCCAGTCCAGCGTGAAGTTCGAGGTCCACTCCGGGATCGCGCTGTCCACCACCTCGATGCCCGGACCCTGCGGCTGCACCTGGCCGGCCGCGCCCACCGCGCGGTAGTCGCCTACCAGGGTGTTGCGCCAGGCCGCCGAGAACTTGCCCAGGTCCGAATCCGGGAACACCCAGAACAGGTCGATGTCCCAGCCGTCGGTTTCGATCGTGCCCAGGTTGGTCAGGCGGTTGTTGAAGCCGTTGATGCCGCCGGTCGGGGCGCGGGTGATGCCGTCGCAGTACAGCGGGTCCAGCGTCTGCACGCACAGGTCGAGCTGGGTCTGCGCGTCGATCGCCTGGATGGCGCCTTCGATCTCGTGGCGGTAGTAGGTGACCTCGAAATCAACGCGCTCGGCCAGCTCCGAGTTCTCCAGGAACGACGGGCTCCAGATGAAGCCGGCCGCGAAGCTCTCGGAGAACTCCGGATCGAGTTCGTCATTGCCACCGGTGGTGACCGAGATCTGCGGGTTCGGCTGCTGGTAGTTGCCCGGCACGCCCAGCGTGGCGCAGTTGCCGGCCAGCGACGGGTCGAGCAGCGGCGTCGAGCAGGGGTCGTTGATCTGGGCGTCGAAGCGGCTGGCCGAGCCGAACAGCTCGCCGATCGATGGCGCCCGGAAGCCTTCGGCGTAGCTGGCGCGCAGCACCAGTTCGTCCACCACCTGCAGGCGCAGGCCGTACTTGGGCGTGAACTCGGAAATGCCCGTCGAGTAGTCCGAGTAACGGCCGGCGACGGTGAAGTCGAGGCGCTGGCCCAGGTCGGTGTTCTCGAGCAGCGGGAAGTTGAGCTCGAAGAACAGCTCGCTCACGTCGTACTCGCCCGAGGTCGGCAGCGAGGGCACGCCGTTGTAGTCACCGGCCACCGTCAGCGGATCGGGCTGGTACCAGCCGTCGAGGCGGCGGTGTTCGAAGCCGGTGGCGAAGTCCACCGAACCGGCGGCCATGTCGAACAGGCTGCCCGAGAGGTTGGCGGTGACCAAGGCCAGTTCGTTCTGGCTGCGGTCGCGCACGATCGGCTGGATCCAGGCCAGCATTTCCGGCGTGACCGTGCCCGGGCCGCCGAAGATGTTCAGCGGCGTGCAGCCGGCCACGGCCGCGCAGGCCGCCGGGTCGCCCAGGGCCAGCGCGATGTTGCGGATGTTGTAGCTGCCGAAGTTGGTCTGCTCGGCCTTGTTCTCGCTGAAGGCGACGTTGACGTCCCAGTACAGCGTGCGGTTGGCGTCAATGACGCCTTCCAGGCCGGCGCCGACGTACCAGGTGTCGACTTCCTGCTCGAACACGCGCGCACCGCCCTCGACCGGGCGACGGCCGATCAGGATCAGGTTGCGATCGGCGGCCGGCGTGGACGTGCGGCCATCGAGGTCGAAGCCGAACGGGTTGAAGGGGTTGAGCGCCGAGATGAAGATGCCGTCGGCCAGCGGGTTGCCGGTGCCGGCCTCGGGACCGAGGAACCACGGCTCGGGCGCCGCCTGGTTGGTGGACTCGCGGCGGTTGAACAGGACCTTGGCGTAGCCGCTGACCGCGTCGCTGAACTGGAAGCGCACCTGGCCGAAGGCGCCCAGGCGTTCGGACGGGGTCAGCAGCAGGTTGAACTGCGAGAAGTTGAAGCGGTCGGCCGTGCCGAAGCAGTGGTAGTCGTCGGTGCGCACGCAGCCCGTCTGGGTCGGGTCGAAGTTCGGGTTGCTGGCGCCGTTGTTCGGCGTGATGTCGTAGACGACGTCGGTGTTCGGGTCGACGAAGATGAAGCGGCCGGTCGGGGTGCCCGAGCTGCCAAAGCTCACGCCGGTGCCCGGCACCGGGAAGCTGGACTGTTCGCGGTCACGCGAATAGATGACGTCCTGCTTGGTGTAGCTCAGGCCCAGGAAGACATTGGCACGATCGCTGTTCCAGCCCCAGGCCACGTCCGCGGACGAGGTGGTGCCGTCGCCTTCGCCGTACTGGCCGACCTGCGCGTTGAGCGAGAGGCCGTCGAAATTCTTGCGGGTGATGATGTTCACCACGCCGGCGATCGCGTCCGAACCGTAGAGCGAGGACGCGCCGTCCTCGAGCACTTCGATGCGGTCGACGATGGCCAGCGGGATGGTGTTGAGGTCGGTCGCCGCGCCCACGCCCGAGGCGGAGGCTTCGTTGACCCAGCGCACGCCGTCCACCAGCACCAGCACGCGCTTGGAACCCAGGTGGCGCAGGTCGGCCTGCGCGGAACCCGCGCCGACGCCGCTGCCGTCCGGCGGGAAGCCGAAGTTGCCGCTGGAATTGAACTTGGTGTTGAGCGCCGAACCCGAGCCGGTCAGCGCCTGCACGACGTCGCCGATCGAGGTCAGGCCGCTGCGGTCGATGTCCTCGCGGGTGATGCGCTGGACCGGCACCAGGCCTTCGGCTTCGGAGGTCTTGATGCGGGTGCCGGTGACCTCGACGCGGTCGAGGGTCTTGATCTCTTCACTGCTGTCGTCCTGCGCGAGGGACACGGCGGGCACCAGAGCGAACAGCAAGGCGCCGCGGACCGCCAGGCTCAGGCGGGAGTTACGGATGGTCTTCATGACGATTCCCTTGGTTGGAGTCACCCGCGCCTTGCCCCCAATGCGCCGGCCCAGCCCTGTTGTAAAGAAAGCGTCAAAACGTGACAAGCATCACGCTTCCTCACCCTGTTAGCGACTTTGAACATTTTTCGCCAACCTGTTCAGGGTGCGAAAAAAACTCCCAGGCCGACCAGGGCAAGGAACACGGCGAACACCCGGCGCAGCGCCGGACCGCTGAGCCGGTGGGCCAGCCGCGTGCCCAGCGGCGCCGCCAGCACCGACGCCAGCGCGATGCCCGCCGCCGCCGGCAGGAAGACGTAACCCCAGCTGCCCGCCGGCAAACCGGCCGGGGCCGCCTGCAGGGCGTAGCCCGCGGCGCTGGCCAGCGCGATCGCGACCCCGCAGGCGCTGGAAGTGCCCACGGCCCGCACCGGCCGGACGCCGCGCCAGACCAGCAGCGGCACCGTCATCGAGCCGCCGCCGATGCCGACCAGGGCCGACACCGCGCCGATGCCGCCGCCCGCCAGCGAGTAACCCGGCCCCCGCGGCGGATCCGGCCGTTCGGCGCGCGCACGCGGCCAGTCGGCCGCCATCTGCACGGCGGCCAGGCCGCAGTAGCCGGCGATGAACAGGCGCAGCCAGTCGCCGTCCAGCTGGACCGCCAGGCCGCTGCCCAGCCAGCCGCCAACCAGCAGGCCCGGCACCAGCCAGGCCACCGTGGGCCACAGCACGCTGCCGCGGCGGTGGTGGGCGCGGGCCGAGGACAGGCCGGTGAGCACGATGCTCGCCAGCGCCGTGGCCAGGGCCGCGTGCACCGCGTGTTCGGCCGGCACGCCCTGGGTGGGCAGCAGCCAGACCAGGGCCGCGACCAGCACCAGGCCGCCGCCGATGCCCAGCAGTCCGGCCAGGACGCCGGCCAGGGCGCCCAGGGCGAGGTAGAGGCTCCAGGCCAGCATCAGGCGGACCGCTCGGGCGACTCAGGGGGCATGGGCTAGACTCTGGGGCATGTCGAGGCGAATCCTTACTGCTCTTCTGGCTGGTTTGCTGGCGGCGGACGCCGCGGCCGCGGACCCGGCGCGCCCGCCGGACCTTACCGGCGAACGCCCGGCCATCCTTGAAGCCTTCCGGCTGGCCGAACGCGGGCAGCTGAGCCTAACCGACCTGGCCCGCGTCCAGGACCACCCGCTGCTGCCCTGGGTGGAAGCCACCCAGCTGCGCCGCGAAATGGCCGGCACGCCCACGCGCGACATCCGCGCCGCGCTGGCCCGCTACGACGGCCAGGCCGCCGGGGACTGGCTGCGCAGCGCCTGGCTGCATCATCTGGCGGCGAATCGCCGCTGGGCGGATTTCCTCGCCGATTACCGGCCCGCCGACTCGCTGGAAATGCGCTGCGCCCACCTCGCCGCCCGCCTGGCCACCGGCGCCACCGACGCCGCCTGGATCGCCGACGGCAAGGCCCTGTGGTTGACCGCCGAATCGCTGCCGGCCACCTGCGACACGCCCTTCGCCTCGCTGCAGTCGCTGGGCCAGATCAACCAGGACCTGCGCTGGCAGCGCATCGAACTGGCCCTGCTGGCCGGCCAGACCGGCCTGGCCCGCTTCCTGGCCCGCGACCTGCCGGCTGCCGAAACAACGCGCGCCAACAGCTACGCCGATTTCATCGACAAACCCCACGACGGCGCCGCCGCCTGGCCGAAGGACGCACGCAGCCGCGCGGTGGCCGCTGAAGGCCTGGCCCGGCTGGCGCGCAAGTCGCCCGACGAAGCCGAAACCCGGCTGGCGGCGCTGGACAAGGCACTGGCCCTGGACGAGGCCGCGCGCGGCAAGGTGCTCTACCAGGTGGCGCTGTGGACCGTGGCCTCGTATCTGCCCGGCGCCCGCGAACGCCTCGCGGCCGTGCCCGCCGCCGCCTACGACGAACGCCTGCACGAATGGCGCGTGCGCGAGGCCCTGAACCGCAGCGACGACGCCGGCGCGCTCGATGCCCTGTCGCGCATGCCCGCCGCGCAGCGGAACGACTCGCGCTGGCAGTACTTCGAAGCCCGCGTGCTCGAACGGCTGGGTCGCAAGGACGCGGCGCGGGCGCTGTTCGCGAAGGCGGCAGGCACCGCCACCTTCCACGGCTTCCTCGCCGCCGACCGACTGGGCCAGCCGTACGCGCTGTGCCCGCTGGAGCCGTCCACCGACGCCGCGCTGCGCGCCCGCGTGGCCCGGCATCCGGGGCTGGCGCGGGCGCTGGAGCTGCACCTGATCGACCGCCGCCTGCCGGCGATCCGCGAATGGGCCGCGCTGCTGCGCGAGCTCAGCGACGAGGAACGCAAGGTCGCGATCGAATTCGCCCGCGACGCCCACTGGTACGACCGCGCGGTGTTCACCATCGGCGACAAGCCCGACGACCTGCGCTACTACTCGCTGCGTTTCCCGCTGCACCACGAAAACGTGCTGCGCCGCGAAGCCCGCCGCCACGGCGTCGACCCGGCCTGGGTGGCCGCCCAGACCCGCGCCGAAAGCGCCTTCATGCCGCGCGCGCGCTCGCATGCCAACGCGATGGGCCTGATGCAGCTGCTGCCGTCCACCGCCGAACGCACCGCCCGGCGCCTGGGCATTCCCTGGACCGGGGCCGACAGCCTGTACAACCCCGAAACCAACATGGTGCTGGGCATCGCCCACCTGCGCCACGAGCTCGACGGGCACGCGGGCATCGCCTACCAGGCCATCGCCGCCTACAATGCCGGGCCCGCGCCGGTGAACCGGTGGAACCGGGACCGCCCGGGCTTCGACCCGGACCTGTGGATCGAAACCGTCACCTACAAGGAAACCCGCGAGTACGTCGCCCGCGTGCTTGCCTTCAGCGTCATCTATGACTGGCGGCTCGACGGCACCGCGGTGCCGGTGACCGAACGCATGCTTGGCCGAACCGTGGCCAAGACCGCCCGCCGCCCCTTTGCCTGCCCCACTCCGCCAGGTCCAGACTCCACGCCATGACCCCGCTAAAGATCGTCGTCCTGGGAGGCACCGGCTTCATCGGTCGCCACCTGGTTGCCCGCCTCGCCGCCGACGGCCACGCCGTCACCCTGCTCAGCCGCAACCTGGGCCCGCATTACGATCGCCTGCTGCCGCCCGGCGTGGCCCTGCGCGAGGTCGATGTCTACGACCCGGACGTGCTGCGCGCGGCGTTTGCCGGCGCCGACGCGGTGATCAACCTGGTCGGCATCCTCAATGAAAAGGGCGACAACGGCCGCGGTTTCCGCCGTGCGCACGTGGAGCTGACCAAGCTGGTGATCGCCGCGATGCAGCTGGCCGGCGTGCGCCGCCTGCTGCAGATGAGTTCGCTCAACGCCGGCCGCGGCCGCAGCCATTACCTCAAGTCGCGCGGCGAGGCCGAGGCGGCGGTGAAGGCCTCGGGCCTGGACTGGACGATCTTCGAGCCGTCGGTGGTGTTTGGCCCGGGCGACGGGCTGTTCTGCCGCTTCGCCGGTCTGCTGCGCATCGCGCCGGTGATGCCGCTGGCGCGCGCGAAGGCGAAGTTCGCGCCGGTCTACGTCGGCGACGTCGTCGAGGCGATGCGCCGCTGCCTGTACCTGCGCTCGAGCCGCGGCGAGGTCTACGAACTTTACGGGCCGGACGTTTTCACCCTGGCCGAGATCGTGCGGATGACCGCGCGCCAGATGGGCCTGCGCCGCTTCGTGCTGCCGCTTCCCGATGCGCTGGGGCGCCTGCAAGCGCTGGCCTTCGACTTCGTGCCGGGCAAGCCGTTTTCGTCCGACAACTTCCGTTCGCTCATGACCGACTCGGTCGGCGGCATCGACGGCCTGCATCGCCTGGGCATCCCGGCCACGCGCGTGGCCGACAAGCTGCCGGCGATCCTGGGTCACGTGGACGAGCGCCAGGCCCGCTACCAGCGCTTCCGCGCGGCACGCTGAAGCCATGCAGCGCTACCTGGTCGGCGGCGCCGTTCGTGACCGGCTGCTCGGCCAGCCGGGCGGCGACCGCGACTGGGTGGTGGTGGGCAGCACGCCCGAAGAGATGATCCGCGCCGGCTACCTGCCGGTGGGCAAGGACTTCCCGGTATTCCTGCACCCGGAAACCAAGGAAGAACACGCGCTGGCCCGCACCGAGCGCAAGACTGCGCCCGGTTACCACGGCTTCGTTTTCCACGCCGCGCCCGACGTCACCCTGGACCAGGACCTGGCGCGGCGCGACTTCACCATCAACGCCATCGCGCAGGCCGAGGACGGAACGCTCACCGACCCCTTCGGCGGCGCGGCGGACGTCGAAGCGCGCGTGCTGCGCCACGTTTCGCCGGCCTTTGCCGAAGACCCGGTGCGCATCCTGCGGGCCGCGCGTTTCCTGGCGCGCTTCGCGCCGTTGGGGTTCACGGTGGCGCCGGAAACGCTGGCGCTGATGCGCGACATGGTCGCGGCTGGTGAAGTCGACCACCTGGTGCCCGAACGCGTCTGGCAGGAGCTGAAGAAGGCGCTGGAAATGCCGCGCCCGTCCGCCGCCATCGCCCTGCTGCGCGACTGCGGCGCGCTGGCGACGCTGCTGCCGGAAGTGGACGCGCTGTACGGCGTGCCGCAGCGTCCGGAATACCACCCGGAAGTGGACACCGGCGTGCACGTGCAGATGGTGCTGGACATGGCCGCGCGCCTGGCGCCAGGTGATGCGCTGGTGGGTTTCTGCGCGCTCACCCACGACCTGGGCAAGGCGCTGACCCCGTCGGACAAGCTGCCGCGCCACATCGGCCACGAACATTCCGGCGTGCGGCCGCTGCGCGCGGTCTGTGCGCGCTACAAGGTTCCTGCCGAATACGCCGCGGTCGCCGAGATCTGCTGCCGTGAACACCTGAACGTGCATCGCCTGGCCGAACTGCGCCCGGACACCGTGCACGAACTGCTCTCGCGCTGCGACGCCTTCCGCAAGCCCGGGCGGGTGCGCCAGCTGACGCTGGTCTGCGAGGCCGACTCACGCGGCCGGCTGGGGCGCGAAGAGGCCGATTACCCGTCGGCTGGCCTGCTGCTGAAACTGCACGAAGCCGCCGCGTCGGTGTCGGCCGGCCACGCCGTCGCCAAGGGCCTGAGCGGGCCGGCCGTGGGCGACTGGCTGCGCGAGGCGCGCATCGAGGCCATCAAAGCCGCCAGGGAATCGACGCCCCGGTAGGAGCGCCTTCAGGCGCGAATTTCTTCCTGGCCAAAGGCCAAGTCAAAAGATTCGCGCCTGAAGGCGCTCCTACGGGTTCTTCGGGCGAAACAGGGCCTGGTCCACGCGCTCGAGCAGGAACTGCAGCGGCGTGAAGGTCAGCGACAGGCCCACCGCCACGCCCAGCGTGTTCGCCAGCGCGTCGCGCACGTCGCCCAGCCGGACCCTGGTCAGGTTGGCCTGGGCGAACTCCATCGCGATGCCCAGCCCGACCAGGGCCAGCGCCGCCAGCAGGTGCGCGCGGCGGGCGCGGAAGGTCCACACCGCCCAGGCGGTCAGGGAAAAATAGGCGAGGAAATGCCCGATCTTGTCCGAGTGCGCCGGGCCCGGCAGGTTCACCGAGGGCATCAGCGACAGCACCACGCACAGCAGCCAGCCCAGCAGCCACAGCCCCAGCCAGAGCCCGGGGAAACGAAAGGGACGCAGCATCACAGCCTCCGGCCCAGGTCGCCGCGCGCGAACAGCGGGCGCACGTCGACACCGCGCTGGAAGGCCATGGCCTGGAAACGTTCGCCCATCTCGCCGGGCAGGGTCAGGCGCTTGATTTCGTTGGTGCGTGCAAGCCGCGCCACCGGGTCTTGGATCGCTTCGATGGCGGCCAGCCGTTCGGGCAGGCCGCTGTTGATCAGGAAGCTCGACTGCGCGCAGTAGCCGGCCAGGTCGAAACCGGCGCCGACGCCGGCTTCGGCCAGCGCGGTGAAGTCCACGAAGGCGGTGATGTCGGTCAGGCCGGGCAGGTCGAAGGGGTCGCCGTGCGCGTGGTGCTGGCGGTGGCAGACCAGCGTGCCGTCGCTGCGTTCGGGCAGGTAGTACTCGCGGCGCGGGTAGCCGTAGTCGACGAAAAGCATCATGCCGTCGTGCAGCAGCCCGCCCACGGCCTGGATCCAGTACGGAAGCTGCGGCAGCAGCTCGGAGCGGTAGCCGTCGGCGAAGGGCGCGCCGAGGTCGCGTTCGACGTGGCGCACCGCGGCGTTCAGCAGGGCGTCGGCGGGCTGGTCGACGCGGGTCAGCTGGCCGTCGGCACCCAGGGCCACGTACTCCTCGTACACCTCGCCGTCGCGGATCGCGAAACGCGGCGTCGGCAGCGCATCGATCACTTCATTGGCGAACAGGACGCCGCGCCAGGTTTTTTCCGGGGGGCCGTCGAGCCAGTGCACGCGGTCGGACAGGCGCGACGGCAGGTTGTCGCGAAGGCGTTCAAGCTGGCGTTCGCGCAGGTCGGCGCTGGGTTCCAGGATCAGGTAGCGCGCGGGCACGGCATCTAGCTCGTCGAGCCGGCGCAGCGCGGCCTCGGCGAAGGCGCCGCTGCCGCCGCCCAGTTCCAGGAACTCGGCGCGCCCGCCCAGCTGGGCGAAAACGTCGGCGGCGCAGGCCGCCACGCATTCGGCGAAGGTCGGGCCCAGCTCCGGCGAGGTGACGAAATCGCCGGCGGCGCCGAACTTGCGCGCGCCCGCGCTGTAATAGCCCAGGCCCGGCGCATACAGCGCCAGCTCCATGTAGCGGGAAAACGGGATGGCGCCACCCGCGGCGGCGATCTGGTCCCTGACCAGGGCCAGCAGGCGGTCGCTGTGGGCCCGGGCGTCGGCGCCGGGCGCCGGCATTCTTGCACTCATGTTGGAATCTTCATCTGCCAACGCGCAGGATACCGGCAAATACCCGGAGCCCCTGAATGCCCACCGACCGTCCCGTCGCGCTTGTCACCGGCGCCGCCAGGCGCGTAGGCGCCGTGATCGCCCGCCGCCTGCATGCCGCCGGTTTCGACCTGGCCCTGCACCACCGCCGCTCCGCGGACGAGATGGCGGCGCTGGTGGCGGATCTCGAAGCCGATCGCGCCGGCAGCACCCTGGTACTGCAGGCCGAACTGGCCGACCCGGCCGCGCCCGCGGCGCTGGTGCAGGCCGTGCAGGCGCGCTTCGGCCGGCTCGACGCCCTGGTGAACAACGCCAGCAGCTTCCGGCCGACGCCGGTCGGCGCGGCCACGCCGGCCGACTGGGACGAGCTGTTCGCGTCCAACGCCCGCGCGCCCTTCTTCCTGGCCCAGGCCGCCGCGCCGCTGCTGCGCGAGGCCGGCGGCGCCATCGTGAACCTGGCCGACATCTACGGCGAACGCCCCCTGCCCGCGCACACGATCTACTGCATGGCCAAGGCGGCCCTGCTAATGATGACCCAGTCGCTGGCGCGCGAGCTTGGCCCGCGGATTCGCGTCAACGCCGTCGCGCCCGGCGCCGTGCTGTGGCCCGAGGAAGGCAAGGCCGAACACGAGAAGCAGGCGATGCTGGCCGCGACCGCCCTGGGCCGCGCCGGCGAGCCGCAGGACGTGGCCGATGCCGTGCGCTGGCTGGTCCAGGACGCGCGCTACACCACCGGCCAGGTGATCCGCGTCGACGGCGGCCGCTCGCTGAACATCTGACCCCGCAACCACCCGCCCCACCTGTAGGAGCGCCTTCAGGCGCGAATCTTTCGACCTGGCCTTTGGCCAGGAAGGGATTCGCGCCTGAAGGCGCTCCTACACAGGAAGCCGCTACTTCGGGCGGAACGCGGCCTGCAGTTCGCCGCCGGCGAAACCTTCCGGGGCCTGGCCGTCGATCGCGTAGCGATACACCGCGGCCGAATAGATGCCCGACAGCGCCGCCTGGAACACCGCCACGCCCGCCACGGCAATCACGCCGACCACCGCGGCCGCGACCGCAAACTCCGGGCCGCCGAGCATCGCCGCGCCGAACACCATCGCGATCGCCAGCACCACCACCGCGGCGGTGATCAGCCCGAAGGCGAAGTTGATGCCGACATTGCCGACGACGTTTTCGCCCCAGGTGCGCTTGAGCAGCGTGACGCTTTCCTTCACCGCGTCGATCGGCCCGACGTCGCGCGTGACCAGGATCGGCACCACCAGGAAGGTGGCGAAGGTCCAGGCCATGCCGATCATGTTGATGACCATCCTGCCCAGCCCGCCGGCCTTCTCGCCCAGGGACTTGAGCACCAGGCCGACGGTGGCGGCGATCGCGGCGTAACCCAGGATCACGCCGATCTTCGAGCGCGCGATGCGCAGGCCGTCGGCGACGGTCGGGTCGCCGCCTTCGAGACGGATCATCGCCGCGCCCACCAGCGCCGTATTGAAGAAAAAAATCACGAAGTACTGGGTGACGTAGAACAGGAACAGCATCACGAAGCCCAGCGGCCCGATGTCGCCGCCCTCGAGCAGGCGCAGGCCCAGCACCGGCAGCAGGAAGGTCAGCGTCACCAGCAGCGTGGCGAAACCCGAGATGACCGGGAACAGCAGCAGCTCCTTGTCCGTGCGCAGCACGCCGGCGCTGGCCTTGACCAGGTGCCAGCTGCGGGAAATCCTGTCGAACATGGCATCTTCCTCCCCGAATGACGCCCCGATTATGCGGCCTTGCTGCAGCGCCGCAAGGCCGGAAGTCACCCCTGGCCCGCACCGCCACCCGCCTATAATCCGGCCGGAACTCCGACCGGACCTGCCCATGCCCCGACGCCTCGCCGTTACCGCGGCGCTCGCCTGCCTTGCCTTTCTGGCCGGCTGCCGCCCCGTCGAACCGGCCCCGCCGGCGCCGCAGGACGCGCCGGTGCCGGCAGTCGTCGCGGACGCACCCGAACGCCACGTCGCCGCCCACTGGTTCGGTCGCCAGTGGCCGAAGAACTTCCTGTCGGGCTTCCGCCGCGAACACGTCGCCGAGGATTTCGCCCGGCTGCGCGCCGACGGCTTCGACACCGTGGTGCTGCTGGTGGCCTGGGGCGACTTCCAGCCGGTGTTCGACCCGTGCTGCGAGTACGACGAACGCGCGTTCGAACGCCTGCGTTTCCTGCTCGAGCGCGCCGACGAGGCCGGCCTGAAGGTGATGCTGCGGCTCGGCTACGGCTGGAGTTTCCACCCCGACGCCGGCGACATCGGCGAGCGCCAGCAGCGCGTGCTCAACGATCCGCAAGTGCGCGAGGCCTTCAACGCCTTCCTCCAGCGCGTCGCGCGCGAGGTGCAGGGGCAGGACCACGTCGTGCTGGCCTTCATGAGCTGGGAAGACCTGTGGCTGCGGCGCGTGGACGAGAGCGCGCGTGCGGACTGGGAGGCCTATCTCGCGACCCTGCCGGCCGACCCGGCGCGCAGCACCGCCCTGCCCGACCCGGTGCGCGACGCGCGCCTTTTCCACGGCTTCTGGGACTGGCTGCTGGCGCAGCGCCTGGTGCCGCCCGCGGCGGAGCTGTTCCCGGCGTTTTCGCTGGAGGTGCGCGTGGACAGCGATCCGCGCTACGAAACCGGCCCCGACGGCCAGCCGGTGGTCGCCGAATGGATCGGCCACCCGGGCATGCTCGAGCTGCCGCCGGGCCAGCCGCTCACGCTGTACTGGGCGCCGTTCTGGGGCGCGCTCAACCAGGGCGAACGACTGCCGGCAGCGCGCAGCCTGCAGCTGCTGGACTCGATGCTTGAACGGTTCGGCGAGGCCGGGCGACCGATGTTCATCGACCAGTTCAACTTCGTCGACAACACGCCGGGCTACGACAACAACGCGGTGATCCGCCCGGAAGAAACCGCCGCTTTCCTGCATGCGGCGGTGTGCACGATGGCCCGGCACGACGTGCTCGGCTACGGGCTGTGGACCGCGCGCGACTACGCCGAAAGCCCGCTGCACAACCCGGCCTTCGGTTATGGCCTCGAGGGCTGGTCGCTGCAGCGCGCACAGGGCGCCGTCGAAGACGCGCTTGAACGCCTGCCCGGCGGCGACTTCCAGCTGGCGTTCGCGGCCGGCGACCGGCTGGCGCAGCTGGTGCCGGAACGCCATGGCCGGCTGCCGCGCAGCGGCGACACGCTGCAGGACCAGGTCTGCGTGCAGGCCGAGGTGCGCGCGCCGGGCGTCATCGAGGTCCGCGCCGGCGGCGAGCCGGTGCTGCTCGACTTCGATCAAGCCGGTACCCAGCGTCGCTGCGCGGCGATCGCGCCGGTGCCGGGCGAGGCGGGGCTGGAATTCGCGCTGGCGGCACGCAGCGGCGGGTTCGCGCTGCGCGACGCGATGATCTTCGACCACGTGCAGTACGGCGGCCTGTACGAACTCGACGGCACGCCGGCCTCGCTGCGCGAGCCGGTGCAGCGGATGAACCGCGATTTCGCCGGCGGCGCCGGGCGCTGCGACTAGGCCGCGGGGTCCGCGGGCTTGGCGGCGGCGCGGGCCAGGTCCATCGGCTCGCGTGCTGGCGGCGCGGCGTTCTCCGGGTGCGCGGCCCACAGGTCGGCCAGCGTGCGGCCATCGCCGGGCACCGGATGGGCTGGCGCGATGTCCGCCAGCGGCTTGAGCACGAAGGCGAACTGCAGCTCGGGCCGCGGCAGCTTCAGGTTGCCGGGGCCCTCGAGCACGAGGTCGTCGTAGAAAACGATGTCGATGTCGAGCGGCCGGCTGGAAAAACGCGGGCCGCTGCGATCGCGGCCGAAGCGGTCCTCGAGCGCGTGTAGCCAGTCATTCAGGGCGACCGGCGACAGCGTCGTGCTGATGATCGCGGCGGCGTTGAGGAAATCGGGGCCCTCGAAGCCCACCGCCGGCGTGCGGTAGACCGGCGAGAACACCACCTCGCCGAACTCTTCACGCAGGGCGCGGGCGGCGCCGGCGAGGTTTTCCGTCGGCGACTGGTTGCTGCCCAGGCTCAGCCAGGCGGTGCTCACGCGGGACGCTGGCGCTCGATGATCACGCCGACCGCGCGCGAGCCGCGCACGGCGCCGGGCTTGGCCAGCTTCAGGCGCACGTGCTGCACGCCGAATTCGTCCAGGATGATCGCGGCGCAGCGTTCGGCCAGGGACTCGACCAGGCCGAAGTCGGACTCGGACACGAACTGGATCAGGCGCTTGCTGACGGCCTTGTAGTCCAGCGTGTCCCTGATGTCATCGGTCGCGGCCGGCCGGGTATTGTCGAACGCCATCTCGATGTCGAACACGACCGGCTGGCGGATCTTGCGCTCCCAGTCGTAGATGCCGATGACGCACTCGATCTCGAGCGCCTCGATGAAAACCTTGTCCACGTGATCTCCCGGCGTTGACCCTGTAGGAGCGCCTTCAGGCGCGAATCTTTTGACTTTGCCCTTGGCAAAAAACGGCTTCGCGCCTGAAGGCGCTCCTACAGGTGGGTTGGTTTGACAGATTCCAAGCTTGCCATGTCCCAGCGTGGCGTCACGGTGACGACGGCGGCCTCGTGCTGGCCGGCCTGCAGGCGCAGGGCGCCGGCGAAGGCGATCATCGCGCCGTTGTCGGTGCAGAAGGCCGGGCGCGGGAAACAAACACGCGGCCCTCCCACAAGTTTCTTCAGGCGCTCGCGCAGCCGGACGTTGGCGCCGACGCCGCCGGCCACGACCAGGGTGCTGGCGCCGGTGGCGTCGAGCGCACGCTGGCATTTGATGGCCAGGGTCTCGACCACGGCGTCCTCGAAACCGCGGGCGATGTCGGCGCGGGTTTCCGGGGCCTGGTCCGAGGCCTGCCAGGCCAGCAATACCTGGGTCTTGAGGCCGGAGAAGCTGAAATCGAGTCCGGGCCGGTCGGTCATCGGGCGAGAGAAAGTGAAAACGCCGGGCCGGCCGGCTTCGGCCAGCCGGGCCAGCTCCGGGCCGCCCGGGTACGGCAGGCCCATCATCTTGGCGGTCTTGTCGAAGGCCTCGCCGGCGGCGTCGTCCAGGGTTTCGCCCAGCAGGCGGTATTCACCGATGGCGGCGACCTCGACCAGCTGGGTATGGCCGCCCGAGACCAGCAGGGCCACGAAGGGCGGCTTCAAGTCCGGGTCTTCGAGCAGCGGCGCGAGCAGGTGGCCTTCCATGTGGTGCACCCCGACGGCGGGACGGTCCAGCGCCCAGGCCAGGGCCCGGCCGGTGGCGGCGCCAACCATCAGGGCGCCGACCAGGCCGGGGCCGGCGGTGTAGGCCACGCCGTCGAGGTCGGCCGGGGCCAGGCCGGCTTCGGCCAGGACCTGCCGGACCAGGGGCAGCAGCTTGCGCACGTGGTCGCGGCTGGCCAGCTCGGGCACCACCCCGCCGTACTCGGCGTGCAGGGCGACCTGGCTGAACAGCGCGTGCGACAGCAGGCCGCGGTCGGTGTCGTAGACCGCCACGCCGGTTTCGTCACAGCTGGTTTCGATTCCCAGGACGCGCATGTGCCTGTTTTTTCGGGATTTAGGGGGTGCCTCGGGGGAAAAAGCCCGGGCTGGCTTGCCTGCCGGCGCCGGACCCGCGTATCATACGCGGCTCGCCGGCGTTGCCGTGCGACATCCATAGATCCCAGGAACCGAACATGCCGTCTGTCAAAGTCCGCGAAAACGAGCCGTTTGAGTTTGCGCTGCGTCGCTTCAAGCGCACTTGCGAGAAGGCCGGCGTCCTCGCCGAAACCCGCAAGCGCGAGTACTACGAGAAGCCGACCCAGGAGCGCAAGCGCAAGGCCGCCGCCGCGGTGAAGCGCCAGCTGCGCCGCAGCTCGCGCGACGTCACCAAGCGCCAGCGCCTGTACTGAGCCGCGTAGCTTGCCAGAAAGCCGGCACGCGCGAGCGTGGCCGGCTTTTTGTGTTTCTGGCGCCAAGCCGGCGCCCTGACCGCCTGACCCCCGGAGAACCCCGATGAGCCTCAAGACCCAGCTGACCGAAGACATGAAGGCCGCGATGAAGTCCGGCGAAAAGGACCGCCTCGGCGTGGTCCGGCTGATCCTTGCCGCGATCAAGCAGAAGGAAGTCGACGAGCGCGTCGAGATGACCGACGAACTGGTGCTGGCCGTGCTGGAAAAGATGGTCAAGCAGCGCAAGGACTCGATCAGCCAGTACGAAGGCGCCGGCCGCGAGGACCTGGCCGCGGTCGAACGCTACGAGCTGGGCGTGCTCGAAACCTACCTGCCCGAGAAGATGTCCGAAGCCGAGATCCAGGCCGCGATCGACAGCGCCAAGGCCGAGACCAACGCCGCGGGCCCGGCCGACATGGGCAAGCTGATGGGCGCGCTCAAGCCCCGCCTGGCCGGCAAGGCCGACATGGGCCTGGTCTCCCAGCTCGTCAAGAAGTCCCTGGCCGGCTGACGCCACTGTGGGAGGGACTTCAGTCCCGAGGATCCGGGGCCGGAAGCATCGGGACTGAAGTCCCTCCCACATGGCATTCTCAACGCCATGGCACGGATACCCGACGCGTTCATTGACGACCTGCTCGCCCGGACGGATATCGTCGAGGTGGTGGGTTCGCGCGTGCCGCTCAAGCGGCAGGGGCGGGAGTATTCGGCGCGGTGCCCGTTCCACGACGAACGTTCGCCCTCGTTCACGGTGTCGCCGACCAAGCAGTTCTACCACTGCTTCGGCTGCGGGGCGCACGGCACCGCCATCAGCTTCCTGATGAACTACGACCGCCTCGAGTTCCTCGACGCGGTCGAGGAGCTGGCCAAGCGCGTGGGCATGGAAGTGCCGCGCGACACGCGCCAGCGCAACGAGTCGGGTGAATCACGCGAGCTCTATCTTGCCGTCGACGCCGCCGCGAAATTCTTCCAGCAGCAGCTGCAGGGCAATCCGAAGGCGCGCGCCTACCTGGAGCGCCGCGGCGTCGATGCCGAGAACCAGGCGCGTTTCGGCATCGGCTACGCACCCGATGGCTGGGAAGGGTTGAAGTCCGCGCTGGGCACCGACGAACGCCGGCTGGCCCTGCTGGAAAAAGTCGGCCTGTTCTCGCGCAACGACGCCGGCCGCGTCTACGACAAGTTCCGCGACCGCGTGATGTTCCCGATCCACGACCGTCGCGGCCGCGTCATCGCCTTCGGCGGCCGGGTGCTGGAAAAGGACGACGGCCCGAAGTACCTCAACTCGCCGGAAACCCCGCTCTTCCACAAGGGCCGCGAACTCTACGGCCTGTGGCAGGTGCGCCAGGCGCACGCGAAGATCCCGCGGCTGATCGTCGTCGAGGGTTACATGGACGTCGTGGCGCTGTTCCAGTTCGGCGTGAACACCGCCGTCGCCACGCTGGGCACCGCGACCACCCCTGACCACGCCGAGCTGCTGTTCCGCAACGCCGCCGACGTGTACTTCTGCTTCGACGGCGACCGCGCCGGCCGCGGCGCCGCGTGGAAGGGGCTCGAATCGGTGCTGCCGCGCATGCGCGACGGCCGCCAGGCGTTTTTCCTGTTCCTGCCCGAAGGCGAGGACCCCGACAGCATCGTGCGCAAGGAAGGCGCGGCCGGTTTCGATGCGCGCCTGGCGCAGGCCACGCCGCTGTCGGAGTTCTTCTTCAACGAATTGTCCAAGGACGTGAACCTGGCCGGCATGGAGGGCAAGGCGCGCCTGGCCGAACGCGCCAAACCGCTGATCGCCGGCATTCCCGACGGCGCCTTCCTCGACCTGATGAAGCAGCGCCTGACCGAACTCACCGGCGTCGGCCAGCCTGCGCCCGCGGCCGAGCCCACGCGCCCCACCCCGTCCATGCGCGGCAACCGCGGCGGCGCGGCGGCACCCCGGCGCAGCCTGGTACGCACCGCGATCGCGCTGCTGCTGCAAAAGCCCACGCTGTCCGAGGCGATCGAGCCGCCCTACCGCTTCGCCGTGCTGCGCCAGCCCGGCATCCCGCTGCTGGTGGAACTGCTGGAGCTGGTGCGCAACCGCCCGGGCATCACCACCGGCGCCGTGCTGGAGCACTTCGCCGATCGCGAGGAAGAGCCGGCGCTGCAGAAGCTCGCGCTGCAGGGCTTCCCCGGCGAAGAAGCCGCGTGGCGACATGAGCTGGTCGATGCGCTGGCCCAGCTCGACCGCCAGGTCAGCCAGCAGCGCATCGACGAGCTGCAGGCGCGCATCCGCGAGGTCGGGATGTCCGGCCTGAGCGATCCCGAGAAGGCGGAGCTGCGGGAGCTGCACGCCACCCCACGATAGGAGACCGCATGGCCGCCGACACCCGCGCCACCGAACTCGCCCCCAGCCTGGAACGCCTGGCCGCGGAGGCGCAGGCCTGGCTGGAGTACCTGCCGCTGCTTGCGGTCGCGCTGGTCGTGGTGCTTCTGGCCTGGCTGCTGGGCGGCTGGCTTTCGCGGCGCGCGATCGTGGGCCGGATCGCGCGCAGGAACCCCTTCATGCAGGACCTGGCCCGCACGACGGTGCGCTGGCTGGTGCTGCTGGCAGGCCTGCTGATAGCGCTGGAGATCCTCGACGCCACGGCGCTCGTGGGCGCCGTGCTGGGCACGGCCGGCGTGCTCGGCGTGGCGCTGGGCTTCGCCTTCAAGGACATCCTGGAGAATTACCTGGCGGGCCTGCTGATGAGCCTGCGCCAGCCCTTCGCGCCGCGCGACCACGTGGTGATCGACGGCAACGAGGGCGTGATCGTCGCGCTGACCTCGCGCGCGACCATCCTGATGACCCCCGACGGCAACCACCTGCGCCTGCCCAACGCGCTGGTCTTCCGCGGCGTCACGCTCAACTACACGCGCAACCCGAGCCGCCGCTTTGAATTCGACGTCGGCATCGGCGTGGACGAGGACCTGGTGCACGCCCAGTCACTGGGCGTGGAAACCCTGCGCGGCATCGAGGGGCTGCTGACGGAACCGCCGCCGCGCGCGCAGATCATCGGGCTGGGCGACTCCAGCGTGAAGGTGCGTTATTTCGGCTGGGTCGACCAGCGCAGCCATGACTTCGGCACGGTGATGGGCGAGGCCATCCGCCGCGTGAAGCTGGCGCTTGAACGCGCCGGCCTGGACATGCCCGAACCCACCTACCGCGTGCAGATCAGCAACAAGACGGACGCCGGCGCCAGGCCGGCCCCGCCGTCGGCACCAGCGACGCAGACCCCGTTGGAGCCGCCCGTGGACACCCGCGCCCGCAACGACATCGACCGCCAGATCGACCAGGAGCAGCGCGAAACCGCCGGCGAAAACCTGCTGGACCCGTCGGCCCCGCGCGAGTAGCAAAGAAGGGGACGGGCAAAAAACCGGGGTCAGAGTCGAATTTCCAAAACCCGGGTCAGAGTCGAATTTCCGCATCCCCGCGCACTTCAGCAGTCCGGAAATTCGACTCTGACCCCGGTTATGCTGGGTGCCTGACCACATCGGGGAACCCACGCATGCGTTTGATCGCCATGATCCTCTCCGCGGCCCTGCTGGCGCCGCCCGTCTTGGCCGAGTCCCAGGTTGAACCCGTCCCGCTCGCGAAACCGGTCGCGCGCCTCGAGGCCGGCAACCGGGTCAGCGAGAACCTGCCCGAGGTGCCGGCCGAACTGGTCGAGCGCCTCAACCGCTACCAGAACACCCGCGGCGCCAGTTTCTCCGGCTGGCTTCCCGACGGCAGCCTGGCGATCAGCACCCGCTTCGGCGAGACCAGCCAGGTGCATCGCGTACGCGAACCGCTGGGGATGCGCGAGCAGATCACCTTCTACAACGAGCCGCTGTCGGCCGTGACCACCACGCCCGGCCGCAACGGCTTCGTGTTCGGCAAGGACGTCGGCGGTTCGGAGTTCTGGCAGCTGTTCTGGTACGACCTCGACAGCCGCGACGCCCGCATGCTCACCGACGGTGGCCGCAGCCAGAACACCCAGCCGCTGTTCTCGCCCGACGGCAAGCAGCTGGCCTGGGCCAGCACGGCCCGCAACGGCACCGACTACGACATCTGGGTCCGCGACCTGGCCAGCGGCGACGCACGCATCGTGCTGCAGGAAGGCGGGATGTGGACGGCGATGGACTTCTCGCCCGACGGCAAGCGCCTGCTGGTGATGAAGTACGTGTCGATCAACGAGGCCTACCCGGGTGAAGTCGACCTGGCCACCGGAAAACTGCGCCTGTTCCCGGTGGATGGCGACCGGGCCGGCTTCAGCGCCTTCGTGTACGCCCCGGACGGCCGCAGCGTGTATTACGTGTCCGACGAGGGCCGGGAGTTCCAGACCCTGCGCCACCACGATCCGCGCGGCGGCGCGCCGAGCTTCGTCAGCGGCCACATTCCCTGGAACGTGACCGACCTGGACATCGCGCCGGACGGCAGCCACCTCGCCTACGCCACCAACGAGGACGGCATCAGCAAGCTGCATGTGGTCAGCCTGCCCGGCCACAAGGAAGTGCGCATGCCGGAGCTGCCGGTCGGCGTGATCGGCGGCTTCGGCTTCTCGCCCGACGGCAAGCGCCTGGCGATGACGCTCAACAGCGCGACCTCGCCCAGCGACGTCTACGTGGTCGACCTGGCCGGCGGCGAGCTGGTGCGCTGGACCGAAAGCGAAGTCGGCGGCCTGGACGCCTCGCGCTTCCGCGCGCCCGAGCTGGTGCGCTTCCCGAGCTTCGATCAGGTGGACGGCAAGCCGCGCACCATTCCCGCGTTCTATTACCGCCCCGAGGGCGACGGCCCCTTCCCGGTGGTCGTGAGCATCCACGGCGGCCCGGAATCGCAGGCCTTCCCGACCTTCAATCCGACCACGCAGTTCCTGCTCAATGAACTGAAGGTGGCGGTGCTGGTGCCGAACGTCCGCGGCTCGGCCGGCTACGGCAAGACCTACCTGCAGCTCGACAACGGCCTGCTGCGCAAGGACTCGGTGAAGGACATCGGCGCCCTGCTCGACTGGATCGGCACCCGCCCCGAACTCGACGCCGACCGCGTCGGCGTGATGGGCGGCAGCTACGGCGGCTACATGGTGCTGGCCTCGATGGTCGACTACCCCGAGCGCATCCGCGCCGGCATCGACGTGGTCGGCATCTCCGACTTCGGCACCTTCCTCAAGAACACCGAGGACTACCGCCGCGACCTGCGCCGGGCCGAATACGGCGACGAGCGCATCCCGGAAATGAAGGCCTTCCACGACCGCATCGCGCCGCTCAACAACGCCCACCGCATCACGTCACCGCTGTTCGTGGCCCAGGGCTACAACGACCCGCGTGTGCCCTGGACCGAGGCCGAGCAGATCGTGAAGGCGGTGCGCGGCAACGGCGGCGAGGTCTGGTACCTGATGTTCAAGGACGAGGGCCACGGCTTCCGCAAGAAGGGCAACAGCGACTACTTCGGCGCGGCGGCGATGCTGTTCTGGCAGGAGCACCTGCTGGCGGAGTGAGCTTCGGGGGACGGGTGCGGAAAAACCGGGGTCAGAGTCGAATTT
>NZ_JAYRTE010000017.1:0-53389 GCF_041919775.1 Arenimonas sp. | reverse complement strand
TGTGTGTCCCGGGGGGCTGTGGAGGGGGGTGGGGGGGGGGGGGGGGGCCCGGGCGCCCGCCGGGCCCCCGCGCCGGTACAACGACGGGCTTATTCGCCCTTGTTCAGCTGTTCACGCAGCAGCGCGCCGAGCTTGGTGGTGCCGGCGGCCGCGTCGGAGGCCTTGTTGACCTCGGCCAGGGTGTCGGCCAGCTCGGCCTCGTCCTTGGCGCGGATCGAGAGCTGCATGGTGCGGCCCTTGCGGTCCATGCCCATGAACTTGGCTTCGACGGCGTCACCGACCTTCAGGTAGGTGGTGGCGTCCTCGACGCGCTCCTTGGCGATGTCGTTGGCGCGCAGGTAGCCTTCCACGCCGCCCTCGAGCTCGATGGTGGCGCCGCGGGCGTCGACTTCCTTGACCACGCCGTTGACGATGGTGCCCTTCTGGGTACCGGCCATGTACTGGCCCACCGGATCCTGCTCGAGCTGCTTGACGCCCAGCGAGATGCGCTCGCGCTCGGGGTCCACGGCCAGCACGACGGCTTCGAGGTTGTCGCCCTTCTTGAAGTTGCGCACGACGTCTTCGCCGGTGGTGTTCCAGGAGATGTCGGACAGGTGCACCAGGCCGTCGATACCGCCGTCCAGGCCGATGAAGATGCCGAAGTCGGTGATCGACTTGATCTGGCCGGAGACCTTGTCACCCTTCTTGTGCAGGGCCGAGAAGGCTTCCCACGGATTCGGGGTGCACTGCTTGATGCCCAGCGAGATGCGGCGGCGTTCGCCGTCGACGTCGAGCACCATCACTTCCAGTTCGTCGCCCAGCTGGACGACCTTGGACGGGTTGACGTTCTTGTTGGTCCAGTCCATCTCGGACACGTGCACCAGGCCTTCGACGCCCGGCTCGATCTCGACGAACGCGCCGTAATCGGTGACATTCGAGACCTTGCCGAACAGGCGGGCGCTGGTCGGGTAACGACGGGCGATGTTGTCCCAGGGATCGTCGCCCAGCTGCTTGAGGCCCAGCGAAACGCGGTTGCGCTCGCGGTCGAACTTCAGCACGCGCACGTCCAGCTCGTCGCCGACGTTGACGACTTCGGACGGGTGGCGCACGCGCTTCCAGGCCATGTCGGTGATGTGCAGCAGGCCGTCGATGCCGCCCAGGTCCACGAACGCGCCGTAATCGGTGAGGTTCTTGACGACACCCTTGATGACGGCACCTTCCTGCAGGCGCTCCATCAGCTGCTCGCGCTCGACGCTCGACTCGGACTCGACCACCGCACGGCGGGAGACCACGACGTTGTTGCGCTTGCGGTCAAGCTTGATGATCTTGAACTCGAGTTCCTTGCCTTCCAGGTAACCCGGGTCGCGCACGGGACGCACGTCCACCAGGGAACCCGGCAGGAACGCGCGAACGTCGCGGATGTCGACGGTGAAACCGCCCTTGACCTTGCCGGAGATGCGGCCGGTGACGATCTCGCCGGCTTCCATCGAAGCCTCGAGTTCGTCCCACACCATGGCGCGCTTGGCCTTCTCGCGCGACAGCACGGTCTCGCCGAAGCCGTTCTCGAGGTACTCGAGGGCGACCTTGACGGTCTCGCCGACGGACACTTCGAGCTCACCTTCTTCGTTACGGAACTGCTCGATCGGAATGATGCCCTCGGACTTGAGGCCGGCATTGATGACGACCACGTCGTTGCGGATCTCGACCACGGTGCCGGAAACGATGGCGCCGGGCTTGAGCTTGGAGAGGGCGCTCTGGCTCTGCTCGAACAGTTCAGCGAAAGATTCAGTCATTGTTGGATACTCGGTTGGACATACGGGCCGGCGGCTCCGCCGCGACCCACCTGTTGGCGCTTGATGCGCGTGGATTCACCCCGCGCCATCGGGCGCGGGACCTTGGTTTCTGCTTCGGAAGCCGCGCCCTTGGGAGCGGATGCGCCGGGGAGATCAGGCCTGTCGCGGCTGGCGGAGTTTTTCCGGCAGCACCGACAGCACGCGCTCGATCACCTCGGTGATGGGCGTGCCGGTGGAGTCCACGACAACCGCGTCGTCCGCGGGTTTCAGGGGCGCCACCGCACGCCCGGCATCGCGCTCGTCACGAGCGGCGATTTCGTGCAGCAGACTGTCAAGATTAACCGAAACCCCTTTTTCCTTCAACTGCTTATGGCGCCTTTTGGCCCGTTCCTCGGCGCTGGCGGTCAGGAAGACCTTGTAGGCGGCATCCGGGAAGATCACGGTGCCCATGTCCCGGCCGTCGGCGACCAGCCCCGGCAGGCGCCGGAAGCGGTGCTGCAGGTCCACCAGGGCCGCCCGGACCGGGGGGTGCGCGGCGATGGCCGAAGCCGCCGCGCCGGCGGTTTCCATGCGCAGCTGGCGGGTGCCGTCCTTGCCGTTCACGATGACGTGCAATTCGCCCGATTCGGCCGTTTCGAAGCGGATCTCGGTGCGGGCGGCGCAGTGGGCCACGGCCTCGGGGTCGCTGAGGTCGACGTTCTCCCAGGCGGCGGCCAGCCCGACGGCGCGATAGATCGCGCCAGAATCAAGGTAATGCCAGCCCAGGCGGTCGGCCACGGCCCGGCTGATGGTGCCCTTGCCGGAGCCGGAGGGCCCATCGATCGTCAGTACGGGGATGCGTGGCATGGGCGGGGATTCTAGCCGACCGGCGCGTCGGCCTGCAGGCCCAGGCCGGCGGACCGCGCCAGCGCCTCGAAGCCCGGGAAGGAGGTGGCGACATTGGCGCAGTCGCGGATCCGCACCTCACCGTCCGCGCGCTGGGCGGCCACGGCCAGGGACATTGCGATGCGGTGGTCGCCGTGGCTGTCCGCCTCCCCGCCCCGCAAGGGCCCACCGCGGATGATCGCGCCATCCGGGGTTTCGACGACGTCCGCGCCCAGAGCCTGAAGGGCCGTGGCCATGGCAGCGATACGGTCGGACTCCTTGACCCGCAGTTCGGCGGCGCCCGAGACGCGGGTTTGCCCTTCGGCCAGGGCCGCCGCGACGAACAGGGCCGGGAACTCGTCGATCATGTCGGGCACCAGCGCCGGCGGCACGTCGATGCCGTGCAGCCGGGCATGCCGCACCCGCAGGTCGGCCACGGGCTCACCACCCTGCTCGCCCCGGGTTTCGAGCGTGATGTCGGCGCCCATCATGCGCAGGGCGTCCAGCAGGCCGGTGCGTCGCGGATTCATGCCGACCCGGCGCAGGCACAGGTCGGAGCCGGGAACGACCGAGGCAGCGACCAGGAAAAACGCCGCCGAGGAAAAGTCCGCCGGCACCACCACCTGCGTGGCGTGCAGCCGGTGGCCGCCTTCGAGGCTGGCCTCTCCGGGCGAAAACCGGACCGGCCAGCCGAAGGCCGCGAGCATGCGTTCGGTGTAGTCGCGGGTCGGGTGCGGTTCGATCACCCGGGTGGTGCCGCGGGCGTACAGCCCGGCCAGCAGGACCGCGGATTTCACCTGCGCACTGGCCACAGGCGATTTGAAATCAATGCCTTGCAGACCTTTGTTCGCGTGAATCCTGAGTGGCGGCAGGCCGCCCTCGCCGGCGTCGATCACCGCGCCCATCGCCCGCAGCGGGGTGATGACCCGGCCCATCGGCCGCCGCGACAGCGAGACGTCGCCGACCAGCACGCTGTCGAAGGCCTGCCCCGCCAGCAGGCCAGCCAGCAGCCGCATGCCGGTGCCGGCGTTGCCGCAGTCCAGCGCGTCGCTGGCGGCCTGCAGGCCATGCAGCCCGACACCATGGACGACACGGTGGCTGGCGCCGGGCGCGTCGATGCGAACCCCCAGCCGCCCGAAGATCGCCGCCGTCGCCCGGGTGTCCTCGCCTTCGAGGAAACCGTGCACCTCGCTGCGACCCTCGGCCAGGGCGCCCAGCATCACGGCGCGGTGCGAAACGGACTTGTCGCCGGGCACGCCCAGCTCGCCGCGCAGCGGGCCGCCCGGCCCCGCCCGCCAGTCCAGCCGCGGCGCGCTCATGCCAGCACCTCGTCCAGGGCGTGCAGGAAACGACGGTTCTGGACGCGGGTACCGACCGTGATGCGCAGGCAGGTTGGCAGCCCGTAGCCGCCCATGGGCCGCGGCACCACGCCGCGGGCCACCAGGCCCTGCTCCACCGGCGTCGCGTCGCGGGAAAAATCCACCAGCAGGAAATTGGTCTGCGAGGGCGACACGCCCAGCTCACGGGCCCGCAGCGCGTCGGCCAGTGCCTCGCGCTCGGCCGCATTGGCCTGGCGCACCTTTTGCACGTGGGCGGCATCGGCCAGGGCGGCTTCGCCCGCGGCCAGCGCCGGCCCGTTGACGTTGAAGGATTCGCGCAGGCGTTCAAGCACCGCGACCAGGCCGGGCGCGGCCACCAGGTACCCCAGGCGCAGCCCGGCCAAGCCGTGGGCCTTGGAGAAGGTGCGGGTCACGACGAGGTTCGCGAACCGGGGCAGCAGGTCCAGCGCCGTGCCGATGGCCGGGTCGGTGACGTATTCGAGATAGGCCTCGTCCACCACCACCAGCACCGTCGGCGGCAGCCCGGCCAGGAAGGCTTCGAAGTCGCCGGCGCCGAACCAGGTGCCGGTGGGGTTGTTCGGGTTGGCCAGGAAGACAAGGCGCGTGCGCGGCCCGACCGCGGCCGCCATCGCGGCCAGGTCGTGCCCGCGCGCCATGGCCTGCCCGGCCGCAAGGGCCGGCGCCTGCACCAGGGTAGCGCCGGCGGCCTGCGCGGCCAGCGCGTACACCGCGAAGCCGAACTGCGAGGCCACCACTTCCAGGCCCGGCCCGGCGAATGCCTGGCCCAGCATCATCAACAGTTCGTGCGAGCCGTTGCCCAGCATCAGCTGGTTCGGCGCGACGCCGTGATGGGCGGCCAGCGCCTGCCTCAGCGCGCCTCCGCGCGGGTCGGGGTAGACGAACGCCGCGTCGATCGCCGCCACGGCGGCGGCGCGGGCCGCGGGGCTGGGTCCGTAGCAGTTTTCGTTCGAACCGAGTTCGACCAGGCCGGGCTGTGTCCGGCGCAGCGCGACCAGGTCCAGGCCCGGGTCGTAGGCCCGCAGGCGCTGCAGGCCCGGCTGGGCAAGCGCGGAGAAGGCGGCCTCGTCCATGCTCAAAGCAGCGCCACGGGATAGGCCCCAAGGATGCGGATGTCGGCGGCGAACCCGCCCAGTTCGGCCAGGGCCGCGGCCACGGGGCCGTCCTGGGCGTGGCCATCGACGTCGATGAAAAACGCGTACTGCCAGCGGCCGGTATGGGCCGGCCGCGATTCGATGCGGTTCATGCTGACGCCGTGGCGCGCGAAGGGGCTGAGCACGTTGTAGAGCGCACCGGGCTGGTCGCGCACGAACACCATCAGCGAGGTGCGGTCGTGGCCGCAGGGTGGCAGCAGCTCTCGGCCCAGCACCAGGAAACGCGTGGTGTTGTCGGGGTGATCCTCGATGGGACCGGCAATGGTCTTGAGGCCATAGACGTGGCCGGCGTTTTCACCGGCAATGGCCGCCGAGTCGTCGGCATTGCGGGCCCGGCGCGCCGCTTCGGCATTGCTCGAGGCCGGGATCTTTTCGGCCTTGGGCAGGTGCTGGCGCAGCCAGGCCTTGGCCTGGGCCAGCGACAGCGGATGCGAATACACGCGCTCGATGTCCTCGATGCGGCCGGTGCGCGACATCAGGAACTGGTGCACGGCCAGCTCGACCTCGCCGCAGATCTTCAGCGGCGAGGTCAGGAACATGTCCAGGGTGGACTGGATGGTGCCCTGCCCGGAGTTTTCCACCGGCACGATGCCGAAGTCGGCGTGCCCGGCCTCGACCTCCTGGAACACCTCTTCGATGCTCGCCAGCGGCAGGCCCTTCGCCGAATGGCCGAAGTGCTTGTGCAGGGCCTGCTGGGAAAACGTGCCCTCAGGGCCGAGGAAGCCGACCTTCAGCGGCTCCTGCTGGGCCAGGCAGGCCGACATGATCTCGCGGAACAGGCGAAGCAGCACCTCGTCGTTGAGCGGGCCCTGATTGCGGTCGAGCACGCGGCGAAGCACCTGGGCTTCGCGCTCGGGCCGGTAATAATCGATCGCGGCCGTCAGCGGACCCTTGGCCTTGCCTACCTGCCGGGCCCAGTGCGCCCGTTCGGCGATCAGGTCCTGGATCTGACGGTCGATGCCGTCGATGCGTTCGCGCACCTGCGCCAGTTCGGGGCTGGCCGGCGAGGCCTTGCCGGCGCCGGCTTTACGGACGGCCATTTCAAGCGTGGCGCCGGGCGAAGTCGCCCATGAAATCCACCAGCGCCTGCACGCCGGCTTCGGGCATCGCGTTGTAGATCGAGGCGCGCATGCCGCCCAGGGCCCGATGGCCCTTCAGGCCGACCAGGCCGGCGGCCTGCGCCTCGGCCAGGAAGGCCTTTTCGCGGAGCTCATCGGGCAGGAAAAACGGCACGTTCATCCATGAGCGCGCGGCAGGCTGGACCTCGTTGCGATAGAAGCCACCCGAGCCGTCGATGGCGGCGTAAAGGTTTTCCGCCTTGCGCCGGTTGCGCTCGCCCATCGCGACCGCCCCGCCCTCGGCCTTGAGCCATTCCAGCACCAGGCCCAGCACGTACCAGGCGAAGGTGGGCGGCGTGTTGAACATCGAGTCGTTGCGGGCCTGGTTCTGCAGTTCGAAGATCGGCGGCAGCCCGCGGCCGTGGTGGCCGAGCAAGTCCTTGCGGATGATCGCGATGGCCAGGCCCGAGGGGCCGAGGTTCTTCTGGGCGCCGCCGTAGAGCACGCCGAAGCGCGATACGTCGATCGGGCGCGACAGCACGTTGGAACTGACGTCGGCCACCAGCGGCACGTCGCCGGTGTCGGGGATGTCGTGGAACTCGACGCCGTGGATGGTTTCGTTGGGCGTGTAGTGCACGAAGGCGGCGCCGGGCGTGAGCTGCCAGCCGGCGCGGTCGGGGATGCCGGTATAGCCCTGGTCCTTGCCGCTGGCCGCGACGTTCGCCTTCAGCGACGGCGCGATGTTGTCCAGCGCCTTCTCGCCCCAGTGCCCGGTCAGCACGACGTCGGCCGCCTGGTCGGCGCGTGCCAGGTTCAGGGCCAGCAGCGCCGACAGCGTGGTGGCGCCGCCCTGCAGGAACAGCACGTGGTAATCGTCCGGGATCGCCATCAGTTCGCGCAGGTTGGCCTCGGCGCGCGCGGCGCACTCGACGAAGGCCTTGCCGCGGTGGCTGACCTCCATCACCGAGGCGCGTTCATCCTTCCATTCCAGGAGTTCCTCGCGGACCTGCAGCAGGACCGGTTCCGGCAGCGCGGCGGGGCCGGCGCTGAAATTGTAGGCGCGTGTCATCGAAGTCCTCGGGAAAGTTGCATCGGCAAGTTATCACGGGGTCGCGAAACCCCGGAAGGCGTTCACCCGACCATGCCCCTGCTTGCCGAGAGCATTTGCTCGAACTGTTCCGGCGGCAGCGCCCGCGCGAACAGGAAGCCCTGGCCGAACTGGCAGCCGATCCGGCGCAGGGCGTCGCGCTGGCCCTGGGTCTCGATGCCTTCGGCGGTCAGCGTCAGGCCCAGCTCGGCGGCAAAGCTGTTGATCGTGCGGGCGATCGCCCGGTGCCGCGGATTGCTTTCGATGTCGCGGATGAAGACCTGGTCCATCTTCAGCGCGTCGAAGGGCGAGGCGGCGAAGGACTCGAGCGACGAATAGCCGGTACCGAAGTCATCCACCACCAGCCCGACACCCAGGGCCTTCAGCGCCAGCAGCCGCTGCTCGGCCTGGCCGCGGCCACCGCGGAAGGCGGTTTCCGTGACTTCCAGGCGGAGGGAGGCCGGCGGCAGCGCGTGCTGGCGCAGCAGGGCCAGAACGTCGTCGACGATGCCCGGCGACACCATCTGGCGCTCGTCGACATTGACGTTCATCGACAGCCCGGCGAACTCCGGATGGTCGGCGCGCCAGCGCGCCAGCTGCGCACAGGCCTGCCGGAGCACCCAGGCGTCGAGGTCCATGATCAGCCCGGTTTCCTCGGCCAGCGGCAGGAACTCGGCCGGGGCCAGCAGGCCGCGGCGCGGATGTTGCCAGCGCACCAGCGCCTCGGCGCCGACCAGCCGGCCACTTTCGAGTTCGACGATGGGTTGGTAGTGCACCCGGAACTCGGCGCGCTCGAAGGCCAGCCGGAAGTCGGTTTCCAGCTGCAACCGGCTCAGGGCCTCCTGGTGCATGCCCTCGTCGAAGACGACGAAACCGGACTTGCCGGCGGACTTGGCCCGGTACATCGCGGTGTCGGCATCACGCAGTACCTGGTCGGGCGACTCGTAGTCGCGGCGGCCAAGCACGATGCCGATGCTGGCCGAGGAAAACACCTGCTGGCCGCCGATGTCGAAAGGCTGTTCGAACAGCCCGATCACCGTGCGGGCGATCTGCCGGGCCCGGTCGCCGTCGCAGGGTCCGTCCGGCAGCAGGGTGAACTCGTCGCCGCCGTAACGGGCGATCAGCACGTCCGACAGCAGGCTGTCCTCGAGCCGACGGGCGATCTGCACCAGCAGGCGGTCGCCGGCGCCATGGCCGAGGCTGTCGTTGACCCACTTGAAGCCATCGAGGTCCAGGAACAGCACCGCGTAGGCGGTGCCGCCCGCGCGGCTGGCACCGAGCATCGACGCCGCCAGCTTCTGGTTGAACAGCATGCGGTTGGGAAGGCCAGTCAGCGGGTCGTGGGTGGCGTGGAAGCGCAGGCGGTCCTCGGCTTCGCGCTGGCGCGTGATGTCGAGCACGGTGCCGGTGAGGTGCTCCAGGCCATCGAGCTGCACCGGGCCGATGCTGACCCGCACGTAGACCCGGTGGCCGTCGCGATGCAGCAGGCAGCTTTCGAAATCCGGGCTGACCGCCCGGCCCGCCAGCCGGTCGGCGTCGCGACGCTCGGACTGCGGCACGGCCTCGGGCGCCATGATGTCGCGGTAGGTGCGCCCCACCAGCTCGGCCTCCCGGTAGCCGAGCATCTGCGCGAAGGCGCCGTTGGCATAGGTGTAGCGATCGCCGTCCATGACGAACACGCCGACCTGGCTGTGCTCGACCAGGGTGCGGTATTTGCTTTCCGACCGGGCCAGTGCCAGGCGGGCCTCCTGGCGCTCGTTGATGTCCAGGATCGAACCGGTCAGGTGCTGCGGCTGCCCGGCCTCGTCGAAAACCACGCGCACGCTGGCGCTGACCCACTTGATGTCGCCGTCCCGGCAGCGAACCCGCGTTTCATAGTGCTCGAACGAGCCCTCCTTCAGCGCCTGCGCGACGAGGGTTTCGCGCTCGGCCGGATCCAGGTAGACCGCATGCATGTCGCTGGCGCTGGCGCGCAGCTCGGCGACGCTGTCGTAGCCGAGGATCCGGGCCAGCATCGGGTTGATCTCCATGATCCGCCCGTCGAGGCGGGTGCGGAACAGGCCGGCCGGGGAATCCTCGAACAGCTCGCGGTAACGAAGCTCGGCGGCGGCGACGGCCCGCTGGCGCGCCCTTTCCTCGGTGACGTCGCGCAGCGTGCCGGTGGAGGCGATGTCGCCCTCGTAGTCCACGGCATCGGCACGCACCTCGCACAGGATCACCTGGCCGTCGCGCCGGCGCAGGCTGATTTCGTAGACCTGGGGCTCGGGCGAACCCGCCTCGCGCGCGGCCCGGCGCGCCCGCTGGGCCTCGAGGTCGGCGGGATCCACGAGCGACATGTATTCGATGCCGACCAGCTCTTCGACCGTGTAGCCCAGGATGTCGGCCAGCGCCCCGTTGGCGAAGGCCACCCTGCCCCGCTGGATCAGGAAGACGCCGTCCCGGCTGTTTTCGACCAGCACCTGGTAGAGCGTGCGCGACTGCTGCAGGGCGTCTTCCGCCTCGACCTGGGCGGTGATATCCACCAGCGAACCTTCGTAGAACAGCACCTTGCCCTGGTCGTCGCGGATGGCCCGGGCGTTCTCGCTGACCCAGATGATGCTGCCGTCGCGCCGCCGCACCCGTGCGCGCACCCGGTCGAGGCGCTCGCCGGCCTGCAGGCGTTCGTGGCTGCGCGCCGCCTGGGCAGGATCCACGTAAAGGCTGGCGGCGTCGCGGGCGCATTCCCTGAGCAGCTGCGCCGGCGACTCGAAGCCCAGGATCCGCGCCATCGCCGGGTTCACGTCCAGGAACCCGCCGCCTGGCAGGCTGCGGTAGATGCCTTCGGCCGCGGCCAGGTAGAGCGCGCGGTAGAAGCCGGCCGGCATGGCCTGGCCGTCGGCTGCGCCCCCGGCCTTCACCACGTCACCACCCAGGTGCAACAGGCAGAAGACAACCGTGCCTTCGTCCCGGTCCTCGGCGAATTCGCAGCTCAGCTGCGCCGGCAGGATGCGACCGTCCGCGCAGCGAACCTCCGTCGGCAGGCCCATGGCCCGGTGTTCGGCACGAAGCACGCTCCATATCCGCGCCCGGAAACCCGGATCGGGCCATAGTCCGATTTCGTTGGGGATCTTCCCGATCACCTCGTCGCGACGGTAGCCGGTGCTACGCTCGAACGCAGGATTGACGCCGAGGAAGACCCCGTCGCTGGCGCGCATCACGGCAATCACGCTGGTGGACGAATCGAACGCTTCGACCAGGCGCATCCCTTTCCCCGGTGGCGATCCCTGCGAGGAGTATAGCCACCCGGGCCGCACCGACGTGGACAACGGAGACGCCCGATGAGCCGCCAGCGCTATCCCCAGCCGCCCGCTTCCGAGATCACGCCCGAGCCGGTCTATCGCGCCCGGCGCCAGCTGATGGGCCTGGGCCTGGCCAGCCCGTTGCTGGCGCTGGCCGGCTGTGCCGGCGCCGAGGACGCACCGGCCGTCGCGCCAGCGCGCAGCGATTCCCCCGACGGCTTCCGGACCGACGAGACCCTGACCACCTGGCAGGATGCCACCAGCTACAACAACTTCTACGAATTCGGCACCGGCAAGGCCGACCCGGCACGCAATGCGCACACGCTGCAGCCGGCGCCGTGGTCGGTGGTGGTCAGCGGCGAGGCCGAAAGCACCGGCGTGTTCCCGCTCGAGGACCTGCTGCGGCCGCACGCGGTGCAGGAGCGCATCTATCGCCTGCGCTGCGTCGAGGGCTGGTCGATGGTGCTGCCCTGGCAGGGCGTGCCGCTGGCCGATGTGCTCGGGCGCCTGAAGCCGACCTCGAAGGCCCGCTACGTGGGCTTCACCACCCTGGCCGAACCCGCGCAGATGCCCGGCCTGCGCTACCCGGCGCTGGACTGGCCCTATCGGGAGGGCCTGCGCATCGACGAAGCGATGCATCCGCTGACCCTGCTCGCGACCGGCTTGTACGGCAAGGACCTGCCCAACCAGAACGGGGCGCCGCTGCGCCTGGTCGTACCCTGGAAATACGGGTTCAAGAGCATCAAGTCGATCGTGCGCATCCATTTCAGCGAACAGATGCCGGTGACCAGCTGGAACCAGTCGCAGCCCAATGAGTACGGTTTTTATTCCAACGTGAATCCCGACGTCGACCATCCGCGCTGGAGCCAGGCCAGCGAGCGTCGCATCGCCGGCGACGGCAACCGCCTGTTCGCCAACCGCATCGCCACCCTGCCTTTCAATGGCTACGGCGAACAGGTGGCCTCGCTGTACGAAGGCATGGACCTGCGCAAGTGGTTCTAGGCAGGCGCGGGATCGACTGGCGCTGGGTCGGCATCAAGGCCATGGCCCATGCGCTGGCGCTGCTGCCGCTCGCCCTGCTGGTGCTCGGCGTGGTGCAGGACAGCCTGGGCGCCGATCCGGTGGCGGAAATCACCCACGCCACCGGCACCTGGGCGCTGCGACTTTTGCTGCTGGGTCTGGCGCTGACGCCGCTGCGGCGACTGACCGGCCAAACCTGGCCGATCCGCTTAAGGCGCCTGGTCGGGCTGTACGCGTTCTTCTATGCCTGCCTGCACCTGGCGACCTGGCTGGTGCTCGACCTGGGCGGCTTCTGGCGGCAGGTGTTCGACGACCTCGCCAAGCGCCCCTACATCATGCTCGGCTTCGCGGCCTGGCTTTGCCTGCTGCCGCTGGCGATCACCTCGACCCGTGGCTGGATGCGCCGACTGGGGCGGCGCTGGGGCCAGTTGCACAAGCTCGTCTATGCCGCAGGGCTGCTGGCCGTCGCGCACTACCTGTGGCTGGTGAAGGCCGACCTGCGCGAGCCGCTCATGTATGCGGCGATCCTGGGCGTGCTGCTGGGGCTGCGTGGCTACTGGCGCTGGCGCGCCCGTCCGCCTCAGGGCGCGTAGACCAGCAGCATCGTCAGGGCCGCGGCCAGGATGGTGGCCGCGGCGATCAGCCACCACAGGCTGTTGGGGTCGCGCTCCCGCGGCGCACTGGCCTTGCCCGGCGCCGACGGCGGCGGATCCTCGGCCACCGGCACATCCACCGCCCGCATCGTCTGCGTGTGCGGCGTGGCCACGGACTTGCCCAGCCCGCCCTGCCCGCGCAGCGGCAGGCCCGGGGCCTCCAGCACGAAGCGGTGCTGCTCGACCATGATCTGGTCGCCGGGCGACAACACGGCGTCGGCCACCGGCACGCCGTTGACCCAGGTGGCGTCCTTGCCGGGCGCCAGCGCGCGCAGGATGACCCGGTCGCCGTGCAGTTCGACCACGGCGTGACGCTCGGCCACGGCGGGGTCATCGAGCCGGATGTCGGCGGCGGACGAGCGCCCGAGCACGCGCGGTTCGGTCAGCGTATGGCAGCGGCCGAAGTGCGTGCCGCTCAGCCCGCGCAGCACGACGCGCGAGGCGGCCACGCGCTGGGCATCGCCGAGGCTGGCCGGCGTGGCCGACGGAATGCGCTGCTCGATGGCCGGCTGCTCGTCACCCTTGATGACGACCCGCAGCTTGTCCAGGCAGACCAGGTCACCCGGCCGCAGCTGGGCCAGGCGAAAGACCGGGCGGGCATTGAGGTGCACGCCCGGCGCCCCGTTCGGGACCCGCAGCCACAGGCCCCGGCGGTCGCTGAGGAAACTGGCGTGGTGGGCCGCCAGGCCGCTGCCGGGCAGGCTGACCGCCAGGCCCGGCCGCGTGCCCACGGCCACTTCGCCCTTCAGGGGCACGCTGGGGTGTTCGCCATTGGGGAACGTCAGTTGCATCCGGCCTCCTCCGGCCGCGAATCTAGCACGGCGAGGATGCCGGGCCCGCTTGGTGGATACGGCGAAGCCAAGCAGAATAGGCCGTCCAGGAGGAAGCCATGTCCCATATCGACATCACTCGAAAACACTCGCGCCCGCTGAAGGAAGCCCGTGCGGCGATAGAACGGGTGGCCGAACACCTGGCCGAAAAGTTCGACGTCGAGTACGGCTGGGAGGGCGACACCATGGCCTTCACCCGCGGCGGCGTCGACGGCCACATCGCCGTTTCGCCGAAGGAAGTGCACGTGACCGCCAAACTGGGTTTCCTGCTGGGCGCGATCAAGGGGCCGATCGAGCGCGAGATCCACCAGTACCTCGACCGCGAGTTCGGCTAGGCCGGGGATTTCCGAAGGGGTCGGGGTGGCCGGCGAACAGCCGGCGCGAGGCTTCCCGCTCCCGGTGGCCGATGGCCTCGAGGAAATCACCGGCCCCGCCCAGGGCGTCGAAGGCGCCGAAGCCGCGCTCCAGGAAACCCTGCAGCTCCGACAGCCCGGCGGCCTTCGCCGGAAGGCGCGAGGCGCGCAGGATCTTGTAGACACCGTGCTTTTTCACCGCTGCGTCCAGGGTCCAGCCCACGCCCAGGATCAGCTCGATCTGCCGGCGCCGCAGCCGCGGGCAGCCGACGGCCCGGTAGGCCTCGCCGTAGTCGGCCAGCGAGATCGGGGCGTCGGGACGGGGGCGCAGGGCCAGCTGTCCGGCCATGCGCAGGTCGAAGGCGTGGCTGAGCACCGCCAGCCCGATGGCGTCGGCGGCGGCCACCAGCAGGCCGTCGGGCAGCAGGCGCGACATCATCGGCATGACCCGGGCCACGTCGCGGTCGCGCCCGGAAAAATCCCGTTCGCCGTAGAGGTCGGTCAGGAAAAACTCCGCCGCCGGCCGCATCCGTTCGTTGTTCTTGAAGTCGGTGAAGCTCTCCGACAACCGCCGTGCCTGCCAGGCCTGCAGGGCCTGGAGCTGCGGCAAGCGGTTGCGCGGATCGCGCACCGGGTCGTTGACGGCCTTCTGCCAGGCCAGCCGCTTGGCCAGGCGCTGGCGCAGCAGGACCTGGCTCATCGGCTGGCGCTCCCGGCACAACCGGGAATCGGGAAATGGAAACGGTTCACACTGGGCAGGGTATTCATGCGGCTACAATCGCCGCGCCATCAAGGAATGATTCCATAGCATGCTCGTTCTGCAGCCCGCCCGGAAGCGCCAACCCCCCAGCCAGGGCCGCATCGGCCTGGCCATCGCCGGCGGCGGCCCGATCGGCGGCATGTATGAACTGGGCGCCCTGCGGGCGCTGGACGTGGCGATCGAAGGCCTGGACCTGACCCGCCTGGAAGTCTATGTCGGCGTCAGCTCCGGCGCTTTCCTGGCCGCGGGCCTGGCCAACCGGCTTGATACGGCCGAGATGTGCCGGATCTTCATCAGCGGCGACAGCGACGAGGTGAAGTTCCATCCGCAGATGTTCCTGCGCCCGGCCTTCATGGAATACGTGCGCCGCGCCTCGGCGGTGCCGCGCCTGGCCTTCGACTGGTGGAAGGACCTGCTGACCGACCCCACCGGCTCGCACCTGAGCGAACTGGTCGGCCGCTTCGGCGGCGCCATCCCCACCGGCCTGTTCGACAACCGCGGCATCGAAACCTTCCTGCGCAAGGTCTTCACCATGCGCGGCCGCAGCAACGATTTCCGGGAGCTGGCGGCCAAGCTTTACGTGGTCGCGGTCGACCTCGACAGCGGCGAGGCGGTGCGCTTCGGTTCGCCCGGCTGGGACGACGTCAGCATCTCGCGCGCGGTCCAGGCCAGTTCCGCCCTGCCCGGCCTGTACCCGCCGGTGGACATCGGTGGCCACCACTTCGTCGACGGGGCCCTGCGCCGCACCATGCATGCCTCGACGGTGCTAGACCACGGCATCGACCTGATGCTGGGCGTCAATCCCTTCGTGCCCTTCAACGCCAAGACCGCCGGCCGCCCGCCCGAGGGCATGAACATGATCAGCGAGGGCGGCCTTCCGGTCGTGCTTTCGCAGACTTTCCGCACGCTGCTGCAGTCGCGCATGCGCGTGGGCCTGGAAAAATACGCCGAGCTCTACCCCGACGTCGACCAGGTGGTGTTCGAACCCAACGAGGACGATGGCGAGATGTTCTTCACCAACGTCTTCAGCTATTCCTCGCGGCAGCGGGTCTGCGAGCACGCCTTCCGCTCGACGCTCAACGACCTGCGGCGCCGGCGCGCCGAGCTCGCGCCGGTGCTTGCCCGCCACGGCCTGACGCTGCGCGCGGAAATCCTGGACGACCCCGGCGTTTCGATCATGGACGGCCTGGGCACGCCGGCTCGTCCCACCGAGGCCACCGCGCGGCTGCGCCGGGCCCTGGACGACGTCGACCTGCTGGTGCGCGAACGCCAGCCCGGACGTGGCCGGCGCACCGGCGCCCGCCGGCGCTGAACCACGCGCCACGGCCCCTGGTCCGGGCGCCGCCAATGGTGTGAAAACTCTAGACACAGGGGCCAGATTGGCGGCACTCGGCCCCCGTGCCCAAACCGAACAGATGGAGTAATCCAGCATGGCCAAGCTCAAGAAGAACGCCCGCGCCAAGGCCTCGCCCAAGCGCAAGCCCGCCGCCGCTTCCGCCGCCGACCTGCAGGCCCGCGCCGAACAGGTGTCGCGTTCCATCGTCGGTTCCGCGCAGCAGATCTGGATGGCCGGCATGGGTGCCTTCCATCGCGCCCAGGGCGAAGGCTCCAAGCTTTTCGAAGCCCTGGTCCATGAAGGCATGAGCATCGAGCAGAACACCCGCAAGCTGGCCACCGGCAGCGTCGATGCCGTGCGCGATGCTGTCGAGGACCGCGTGGGCGTGGTGCGCGAGCGCGCCGTCGACACCTGGGACCGCCTCGAAAAGGTTTTCGAGGACCGCGTGCAGCGTGCCCTCAACCGCCTCGGTGTCCCCGGCCGCGAGGACCTGGTCGAACTGAACAAGCGCGTGCACGAACTCAATGCCGAGCTGCGCAAGCTGTCGCGTCCGGCGACGAAGTCGGCTGCCGCCAAGGCGCCGGCCGCGCGCAAGCCGGCCGCGAAGAAGGCCACCCGCAAAGCCGCCGCCAAGCCGGCAGCGAAGAAGGCCGCCAAGCCGGCCCGCAAGGCGGCCCCGGCCAAGGCCGCGCGCAAGCCGGCCGCGAAGAAGGCCGGCAAGCCGGGCCTGCCCAAGGCGCCGAAGCCGGTTGCGCCGCAGGCCCCGACCGCCTGACCCGCTTTCCGTCCGCCAGCCAGCAGCGGAAACCGCTCGCTCCCTCCCCTTGCGGCTCCCGGCTGGCGGACGGACTTTGATGACCCACGGGCCCGGCATCAGCCGGGCCCGTTGCGTTTGCGCGGCCAATACGCCCGGCTTTCCGCGTTATCCTCTGGCAGCTTCCCCCGCCCCCCACTGATTTCGGAGTGACCGGATGTTCGGCCTCAGCCCCCTCGTTGCCGCCCTTGTCGCCACCATCGCCGCGCTGCTCGTCAGCACCTGGTGGTTTGGCGTGCATCGCCGCCGGCTGGCCGAAACCCAGGCCGGCGTCCAGGCCCTTGCGGGCATGAAGTGGCGCGAGTGCGCCGGCCTGGTGCTGCAGGCGATGGAGGAGAAGGGCTACAAGGAACTGCCTTCGAGCCGCCAGCCGGGTGACGGCGGCGCCGAGTTCCTGCTGGTCAAGGGCGACGAGCGCTGCCTGCTGGGTTACAAGCACGGCACCGCCTACCGCCTGGGCGAGGCCAACGTGCGTGATTTCGCCAATGCGGTGCAGCTGCAGGGCGCCGCCAGCGGCATGCTGGTGACGCTGGGCACCGCCGAGGGTTTCGCACGCGACCTCGCGCGACGCTACGGCGTCGACCTGACCGACGGCCGCAGCCTCTGGCCCCAGGTGGAACCCTTCGCGGCGCCGCAGATGGTGGCCGCGATCCGGGAACAGGCTGCCCGCGAAATCCGCAAGGGCCAGCGCCTGGGCATCGTCGCCAGCGCCCTGTTCGGACTGGCGGTGTTCGGCCTCGGGTATTCGCTGCAATCGGGCGACGTTGAAACCCTGGCCAGCCCTGCGGCCAACCCGGCTCCCGCCCCCGCCCCGACGACGGCCGCGCCCGCCGCCGCCCCTGCGACGGACGCCCCGGCCGACGACCCGACCGCGGCCGGACCCGCAGCCCCGGAGTCCCGCTTCACCGACCAGGCCTCGCGCGACGCCGAAGGCGCACTGCGTGAGCTCGAGGAAGTCGCCCGCCTGACCGAACAGGAACGCATCGAGCGACGCCTGGCCGCGGCCGCCGAAGTCGGCGAACTCGAGGCGGCCGACAGTGCGATCTGGTCGACCCAGTCGACCCTGGTCATCCGGATGAACCGCGCCGACGGCATCGACACCGGCCTGGTCAACGAGGCCTGCGCGATCCTCGTGCAGTACGAGGAACTGCGCTACACGCGCCTGCAGCTCGAGCCCCCGGCCGGCGGAACCGGCCAGGTGCGCTGGCGGCAGTGCCAGTAACGGCTACCAGTGCACGCCGCGCATCAGCGCGGCGAAGGCCACCTGTTCGTTGGTCGGCCGCTCGTCCTTGAGCGCCTTGCGGTCGCCCTTGGCCGCGGCCGAGTCCGGGAACATCTCGAACGCGGTGTTCATGATCACTTCGTAGGCCTTGGGCGCCACGGCGTTGAGCGTTGCGGCGAAGATGCCCATGCGGGTGGCCACGCGGCTGGGCCGTTCGATGATCGCCTTGACCACCAGGTCGGCGGCTTCCTCGGGCGTAAGCGTCGGCACCGATTCGTACATCTTGGTCGGCGCGATCATCGGCGTTTTCACCAGCGGCATGTTGACCGTGGTGAAGGCGATGTTCTTGCCGCTGAACTCGGCCTGGGCACAGCGGCTGAAGGCATCGAGCGCCGCCTTGGACGCGACGTAGGCGGAAAAACGCGGCGAACTGGCCAGCACGCCGATCGAGCTGATGTTGACCACGTGGCCCTTGCGGCGCTGGGTCATGGCCGGCAGGAAGCCCATGATCAGGCGCAGGCAGCCGAAGTAGTTCAGCTGCATCGTGCGCTCGTAGTCGTGGAAGCGGTCGTAGCTGAGCTCGACCGAGCGACGAATGGAGCGGCCGGCGTTGTTGACCAGGATGTCCACGGCCTTGTGTTCGGCCAGCACGGTGGCCACCAGCTTGTCGCAGCTCGAGAGGTCGGTCAGGTCGCAGGTGTAGGCCCAGCACTTGCCGCCGGCGGCGAGGATCTCGTCGCGGGTGCGGAAGAGCTCCTCCTCGCCGCGGGCGACGATGATGACCTTGGCGCCCGCTTCGGCGACCTTGATCGCCGTGGCCTTGCCGATGCCTGACGAACCGCCGGTGATCAGCACCACCTTGCCGGAAACGTGGCCGCGCAGGGTGCGGTCGACGAACAGGTCCGGGTCGAGGTGGCGCTCCCAGTAGTCCCAGATGCGCCAGGCGTAGGACTCGAGGTCCGGCACCGTGATCCTGCTGCCCTTGAGCGCCCTTTCGACGACGCGGGTGTCGAACTTGGTGGGATAGGTGATGAAGGACAGCGTGGCCGGCGGCAATTTCAGGTCGCGCAACAGCATCGCCGTGAAGCGCTTGACCGGCGGCAGGTTGGTGACCGCGTTGCGCACGGCGCCCGGCACCACCGCCAGCATGCGCGCGTCCAGGCGCATGGTCATCTCGGGAGCATGCGCGGCGCGGCAGAAGGTGTTCATAAGCTCGCCGAAGCGCATCGGCGCGGGATCGACCAGGTGGAAACACTGGCCGTCGAGGCCGCGCTTGTGGGCGATGTGGTCCATCGCGTCGGCGACGAAATCCACCGGCACCACGTTGATGCGCCCGCCTTCGATGCCCAGGGTTGGCACCCACTGCGGCAGCGCCTGGCGCATCTTCTTGATCAGCGTGAACAGGTAATACGGGCCGTCGATCTTGTCCATCTCGCCGGTCTTCGAATGGCCGATGACCATCGACGGGCGGTAGATGCGGAACGGCACCTTGCACTCCTTGCGCACGATGCCCTCGGACTCGTGCTTGGTGCGCAGGTAGGGGTCGCGCAGGCCTTCGGCCTCGTCGAACATGTCCTCGCGGAACACGCCGGGGTACAGGCCGGCCGCCGCGATCGAGCTGGTGTGGTGGAAACAGCCGGCCTTGATCGCCGCCGCCAGTTCGATGGCGTGGCGGGTGCCGTCGATATTGGCCACCTGCTGCGAAGCGGCGTCGGCGGAGAGGTCGTAAATGGCGGCCAGGTGGAAGAAATGCTTCACCTTGCCCGACAGCGCCTTCACCTTCGCCGGCGCCAGGCCCAGTTTCGGCTTGGACAGGTCGCCGTTGACGATGACGATGCGCTTGCGGTCCCAGCCCATCGAGCTGGCGATCGCCTCGAGCTTCTTCTCCGAGCCCTTGCGAACCAGCACGTGGATGGTGCCCTTGCGCTTGAGCAGGTTGCTGACCAGGTAGCGCCCGATGAAACCGGTGGCGCCCGTGACGAAATACGACATGACCTCTCCCCTGCCCTTGACCCCGGGACCGGCCGGAACGGCCGGCGATGTGGCTAAGTTGCCAGACCCCGGCGCGGCCGGCAAACCCTTCGTTGAACTTGTCCGGGGGCCGTGCTATCACCGGTGCTTCGATTGTGGGGATCCGAGACGATGGCCGACCTGAAAACCGACTTCCAGAACGCCGCCAAGGACGTGATGGACCTGTCCGAGCGACCGGACAACGACACGATGCTGCGCCTGTACGCGCTGTACAAGCAGGGTTCGGAAGGCGACGTCAGCGGCCCGAAGCCGGGCTTCTTCGATTTCGTCGGCACGGCAAAGTACGAGGCCTGGGAAAAGCTGGCCGGGATGAAGCAGGAGGAAGCCATGAAGAAATACGTGGCCCTCGTGAAGACGCTTCGTAGCTGACGGCCCCGGATGGCCAGGCAGACCCGCCAGCGCATCCTCGATGCCTCCCTCGCCATGTTCAACGAACAGGGCGAACCGAACGTCACGACCAACCACATCGCCGACGAGCTGGAGATCAGCCCGGGCAACCTGTACTACCACTTCCGGAACAAGGACGACATCATCGAGCAGCTGTTCGCGCGCTATGAGGAGCGCATGGACACGGCCCTGGTGGCGCCCGAAGGGCGGCTGCGGGACCTGGAGGACATCTGGCTGCAGCTGCACCTGGTGTTCGAGGCGATCTGGGACTATCGCTTCCTGTACCGGGACCTGGTCGACATCCTCAGCCGCAACCGGCGGCTGCGCCTGCGTTTCGCCCGCATCCTGAAGCGGGCGGCGGACAACGCCACCTCGGGCATGCGCGGGCTGGTCCAGGCCGGGGTGATGCGGGCCTCGGCGGCGGAGGTCGAGGCCACGGCCACGAACATCCTGGTGCTGGCGACGTTCTGGCTCAACTACGCCTCGGTCCGGGGCGACCGCGACGAAAACGAGGCGATCCGCCGGGGCATCGTCCAGGTGATGATGCTGCTCTCGCCCCTGCTGCGCGACGCCGAACGGGTCCACCTGAACACCCTGACCCAGGCCTACCTGCGCTGATCCCCCCCTGTAGGAGCGCCTTCAGGCGCGAATCTTCTGCTTTGCCCTTGTGGGAGGGGCCGCTCCAACCGGGGCAAACGCTTGTATTGCAAGCCGTTTTGGACTCGGCTATACTCCCGCTTCTTTATCGCCCCAAACCCTTTGAGGAACTGTCATGAAAGTGCTCTCGTCCCTGAAGTCGGCGAAGACCCGCCATCGCGACTGCAAGGTCGTGCGCCGTCGCGGCAAGGTCTTTGTCATCTGCAAGTCCAACCCGCGTTTCAAGGCCCGCCAGCGCTAAGCGCGGCAGCCAGGTTGGAAACGAAGACGCCGGCGAAAGCCGGCGTTTTTGTTGGCCCGGCACCGGTTCCGGGGGCGGATGGCGCGTTCAGGCAGGTTTTGCGATGATCCCGACCCTACCCGTCATCCCGACGATCCCGCGGAGGTGCTCCATGAAGGCCCAATCCCACACCTTGGCCCTGGCCCTTGCCCTGGCGACCGGCCTGCTGCTGCAGGCGACCACGGCTTCGGCCGACATCCTGCTGGTCGAACGCGTCCAGGTCGAATCCGCCGCCCTGCCCGCCCGCGGCCAGTCCATGGCCCAGATCGAGGCCGCCTACGGCGTGCCGCAGCGCAAGCATGCGCCGGTCGCAGGCCCGAATTCGCGCAAGTACAACCCGCCGATCACCCGCTGGGATTACCCCGCTTTCTCGGTCTACTTCGAATACAACCACGTCGTCGACGCCGTGGCCGCGAAGAGCCAGCCCGACGAGATCGGTCCCAAGCCCGTCCAGTAAAGCCAAATGTCACAACACCTTCGCTTCCCGGCGGAATGGGAACCCCAGTCCGCCGTCCTTCTCGCGTGGCCGCACGAAGGCACCGACTGGGCCGATCGACTGGCCCAGGTCGAGCAGACCTACGTGGGCCTGGTGGCCGCAATCACCCGCTTCCAGCCGGCGCTGGTCTGCGTGGCCGGGCCGGCACTGCGCGAACGTGCCGCCGCCCAGCTGGCCTCGGCCGGCGTTGACCTGGGGCAGGTCCGCTTCTTCGAGGTCGATTACGACGACACCTGGCTGCGCGACTCCGGGCCGATCACCCTGCGCGAAGGCGCGGGTTTCCGCCTGCTCGATTTCCACTTCACCGCCTGGGGCGGCAAGTTCGAAGCCGGCCGCGATGACCTGCTGGTCGGCAAGCTGCATGCCGCTGGCCTCTTCGCCGATGCCAGCCACCGGCGCGTGGACTTCGCGCTCGAAGGCGGCGGCATCGAGACCGACGGTCGCGGCAGCCTGCTGAGCACCTGGCGCTGCCTGCACGAGCGCCACCCCGGCAAGTCGCGTGCCGAGATCACCGCCCTGCTTGAGCGGGAACTGGTGCAGTCGCGCACCCTCTGGCTGGAGCGTGGTTACCTCGAGGGCGACGACACCGACGCCCACATCGACACCCTCGCCCGCTTCGCCGCGGCCGACGCCATCGTCTACCAGGCCTGCGACGATCCGGACGACAGCCACTACGCCGAACTGCAGGCCATGGCCGCCGAACTGGCCGCGCTGCGCACCCCCGATGGCCGGCCTTACCGCCTCTTCCCGCTGCCCTGGGCGCGCCCGGTGCTGGACGAGGGCCGCCGGCTGGCGGCGTCCTACGCCAATTTCCTGATCATCAACGGCGCCGTGCTGATGCCGGCCTATGGCGATGTCGCCGACGGCGCCGCCGCTTCGGTCCTGGGCGAAGCATTCCCGGACCGCGAAATCGTCCCGGTGAACTGCCGGCCGCTGATCTGGCAGAACGGCAGCCTGCACTGCGTCACCATGCAACTACCCGAAGGGCTGCTGGCATGAAGAAGAACCCACTGCGCGTTGCCCTGGTGCAGGATCGCGACCACGGCAGCGTCGAGGCCAACCTGGCCAACATCGAAGCCCGCGTCGCCGACGCTGCGGCCGCCGGCGCGAAGCTGGTGCTGCTGCAGGAGCTGCACAACGGCGCCTATTTCTGCCAGCACGAGGCCACGAGCGAATTCGATCGCGCCGAGGCGATTCCCGGGCCCAGCACAGAACGCCTGGGCGCGCTGGCGAAGAAACACGGCGTCGTGCTCGTGTCCTCGCTGTTCGAGCGCCGCGCCGCCGGCCTGTACCACAACACCGCGGTGGTCTTTGAAACCGACGGTTCGATCGCCGGCAAGTACCGCAAGATGCACATCCCGGACGACCCGGGCTTCTACGAGAAGTTCTACTTCACCCCGGGCGACCTGGGCTTTGAGCCCATCGACACCTCGGTCGGCCGCCTCGGCGTGCTGGTCTGCTGGGACCAGTGGTATCCGGAAGCGGCGCGCCTGATGGCGCTGGCCGGTGCCGACCTGCTGCTCTACCCCACTGCCATCGGCTGGGACCCCGACGACGAGCCGGGTGAAAAGGACCGCCAGCGCGGTGCCTGGATCCTCAGCCATCGTGGTCACGCCGTCGCCAACGGCCTGCCCGTGCTCAGCTGCAACCGCGTCGGCCACGAGCCTTCGCCGATCGGCGCCTCCGGCATCCGCTTCTGGGGCTCGAGCCACGTGCTGGGCCCGCAGGGCGAGTTCCTGGCCGAGGCCGGCACCGACGATCCCGAAGTGCTGGTGACCGACGTCGACCTGGCCCGCAGCGAGGACGTGCGCCGCATCTGGCCCTTCCTGCGCGACCGCCGCATCGACGCCTACGGCGACCTGCTCAAGCGGTACCGGGATTGAACGCCGCCGCCGACACCGTCCCGGACGGCCTGCAGGACCAGCCCCACGCCATCGTCGAACGCGACGGCGTGCGTTACACGCTGCTGGGAACCGCCCACGTCTCCCAGGCCAGCGTCGACGCGGTGGAAGCCGCGCTCGCCAGCGGCCGCTACGACACCATCGCGGTCGAACTCGACGCCCAGCGCCACCGCGCGCTGACCGATCCCGATGCACTGTCGAAACTCGACCTGTTCCAGATCCTGCGCGAAGGCAAGACCGGCCTGGTCGCCGCCAACCTGGCGCTGGCGGCCTACCAGCGCCGGCTGGCCGAACAGCTGAAGGTCGAACCCGGCGCCGAACTCAAGGCCGCGGCCGTAGGCGCACAGGCGCGTGGACTGCGCCTGGCCCTGGTCGACCGCGATGTCGGCATCACCCTTCGCCGCGCCTTCGGCGGCCTCGGCTTATGGGGCCGCAGCAAGCTCATCGCCGGCCTCGGCGCCAGCCTGATGGCCGATGAGTCGGTGGAAGAGGACGAGATCGAGCGCCTCAAGAAGGGCGACTTCCTCGAAGCCAGCTTCGGTGAATTCGCCGCCGGCAGCCCGCCGCTGTACCGGGCGATCATCGCCGAGCGCGACCAGTTCATGGCCAACCGCCTGCGCCAGGTCGGCGCCGACGGCGGCCGCGAAGTGCTGGCGGTGGTCGGCGCCGGCCACCTCAAGGGCCTGGCCGAGCACCTGCGCGGCAACCACGACGAGCCCGCGAGGGCGATCGACGCGCTCAACGAGCTGCCGCGCTCCTCGGGCATCCCCTGGTTCACGATCTTCCTGGCGGTGTTCCTGCTCGGCGGTTTCGCCTGGGGTTTCTGGCAGGGCGGCGCCGAACTCGGCGGCGAACTGGTGCTGCAGTGGGCGCTGATCACCGCGGCCGGCGGCGCGCTGGGATGCCTGGCCGCCGGCGGCCACCCGCTGAGCATCCTGGCCGCGGCGGTTTCCTCACCGCTGACGCCGCTGCATCCGGCGCTGGCCTCGGGCACCGTCAGCGCCCTGGTCGAGGCCTGGGTGCGCAAACCGACCTACGCCGATTTCCTGCGCCTGCGCGACGACACCGGCCACATCAGCGGCTGGTGGAAAAACCGCGTCGCCCGGGTGCTGGTGAACTTCTTCCTCACCAGCGCCGGCACCGCGATCGCCGTCTGGATCGGCGGTGCCAACCTGATCGGCAAGCTGGCCTGAGTTGGGGTCAGAGTCGAATTTCCAAAACCCGGGCCAGAGTCGCCTGTTGCCCGTTCGATCCTGACCCGGGTTTTGGAAATTCGACTCTGACCCCGGTTTTACGTCCTGGCCTCCGCGCCGCCCAGCGGCGCCTTCGCCTTAGCCCGGGCGATGCGCCGCGAAACCGCCTCGCGCAGGTCGTCCAGGATCGCGTAGATCGTCGGCAGGAACAGCAGGCTGACCAGGGTCGAGAACGCCAGGCCGCCGGCGATCGCACGCGCCATGGGGTAATACGGCGGGCCGCCGCCACCGATCTGGGTGGTGCTCAGTGCGATCGGCACCATGCCCAGGATCGCCGTGCCCATGGTCATCAGGATCGGCCGCAGCCGGTCGCGGCTGCCCTGCACCAGCGCCGTCGTGCGGTCCAGCCCCTGCCGGCGCAGGGTGTTGATGTGCTCGACCATCACGATGCCGTTGTTCACCACCACGCCCATCAGGACCAGGATCCCGATCGCGGCCATGATCGTGAACACCGTGCCGGTGATCCAGAACAGCCAGAACACGCCGAAGATCGAGAACACAATGCTGGACATGATCGCCGCCGGGAACAGCAGCGACTCGAACACCGCCGCCATCACCACGTAGATCATCACCAGCGCCAGCAGGGTGTTGAAGAGCATCTGCTGTCCGGCCTCGTCGTTCTGCCGGAACATGCCGTCGAAGCTCCACAGGTAACCCGGCGGCAGGCTCAGCGCCGACAGCACCTCCTCCATCGCCTTGCGGGCGTCGGGCGCAGTGACGCCCTCGGCGAGGTTGGCCTCGATGTTCAGGGTGGTGCGGCGGTCCTGGCGGAACACCTGGGTCGACGCGGCCTGGGTCTGCACGTTGACCAGGCTCAGCATCGGAATCGAGGTGCCGTCGGGCGCGCGCAGGGTCAGGCCGGCCAGGTCCTCGACACCGAACTCCTCGGCGCCGTCGAATCGCACCCACACCGGCACTTCGGTCTCGCCGCGGCGGAATTCGCGCAGCGGCGTGCCGCGCAGCGCGGTGCCGACGTAACGGGCGACCTCCTCGGCGCTGAATCCGTAGGACAGGGCGCGCTCGCGGTCGACGCTGATCGCCAGTTCCGAGTTCTCGTCGCCGGTGTCCACGCGCACGTCGCGAAGCTCCTTGCGCGTCGCCAGCTGCGGGATGATGTCCTGCGAGATTTCCTTTAGCAGCTCCGAGGAATCCCCGATCAGCGCCACCTGCACCTTGTCGGCATTGCCCTGCCCGCCCTGCTGCCCACCCTGTTCGAAGCCCACGGTGGCGCGCGCCGACTTCGGCATCTCTTCGCGGATCTGCTCCATGACCTCCAGCGGATCACGCAACCCGCGGCCTTCGCTGCGGAGCGTGACCTTGGTGCCGGCCCAACCCTGTTCGCTGTACCAGGAATAGATCTGCTCGATCTGCAGCTCGTCGCGGTTCTCGTCGAGGTAGCGCTCGACGCGGGCAACTTCCTCGGACACCTGCGGCAGCGAGTAGGCGCCGTTCCAGCGATAGAACATGTCCAGCTCGCGGCCAGGCTCCTGGTAGAAGAAGTCGAACTTGGTCTGGGTCATCGGCACCGCGCTGACCAGCACGATCAGCAAGATGCCCGCGACGCTGGCGCCTCGGTGGCGCAGCGTCCATTCCAGCATGCGGGCATACCGCTCCTGCATGCGGGCGATCACGCCGCTGCGCGAGGTCGCCGCGGGCGGCGTCTTCATGCGCGCCGAAAGCATGGGGATCAGGCTGATCGCGACCAGCCAGGACGCCAGCAGCGAAACGCAGATGGTCACCGCGATCTGCACCATGAAAATGCTGATCTGGTTGGTCTCGCCGAACAGGTTGGGCACGAACACGATGCAGTGGCTCAGCGTGCCGGCGGACAGCGCGATGGCCACGTTCCGGGTGCCGACGATCGAAGCCAGGCCGGCGTTGCCGGGGTGTTTCTCGCGCTCCTGGTAGATGCTCTCGACCACCACGACGGCGTTGTCCACCAGCATGCCGACGGCCAGCAGAAGGCCCATCATCGTCAGCACGTTCAGGGTGACGTCCAGGAAATACATGAAGCCCAGGGTCATCACGAAGCAGATCGGGATCGCCAGGCTCACCATCAGCGTCGACGGCCAGTGCCGCAGGAAGAAGAACAGCACCGCCACCGACAGCACCAGGCCGATCACGCCGGCTTCGGTCAGTTCAAGCAGCGAACTGGTGACGTTCTCGCCCTGGTTGTCGATCAGGGTGACGCGGATGCCCTTGAATTCCGGCTGCTGGCCGATGCGGTCGATTTCCTCCAGCGCGGTCCGCGCGACGTCCACGAGGTTGGCGTCGCGCTCCTTGAAGACGTCGATGCCGACCGCGGGCCTGCCCTCGAGCCGGCGGCCGTAGTTCATCCGCGTGGGCTTGAGGCGTACGTCGGCGACCTGCTCCAGGCGCAGCCCGTTCGGACCGACGACCAGCGCGCGCAGCTCGCCGATGTCGCGCAGCTCGCCGACCGGCTGCACGCGCAGCCGGCGCTGGCCGTCTTCGATGGTGCCCGCGGAGACCGAGAAGTTGACGGTCTGCAGCGTGCGTGCCAGTTCGTTGAGGCTCAGGCCGTGGGCCGAGAGGCGGTCGGGATCGATCGCGATCTCGATCTCGCTGGGCATCGCACCGGAAATCTCGACCCGGGCAACGCCGGGCATGCGCTCGAGCTGGCGCTTGAGCTTGAGGTCGATCAGGTCGTATTCGCCGGTGAGGTCGCGCTCGCTGGCCAGGCGCACGCGCAGCACCGGCGCGTCGCTGGTGGAGAACTTCATCACCTGGTAACGCTGGAAGTCGTCCGGCAGCTCGTCGCGGGTGGCGTCGATTCGCTCGCGTGCCTCCGAAGCCAGCACCTCGACGTCGCGGTCCCAGTCGGAGAACTCGACCCAGACGCTGCCGCCGTCGGCGCGGCTCATTGAGTTGAGTCGCTTGATGCCCTGCAGGGTGGACAGCGCTTCCTCGACCGGCCGCACCAGGTTGCGTTCGACTTCCTGCGGGGTCGAGCCCGGGTACGGAAGTTCAACCGCGAGGAAGGGGGCATTGAGGTCGGGGAACTGTTCCAGCGGCAGCCGGAACGCAGCGATCAGGCCGATGACGACCATCGACACGAAGAACATGATCACCGTGACCGGGCGCCGCAGGCTGAGTTCGGCGATGCTCATGCGCGGGCTCCATCGGGCTCGGCGCCGTCGGAATCGATGACGATCGGCCGGGCGCGGGCCACGTAGCTTTCATCGCTGCGGCGGTCGAGCAGGTAATAAACCACCGGGATCACCACCAGCGTCAGCAGGGTCGACACCGCCAGGCCACCGATCACGGTGATGGCCATCGGCGCCCGAACCTCGGCGCCCTCGCCCGGCAGCACCGCCATCGGCAGGAAGCCCAGCAGCGCGGTCAGCGAAGTCATCGCGATCGGCCGCAGGCGCGAACGCGCGCCCTCGAGGATGGCCTCGCGCTTGGGCGTGCCGGCGATTCGCAGCTGGTTGACCTTGTCGATCAGGATGATCGCGTTCTTGACCACGATGCCGACCAGCAGGATCAGCCCGATGAAGACCACCACCGACAGGCTCGAACGTGACAGCACCAGCGCCAGCACCGCACCGACCAGGGCCAGCGGGATGGTGAACAGGATCACGAACGGATGCAGCAGCGATTCGAACTGCGAGGCCATGACCAGGTAGACCAGGAAAACCGCCAGCCCGAAGGCGAACAGCAGCGAACTGATCGAGGCCGAAAGCTCTTCGCCCTGGCCGCCGATGCGCAGGCCGACGCCCGCACCCAGCGGATTTTCAGCGACCAGGCGCTCGACTTCGGCGACGGCGCTGCCCAGGTCGCCATGGGCCAGGTTCGCCGAGATGATCGCGACGCGGCCCTGGTTGGCGTGGTGGATTTCGCTGGGGCCGGTGGTGGCCACGACGTCGGCGACGCTCTCCAGGGTCACCGGCACCGCGGCCTCGGGATTGACGATCAGCTTGCGGATGGCGTCCACCGAGCCGCGGTCGGCTTCGCGCGAACGCACCAGCACGTCGATCTTGCGGTCGCGCACGCTGTAGCGCGTGGCGACTTCGCCGCGCACCTTTCGCACTACCTGGTCGGCGACCTGGCGCGTCGTCAGGCCCAGCGAGGCGGCGCGTTCCTGGTCGAAGCGGATCTGGATCTCGGGGTAACCCTCGGCGACGGTCGACTTGATGTCGACGAAGCGGTCGGAGCCCTCCATCAGGCCGACCAGCTGGCGCCCGGCCGCTTCCAGGCCCTCGAGCTCGGCGCCGTGCAGTTCGATTTCCAGCGGCGTGGAGAAGCTGAAGATCTCCGGGCGGCCGAACTTAACCTCGGCGCCCGGAAAACGCTGCGCCATGGTCTCGCGCAGGCGACCCGTGATCGCCGCTTCGCTTTCGCTGCTGTAGCCACCGCCCAGCACCACGGTCAGCTTGCCGATGTTCTCGCCCGATTCGGTCGGGCTGGCGTCCAGGCGCGTGCCGCTGCCGCTGACGCCGTAGAGCGCGAATACGCCAGGTTCGTCGGCATGGGCCTCCTGGACGCTGCGCACCACGCCGTCGGTCTCGCGCAGCGGCGTGCCGGCCGGCAGTTTCACCGTCATCTCGAAACGGTCCTGGGCCAGCTGCGGGATCAGGTCCAGGCCCAGCGTCGGCACCAGCGCCAGCGACAGCAGGAAAGCCAGCGCCGACGAACCCAGCACCAGGCCCGGCCGGTCCAGCGCGCCGGGCAGCAGGCGCGCATAGCGGCGCTCCGCCCAGTCATAGGGTTTCATCACATGGCCACCGACGAAGGACAGCGCCCGGCCGAGCGTGCCGGCGAGCACGCGGAAGGCCGACACCACGATCCACGCCAGCCCGAAGACCAGGCCGCCGAACCCCTTTTTCGTCCCGCGCCAGGCCATCGCGGCCGGCTTGAGCGCGGCGTTTCTCGGCTGCCAATCCGGATGCGGGGCTTCGGGCGGGAACGCCATCGGCGCCTTGGCCTTGAGCGAGGACAGCATCGGGATCAGGGTGAGCGACACCGCCAGCGACATCAGGATGGCGATCGAGATCGTCAGCGCCTGGTCCTTGAACAGCTGGCCGGCGACGCCCTCGACGAACACCAGCGGCAGGAACACCGCGACATTGGTCAGCGTGGACGCCACCACCGCCATGCTGACCTCGCGGGTGCCGGTGATCGCCGCCTCGACGATGCCCAGCCCGCGTTCGCGCGCCTTGGCAATCGATTCGAGCACGACGATCGAGTCGTCCACCACGAGCCCGGTCGCGAGCGCCAGGCCGCCGAGCGACATGACGTTCAGGCTCAGGTTCATCTGGTCCATGAAGAAGAAGGTGGCGATCAGCGAGATCGGCAGCGACAGCGAGATGACGAAGGTGCTCCAGCCGTCGCGCAGGAAGAAGAAGATCATCAGGATCGCCAGCAGGCCGCCGAGCAGCGCGTCCTTCTTGACTTCCGAAAGCGCCTGGCGGATGAACACCGCCTGGTCGTCGACCACCGTCAGCTCGACGCCGGCCGGCAGCTCCCGGCGCAGGCGATCGAGCGACTGGTGGACGGCGTCGGCGACGTTGACGGTGTTGGCGTCGCCTTCCTTGTAGATCGCCAGTTCCACCGCTTCCTTGCCGCCCAGGCGGATGATGGCCTCGCGTTCCTTGAAGCCCTGGGTGATCGTCGCGATGTCGCGCAGCCGGATAGCCTGGCCACCGCCTGGGCTGTTGCCACCGCCGGATGCAGCGCTCTGCGCCGAGGCCGAGGCGGCCAGGGCTTCGGCCGAGCCGGTCAGCGCCGCCACGCGCGCGGCCGCCGCGGCGGCTTCCTGCGCGGCGCTGTTGCCGCCGCCGTTGGTGCGCGCGGTCACCAGCATGTCGCGCATCTGCTCGACGTCGGCGAACTGGTTGACGGTTCGCACGAGGTAACGCTGGTTGCCGTCCTCGATGCGACCGCCGGAGATGTTCACGTTCTCCGCGTTCAGGCGTTCGATGACGGTGCCGATGCCGAGGTTGAGCTGGGCCAGCCGCTGCTGGTCGATGTCGACCTGGATCTCGTCCTCGAGGCCACCGCCGGCCTTGACCGCCGCGACGCCCTCGACCGGCTCGAGCTGCTTCTTGAGCTCTTCGTCGGCATAGCGGCGCAGGCGCACGAGCGAGGCTTCGCCGGGGTTTTCGCTGGCATCGGACAGCACCAGGCGCAGTACCGGCTCGGTGGACGGGTTGAAGCGCAGCAGTACCGGCTGTTCTGCTTCCAGCGGCAGGCGCAGGGTTTCGAGCTTGTCGCGCACCTCCAGGCTGGCGCGGTCCATGTCGGTGCCCCAGGCAAACTCGAGCACCACGTCGCTCTGGCCGGTGCGCGAGACCGACTTGAGCTTGCGCAGCCCCTTGACCACGCCCACGGCCTCTTCGACCGGCTCGCTGACCAGGGTTTCGATTTCGGCCGGCGCCGCGCCGGTGTATTCGGTGCGAACGGTCAGCGTCGGGTAGCTCAGGTCCGGCAGCAGGTTGACCGGCAGCGCACCCAGGCCGATCAGGCCGAACAGCACGAAGGTCAGCGTCACCATCAGGATGGTGACGCGGCGGCGAACGGAAAATTCTGCCAGGTTCATGTCAGCGGCCGGCCTTGGCGGCGTCGGCGACCTGGGCGGCGTCGATCGCCACCGCGCCCGCCGGCGGGTTCAGCACCTCCACCCTGGCGCCGTCGCGCAGCGCCACCTTGCCGGCGGTCACCACCTGGTCGCCTTCGTCCAGGCCCTTGCGCACTTCGGCCAGGTCGCCGCTGACGTGGCCCAGTTCAACTGCCACGCGCACGGCCTTGCTGTCGCGGACGGCGAAGACCGAGGTCTCGCCGCCTTCCTGCAGCAGCGCCGCGCGCGGAACGGTCAGGGCGTCGCTGCGCTGGTCGTACACGACCTCGATGCGGCCGAACATGCCCGGGCGCAGCCCTTCGCCGCCCGGGAAGGCGGTGACGACACGGAAGGTGCCGCTGCCGGCATCGACCACCGGGCTGACCCGGTCGATCACGCCCTCGAACACGGTGCCGGGCATCGCGTCCGCGGTCATGCGCACCGCCAGGCCTTCCTGCATCGTCGCCAGGTCGCGTTCGGGCACGTTCAGCACGGCCTCCAGGCGCGAGGTATCTACGATGCGGAACAGGCTGGAATTGAGCTGGATCAGGTTGCCGGGTTTGACCGCGCGTGCGGCGATGACGCCGTCGATCGGCGCGACGATGTTGGTGTAAGACAGTTCAAGCTGCGCCAGCTGGTACAGGGCGCGGGCGGCCTCGAGGTCGTAGCGGATCTGGTCGCTGGCCTCGGCGCTGACGAGTTTGGATTCGAGCAGTTCCTGCGAGCGCCGGTAGTTGTTCTCGAGCTTGCGCACGGTGGCGCGGGCGCGCTCCATTTCCAGGCGCGGGCGCTCCGGGTCGATGCGGGCCAGCACCTGGCCGGCCTTCACCTGGTCGCCCTCTTCCGCCAGCAGCTCGAGCAGGACGCCCGAGGTCTTGGCCACCACCTGGGCTTCGCCCGGCGCCTCGAGGTTGGCCGTGCCGGAGAAACTGGCGGCGATCGGGCGCTTGGCGACGGCCGCCACTTCGACCGGCACCGCCTCCACCTTCTTCTCGTCCGCCTTGCCGTCTTCGGCCTTGGCCGTACTTTCAGCCTCGCCGGACTTGCCGTCGGCCGGGGCTTCGCCGCCGCCGCAGCCCGCCAGCACCAGGGAGATGGCCAGGGCCAGGGCCGCGAGGGAACGGGACTGCGGGGAGGTGCGGGAAGTCTTCATGGGGGCGGCTTCTGGCTAGGGTGTTGTAGTTGAATAGAACAGTACAGGTCAGGCCCCCGGAGCCGCACATGCCGGAAGTCAGGATGCCGACCAGGGACCGCGATCATCACGACGCCAACCGGGCCCCCTCGTCTCGGGAAGGATGCTGCGGCTATACTTTCGGTTTACGCCGTCCATCCGACCCTTTCGAGCCGGAACAATTCCTGATGAAGCGAATCCTCTTGCCCGCCGCCAGCCTGGCGCTCGCCCTTGCCGCACTGCCCGCCGCCGCCCAGGGCGACGCCGCCAATGGCAAGGCGCTGTTCTATACCTGCACCGGTTGCCACGGCATCGAAGACTACAAAAACGCCTACCCGACCTATCGCGTGCCCAAGGTCGGCGGCCAGAACGAGGCCTACCTGGTCTCGGCGCTCAACGCCTACAAGAAGGGCGAGCGCAAGCATCCGACCATGCAGGCCCAGGCCGAGTCCTTCTCCGACCAGGAGATCGCCGACATCGCTGCCTACCTGTCCAGTGTGAAGAACGAGAAGTGAGGGCCGCGCATATGAAGTCCATCCGTACCCTCGCCGCCCTGTCGCTGCTGGCCCTGGCCGCCCCGGTATGTGCCGCCGGCCCGGTCGGCAATGTCGCCGCCGGCCAGGAAAAGTCCAAGACCTGCGCGTCCTGCCACGGCCCCACCGGCAACGAATCGCTGGACCCGACCTATCCCAAGCTTGCCGGCCAGTACCCGGAATACCTGGCGAAGGCGCTGCGCGACTACAAGTCGGGCGAACGCCAGAACGCCATCATGGCCGGCATGGCCGCCGCGCTCAGCGACGAGGACATCGACGACCTGTCGGCCTTCTACGCCGCCCAGGACGGCGACCTGCAGGACCTGAGCAAGGTCGACCAGCGCTGATTCCCCGGCGCCTGGCTGCAGCATCGGAAGGCCCCGCATCGCGGGGCCTTTTTCGTTTCAGGGCTGGCGCGGGGGCATCGGGTCGGTGGCAGGCGGTTTGCGGCACTCGATCTCGTAAAGTGCGCGCGTGCGGCGCCAGGCGGCGTGGCTTTCGGGGTCGACGATCTGTTCCCACCACAGGTCGCACTGGCGCCGCTCTTCGGCGCTGAGCGTATTGGGGTCGTCGCCGGCGTTGACCGCGGCTTCGCCGGCGTTGGCGTCGACGATGCCGCAGCCGCCGCCGCCGGCAAGCAGCACGACGCCGCAGCGCAGCTTGGAGCCGGGGCTGCCGGGAATGGGGATATCGACGTACATCGTCGAGGCCTCCACGGCCTTTTCCAGCAACTCGGTCAGCAGGTCGGTGTCCGGGCGCCAGCTGGCGTCGAAGCGCGTGGGTTCGTATTCGAACACCTTGCGGCGCTTCATGAATTCGGCCGACTCTTCGAGGCCCGGCTGCCGGAATCCGAAGCGGCGATCGTCGCCGCCGGCGTCGGCGATCTGCTCGCGTACTTCATCGGGCAGGGCCAGCGAACCGTCCGGGTTGTAGATCGACAGCGATCCGGCGCGCGGCGTCGGCTCGACGGCCTGCAGGGCCTGGCTGCCCGGGCGGGATTCCGGCGCCCAGACATCGGCCGCCTGCTGGCCCGGCGCGGGCGCGTCCGGCGGCGGCGGATCGCCGGCCAGCGGCTCGTCGATTTCCAGCGGCTCGAGCGTGATCGGATCAACCACGATGCGCGTTTTTTTCTTCTTGTCCGGGTCCAGCGGCTCGAACGCCAGCGTCGGCCGGGTGCGTTCGACCTCGGGGCTGTCGAGCACGGGCGCCAGGGCGATGCCGGGATCCGGCCTGGGCAGGTCGGTGCGTGGCGTTGTTTCGAGGGTGGGCGCCTCGGCCTGCACCCGCGTTATCTGCGTGGGTGCGGGTGCATCCTCGATGGCGATGTCGACCGTCACCGGCGACGGCCGCAGTACCGGGGAGTCCACCACGGGCTCGGGCACCTCGACGGCTTCGAGCACGGGGCGTTCGATGGCGGGGAGTTCGACTTCGGGCTCTGGTTCCGGCTCCGGCTCCGGCTCCGGCTCCGGCTCAGGCTCAGGCTCAGACTCAGGCTCAGGCTCCGGCTCCGGCTCCGGCTCAGGCTCCGGCTCCGGCTCAGGCTCGGGAACAGGCTCGGGCTCGGGCTCGGGCTCCGGCTCCGGCTCCGGCTCCGGCTCGGGAACAGGCTCGGGCTCGAGGAATACCAGCGTGGTTTCGCGCGGCGGCGGCGGCAGGGGCTCGACCCAGCGGCCGGAGTCCATGATCCAGAATGCCAGCAGATGGCCGCCGGTAATGATCAGCCACAGGCCGACGCGGAGGCGCCATGGCATCGGATCGGCGTCGGGGATCGGCTGCCAGCGGTGGTCGGCATCGACCAGGGCCTGTGCGGGATCGGGAGTCTCGATGGTGTCGGTCACGGGCCACGCACGGGGGGAAGGCTCGCAGAGACTAACGGCCTACCCTGAAAAAAAACGGTTAAGGCTCCGGACAGCTGCAGGCCGCGTTCAGCCGCGGGCTATGTAGGGAGCGCTGCCGGTGCTGTGGTCGGTCGCATCGCGCACCGCCGTGACCTCCGGGAACTTCGCCATCATCTGCTTCTCGATGCCCTGCTTGAGCGTCACGTCGGCCATGCCGCAGCCATGGCAGCCACCGCCGAAGCGCAGGTAGACGACGCCGTCCGCATCGATCGACTCGAGCGCCACCCGGCCCTTGTGCGAGGCCAGCTGCGGATTGATCTCCGATTCGATCAGCCAGCGCACGCGTTCGACCAGGCTCGCGTTCGTGCCCGGCGTTTCACCCTTGATGCGCGGCGCCCGGATGTTGAGCTGGCCGCCGGTGCCTGTGCTGGCGTAGTCGATCTCCGCCGCGTCGAGGTATGGAACGCTGGGGCCATCGACGAACAGGGTGAAACCCTCGCAGTCGATCGCCCATTCGTCGCCCAGCAGATCGTCGTTATCGCAGAACTCCAGCCGGGCGTCGGCGCGTGGCGTTCCTGGTTCAACGGCGGAGAGACGGATCCCGACGGCGTCGCCGCCCTGGGTTTCGAGCAGGCGGCGGAAATAGGCCTGGGCACTTTCGGACAGGTTGATCATGGCCTGCATTCTAACGCCCAGCCCTATACTTGGCTGCTCCCGCCATCGGAAAGCTGTCATGACCACGATCAATGAACTCGCGGATCGCCGCTGCCAGCCGCTCAAGGGCCCCGAACACCAGCTCGGTGCCGCGGACGTCGCCGACCGCCTGGCCGCCCTGCCCGGCTGGGAACTGGCCGAGCAAGACACGGCCATCACCCGGACGTTCCGCTTCAAGGACTATTACCGCACGATGGCCTTCGTGAACGCGCTGGCCTACGTCGCCCACGCCGAAGACCACCACCCCGACCTGGGCGTGCACTACGACCGCGCCGTGGTGCGCTATTCCACCCACGACGTCGGCGGACTGAGCGAGAACGACTTCACCTGCGCCGCGAAGGCCGAATTGCTCGCCGCGCAGTGATCCCCTGTAGGAGCGCCTTCAGACGCGAATCTTTTGGCTTTGCCTTCGGCAAAGAAATGATTCGCGCCTGAAGGCGCTCCTACACTCCAGCTCAGCCCAGGCGGTTGAGCACGGCGACCAGATCGTCCGAAAGCGGCGCGTTGATCAGGTAGGGTTTCGCACCCTTCTGCAGCGCGAATTCGATCGAGGCCGCATGCAGGAACAGGCGGCGCAGGCCGGCCTGTTCGGCCAGGCGCTTGTTGGCCTCGCGGTCGCCGTACTTTTCGTCGCCCGCCACCGGATGACCCAGGTGGGCGGCGTGCACGCGGATCTGGTGGGTGCGGCCGGTTTCGATGCGCACTTCGCAGAAGCTGTGGCCACCGCGGCGCTCGAGCACCTTTACGTGGCTGACCGAGGGCTTGCCGGACGGATCGACCCGCACCATGCGCTCGCCGCCCTGCAGCACCGACTTCTGCAGCGGCGCGTCGACGGTCAAGGTCCCGTTCGGAACGCGCCCGACCAGCAGCGCCAGGTAACGCTTGGCCGGGCCTTCGTCGTCCTCTCCGGCGCGCATCAGGGCCTGAAGCTCCAGCAGCGCCGAACGCTTCTTGGCCAGCACCAGCACCCCGGAGGTGTCGCGGTCGAGCCGGTGCACCAGCTCCAGCGGTTCACCCGGGCGCATCGCCCGCAGCGCCTCGATGACCCCGAAGCTGATGCCGCTGCCGCCGTGGGTGGCGATACCGCTGGGCTTGTTGATCGCCAGCAGGGCCTTGTCCTCGAACACGATGCTGGCCGCCAGGCGCTCGAGCATGCCCTTGGGCGGGGTCCGGGCCTCGCCCGGGGCCTCGAGCCGGACCGGCGGGATCCGGACCTCGTCGCCGCCGGCCAGGCGGCTGTCGGCCTTGGCCCGCTTGCCGTTGATCCGGACCTGGCCGCTGCGCACCAGCTTGTAGACCAGGCTGCGGGGAGCGCCCTTGAGCTGCAAAAGCAGGAAGTTGTCCAGCCGCTGGCCATCCCGGTCCTCCGGGACCCGGACCAGTCTCACACCGGTCGAGACATCTTGGTTTGCCGCCATGGGGGTTGCCCCTATACAATCACTGCGCGAGATAACGTCCTGATTTCGCAGGGGCTCCCCGGCCGAAAGCCGACCCCTGAGAATCCCGAGGAACCGCTACCACACCCCACGGGGGTGACCATGTTAGCCGGTGCCGAAGGCGGACGGATATTGCCGCGGGCTTGCGAGCCTGCGAACACCGGACGCCGCGAGGCGGGGTCCGGGCCCTGAGACCGAACAAACAAAACAAGCGCTCCCGTGGGTACGCCCAAGGTCTGTAGCGCTGGAAGTTCCTGCCAGGCCCGGGTGCGCAATGCGCCCCAGGCCCGAAACATCGGGCGCGGACCCCGGCGTTCCTCGCGGTACGAGCGCGTGAGGAATCCACCATGAAGCGTATGCTGATCAATGCCACGCAGGCCGAAGAACTGCGCGTGGCGATCGTCGATGGCCAGAACCTGTACGACATCGACATCGAGCAGCCCTCGAAGGAACAAAAGAAGTCCAACATCTACAAGGGCCGCATCGTCCGGCTCGAACCCTCGCTTGAAGCCGCCTTCGTCGAATACGGCGGCGAGCGCCACGGCTTCCTGCCGCTCAAGGAAATCTCCCGCGACTACTTCGTCCCCGGCGTCGACCCGAACAAGGCCGGCCTGAAGGAATTCCTGCGCGAAGGCCAGGAAGTCGTCGTACAGGTCGAAAAGGAAGAACGCGGCAACAAGGGCGCCGCCCTGACCACGTTCATCTCCCTGGCCGGCCGCTACATGGTGCTGATGCCCAACTCGCCCACCGCCGGCGGCGTCTCGCGCCGGGTCGAGGGCGACGACCGCGCCGCGCTGAAGGAAGCGATGGACGCGCTGACCATTCCCGAGGAAATGGGCGTGATCATCCGCACCGCCGGCGTCGGTCGCGCCGCCGACGAGCTGCAGTGGGACCTCGATTACCTGCTGCAGGTCTGGAAGTCGATCACCGACGCCGCGCTGTCCAAGCCGGCGCCCTTCCTGATCTACCAGGAATCGCGCCTGATCATCCGTGCCCTGCGCGACTACCTGCGCGCCGATGTCGGCGAGATCCTGGTCGACACCCAGGAGATGTACGACGAGGCCCGCGACTTCATGCAGTCGGTGATGCCGCAGAACCTGCGCAAGCTCAAGTTCTACGAAGACCCCACCCCGCTGTTCAACCGCTACCAGATCGAATCCCAGATCGAAGGTGCCTACGAGCGCCAGGTGCGCCTGCCCTCGGGCGGCAGCATCGTCGTCGACCAGACCGAAGCCCTGACCGCGATCGACGTCAACTCGGCGCGTGCCACCAAGGGCAGCGACATCGAGGACACCGCGTTCAACACCAACCTCGAGGCCGCCGACGAAGTGGCCCGCCAGATGCGCCTGCGCGACCTGGGCGGCCTGGTGGTGATCGACTTCATCGACATGGCTTCGGGCAAGCACCAGCGCCAGGTCGAAGAGCGCCTGCAGGTTGCCCTGAAGCAGGACCGCGCGCGCGTGCAGATCGGCCGCATCTCGCGCTTCGGCCTGCTCGAGATGAGCCGCCAGCGCCTGCGCCCGAGCCTGGGCGAGTCCAGCCAGGTGGTCTGCCCGCGCTGCGAAGGCCATGGCCGCATGCGCAGCGTCGAATCGCTGTCGCTGTCGATCCTGCGCCTGGCCGAAGAGCACGCGATGAAGGAAAACACCGGCCAGGTGCTGGTGCAGGCGCCGCCGGAAATCGCCAACTACCTGCTCAATGAGAAGCGCCGCGCCCTGGTCGAGATCGAGACCCGGCACGACGCCCCGGTGGTGGTGGTGGCCGACGACCAGCTCGAGACCCCGCACTTCAACATCAGCCGCCTGCGCGACAACGAGCTGGGTGAAGACAGTGCCCGTCCCAGCTACCACCGCACCACGCCGCGCAAGCTGGCCGTGCACGCGCTGACCAAGTCGCATATCAACGTCCCCGACATGCCGGCCGTGACCGCCGTGCGCCCGCCGAACCCGGCGCCGGTGCGCGAGGAAGCGCCCGAGCCGGCGCCGCTGCCCGCAGCCATCCAGGCCGCCCCGGTGGCCAAGCGCGGCTTCTTTGCGCGCCTGGCGGCGCTGTTCGCCGGCGACGAGTCGCCGGCCGTCGAGGAGAACAAGAAGCCGCGCCAGGGCGATCGGCCTGCGCGTGGCGAACGACCTGACCGCGGCGAGCGGACTGAACGGGGCGGTCGTCGCGACCGCGGCGGGCGGCGTGAGCGCATCGAGCGCGATCGCGGCGCCAAGCCGGCGCAGCAGGCCGCCAAGCAGAAGACGCCCAAGGCCGAACGCAGCGAAGAGCAGAAGCGCCAGGACGAGGCCAGGCGGGCCGAGGCCCAGCAGCGCCGCGAGGAAAACCAGAAAAAGGACGCCGAGCGCCGCGAACAGCAGCGTCTCGAGAACCTCAAGCGTGAAGAGGAGCGCCGCGAGGCGCGCGAGGCGCGGCAGCAGGCGGCGATCGCCGCCGGCGGCGCAGCCACGGCCCTGGACGACGGCGAAAAGCAGGACGAAAAGGACCTGGCGCTGGCCAACCAGGAGGACGGCAAGGAAGGCAATGGCGATGACGCAGCCACGTCCGAAGGCGGCAGCCGTCGCCGTCGCGGCCGCAGGGGCGGTCGTCGCCGCCGTCGCGCGGATACCGGCACCGACGCCAGCGGCAACGAGGACCCGGGTAACGACGATGACGACGCCGGTGGTCCCGATGCCGAAGCTCCGTCCGGCAAGCAGTCCGAGGCCACGGCTCCGGCCGTGACCGCGGCGGAATCCGATTTCGACGACATCACCCCGCCGGCGCCGGCCGTCGTGCCCGCGGTGGCGGCTTCGGCCGCCGCGGTGGTGGCGGTGGACGTGCCCGCGCCCGCCAAGGCCGTTCCGCCGCCGGCCAGCGAGCCGGTTGCATCCGAACCGGCCGAGGTCGAACCGGCAGCCGCTGGCGTTTCGCCGCCGGCCGCCCAGGCCCAGCCGGCAGCGCAGCCCGCGGCGCCGACGGTGGCCGTCGAAAGCAAGCCGGCGCCGACCGCGGTCGAGGCCCGGACCGAAGCCAGCGCGCCCGTCGTCGCCGAGTCCCCGAAGGTGGCGCCGCCGCCGGTGCAGCAGAGCCTGATTCCCGACGCCGAGCCGGTGAATCCCTACCTGCGCACCCAGCCGGCGCAGTTCGATTCGCCTCCGAACCATCCGGCGCCGCCGGTGGTGCAGGTAGAGGCGCCGGCCGAAGAGGCGGTGCCTGCCGCCGAAAGCGAATCCGCCGCTGCCGCTGATGCGGACAAGACGCCGACGGCTCCGGACTGGTCGCTGGCCGACCCCGACGAGACCAGGCCGCTGCCGACCGACAAGGCCGGCTGAGCGCGGGGCAGATCCCCGGCTTGACGACAGGGGCGCCTCAGGGCGCCCTTGTTGTTTTCGCAGGGCAGGCTCAGGCCGTCAGCGCCGAGGCCGGATCGGAAATGCCATGCTGCCCGGCCAGCCTGGCCAGCGAGATGGCATCGCGGATGCCCAACTTCTCGAACAGACGGTATTTGTGCGTCGCCACGGTCTTGCCGCTGAGGCTGAGCCGGCGCCCGATTTCCTCCATGCGCAGCCCCTGGCAAAGCAGCCTCGCCACCTGCAGTTCGCGCGGCGACAGCAGGTCAAACGGCGATGCCTGCCCGCCAAAGCCGTCGAGCGCCATGCGCTGGGCGACTTCGGTGGCCAGGTAGCGCCGGCCGCGGAAGACGTCGCCGACCGCACGCACGAGCTCCTGCGGATCGCAGCCCTTGCCCAGGTAGCCCGAAGCGCCGGCTTCGATCAGGCGGCGCGGCATCGGCCCGTCTTCCTGGATCGAAACAATGATGACTCGGGTGCCGAGGTCGGCACGCACGATGCGCTCGGTCACGTCCAGGCCGCTGATGCCCGGCAGGTGGAGGTCGCACAGCACCACGTCGGGCCGCAGTCGCCGGACCTGTGGCAAGGCTTCTTCGCCGGTCGCAGCCTCGCCAACGAACTCCACGGTACCGGCCTGTTCCAGGATCAGCCGATAGCCCGTGCGCACCAGTGCATGGTCGTCCACGATGAAAACTCGGATCATTGTTGGTCCCTCCCCAGGGTTCGGTGCCCACGCTAGGTGAAGTAGCGTTGGCGCGGCTATGGCAACTTGCCGCCTGATCGCTAGGTTATTTCCTACGCGACGACAAAGGCGCGAACACCGTTATCGCCGTCGTACAAGTTGCCGGGGCAATGCACCACACGGCCGGGCGAGCGTCGAAAATCCCTACCGCCATCCGCGCCGGCAACCGACAGACACCTGCGGGCCGGCGAACGACACTGCTCCTCCACCCACCGCCCGGCCAAGGCATGCCCCGCCTCCGACTCCTCCCGCGCATCGGCCTGCTCGCGCTCTCCCTACTGCTCCCCGCCCTGCTGGTGGGCCTGATGGCCGCCTGGGTGCTGGCGCTGACCACGCTCAGCCACCACGACCGCACGCTGGCCTGGGTGCAGGGGACGCCGGCGCAGCTCGCGTCGCTGCGCGAGGCGGTGGTCGGGCATCCGGTGTTTACCAACGGCGATTTCGCGCCGGGCGGTTTCGCCGACCACCGGCCTGCGGAATGCGGGGCACAGGACGTCGCCATCGGCTTTTCCCGGTTGCGCGAGTTCGAGCTGGCTCCCGCCAGGGCCACGCTGGACGAACTGGTGCGCGCGTCCGGGGTGTACGCCTGCGAGTCCCACGTCTTCATCTTCAATGACCTGCCCAGCCCGCTGGACCCGACCGCCTGGGACGATTCGCTGGTCACCCTGCTGCTGGCGCTGGTCCTGCCCACGGGCACCCTGCTGATCGCCTACTGGGGCTTCGGGACCGCCTTCGCGCTGCCTGCGCCCTGGCGGGTGCCAGCGCCCGTACTGCGAACGCTGGGACTGGGTCTTGCCGGCGCACTGGCGGGACTGGTTGCCGTCGAGGGGCTGGGCTGGCTGTTCCACCTGGCCTGGCCGGAAGAAATGACGGGCGGCGACCCGGTCGCAGGCCTGGGCGCCGACCCGCTGGCGCTGCCGGTGATCCTGCTGGTCGGTGTATACGCGCCCTTCCTGGAAGAGCTGGCATTCCGGGCCTGGCTGATCCCGGTCGCCGAACGCGCCGTGGGCCTGCTGCCCGCCTGCGCGCTGTCGACGCTGGCCTTCACCGCGATCCACCTGCCCTTCGCCGGACCGGAGCTGGCGGGCACGCTGCTGCTGGGCGCCATCTTCGCCGCGGTCTACGCCTTCACCCGCTCCCTGCCCGCCTGCCTGGTGGCTCATGGCGGCTACAACGTACTGGCGCTGGCCCTGCACGTCGCGACCCGGGGCTGAGCCAACGGGCCGCGGGCGTCGAATCTGGCGGAAGAGGTGGGATTCGAACCCACGGAAGGTTTGACCCTTCGCCGGTTTTCAAGACCGGTGCCTTAAACCGCTCGGCCACTCTTCCGGAACTGTTTCGGGCTTGCGACTAAGGAGCCGCGACGCCCTCGCAGGGCACGCCGCCGGGCGTGCCGCACTTGAGCTTGCTGTCCTGGATCTTCGCCGGCAAGTGCTCGGCAAGGAAATCGATGAAAACCCGCACCGCCGGCAGCAGGCCGCGGCGCGAGGGATAGATGGCGTGGCAGATGCCCTGCGGCAGGCTCCACTGCGGCAGCACGACCTCCAGCTCGCGGTTCCGGATCGCCTCGGCGCAGCTGAGCTCGGGCAGCAGCACCACGCCCAGGCCGTCGCGCGCCGCTGCCAGCAGCAGCGGGAAATCCTGGGCCATCAGCGCCGGCGTCAGGTCCACGCGCTGTACCTGGCCTTCGGGTCCGTGCAGGGTCCAGCGCTGGCGCGCGTCGTCGTCGCTCATCGAAAGCGTCGTGTGGCCGGCCAGGTCGGCAGGTACCTGCGGACGGCCGATGCGGTCGAGGTAGCGCGGGCTGGCAACCAGCAGCTCACGCAGCTGGCCGAAGCTGCGCGCCACCATCTCGCTGTCGTCGGTGAGCTGCGAGCGCACGCGCAGCGCGACGTCGAAACCTTCCTGGATCACGTCCACGCGACGGTTGCTCACGTGCAGCTGGATGCGCACCTGCGGATGCGTCTTCATGAACTGCGGCAGCAGCGGCGCCAGCAGCTCCTGGGCCAGCGCCACCGGGCAGCTGACCTTGATCGTGCCGCGCGGCGCGGCCGATACGCGGTCCACCGCCTCGCGCGCCGCCTGGGCCTCGGCCAGCATGGTCTGGGCGTGCCGATAGACACTCTGGCCGACCTCGGTGACCGCGAACTTGCGGGTCGAGCGCTGCAGCAGGCGCACGCCCAGTTCGTTCTCCAGCTGCGCGATGCGGCGGCTCAGGCGCGACTTGGGCACGCCCAGCGCACGCTCGGCGGCGGCGAAACCGCCGTGTTCTACCACCATCGCGTAGAACTGCAGGTCGTTGAGGTCGGGGTGGTTCATCCGATGCGCTCCAGGTTGCCCATGTAGGGCCGCAGCGCGGCCGGAACCTCGATGCTGCCGTCGGCCTGCTGGTAGTTTTCCATCACGGCGATCAGCGCGCGGCCCACGGCCACGCCGGAACCATTGAGGGTATGCACCGGCTCGGGCTTGCCCGTGGCGGGGTTGCGCCAGCGCGCCTGCATGCGCCGGGCCTGGAAGTCGCCGCAGTTCGAGCAGCTGCTGATCTCGCGATAGGTGTCCTGGCTGGGCAGCCAGACTTCCAGGTCGTAGGTCTTCACCGCTGAAAAGCCCATGTCGCCGGTGCACAGCAGCACCTTGCGGTAAGGCAGGCCCAGCTTCTGCAGCACGGCTTCGGCGCAGCCGGTCATGCGCTCGTGTTCGGCGTCCGACTCTTCCGGACGCGCGATCGACACCAGCTCGACCTTCTCGAACTGGTGCTGGCGGATCATGCCGCGGGTGTCGCGGCCGTGGCTGCCGGCTTCGGCGCGGAAGCACATCGAATGCGCGGTCATGCGCATCGGCAGCTCGCCGTCCTCGACGATGCTGTCGCGCACGATGTTGGTCAGCGGCACTTCGCTGGTGGGAATCAGGTAACGCCGGTCGTCGCCGAAGTCGGTGGCGAACAGGTCGTCCTCGAACTTGGGCAGCTGGCCGGTGCCGCGCAGGCTGTCGGCGTTGACGATCAGCGGTACGTTGGTTTCCAGGTACCCGTGTTCGCCGGCGTGCAGGTCCAGCATGAACTGGGCCAGGGCGCGGTGCAGGCGCGCCAGCGGGCCGCGCAGCACGGTGAAACGCGCGCCGCTGAGCTTGGCGGCGGTGTCGCCGTCGAGCCAGCCGTCGCGGGCACCGAGCTCGACGTGGTCCTTCACCGCGAAGTCGAACTGGCGCGGCGTGCCCCAGCGCAGCACTTCCTGGTTGTCCTTTTCGTCGGCGCCGGCCGGCACGCTGGCATCGGGCAGGTTCGGAATGGCCAGGGCGATGGCTTCGAGCTCGGCGCGCAGCGCGTCCAGGCGGGCTTCGGAGGCCCTGAGTTCGTCGGCGATGCCGGCGACCTCGGCCATCAGCGGCGCGACGTCCTCGCCCTTGGCCTTGGCCTGGCCGATGGCCTTGGACCGGGTATTGCGCAGGTTCTGCAGCTCTTGGGTGCGGCCCTGGATGGCCTTGCGCTCGGCCTCGAGGCTTTCGAACGCAGCCACGTCGAGGTCGAAACCGCGGGTCTGCTTCAGGCGCGCGGCGGTGTCGGCGAGATGGCCGCGCAGCAGGGTCGGATCGAGCATGGGGTCATTCCATAAATGAAACAGGGCGGCGCATTATCGCGCCGCGCCGGACGCCGGTGCAACGAAAATCATGGCGATTCCCGCGGCTTGGGCGCATGCTGTCGCCCGCCGGGCCGCGCATCCGCGCGGCGGCATCACGGAGCACCACCATGGCCAAGGGCCTGAACCAGAAAAAGAACGAGAAGAAGAAGCCGGAAAAGACCCCGAAGGAAAAGCGCGCCGAAAAGGACCTGAAGAAGGCCGCCCGCAAGTCATGACCGAACCGGTCCGCCTGGCCCGACGCGTGGTCGAGATCACCGGCTGCACGCGCAGCGAGGCCGAACGCTACGTGCAGGGTGGCTGGGTGACCGTCGACGGCGTCGTGGTCGAGGCGCCGCAGCATGCGGTCACCACGGAAGTGGTGGCCCTGCTGCCCGATGCCCGGCCCGACCCGGCAGAGCCGGCGACGATGCTGCTGCACAAGCCGGCCGGCTACGATCCCGGCGCGGGCGCGAACCCCGCCGAAGCGCTGCTGGTGCCCGCGAACCGCTGGGCCGACGACCCCTCGGGCTGGCGCCTGCTGCAGCGGCACTTCCCCCGCCTGCAGCCGGCGATGCCGCTGCCGGTGGAAGCCAGCGGCCTGATGGTCTTCAGCCAGGACGGCCGCGTACTGCAAAAGCTCAGGCAGGACGGCGAACGCCTGGAGCAGGAATTCAACGTCGATGTCGAAGGCGAGCTCGCGCCCTATGGCTGGAACCGCCTGACCGGCGGCACGACGTTCCAGGGCTGGCCGGTCGCGCCGTTCCGCGTCAGCTGGCAGAGCGAGCAGCGCCTGCGGTTCGCGATCAAGGGCGTGCGCCCGGGTCTGCTCGAACATCTGTGCGCCGAGGTCGGCCTGAAGGCCACCGCCATCCGTCGCCTGCGCATCGGCCGGGTCGGGCTTTCGAAAATGCCCGCGGGACAGTGGCGCTACCTGCCGGTGCTCGAACGCTTCTGAGCCGGCCTCAGGCCGGGCGCAGCCACGTCGCGAGACGGGCGCCGGCCCAGACCAGGGCAAGGCCGCCGACCAGCGTGATCGCAAGATAGGCCAGCATCGCGCCGGGCCTGGCCGCGCGCGCGTACACCAGGCATTCGAGCATCAGCGCCGAGTACGTGGTCAGTCCGCCCAGCACGCCGACGACCAGGAAGGCGCGTGCATACATCGCGCCCGACCCGCGCCCTTCCAGCCAGATCAGCAGGAACCCCGCGGCCAGGCTGCCCAGCAGGTTCACCGCCAGCGTGCCCCAGGGCATCCCCTCGCCGAACTGCCGCAGTAGCCAGCCACCGATGAGGTGGCGGCCACCGGCGCCGAGCGCGCCGCCCGCCATCACCAGCCAGAGCAGGGTCCAGTTCATGGCCAGAAGACTAATCGAAACCGCGGCACGGAAGCTTGTACGCTTTGCGCCTGTGCCGAATCGAACGGATCTCCATGCGCCTGCCCCTGCTCCTGCTCCTGTCCACCGCCCTGCCCGCTTTCGCCGCCGGGCCGCTCACCACCGAGGCCGAACGCTCCGGCTTCACCCACACCGGGCGCTACGCCGAGGTCGAGGCGCTGTGCGAAGCATTCGCCGCGCGTTACCCGAAGGCGGTGCGCTGCCTTGATTTCGGCACCACGCCCCAGGGCCGGCCGATGAAAGCACTGGCGGCCTCCACCTCGGGCGCACTCGATCCGGAATCGGCGCGCCGCGAGGGCCTGCCGGTCGTACTGGTGCAGGGCGGCATCCACGCCGGCGAAATCGACGGCAAGGACGCCGGTTTCCTGGCCCTGCGCGAGGTGCTTGAAGGCAAGGCCGCCGCCGGCGCGCTGGACAGGCAGGTGCTGCTGTTCGTGCCGGTGTTCAACGTCGACGGCCACGAGCGCTTCGGTGCCTGGAACCGCCCCAACCAGCGCGGCCCGGTGGAAATGGGCTGGCGCACCACCGCGCAGAACTACAACCTCAACCGCGATTACCTCAAGGCCGACGCGCCGGAAATGCAGGCGATGCTGGCGCTGGTCAACGAATGGGACCCGCTGGCCGTGGTGGACCTGCATGCCACCAACGGCGCCCAGTTCGAACACGACATCGCGATCCAGGTCGAACCGCTGCATGCCGGCGACCCGGCCCTGCGGGCCATCGGCCGGCAGTGGCGCGACGCCGTCATCGCGGACCTCAGCGAACAGGGCTCGCTGCCGCTGCCCTTCTATCCCTCCTTCGAGGTCTACGACGACCCGTCCTCGGGTTTCAGCGACTCGGTGGCGCCGCCGCGGTTTTCCACCGGCTATTTCTGGATGCGCAACCGGCTGGCCATGCTGGTCGAGACCCATTCCTGGCGCACCTACCCCGAGCGCGTGCGCAGCACCCGCAACACCGTGGTGTCGGTGCTCGAACAGATCGCCGAACACGGCCAGGCCTGGCAGCGCGCCGCGCGCGCGGCCGACCTGGCGGCCAGCCAGCCCGACCCCTCGCCGGCGCCGCTGAGCTTCGCGGCCAGCGACAAGGTGCGCACGATCGATTTCCGCGGCTACGCCTACACCCGCGAACCGTCGGAAATCTCCGGCGCCCTGATGACCCGCTACGACGAAAAGACGCCGCAGGTCTGGCAGGTGCCGCTGCGCGATGACGTCCAGCCGTCGCTCACCGTGTCGCGGCCGGGCGCCGGCTATCTGGTGCCGGCCGAACATGCCGCCTTCGTGGCCGGCAAACTGCGCCTGCACGGCCTGGTCTTCCATGAACTCGGCGCCGTGGACGAAACCGCGGTGCAGTCCTTCCGGGCCGGCAGCAAGACGTTCGGCGCTACGCCGGTGGAGGGTCACCAGAGGCTCACCGTCGTTGGCGAGTGGGCCGCGGACCGCGTGGCCCTGGGCGGGGGTGCGCTGTTCGTGCCGATCCGGCAGCCGCGCTCGCGGGTGGTGATGGCGCTGCTTGAACCGCAGGCGCCCGATTCCCTGCTGGCCTGGGGCTGGTTCAACAACCATTTCGAGGCCAAGGAATACATGGAGGCCTACGTGGCCGAAGCGGTGGCCCGCGAGATGCTGGCGGCCGATCCGGCGCTGCGCGAGGCATTCGAAAAGCGCCTCGCCGAAGACGCGGCGTTCGCCGCCAGTCCGTCGGACAGGCTGGGCTTCTTCTACCGGCGGCACCCTTCCTACGACCAGTCGCTGGATCGCTATCCGGTGCTGCGCGTGGACAGCGACCCGCGCTGAGGCGGCTCAGCCCTTGCGCGCCGCCTCGCGTGCGGCGCGCAGGCGGTCGAGCTTTTCCTTGAGCTTGATCTCCAGGCCACGCTCCACTGGCTGGTAGTACACGCGCTCGCCCATGGCTTCCGGGAACGCGGTCTGGTCCAGGGCGATGCCCTCGGGCGCATCGTGGTCGTATTGGTAACCGCTGCCGTAGCCGAGCGACTTCATCAGCTTGGTCGGCGCGTTGCGCAGGTGCAGCGGCACGTCCAGCGTGCCGGTGTCGCGAACGTCGGCCTGCGCCGCCTTGAAGGCCACGTAACCGGCATTGGATTTGGCGGTGCTGGCCAGGTAGATCACCGCCTGCGCCAGCGCCAGGTCGCCCTCGGGGCTGCCGAGGCGGTCGTAGGTGTCCCAGGCCTCGACGCAGATCTGCAGGCCGCGCGGGTCGGCCAGGCCGATATCCTCGACCGCCATGCGGGTGATTCGCCGCGCCAGGTAACCGGGATCGCAGCCGCCGTCGAGCATGCGCGCGAACCAGTACAGCGCCGCGTCGGGGTTCGAACTGCGCACGGACTTGTGCAGGGCCGAGATCTGGTCGTAGAAAAGCTCGCCGCCCTTGTCGAAACGCCGGGTGCGGTCGGCCAGCACCTGGGCCAGCGTGGCTTCGGTGATCTTCCCGCCTTCATCGGCGGCCAGTTCGGCGGCGATTTCCAATAGCGTCAGCGCCCGGCGTACGTCGCCGTCGGCGGCGCCGGCGATGTCGCGCAGGCGCGTCTCGTCCACTTCGACGCCCTGCCCGCCCAGGCCGCGCTCGCCGTCGTGCAGCGCGCGGCGCAGCGCGGCGATGATGTCGTCCACCGACACGGCCTCGAGCACGTGCACGCGGCAGCGCGAGAGCAGCGCCGAATTGAGTTCGAAGCTGGGGTTTTCGGTGGTGGCGCCGACGAACAGGATGCTGCCGCGTTCGATGTGCGGCAGGAAGGCATCCTGCTGGGTCTTGTTGAACCGGTGCACCTCGTCGACGAACAGCACCGTGCGGCGGCCTTCATTGAAGCGCGCCTCGGCCGCCGCCAGCACCTCGCGCACCTGCGGCAGCCCGGACAGCACCGCGGAGATGGCGACGAACTCGGCCTCGGCGTAACGCGCCAGCAGCAGGGCCAGGGTGGTCTTGCCGCAGCCCGGCGGCCCCCAGAGGATCATTGAATGCACGCGTCCGGACTCGACGGCGCGGCGCAGCGCCGAGCCCGGCGCCAGCAACCGGCGCTGGCCGACCATGTCGTCCAGGCTCGCCGGGCGCATGCGTTCGGCCAGGGGCTTGAGGCCCTCGGGCGGTGCAAACAGGGTCGGCGCGGGCTGGGATTTGCGGGTCACGGGCGAAGTCTACCGGCTCGGGGGACGGTGCTGCCCGGGCTTGGGGACAGGTGCAAATTTTGGCTTCACCAAAATTGCACCTGTCCCCTTCCCTCAATCGGCCAGCGGCATCACTTCGGCGGCCTGGGCCATCTCGCCCACCACATCGGCGCCCCGCGGCGGGGTGAAGGCGAAGGTGGCGGCGTCGAAGGCCGGGTTGCGCTGCCAGTCGCTGAAACGCACCTCGGTGCGCTGGCCGAGGCCGTCGCTCATCTCCATCACCACCAGCGCGCCGGCATCGAAGCCCAGGCGCGCGCTTTCGAACGCCGACTCCTGGGCATTGCGCGGGTCGAGCAGCAGCCACGACAGGCCGTCGGAGCGGCCACCCTCGCTCACCTTGAACTGGCGGTCGAGCTCGGTCGGGTCCACCAGCACCGAAAGCGGGCTGCCCTGCTCCTCGTGGCTCTGGATGCGCACGGTCACCTGGTCGAGGTCCGGGTCGTGGATCCAGACGTGGGTGCCGTCGGCGACGATCAGCTGCGGGAACGGCTTCACCACTTCCCAGCGGAACTGCCGGGGCGCCCGCAGCTTGAGATTGCCGCTGGACGTCTCCAGGAGTTCGCCGTCGGGCGCATGCACGCGCTGCTCGAAGTCCGCCGCCATGCCCGTCATGCCGGCACCGAAGGCGTCGAGCTGCGCACGCGCACCGGCATGGGCCAGCGGCGCGGAAAGGGCAAGCGTCAGGATCATGAGCAGGCGCATGGGGATTACCTTGGTTGCGTTGCGGGCCAGTGTGTCGCGGCTTGGCTGAACGGCGCGTGGGGCGCTTGAACGCCGGCTTAAACCCACCGGGCCGCCGGCCGGCTCAGCGCGGCGGCGGCGGCGCGATCACCTGGCGGTCGCCGTTGTGTTCGGGCGGGGTGACGATGCCGGCGGCCTCCATGGCCTCGATCAGGCGGGCAGCGCGGTTGTAGCCGATCTTCAGGCGGCGCTGCACGCCGGAGATGGACGCACGCCGGGTCTCGGTGACCACCTTCACCGCCTCGTCGTACAGGGGGTCGGACTCGTCGCCCGAACTGCTGGCCTCGGGCAGGCCCCCGGGACCGACGACGATACCGTCGCCCATCGTTTGCACTTCCTCGAGCACGCCCTCGATGTAGTCCGGGCCGCTGCTGTTCTGGCGCAGGTGCGCGACGACCCGGTGCACCTCGTCGTCGCTGACGAAGGCGCCGTGCACGCGCTCGGGCATCGCGGTGCCCGGCGGCAGGTAGAGCATGTCGCCGTTGCCCAGCAGCGTTTCGGCGCCGGACTGGTCAAGGATCGTGCGCGAGTCGATCTTCGAGCTCACCTGGAAGGCGATGCGGGTCGGGATGTTGGCCTTGATCAGGCCGGTGATCACGTCCACCGACGGCCGCTGGGTGGCCAGGATCAGGTGGATGCCGGCGGCGCGGGCCTTCTGCGCCAGGCGGGCGATCAGCTCCTCCACCTTCTTGCCGACGATCATCATCATGTCGGCGAATTCGTCGATGAACACGACGATGTAGGGCAGCGCCTCGAGCGGGCGCGGCACTTCGCCAAGGTCGGGATTGGGCTGGAACAGCGGGTCCATCAGCGGCTGGCCGGCGTCCTGGGCGTCCTTGACCTTGCGGTTGAAGCCGGCCAGGTTGCGCACGCCGACGGCACTCATCAGCTTGTAGCGGCGCTCCATCTCGGCCACGCACCAGCGAAGGCCATTCGCGGCCTCCTTCATGTCGGTGACCACCGGCGCCAGCAGATGCGGGATGTTCTGGTAGACCGACAGTTCCAGCATCTTCGGGTCGATCATCAGCATGCGTACGTCCTTGGCGCTGGACTTGTACAGCAGGCTCAGCACCATCGCGTTCACGCCCACCGATTTGCCGGAACCGGTGGTGCCGGCGACCAGCAGGTGCGGCATGCGCGCCAGGTCGACCACCACCGGCCGGCCGCCGATGTCCTTGCCAAGGGCCATGGCCAGCGGCGAGGCGACTTTGTCGTATTCCTTCGAACGCAGGATCTCGCTGAGGTAGATGGTCTCGCGGTGCGAATTCGGGATCTCCAGGCCGACCACCGACTTGCCCGGGATCACGTCCACCACGCGCACCGATTTCACGCTCAGGCCGCGCGCGATGTCCTTGTCCAGCGAGCTGATCTGGCTGCCCTTCACGCCCGGCGCCGGCTCCATCTCGAAGCGGGTGATCACCGGGCCCGGATAGGCACCCACGACCTGCACCTCGACGCGGAAGTCCTTGAGCTTGAACTCGATCTGCCGCGACAGGGTTTCCAGGGTTTCCTCGGAATAGCCCTTGGGCTGTTCCTTGGGATCGTCGAGCAGCGACAGCGGCGGCAGGCCTTCGCCGCCGCCAACGTTGAACAGCGGGATCTGCTGCTCGCGCTGGGCACGTTCGGACTTCTCGATGACCGGCTTGGCCGGCGGTTCGATGCGCACCGGCTCGCGTTTGGCTCGCTTGGCCGAATCGACCTTGCGCACTTCTTCGCGCTCCTCGCGCAGCACCCGGGCCCGCTGCCATTCCGCGGCCTGGCGCGTGCGCGTGCCCAGCCGGGCGAACAGGGCCAGGACCTTGCCGCCGATCCAGTCCATCAGCGCGAACCAGCTCAGGCCGGTGGCCAGGGTGACCGACATCAGCACCACCGAGACCAGGAACAGGTTGCCGCCCATGCCCCCGAACACCTTGCGCATCGAGCTGCCGACCAGCTGGCCCAGGATGCCGCCCGAGCCTTCGGGCAGGTCGGGCGCGGCACCGCCGAGGATGTGGGCCAGGCCACAGGCCGAGACCAGGAAACCGACGATGCCGACCAGGCGCAGCGCCGGCCCGAAATCAACGCGGCCGTCGCCGTCGGAATCGAGCCCGAACAGCGCGATCCAGGCGATGCCGCCCAGCACCAGCGGCACCGTGTAGGCGACGTAGCCGAAGATCGAAAAGGCCAGGTCCGCGACGTGGGCGCCCACCAGGCCGCCGACGTTGTGCAGCGGGCCGGCCACCGAACCCGTGCGCGACAGGCCCGGGTCGTCGGTGTGGTAACTGAGCAGGCTCGCCAGCAGGTACAGCAGCAGCGGTGAAAGGGCGACGAGCGCGAGTTCACGCCAGAGCTTCTGGCGGCGGTCCATGCCAACGTTGGTGCTTCGATCGGAAGTTCGCGCCACCGAGAAAAATTGCCCCAGAAGGTCGATGAAACTGGCTGTTTATACCCCGGAACACTGAGGACCGGGCGTTCGCCTTGATTTGCAGGGGCGTGGCCTACAAGCTACATGGCCTGCGCGACACACCCCTCGAACCTGAAGAATCATACATGACCGCCCCCAAGCACTGCCGCCTGCTCATCCTCGGTTCCGGCCCGGCCGGCTACTCCGCCGCCGTCTACGGCGCCCGCGCCAACCTCAAGCCGGTCCTGGTCACCGGCCTGCAGCAGGGTGGCCAGCTGATGACGACCACCGAGGTCGACAACTGGCCGGGTGACGCGCACGGGCTGATGGGTCCGGACCTGATGGCGCGCATGCAGGCCCACGCCGAGCGCTTCGAAACCGAGATCGTGTTCGACCAGATCCACACCGCCGACCTCTCGCGCCGTCCCTTCCGCCTGGTCGGCGACAGCGGCGAGTACACCTGCGACGCACTGATCATCGCCACCGGCGCCAGCGCCAAGTACCTGGGCCTGCCCAGCGAACAGGCCTTCATGGGCAAGGGTGTCTCGGCCTGCGCCACCTGCGACGGCTTTTTCTTCCGGGACCAGGATGTCGCGGTGATCGGCGGCGGCAACACCGCGGTCGAAGAGGCCCTTTACCTGTCCAACATCGCCCGCAAGGTCTACCTGGTGCACCGCCGCGACAAGCTGCGCTCGGAAAAGATCATGCAGGACAAGCTGTTCGCCAAGGCCCAGGCCGGCAAGGTCGAGATCATCTGGGACCATACGGTCGACGAGGTCCTGGGCGACGACAGCGGCGTCACCGGCATGCGCATCCGTTCGACCAAGGACGAGTCCACCCGGGAAATCGCCGTGCAGGGCTTTTTCGTCGCCATCGGCCACACCCCGAACACCTCGCTGTTCGAGGGCCAGCTGCAGATGCGCAACGGCTACCTGACCATCCGCTCCGGCCTCGAGGGCAACGCCACCGCCACCACGGTGCCGGGCGTGTTCGCCGCCGGCGACGTCGCCGACCAGGTGTACCGCCAGGCCATCACCTCGGCCGGCTTCGGCTGCATGGCGGCGCTGGACGCCGAGAAGTTCCTCGACAAGGAATGACTGCCCGACCCGTAGGAGCGCCTTCAGGCGCGAATCGGTCCTTTGCCACCGGCAAAGGCAAGAGATTCGCGCCTGAAGGC
>NZ_JAYRTE010000016.1:0-67150 GCF_041919775.1 Arenimonas sp. | reverse complement strand
CTCTTAGTCTAATTTCTCCTGACCCCAGCTTAGCCCACCCCGGTATTTTTTTCTGGGGACATTCAAAATTCGACTCTGACCCCGGTTTACGCCTCACCACGCGGCCCAGGCGCTGGCCGACGCGGGTCTGGGTTTCGGTGGCGAAGGTGTCGAGTTCGACGGCGTCGCGGGGGAAGAGCAGGATCACCGTCGAGCCGTAGTTGAAGCGCGCCATCTCGGCGAAGCGGCCCAGGGTGACGCCCCTGCCGCGCCAGTCGCGGCGGATGAGCTTGTTGGCGTAGGCGGGGATCTCGACGCCGTTCCAGACCGTTTCCACGCCCGAGACCAGCATCGCGCCGACCATCACCGAACACATCGGCCCGAACCCGGTCTCGAAATGGCAGACCAGGCGTTCGTTGCGCGCGAACAGGCGCGGGATCGCCTGCACGCCCCAGGGCGCGACCGTGAACAGCCGGCCCGGCACGTGCAGGGTTTCGACCAGGGTGCCGGCCCAGGGCATGTGCACGCGGTGGTAGTCGCGCGGCGACAGGTAGACGTTGGCGAACCAGCCGTCGGCGTAGGGCGCGGCCATGGCCTCGTCGCCCAGCAGCTCGGCGGCGGTGAAGGACTGGCCCTTGGCCTGGAAGATGCGGCCGTCCTCGATTCGCCCGACCTGGCTGACCTTGCCGTCGGCCGGCATCAGCAGGGTATCGGGGTCGGCATCGGCGACCCGGGCGCCCGGGCGCAGTTGGCGGGTGAAGAAGGCGTTGAAGTGCGGGTAGTTGCGCGGCTCCGGGTCGGCGGCCTCGGACATGTCCACGCCGAACTTGCGGATCACCAGCGCGATCAGCCAGTCCTTGAACCCGCCATGGGTCGAGCGAGCCACGCCATACGCTAGGCGCGACAGCAGCCGGTGCGGCAGCAGGTACTGCAGCGCGACCTTCGGGCTCACGGCGCCACCTCGGCCAGCAGGGCCAGGTCGGCGGCGATGTCGTCGGGCACGAAGGGCGGGCGGATCAGGCCCACCTGCCGGCCCTGGGCGTCCAGGACGACCAGGGCGCTGGAGTGGTCCATCGTGTAGTCGCCGCCTTCGACCGGCACCTTCATGTAGACCATGCCCAGGCTGGCGGCGAAGTTTTCCAGCGCCGGTTCTTGCGCCGTCGCGGCCAGGGTGGCCGAGTGGAAGTAGCGGGCGTACTCACCGGTTTTTTCCGGCGTGTCGCGTTCCGGGTCCACCGAGACGAAAAGTACCTGCGGCCGCCGCCCTTCCGGCAGGTGGTCCCACTGCGCCTGGGCGCGGGACAGGTCGGTCAGCGTGGTGGGGCAGACGTCGGGGCAATGGGTGAAGCCCAGGAACGCCACCGTCCAGCGACCCTGCAGTTCGGAAGCTTCCAGCGCCGTGCCGTCGGACTGCTGCAGCGTGAAGGCCGGCACGTCGCGCGGGGCCGGGAACAGGCGGACGGCCTTGAGCCGGGCCGGGTCGACCGCCGGAAGCGCCGCCGGCGCCGCCGCGGGCGCGAAACCCGGCGAGGTCACGACCTGGGCGGCCCACAGGCCAAGCCCGGCGGCGATGGCGGCGACAAGGATGAGCAGCGTCTGGCGATTGAACACGTGGTACCCCGGGGGCCTGTGGATGCCGGCAATTATAGGCCGGGCGCGGCTATACTCCCGCCATTGCAAGGGATTTCAAGAACATGCCGGCGGAACTTGCCACCATCATCGACTTCATCCGCTACGGCGCCAGCCGTTTCAACGCGGCGGGCCTGAGCTTCGGCCACAGCATGGACAACGCCCTGGACGAGTCCACCCAGCTGGTGCTGCACGCCCTGCACCTGCCGCACGACCTGGGCCCGGCCTACGGCCAGGCGCGCCTGACCACCGAAGAACGCCAGGAGGTGCTGTCGCTGTTCACGCGCCGCATCAACGAGCGCATCCCGGCCTGTTACCTGACCGGCGAGGCCTGGTTCGCCGGCCTGAGCTTCAAGTCCGACCCGCGCGCGCTGGTGCCGCGCTCGCCCATCGCCGAACTGATCGAAGCCGGCTTCGAACCCTGGCTCGGCGGCCGCGAAGTGAACCGCGCCCTGGACATGTGCACCGGCTCGGGCTGCATCGCCATCGCCACCGCGCACTACCACCCGCACTGGCAGGTGGATGGCGTCGACCTGAGCGAGGAGGCGCTTTCGCTGGCGCGCGAGAACGTGGAGCGCCTGCACGCGGACAATGTCCGGCTGCTGCATTCGGACCTGTTCCACAACCTCGACGGCGAAGTCTACGACCTGATCGTCACGAATCCGCCTTACGTCACCCACGCCGAAACCGACGCGCTGCCGGCGGAGTACAAGCACGAGCCCGAACTGGGCCTGCGCGCCGGCGACGATGGCCTCGACCTCGCGCTCGAGATCCTTCGCGACGCGCCCCGTCACCTCTCCGAACACGGCCTGCTGATCTGCGAAGTCGGCGAAAGCGAGCGCGCGCTGGTGCAGCTGCTGCCCGAGGTCCCGTTCAACTGGGTCGAGTTCAGGGTGGGCCAGATGGGCATCTTCGTGCTCGAACGCGAGGACATGGTCGCCCACCACGCCCGCATCAAGGCGCTGGCCGATGCACGCCGGGCCTGAGCCGGCATGAGCGACAACAGCTTTGGCCGCCTGCTGCGGGTCACCACCTTCGGTGAGAGCCACGGGCCGGCGATCGGCTGCGTGGTCGATGGCTGCCCGCCGGGCATAGCGCTGGCGCCGGAGGACTTCCGTCACGACCTGTCGCGCCGCGCCACCGGCAAGACCCGGCACACCTCCCAGCGCCACGAGGCCGACGAGGTCGAAATCCTCAGCGGCGTGTTCGAAGGCCAGACCACCGGTACGCCGATCGCCCTTCTGGTGCGCAACACCGATGCGCGCAGCAAGGACTACGCGAAGATCGCCGACCAGTTCCGCCCGGGCCACGCCGACTACACCTACCTGCACAAGTACGGCATCCGCGACCCGCGCGGCGGCGGCCGCAGTTCGGCGCGCGAGACCACGATGCGGGTGGCGGCTGGCGTCATCGCCCGCAAGTGGCTGGCCGACCGCCACGGCGTGCAGGTGCGCGCCTGCGTGTCGCAGGTGGCGGGGCTGGTGCCGGGGCGCTTCGACTGGGACGCGGTCGAATCCAATCCCTTCTTCTGGCCCGACGCGGGGCAGGTGGCCGAACTCGAGTCCTTCATGGACGCGCTGCGCAAGTCCGGCGACTCTGCTGGCGCGCGCGTGCACGTGCAGGCCCTGGGCGTGCCGCCGGGCTGGGGCGAACCCGTCTACGGCAAGCTCGACGCCGAGATCGCCGCGGCGATGATGTCCATCAACGCGGTCAAGGGCGTGGAGATCGGCGCCGGTTTCGCCAGCGTCGTCCAGAAGGGCAGCGAGCACCGCGACCTGATGTCGCCCGAAGGCTTCGCCAGCAACCATGCCGGCGGCATCCTGGGCGGCATCTCCAGCGGCCAGCCGATCGAGGTATCGGTCGCGTTCAAGCCCACGTCCAGCCTTCGTCTGCCCGGCGCGACGGTCGACCGCAGCGGCGCCGCCGTGGAAGTCATCACCACCGGCCGCCACGACCCCTGCGTGGGCCTGCGCGCGCCGCCGATCTGCGAAGCCATGCTGGCCCTGGTGCTGATGGACCAGGCCCTGCGCCACCGCGCCCAGAACGCCGACGTCACCCCCGTGGCGCCCCGGGTTCCGGGCGAACATTAACCAAGCTGCCTTTCCGGAAAAAAATGAGCGAGAAGACCTTCAACGTTGCGGTAGTCGGCGCCACCGGTGCGGTGGGCGAGGCCATGCTGGCGATCCTGGCCGAGCGCAATTTCCCCATCGGCAAGCTGCATCTGCTGGCGAGCGCGCGTTCGGCGGGCGAGAAGATCAGCTTCGGTGCGCAAAAACTGCTGGTCGGGGACCTCGCCAGCTTCGACCCCGCCGGCATCGACGTCGCGCTGTTTTCCGCCGGTGGTTCGGTCTCGAAGGAGTTCGCGCCGAAATTCGCCGCCGCCGGCGCAGTGGTCATCGACAACAGTTCGGCCTTCCGCTACGACGACGACGTGCCCCTGGTCGTGGCCGAGGTGAACCCGGAGCAGGTTGAAAACCGCCCGCGCGGCATCATCGCCAATCCCAACTGCTCGACCATGCAGATGCTGGTCGCGCTGGCGCCGATCCACCGCGCCGCCGGCATCGAGCGCATCAACGTCGCCACCTACCAGTCGGTGTCCGGCGCCGGCCGCAGCGCGATGGAGGAACTGGGCCGGCAGACCGCCGCGATGCTCAACTTCCAGCCGCACGAGCCGGCGAAGTTCCCGGTGCAGATCGCCTTCAACCTGATCCCGCACATCGACGAATTCCTGGACAACGGTTTCACCAAGGAAGAAATGAAGATGGTCTGGGAAACCCGGAAGATCCTCGGCGACGAGTCGATCCAGGTGAACCCGACCGCCGTCCGCGTGCCGGTGTTTTTCGGCCACGCCGAGGCCGTGCACCTGGAAACCCGCCGTAAGATGAGCGCCGCCGAGGCCCGCGAGTTGCTTGAAGGCGCGCCGGGCGTGGAAGTGGTCGACGATCGCGAGGCAGGCGGCTACCCGACGCCGGTGACCCACGCCGCCGGCACCGATCCGGTTTACGTCGGCCGCATCCGCGAGGACATCTCGCATCCGCGCGGCCTCGACCTGTGGATCGTCGCCGACAACATCCGCAAGGGCGCCGCGCTCAATGCCGTGCAGCTGGCTGAACTCGTGGTCAAAGGCCGTTCCTGACCGGTATATTCGCCAGCAATGACGTCGGGGCCGCCGCAGGGGAGTGGTCGCGCCATCCACAGTCGGGGAGAAACCGCGCGTGAAAATCAGGCATCTGCAGCTTCCGTTGGCCCTGGCGCTCGCCATGGGCGCCGCGCCCGCCCACGCCCTGGGCCTGGGTGCGCTCGAGGTGAAGTCGGGCCTGAACCAGCCGCTGGTCGCGGAGATCCCCATCCTCTCCGCCGGGCCCGGTGAGCTCGAAGAGCTGGAAGTGCGCCTGGCCTCGCCCGAGGCCTTCGCCCGCGTCGGCCTGGAACGTCCGGTCGGGCTGACCGCCAACCTGCAGATGGAAGTGGGCCGCAACGCCCAGGGCCAGCCGGTCATCCGCGTCACCACGGCCAGTCGCTTCAACGAGCCTTTCCTCACCTTCCTGATCGAAGCCAACTGGGGCCGCGGCAGCGTGGTGCGCGAATACAGCGCCCTGGTCGATCCGCCGCACATCGCGCCGGCCGTGATCCGCCCGCTGGAAACCCCGGCGGTGGCCGCGGCGCCGGTGGTGGCCGAGCCGCTGATGCCGGTGGCGCCCGCCGAGCCGGTGGCCCTGCCCGAACAGCCGGCGACCGAAACCGCCGCGATCCCGGCCGAACCCGAACCCTTGCCCGCGCCGGAGCCCCTGCCGGAGCCGGAGGAGGTCGCGATTGCCCCGGAACCGGCGCCGCAGCCCCTGCCGCCGCCACCCGAACCGGAGCCGACGCCGGAGCCTGAACCCTTGCCCGCGCCGGAACCGCTGCCTGAGCCCGAACCCGTGCCCGAACCCGTGCCGGAGCCGGAACCCGAAGTCGCCGCGCAGCCCGAACCCGAGCCGCAGCCGGCACCCCCGCCGCCGGCCCCGGCCCCGGCCGAACCTGGCCAGTACGGCCCGGTCGCCGATGGCCAGACCCTGTGGTCGATCGCCAACAGCGCCCGGCCCGACCCGGCGGTCACCGTCAACCAGATGATGCTGGCCCTGCAGCGGGCCAATCCCGAAGCCTTCATCGACGACAACATCAACCAGCTCAAGCGCGGTGCCGTGCTGCGCATCCCGGCGGCCGACGAAGTCCGGCAGCTCGGCGCCGACGAGGCCGCCCAGCTGGTGCGCGCGCAGGCCGAAGCCTGGCAGGCCCGGCGACGCCCGGTGCCGCAGCCGGCGGAATCGGTCGCCGACAGCGCGCCGGCGCCGTCGGCCAGCGCGCCGTCGCGCAGCCCGGCGCCGGAAGGCCGGCTCGAGATCGTGCCGCCCGCCGGTGATGCCCAGGCGGCCCGCGGCGTGCAGTCGGGTGCCGCCGCCGGCGAAAGTGGCGCCGAACTGCGCGCCGAGCTGACCCAGGCCAGGGAAGACCTGGTCGCCCGGGAAGTCGAGATCGAGGAACTGCGCTCGCACATCGCCGAGCTCGAGGCCCAGCAGGGCGACAGCCAGCGCCTGATCGAAATGCAGTCGAGCCAGCTCAAGGCCCTGCAGGAACGGCTCGCCGCGGCCGAAGGCGGCGAGCCTTCGCCGGCCGTGGCCACCGCGCCCGAGGCTACGTCCGAGGCGGCCACGCAGGCGCCGGCGGAAGCCGCCGCCCCCACCGAACCCGCTGCCGCCGAACCTGCCGCCGCCACCGCCTGGTACCTCAACCCGCTGGTCCTGGCCGGCGCCGGCCTGGTGCTGCTTGGTGGCCTGGTGCTCGCCCTTCGTGGCAAGCGCAAGGCGGCCCCGCTGCCGTCGCGGCGCATTTCCGACGACGAAGCGCTCAAGGCCAGCCTGCCGGGCGCACACACCGCGGCGGCTGCCGACGACGCCGACGCGCCGGCCGGGGAGCTTGCCGACGCCGGGAACGATGCCGAGCCGGCGGTCCTGGCGCCGGTGGATGACGAACGCGCCCGCCTGCAGGCCGCAGTGGACGCGCAGCCCACCGATCTCGAAGCGCACATCAGCCTGCTTCGCCACCTGCACGCCCAGCGGGACCGGGAAGCCTATGAATCCGCCGCCCAGGCCATGCGGCTGCAGGTGCGCAGCACGCTCGACCCGCGCTGGCGCGAAGCCGTGGTGATGGGCGTCGCGCTGGCCCCGGGCAATGCGCTGTTCAGCCAGGCCGGCTGGAATACGCCGCGATTCGGCGATACCGGCGTGCTGCCGGCCGGTCCCGCCGCGCCGCCGCCGGTTGCGCCGGCCACGCCCGCGCCCGCCTCCGACGAAGACCTCGCCGACCTGGCTTCGCTGTCCGTCGAGCCCGCGCCGGTTCCCGGTGCGGCCGAGGAGGACTGGGACAGCCTGGCGCATGTGGCGCCCTCCGACCTCACGTTCGAGGCGTCCGCGTCCGGGCCGGCCGACGAAACGCCTGAGGCCCCGGCCGAAGCTGCCCCGGAACCGGAAGCCGGCTCCGACCACGAGTACCTGCTGGCCGACGCCGACCTGGTCGACTCCGACGCCGGTTTCAACGCTTCCGACGCCGGCGATTCCGACGCCGGGCTGCCGGTGGACGATGCCGTCGCCAGCGCCGACGACGACGCCAGCGCCACCAAGATCGAGCTGGCCAAGGCCTATCTCGACATCGGCGACGTCGATGGCGCCCGCGGCATGCTCGAGGAAGTGGTGGCCGAAGGCAGTCCCGCCGTGCGCGCCGAGGCCGAACGCCTGCTGCGGGAGATCGGCTGAGCCTGGTGCGTTACGCCGCGGGCATCGAGTACGACGGATCCGGTTTCCTCGGCTGGCAGCGGCTGGCCGAGGGAGCCACCGTGCAGGCGGCGGTCGAGCAGGCGCTGGGCTTCGTCGTGGACCACCCGCTGGAAGTTGTGTGCGCAGGCCGCACCGACAGCGGCGTGCACGCGCGCTGCCAGGTCGTGCATTTCGACACCGAAGCCGAACGCACGCCCTATGCGCTGCGCCAGGGCGGCAACAGCCGGCTGCCACCGGGCGTCAGCATCCTGTGGTGCCAGCCGGTGGACCCCGAATTCCACGCCCGCTATGCCGCGCGCGCGCGCCGCTACCGCTACACGGTGCTGAACCGCCGCGTCCGGCCGGCCATGCATCGCGACTACCTCACCTGGGAGCGGCATCCGCTGGACGCCGACGCCATGCACCGCGCCGCCCAGGCGCTGGTGGGCGAACACGACTTCAGCGCCTTCCGCACGGTGCACTGCCAGGCAAAACACGCGCGCCGCAACGTGCACGACATTTCGGTACGGCGCGACGGCGAGCACGTGGTCATCGAAGTGCAGGCCAATGCCTTCCTGCACCACATGGTCCGCAATTTCGTCGGCAGCCTGCTGCCGGTCGGGCGGGGCGAACAGCCCGAAGCCTGGGTCGCCGGTCTGCTCGAAGGCCGTGACCGCACCGTCGCCGGACCGACGGCGCCGTCCAATGGTCTGGTCTTCCTGGGGCCGCGTTACCCCCGACGATGGGCGCTGCCCGACGAGGTGGGTTTCGACGGCGATTGAGGTACGTGCACGGCATGCACACGCGCACCGCCTACAATGCGTGCATGCATACCCGGATCAAGTTCTGCGGCATGACCCGTCCCGGTGATGTCCGCCTGGCCGTGGAGCTGGGCGTGGACGCCATCGGCCTGGTGTTCGCGCCCGGCAGCCCGCGCTGCCTCGACGCCACGCGCGCCGAGCCGCTGCGCCAGGCTATCCCGCCGCTGGTGCACGCCGTGGCGCTGTTCATGGACAACCCCGGCAGCGAGGTCGAGGCGCTGGTGCGCCAGATCAAGCCCGACCTGCTGCAGTTCCACGGCAGCGAGAGCGACGCCTTCTGCCGCCAGTTCGGCCTGCCCTTCGTGAAGGTGCTGGCGATGGGCGGTGGCCAGGCCGATGCGGCCGCGCTGCGGAAACGCTACCCTTCGGCCAGTGCCTTCCTGCTCGACGGCCATGCCCCCGGCCAGCCCGGCGGCAGCGGCGAGCGGTTCGACTGGTCCCGCGTGCCGCCGCTCGGCAAACCGGTGTTCCTGGCCGGCGGCCTGGGGCCGGCCAACGTCGGCGAGGCGGTGCGCACGGCGCGCCCCTTCGCGGTGGATGTTTCCAGTGGCATCGAAAGCGCGCCCGGCATCAAGGATGGCGGTCGCATGCAGCAATTCGTGGAAGAGGTGAAACGTGCAGACCGCAGTGTCCAGGGATGACATCCCCCAGGCGACGGATATCGCCGACTACAACGTGTTTCCGGATGCCGCGGGCCACTTCGGCCGCTACGGCGGCGTGTTCGTGTCCGAAACCCTGGTCGAACCGCTGCGCGAACTCGAGGCGGCCTACGACGCGGCCCGCCGCGACCCGGCCTTCCAGGCCGAGCTCGAGCATGAGTACAAACACTACGTCGGCCGGCCCAGCCCGATCTACGAAGCCCGCCGCCTGTCCGAACACGTCGGCGGCGCGCGCATCCTGCTCAAGCGCGAAGACCTGAACCACACCGGCGCGCACAAGATCAACAACACCATCGGCCAGGCCATGCTGGCCCGGCGGATGGGCAAGACCCGGATCATCGCCGAGACCGGCGCCGGGCAGCACGGCGTCGCCAGCGCCACCGTGGCCGCGCGCCTGGGCCTGGAATGCATCGTGTACATGGGCGCGACGGACGTCGAGCGGCAAGCGCCGAACGTGTTCCGCATGAAGCTGCTGGGCGCGACCGTGGTGCCGGTGACCTCGGGCAGCAAGACGCTCAAGGACGCGCTCAACGAAGCCATGCGCGACTGGGTCACCAACGTCCGCGACACCTTCTACATCATCGGCACCGTCGCCGGGCCGCATCCGTATCCGAAGCTGGTGCGCGACTTCAACGCGGTCGTGGGCCAGGAGGCGAGGGCGCAGATGCTGGCCGACTACGGTCGCCTGCCCGATGCCGTCACCGCCTGCGTCGGCGGCGGCAGCAACGCCATCGGCATCTTCCACGCCTTCCTCAACGACCGCGAAGTGCGCCTGGTCGGCGCCGAAGCGGCCGGGGACGGCGTCGACACCGGCCGCCACGCGGCCTCGCTGGTCGCGGGCCGCCCGGGCGTGCTGCACGGCAACCGCACCTATGTCATCTGCGACGACGACGGCCAGATCATCGAAACCCATTCCATCTCCGCCGGCCTCGATTACCCGGGCGTCGGGCCCGAACACGCCTTCCTCAAGGACAGCGGCCGGGCCGACTACGTGGGCGTCACCGACGACGAGGCCATGGAAGCCTTCCACCTGCTGGCGCGCAAGGAAGGCATCCTGGCCGCGCTTGAATCGAGCCACGCCATCGCCCAGGCCATGAAACTGGCGCGGGACCTGCCCAAGGACGCGCTGGTGCTGTGCAACCTGTCCGGCCGCGGCGACAAGGACATCTTCACGATCGCAAAGCGCGAAGGTATCGAACTGTGAGCAGCCGGGTCCGATCCAAGTTCCAAGCGCTCGCCAAAGCAAACCGCAAGGCCCTGGTTCCCTTCATCACCGCCGGCGATCCTTCGCTGGATGCCACCGTGCCGGTGATGCATGCGCTGGTGCGGGCCGGGGCCGACGTCATCGAGCTGGGCGTGCCGTTCTCCGACCCGATGGCCGACGGCCCCTCGATCCAGCGCAGCTCCGAGCGCGCGATCGAACGCGGCGCCGGCTTGCGCTACGTGCTGCGCTGCGTCGCTGGCTTTCGCGAGAATGACGCGGACACGCCCGTGGTGCTGATGGGCTACCTCAACCCGATCGAGATCCTCGGCGCGGACGCCTTCGCCCGCGACGCCGCCGCGGCCGGCGTCGACGGCGTGCTGCTGGTCGACCTGCCGCCCGAAGAGGCCGCGCCGACCCGGGAAGCCTTCAATGCCCATGGCCTTGACCTGATCTCGCTGGCGGCGCCGACCACCACGCCGGCGCGGCTGGCGAGGCTGGCCACCGAATCGCAGGGCTACCTGTATTACGTCTCCTTCGCAGGCGTCACCGGCGGCAGCCAGCTCGACGTCGCCGACGTGCTCAAACGCGCCGGCGAGCTGCGCGCCCAGGCGAACGTGCCGGTGCTGGTCGGGTTCGGCATCCGCGACGCCAGGTCGGCCGCGGCCCTGGCCCCGGCGGCAGATGGCGTGGTCGTCGGTAGTGCGCTGGTTGACGCCCTGGGCGGCGCCAGCGACCCGGAGGACGCCGCGGCGCGCGCCGCGGCCTTCCTGGCGCCGCTGCGGGAGGCGCTGGACGCCGGCTGAGCCCGCCCACGGGCCCGCACCGGGGCTTTCGGGATAAACTGCCCGGCCCAGAAACACACCGGTGGACCAATGAGCTGGCTGACCAAACTCATGCCCGCGCGCATCCGTACGCAGGGCAACGGCAAGCGCGGCGTGCCCGAAGGCTTGTGGGAAAAGTGCGACAAGTGCGGCGCGGCGCTCTATGGCCCCGAGCTGGAAAAGAACCTGCGCGTCTGCCCCAAGTGCTCGCACCACATGGCCATCGGCGCCCGCGAGCGCCTCGTGGCCCTGCTGGACGACGACAGCGGCGAAGAGATCGGCGCGGCGCTCGGCCCGGTGGATGCGCTGCACTTCAAGGACCAGAAAAAGTACGCAGACCGCATCAAGGCGGCCCAGAAGGGCGTCGGCGAGCGCGACGCGCTGGTGGCCGTGCAGGGCCAGCTCAAGGGCCGGCCGGTGTGCGTGGCGGCCTTCGAGTTCCGCTTCATGGGTGGTTCGATGGGCTCGGTGGTCGGCGAGCGTTTCGCCCTGGCCGCCGAGCGTGCGGCCGAAATCGGCTGCCCGCTGGTGTGTTTCTCCGCCACCGGTGGCGCCCGCATGCAGGAAGGCCTGTTCTCGCTGATGCAAATGGCCAAGACCTCGGCGGCGCTGGGCCGCCTGCGCGCGAAGGGTCTGCCCTTCGTGTCGGTGCTCACGCATCCGACCACGGGCGGCGTGTCGGCTTCGCTGGGCATGCTCGGCGACATCAACGTCGCCGAACCGCATGCGCTGATCGGATTCGCGGGCCCGCGCGTGATCGAGCAGACCGTGCGCGAGACCCTGCCCGAAGGCTTCCAGCGCTCGGAGTTCCTGGTCGAGCACGGCGCCATCGACCTGATCGTCGACCGCCGGCAGATGCGCGAAAAACTGTCGGCCCTGCTGGCGCTGATGATGCGCCAGCCGGCCCCCGCCGCCGATCCGGCCGCGACCGCCGAAACCGCCTGAGGAAACCATGGCAGAGCGCAAGTATTTTGGTACCGACGGCATCCGCGGGCGGGTGGGTGACTTCCCGATCTCCGCCGACTTCATGCTGCGCCTGGGCGCCGCCGCCGGCCGCGTGCTGGCGGGCGAGGGCCGCGACCACGCCACGGTGGTGATCGGCAAGGACACCCGCATTTCCGGCTACATGTTCGAATCGGCGCTCGAAGCCGGGCTGGTGGCGGCCGGTGCCGACGTGCGCATGCTCGGGCCGATGCCCACGCCGGCGGTCGCCTACCTGACGCGTTCGCTGCGCGCCGATGCCGGCATCGTCATCAGCGCCTCGCACAACCCGCACCACGACAACGGCATCAAGTTCTTCTCGGCCCAGGGCGAAAAGCTGCCTGACGCGGTCGAGGCGGCGATCGAGGCCGAACTCGACCAGGCCTTCCGCACCGTGCCGTCGGAACGACTGGGCAAGGCCCAGCGCGTGGACGACGCGCTGTCGCGTTATGCCGAATTCTGCAAGACCACCGTGCCGGAGGACTTCAAGCTCGACGGCATGCGCCTGGTCATCGACTGCGCCCACGGCGCCACCTACCAGGTGGCCCCGCGCGTGTTCGAGGAACTGGGCGCGGTGGTGGATGCGATCGGCGTCGAACCCGATGGCCTTAACATCAACAACGGCGTCGGCTCCACCCATCCCGAGGCGCTGATGGCGCGCGTGCGCGAGACCGGCGCCGACCTCGGCATCGCCTTCGACGGCGACGGCGACCGGGTGCTGATGGTCGACGGCCGCGGCCAGCTGGTCGACGGCGACGGCCTGATCTACCTGCTGGCCCGCGACTGGCGCGACAGCGGCCGCCTGGCCGGCCCCGTGGTCGGCACGCTGATGACCAACTACGCGATGGAACGGGCGCTGTCGGGCCTGGACATCGGCTTCGTGCGGGCGAAAGTCGGCGACCGCTTCGTGCACCAGGGCCTGGTCGAGAACGGCGGCGTGCTCGGCGGCGAGGCCTCGGGCCACCTGCTGTGCCTGGACCGGGCCAGCACCGGCGACGCGATCGTCAGCGCCCTGCAGGTGCTCGAGGCGCTGCGCCGGCAGGGCAGGTCCCTGGAAGACGCCCTGTCGGACTACCAGCCGCTGCCCCAGCAGACGGTCAACGTGCGCATCGCGCCGGGCGCCCGGCCGCTCGACCAGGCCGCGGTGCAGCAGGCGCGCGCCGAAGCCGAGCAGGCGCTTTCCGGCCGCGGCCGGCTGGTGCTGCGGGCCTCGGGCACCGAGCCGGTGGTGCGCGTTACCGTCGAAGCCGACGACGCCGGCCTGATGCGCCAGGTGCTCGACCGCCTGGCCGAAGTGGTGCGCGCCGCGGCCTGAACCCCGGGCCTTGAGCCCCGTCAAGGAACGCGTCGCCCCGACTGGCCTAGACTTGCCTCCCTTCGAAACCCCTTTGGAACCTGCCGTGACCGCCCGTATCCCGACCCTCGACATCCAGCGTTTTGACACCGACCGCGAAGCCTTCGTGGCCGAGCTCGGCGCCGCCTACCGCGAATGGGGTTTCGCGGGCATCCGCAACCACGGCATCCCGCAGGCGCAGATCGACCGCGCCTACGACGTGTTCCAGCGCTTCTTCGCGCTGCCCGAGGAAACCAAGCGCAAGTACCACGTGCCCGGCGGCGGTGGCGCCCGCGGCTACACGCCCTTCGGCATCGAAACGGCCAAGGGCGCGACCCACTTCGACCTCAAGGAGTTCTGGCACGTCGGCCGCGAGATCCCGCGCGATTCCAAGTACGCCGACGTGATGCCGCCGAACCTGTGGCCGGAGGAAATCCCGGAGTTCCGGGAAGTGGCCTATGGCCTGTACACGGCGCTCGACCAGCTGGGGTCGCGCGTGCTCAGCGCGCTGGCCCTGCACATCGGCCTGCCCGCGGACTGGTTCGCCGACAAGACCAACTTCGGCAATTCGATCCTGCGCCCGATCCACTACCCGCCGATCACCGCGCCGGACGTGCCGAACGTGCGCGCCGGCGCGCACGAGGACATCAACTTCATCACGCTGCTGGTCGGCGCCAGCGCCGCCGGCCTGGAAGTGCTGTCGCGCAAGGGCGAGTGGGTGCCGTTCACGGCCGAGGCGGACACGATCGTGGTGAACATCGGCGACATGCTGCAGCGCCTTACGAACCACGTGTACCCGTCGACGACGCACCGCGTGGTGAACCCGCCGGGCGACGAAGCGCGCAAGCCGCGTTATTCGACGCCGTACTTCCTGCACCCGAACCCGGACTTCCTGATCAAGACTCTGCCGCAGTGCATCAGCGCGGAAAACCCGGACCGCTACCCGGAGCCGATCACCGGCCACGACTACCTCATGGAACGCCTGCGCGAGATCAAGCTCGTCTGATGCCTCCTGTAGGAGCGCCTTCAGGCGCGAATCCCTTCTTTGCCAAAGGCAAAGTCAAAAGATTCGCGCCTGAAGGCGCTCCTACATGGGTACTTCAATCCGCGTCGCGGAAGTCCTTGGCCTTGGCGGCGAGCAGGGCGCGGGCCAAACGGTCGGGCAGGTATTTCGACAGGCCGGCGATCAGCTTGTTCGAGCGGCCGGTGACGATGCGGGCGCGGCCCGATTCCACCGCGTCCACGCCCTGGCGGGCGACCTCGGCGCTGGTCAGCCAGATCCCCTTGGGCAGCTTCGACACCTTCTCGCGCATGCCGTTGACGTCGTGGAACTCGGTGTAGGTCATGCCCGGGCACAGCGCCGTCACGAACACGCCGCGGCTGCGCGACTCCTGGTCCAGCGTTTCCGAAAAGCGGATCAGCCAGGCCTTGCTGGCGCCGTAGAGCGTGTGGCCCGCCGACGACGGCACCAGGCCGGCCAGCGAGGCCACGTTGAGGATCCGGCCGCGCCCGGCCGCTTCCATCGCCGGCAGGTAGAGGTGGGTCAGGTGCGCCACCGCGGTCATCAGGACCTGGATCGAATCGGCGTGGGTTTTCCAATCCACGCTCAGGTAGCGCCCGGGCACGCCGAAGCCGGCGTTGTTGACCAGCGTGTCCACGAATATGCCCCGGGCCTGCGTCTGCGCGAACAGCGCCGCCGGCGCCGCCGGGTCGGCCAGGTCCGCGGCAAGCACCACGCACGGCACCTGCGCCGACAGCTCCGCCGCCAGCGCCTCGAGCCGCTCGACGCGCCGCGCGGTCAGCACCAGCGGCTTGCCGCGGCGCGCATATTCCCGGGCGATGTCGGCGCCGATGCCGCTGGAGGCGCCGGTGACGAGGGCATGGGGCAGGGCGTTCGGCATCGGCGGGGCTCCGGTTGGTTTCGCGCCATTATCACCCCCGCTGGGCGCTAATAGCCCGCGTACGCCGAGGGCGACGGGCCACAGGGGGCCGCATGATCACTGGCAAGTCAGGGCGCCCGCGGCTGGCCGCGGCGCTGGCATGGATTGCGGCGACCGCCTGGGCCGTGCCCGTTTTCGCCGCCGGCTTCGAAGTGCAGGTGACCGCCGACGGCGCCCCGCTCGAGGGCGCGGTGCTCAGCCTGCACGGCGCCAGCGCCCCGGTGGCCGGCCGGGCCGTGATGGACCAGCGCAACACCGCCTTCGAACCGGGCGTGCTGGTCATCCAGGCCGGCACCGCGGTGAGCTTTCCCAACAGCGACACGGTGCGCCACCAGGTTTATTCCTTTTCGCCGGCCAAGCCTTTCGAACTGCCGCTGTATTCCGGCACGCCGCCCGAGCCCGTGGTCTTCGGCCAGCCCGGCGTGGTGGTCGTCGGCTGCAACATCCACGACTGGATGATCGGCTGGATCGTCGTGCTCGATACCCCGCACCACGCCCGCAGTGGCGCCGACGGCATCGCCCGGCTGGACGTGCCCGACGGCGATTACCGCCTGCAGGCCTGGCACCCGCGGCTGGCCGGCGAGGCCGTCGTGCAGGCGGTGTCGGTACCCGGTGACCGCGTTTCCGTCGACCTTGAACTCGGCCCGCCGCCGCCCGAGCGCCGTGGCAGCGACCGCCTGCGCGCGTTGCAGGACCGCCTGCGCAGCCTGCGCAAGGACGACTGATGAAACTGCGCCTGCACGGCCGCATCGTCGCCCTGCTGATCGGCCTGGTGCTGGCCGCCCAGCTGGCGACCTTCGCCGTGGTCCACCTGGCCACCGAACGAAGCGTGCGCGCCCAGCTTTCCGAAGAACTGGCGGTCGGCGAGCGCGTCTGGCGCCGCTTCCACGAAGCCCGCGGCGAACAGCTGCTGGAAACCGCGCTGGTGCTGGCCGACGACTTCGGCCTGAAGGCCGCCGTCGCCAGCGGCGATCCGGCGACGGTCGAATCGGCCCTGCGCAACCACGCCAGTCGCGTCGGCGCCGACGCGGCGGTGATGCTGGGCCCCGACGGCCGCTGGCTGGCCGGCTTGCAGGGCGACTCGCCCGGCTGGCGCGGGGACGGCCTGGCGGCCCCGCTGGCGGCGGCCGAGGCCGAAGGCTTCTCGCTGTCGGCGCTGCCCGTGGAAGGCAGGCTCTACCAGCTGGCCCTGATCCCGGTGATGGCCCCGAACCGGATTGGCTGGGTTGGCATCGGAACCGCGGTGGACGGGGCCTACGCCGGCGATTTCCAGGCCCTGACCGGGCTCGACGCCAGTTTCGCCCGCGACGGCGCCGGTGGCCTGGACGTTTTCGCCAGCAGCCTGTCCGGGCCGGCCCGGGAATCGCTGGCGCAGCTGTCGCCGGCCCAGCTGCCCACCGGCGAGGCGGTGCGCGACGTGGCGCTCGGCGAGGAGCACTGGTTCGTGCTGGCGCTGCCAATGTCCGGCAGCGGCGAACCGCCGGTGCGGGTGCTGCTGCAGGGTTCGCTGGACCAGGCGATGGCGCCCTACGCCACGCTCAAGACCCGCATCCTGTGGCTGTCGGGGCTGGCGGCCGCGCTGGCGCTGCTGGTCGCGGGCTTCCTCGGGCGTGGCATCAGCCGGCCGGTGGTGGAACTGGCCGAAGCCGCCCAGCGCGTCCAGGACGGCGACTACAGCCGCCCCATCGCCGTGCATGGACAGGACGAGATCGGGCGCCTCGCCGCGGCTTTCGGGCACATGCAGCAGGGCATCGCCGCGCGCGAGCAGCGCATCCTGCACCAGGCCCACCACGATGGCCTGACCGGCCTGCCCAACCGCAGCCTGGCGCGCGAACGCCTGGACGCGGCGCTGGGCTCGGCGCGGGTCGCGGTGCTGATGCTCGACCTGGACCGGTTCAAGGAAATCAACGACACCCTGGGCCACGGTTTCGGCGACCAGGTGCTGGAGGAGGTGGGCAAGCGCCTGCGCCAGGCCGTGCGGCCCGGCGACCTGGTGGCAAGGCTGGGCGGCGACGAGTTCATGGTGCTGATGCACGACGTGGACGCGGACTTCGCCGCGTCCCGGGCGCGGCTGCTGCTCGAGCAGCTGCGCAAGCCGCTGGACCTGCCCAGCACGCGCATCAACCTCGACGCCAGCCTGGGCCTGGCCCTGCACCCGGACCACGGCGACGATGCCCAGACCCTGCTGCGCCGCGCCGACATCGCGCTTTACGACGCCAAGCAAAACCGCAGCGGGGTGGCGGTCTACACGCAGGGCAGGGACGAGGTGCACCTGCGCCAGCTGGCCCTCGTCGGCGACCTGCGCCAGTCGATCGCCCGCGGGCAACTGAGCCTGCGTTTCCAGCCCAAGGTGGACCTGGCGACGCGCCGGGTGGCGCACGTCGAGGCCCTGCTTCGCTGGCAGCACCACACCCTGGGGCCGGTGTCGCCGGACGAGTTCATCCCGCTGTCCGAACGCTCGGGCTTCGTGCACGAGATCACCCGCTTCGTGCTCGACACCGCCCTGGCCCAGAACGCCCGCTGGCGAACCGGGGGCGTGGACCTGGGCGTGGCGGTGAACCTTTCGGCCATGGACCTGATGGACGCCGACCTTCCCGACTTCGTGCAGGCCTGCCTGCGCCAGCACCAGGTGCCGCCACACCGGCTGATCCTGGAGGTGACCGAAGGCGCGCTGATGCGCGACGTCGACTATGCGATCCGCATGCTGCACCGCCTGCGCGCCGGCGGCGTGCGGCTGTCGATCGACGATTTCGGCACCGGCTATTCCTCGCTGGCGCAGCTCAAGCGCATGCCGGTGGACGAGATCAAGATCGACAAGAGTTTCGTGATGCACATGACGGAAGAAAGCGACGACGCGGTGATCGTGCGTTCGACCATCGAGCTCGGTCACAACATGGGCCTGAAGGTGATCGCCGAGGGCGTGGAAACCGACGTCAGCCTGGGCCTGCTGAGTCGATACCGCTGCGACATGGTGCAGGGTTATTTCTTCAGCCCGCCGCTGGAGGCGGGACCGCTGCTGGAATGGTGCCGGCGCTATTCGGAGGCCACGGCATGAAGCTGTTGGTGGCGGCACTGTTTGCACTGGTCCTTCCGGCGGGCGCACTGGCGCGCGACGGCCGCCTGCTGGCGACCGGCGGAGCCAGCCAGGTCGAGGGTTCGGCCGGCGGCGGCATCGTGCCCTGGGCCGTGCTGGCCGGCTACGGCACCCGCGACCAGGACGGCGGCACCGCTTTTTACACGCGCGTGGACACCGGCGATTACGCGCTCGACGCCTACGGCGTGGCCTACACCTTCCGCAACCGGCTGGAGCTTTCGCTGGCGCGGCAGCGTTTCGACCTGGGCGAACTGCAGCGCCGGCTTTCGCTGCCCTGGGATTCGCTGGAGCAGGACGTCTTCGGCGCCAAGCTGCGCCTGGGCGGCGACCTGGTCTACACGGCCTGGCCTCAGGTGAGCCTTGGCGTGCAGCACAAGCGGCTGCGCGACGGTGCCCTGCCGCTGGCCGTGGGCGCCCGCGACGACCGGGGCACCGACGTCTACCTCAGCGCCAGCAAGCTCTTCCTGGCCGGCCCGGGCGGGCGCCAGCTGCTGCTCAACGGCACCCTGCGTTCGACCCGCGCCAACCAGATGGGCCTGCTGGGCCACGGCGGCGACCGCGATGGCGGGCGCTCGCTGGTCTTCGAGGGCAGTGCGGCCGTGGTGCTCAATCCGCGCTGGGTCGTGGGCGTGGAATACCGGCAGAAGCCCGACAACCTCGGTTTCGCCGCTGAAGACGCCTGGAAAGACGCCTTCGTGGCCTGGTTCCCGAACAAGAACCTCGCCGTGGTGGCCGCCTGGGCCGACCTGGGCAGCATCGCCACCCTGGACGGGCAGCGCGGCGGCTATGTTTCCCTGCAGCTCAGCTACTGAGGTGGCGACGATGGCCAGACCGATGCGCCTGCTGACCGTCCTGGCCCTGGCCGTGCTGCTGGCCGCCTGCGCGGGCAACCCGCCGCGGGCCGGGCTTTACGAGCAGTTCGGCGGCCAGGCCGGGGTCGAGGCCCTGGTCGAGGAGTTCCTGGTGCGGCTGTTGGAGGACGAGCGCATCAACGCCCAGTTCGCGGAAACCGACCTGGTGAACCTCAACGACCGTCTGGTCGAACAGTTCTGCGTCGAACTCGGCGGCCCCTGCACCTACACCGGCCGCGAGATGGCCGAATCGCACGCCGGGCTGGGCATCACCGAGGCCGACTTCAACGCCCTGGTCGAGGGCCTGGTGGATGCGATGGACGCCCGCGGCATCCCGCGCGCGGCCCAGAACCGGCTGCTGGCAAGGCTGGCGCCGATGCACGGGGACATCGTCAGCCCCTGACCGGGCGCGCTAAACTGCCGGCCTTGTCCGCAGGAGAGAGCGCATGCGCCCCAGGATCGTCGCCGGCAACTGGAAATTGAACGGCAGCCGCCGCTTCGCCACCGAACTGCTCGACGCGGTCGTGGCCGCGCCCCGGGCCCCGGGCGTCGAGCTGGTGGTGATGCCGCCGGTGCCCTACCTGGGCGAACTGGCGGCGCGCTACGGCGAGGCCGGCCTGGCCTTCGGCGCCCAGGACCTGGGCGTGAACGAGCAGGGCGCCTATACCGGCGAAATCGCCGGCGCCATGCTGCGCGACGTCGGTGCCCGCTACGTCCTGGTCGGCCATTCCGAGCGCCGCCAGTACCACGGCGAGAGCCCGCAGGACGTCGCCGAAAAGTTCGTCGCCGCCCGCAAGGCCGGCCTGGTGCCGGTGCTGTGCGTGGGCGAAACCCTGCACCAGCGCGAGGCCGGCCACACCGAATACGCGCTGGAGAAGCAGCTGGGCCCGGTGGTCGAGCTGGCCGGCATCGCCGCCTTCGAGGGCGCCGTGGTCGCTTACGAGCCGGTCTGGGCCATCGGCACCGGCCGGACGGCCTCCAAGGAACAGGCCCAGGAGGTCCATGCCTTCATCCGTGGCGAACTGGCGGCCCACGATGCTAGAATCGCCGGCTCGCTGCCCATCCTCTACGGGGGCAGCGTCAAGCCCGCCAACGCGGCCGAGCTGTTCGCACAGCCCGACGTCGATGGCGGCCTGATCGGGGGCGCGTCCCTCGTGGCCCAGGATTTCCTGGCAATCGCCGCCGCGGCGGCGAGGTAACGGAAGAACATGCTGCTCACCATCGTCAGTGTCATCTATGTGCTGGTCGCGATCGCGATGATCGTGCTGATCCTCATGCAGCGCGGCTCCGGTGCCGCCGCTGGCTCGGGTTTCGGCGGCGGCGCGTCGGCCACCGTGTTCGGCGCGCGCGGCGCGTCCAATTTCCTGTCCACCGCCACCAAGTGGCTGGCGGTGGTCTTCTTCGGCATGAGCCTGGGCATGGCGTGGTACGCCACCCACGGCGGCCGTCCGACGGCGGAGCCGCTGGAAGACATCGGCGCCATGTCCGACGTGCCCGCTGCGCCGGCACCGGCTGGCGAACTGCCGACGAACGAAGTCCCGGCGAGCGACGTGCCGGCCGCGGGCGCCGCCCCGGCCAGCGATGCCGTGCCGGCGGCCGCCGACGTTCCCGCGGCCGCAGATGCGGCGCCGGCGGAAGCCAGCGCGCCGACCACCGGCGATGACGCGGAAACCACCCGCGGCGACTGATCCGCTGGTACAATCTTTCGCCTTCGATCCGGTCGCCCGGATCAAAGGCACACCTGCCCAGGTGGCGGAATTGGTAGACGCACTACCTTGAGGTGGTAGCGACGAGAGTCGTGGGGGTTCGAGTCCCCCCTTGGGCACCAAATTTGAACCAACGGGCTGCCGCCCGGCATCTGACTGGAGCGGCGGCCCTGACGCGCCCAAGGGCGCCAAGGTGAGGAAGCGCGCGTGCTGGGCGAATATCTGCCGATCCTTCTGTTCCTCTTCGTCTCGACCGGCCTGGGCATCGTCCTGCTGATCGCCGGCTGGGCCCTGGGCCCCAAGCGCCCCGATGCAGAGAAACTGTCGCCGTACGAGTGCGGCTTCGAAGCCTTCGAAGACGCGCGCATGCAATTCGACGTGCGCTATTACCTGATCGCCATCCAGTTCATCATCTTCGACCTGGAAATCGCGTTCGTCTTCCCGTGGGCGGTGAACTTCCGCAACCTCGGGATCGTCGGCCTCACCGAGATGGGCATCTTCATCGGCCTGCTGGTGCTTGGCTTCGTCTACGTCTGGAAGAAGGGAGCGCTCGAATGGGAGTGACCCAGTCCGTTTCGAATTTCATGCACAACCCGATCCCGGAAGGGCGGGTCGACGACATCCTGCGCCCCGAAGGCGACAACCCGCTGCTCGAGCGCGGTTTCGTCACCACCTCGGTGGACGCGCTGGTCAACTGGGCCCGCACCGGCTCGATGTGGCCGATGACCTTCGGCCTGGCCTGCTGCGCGGTCGAAATGATGCACGCCGGCGCCTCGCGCCTCGACCTCGACCGCTACGGCGTCATCTTCCGCCCGTCGCCGCGCCAGTCCGACGTGATGATCGTCGCCGGCACCCTGGTCAACAAGATGGCCCCGGCGCTGCGCAAGGTCTACGACCAGATGCCCGAGCCCAAGTGGGTCATCTCGATGGGCAGCTGCGCCAACGGCGGCGGTTATTACCACTATTCCTATTCGGTGGTGCGCGGCTGCGACCGCGTGGTGCCGGTGGACGTCTACGTGCCGGGCTGCCCGCCGACCGCGGAAGCGCTGATCTACGGCATCCTGCAGCTGCAGAAGAAGATCCGCCGCACCAACACCATCGCCCGCTAAGGACCCAGCCGACGCCATGGTCGAACCGACGACGAGCTTCACCGAGCGCCTCAAGGCGCGCCTGCAGGACAAGCTGGTGTCCGTGCACGAGGCGCTGGGCGAAACCACGGTCGAAATCACCCCCGAGGGCTGGGACGCGGCCGCGCGCATCCTGCGCGACGATCCCGAACTGGGCTTCGAGCAGCTGATCGACCTGTGCGGCGTCGACTACCTCGGCTACGGCGACGACGAGTGGGACACCGACGACGTGTCCTCGGAAGGTTTCTCGCGCGGCGTCGAAGGCGCCGCCGGCCCGGGCCGCTTCGACTGGGAACACCGCCCGCGCGGCAACGGCCCCGAGCGCCGCTTCGCGGTGGTCGTGCACCTGCAGTCGGTGCGCCACAACCGCCGCCTGCGCATGCGCTGCTTTGCCGCCGACAACAGCCTGCCGGTCGTGCCCTCGCTGGTCGAGGTCTGGCCGGTCGCGAACTGGTTCGAGCGTGAGTGTTTCGACCTGTTCGGCATCATCTTCGAAGGCCACCCGGACCTGCGCCGCATCCTCACCGACTACGGCTTCGTCGGCCATCCGTTCCGCAAGGACTTCCCGCTGATCGGCAACGTCGAGGTCCGCTACGACGCCGAACGCAAGCGCGTGGTCTACGAACCCGTTTCGATCGAGCCGCGCGTCGGCGTGCCGCGCGTGGTGCGCGAAGACTCGCGCTGGCAGCAAGCCGCCTCCGAGCAGCCGAGCAAGGACTGACCGGCCATGACCCAGGAAATCCGCAACTACACCCTCAACTTCGGTCCCCAGCACCCGGCCGCGCACGGCGTGCTGCGCCTGGTGCTGGAGATGGACGGCGAGGTCGTGCAGCGCGCCGACCCGCACGTGGGCCTGCTGCACCGAGGCACCGAAAAACTGGCCGAGTCCAAGCCCTACAACCAGTCCATCGGTTACATGGACCGGCTCGACTACGTCTCGATGATGTGCAACGAGCACGCCTACGTGCGCGCCATCGAGAAGCTGATGGGCGTCGAGGTGCCGATGCGTGCGGAATACATCCGCACCATGTTCGACGAGATCACCCGCATCCTGAACCACCTGATGTGGGTTGGCTCCAACGGCCTCGACCTGGGCGCGATGGCGGTGTTCCTGTACGCCTTCCGCGAACGCGAAGAGCTGATGGACTGCTACGAGGCGGTCTCCGGCGCGCGCATGCACGCCACGTATTACCGCCCGGGCGGCGTCGCCCGCGACCTGCCCGACGCGATGCCCAAGTACCGGGAATCGCCGTGGCGCAAGGGCAGCGAGCTCAAGCGCGTCAACGAGTGGCGCGAAGGCTCGATGCTCGACTTCCTCGACGCCTTCACCGACGACTTCCCGCGCCGGGTCGACGAGTACGAAACCCTGCTCACCGACAACCGCATCTGGAAGCAGCGCACCGTCGGCATCGGCGTGGTGCCGGTCGAGAAGGCCCTGGCCTGGGGCATGACCGGTCCGATGCTGCGTGGCTCCGGCCTGGCCTGGGACCTGCGCAAGAAGCAGCCCTACGCCGCCTACGACAAGGTCGATTTCGACATCCCGGTGGGCGTGCAGGGTGACTGCTACGACCGCTACCTCGTGCGCATGGAAGAAATGCGCCAGTCCAACCGCATCATCAAGCAGTGCGTCCAGTGGCTGCGGGCCAACCCGGGCCCGGTGATGGTGCGCAACTTCAAGGTCGCGCCGCCGCGCCGCGCCGAGATGAAGGACGACATGGAAGCGCTGATCCACCACTTCAAGCTGTTCACGGAAGGTTATTCCGTGCCGGCCGGCGAAGCCTATGCCGCGGTGGAAGCCCCCAAGGGCGAGTTCGGCGCCTACATCGTCTCCGACGGCGCCAACAAGCCTTTCCGCCTGAAGCTGCGCGCGCCGGGTTTCGCCCATCTCTCGTCCATGGACGCGATCGTGCGCGGCCACATGCTGCCCGACGTGGTCGCCATGATCGGCACCTACGACGTCGTGTTCGGCGAGATCGATCGCTAAGGACTGCCAGACCGATGAAAGCCACCGGAAATTTCGCCGCCTGCCAGGACGTCGACCCCATGGTCGCGCTGTCCGACGCCACGCGCGCGCACATCGACCACTGGGTCGCCAAGTTCCCGCCCGACCGCAAGCGTTCGGCCGTGATCCAGGGCCTGATGGCCACCCAGGAACAGAACGGCGGCTGGCTCAGCGACGAACTGATCGCCGCCACCGCCAAGTACCTCGGCATCCCGCCGGTGTGGGCCTACGAGGTCGCGAGTTTTTATTCGATGTTCGACCTGCAGCCGGTCGGCCGGCACAAGGTCGCCATCTGCACCAACATCAGCTGCTGGCTCAACGGCGCGGAGGACATCGTGCGCCACTGCGAAGGCAAGCTCGGCATCCGGCACGGCGAATCCACCCCGGACGGCCGGATCTTCCTCAAGGTCGAGGAAGAGTGCCTGGCGGCCTGCGCCGGCGCGCCGATGATGGTGGTCGATGGCCATTACCACGAGAAGCTGACCACCGAGCAGGTGGACAAGCTGCTCGACGGACTGGAGTGATCTAGGAACATGGCGCACGATTCCCGCTATTCCGAAGCCACCGGCCCCGTGGGCCCGGCCCCGCAGGAGCACAACGTCGTCTACACGACGCTGCACTTCGACAAGCCCTGGTCCTACGAGAACTACCTCAAGACCGGCGGTTATTCCGCCTGGCGCAAGATCCTCGCGGAGAAGATGGACCCGGCGGCCGTCATCGAGATGGTCAAGCAGTCGGGCCTGCGCGGCCGCGGCGGCGCCGGCTTCCCGACCGGCCTGAAGTGGAGCTTCATGCCGCGCCAGGCGCCCGGCCAGAAGTACATCCTGTGCAACTCGGACGAATCCGAGCCGGGCACCTGCAAGGACCGCGACATCCTGCGCTACAACCCGCACTCGGTGATCGAGGGCATGGCGATCGCCTGCTACGCCACCGGCTGCACGGTCGGCTACAACTACCTGCGCGGCGAATTCCACCACGAGCCCTTCGAACATTTCGAAGAGGCGCTGAAGGAAGCCTACGCCAACGGCTGGCTGGGCAAGGACATCCAGGGCTCGGGCGTGGACGTGGACATCCATGCCGCGCTCGGCGCAGGCGCCTACATCTGCGGCGAAGAGACCGCGATGATGGAATCGCTCGAGGGCAAGAAGGGCCAGCCGCGCTACAAGCCGCCGTTCCCGGCCAACTTCGGCCTGTTCGGCAAGCCGACCACGATCAACAACACCGAAACCTACGCGTCCGTGCCGGCGATCATGCGCAACGGCGCCGAGTGGTTCCTCAATCTGGGCAAGCCCAACAACGGCGGCCCGAAGGTGTTCTCGGTGTCGGGCCACGTCAACAACCCGGGCAACTTCGAGATCCGCCTGGGCACGCCTTTCAGCGAACTGCTGGAAATGGCCGGTGGCGTGAAGGGTGGCCGCAAGCTCAAGGCGGTCATCCCGGGCGGCAGCTCGATGCCGGTGCTGCCGGCGGACATCATGATGGGCTGCACGATGGACTACGACTCGATCCAGAAGGCCGGTTCCGGCCTGGGTTCGGGCGCCGTCATCGTGATGGACGAAACCACCTGCATGGTCCGCGCCTGCCAGCGCATCGCGCGCTTCTACTACGCCGAATCCTGCGGCCAGTGCACGCCCTGCCGCGAAGGCACCGGCTGGATGTACCGCATGCTCACCCGCATCGCGGAAGGCAAGGCGGTGCTTGAAGACCTGCAGATGCTCAAGGCCGCCGCCGGCCAGATCGAAGGTCACACCATCTGTGCCTTCGGCGAAGCCGCCGCCTGGCCGGTGCAGGGCTTCCTGCGCCACTACTGGCACGAGTTCGAGTACGCGATCGTCAACAAGCGTTTCTACGTCGACGACCTGGCCAAGGGCCAGCTCGCCACCACGGAGCAGGCCGCATGAGCGCCCAGCCGAGCAACACCACCGCGCCGGACCTGGTGAACATCGAGATCGACGGCAAGCCGATGCAGGCGCCGAAGGGCTCGATGATCATCCACGCCGCCGACAAGGCCGGCGTCGCGATCCCGCGCTTCTGCTACCACGAGAAGCTGCCGATCGCCGCCAACTGCCGCATGTGCCTGGTGGACGTCGAGAAGATGCCCAAGCCGGCACCGGCCTGCGCCACGCCGGTGATGGAAGGCATGAAGGTCACCACCCAGACCAAGCGCGCGCTCGACGCGCAGCGCAACGTCATGGAGTTCCTGCTGATCAACCACCCGCTGGACTGCCCGATCTGCGACCAGGGCGGCGAGTGCGAGCTGCAGGACCTGGCCATGGGCTATGGCCGCTCGGTGTCGCGTTTCGTCGAGCGCAAGCGCGTGGTGCCGGACGAGGACATGGGTTCGCTGGTCGCCACCGACATGACCCGCTGCATCCAGTGCACCCGCTGCATCCGCTTCACCGCGGACGTCGCCGGCACCTTCGAGCTGGGCGGCATGTACCGCGGCGAGCGCCTGCAGATCGGCACCTACGACGGCAAGCCGCTGATGACCGAACTCTCGGGCAACGTCATCGACGTGTGCCCGGTCGGCGCGCTGACCAACAAGGTCTTCCGCTTCCGCGCCCGCGCCTGGGAGCTGATCGCGCGTGAATCCGTGGGTTACCACGACGCGCTGGGTTCCAACCTGTTCCTGCACACCCGCCGCGGCGAAGTGCTGCGCACCGTGCCGCGCGACAACGAGGCGGTGAACGAGTGCTGGCTGTCTGACCGCGACCGCTATTCGCACGAAGGCCTGTATTCGGCCGACCGGGCCACCCGGCCGCTGCTGCGCGAAGGCGATGCCTGGCGCGAGGCGTCCTGGGAAGAAGCTCTGGCCGTCGCGGCCAAGCTGCTCAGGGAAGCCGGCGATTCGCTCGGCGTGCTCGCCCACCCGGCGACGACCAACGAAGAGGGCGCCCAGCTGGCGACCCTCGCGAAGGGCCTGGGCACGGCAAACCTCGACCACCGCCTGAAGGCGCTGGACTTCGCCGACGCGGCCTTCGCCGAACCCTTCCAGCTACCGGCGGCCGAGCTCGAGCTCGCCGACACCGTGCTGCTGGTCGGCTGCAACCTGCGCCACGAGCTGCCGCTGCTGCACCAGCGCCTGCACAAGGCCGGCAAGCGCGGCGCGAAGGTGTTCTGCATCAACCCGGTGGACTTCGAGTTCACCTTCCCGGTGTCGGGCAAGCGCATCGTCGCGCCGTCCCAGCTGCCGGGTGCGTTGGCGGCGGTGGCCAAGGCCGCCGGTGCCACGCTGCCGTCGGGCATCGAAGCCGCCGACCACGACGCGGCCCAGGCCATGGCCGAAGCGCTGGCCAAGGGCGGCAAGGCGGTCATCGTGCTCGGCGAAATGGCCGAGAACCACGCCCAGGCCTCCTGGCTGCGCGCCGCCGCGCGCGCCCTGGCCTCGGCCACCGGTGCCAGCCTCAACCGCATCCCGCAGGGCGCCAATGCCATCGGCCTGGCCCGTCACGGCCTGCGGCCGGGGCAGGGCGGTCGCGACGCCGGCGCCATGCTGGCCCAGCCGCTGCCGGCCTACCTGCTGTATGGCGTCGAGCCGCAGTACGACTTTGCGCACGGCGCCCAGGCGCTCAAGGCGCTGGCCGGTGCCAGGATCGTGGCCTTCTCGGCCTACGCCAGCGACGACCTCAAGCGCCTCGCCCAGGTGATCCTGCCGATCGGCCTGCTGCCCGAGCTTGACGGCACCCTGAGCAACCTCGACGGCACCGACCAGCTCGTGCTCGCCGGCGGCAAGCTGCCCGGCGAAGCCCGTCCGGGCTGGCGCGTGCTGCGCGCGCTGGGTGGCCAGCTCGGCCTGTCCGGCTTCGACTACACCGACCTTGCGGGCCTGCGCGCCGGCCTGTCTGCGCAGGCGCCGGCCGCCGGTGAAGGCCTGGCCCCGGCCGCTGCCGCCGGTGCCGATGCCGGCCTCGAGCGCATCACCAGCACGCCGATCTACCGCGGCGACGCGGTGCTGCGCCGCGCGGGCGCGCTCAACGCGCATCCGCTGACGCTGGGCGCACGCGTGGTCCTGAATCCGGAAGACGCGCTGGCGCGCGGCCTGTCCGACGGCGCCATGGCCAAGCTCGGCGATGGCCACGGCAATGCCGCGCTTCCGGTGCAGGTGAGCAAGCGGGTCGCCCGCGGCGCCGCCTGGATCGAATCCGACTACGAGGCCACGGCGCCGATCGCGCCCGCGGCGCGGCTGTCCGTGGTGGGGGCCTGAGCATGTTTGATCCGATGCGCGAGTTCTTCCTGTCCTTCGGTGACCTGGGCCTGGTGCTCTGGACCCTGATCAAGATCCTGGCGATCACGCTGCCGGTGGTCGTGGGCGTGGCCTTCTACACGCTGGCCGAGCGCAAGGTGATCGGCTGGATGCACGTGCGCCACGGGCCGCAGTTCATCGGCGGCGTGCTGGGCATCGGCGTGATCCAGGCCTTCGCCGACGTGTTCAAGATGCTGTTCAAGGAGCTGGTCGTCCCGACCAATGCCAGCGGCTTCTTGTACCGGCTGGCGCCGCTGCTGGCGCTGGCCCCGGCGCTGGCGGCCTGGGCGGTGATCCCCTTCGACGACGGCGTGGTGCTGGCCAACGTCAACGCCGGCCTGCTGGTGCTGCTGGCGCTCACCTCGATGGGCGTCTACGGCATCATCATCGGCGGCTGGGCCTCGAACTCGAAGTACGCGGTGCTGGGCGCGCTGCGCTCGGCCGCGCAGGTCATCAGCTACGAGATCGCGATGGGCTTCGCCCTGGTCGGCGTGCTGGTCGCGGCGGGCACGATGAACCTCAGCGAGATCGTCATGGCCCAGTCGGGCAATGCCGGCCTGCTCGAGTGGTTCTGGCTGCCGCTGTTCCCGCTGTTCATCATCTACTTCATCTCCGGCGTGGCCGAAACCAACCGCGCGCCCTTCGACGTCGCCGAGGGCGAGTCGGAAATCGTCGCCGGCTTCCACGTCGAATACTCGGGCTCGGCCTTCGCCATCTTCTTCCTGGCCGAATACGCCAACATGATGCTGGTGGCCTTCCTGACCGCCGTGCTGTTCCTGGGCGGCTGGCTGTCGCCGTTCCCGGCGTCCTGGGGTTTCCTGGGCGAGCCGGGCTGGTGGTGGCTGATCCTGAAGTTCCTGTTCTTCGCCTTCAGCTTCCTGTGGTTCCGTGCCACCTTCCCGCGCTATCGCTACGACCAGATCATGCGCCTGGGCTGGAAGGTGTTCATTCCCATCACGATCTTCTGGATCTTCGTGACGGCCATCATGGCCTACAACGAATGGTTCACGCTGGGCGCCTGAGGAAGCCATGACCCGCATCGCCAACTACCTCAAGAGCCTCATGTTGCTGGAGCTTCTGGCCGGCATGAAGCTGACCCTGGGCTACATGTTCAAGCCCAAGTACACGCTCAACTACCCGTTCGAGAAGACGCCGCAGTCGGTGCGCTTCCGCGGCCTGCACGCGCTGCGCCGCTACCCGAACGGGGAAGAGCGCTGCATCGCCTGCAAGCTGTGCGAGGCCGTGTGCCCGGCGCTGGCGATCACCATCGACTCCGAGCGCCGCGCCGACGGCTCGCGCCGCACCACGCGCTACGACATCGACCTGTTCAAGTGCATCTACTGCGGTTTCTGCGAGGAAAGCTGCCCGGTCGATTCGATCGTCGAAACCCACGTGCACGAGTACCACTTCGAGAAGCGCGGCGAGAACATCGTCAGCAAGGCCCAGCTGCTGGCCCTGGGCGACCGCCTCGAGGACGAGATCGCCGAACGTCGCGCCGCCGACGCGGCCTTCCGCTGAGGGCAGGGGACAAAGGACAGACATGACTTACGAACTCGCCGCCTTCTTCACCTTCGCCACGGTCGCCGTGCTGGCCGCGTTGGGCGTCATCCTGGCCCGCAACCCGGTGCACGCGGTGCTCAGCCTGGTGCTGACCTTCTTCTCCGTCGCCTGCCTGTGGCTGCTGCTGCAGGCCGAGTTCCTCGGCGTCGTGCTGGTGCTGGTCTACATCGGCGCGGTGATGGTGCTGTTCCTGTTCGTGGTGATGATGCTCGACATCAACACCACGCCGATGCGCGAGGGTTTCGTGCGCTACCTGCCGCTGACCGGCGCGGTGGTGGTGGTGATGGCCGCCGAGATGGTGATGCTGATCGGCCTGCAGCGCTTCGACGTGGGCCTGTCGGCCACCGACCCGGCGGTCGCGGCAGGCAAGACCAATATCCAGTGGATCGGCGAAACGCTGTTCAGCAAGTACATCCTGCCGTTTGAAACCGCCGCCGTGATCCTCACCGTCGCGCTGGTGATCGCGGTGATGCTGACCCTGCGCCGCCGCCCGGGCACCAAGCACCAGGATCCGGCCCGCCAGGTCGCCGTGCGCCGCGAGGACCGCGTGCGCCTGGTCAAGGTGGCGTCCGAACCCCGCCAGGAGGGCAACCCGTGATCAGCCTCGGCCATTACCTCGCGCTCGCCGCGGTGCTGTTCTGCATCTCGGTGGCCGGCATCTTCATCAACCGCAAGAACGTCATCGTGCTGCTGATGTGCATCGAGCTGATGCTGCTGGCCGTGAACATCAACTTCGTGGCCTTCTCGCGCTTCCTGGGCCACGTCGACGGCCAGATCTTCGTGTTCTTCATCCTGACCGTGGCGGCTTCCGAGGCCGCCATCGGCCTGGCCATCCTGGTGACGCTGTTCCGCAACCGGCGGACCATCAATGTCGCCGAACTCGATTCGCTGAAGGGTTGATCGCGCGATGATTTCAATGAACATCCTGCTGGTCATCGCGCTCGCGCCGCTGCTCGGCTCCGCCATCGCCGGCCTGTTCGGCAAGCAGGTGGGCCGCGCCGGCGCGCACTGGGTCACCATCCTGGGCGTCGCGGTCAGCTGCGCGCTGTCGGTGCACGTGCTGTGGCAGTTCGTGGGCCTGGAGGCGGCGCCGTTCAACCAGAACGTCTACACCTTCTTCGAGGTCGGCGGCTATTCGGCCCACGTCGGCTTCATGGTCGACACGCTCACCGCGATGATGATGGTGGTGGTCACCTTCGTGTCGCTGCTGGTGCACATCTACACCATCGGCTACATGGAAGAGGACCCGGGCTACCAGCGCTTCTTCAGCTACATCTCGCTGTTCACCTTCAGCATGCTGATGCTGGTGATGAGCAACAACTTCCTGCAGCTGTTCTTCGGCTGGGAAGCGGTGGGCCTGGTGTCCTACCTGCTGATCGGCTTCTGGTACAAGCGCCCGACCGCCATCTTCGCCAACCTCAAGGCCTTCCTGGTCAACCGCGTCGGCGACTTCGGCTTCCTGCTCGGCATCGCCGGCGTGCTGGCCTGGGTCGGCACGCTCGACTACGCGACCGTGTTCGCGCATGCCTACAACAGCGAGCTGCAGGGCACCTTCACCCTGTGGTCGGGCAAGATCGGCATGGGCGGCTGGAGCATGGACGTGCTGTCCGGCCCGGTCGATGTCGAGATCATGACCTTCATCTGCATCTGCCTGTTCATCGGCGCGATGGGCAAGTCGGCGCAGGTGCCGCTGCACGTCTGGCTGCCTGACTCGATGGAAGGCCCGACCCCGATCTCGGCGCTGATCCACGCGGCGACCATGGTCACCGCCGGCATCTTCATGGTGGCGCGCATGTCGCCGCTGTTCGAGCAGAGTGAAACCGCGCTGGCCTTCGTGCTGTTCATCGGCGCCACCACGGCTTTCTTCACCGGCCTGATCGGCATCGTCCAGAACGACATCAAGCGCGTGGTCGCGTATTCCACGCTTTCCCAGCTCGGTTACATGACCGTTGCCCTGGGCGTGTCGGCCTACTCGGCCGCCGTGTTCCACCTGATGACGCACGCCTTCTTCAAGGCGCTGCTGTTCCTGGCGGCCGGCTCGGTGATCATCGGCATGCACCACGAGCAGGACATGCGCAAGATGGGCGGCCTGAAGAAGTACATGCCCATCACCTACTGGACCAGCCTGATCGGCACCCTGGCCCTGGTCGGCACGCCCTTCCTGTCGGGTTATTTCTCCAAGGACACCATCATCGTCGCCGCGCAGCAGGCGGCGGAGCAGGGCGGCTGGGTGCAGCAGTACGGCTATTACGCGGTGCTGCTGGGCGTGTTCGTCACCGCTTTCTACAGCTTCCGCCTGCTGTACCTGACCTTCCACGGCAAGGAGCGATTCCGCGAGGTGGCCCACCACGAGCCGCATGCGGAAGTGCACGCCGACGCGCACCACGACGAGAATGCCGACGCCCACCACGGCCACCATGGCCCGGTCGAGCCGCACGAGTCGCCGTGGGTGGTCACCGTGCCGCTGGTGCTGCTGGCGATCCCGTCCATTTTCATCGGCTTCTTCACGGTCGGTCCGATGCTGTTCGGCGACTTCTTCCGCGGCGCCATCGAGGTGATGCCGGCGCACGATACGGTTGCGCGGGCTGGTGAGCTGCTGTGGCACGACGAGTATGGCTGGTTCATGGCCGCGGTGAAGTTCGGCGCCCATGCGATCGAGTCGGTGGTGTTCTGGCTGGCCTTCGCCGGTTTCGGCCTGGCCACCTACATCTACCTGTTCAACCCGGCGCTGGCCGACCGCCTCGCGAAGCTGTTCGCGCCCGTCGTGCGCCTGCTCGAGAACAAGTACGGTTTCGACGACCTGTGGATCAAGGGCTTCGCCGGCGGCGGCATCAAGCTGGGCAAGTTCTCCTGGAAGCGCGGTGACGCCGGCCTGATCGACGGCCTGCTGGTGAACGGTTCGGCCACCCTGGTCGACCGGATCGCCGGCCTGGTGCGGCACGTGCAGACCGGTCGCCTCTACAACTACGCCTTCGCCATGATCATTGGCCTCATCGTCCTGCTGGCGGTGCTGGTCAAGATGACCGGCGCCTGAGACTGACAAGGAAGACCCGATGCAATCCTCCTGGCCCCTGCTGAGCGTCCTGGTCTGGCTGCCGATCCTCGGCGGCATCCTGACGCTGGCCTTCGGTGACGCCCGCCAGACCCAGGCCAAGTGGTTCGCGCTGCTGGTCGCGGTCGCCACCTTCGCGCTGAGCCTGTTCCTGTTCGCCGGCCACGACACCGGTTCGGCCGCGATGCGTTTCGTCGAAGACCGCACCTGGATCCCCAGCTTCGACATCCGCTACCACCTGGGCGTGGACGGCCTGTCGATCGCGCTGATCGCCCTGACCACGCTGACCACGGCACTGGTGCTGGTGGGTGCGTGGGGTTCGGTCGAGCGCCGGGGCCACCAGTATTTCGCCGCCTTCCTGATCCTCGAGGGCATGATGGTCGGCGTCTTCTGCGCGCTCGACGCCATCCTGTTCTACGTGTTCTTCGAGGCGATGCTGATCCCGATGTTCATCATCATCGGCGTCTGGGGCGGCCCGCGGCGCGTGTACGCGTCGATCAAGTTCTTCCTGTACACCTTCCTCGGCTCGGTGTTCATGCTGGTCGGCCTGGTGTACCTGTACATCGTCTCGGGCGAGCGCCTGGAGGGCGGCGCCAGCTTCCAGCTGGCCGACCTGTACCTGCTCAAGCTCACCGCGACCGAGCAGATGTGGCTGTTCTTCGCCTTCCTCGCCGCCTTCGCGGTGAAGGTGCCGATGTTCCCGGTGCACACCTGGTTGCCCGACGCCCACGTCGAGGCGCCCACCGGCGGCTCGGTCATCCTGGCGGCGATCATGCTCAAGATCGGCGGCTACGGCTTCCTGCGCTTCACGCTGCCGATCGTGCCGGACGCGGGGCAGGAGTGGGCCTGGCTGGTGATCGCGCTGTCGCTGGCGGCGGTGATCTACATCGGCCTGGTCGCGCTGGTGCAGGAGGACATGAAGAAGCTGATCGCGTATTCGTCGATCGCACACATGGGCTTCGTCACCCTCGGCACCTTCATCGCCTTCGCGCTGGTGCGCGAGCTGGGCAACACCGACGCCGCGCAGCTGGGCGTGCAGGGCGCGATGGTGCAGATGATCTCGCACGGCTTCATCTCCGGCGCGATGTTCTCCTGCGTCGGCGTGGTTTACGACCGCATGCACAGCCGCATGATCCGCGACTACGGCGGCGTGGTGAATACCATGCCCTGGTTCGCGGCCTTCTTCGTGTTCTTCGCGATGGCCAATGCCGGCCTGCCGGGCACCTCGGGTTTCGTCGGCGAGTTCATGGTCATCCTGGCCTCGTTCCAGTACAACCCGTGGGTCGCCTTCGGCGCCGGCTTCACGCTGATCCTGGGCGCGGCCTACACCCTGTGGATGGTCAAGCGCGTGGTCTTTGGCGACGTCGCCAACCACCACGTGGCCGAACTCACCGACATCAACGGCCGCGAGGTCCTGGTGCTGGGCGTGTTCGCCCTGGGCACCCTGGCGCTGGGTGTGTATCCCAAGCCGCTGACCGACCTCATGGAAGCACCGATCGCGCAGCTGCTGACCCAGCTCGCCGCCACCAAGCTGTAAGGAAGCCCCGATGGCCCTGCCGATGCCCACCCTTGCCGACCTCCAGCCCCTGGGGCCGGAGATCTTCGTCTGCGGCGCAGCCTTCGCCCTGCTGATGATCGACCTGTTCCTCTCGGACGCGCGTCGCGGCCTCACGCACTTCCTGGCGCTGTTCATCCTGGCCGCCGCCGCGGTCCTGACCGCGCGCGAGCTGGGCGCGGAAACCACCTGGGGCTTCGCCAACCTGTTCGTGCGCGACACCATCGGCGACGTGCTCAAGATCGCCATTTACCTGGTGGCCGCCGCGTCCTTTGTCTATGCCAAGCCCTACCTGCAGGACCGCGGCCTGTTCAAGGGCGAGTTCTACGTGCTGGGCCTGTTCTCGGTGCTGGGCATGATGCTGATGGTCTCGGCCGGCAGCATGCTGGTGCTGTACCTGGGCCTGGAACTGCTGGCGCTGAGCTCCTACGGCCTGGTCGCGATGGACCGTGACAACCCGCGCTGCTCGGAAGCGGCGATGAAGTATTTCGTGCTCGGCTCGCTGGCCTCGGGCCTGCTGCTGTACGGCATGTCCATGGTCTATGGCGCCACCGGCAGCCTGCAGCTGGGCGAGATCCACGCCGCCGCGGCCTCCACCGGCGACCGCACCCTGCTGCTGTTCGGCGTGGTCTTCATGCTGGTCGGCATCGCCTTCAAGTTCGGCGCCGCGCCCTTCCACATGTGGCTGCCCGACACCTACCACGGTGCGCCGACCGCGATCACGCTGTTTATCGGCTCGGCGCCGAAGCTGGCGGCCTTCGGCATGGCCTACCGCCTGCTCGAGGACGGCGTCGGCCCGCTCGACGCGCAGTGGCAGGACATGGTCGCCTGGCTGGCGGCGCTGTCGCTGGTGGTGGGCAACCTGGTCGCGCTGGTGCAGACCAACCTCAAGCGCATGCTGGCCTATTCGACCATTTCGCACGTCGGCTTCCTGTTCATGGGCCTGGCCCACGGCGGCCCGCTCGGCCACGGCGCGGCGATGTTCTACGCGATTGCCTACGCGCTGATGTCGGCGGCGGCCTTCGGCGCCATCATCCTGCTTTCGCGCAAGGGCCACGAGGCGGAGGAGATCGCCGACTTCCGCGGCCTGTGGTCGCGCAATCCGTTCCAGGCCCTGCTGGTGATGTTCATCATGGCCTCGCTGGCCGGCGTGCCGCCGTTCCTGGGCTTCTGGGCCAAGCTTGAGGTCCTGCTGGCTGCGCTGGACGCCGGCCTGCTGTGGCTGGCCGTGGTCGGCGTGGTGTGCGCGGTGATCGGCGCCTTCTACTACCTGCGGGTGATGAAGGCGATGTTCTTCGACGAACCCGAAGGCGAGGGCCCGAAGGTTCATCCGGACAGCCACCTGCGCGTGCTGTTCGCGGTCAACGCGATCGCGCTGCTGGCGCTGGGACTTTTCGCCGACAGCATCCTGCATTGGGTCGGCCTGGCGTTCCCGGCCTGAGTGCCGGCTGAGCATCAATCTCACGCCGGGCTTGCGCCGCGAAAGCCAAGCCCCCTATAATGCGCGCTCACTGCTGCGGGGTGGAGCAGTCTGGCAGCTCGTCGGGCTCATAACCCGAAGGTCGCAGGTTCAAATCCTGCCCCCGCTACCAGTTTCTGGCTTTGGTTTCCGAAAGGAATTCATCGCACAGGCTTTTTCCCCGGGTTGGCTGCCAGCCGATCCCGGGGAAGCCGGAACCTGGATGTACCGGAAAAGGGCCTCACGGCCCTTTTTTGTTTTCGAAATTTGACAAACGCGAATGAGGCGCGGGACCGACGAATGACCGGAAAGGCGACCGAAATCAGCAATCTGCTTGCGCCCACCGTCGAAGGACTGGGCCTGGAGCTGCTGGGCGTGGAATTCGCCCCGACCGGCAACAGCGCGCTGCTGCGCCTGTACATCGACGTCGCCGACGCCAGCCGCCACGTCGCCATCGAGGACTGCGAGGCGGTCAGCCGCGAAGTGGCGGCCGTGCTTGACGTCGAGGATCCGATCAGCTCGCAGTACACGCTGGAGGTGTCCTCGCCCGGCATCGACCGCCCGCTTTTCACGCCGGCCCAGTTCGCGCGCTTCACCGGCGAGCAGGCCAAGCTGAACCTGCGGCTGCCGGTCGACGGCCGCCGACGCTTCCAGGCGCGCATCGTGCGCGTGGAAGGCGACACCATCGTGCTGTCCTTCGACGGCCGCGAGATGCAGGTCGCGCACGAGAACATCGAAAAGGCGCGCCTGGTCCCCGACCTCGTCGCCCTGGGCCTTGCGGCCCAGCCCAAACCCACCGGTCCGCGCGGCAAGCGCAAGGCCGGCGATGAATCCGATAACCCCTGAGGCGTCCGACGCCTTTCACGGAGCTGGAAGAGATGAGCAAGGAACTGTTGCTGGTGATGGAAGCGGTGGCCAATGAAAAGGGCGTGCCGCGCGGCGTGATCATCGAGGCCATGGAGGCCGCGCTGGCCTCGGCCGCGAAGAAGCGCTACCACGAGCAGGACGTCGCCATGCGTGTCGCCATCAATCCGGCCGACGGCAGCTACGAAACCTTCCGCCGCTGGGAAGTCGTGGCCGACGACGTGGTGATGGAATCGCCGGACCGCCAGATCCGCCTGATGGACGCCGTCGACGAGAAGGAAGGCGCCGAAGTCGGCGACTACGTCGAGGAGCAGGTCGAGAACGCCGAGTTCGGCCGCATCGCCGCCCAGGCCGCCAAGCAGGTGATCGTGCAGCGCGTGCGCGAAGCCGAGCGCGCCCAGGTGGTCGACGCCTGGAAGGACCGCATCGGCGAGCTGATCAACGGCATCGTCAAGCGCGTTGAGCGCGGCAATGTCTATGTCGACCTGGGCGGCAACGCCGAGGCCCTGATTCCGAAGGACAAGGCCATCCCGCGCGACGTGCTGCGCCCGGGCGACCGCGTGCGCGGCTACCTGCTGGACGTGCGTTCGGAAGCCCGCGGCCCGCAGCTGTTCATCAGCCGCACCGCGCCGGAATTCATGATCGAGCTGTTCAAGCTCGAGGTGCCGGAAGTCGGCCAGGGCCTGGTCGAGATCAAGGCCGCGGCCCGTGACCCGGGCGACCGCGCCAAGATCGCCGTGCTCGCCCACGACCACCGCACCGATCCCATCGGCGCCTGCATCGGCATGCGCGGTTCGCGCGTGCAGGCCGTCAGCAACGAGCTCAACGGCGAGCGCATCGACATCGTGCTGTGGTCGGACAACCCGGCGCAGTTCGTGATCAACGCGATGGCGCCGGCCGAAGTGCAGTCGATCATCGTCGACGAGGAAAAGCGCTCGATGGACCTGGCCGTGGCCGAGGACAAGCTGGCCCAGGCGATCGGCAAGGGCGGCCAGAACGTCCGCCTGGCGAGCCGCCTGACCGGCTGGCAGCTCAACGTGATGACCCAGGACCAGGTGACCGCCAAGTCCGAGTCCGAACAGGCGGCCGCGCGCCAGCTGTTCATGGACAAGCTGGAAGTCGACGAGGAAATCGCCGGCATCCTGGTCACCGAGGGCTTCAGCACGGTCGAGGAAATCGCCTACGTGCCGGCCGCCGAGCTGCTGGCCGTCGAGGGCTTCGACGAGGACATCGTCGAGGAACTGCGCGCCCGCGCCCGCGATGCCCTGCTCACCGAGGCCCTGCTGGTCGAAGAGGACATCGAGGAACACAAGCCGGCCGACGACCTGCTGTCGCTCGAGGGCATGGACGAGGCCACTGCCTACGCCCTGGCCGCGCGCGGCGTGGCCACCCGCGACGACCTGGCCGAGCTGGCCACGGACGAGATCACCGACATCGAGGACATGGACGAGGAGCGTGCCGGCAAGCTGATCATGGCCGCCCGCGCGCACTGGTTCGAATAAGACCGCTCCGCCCCGCCTGACCCGAGAGTCACCATTGCGCGCCCCGCGCGCAGGAAACGAAGGAATCGCCACCACATGTCTGAAGTCACCGTTGGTTCGCTGGCCAAAGTGCTGGGAATGCCCGTCGAGAAGCTGCTTGAGCAGCTGGCCGGCGCAGGCATGTCCTTCAGCGGGCCGGATCAGGTGGTCAGCAGCACCGAGAAGATGAAGCTGCTTGGCTTCCTGCGCCGCACGCACGGCAAGGACGACAAGCCGGCCGAAGGCGCCGCGCCGCGCAAGATCACGCTGCAGCGACGCAAGCAGGAAGAGCTGACCGTCAGCGCCGGCAAGTCCAAGTCCACCGTCACCGTCGAGGTCCGCCAGAAGCGCACCTACGTCAAGCGTGACGAAGTGGAGGCGGTGCCGGCCACCGACGAGCGCACCGAAGCCCTGCGCAAGCTCGAGGAGTCCAAGGCGCGCAACGAGGCCGAACTGGCCGCGATCGCCGAATCCGACCGCAAGCGCCAGCTCGAGCGCGAGGCCGACGAGGCCGCGCGTCGCAACGAGGAGGCGGCCCGCGCCGCCGCCGCGGAAGCCGCCAAGGCCAAGCCCGCCAGCGAGGAACCGGCGGCCCCGGCCGCGCCGGAAGTCGCGCCGCTGGCGCCCGGCGCCATCGTCATCCACGAGCGCAAGCCGCGCCCGAAGCCGGCTCCGCCGCCGCCGCCGAGCCCCAAGGCCGCCGCGCCCGCGGGCAAGGCCGCCGGCAAGCACAAGACCGTGCGCGGTTCGCACGCGATGGTCGACAACGAAGGCGACGGTGGCCAGGCCACGCGCTTCGCCGCCGGCCAGCTGCACCTTTCCGAATCCGAGCGCGCCCGCCGCGGCGCCGCCGGCAACCGCAAGAAGTCCCGCGCCCGTGGTCCCGAGCCTTCGCGCAGCGGCGGCGGCCAGCACGGCTTCTCCCGCCCGACCGCGCCGATCGTGCGCGAGGTCTTCATCGGTGATTCGATCGCCGTGACCGACCTTGCCCAGAAGCTGGCGATGAAGGGCGGCGAAGTGGTGCGCGCGCTGTTCAAGATGGGCGTGATGGCCACCATCAACCAGGTGCTCGACCACGACACCGCGGTGCTGGTCGTCGAGGAACTGGGCCACCGCGCCAGCAAGTCCGAGGAAGACAACGCCGAGACCACGCTGGTCGCGGCGCTGCAGGAAGAAGTGCAGGGCGAGAAGAAGCCGCGTCCGCCGGTGGTCACCATCATGGGCCACGTCGACCACGGCAAGACCTCGCTGCTCGACTACATCCGCCGCACCAAGGTGGCCACCGGCGAAGCCGGCGGCATCACCCAGCACATCGGCGCCTACCACGTGGAAACCGACAAGGGCGTCATCAGCTTCCTCGACACCCCGGGCCACTCGGCGTTCACCTCGATGCGCGCCCGCGGCGCCAAGCTCACCGACATCGTCGTGCTGGTCGTGGCTGCCGACGACGGCGTGATGCCGCAGACCGTGGAGGCCGTGCAGCATGCCCGCGCCGCCAACGTGCCGCTGCTGATCGCGGTCAACAAGATCGACAAGCCGGAAGCCAACCCGGACAACGTCAAGCAGGGCCTGGTCAAGCTGGAAGTCGTGCCCGAGGAATGGGGCGGCGACGTGCAGTTCGTCAACGTCTCGGCCAAGACCGGCGAAGGCGTCGACGCGCTGCTCGAGGCGATCTCGCTGCAGGCCGAGGTGATGGAGCTGCAGGCCGTGTACGACGCCCGCGCTACCGGCGTGGTCATCGAATCGGCGCTGGACAAGGGCCGCGGCCCGGTCGCGACGGTGCTGGTGCAGCAGGGCACCCTGAAGAAGGGCGACTACCTGGTCTGCGGCACGCACTACGGCCGCGTCCGCGCGCTGTTCGACGAAGCCGGCAAGCAGGTCGATTCGGCGCAGCCGTCGATCCCGGTGCAGGTGCTGGGCCTGTCGGGCGTGCCCGACGCCGGCGACGACTTCGTGGTCGTGGCCGACGAGCGCCTGGCCAAGGAAGTCGCCCAGGAACGCGACGCCAAGCGCCGCGAGTCGCGCCTGGTCGCCGCCGCCGGCAGCCGCATGGAAGACATCATGGCCCAGATGGGCCAGGACAACGGCCAGGTCACTCTGAACCTGCTGGTGAAGGCCGACGTGCAGGGTTCGGTGGAGGCGCTGCGCCAGGCCCTGGTGGCGCTGTCGAACGAGATGATCAAGATCAACGTGATCAGCTCGGGCGTCGGCGGCATCACCGAGTCCGACGCCACGCTGGCCGCGACCTCGAAGGCCGTGATCATCGGCTTCAACGTCCGCGCCGACGCCAGCGCCCGCAAGGTCATCGAGACCAACGGCCTGGACCTGCGCTACTTCTCGATCATCTACGACGTCATCGACCAGGTGAAGCAGGTCGCGTCCGGCCTGCTGGGCATGGAGATCCGCGAGGAAATCATCGGCATCGCCGAGGTCCGCGACGTGTTCCGCAGCTCGAAGTTCGGCGCCGTCGCCGGTTCGCTGGTCATCGAGGGCGTGGTCAAGAAGAGCAAGCCGATCCGCGTGCTGCGCGACAGCGTCGTGGTCTTCGAAGGCGAGCTCGAGTCCCTGCGCCGCTTCAAGGACAACGTCGAAGAGGTCAAGTCGGGCACCGAGTGCGGCATCGCGGTGAAGGCCTACAACGACGTCAAGCCGGGTGACCAGATCGAGTGCTTCGAACGCATCGAGGTGCAGCGCACCCTGTAAGGGAGGCACGGACCATGGCGACCAAGAGCTTCCATCGTACCGACCGGGTGTCGGCGCAGCTGCGCCGCGACCTGGGCCAGATCGTGCACCAGGCGGTGCGCGAACACGGCCTGCCGTCGGTGTCGGTATCCGACGTCGAGGTGACGCGCGACCTGGCCCACGCCAAGGTCTTCGTCACCGCGCTGCTGGCCGAGCAGGGCCCCACCGCGGTGTCGGCCCTCAAGGAGCTGGCGCCCGAGCTGCGCCATCGCCTGGCGCAGGCGGTGCGCATGCGCCACGTGCCCGAGCTGCATTTCCACTACGACGATTCGGTGGACAAGGGCGAGCGCATCGAACAGCTGCTGCGCGAGAACCCCGTCCCGCCCGCCGAAGACTGACGGCCCGCCGATGGGTCGCACGATTTTCCGGCCGCTCGACGGCCTGCTGCTGCTCGACAAGCCGGCCGGCCTGAGTTCCAACCAAGCCCTGCAGCGGGCCCGCCTGCTGTTCCGCGCCGAGAAGGGCGGCCACACCGGCGCGCTCGACCCGCTGGCCACCGGCCTGCTGCCCCTGTGCTTCGGCGAAGCGACCAAGATCGCCGGCCTGCTGCTGGGCGGCCGCAAGGCCTACGAAGCCGGAGTTGAACTGGGGCGCACCACCGACACCGACGACGCCGACGGCGAAGTGCTGCGCGAACGACCGGTGCCCGCGCTCGAGCGCGCGCAGGTCGAAGCCGCGCTGCGGCCCCTGACCGGCCGGATCCGCCAGCGCCCGCCGATCTATTCGGCCCTCAAGCAGGGCGGGGAGCCGCTGTACGTGAAGGCCCGGCGCGGCGAAACCATCGAGGTGCCCGAGCGCGAGGTCGACGTGGAGTCGATCACGCTGCTCGAACTCGACGGCGCGCGCCTGCGCCTGGCCGTGACCTGCGGCTCCGGCACCTACATCCGCAGCCTGGCCCGCGACCTGGGCGAGGCCCTTGGCTGCGGCGCCCACGTGACCGCGCTGCGGCGCACCTGGGTCGAACCCTTCCTGCAGCCGCGCATGTTCACGATCGACGAACTCGAGGCCACGGCGGGCGAGGGCGGCGACGCGGCGCTGGACGCCCTGCTGCTGCCGGTCGAGGCCGGCCTGGTGCACTTCGAGGCCGTGCCCCTCGATGCGGACCAGGCCCGGCGCCTCGGTCATGGCCAGCCGGTCGCCGTCGCAGGCGAGCCTGCGACAAACCTGAACCTGGTCGGCCCGGACGGCCGGTCGCTGGGCCTGGGCCGGCGCGATGATCAGGGCCAGCTCTGGCCGAAACGCCTGTTCCGCTGGGCCAGCGCCTGCTGAAACCAGCGCCGGACCCCGTCCCCGGGACCGCCTTCACAAAATCCGCCTTGTCCGGCAAGCCCTTGTCCGTTAAACTTTTGCGGCTTTTTCACCAAGCAATTCCCCCAACCGGCGGGCCATCGCGGTGCGTCGCCCAGAGCGGCGTTCCTGCAGGCTGCGCATCACCAAAGAGAAAACAAATGTCCATTGATTCCGCCAAGGTCATCGAAGAGTTCAAGCGCACCCCGAACGACACCGGTTCGCCGGAAGTCCAGGTCGCGCTGCTCTCCGCCCGCATCGACATGCTCACCGACCACTTCAAGGCCCACAAGCAGGACCACCACTCCCGCCGCGGCCTGCTCAAGATGGTCAACCAGCGCCGCAGCCTGCTCGGCTACCTCAAGAAGAAGGACGTCGCGCGCTACCAGACGCTGATCGAGCGCTTGGGCCTGCGCCGCTAAAACAGCAAGATCCCACACGGCGCAGAAATGCGCCGTGTGCATTTTCGGGGAACGGAACATCCGGGAACGGAAATGCGACAACCGCGGGGCAGGGTGCCCCGTGGGGATGAATCCAGAGACAAAGGAAGCGATAAACGTGGCGAAAGTAACCAAGACGTTCCAGTACGGTCAGCACGAAGTCACCCTCGAGACGGGCGAAGTCGCCCGCCAGGCGGGTGGTTCGGTCATCGTCAAGTTCGGCGACACGGTCGTGCTGGTGACGGCGGTTGGCAACAAGAACCAGCGCGAGGGCATGGATTTCTTCCCCCTCACCGTCGACTACATCGAGAAGTTCTACGCCGGCGGCCGCATCCCGGGTGGTTTCTTCAAGCGCGAAGGCCGCCAGACCGAGCGCGAGACCCTGGTCTCCCGCCTGATCGACCGTCCGATCCGCCCGCTGTTCCCGGAACACTTCCGCAACGAAGTGCAGGTCATCGCCACCGTGATGTCGATGAACCCGGAAGTGCACGGCGACATCCCGGCCCTGATCGGTGCGTCCGCCGCGCTGGCCCTGTCGGGCATCCCGTTCGCCGGCCCGATCGGCGCCGCCAAGGTCGGTTACGCCGACGGCAAGTACCTGCTGAACCCGACCATTTCCGAGCTCAAGACCTCGGACCTGGAACTGGTGGTCGCCGGTACCGCCAACGCCGTGCTGATGGTCGAGTCCGAAGCCAAGGAACTCAGCGAAGACGTGATGCTGGGCGCCGTGATGTTCGGCCACCAGCAGATGCAGGTCGCGATCAACGCCATCAACGAGCTGGTCGCCGAAGTGGGCGTCAAGCACTGGGACTGGAAAGCCCCGGAAAAGGCGCAGGCCCCGGTCGACGCCATCAAGGCCGCCATCGGCAACCGCCTCGAGGCCGCCTTCCAGGTGCGCGACAAGCTCGAGCGCAAGGAAGCCATCTCGGCGCTGAAGAAGGAAGTGCTCGAGTCGCTCAAGCCGCAGGCCGAGGCCAATGGCTGGAACATGGCCGACCTGGCCAAGGAATTCGGCGAGTTCGAATACAGCACCATGCGTGAGTCCGTGCTCAGGACCAAGGTCCGCATCGACGGCCGCGCGCTCGACACCGTTCGCCCGATCTCGGTGCGCACCGGCGTGCTGCCGCGCACCCACGGTTCGGCGCTGTTCACCCGCGGCGAGACCCAGGCCATCGTGGTCGCCACCCTCGGCACCGCCCGCGACGGCCAGATCATCGACGCCGTCGAAGGCGAGTCCAAGGACCACTTCCTGTTCCACTACAACTTCCCGCCGTACTCGGTCGGTGAAGCCGGCCGCATGATGGGCCCGAAGCGTCGCGAGATCGGCCACGGCCGCCTTGCCCGCCGCGGCGTCCAGGCCGTGATGCCGACCATGGAATCGTTTCCGTACACCATCCGCGTGGTGTCCGAGATCACCGAATCCAACGGCTCCTCGTCGATGGCCTCGGTCTGCGGTTCCTCGCTGGCCCTGATGGACGCCGGCGTGCCGATCAAGGCGCCGGTGGCCGGTATCGCCATGGGCCTGGTCAAGGAAGGCAGCGACTACGTCGTGCTGTCGGACATCCTGGGTGACGAAGACCACCTCGGCGACATGGACTTCAAGGTGGCGGGTACCGAAGGCGGCATCTCGGCGCTGCAGATGGACATCAAGATCGACGGCATCACCGAAGAGATCATGAAGGTCGCGCTGGGCCAGGCCAAGGCCGGCCGCCTGCACATCCTGGGCGAGATGAACAAGGCCATCAACGCGCCGCGTTCGGAGCTGTCCGAGTACGCGCCGCGCCTGCTGACCATCAAGATCCACCCGGACAAGATCCGCGAAGTGATCGGCAAGGGTGGCGCCACCATCCAGGGCATCACCAAGGAAACCGGCACCCAGATCGACATCCAGGACGACGGCACCATCGTCATCGCCTCGGTCAACGCCGCCGCCGCCCAGGCCGCGAAGGCGCGCATCGAGCAGATCACCTCGGACGTCGAGCCGGGCCGCATCTACGAAGGCAAGGTCGCCAAGATCATGGACTTCGGTGCGTTTGTCACCATTGCCCCGGGCAAGGACGGCCTGGTGCACGTGTCGCAGATCTCCAACGAGCGCGTCGAGAAGGTTTCCGACAAGCTCAAGGAAGGCGACCTGGTCAAGGTCAAGGTGCTGGAAGTGGACAAGCAGGGCCGCATCCGCCTGTCCATCAAGGCCATCGAGGAAGGCGAAGGCTAAGCCTCGCTAACCTCGTTAGCAATACAAGAAAGCGGGCTTCGGCCCGCTTTTTTGTTGCGATTTTTTCGCGTGTTTTGCGTAGCCGTCGCGGTATTGTGTGACTACACTGCCCCGGAAAGTATCGCGCAGCGGAGCCCCCCGGCCATGACCTTGCCCTTCCTCCCGCGGGTATCCGCACTCATCGCAGTGGTCCTTGCATCCGCGGTCGCGTTCGGTGCGGCCACCGCCTCCGCGCAGACCATCGACACCGTCGCCGGCGACGGCAGCAGCGGATTCTCGGGCGACGGCGGCCCGGCGATCGCGGCCGCGATCGACGTGCCGCTTTCCGTGGTGCAGGTCCCGGGTTCGTCGGCGTATTACATCGGTGGCAGCGGGCTCATTCGCAAGGTCGGCGAGGACGGCACCATCACCACCATCGCGGGGCAGGGCGGCACGACGGGATTTGCCGGGGACGGTGGCCCTGCCACGCAGGCGCGGTTCACCGACATCGTGGCCATGGCCCTGCACCCGCGGAGCGGCGAACTCCATGTCGTCGACCAGGGCAATGCCCGCATCCGCCGCATCGACTCCCAGGGCATCGTGCACACCGTCGCCGGGACGGGCGAGCATCAGTTCACCGCCGACAGCGGTCCCGCCGGCGAACGTGCGCTCCGGCATCCCGCCGCGATCACCTTCGCGCCGGGTGGCGACCTGTACATCGCGGACCAGGTCAGCATCCGCAAGGTCGACTCCAGTGGCGTGATGCATCTGGTCGCGGGAACGGGCGCGGCGGGCTACAACGGCGACGGCATCCCGGCCACGGGCGCGCAGCTCAATTCCCCGGATGGTCTGGTGGCCCCTTTCGGCGGCCAGGTGTACGTAGCCGACCGCGGCAATGGCCGCCTTCGTGTGATCGATGCGGAAGGCATCATCCGCACGCTCGCGGAAAACTCCCCCGCCGGGCTGGCCACCGACATCCACGGAAACCTGTACTACCACCGCGTCGGTTCCGCGCGCATCGAACGCTACCTGCCGCATCTGCAGGTGGTGGAGCCGGTGGCGGGAACCGGCAGCCCGGGTTTCTCCGGTGACGGCGGTCCGGCCCTGGACGCGCGGCTTGGCACGATGACCTCCCTGGCGATCGCCGCGGAAGACATTCTCGTCGCCGACTCCGACAACCGCCGTGTCCGCCGCGTCACCTCGCTCGACGCGATGCTGCCCCGCGTCTACTTCGAAAGCGCCTTCGTGGACGAAGGCGACACCGGCACCACGCCGGCGGTGTTCCGGTTCCGGCTGGACCGGCCCGCGCTCGTGCCGGTCAGGCTGCGGGTGTCTACCGAAGACCATCTGGCGACCTCGGACCACGACTACCAGCCCGTCACCGGGCAGATCGTGGAAATCCCGGCCGGCGAATCCCTGGGTGAGCTGACGGTGCTCGTCAACGGCGACGAATACGTCGAGGGTTACGAAACCTTCAACCTGCGGGTCGTGATCCTTGCCGGGGCGGTGTCCTATGGCAATGGTTATTACGGCGAGGCCTCGGGCGTCATCTACGACGATGACGAAGCCGGCCCTCCGGAATTCTTCCTGCGCGACGACCGGGAGATCGTTCCCGAGAATGCCTCGCCCTACGTTTTTCCCGTCACCCTCAATGACAGCACCGAATTCAATCCCGATGGCGGCTTCACGATCGTCAGCCCACCCGCCCTGGGCACCGTTTCGGTCAACGGACAGTACGTCTGGTACTACCCGCCGCAGGACTGGACAGGTGAAGAGCAGCTCACCTATGAAGTGTGCGAGACCGAAGCGCGCTGTCTGACGGCGACCGTGACCCTGGTGGTGCGCCCGCTGGCCGACCAGTACCTGGGCGTCTCCGGCCGCACGGGCCGCGGACGACTGGAAGTGTCGAACCTGCGTGCGATGCCGGGCGCCCGCTTCCTGGCCACGCCCCTGGTCGAACCCCACGTGATGTCGTTCTACGTCGGCGTGGACGATACGCCGGCCACTCCCTGGGACAGCACGAACGGTGTGGTCTGGCAGCTGCGGACGATCCCGGCGCCGGCAGACGGCCGCGCCCGCACCGTCAAGGTTTTCGCCGAAGACGGGACGCAGTTCGGATTCAACGCGACGCTGTACATGGGCGTGGACAGCAACGGCGACGGGCGTCCAAACCCGGCGGAGCAGCGCTGCATCCAGAACGACATGACGCGAACCTGCGAACTGTCCTTCGAGCAGGCCGCGGGCCAGTCCCTGGCTTACTGGGTCATGCTGCAAAGCCGGAACGAGGAGCCCCGCTCGGTACAGGTCAATGTCTACGAAGTGCCCTTCGTCGATGGCGACGGCAGCCTGGCGGTCACTGCCCCGGGCCACCTGCCCGCCGGCCAGCGTTTTGCGCTGAACATGGTCTGGAACGATCCGACCATGCTGTCCGGCGAGCGGCGCCTGGGCTACGTGCGCGTGAAGTCGGATGCCAACACCGCAACGGGTGATTTCCCGGTGCTGCTGGTCCAGGGCAACGACGAGGAACGACCGCTGCGCCTTGTCGACGGCCAGCCGCAGGTCCTGGCCCTGGCCGCCGGTGCCAGCCATCGCAGCATCTATATCGACGTGCCGCGCGGTGCGACCCGTTTGAGCGTCGAGAGCCGGAGCGACGCCAATATCGACCTGCATCTCGTGCGCGTGCCGCACCCGAACGACGCCGCCACGAGGGTGCAGCCGGTCGCGCTGCCTTACGTGCCGGTCGCCGTGGGCGAGGGTCCCGGTGGCAACGAGAGCGTGGTCGTGCACGACGGCCTGGACCAGCCCGCCCGCTGGCATGTCGTCGCGATCAACCGCGACGGTTCCGACGCGCGGCTCGAGCTGACGGCAGCCATCGACGCCGCGGCACCGGTGGTGCGTCCGGGCAGCTACTTCAACCAGCTCCGTTCAGGCCACGGACTCTTCCTGTATCCGGCCGGCGGCGCCTGGGCCGGCATCTGGTATGCCTATCGCGAGAACGGCTCCCCGACCTGGTATTACCTGCAGGCCCCTGCGCCGGGCGTCGACGGCACCTGGACATCCCCCGTCTACCGGTCGGCGTGGAGCGGCGATGCCGGGCACCTGGTGGCGGTGGGTTCCGCGACGGTCACGCCGACGGGTCCGGATGCCTTCCGATTCAGCTACACCGTCGATGGCATCGAGGGTTCGGAGCCGATGGCCGCGCTGGCACGCGGCTGCCCGACGATCGATGGCCAGGTACTGGACGTGAGCTCGCACTGGTTCGACCCGGCGAACGCCGGACCGGGCTACAGCGTGCAGATGATGGCCAACTATGAGTTCATCGCCGCCTTCGTCTACGACGGGCTCGGCGAGCCGCGGTTCCTGCTGTCGGAACGCAGCGGCGTCGGCGACGCCGACGACGTGCTCAATGTCGAACAACTCGGCGGTTCATGCCTGTCGTGCGCCTATTACGGCCCTCCGAGCCGCACGACGGTCGGCACGCTGCGGCGCGTCCTTTCGGGCGGCACCCTGCAGTCGCTGGAGCTGGACGCGATCTTCGTCAACGGGCCGATGAACATTCCCGTGCCCGGCGCCTGGAGTTCGGTGGACCTGGTCGTGCCGCTTGGCGGCCCCGGCACCACGCAGGGATGCGCGCCCTGAGACAGGCGCGCCCGCGTTTGCCGGTCTGCGTTGGCTGGCCTGCCGGGCAGGGGCTTGTTAGATTGCCCCGGAGGCACGACGCAGGGCGGCACTGCCTTTTGCGGCGCGTGCGGGGAGGCTCGAAGGCATGAAAAGACATTTTTCGATGATCCGCGACTTCCACCTGGCCGACTGGTTCACGCTGGCCAACGCCTTCTGCGGCACCGGTGCGATCTTCGCGGCGATGCGCTTCCTGCAGGACGGCCGGGTGAACGACCTGCTGTGGGGCATGGCGCTGGTGCCACTGGCCTTCGTGTTCGACGCGCTCGATGGCTGGGTCGCCCGCCAGCGCCACGGGGCTTCCTTGCTCGGTCGCGAACTCGATTCACTGTCGGACGTGATTTCCTTCGGCGTGGCACCCGCCGCGCTGGCCTATGCCTGCGGTATGCAGGGCGGCTGGGACTGGCTGGTGCTGTCGTATTTCGTCGGCTGCGGCGTCAGCCGGCTGGCGCGATTCAATGTCACCGCCGAAGCCTTGTCCGAAGGCGCGGCGAAGGTGCGCTTCTTCGAGGGCACGCCGATCCCGACCTCGGTCGTTCTGGTCGGGCTGATGGCCGTGGCCGCGTGGCAGGGCCGCATCGGCGAAGACCTGTGGTTCGGCCGCATCGACCTGGGCTGGCAGCTGCATCCGCTGGTGCTGCTGTTCGCCGTGTCGGGCTCGCTGATGATCAGCAAGACCGTGAGGATTCCGAAACCATGAGGAGTCACGCGATGCCTGGTGCCCACATCCGCGGTCTCGTACTGGTCGTTCTCATGCTTCCGTTGCTTGCTTGGGCGCCAGCTGCTTTCGCCCAGGATCCGCCACTGTTCTCCGTACCCCATGTGGTCGCGGTGGACGAGGGTGATTCGGGGCATACCGATGTCGCGGTCAAATGGACGCTGTCTTCGCCCGCGAGCTCCGAGGTTGCCTTTACCTGGGCTACGCGCGCCGACCACTCTTCGATGACTCCCGGCATCGATTACGTGCAGGTCCCGCCCACCCGCGTGGAGATTCCGGCGGGGCAGACTGCCGGGCAGGTCACGGTCAGGGTTTTCGGCGATACCCACGCCGAAGGGAACTTCCAGACCCTTTGGGTCGATTTCTCGGCGGTGACGGGGGCGCGCACCGTCGGCCCGGACCCCACGGCGTTCAGCACCCGGGTCGACATCCGCGACGATGACGCACCGGTGTCGCGTTCGGGCCAGGCCCGCGATGATGCCGTGCAGGCGGTCGTGAACGAGCCGGCCTTGCTGCATCCCCTGGCCAACGACGTGTTCAACTACCTGGAAAGCTCCCAGCTCGTCGTGGAGATCATCGACCCGCCGGCGCACGGCGCGCTGGATCCGCAAGGGCAAAACGGCGACGTGCGTTTTCTCTATACCCCGGCGCCCGATTTCACGGGGCGCGACAGTTTCCGATACTCGCTGTGCCTGCCAGGGACGGGCTGCACCGAGGCCACCGTGCGCGTGGCGATCCGCGCCAATCATTCGATCGAGCTTACCCGGGGCGACCGCGGCGGCAGCGAACGGGTGTTGATGCAGAGCCTGCCGCCTCTCTCGGCCGCGCGCTACACGACTTCGCCGCTGGTGGCTCCGCGGGAAGTCTCGCTGGGCGTCTACCCGGATCCCACGCCTTGGGAGCCTTGGAACGCGGATTCGAACCTGGTGTGGGAGACCAGCACGATTCCCGCCTCGCCGGAAGGGGAAATCCGCGAGTACCGCATCCTGCTCGTCAATCCCGACTCCAATATCGCCTGGGTCGATGCCTACGCCGGCATCGATCTCGACGGCGATGGTGTGCCGTCGCAGGGGGAGGTGCAGTGCAGCGCGATCCGCCCACAGGACGTGGGCAATGTCTGCGAGACCGTCGTGCACGTCGGCGACGCGCCGGTGACCTGGTGGGTGGCGGGACACAACCGCTGGCCGGACTATCGCCCCGCGGTGTTCGAGGTCTACGAGATTCCGATGGACGCGTCAGACGGCACGCTGCTCGCGACCGGACCGGTACAAACCGACGCGCAAGCGCCGGTATACCTGCAGCTGGGCTGGCTCGACGAAGGCTTCCTGGACGGCGACCAGCGTGCCGGCATCGTGCGCCTGTGGTCCGACGCCGGCACCGTGCTCGATGACTTCACCGTCTGGTTGAAGGATTCCGAAGAAAAGGTCGGCCTGCCCCTGGCCTTCGGCGTGCCCAGGAGCTTCGACGTCGCTCCCGGCTCACGCCTGGAACGTGTTTTCGTCGACGTGCCCGAGGGCGCCACGCGCCTGGAGGTCGTCAGCAACAGCCCGGGGGGCATGCCCTTCCAGCTGGTGCGCCATCCTGGCGGCGATGACCCGGCCTCGTCGGCGATCGCCGCCGCTCCGGCGCCGGGCGTGGACGCCGTTGCTTCCACGGGCGTGGGCGACCAGCGCGTGGCGCGCGTCGAAGCGGGCGCGCTGCATCCGGGTCGCTGGTACGTCGTGCCTCACAATGCGGGCACCGAGCGGGCCAGCGTGACCCTCACCGCCTCCCTGCAGGCGGTCGCGCCGCTGGTGAGGTCGGGCAGTTATTTCAATCCGGGCCGCAGCGGCTCCGGCCTGATGCTGTATCCGGCCGGCAACCAGTGGGCCGGGCTCTGGTACACCTACGAATCGGTGAGTGCCCGTCCCACCTGGTATTACCTGCAGGCCACGGCGCCGGACGCCGACGGTATCTGGCGCAGCCCGCTCTACCGTCAGGCCTGGTATGCGGGCCACGCAGAACCCACCATCGTGGGCCAGGCCACGGTGACGCCGGTCGGTCCGGACCTATTCACCTTCACCTATACGCTGTACGGCGAGACCGGCTCGGAAGTGTATTCGGCCCTCGGCCGGGGTTGTCCGAGCCTCAATGGCCAGCCCCAGGACATCAGCTCGCACTGGTTCGACCCGCAGCGGGCCGGCGCCGGCTACAGCGTGCAGGTCTGGAACGACTACGAGTTCTACGCGGTGTTCGATTTCGACGTACAGGGCTCGCCGGTTTTCCTGACCGCGGAAAGCGGCACCTTCGCCGGTGCCACGGCGACCCTGCCGCTGCAGCGCGTGATGGGCGCGTGCCCGACCTGCTCGTACATCGCACCGGCAAGGGAACCGGCCGGTTCGCTCCGGCGCATCCTGCAGGGCGGCGAGCTCGACAGCGTGAGGGTGGATGCGGACTTCGCGGAGTCCTGGCCGTTTGCCGACATCCGCGATGGCTGGTCCGTCCTTGACCAGGTACGGACGCTTGGCGGCCCCGGAACCACGCAGGGCTGCGCGGACTGAACGGCCGGCGCGAATGCCGGCCCACCCTTCTGGGTGTGGCCGGCTGCCGGTGGGATCAGTCCAGGAGCTGGATCGCCAGCAGCGGGGTCAGGTTGAAGACGAGGATCAGGATCTTGAATACCGCCATCGCGCCGTAGTGCATGGCGTCGAACATCTCGTCGGAAAGGCGGAACCAGCGCCGGTGCAGGCGGCGGACCGGTTCGCGGAACCAGGCGAGCGCACCCAGCCAAACCAGCAGGATGCCGTAGTTGATGGCGAGTGACCAAAGCAGCAGTTCGGTGATGGGATCGTCCTTCATGGGCTTTCCTCCGCCTGGGTGGTTTGCCCGGCCAGCATAGACCAGGCGGCCGGCTTAGCCGCGATTAATGCGGGGCAGGGGACACTCGGGCAAAGCCTGAGGAGACCTGCCATGTTGCGCACCCGTTCGCTGATGTACTGGATCGCAGCCGCGCTTGCGGCCAGCACTGCCGCCGTTGCGAGCCCCTCGGCGGCCTCGGGTGCCATGGCGGCAGCGGAGGCGGAGGCCTCGCCGTCGGACGCCGCGACCGCGCGAAACGACCTGCGTGCCCAGGTCCTGCTGGACCGGGCGCATTTTTCCCCGGGCGAAATCGACGGCGTGGCGGGCTCCAACCAGGCGGGTGCGATCAAGGCCTTCCAGCGCAAGCACGGCCTGGACGAAACCGGCGAGCTCGACGACGCCACCTGGACCGCCCTCGAGGCCGGCGACGTGCCGACCCTCGTCGACGTGGTGCTGGCCGAAGACGACATCGCCGGTCCCTTCGCGGACATCCCCGACGACATGATGGCCAAGGCGGAGCTTGAATCCATGGGCTTTGCCAGCGTCGAGGAAAAGCTGGGCGAACGTTTCCATGCCAGCCCCACCTTGCTGCGCGAACTCAATCCGGAGGCCGCGTTCACGGCCGGCGAAACCATCCGCGTGCCGAACGTCGCGCGCGACGCCTCGCTGCCGGCGGCTAGCACCGTCGTGGTCGATGAATCCGACGGCGCGCTGTGGCTGCTCGACGCGCAGGACGAAGTTATCGCCTGGTTCCCGGCGACCTCGGGCAGCGAGCACGACCCGCTGCCGATCGGCGACTGGAAGATCAACGGCGTGGCCAGCAACCCGGTCTTCAACTACGACCCGAGCCTGTTCCACGCTGCCGATCCGTCGCATGAGAAGGCGACGCTGCAGCCGGGCCCGAACAATCCGGTGGGCCTGGTCTGGATCGACCTTAGCAAGCCGCACTACGGCATCCACGGCACGCCGGAGCCCGCGAACATCAGCAAGACCCAGTCCAATGGCTGCATCCGCCTGACGAACTGGGACGTCGTGCGTGTCGCCGGCGCCGTGTCGGCCGGCACGGCCGTGCGGCTGCAGGAGTAAGCGCCAATGCGGGCCGGCCTGGTGTTCCTGGCGGGATTGCTGGTTGGCGGCCTGGCCGTCGCCTGGGTGGTGGCCGAAGTGCCGGCCGAGCGCGCGACCGGCACGCAACCGGCACCTGCCACTCCGGAGGCCGATACCTCGGGGTCCGCGTTGATTGCGCAGGCGGGTCCCGGCCCGGCGCAGGCTCCCGGCCCAAGGCCGGTCGCCGGACAGGACATCGAAAGCACGCTGGACGTCGCCGTCGACGATGCCGTGCAGGAAACCATCGAACAGGCGCCGCCCCTCGCCACGGTACAAACGGTCGCGCCACCCGAGGCGGCGCCGCCTTTGCAGGAAGGACCGCTGCTGCCGCCGCTGCGCATTCCCGTCCAAGGCGTGCAGGCCGCCGACCTGGTGGACAGCTTCGCCGATGCCCGCGGCACCGACCGCGTGCACGATGCGCTCGACATCATGGCCCCGGAAGGCACGCCGGTGCTTGCCGTGGCCGACGGGCCGGTCGTCAAGCTCTTCGACTCGGTGCCCGGCGGGATCACGCTCTACCAGTTCGACGACGCCGGCCAGGTCGCGTTCTATTACGCGCACCTGCAGCGCTACGCCGAGGGCATCGGGGAAGGCAGGGTGCTCAAGCAGGGCGAGCTGATCGGCTACGTCGGCCACACCGGCAACGCCAACGCCGCGGCCCCGCACCTGCATTTCGCGATCTTCGTGCTCGGCCCCGACAAGCGCTGGTGGGAAGGCGAGGCGATCAATCCCTATCCGCTGCTGGCGGGGCCGGCGCGGTAACAGCCCCCTCCCGATTTCCAGCCGGCTGCCTGACCACGGCGGGCGCGCCACGGGCTATCATCCGGGCAGAAGGATCGTCCCGGGGAATCCGCTTGAACCAGTCTCGTAACCGACCCGGCGCATCTGCGCCGGGCCTGGCCGGCCTCGGCCTGTATTTGTTGCTGCTGCTGCCGGGCGTCGCCGCCGCGCAGCAGGTTTCGACCATCGCCCATGGCCAGGGTGCGCCGGAGGCGCTGACCCACGAGCCCGACGGCCGTGCGCTGGTCGCCGCCCAGGGGCGCATCTACCGCTTGTTCGAGTTCAATGCCGAGCCGCTGGTGGTGGCAGGCACGGGCGTCCGGGGTTTTGCGGGTGACGGCGGGCCCGCCACGCAGGCGCAGATCGGCGAAGTCGGCGCGATCGTTTCGATGTGGGACGGTGCGATCGTCTTCGCCGACACGTCCAACCATCGCATCCGGCGCATCGATGCCGACGGCACGATAAGCACGATTGCCGGCAATGGCAGTGCCAGCCCGTCCGGAGACGGTGGCCCCGCCACAACCGCCGGCCTGCCATCCCCGCAGGGTCTGGCGCCGTCGGCGGATGGCGGCCTGTACGTCAGCAGCGGCAATCGCATCCGTTTCATCAGCAGCGGGGGCGTCATCGGCGCTTTCGCCGGCGACGAAGTGGCGGGCCATGTCAACGGAGATTCGGCGAGCGCAAGGTTCGACCGCCCGGGCGCACTGGCGGCCGTCAACGACGGCGGGCCAGGCCTGCTGGTCGCCGACCGGGGCAACCTGCGGATCCGGATGATCGCCTTGCAGACGGGCCAGGTAAGCGACATCGCGGGCAACGGCAGTGATGGTTATGCCGGCGAGAGCGGCCGCGCGCTTGACCTCCCCCTGGGCGAGGTCAGCGGCATGACCGGTGTCGCCTCGATTTACGCGACCATCGCCGGAAGCCATCGCATCGTGCGCATCAGTCCGTATTACGGAGACATCGCGCCTTTTGCCGGGACCGGCACGGCCGGTTCCACCGGTGACGGTGGTCCGGCGGCCCAGGCCCGTTTCTCTTCGCCGGCAGCGCTGGCCAGCCTCGACTCTTCGGTAAACCCCGGCACCGTCCTGGTCGCCGACGTGGGCAATGCCCGCGTGCGCCGCATTGCCTTCATGGACCGGCAGCCGGCGACGCCGGTTCCGCCGACGGCGCAAGCCGGCAACGCGCAGGCAAGGCTGGTCTTCGAGAGCTGGCCCGAACCGCTTCAGATCCGTCCCGAAGCTTATGAAGTCAGGGCGACGCCGGGCGGGCGTGTGGAATCGGTGCCCGACCTGCAGGCATTCCAGTTCGAAGGGCTGGAGAATGGCCAGGCCTACACCTTCGCGCTGCGCGCGATCTACCCGGGAGGGCCGAGCGCGTGGTCGGCCGAGTCGAATTCGGTGACGCCGTTCGCGCCGCAAATCCCCACGGTGGCGGATGCCAGCATCGCCGAAGGAGACGCTGGCGAGACCGCCCTGGACTTCACCATCTCGGTGCCGGAGCCGGCGCCCGAGGACCTCCTCGTCTACTACGTGACGACGGAAACCGGAACCGCCGATCTTTCGGACTTCACTGCGGAAGGGGTCTACCAGGTCACGATCCCCGCGGGACAGACCAGTGCGACCTATACCGTGCGCATACTTGGCGACACTACTCCTGAGATCGACGAGACCTTCACCGTCGAGCTTCGCGACGGCGCCGGGCAGGTGTTCGCCAGCGCCACCGGCACCATCCTCAACGATGATGGCGCCACGGACACCACTTTCTACGGCGTCCCCGACCGCTTCACCCTCATCGAGAACGCCGCGGAATCGAGCCTCGACGTGCTTGCCAACGATCGTCGCCGGAACGGCGACCTGGCGGGCGGCCGCCTCGAGCTGTTGGCAGCGCCCGCCAACGGCAGCGCCTGGGTCGATGACCGCGGTTCACCCGCCGATGCCAGCGACGACGTGCTGCAGTACCGGCCGGACGGCGACTGGTCGGGCGTGGACACGCTTGTCTACCGCGCCTGCGATGCGGCCAACGCCTGTTACCAGGAAACGGCCGCGGTCCGCGTCACCCTGGACGATCCGCTTTCGATCATCACCCGGGGCCAGTCGGGGCGTTCGTTCGGCGAAGCCGGATCACCGCGGGCGATGTCCGACATCCGCTACATGGCGACGCCGCTGGCGACGCCGCGGGCCGAACTCTTCAATGTCGAGGCGGACCCGCGTCCGTCGACCCCCTGGGAAGCAGGCCTGTCCGGCACCGTGACGCGCCTGTACACGCTGCCCGCCCCGGCGGATGCGCAAGCGTCCAGCTGGCGTATCCACGCCCGCTTCGGCTGGAACGGGGGCCAGAGGGTGTTTGGCTACGTGGGCGTGGACGCCAATGGCGACGGCCAGCCTTCCGCGGACGAAGTGCGCTGCGCGGCGACGATGCGGTCGGACGAGGAATTCTGCGATTTCCCGCTGGCGCATCCGGGAACCGGCCCGGTTGTGTACTGGGTGATGGTGCACAACGCGCAGGCCTGGCCGGCGGATGTCGATGTCCACGTGGCGGCCGTGCCGATGATTGCCAGTGACGGCAGCGTCGTCGCCACCGGTCCGGCCCGGGTGGACGCCGGCGACGCGCTCGCCTACATCGTCTCCTACAACGATCCGTCCATCATCGAAGGGGAACTGGCCGTCGGGTACGTGCGCGTTTTCGATGGCCAGCAGGAAGTGGATTCACTGCCGGTCACCGTCGAAGTGGACGCCGATCCTTCGACCAACAGCGGCTCCGCGCTTTCCAGCGGCAGTCCCTACGCCATGCGTCTGCTGCCCGGCCAGGCGCATGACCGCCTGTTCGTGGATGTGCCTGCCGGCGCCAGCGAACTGCGGGTCACGATCGCAAGCGCCGAGGACGTGGACCTTTATGTTGCAAAGGCGTCGCCCTCCGCGGACATCGCGGCGATCGGCAGCGCCCCGTCGCGTGCAAGCGCCGACGCTTCCGCCGTGGGGCCCGGCGGCAACGAAACCCTGTCCGTCAGCGGCGCGGCGCTGTCACCCGGTCGCTGGTACGTGACGCCGGTCAACAGCGACGAGGACCTGGCCTCCGTCACCATCACCGCGACCGTCACCAGCGCCGCGACGCCGGTGGTGCGGCCCGGCAGCTACTTCAATGCCGGTCGAAGCGGCCACGGCATCTTCCTGTACCCCGCGGGAAACCAGTGGGCCGGGATCTGGTACACCTACGGTTACGGCGGGCGTCCCACCTGGTACTACGCGCAGGGCCCCCGGCCAGGCGCCGATGGCATCTGGCGGGCGCCGGTCTACCATTCGGCCTGGATCGGAAACGGCAACCGCCTGACCCGCATCGGCCAGGTCATGGTGACGCCGACCGGGCCGGACCAGTTCACCTTCACGCACGAAGTGCATGGGCTGACCGGCTCCGAACCGATGTCCGCCCTCGGCCGCGGCTGCCCGACCTATTCAGGCCTGCCCGTGGATGCAAGCTCGCACTGGTTTGACCCGGCGACGGCCGGCGCCGGTTTCAGCGTGCAGCTGTGGCCGCAGTACGAGTTCTACGCGGCTTTCGTCTACGACAAGCAGGGCAGCGCGCGTTTCCTGTCCGCTGAAAGCACGTTCGCAGGCCAGGCCGAGGCCACGCTGAGCCTGGAACAGCTGCGTGGCACGCCTCCCACCTCGTTCTGGCAGGGCACGCCGATGCGCTTCCCGGTGGGAACGCTGCGACGCACCTTCGCCGGTGGCACGCTGGCCGGCATCGACGTCAGCGCGACGTTTACCGATGGCGTCACCGGGACCTGGAGCGCGTCGAGCACCCTGCAGCCGCTGGGCGGCGAGGGCACCACCCAAGGCTGCGCTCCCTGAGCGCAGGCGCAGCCGCCATCTGAAAGGTCGCCCGCCCCGCCGGCAAGGCGGGGCGGGCGCGGACTCAGGCGCGCGAGGGGTAGATGCCCTGGGTGCAGATCAGGTAGGTGTGTCCGTTGGGAGCCGCGTCGCGCAGGTCTGGCAGCGCGAAGGTGGACACGCCATCACCACCGAAGCGCGTGCCCAGCAGCGAAAAGAGCGCGGTGTTGCTCGAGATCGCCAGGATCTGTCCATTCGCCGGGACGCCCCTGCCGACGGTGCCAGCGGTCAGGGTAATCTCGCCCATCGTGCACTCGCCGCGACCGGCAGCGGCCGTGCCGGTATTGATGCCGAAGCGCAGGTCAGGCGTGGCCGGGCCTGCCGGTCCGATCGGACCGGCGGGACCGGTGGCGCCCGCGGCCCCGGCAACGCCCTGTTCACCCTGCGGACCCGCCGGGCCCATGGGGCCCATGGGGCCGGGGGCACCGACGGGACCGGGAATGCCCATCGGACCCATGGGCCCGATCGGACCCATCGGGCCCATCGGACCCACGGGTCCCATCGGGCCGGCCGGACCGGTGGCACCCGTTGCACCGGTCTCACCCTGGGGACCCGCCGGCCCGATCGGCCCGGGCAGGCCCTGCGGACCGCGGCCCGCCCAGGACACCGGCGAAGTGCCGCGCTGGCAGGTGACGAAGCGTCCCTTCCTGGCGTTGAAGAAGATCAGCATGCCGTCGGAATCCTGCACGCAGCTGTAGTACGTGTCGGGATCCGGCGTGGAAAGGATGCCGGGCTTGGTCAGCCAGATACCCGACCTGTCGGTCGGCTTGGCGAAGACCTGGGCGTGCGCGGATGCGGGAATGACGAGCAGGGCGGCGAGGCCCAGCGAAGTGAACTTGGTCATGGTGTTCCCCTGGTGTCGGACGATGCCGGCCGAGCGTGACCACGCCCGTCGTCGCAATCGTTACGCACGGCGAAAAAAAACATCCGCAGCGAAGATTTGCCGTCTGCGGATGTTTTTTGCGTTTTGCGTTGCCGGCCCCGGAAGGATCAGACCCAGCCGGTGGCGTAGAACACGCCGATGATGAAGAACACCGCCAGCGTCTTGATGATGGTGATCGCGAAGATGTCCTTGTAGGCCTGCCGGTGCGTCAGGCCGGTGACCGCCAGCAGGGTGATCACCGCGCCGTTGTGCGGCAGGGTGTCCATGCCGCCGCTGGCCATGGAGGCCACGCGGTGCAGCACTTCCATCGGGATGTTGGCGGCGTTGGCGTTGGCGATGAAGGTTTCCGACATCGCGGCCAGCGCGATCGACATGCCGCCCGAGGCCGATCCGGTGATGCCGGCCAGCGCGGTGACGGTGATCGCCTCGTTGACCAAGGGGTTGGGGATCGAGCCAAGCGCACTGGCCACCACCAGGAAGCCGGGCAGGGCGGCGATGACGGCGCCGAAGCCGTATTCCGAGGCGGTGTTCATCGACGCCAGCAGCGCACCGCCGATCGCCGGCTGGGTGCTTTCGGCGAAGTGCGTGCTCACGGCCTTCCAGGCCAGCAGCACCACCGCGACGATGCCGGTCAGCAGGGCCGCCTCGACCGCCCAGATCGCCGCCACGCGCGAAACTTCCTGCACCACCGGCGCGGCGTTGCCGATCACCGAGGGTTCGAAGCTGTGGGTTTCGCCGTAGTAGCTGCCGATCCAGACCGTATAGAGCTTGTTGGTCACGCCCACCAGCACCAGCGGCAGCAGCGCGATCCACGGGCTGGCGAGCTTGTCGCCGGCGTAAGGTGCCGGCTCGTTCTTCAGCTCGGTGCCATAGCCTTCGCCGGCGCGCCGGGCCACGCGGCGGCGCCATTCCAGATAGCTCATGCCCAGCGCCAGGATGAAAAGACCGCCGATCGTGCCCAGCACCGGCGCCGCCCAGGTGTCGGTGCCGAAGAAGCCTGTCGGGATGATGTTCTGGATCTGCGGCGTGCCGGGCAGGGCGTCCATGGTGAAGGTGAAGGCGCCCAGCGCGATCGTGCCCGGGATCAGGCGCTTGGGGATGTCGGCCTGGCGGAAGAGTTCGGCGGCGAAGGGATAGACCGCGAACACCACCACGAACAGCGACACGCCGCCATAGGTGAGGATCGCGCAGACCGCGACGATCGAAAGCATCGCGCGTTCGGGTCCGAACAGCCGGATCGTCGCCGCCACGATGGATTTGGAGAAGCCCGAGATTTCGATCAGCTTGCCGAAGATCGCGCCCAGCAGGAACACCGGGAAGTAGAGCTTCAGGAAGCCCACCATCTTGTCCATGAACAGGCCGGTGAACATCGGCGCCACCAGGGACGGGTCGGTCAGCAGCACCGCGCCCAGGGCCGCGACCGGCGCGAACAGGATGACGCTGTAGCCGCGGTAGGCCACGAACATCAGGAAACACAGCGCCGCCAGCACGATCAGGAAGGACATGCCTTCGAACCCCCGGGAAAAACACAGGGGTCGAGTGTCCGCAGGCGCGGCGCCGCCGGCCACTTGTACCAAGGTACAGGTGCCGCCCCGCCGGCCCGGACGTAGTCTGCCGTGCAACCGGCCGACCGGCCGTCCGACACGCTAGTCCGAGGGGAAACCATGAAGCGCAAGCAACTGAGCCTGGCCATCGGCCTCACCCTGTCCCTGGTCGCCCTCCACGCGACGGCACAGGACGCGCCCGCCGCCGGGACGGCCGAGGAAGACGCCCTGGCCACCCTCGATGCGGTCGAAGTGACCGCGCGTCGCCGCACCGAGTCGATCCAGGACGTGCCGGTGGCGGTCAGCGCCTTCAGCGAGGACGCCATGCGCGACCTGCAGGCGACCAACATCGACGGCCTGCAGGGCGCGGTGCCGAACATGAACATCGTGCAGGGCCGCGGCTCCTCGAACTCGGTGAACGTCTTCATCCGCGGCATCGGCCAGCCCGACGCGCTGCAGACCTTCGACCCCGGCGTCGGCATGTACGTCGACGACGTCTACTACTCGCGCATCAACGGCGCGCTGTTCTCGCTGTTCGACGTCAGCCAGGTCGAAGTGCTGCGCGGCCCGCAGGGCACGCTGTACGGCAAGAACAGCACCGGCGGCGCGATCAAGATCACCACGCGCAATCCCTTCGACGACCAGGGCGGCTCGGTCGAGTTGACCGCCGGTGACTACGGCCGCGCCGAGGGCCGCGCCTACGTCGCCGGCCAGCTCAGCGACACCCTGGCCGTGAGCCTGGCGGCCGCGAAGATCACCCGCGACGGCTACGTCACCGACCCGGCCACCGGCCAGGACTACAACGACGAGGACACCACCGCGGCGCGCGTGAAGATCGCCTTCCGCCCCAGCGACACCTTCAGCGGCAATCTGTCCCTGGACTACACCCGCCAGGACAATGCGCTCACCCTGGGCCAGCCGGTGGCGCCGCTGTACGGCGTCGACCTGGCGGGCGGCATCGTGCTTTACCGCCTGCCGACGCCGGGCGAGTACAACTTCGAAACCCGCACCTCCTTCGCGCCGGACCAGGGCCAGGCCCTGACCCACAAGGGCGCCTCGCTGGGCATGGAGTGGGTGCTGAGCGAACGCTGGACCGCCAAGTCGATCACCGCCTACCGCGAGCTCGCCACGGCCTCCTTCATCGACATCGATGCCTCCGAGTTCGAGCTTGGCGACGTCTTCGTCGGCGTCGACCAGCGCCAGGCCAGCCAGGAGTTCCAGCTGCAGTACGACAACGGCGACGACCTGCAGGCGATCTTCGGCCTGTACTACATGAACGAACAGGTGCCTTCGCACCAGGAAGCCTACGCCGACGACTTCCTGCTGTTCTCGGGCTTCCCGATCAGCTTCCTGCGCACCATCGACGATGACCTGTCGAACAAGTCCGTCGCCGGCTTCGCGCACTTCAACTGGGAGTTCAGCCCCAGCTGGACCCTGGCCGCGGGCCTGCGCTACAGCAAGGACAGCAAGAAGTACTTCCGCACCACGTCCACCTTCTCGAACCTGCTGGGCAACGCCGACCCGGCGCTGGCTTTCAACATCTCCGACAGCTGGAAGGCCCTGACCCCCAGCCTGAGCCTGCAGAAGCAGTTCAGCGAGCAGGTGATGGGCTACGTGTCGGCGAACCGTGGCTACAAGGCCGGCGGTTTCAACGGCCGCGCCAACGCCGCCACCGAGATCAGCGCGTTCGAACCCGAGTACGTCTGGACCTACGAGGTCGGCGTCAAGATGCAGTCGGCCGATCGCCGCCTGTCGGGCCGCATCGCCGCTTTCCACAGCACCTACGAGGACTTCCAGGCCCGCGTGTCGGAAGTGCAGAACCCGAACGACCCGATTCCGAACTTCGCCTTCCCGGTGCTCAACGCCGCCGAGCTGGCGATCGACGGCATCGAGTTCGAAGGCATGGCGCGGCTGGGTGACTCCACGCTGCTTAGCACCCAGCTGGGCTGGATGGACGCGCGCTACGAAGAGTTCAACGACCCGCGCGTGGTGGTCAACCCGGCGCTGGCGAACCTGCACGACCACGTGCCGTTCTCGCCGGAGTTCACCGGCCGAGTCGCGCTGCAGCACGGCTTCGAGCTGGCCAACGGCAGCCTGCTGACCATCGGCGGCGACGTCTCCTACCGTTCGGAGACCTGGCTGAGCGTGGACAACGCCCCGGGGCTGAGCCAGGAGGGCTACACGCTGGCCGGGCTGTTCGGCAGCTGGGATTCGTCCGACGGCCGCTGGCAGCTGCGCGCCGGCGTGCGCAACCTCACCGACGAGGTCTACAAGACCGATGGCCAGGAGTTCTCGTCCATCGGTGGCATCCAGACCGCGTATTACGGCGCGCCCCGCAATTACTACGCGTCGCTTCGCTACAACTTCTGAGTGATGGCAAAGTTTCCCCGGGAATTTTCCCAACGGGTCGCGCAAGCGGCCCGTGTTTTTATTCCGATGGCGCTGCTGGCCGGCCTGGCCGGTTGCGGCGCCGAACCGCCGCCGCCGCTGCCGGCAATCACGGTCGATTCCGACCGGATCGCGGTGGCCGGCGTTTCCTCCGGCGCGATCATGGCCGGCCAGGTGCACTTCGCCTGGTCCGACCGCCTGCGCGGTGCGGCGCTGCTGGCGGGCCCTCCCTATGGCTGCGCCGGGGGTTCGCTGGAAACGGCGCTGGGGCCGTGCATGGAGGCCAAACCCTACCTGCCGGATCCGAAGCGCCTGGCCGCGCGCGTGCGCGAGCGGGCCGCGGCCGGGCAGCTGGCCCCGCTTTCCGGCCTGGCCGGCGACGTGGTCTACGTGCTGCACGGACGCGACGACGCCACGGTGGCGCCGGCGCTGGCCGCGTCGGTGGCCGGCGTGTACGAGGCGCTTTCCGGGGAAGCCGGCGGGCTGCGCGTGGAGACGGACACCGACCGCGCCTTTCCGCACCTGCTGCCCACGCGCGATCGCGGCGTCGACTGCACGCTCGGCGGCGAACCCTGGCTGGGCCGCTGCGGCTTCGACGCCGCCGGCACGATGATGGCGAAACTGTTCGGTGAGCCGGAAGCCGAAGCCGCCGCGGACGCCGCCGGCGAACTGCGGCGCTTCGACCAGGCCGCGTTCACGCCGGCCGATGCCGACCCGGTGATGGCCGACGCCGGTTACCTGTACCTGCCGCCGGACTGCGCGGCCGGCGCCACCTGCGGCGTGCTGGTGGCCTTCCACGGCTGCCAGCAGAACGCCGACAAGGTCGGCGAGGCCTTCGTGCGCGACGCCGGCTTCAACCGCTGGGCCGACGTGCACCGCGTGGCGGTGCTGTATCCTCAGGTGCGATCAAGCTACCTGCCGCTGAATCCGAAGGCATGCTGGGACTGGTGGGGTTACACGGGCGAGGCCTACGACACCCGCGACGGCGCGCAGCTGCGCTGGCTGGCCGCGGCGCTGAGCGCGCTGGGCGTCGCGATGCCGTGATCCGGGCGCGGTCGTGCTGACCGACGCGCTGGTCATCGGTGCCGGCCTGCTGTGGCTGGGCCTGCTGTTCGGCACGGCGCTGCTGGCCGAACGCCGCCCGGCGCTGCTCGCAAAGCAATGGCCAGCCGTCTACAGCCTCTCGCTGGCGGTTTACTGCACCTCCTGGACCTTCTACGGCACCGTCACCCAGGCTCAGCGCTCGGGCTGGGCGATCCCGCCGACCTTCCTCGGCACGATCCTGCTTTACCTGCTGGGCTTCGGCTTCCTGCTCAAGCTGCTGCGGCTGGCGCGCGAGCACAACTCGACCTCGCTGGCCGACCTGATCGCCACTCGCCTGGGCCGCAGCTCCTGGCTGGCGGCCGCGGTCACCTTCGTGGCGGTGCTGGGCATCGTTCCTTACATCGCGCTGCAGTTGAAGGCGGTGGCGATGAGCTACGGGCTGCTGACCCGCGCGTCGGAACTGGCGCCGCCGCCCTGGCAGGACAGTGCGCTGTACGTGGCGCTGGCGATGGGCCTGTTCGCGATGCTGTTCGGCACGCGCCGCGTATCGGCCGCCGAACACAACCGCGGGCTGGTGCTGGCGATGGCGGTGGAGTCGCTGCTCAAGCTGGGCGCGATGCTGGCGCTGGGCGCCTTCGTGGTGTTCGGCCTCGACCTGCCCAGCCTCGACGTGCCGCCGCCGCCGGCCGACGGCGCCAGCGGGTTCCCGGCGCTGGTGCTGCTGGGCGCGCTGGCGATGTTCACGCTGCCGCACCAGTTCCACGTCGGCATCGTCGAGTGCCGGCAGGAAAACGAGCTGCGCACGGCGCGCTGGCTGTTCCCGCTGTACATGCTGCTGATCGCGCTGCCGATCCTGCCGCTCGCGCGCGCCGGCGATGCGCTGCTGGCGCCGATCGGCGTGCCCTCCGACCTGTACGTGCTGGCCCTGCCGCTGGCGCATGGCCAGGAAGCACTGGCGCTGCTGGCCTTCCTTGGTGGCCTGAGCGCCGCCACCGGCATGGTGATCCTGGCGACGCTGGCGCTGAGCGTGATGATCGGCAACCACTGGCTGGCGCCCGTGCTGGTGCGCGGTCGCTGGTCGGGCGGTGGCGGCGAAGGCGCCGACCTGCGCGGCGCGGTGCTCACCCAGCGCCGCGTCGGCATCCTGGCCGTGGTGCTGCTGGCCTGGGGCTACAGCCGCCTGATCGCGGGTTCGGACGCGCTGGCCGACATCGGCGCGCTTTCGTTCTCCGCGCTGGCGACGCTGGCGCCGGCGGTGGCCTTCGCGGTCTGGCGGCCGCAGACGCCGGCGCGCGCGGTGCTGGCCGGCCTGGGCGTGGCGGTCGCGCTGTGGTGCTGGGTGCTGCTGGCGCCGGCGCTGGCGGAAGCCGGCGGGCAGGCGCCGGCCTGGCTGCAGCAGGGACCCTTCGGCTGGGGCTGGCTGGCGCCCGAGCGCATGTTCGGCCTGGGCGAGTGGAGCCGCATCGGCCGCGCGACCCTGCTGAGCCTGGCGGCCGGCGCGCTGGTGCCATGGATGCTGGCTTCGCGGCTGGACGTGGCCACGCCCGACCTCGGCGGCGCGCTGTCGCGCGAGGCATTGCGCGAAGTGGCGGTGCGTTTCCTGCCGGTGGCGCGCGTGGACGCGGTGCTGGCCGGCGCGACGGCCGGGCAGGCGGTGCCGGGCGAGCTGCAGCAGCGCATCGAACGCGAGCTCGCGGCGGTGCTGGGCGCGGCTTCGGCGCGATTGCTGCTCGACGCGGCGCGGCGTGCGCAGGGCACCGACCTCGACACCGTCGCCACCATCGTTGGCGAGGCCTCGCAGGCGCTGCGCTTCAACCAGCGCGTGCTCGAGGCCGCGCTGGAAAACATGAGCCAGGGCATCTCGGTGGTGGATTCGGAGCTGCGCCTGGTGGCCTGGAACCGTCGCTACGCCGAGCTGTTCGATTACCCGGCGCCGCTGCTGCAGGTCGGCGTGCCGGTGGCCGAGCTGGTGGCGCACAACGTCGGCCGCGGCCTCGCCGGCGACGGCCCGCCCGAACGCGAGGTCGGCAAGCGCCTGCGGCACATGCGCGCGGGCACGCCCTACGTCGCCGAGCGCCGGTTCGGCCACATGGTGGTGGAGATCCGCGGCAATCCGATGCCCGGCGGCGGCTTCGTCGCCACGTTCACTGACGTCACCGATTTCCGTCGCAGCGAGGCCGAGCTCAAGTCGGTCGCGGAAACCCTGGAACAGCGCGTCGCCGAACGCACCGCCCAGCTGGCCGGCGCCAAGGCCGAGGCCGAGCGCGCGAACCGCGGGAAGTCGCGGTTCCTAGCGGCGGTGAGCCACGACCTGGCGCAGCCGCTGAACGCCGCGCACCTGTTCGTGCACGCGCTGACGCCGAAACTCGAGGACACGCCGCACCGCGAGGCACTTGCGAACATCGACGGCGCGCTGGTTTCCGCCGAAGGCCTGCTGTCCGGCCTGCTCGACATTTCCCGGCTCGACGCCGGCGGCATGGAGCCCAAGCCGCAGGCCTTCCGCATCGATGACCTGCTGGGGCACCTGGCCGCCGAGTTCGGCGTGCTGGCGGCGCAGAAGGGACTGGTGCTGCAGAGGGTGCCCACCCAGGCCTGGGTGTTCACCGATCCGCAGCTCTTGCGCCGCGTGCTGCAGAACTTCCTGGGCAATGCGGTGCGCTACACCGCCAGCGGCCGCATCCTGATCGGCTGCCGGCGCCGCGGCGAAACCCTGTTCGTCGAAGTCTGGGACACCGGGCCGGGCATCGCCGAAGCCGACCAGAAACTGATCTTTGAAGAGTTCCGGCGCCTCGACAAGGGTGGCCAGGGCCTGGGCATCGGCCTGGCGATCGCCGAACGCGTGGCGCGCCTGCTGGGGCTGCCGCTGAAGCTGCGTTCGTGGCCGGGCAGGGGCACCGTGTTTTCGATCGGGGTCCCGCGCACGCAGCCGGAGCCCGCCGACGTCCGCGCGACCCCGGAACCGACGCCCGAGCCGCCGCGCAGTCGCGTGCTGGTGGTCGACAACGACCCGGACGTGCTGCGCGGCATGCAGGCCCTGCTGGGTGGCTGGGGCTGCGAGGTGCTGGCGGCGCGCAGCGGCGACGAAGCCGCGGCGCGCGTGGCCGAAGCCGGCCCGCCCGACCTGCTGCTGCTGGATTTCCACCTCGACGGCGGCCAGACGGGTCTGCTGGTGCGCGAACGCCTGGCCGGCCTGATGCCGTCGAGGCCCTGCGTCGTGATCACCGCCGACCACGGCCCCGAGGTGCGCGACGCCATCGCCGCCGCCGGCTGCCACCTGCTGCACAAGCCGCTCAAGCCGCTCGCGCTGAAGTCGATGATGTCGCGCCTGCTCGGCCCGACGGACCTGTAGGAGCGGCGTGAAGGGCGGAGCATTTTTGTTTTGCGTGTGGGAATTAGGGGTTAGCCCCCGTAGGGGCGCCCAACGAGGC
>NZ_JAYRTE010000015.1:0-67191 GCF_041919775.1 Arenimonas sp. | reverse complement strand
GCCTTCAGGCGCGAATCTTCTGGCTTTGTCTTCGACAAAGTAGGGATTCGCGCCTGAAGGCGCTCCTACAGGCGTTCACGAAACCGGCAGGGTGATGGTGGCGACGTAGCGCCCCTCCGCCACCCGCGTTTCCAGCTTCCCGCGCCCCTGGCTCAGCGCCTCGATGCGCTCGCGCGCCGAGGCCAGGCCGACCTGGTGCCCGGCCGCTGGCTTCCGCCCCGCCGGCGGCAGGTCGTTGCTGACCACCACGCGCACCCGGCCACCCTCCTGTACCACGCTCACCTCCAGCCGGCCACCGGTCGGCGAGGGCTCGATGCCGTGGCGAATGGCGTTCTCGACCAGCGGCTGGATCGACAGGGCCGGCACCACCACATCGGGCAGCCGCTCCGGCAGCGTCCAGGTCACCTGCAGCCGGTCGCCGAAGCGCAGGCGCTCGATCTCCAGGTAACGCCGCGCGAGGTCAAGTTCCCCCTCCAGCGGCAGCTCGGCCGGGCCCGACAGCGCCGCGCGGAACAGGTCGGCCAGGTCCAGCAGCAGCTGCTCGGCCTCGCCGGGGCGGGCGTGCACCAGCGCGGCGCCGGTGTTGAGCGTGTTGAACAGGAAGTGGGGTCGGATGCGGGCCTGCAGGGCCTCGAGCTCGGCCTGCTTGGCGCGCAGGGCGTACCGGTACCCGCGCGAATAGTTATCGAAGGCGGCAATTCCGAGCAGGCCGACCGTCAGCGTTATCGCCGACGACTGGGTCGCCAGCGCCCACCAGCTGGCGGAATGGTTCGGTGCCCCCAGCTGCTGCACGATCCACGACACCAGCAGGCCCCACCCGAAGGCCAGCAACAGCGCCACGAAAGCGATCCTCAGCGGGGAGCCGGACTGCACGCGCTCTCGGACCAGGTACAGCGAACCTATCGTCAGTAGCAGCACCCACTGAATCCACAGCGAGGCCAGCCCGAAGTAGATCCAGCGGTCGAACACCAGGCCCGGCGCCATCGCCATCGCCAGCGCCAGTCCCTCGCCGCCGAGCATTACCCAGACCAGCGCACGCGCCTGCCACAGGGCATCGAGCGGGCGGATGTGAGAGGCGGGTAGGGGCATCGGCGCGGCTCGCATGACTGTGCCGCCATGATGCCCGCAATCTCGGACCCTGGTCGGGACCGCCCGGTCGGTGGGGGCGCCCGTTCGTCGGCCGGCCCTTGGTCGACGGCTCGGGTATGGGCTAGGTTCTAGCCTGCTGCTTTCCCTCTGGAGCAAAGATGGGTCGGAACGCCTCCAAGATTCAGTCGCCCACTCGCCCGGCGGCCGGTTTCACGTTGGTCGAGCTGATGGTTGTGGTCGCCGTGTTGGCTGTTGGGCTGGTGCTGGCCGTACCGAGTTTCACGACGCTGACCCGCCGCAACGCGCTGATCTCCGCCTCCAACGAGATCGTCGGCGCCTTGCAGACGGCAAAGGCCGAAGCGATCCGCCGCAACCGGCGCGTGTCGCTCTGCGCCAGCAGCGACGGCGTGGCCTGCAACAGCGCCGACTGGTCGCGAATGATCGTCATCGTCGACGGCTCCGGCGAAGTGGTGTCGGACCTGCGTCCGATTGGCCCCGGCATCACCGGACAGGGCAGCAGCAACGTAGCCGGCACCAGTCGAATCCGCTTCGGCGCCGACGGGCTGGTGCGCATCGGTGCTGCGGCCAACCGCGAGGGCGCGATCTCGCTGTGCTCGGATGACCTGCCCGTCGCGGAGAACACCCGTGACATCCGCGTCAGCGTTAGCCGAATCTGGACGGAAACCCGCGACGGCACGGCTGCGTGCGCGCAGCTGACAGACTGAGGTCAGAATATGCACAACCGGAACGGGAAAAGGAAATTCCAGCTCGGCGCCAGCCTGATTGAGGTGATGGTTGCCATTCTGGTCATGGCTATCGGCATGCTTGGCATTGCCGCACTGCAGGCGGTCAGCCTGCGCAACACCCAGGGTTCCGCCGAGCGCACAAACGCGATCATTCAGAGCTATTCGATGCTCGACACGATGCGTGCGAATCGTGAACAGGCGCGCGCCGGAAACTACGACGAGAACTGGCTCTGCGAGGCGCCCGACGACGCGGGACGCATCAGCGGCGAGATCGGTAACTGGATCGAGCAGATGCAGGCGACCGTGTCGCCGACGGCGTGCGGCCAGATCGATTGCGGTACCGTCGAATGCACGGTCGAGGTTCGCTGGAACGACGAACTCGCCACCGGCGGCGAGGAAGAGTACGTCATCACCACCAAGAGCAGGCTCTGACATGCGAAAGACTTCTGCGAAGCACTCCGGTGCGCGCGCTCAAACGGGCTTCTCGCTGATCGAGCTGATGATCGCGATCCTGCTCGGCTTCTTGGTCGTCGGTGCCGCCGGCGCGCTCTTCATGTCTAACAAACGCACGTACTCCACGACCGAGACGCTGGGCCGTATCCAAGAGGGGGCTAGGGTCTCGTTCGAGCTGATGTCGCGCGATATCCGCGAGGCCGGTGGCAATCCTTGCTCTACCGGTGCGCGCCTCGTCAATCAACTTGAAGATGGCAACGATTCGTGGTGGGCAGGCTATTCCGACGGGCTAAGGGGCTATGGCCCGTCTGATGCGATGAGCGACAGTACGCTTGGCAACGCGGCGGGCAATCGGCGGACCGGCACCGACGCGATCGAGCTCCACAATACGACGGCCGGCAATATCCGGGTTACCGAGCACGACAATCCCAGCGCCGTGGCGCAGGTGTCCAGTTCGACCGGTATAGCCGTGGACGATATCCTGATGATCTGCAACATGAGCTACGCAATGATCTTCCAGGTGACCCAGCTGCCCTCCGGCGATGTCCAGCACAATGGCGCAACAGGCGGCAACTGCAACAACCGGTTCATCATCGAGCGCGCTCCCGACGGTACCTGCCCGAGTGGCACCGTGGAAGGCTATTGCTTTATGGCCGATCCGACTGCGCCCAGTGTCGATTCCACCTGCAAGGCGGGCCACAGCAACACGCCGGCCTTCATTGCCCACCCGCTTTCGGTGCGCTGGTTCGTTCGGGTGAACGAGGACGGGACCAATTCGCTGGTGCGCCAGACGGTTCGCAATCGCACTTCCGATGGCGCCGTGGGCGATGTGCAAACAGACGAGATCGCCCAGGGTATCGAGAATCTCGAGTTCCAGTACCTGCTCGCCGGCGGCACCGATTTCGTACAGGAAGGTGCGGTGAGTGATTGGAAGCAGGTGATCTCAGTGCGCGCGGTAGTGACCGCGCAGGGCACAGGCAGCACGCTGCAGGGCCAGAATATCCAAGGCACCGACGGAAAGAACCTGGAGCGTCGGACCGTGAACATCATAGCGCTGCGCAACCGGGAGGGTTCGTTGTGAGCCGGATCCGTTCGCTGAAGATTCCCACCACGACGCGGCAGCAGGGCATGGCTCTGGTGATCGTGCTGCTGCTACTACTGGTCATCACCCTGATCGGCCTGGCGGCGATGCGCGGCACCGTAATGCAGGAACGCATGAGCGGAAACGCAACGTCCCGGTCCATCGCGTTCCAGGCGGCGGAGGCTGTATTGCGTGAGGCTGAGGCGGACGCAGCCTCGGTTGCTGAATCGGTCATACCCGCGTCGGGCTGTTCGGGCGGTTACTGCGCGATGCCAGTCGACGGTGCCGAGTCGCTGTGGCTGGCCGACAATTTCTGGACCTCGGGTTCGGGGTTCAAGAATGCCGTGTTCGAGATCGACGATGTCGACGACGGCGCGATCCTGCGCTACGTGATCGAGGACATGGGCGAAGGAACGGGCGACGCCGCCGCCGGCGACGAGTGCCCGGGCGGCAACGCCTTCGACATGACCGGGGGCTGCGGTCCCGCGGCCGCCGGCGCCGCCGTGCGCTATTACCGGATCGTCGCGTTCAGCAGGCTTTCGAACGGTTCGGAAGTGATCCTGCAATCCACCTACCAAGTGCCGTGAGGCCGGTGAAGCCATGAAGACCATGAATCAGAGCAACTCCCCCCGCCGCCTGCCGGTCGCCCTCGCGGCGGCGCTGGCCACGCTGCTGGCCTCGCCGGTCTCCACGGTGTTCGCCCAGAGCTTCCCGCAGTACCCGCTGCAGACCGGTGGCGGCGTCGCGGAGCCGAACATCATGTTCATCCTCGACGACTCGGGCTCCATGGCCAACGAGGTGATGGCCAGTCCGGACGTTAGCCAGATTTGCCGCCGACAAGGGCAGAATTGCGCGAGTCCGCGCAACGATATTACCGACTTGAGCTACGTCGGAAATATTGTTCACTACAACCCTTCGACTACCTACAAGCCTTGGTTGACTGCGTCCGGGAGCCAAACCTCGGGGGGCACATCCTTCGATGCAGTTTATGGATCTTTCAACATCGCTGGCCCTGGGTTTGCGAACGGCGAAAGCGACACGGTCGACTTGGGAAACAGTGGTAGTTGCCAAACCTACAGCTACGGCCCGATTGCAGAGGACAATCCCCTTCGGAGCCCTGACACCCAAGTGTGCGGTGGTGTCCAAGTGTTCCATGTTCCGAAAGACCCGACGTCAACGAGCCTCATCTACCTGCGAAATTCGGCAAACTACTACCGCTATGAGTTGCATCGGGTCAATGGAACGCTCTACACGGTTCGGTCCGAGTTGCAAAGCAACGGCGGCTTGGGAGCGTTGATTCCCACGTCCCCGCCGGTGTCAACGACGTACACGGCTTCCACAAACTCCAACAACAATCGCAACTTCACACTTCTGGCCGGTGGAACAATTTCGGTTACGACGAGCGGTGGCACTGGAAATGCGCGGTTGCGTATTTTCAATCCTGCAAACAACTCGGTTTGCAACAGCAATAACAATGGAAATGTGGAGTCCTGCACTGTTACGCCCACTGCTGCTGGAAATTACCGGGTGGAGCTATACAACACGTTTGCCAACGTGAATGTAATCGTAGAGGTTTCAGCGCCGCAGGTCAGGATTGGTTGCGGAACAACGAGCGGATGGGCGTGGGGAAACTGCACACTCGATGCATTGCCTAATGCGTCACGCAACAAGGCAGAAGAGTTTGTCAATTACTCCACATGGTTCTCTTACCACCGCACCGGCATGAAGGCGGCCAAGGCTGGCGCAACTGAAGCATTCAATGATCTCGGGGACAATGTACGAGTTGGCTATCGATCCATCTGGAACCGAAGCAATCTTGCGATTCCGGTCAACGACGGAAATTCCGGTCTGTTCGAAGGCTCGGCCCGGCAGAACTGGTTCAGTAGTCTTCTTGGTGCAAAGGGCGACGGGTACACGCCCCTCCGCGGTGCTCTGCAATCAACAGGTGAGTATTTCAGCGACAACACCAGCGCCAATAACCCATACGGCCCGGAGACAGGTGAAGACATGCTGGCCTGTCGTCAGAACTTCGCCATTCTCACCACCGATGGATACTGGAGAACCGAGCAGGAATACTTCGACGGTGGGGATGTGGGCGACCAGGATGGCACTGCGGGTGTCAACCTTACAAACCCAAAAACCGGTGTGACCGTTAACAGCTACGCTGTCGACCATCCGTTCCGTGACGGATCCACGAACCGGTTGGATACGCTGGCCGACGTCGCGATGAAATATTGGAAGAATGACCTCGTTGACCTCGAGAACTACGTCCCCACTTCGCAGTCTAACCCCGCTTTCTGGCAGCACATGGTTACCTTTGGTATTTCCATTGGGCTGAAGGGAACAGTCGACCAGACATCTGTTGCTCAGGTTATGGATGACGGACGGCCTCGCGTGGGCGGTAATGCCGTCGACTGGCCCAACCCGATGACGACGACTGTGGATGCGCGTCGAATCGACGATCTTCTGCATGCGGCGGTAAATGGCCGCGGGGAGTTCATTGCTGCCACAAATGCCGAGGCGTTTAGCCAAGCCCTAACTAGTGTCTTGGGCAAGATTCAGGCGCGTCTTGCGTCCGGCTCGAACGTCGCGACCAACAGCACGACGTTCCAGGACGATACGCGCATGTATCAGGCCACCTATTACTCGGAGCTCTGGGATGGCGATCTGACGGCGTTTGACGTCACCGCCCTTGGCGGCATTTCCCCAACGGCTGCGTGGAGTGTAAGCGACGAGGCAAAGGATGCGGGCGACGATTTCGTGAACCGTACGATCCTGACTTGGGAAGGCGGCGATGGGGAGTTGTTCCCGACGAGCACCCAAGAAGATGACCTGGCCCGTACCAGTGGTGACGCGCCGATCTCGGGCGCCAACAATGCGCTCTATATCCGGGGGGATCAGACCTGGGAAATGTCGGGAGGCAAGACCAGCGACGGGTTCGTTTTGAGGAACCGGGTCGACTTGATTGGCGACATCATCAATTCTTCGCCGTTCTACGTGAAGGAATCGAACTCGATCTACATCGGTGCCAACGATGGAATGCTTCATGGCATAGATGCGGCGGACGGAGAGGTGCTGTTCTCTTACATCCCTGCGGGTATTAGCATGGCGGAGCTGGCTACGCGCAGCGATCCGAACTACGAGCATCGGTTCTTTGTCGACGGCCCGATTGCGGTGTCCGGTTTCTCGGCTTCTCCTGGCCAGAACATTCTTGTGGGAACTCTCGGAAGAGGTGGAAAGGGTGCCTACGCCCTTGATGTGACTGACCCTGACGATATGGACGAGGATCTGGTCTTGTGGGACCACACGGGTACCACGGATGCGGACATGGGATACGTCCTGGGCGTTCCGCTCGTGCTGAAGGGCAACAATGGTGATGTGCTGGCAATCGTCCCCAACGGGATTGACAGCGAAAACGGTGACTCCGTGCTCTATATTTACAATGCCGAGACCGGAGCCCAGCTCAAGAAGCTTTCAACGGGTGTTACATCGGGCAATGGGCTTTCCTCGCCGCGTGCGGCCGATACGAACAACGACGGCAAAGTCGACTATGTCTACGCCGGCGACCTGCTCGGCAACATCTGGAAGTTCGACGTGACTGACGACGACCCGGCTAACTGGGCCATCGCACACGGCGGCCTGCCGTTGTTCACTGCGACCACCACGGGAGGCGTCGCGCAGCCGATTACCGGTGGGCTGGCCCTTGCCAGGGATGAGGACGATACGATCTGGATTTCGTTCGGTACCGGGCGCCTGATTTCCAACGGGGATCTTGAGGACACTTCGGTTCAGACGATGTACGGCATCACTGACGGTGATGATGTGATTGCCGACCGAGACGAACTTACTGAGCGGCAGATACCTTACTTCGGCACGTCAGCGATCGTTCGGGAGCTCCCTGACGACGAAGTCCCCGAAGATGAGCAGGATGCTGATGAAGACGACATTACTGTCAGTGTGCGGGGCTTCGAATCTTTCTCGGTGCTTCCGAGCGGGTCCAGAGGCTGGGCGGTGGACCTCGATAATCCGTCCGGACTGGGTGAGCGCGTGATCAGTGGTTCGCGCATCTACGGGTCGGCAGTCTGGATTTCGAGTGTTGTCCCGTCCGCCGGTGAAGGTTGCGAGCCGGGTGGTAACGGCTGGCTCAACGCGTTGAATGTATTTACCGGTACGAGCCCCGAGGCATCATCGGGGGGCGGCTCAAGTTCGTTCTTTGATCTTGACGGTGACGGAACAGGTGACGTAGTCGGTACTGGCGACGCGGCAACGGGCGTCGGCTCGGTCAATCTCGGCGTCGGTATGCCAACCGAATCTCGCCAAGTGGACGAGCTTGTGCTGGTTTGCGGTTCGACCGGTTCGTGCGCATCGGTCGAGACGCCGCCGCCGCCGCCGGGTACAGGTGGCGAGCCGGCACGACTCAACTGGCGTGAACTGGTCGAAGGAGACGAGTGACCATGGTGACGATGCGAAAGGCCGCGAAGGGATTCACGCTGATCGAACTGATGGTGACGGTGGCGATCATCGCCATCCTCGGGGCGATCGCCTTCCCGTCGTACCGCAACCACGTGATCAAGACGCGGCGGGCGACGTCCGCCGCGTGCCTGATCGAGCTGTCGCAGTTCATGGAGCGCGAGCGCACGACGCGCCTGGCCTACAACGCGGAGATCGACGCGGTCGAAGACCTGCCGAACACGCAGTGCCGGCAGGACATGGCGGAGTTCTACACGCTGGCGATGCCGGCGATCACCGCGACCAGCTTCACGCTGACGGCGGCCCCGGTCGCCGGCGGGTCCCAGGCCAAGGACAGCAAATGCGGGACGATCGGCATCAACCAGGCCGGCACGAAGACTGAATCGGGCAGCGGCGACGTGTCCGACTGCTGGTAAGCGATGCGCCGACGGCAAAGAAAAAGGGCCTGCGATGCGATCGCAGGCCCTTTCTTCATCTGGCGCCCGAAGTTGGACTCGAACCAACGACCCCCTGATTAACAGTCAAGTGCTCTAACCGGCTGAGCTATTCGGGCGGGGACGGGCATTTTAAACGACCCGCCCCCCGGGTCAAGCCCCGCGGGTTCAGGGCACGTAGGGGCAGGGCGGTGGTTCGGACCTTGAAACCCTTGCGTGGCGGGCTCTTCCGGCGATGTTGACCACGACGCTGCCCAGGTGCACGGCGTGCCTTCGGCTGCAGAAGCGGAGGCTGGCGTTGTTGCCACCGGACATGCCCGAAGCCTGGTAGCGCACCCGGTGCCGACCCACGGTGCCACGGATCGCCACGGGGCCGGCGGCGCGCGATTCCACCCAGAGCACGTCTTCGGGCCGCAGGGGCTGCGGCGCCCGTGAAGGGTCGCGGTAGACCAGCCAGCCTTCGTCCCAGACCAGGTCTGTCCGGCAGCGCTGCCCGTCCGCGCTGGGGCACACGGTCACCGGATGCCCACGGCCGATGGCCGCCATGCGCGCCTGGGCCAGGGCGGCCGTGAGGGCATGGAAGGCCTGCAGTGTCGCCATGCGTTCGCGCAGGTTCGCCAGCGACGGCGCGGCGACCGCCAGCAGAACTGCCGTCACCAGCAGCACCACCAGTAATTCCACCAGGGTGAATCCGCGCTGGCTGGACCGCATCGCCCGGGCTCCCTCAAACCGGGCTTCAGTCTCGGCGGAGCGGGCGCGCCGCCCCATCCGCCAAAGCCTGAACCGCGGGTCGGCCAGCCCGGCGGCCGGACGTAGGCAGGCCGCTATACTGCTCGTTTGACCCCGCGAGGACGTGCCCCCGTGTCCGAACGATTCGAACTGATCGCGCCCTACCAGCCCGCCGGCGAGCAGCCGCAGGCGATCAAGCGCCTGATCGAGGGCTTCGAGGCCGGCCTGGCGCACCAGACCCTGCTGGGCGTCACCGGCTCGGGCAAGACCTACACCATCGCCAACGTCGTCGAGTCGGTGCAGAAGCCGACCCTGGTGCTGGCCCCGAACAAGACCCTGGCGGCCCAGCTCTACGGCGAGTTCAAGAGCTTCTTCCCGCACAACGCGGTCGAATATTTCGTCAGCTACTACGACTACTACCAGCCCGAGGCCTACATCCCGTCCACCGACACCTTCATTGAGAAGGACAGCAACATCAACGAGCACATCGAGCAGATGCGCCTGTCGGCGACCAAGGCCCTGCTCGAGCGCCGCGATGCGATCGTGGTGGCCAGCGTCTCGGCCATCTACGGCCTGGGCGATCCGAACGAGTACTTCCGGATGGTGCTGCACCTGGTGAAGGGCGACCGCATCGACCAGCGCGAGCTGATCCGCCGCCTGACCGAGATGCAGTACAGCCGCAACGAAACCGAACTGGTGCGCGGCGCCTTCCGCGTGCGCGGCGAGGTGATCGACGTGCATCCGGCGGAATCGGAAATCGAAGCCCTGCGCATCGAGCTCTTCGACGGCGAGATCGAAAACCTGGCGATGTTCGATCCGCTCACCGGCCACATCAGCCGCAAGCTGCAGCGCTTCACCCTGTACCCGAAGTCGCACTACGTCACCACGCGGCGCACCGTGCTCGAGGCGATCGAGACGATCAAGGCCGAATTCACCGAGCGCATGGACCAGCTGTACAAGGCCAACAAGCTGGTCGAAGCCCAGCGCCTGCAGCAGCGCACGATGTACGACCTGGAGATGATGGCCGAGGTCGGTTTCTGCTCCGGCATCGAGAACTACAGCCGCCATCTCACCGGCCAGATGCCCGGCGAGCCGCCGCCCTGCCTGTTCGACTACCTGCCGCCGGACGCGCTGCTGGTGGTCGACGAATCGCACGTGACCATTCCCCAGCTGGGCGCCATGTACAAGGGCGACCGCTCGCGCAAGGAAACCCTGGTCGAGTTCGGTTTCCGTCTGCCGTCGGCCCTGGACAACCGGCCGCTGAAGTTCGAGGAATGGGAGCGCCGTTCGCCGCGCGCGATCTTCGTCTCGGCCACGCCGGGCAAGTACGAAATGGAGAAGTCGGGCGACCAGGTGGTCGAACTGGTGGTGCGCCCGACCGGCCTCATCGACCCCGAGGTCGAGGTGCGCCCGGTCGCCACCCAGGTGGACGACGTGCTGTCGGAAATCCACCAGCGGGTGAAGCTGGGCGACCGCGTGCTGATCACCACGCTGACCAAGAAGATGGCCGAGAACCTCACCGACTACCTGGCCGAACACGACGTCAAGGTGCGCTACCTGCACAGCGACGTGGACACGGTCGAGCGCGTCGAGATCATCCGCGACCTGCGCCTGGGCGTGTTCGACGTGCTGGTCGGCATCAACCTGCTGCGCGAGGGCCTGGACATGCCCGAGGTGTCGCTGGTGGCGATCCTGGACGCCGACAAGGAAGGCTTCCTGCGCTCCACCGGTTCGCTGATCCAGACCATCGGCCGCGCCGCCCGCAACCTGCGCGGCAAGGCCATCCTCTACGCCGACCGCATCACCAATTCGATGAAGGCGGCGATGGACGAAACCGACCGCCGCCGCCAGAAGCAGGTCGAGTACAACGAGGCCCACGGCATCACCCCGAAATCGGTCGTACGCGCCGTCATGGACGTGATGGAAGGCGCCCGCTCCGAGCCCGAGGACAGCCGGGGCCGGGGCCGCAAGGTCGCCGAGGGCGAGGCCGATTATTCGACCCTCGACCCGGCCCGCCTGGCGGCCCGGCTCAAGCAGCTGGAGGCGAAGATGCACCAGCACGCCCGCGACCTCGAATTCGAGGAAGCCGCCCGGGTCCGCGACGAGATCCACCGCCTGCGCGAGCAGGGCCTGATGGCCTGACCGCCCTGCCTTGCATTACTTCTGGCAGGGGGGTAGAAGAGGGGCAGGGACGGGTGGGGACCCGTCCGGAGACAGCCAATGTCCACCTTGGGGATTCGTGGCCTGCTGGCCGGGGTATTCGTGCTTTCGCTGGGCCTGCTGACGGGAGCAAGCCACGGCGCCACCGGTCTTGCCGTGTCGGGGGAGGCCTGGGGCGACTACGCGGCCGGCCCGAGCCTGCTGGACCGCGCCCAGGCAAAAGCCTGCGAATGGAGCCAGGGCCTGTCCGGCCGCAGCGACCGCCTCTCCGCCGACCAGCGCCAGCGCGAATGCGCGCGGCGCCACGGCCTGGCCGACTGAAAGACCGCCGCTGGCAATCCGCCATTGCCGGACCCAGGGTCGCTTGTTATACTTCGCGGCCCTCGTGGGCGGTTAGCTCAGCGGTAGAGCACTACCTTGACATGGTAGGGGTCACAGGTTCGAACCCTGTACCGCCCACCATCCCTTCCGGGATGGACAACACGGGAATCGAAGCCGCCTCCGGGCGGCTTCCGCGTTTCCGGGGTCCGCCCGTCCGCCTTCACGGCCGCAGCCGCGCTTCCCGAAGCTTCTCGTAGGCCGGCCGGCAGGCGTCGGCGACCGCACGCGCCGAGGCGTCGAGTACCGGGGCCGGTCGCGCCGCCGGGGGCTCGAAGCCGGTCGACTTCCACACCGTGGCGTACCAGTGCGGCGCCCACACCCCGTCGCTGTCGCGCGGGCCGGCGGGCCAGTGCAGCATGCGGTCGGTGAAGTCCAGGCCCAGGCCGGCGCACAGCGCCCGCAGGTGGGTCTCGGGCGCCGCCAGGAAATCGCCGGCATCGATCACCACCGGCGGCGAGCCGCCGGCCCGCGCCAGTTCGTCGAACAGTTCCGCCTGCTGCTGGAGCCCGATATCGGCCGGTGCCACCGTCGCGCGCGAGCGCAGGTAGGACGCCACGACTTCGTCAGGATCGCGGATCAGGAATACGTTGTGCAGCCCGTGGATCCAGTCGTGGTCCATGCCGGGCAGCAGGTGGTGGGCCATGTGCTTCTGGTACCAGACCGGCTTGCCGCCGGGCACGGGGCCGAGGAGCGCGTCGGCCACGCGGCGCCAGTCGGTGTCGCCGGCGGCGATCACCTCGTCGCGGCCCGGATGGTCCAGCCCGGTCATCGCCAGGTAGGCCGCATAGAACGGTTCGTCGCTGACCGCGCAGTCGGGCCGGTTTTCCCAGGCCCGCATCATCGCCGTCGAGATATTGCGCGGCCCCGACCACATGCCGATGCGCAGTGGTCTCACGCCAGTTTCTCGCCCGCGCGCACGGCCACGTCGCGCTCCACCAGGCCGCGGTAGAGCGCCTGCAGCCGCGCCACCATCGGCCCCGGCTTGCCGTCGCCGATGACCCGGCCGTCCACCTCGCGCACCGCCACGAGCCCGGCGAAGGTGCCGGTGCAGAAGGCTTCCTCCGCTGAATAAACGTCGGTGAGGGTGAAGTTCTTCTCGCGGGCGGTGATGCCTTCCTCGGCGCAGGCGCGCAGCACGTTGGCGCGGGTGACGCCGTGCAGGCAGTAGTCGCCGGTGGAGGTCCAGACCTCGCCGCGGCGCACGATGAAGAAGTGGGTGGAATTGCAGGTGGCGACGAAACCGTGCGGGTCGAGCATCAGCGCCTCGTCGGCGCCGGCCTGCGTGGCCTGGATGCAGGCGGTGATGCAGTTGAGCTTGCTGTGGCTGTTCCAGCGCGGGTCCTGCACGTCCGGGTAGCCCCGGCGCACGTGCACGGTGAACAGCTTCAGGCCGCGCGCCACCAGCTCCGGCTTGGCCTGCTTGTGCTCGGGGATGATGACGATGGTCGCCGGGCCGGCCGAGGCGCGCGGGTCCTGGTAGGGCGTGCGCTTGGGCCCACGGGTCACCATTAGGCGCAGGTGCACGCCGTCGTGCATGTCGTTCGCGGCCAGGGTCTCGCGGATGGCGGATTCCAGGCCCCGGCGGTCGAGGCCGATGTCGAGCATGATCGCCCGGGCACCTTCGAACAGCCGGTCCAGGTGCTCGTCCAGGAACACCGGCTGGCCCCCGACCACCCGCAGGCCTTCCCAGACCCCGTCGCCCAGCACGAAGCCGCTGTCTAAGACCGACACCGTGGCCTCGGCCCGCGGCAGCAGCCGCCCGTTGATCCAGATCCGGATGTCGGCGTTGCGGGGATCGTCGTGGAATTCGTGCACGCTCTGGGCCATGCCGGGCTCTCCCTGGGACTGCCCCGAGTCTAGCCCGCCGGAACCGGGCCGAGGGCCCGGATTCATTGACTTGGCGGCCTCCCGGGCCTACCTTTGCCCCCCTGACCGATGGAAAAGGTGGCCCCGGGAAACCGGCGCCGAGCGTGCGACATGGACACTACCCCCGCTCCGTAGAAGACAGGCCAGGCTTCGCATCCGCGAGGGCGCCTGGCGCCCTTTTTTATTGCCCGAGATTCATCCCAAGACCCGCCATGATCAACATCACGCTTCCCGACGGCAGCCGTCGTCCGTTTGAAAACCCCGTCACCGTCGCCGACGTCGCCGCCTCCATCGGCCCCGGCCTGGCCAAGGCCGCCCTGGGCGGCAAGGTCGACGGCAGGCTGGTGGACGCCAGCTTCCGCATCGAGAACGACGCCGCGCTCGAGATCGTCACCGACAAGCACCCCGACGCGCTGGAAGTGCTGCGCCACTCCACGGCCCACCTGCTGGCCCAGGCCGTGCAGCGGCTGTTCCCGGGCGCGCAGGTCACCATCGGCCCGACGATCGACAACGGCTTCTACTACGACTTCGCCTACGAGCGCCCGTTCACGCCCGAAGACCTGCCGGCCATCGAGGCCGAAATGCAGAAGATCGTGAAGGAAGCCCTGCCGGTCACCCGCAGCGTCAAGACGCGCGACGAGGCCGTGGCCTTCTTCAAGGGCCTGGGCGAGCACTACAAGGCCGAGATCATCGAATCGATCCCGGCCAACGAAGACCTGTCGCTGTACTCGCAGGGCGAGTTCACCGACCTGTGCCGCGGCCCGCACGTGCCGGGCACCGACAAGCTGCGCGCGTTCAAGCTGATGAAGGTGGCCGGTGCCTACTGGCGCGGCGACCACAACAACCAGATGCTCAGCCGCATCTACGGCACCGCCTGGCTGAACGACAAGGACCTCAAGGCCTACCTGCACCAGCTGGAAGAGGCCGAGAAGCGCGACCACCGCCGCATCGCCAGGCAGCTGGACCTGTTCCACATCCAGGAAGAGGCCCCCGGCCTGGTGTTCTGGCATCCCAAGGGCTGGCAGCTGTGGCAGGTGGTGGAGCAGTACATGCGCCGCGTCTACCGCGAGTCCGGTTATGCCGAGGTGCGCTGCCCGCAGATCCTGGACGTGTCCCTGTGGAAGAAGTCCGGCCACTGGGACAACTACAAGGAAAACATGTTCTTCACCGAGTCGGAGAAGCGCACGTATGCCCTGAAGCCGATGAACTGCCCGGGCCACGTACAGGTCTTCAACCAGGGCCTGCACAGCTACCGCGACCTGCCGATCCGTTACGGCGAATTCGGCGCCTGCCACCGCAACGAGCCCTCGGGCGCGCTGCACGGCATCCTGCGCGTGCGCGGCTTCACCCAGGACGACGGCCACGTCTTCTGCACCGAGGACCAGGTCGAGGCCGAGGTCACGGCCTTCCACCGCCAGGCCCTGAAGGTCTACGAAGACTTCGGCTTCTCCGACGTGCAGATCAAGATCGCGCTGCGTCCGGACAACCGGCTGGGCGACGACGCCACCTGGGACAAGGCCGAGGCCGCCCTGCGCGCCGCGCTGTCGTCCTGCGGCGTCGCCTGGGAGGAGCTGCCGGGCGAGGGCGCCTTCTACGGCCCGAAGATCGAGTACCACCTCAAGGACGCCATCGGCCGGACCTGGCAGCTGGGCACGATGCAGGTCGATTTCATGATGCCGGCCCGCCTGGGCGCCGAATACGTGGACGAGCACAGCCAGCGCCGGCACCCGGTCATGCTGCACCGTGCCATCGTCGGCTCGATGGAGCGCTTCATCGGCATCCTGGTCGAAAACCACGCCGGCGCCTTCCCGGCCTGGCTGGCCCCGGTTCAGGCCGTGGTGCTCAACATCACCGACGCGCAGGCCGACTGGGTCGAGTCAGTGCGGAAAACCCTTTCGAATCAAGGCGTCAGGGTCCAGGCCGATTTGCGGAACGAGAAGATCGGCTATAAAATCCGCGAGCACACGCTTCAGAAGATCCCCTACCTGCTGGTGGTTGGAGACCGCGAGAAGGAAAATGGGATGATCGCGGTGCGCACGCGTTCGGGGGAAGACCTGGGGACCATGACGGTCGAAGGCTTCCTGGCGCGCCTGCATGAAGAGAGTGGCCCGGTCGCCTGAAGGCGAGCGGTACTGGAACCCAATAGGAATCAAGCGAATAAACACCTCAGCCCACGATAAGCGAAACCGCAAGAACCTCGAGATCCGCGTCCCGCGTGTCCGCGTGATCGGATTGGACGGCGAAATGGTCGGCGTGCTCACGCGCGACGAAGCCATTGCGCTGGCCGAGGAATCCGGCGTCGACCTGGTGGAAATCCAGCCGACAGCCGAACCGCCGGTCTGCCGCATCATGGATTTCGGCAAGTACATGTTCGACCTGCAGAAGAAGGCGAACGCGGCGAAGAAGAAGCAGAAGATCGTCGAGATCAAGGAACTCAAGTTCCGCCCGACCACCGACGACGGCGACTACAACATCAAGCTGCGCAACCTTCGCCGGTTCCTGGAGGAAGGCGACAAGGTCAAGGTCAACATCCGCTTCAAGGGCCGCGAAATGGCCCACCAGGAGCTGGGTCTTGAAATGGCCAAGCGCATCGAGGCCGACCTGGGCGACGACGTGGTCGTCGAGCAGCGCCCGCGCCTCGAGGGCCGCCAGATGATCATGATGGTCGCGCCGAAAAAGAAATAGGGGACTGTAGGAGCGCCTTCAGGCGCGAATCCCTTCTTTGCCGCAGGCAAAGCCAAAAGATTCGCGCCTGAAGGCGCTCCTACACAAACCATTGGATTTGTTGCATAATTCGCGGCTCGCCGGGCTCCCGGCGGGTCCCCGGTGCGGCATCCGGGCCCGGTTCATCGGGCGAAGTCGTCATGGACCTGTCACTGGTTCCTTTTGGAATCAAGGACTTACAAGCCGGCACGGGCAGGACGGAAAGTGTGGCGTCAGCCACCGCCCAGGCCAGTAACTAAACATCCCAAAGGGACTTCCCATGGCCAAGACCAAGATCAAGACCAATCGGGCGGCCGCCAAGCGCTTCCGGAAGACCGCTTCCGGCAAGTTCAAGGCTGGCCACGCCAACCGTAGCCACATCCTCACCAAGAAGGCCACCAAGCGTAAGCGCAACCTCCGCCAGACGAACCACGTCCGGGCCGAGGACGCCGGTCGTCTGATGCGCCAGCTGCCCTACCTCTGAGGAGAATGAACCATGGCACGAGTTAAGCGTGGTGTTACGGCGCGCCGCCGTCACAAGAAAATCATCAAGCTCGCGAAGGGCTACTACAACGCCCGTCGCAAGGTCTTCCGCGTCGCCAAGCAGGCCGTCACCAAGGCCCAGCAGTACGCGTACATCGGCCGCAAGCAGAAGAAGCGCCAGTTCCGCAGCCTGTGGATCGTCCGCATCAATGCGGCGGCCCGCCTGCACGGCCTGAGCTACAGCCGCTTCATGAATGGCCTGCTGAAGGCGAACGTCACCCTGGACCGCAAGGCCCTGGCCGACATCGCCATCCACGACCCGGTCGCGTTTGGCGCGATCGCCGAGCAGGCCAAGCGCGCTCTCGCGGCGTAAGGCCAATGCCTGCGGCGGCGTGCCGCGCGCAGGCAGCACCAAGGTGGGGAAGGGCGAGAGTCCTTCCCCATTTTGTTTTCTGGACCCGGAAGAACTTCGCGCATGCCTGACATCCAAGACCTGACCCGATCGGCCCTGGCCGAAGTCGCCGCCGCCGGCAGCCTCGACGCGCTCGACGCGCTGCGGGTGTCGCTGCTGGGCAAGAGCGGCTCGATCACCGGCCAGCTCAAGCAGCTGGGCGCCCTGGCCCCGGAAGAACGCAAGGCCGCCGGCGAAGCCGTCAACCGCGCCAAGGAAGCCGTGGCCGGCGCCATCGCCGAACGCAAGGCCGTGCTCGAGGAAGCCGTGCTGGCGGCGCGCCTGGCCAGCGAGCGCATCGACGTGACGCTGCCGGGCCGCGGCGCCGCGGTCGGCAACCTGCACCCGGTTTCGCGCACGCTCGAGCGCATCACCGACATCTTCGCGCGGCTTGGCTACCAGCTGGCCGACGGCCCGGAGATCGAGGACGACGAGCACAACTTCGAGGCCCTGAATTTCCCGCCGCACCACCCGGCGCGGGCCATGCACGACACCTTCTATTTCCCGCCCGACGACAAGGGCGAAGCCCGGCTGCTGCGCACGCACACCTCCGGCGTGCAGGTGCGTTTCATGAAGCAGGCCGTGGCCGACGGCAGCGGCCCGCCGCTGCGCATGATCGCCGCCGGCAAGGTCTACCGCAGCGATTCGGACCAGACCCACACGCCGATGTTCCACCAGATCGAAGGCCTGCTGGTCGACGAGACCTCCAGCTTCGCCGACCTCAAGGGCACGCTGGCCGAGTTCGTGCGCGCCTTCTTCGAGCGCGACTTCGAGATGCGCTTCCGGCCCAGCTACTTCCCCTTCACCGAGCCTTCGGCGGAAGTTGACATCGCCTGGCAGCAGCCCGACGGCAGCACCCGCTGGCTGGAAGTGCTGGGCTGCGGCATGGTGCATCCGAACGTGCTGCGCGCCTGCGGCATCGACCCGGAAAAATACACCGGCTTCGCCTTCGGCCTGGGCGTCGAACGTTTCGCCATGCTGCGCTACGGCGTGAACGACCTGCGCAGCTTTTTCGAGAACGACGTGCGCTTCCTGAAGCAATTTGCCTGACACCACCACTCCTGTAGGAGCGCCTTCAGGCGCGAAGCGTTTCTTTGCCAAAGGCAAAGTCAAAAGATTCGCGCCTGAAGGCGCTCCTACGACAAGCAAAGCGAGATCCTGAACATGAAATTCCCGGAAAGCTGGCTCAGGGAGCACGTCGCCACCACCGCCTCGCGCGAGGAGCTGTCGGCGCGCCTGACCGCCATCGGCCTCGAGGTCGAAGAGCTGCAGCCGCTGGGCGAAGGCCTGGACGGCGTGGTCGTGGCGCAAATCCTGTCCTGCGAAAAACACCCCGAAGCCGACCGCCTGCAGGTCTGCCAGGTCGCCACCGGCGCCGGCACCGTGCAGATCGTCTGCGGTGCCCCGAATGCCCGCGCCGGCCTGAAGGCCCCGCTGGCCCAGGTCGGCGCCAGCCTGCCGGGCGGCATCGCGATCAAGGCCGCGAAACTGCGCGGCGTCGAGTCGCAGGGCATGCTGTGTTCGGCGAAGGAGCTGGGCGTTGATGCCGATGCCTCGGGCCTGATGGAACTGCCGGCCGACGCGCCCGTCGGCCAGCCGATCGCCGAGTTCCTCGGCCTGCCCGATGCCAGCTTCGAGCTCAAGCTCACGCCCAACCGCGCCGACTGCTTCAGCGTGCGCGGCATCGCCTTCGACGTCGCCGCTGCGATGGGCGCGCAGGTCACGCCGATGCAGATCCCGGAGGCCGCCATCGGCCACCAGGCCGCGCTCGACGTGGTGCTCGATGCTGGCGCCGACTGCCCACGCTACTGCGGCCGCATCATCGACGGCGTCGACACCGGCGCACGTTCGCCGCTGTGGCTGACCGAACGCCTCAAGCGCGCCGGCCTGCGCCCGATCAGCCCGCTGGTGGACATCACCAACTACGTGATGCTCGAACTCGGCCAGCCGATGCACGCCTTCGATGCCGGCACGCTCTCCGGTCCGGTCGGCGTGCGCCGCGCCCGCAAGGGCGAATCGATGAAGCTGCTCGACGAGCGCGAGGTCGCGCTGGACGACGGCTTCCTGGCGATCACCGACAAGGACCGTCCGGTGGCCCTGGCTGGCGTGATGGGCGGCTGGGACACCCGCGTCACCGACGTCACCACCCGCGTCTTCCTGGAAAGTGCCCACTTCGCGCCTTCGGTCATCATCGGCCGCGCGCGCCGACTGGGCATGCACACCGACGCCTCGCACCGCTTCGAGCGCGGCGTCGATCCGGAGCTGCCGCGCCTGGCGCTCGAGCGTGCCACCGCGCTGGTGCTGCAGATCATGGGCGGCCAGGCCGGCCCGGTCAGCGAAGCCGCGCTGCCCGAGCATCTGCCGCAACCCCAGGCCGTGGCCCTGCGCCGCGACCGCCTGCGCCGCGTGCTGGGCATGTCGGTTCCCGACGCCGACGTCGAACGCATCCTGCGCGCCCTGGGCATGCAGGTCGCGGCCACGGCGGAAGGCTGGTCGGTCACGCCGCCGACGCGCCGCTTCGACATCGCGATCGAAGAAGACCTGGTCGAGGAAGTCGCCCGCATCCACGGCTACGAAAACATCCCGACCAGCACGCCCACCGGCGAAGTGCGCCTGGTCTCGCCCAGCGAAACCCGGGTCACCGACGCCGTGCTGCGCCGCCAGTTGACCGGCCGCGACTTCCTGGAAGCGATCAACTACGCCTTCGTCGACGCCGGCCTGCTGGCCACCTGGCAGCAGCAGGACCGCGCCGTGGCCCTGGCCAATCCGCTCTCGGCCGACCTGGGCGTGATGCGCACCGCGCTGCTGCCCGGCCTGGTCTCGGCCCTGGCCCGCAACCAGTCGCGCCAGCAGTCGCGGGTGCGGCTGTTCGAGCTGGGCAAGGTCTTCCACCAGCCGATGGAAGGCGGCGCCCCGGTTGAGACCCCGCGCATCGCCGCGGTGGCCTGCGGGCCGCAGTCGGCCGAGCAGTGGGCCCAGGACGACCGCGAGGTCGATTTCTTCGACCTCAAGGCCGAGGTCGAGGCCCTGCTGGCCCTGGCCGGCGCCGAGGGCGAGTTCCGCCCCGACGACAGTCCCTGGGGCCATCCGGGCCGCAGCGCCTCGGTCTGGCGCGACGGCCGCCGCATCGGCTGGCTGGGCCACCTGCACCCGCGCCTGGCCCGCGAACTGGACCTGGACGGTGAGGTCGTCGGCTTCGAGCTGGACCTGGCGCCGCTGGCGGCCCGTTCGGTGCCGCGGGCCGGGGAGGTTTCACGCTATCCGTCCGTCCGCCGGGACATCGCGCTCGTCGTCCCGGAGACCACCCCGTTCTCGGCCCTGCGGACCAGCCTGGAGGCCGCGCTGGGAGCGCTGCTGCGCGATGTGGTGCTGTTCGACCGCTACGTCGGCCCGGGCCTAGAGTCGGGCTCAAAGAGTCTGGCTATGGGCTTGATTCTGCAGGACGTTTCACGCACCCTAACTGACCGCGACGCCGACCAGGCCGTGGCCACCGCCCTCGAGGCGCTGGGCAGGGACTGCGGCGCGCGGTTGCGGTCATGATGTTCGCCGGCAACGGCGGGTTACAGGGGATGTTATGGCACTGACCAAGGCCGAGATGGCCGAGCGCCTGTTCGAGGAAGTTGGCTTGAACAAGCGCGAGGCCAAGGAATTCGTGGACTCCTTCTTCGATGCGTTGCGGGAGGCGCTGGAGCGTGGGCAGCAGGTCAAGCTGTCGGGCTTCGGCAACTTCGACCTGCGCCAGAAGAACCAGCGTCCCGGCCGGAACCCCAAGACCGGCGAGGAGATCCCCATCTCCGCGCGCACCGTCGTGACCTTCCGTCCGGGCCAGAAGCTGAAGGAGCGCGTGGAAGCCTATGCTGGATCCAGGCAGTAACCGGGAACTCCCGGCGATCCCCGCCAAGCGCTACTTCACCATCGGTGAGGTCAGCGAGCTGTGCGACGTGAAGCCGCACGTGCTGCGCTACTGGGAAACCGAATTCACCAGCCTCAAGCCGGTGAAGCGCCGCGGCAACCGCCGCTATTACCAGCGCCACGACGTGCTGATGATCCGCCAGATCCGCGGCCTGCTGTACGAAGAGGGCTACACGATCTCCGGCGCCCGCCAGCGCCTGGAAGGCGAAACCGGCCGCATGGAGAACTCCATGACCGCGCAGGTGGTCAAGCAGGTGCGGATGGAGCTCGAGGAAGTCCTCAACCTCCTCAAGCGCTGACGAGCCCCTGTAGGAGCGCCTTCAGGCGCGAATCCCTTCTTTGCCGAAGGCAAAGCCAAAAGATTCGCGCCTGAAGGCGCTCCTACAAGAGCCCGGCATCGCGTATAATCGCCAGCCCGGCCCAGGCCGGGACCACACGAATCGGGGCGTAGCGCAGCCTGGTAGCGCACTAGCATGGGGTGCTAGGGGTCGTGAGTTCGAATCTCACCGTCCCGACCAATTCGTGGCAAGGCCGTCCGAATCCCCGCGGACCGCCGGAAGCAGACCCGCCGAGAGGCGGGTTTTTGCTTTCTGCAGCGCAGGAAAGACGGTGATGCCCGGCGCGTTCAGTCCGCCTTCGGGCCGCAGTCGGACTCACCGCCCGGACCGGTTTCGACCAGGCCCAGCAAGGCCGCCGGCGGTGCGATCGCATACAGCGCCGCCACCGCCGCGCCTCGCAGCAGCAGCGGGCCGCCCTGCGGCCGGATGTCGGGATCGGCCAGCGGGCCGCTGAGCTGCAGCGGCGAGCGCAGGCTGAAGGGGCTGAAATCCTTCGGCCGGGGCCGCAGCACGATGTCCAGGCGCTCTTCGCGCAGGTCCACCTGGCCCTCGCCCAGCACCAGGGTGTCGGAGGTGTCGAAGGCCAGCGCACGCGATGTCATCACGCCGCCTTCGACCGCGAAGTCGGCGTAGCCGCAGTGCACCGGCACTTCCTTGTCCTTGCCCAGCTTGAACTTGATCATCTCGGCGATGTCGAGGCCGACCAGCTCCATCAGGTAGTTGCTGATGCGCCCCGGTCCCATCGCGATGCCGGCTTCACCGCTGGCGGTCGCCATCACGCCCGCGACCGAGCTGCCGCGGCCCTGCAGACGCAACTGGCCGCCCAGCGAGCCCTGGCTCTTCGCCGCCTCGGCATCGGGCAGCATGCGCGGCAGCTGCAGGCCCCGCGCCTTCATGTCGATGTCGGCAAGCATCGGGTCCTGGCGCGCGTCCAGGTGCACGGCCCCGTCGATGTGGCCACCGGCGAAACCGAAGTCCAGCGGATCCAGGCGCAGGTCGCCGTTTTCCAGCACCAGCCGCGCGTCCAGCGATTCGAAGGGCAGCGGCGGGGCACTCAGGCTGTGTGCGACCAGGCTGACCTGCGCGTCCATCGAACGCAGCTTCTCGGTGTCGTAGACGCTGTCGGGGAAGAGGCGGCCGTCGCGCGGGTCCGCGGCCTGCGGTTTGCCGCCGATGAAGCCGGCCAGGTCGTCGAGGTCGAGCTTGCGCGAGACCAGGTCGGCGACCAGTCGCGTGCGTTCGCCACCCGTCTCGACGCTGACGTCGCCGGCGAGGTCGGAGCGGCCGACGGTGCCGGTGACCTCGCGATAGTGCCAGGTGCGGTCGGTGCGCCCCAGCCGGCCGGTGAGGTCGTAGGCGGCGGTTTCCGGAATGGCCAGGCGCAGCAGCGGATACAGTTCGGCCATGTCGGCGCCCGCGATGCTGAAGTCGAGCTCGAAGTCCTGCAGCTGCAGCACCGAGCGCAGGCCACCGGAGGCGCGGGCGCGGGTGGCGCCGGCTTCGGCCGACAGGTCGATCCAGTAGCGCTGGTCGGGGTCCGTATCCACCAGGTGCAGCGGTGAGCCGATGCGGCCTTCGATCACGAAGGGGTTGCCGCGGTAGTCGCCGCCGCCTTCGATCAGCAGCGGCGGCAGGCGGCCGGGGGCCGTCGGCTCGCCGCTCTGCACGTCGACGGACAGGTCGGTGCGGCGTTTTTCCTGAGCTTCGAGCAGGTGCAGGCGGCCCTGCCGGACCCACAGGGTTTCGATTTCTGGGAAGCGTTCGGGCAGCGGGTCCTGCACGGGCTCGTCGCTGAAGCGCCAGTTCGCGCGCAGGTCGGCGTCCCGTTCGAGGCTCAGCACCGGCTGGTCCAACTGCACCGCCGTGATCACGACCTGGCCGAGCAGCAGCCGCCAGGGGATCCATTCGATCTGCACGCGTCCGGCTTCGGCCAGCGTCGGCGCCGTGGCCCAGTCGGCATTGCCGAGGCGTACGTCGCGCCCCTCGACCGTGTGCCGGACCAACCCCGGCGACAGCGACAATTCGCCGATACTGAACTCGCGGCCGGTGGCGGCGCGCACCTGGTGTTCAATCAGTGCCTTGGCGATCGGCGTGCCGGCCACCAGCAGGAACAGCAGCACCAGCGCGGCCAGCAGCAGCCCGCGCGCATGGCGGACTTCGCGGGAGGTGCTGTCGGCAGCGGTGGCAGGCTCGGTCATGGCCGAAGCATAGGCCGGCCAAACCCACCGGAACCCGAACGGCGACGGCGCCGTTCAGGTTCGGCTACGCCGCGCGGCTGTCAGCTGTCGAACAGCGCCTCGTCCAGCGCCAGCAGGTTGCCGGCGCCGCTGCGCATCGCCGCGGCGTGCGCCTGCGTGCGCGGCAGGATGCGGGCGAAATAGAAGCGGGCGGTTTCGCGCTTGGCCTTCTTGAAGCCGTCGCCGTGGCCACCGGCCTCGGCCGCCACCACCGCACGCGCCCACCAGTAGGCCAGCGCGACGTAGCCGGAATAGAACAGGTAGTCGACCGACGCCGCGCCCACTTCGTCGGCGTTGGCCATGGCCTTCTTGCCGACCTCCATCGTCAGCTCGCCCCACTGCTTGGCGATCTCGGCCAGCGGCAGCACGAACTCGGTCAGCGACTCGTCGGCCGCGTGTTCGGTGCAGAAGTCCTGGATCATCTTCATGAACATCTGCAGGCCGGCGCCCTGCAGCTGCATGGTCTTGCGGCCCAGCAGGTCCAGCGCCTGGATGCCGGTGGTGCCTTCGTAGATGGTGGTGATGCGGGCATCGCGCGCCAGCTGCTCCATGCCCCACTCGCGCACGTAGCCGTGGCCGCCAAAACACTGCAGCGCGTGGTTGGTGCATTCGATGCCCCACTCGGTCAGCATGCCCTTGACGATCGGCGTCAGGAAACCGAGCAGCGTGTCGGCCTGCTTGCGTTCTTCGGCATCGGTGGATTGTTCGATGACGTCCACCAGGGTCGCCGCGTGCAGCGCCAGCAGGCGGCCGCCTTCGCCCAGCGCCTTGCAGGTGAGCAGCATGCGGCGGATGTCGGCGTGCACGATCAGCGGGTCGGCGGGCTTGTCGGGGTTCTTGGCGCCCGACAGCGAGCGGCCCTGCAGGCGGTCGCGCGAATACGCCAGCGCGTTCTGGTAGCTGCGGTCGATCATGGCCAGGCCCTGCAGGCCGACGGCCAGGCGCGCGGTGTTCATCATGGTGAACATCGCATTGAGGCCCTTGTTCGGCTGGCCGATCAGGTAACCCTGGGCGCCGTCGAAGTTCATCACGCAGGTGGACGAACCATGGATGCCCATCTTGTGTTCGATCGAGCCGCAGCGCACCGCGTTGCGCTCGCCGACGCTGCCGTCGCGCGCGGTGCGTTGCTTGGGCACGATGAACAGCGAGATGCCCTTGGTGCCCGCCGGGGCGTCCGGCAGGCGCGCCAGCACCAGGTGCACGATGTTGTCGGTGAAGTCGTGCTCGCCGCCGGTGATGAAGATCTTGGTACCGGTGATGGCGTGGCTGCCGTCCTCCTGCGGTTCGGCCTTGGTCTTGAGCAAACCCAGGTCGGAGCCGCAGTGCGGTTCGGTCAGGCACATCGTGCCGGTCCACTCGCCCGAGATGATTGGCTTGAGGAAAACCTCCTGCTGCCATTCTTCGCCGTGGTGCTTCAGGGCCTCGGTGGCGCCGTGCGAAAGCAGCGGGTAGTTGCCCCAGCTCAGGCAGGCGGCGTCGATCATTTCCTTGAGCGCGGCGCCGAAGCTTTCCGGCAGCGCCTGGCCACCGAACTTTTCCGGGGCGGTGAGCGCGGTCCAGCCGCCTTCGACGAACTTGGCGTAGGCCTCCTTGTAACCCGGCGGCGTGGTCACTGAGCCGGTGGCCTTGTCGAACGTGCAGCCGTGTTCGTCGCCGACGGCGTTGAGCGGCGCCAGCACGGTTTCATTGAAACGCGCGGCTTCGTCCATCACTGCGTCGAGCAGGTCGCGCTGGCCGTTTTCGATGCCGAGCCTTGCGTAGAGCTTGTCGGCGCCGATGACGTCGTAGAGGGCGAACTTCATGTCGCGGACGGGAGCGGTGTAACGATTCATTCGTGGGTTCCTCGAAGGTCAGCGGAGCACGCCGTCGAGCCCGGGGACCGGGTCGAGGCGGCTGGGATATTCAATGGCGTCGTCGGTGCCCGGGTCGCTGCTGGCCAGCCGGCCGGCCAGCACGTAGGCCACGCTGCGGCGGTTGCCCAGGGCCTGCTGCACGGCGTCGCGCGCGCCCGCGCCGGGCGTGAACACCTGTTCGACCAGTTCGGCCGAACCGGGCCCGACGGTCACGCCGGGATCGAAATCGAAGCGGGTCGCGTCCTGGCCGCCGACGGTGAGGCTGGCCTGCAGGCGCGAGAAACGCATCGGCACGGTGCTGAAGTTGCGGATGCGCAGCGAAAGCCGCCAGCTGCCGTCTTCGAGCACCCGCAGTTCCTGCACGCTGGCCTGGGGCGGGAACACCCGCTTGGGCGGGCCGCCGGCACAGGCGGCGAGGAGGGCCACGATGATCAGGAGGAGGGCGGCGAGACTCGGTTTGCGCATGGCGGGCGGGCTCCAGGAAACAGCCCCCGGAGCATACCAGCCCGTACGTTTACAGGGCGTGGCATTCAGGTCATCAGGCCGCGGCGCACCGCATAGCGGATGACGTCGGCGGTGTTTCGCGCCTCGAGCTTGGCCAGCACCCGCGCCCGGTGGTTCTCGGCTGTCTTGGTGCTGATGTCGAGCCGACGGGCGATTTCCTTGGTGCTCATGCCTTCGATGACCAGGTGGAAGACCTCGCGTTCGCGCGGCGTCAGGCTGCCGTAGGGGTCGTCCATCGCCTGTTTCGGGCGGTGCAGCTGTTCGGCCAGGATGCGCGTCGCTTCCGGGCTGAAATGGCCGCGGCCCTCGCCGACGTTGCGCACGGCGGCCACCAGTTCGGCGGTCGGGCTGTCCTTGAGCATGAAGCCGGTGGCGCCGGCGCGCACGGCGTGCAGCAGGTATTCCTGGTCCTCGTGCATGGTCAGCACCAGCACGCGCGTGCGCGGTGATTCGACCTGCAGGCGGCGCACGACTTCCAGCCCGCCGAGGTGGGGCATCGAGATGTCGATGATGGCGACGTCGGGATCGTGTTCGGCGGCGAGTGCAATCGCCTGCAGGCCGTTGGATGCCTGGGCGACAACCTCGCAGGCGCCGGCGGTTTCAAGCACGGAGACAAGGCTTTCCCGGACCAGCGTGTGGTCGTCGGCGATCAGGACCCGCAGGCGTCGGCCCGGGAGCGTGCTCATGGCGGCAGTATGCCAGTCTCCCCGGGAATCGGGACCACCGCTTCGAGGCGGGTGCCGTCGTCGCCCGATTCAAGCGAAAGGCGGCCGCCATACAGCGCGACGCGATCTTTCATGCCGCCCAGGCCGGTGCTGTCGCCGCGCCGGGATTTTTCCAGCGCTGCGGTGACATCGAAGCCGGGGCCGTCGTCCCAGACGGTGAGCCGGAGCAGGCCCGCCCGCACGCGCACCGAGACGATGGCCTCGCTGGCGCCGGCGTGGCGCAGCACGTTGGCCAGGGCTTCCTGGGCCAGGCGGAAGACCAGGGTCTGCAGGTCGGGTTCGAGCGGCGGCAGTTCGTGGGCACGGATCGCGATCGCGAGCTTGCCGGGCTGGCCGAGCGTGCGCGCCAGCCAGTCGAGCGCGGCTTCCAGGCCGAGGTCGTCGAGCACCTGTGGGCGCAGCAGGCGCGACAGCTCGCGGGTGTCGGCCAGGCCCTGCACGCACAAGGCCAGGCTGGCGTCGATGTCCGGCTGCAGGTCGGGGCGGCTGTCGCCGAGCTGGTGGGCCAGCAGCGCGAGCCGGTGCTTGAGCGCGGTGAGGTTCTGGCCCAGGCCGTCGTGCAGTTCGCGGGCAAGCCGGCGGCGTTCTTCTTCCTCGACGCGGAACACGGCGCGGCCCAGGCGCTGGAATTCGCGCTGGTTGGCTTCCAGGCGTTCGACCAGGGTCCGGTAGTCGCCGCGCAGGGTATCGAGCGTGGTGGCCAGGTCCTCAGTCTTCGCGGGCATCGGTGGACTCCGTGGGGGCGGGCAGGGCGGTCGCCTGCGCCTGCTGGCTGTCGAGGGCACGTGCGGCCTGTTCGCCGGCGCGTGCCGACGCCGCGGTCTCGCCGGCCTGGGCGAGCGCACGGGCGCCGAGGGCGTGCAGGCGATGCGCCCGCAGGTAGCCCTTGCGCCGGTCCAGTTCGGCTGCGGCCGAACGGTAGGCCCGGGCGGCGCCGGCGGCATCGTCGCGGGCAAGGCGCTCCTGCGCCAGTCGCTCGAGCCACAGCAGGCGCAGCGAGAGGTTGCCGAGCGCGCTGATGTCGGCATCAAGCGCGGCTTCGCCTTCGCTTCCGGCGAAGCCCAGCACGTCGGCTTCCAGCACCAGCGCACGCACGCCGGCTTCGCCGGCCAGTGTCCTGGCGCGCACCCGCGCCGAACCGGCGGCGCGGTCATTGCCGGCATCCTGCTGCAGGCGGGCGTCGACGAGTGCGGCGATGGCCCGCTGCTCCAGCGAACTCTCCAGCAGCGCCGGCCGGATGTTTTCGAGCAGTGCCTGCGCCTGGTCCTTGCGTCCGGCGCCGGCCAGCAGGCGGGCCTGCAGCAGGTCGGCGTCCACCAGTCCGCGCTGGTCGCCGCGTTCGCCGAACAGGCGCCGCGCTTCGTCGAGATGCGTTGACGCCGTGCTGAGCTCGCCCTGCAGCAGCGCCAGCTCGGCGAGGTTGCGCAGGCTCACCGCGGCTTCCTCGAGCATGTGCCGTGCGCGCGCTTCGTCGAGCGATCGGTCGAGGCGGCGTTCCGCGTCGGCCCAGTCGCCGCGGGCGAGGTCGAGCAGGCCCAGGTTCTGGTCGGCGCGCACGATGCCGTTGTGGTCGTCCAGCGCCACGAAGGCTTCGCGGGCCTGCTGCCAGAACACGCGGGCATTGTCGTAGTCGCCGAGCTGGTAATGGGCGAACCCGATGTTGTTGAGGCTTTCGGCGGTGCCCTGCGGATCGCCGGCGGCTTCGCGTCCGCGCAGGGCGCGCTTGTAGGCGGCCAGGGCCTGGGCGTAGTTGCCGCGCTCTTCCGCGAGCAGGCCCAGTTCGTTGTCCACGGCGGCGCGGCCGCCGCGGTCGCCGATCTCGTCGAACAGCGTGCCGGCTTCGGACAGGTTGTCCTGGGCCGCGTCGAAATGCCCGCGCACCATCGCCAGCTGGGCGAGGTTGCGCAGGCTGCTGGCCAGGCCGCGGCGATCGCCGAGGCCGCGGCGGAGCTCGGCGGCCTTGCGGTACTGTTCCTCGGCGTCCTCGACCTGGCCAAGGCGGGCGTAGCCCACGCCCATGGCATTGGTGGTCTCGGCCTCGCCGAAGGCGCTGCGGCCGCGCTTGTACAGCACCAGCGCGCGCACCAGGTGTTCCTCGACGGCTTCGCGCGGATCGCCCTGCAGGATGGCGGCCTTGCCCAGCAGGAACCAGGCCCGCGGGTCCTGCGGGTCGCGCGCAAGCAGCTGGCGCAGCGCCTCGCTGGCGGCGTCGAAGCTGCCGGCGTCGATCTCCAGTTCGGCCAGCTGCAGGCGCGCGTCGAGGTCGTCCGGTCGCGCCGCGACCAGCGCGCGCTGCTTGCCCAGGACCGCGTCGAAGCGGCCCTCGTAGAGGTCGACGATGGCCTGCAGGCGCGGCTGCACCGGCGAAGACAGGCCGGCGCCCCGGCGCGCGGCGTCCTCGGCCAGGGCGTGCTGGCCGGCAGCGCCTGCGGTTTCCGCCAGTCCCAGCCAGGCCGGCGCGAAACCGGGTTCGGTGGCGGCCAGGGATTCGAAGGCCGTCGCCGAGGCTTCCCAGCGGCCGGCGTCGCGCAGCGCCAGGGCCTCGCCGTAGGCGCGAAGGGCTTCCGGCGTCGCCGGCAACAGCCCGGGCGGCAGTTCGCCCAGTGAAAACGCCCGGGCCAGCGCCACCGCGGACTGTTCGCTTCCCTGGCCCGCCGGCGCCTGGAAGCTGAGCGGCGTCGCCTCGCCCGTTTGCTTCAGCGTGGCCTGCAGCCCGGTGCCGGCATCCTGTTCCAGCCGCAGCACGCGCGTCGCCGGCAGCACGGCCAGCAGCGCGTCGTCGTCGGCGCGGCGCCCGCCCAGGCCGGCCTGGGCCAGGGCCAGCTGACTGCGGTCGGCATCGACGAAGGGCGGGTTGGGCGGGCCGGCCAGGCCCAGGCGCAGGGCCTCGGCGATGGCCGTGAGTGCGGCCGGGTCCGGGGCGGAAGGGGCCGAGACCAGCACGATGCGATCGGGCACCGGCAGCTCCACCGGAACCGGCTCCGCGGGCGGCCGCGTCTGCCACCAGGCGAACAGCGCGACGGCGGCTATCAACAGCAGCGCGGAGACGACGACGGCGCGCCCGGGGCGCAGGTCGCGCGCGACGTGCCGCGCCTCGATCGCGGCCACCACGGCGCCGGCGTCCTGGAAGCGGCGGGCGGGATTGGGCTGCAGCAGCCGGTCGACCAGGCGCACCACCCAGGGCGGCAGGTCCTTGCGCTGCGTGTCCAGCCGCGGAGGCGCCTGCACGAGGCGCTGGGTCAGCGATTCGGCCGGTGTGCCGCCCGCGAACGGAGGCTGCCCCGCCAGCATTTCGTAGAGGATCAGGCCCAGCGAATACAGGTCGCTGCGCGCATCCACCGGCGCGGCGCGCGCCTGTTCGGGCGACAGGTAGTCGGGCGTGCCAATGATCGCGCCCGACTGGGTCAGACCGCTGGTGCCCAGCGAGCGGGCCACGCCGAAGTCGCTGATCAGCGCATTGCCGGAGCCATCGACCAGCACGTTCGCAGGCTTGAGGTCGCGATGCACGATGCCGCTGGCGTGCGCGGCGGCCAGGCCGGCGGCCAGCTGGCGGGCGATGGCCAGCGCGGGTTCGAGCGGCAGCCGGCCTTCGCGGTCCAGGCGGCGGTCGAGGGCCTCGCCGTCCACCAGGTCCATGCTGATGAACCAGCGGTCCTCGTGCCGGGCGATGTCGTGGATGCGCACCACGTGCGGGCTGGACACCTGGCGGGCCAGCAGCAGCTCCTGGCGGAAACGGTCGAATGCCTCGGGCCGCGACGCCAGCTCGGGGCGCAGCAGCTTGATCGCCACCGGCACGCCGAGGTCGCGGTCCCGGGCCAGGTAGACCACGCCCATGCCGCCGATGCCGAGCATGCGCACGATCTCGAAGCGCCCGGCCAGCACCGTGCCGGGCAGCAGCTCGGCGCCGGCGAACTGGCCGGTCATCGTTTCCGGGAAACGGCTGCGGTCGGTGCCGGTCATGGCCGGCTCAGGCCGCGGCGCCGGTGGCGCCGGGCCAGCGGAACTGGCGGGCGACCTCGGCCAGGGCCAGCTCGCTGCGGCGTGCCGCCAGCCACAGCGCCGCGCGTTCGGCGAAGGCTGCCAGCAGCTCGAGTTCCAGCGTCGTGATCGCGTGGCCGGGCGTGCGGCTGTCGGCATAGGCCAGGCCAAGCACCTCGTCCCCGGCCACCAGCGGCAGGCAGACCAGGGAGCGCAGTCCGCCGGCGATCACGGAAGCGCGGGAAGCGAATGCGGCGTCGTGGCCGGCGTCGTTGATCACCACCGGCCGCCGTTCCCGCAGCGCCCGGTCGACGGCGCCGCGGCTGCCGTCGAAGGAAGGCGCGGCGAGCGCGCGATCGTCCAGGCCCTGCCAGGCGCGCACGACCGGGCCACCGGACTGGTTCACCAGCAGGAAGCCGCGTTCGCAGTCGGCCAGGTCGACGACGGCGGCCAGGGTGGCCTGCAGCAGGTCGGACGGGGCCTGGGAGCGTTCGATCGCGCGCTGGTGCAGCACCGAGGCGGTCTGCCGGGCGGCGCGGCGTTCGCCGGCGCGCGCGAGCGCCTGCTCATCCAGTTGCACCAGTTCGCAGGTGACGTCGCCGAAGCGAAGCCAGGCGTTTGCCGGCAGGCGACGACCTTCGGCAGGGCTGCCGTCGATGAAGCTGCCGTTCTTGCTGTCCAGGTCGAGCAGGCGCCAGCCATCGCCTTCCGGCTCAAGACGGGCGTGGCAGCGCGAGACCGAGGGGTGGTCGATCAGCAGGTCGCTGGGCGGGGCGCGGCCTACCTGCAGGCCACGGCCGGCCGGCAGCACGGTTTCCACCGCGGCTCCCTCGGGCAGGTAGGCTGTGAGGCGGGCAGGCATGCCCCATCTTGGCCCCAGCCAGTGGGGCCTCGCAATGGCGGTGGCGGCGGGACGCGCCCGCGCCGGCGCTCAGGCGCCGTAATCGCGCAGGTAGCCGATGCTGAAGGCCAGGGTGTCGAGGCCCGAAAGCAGCTCGCCGGCGATATTGGCGACGTCGCGCGTGGCGCGCCAGTCATCCGGGATGAACGTGCCCGCGCGCGCCGAAACCCGCGAACGCATCGCGTCCACCAGGGCGTTCGCGGCGGCGAAATCCTGCACGGCCACGGCGTCCTCGATGCCGTCGATCATCGACACCAGCGGGGCCTGCTCGCTGGCCGCAAGCAGGCCGGCCTGGTCGCGCAGGAACTGGATCTTCTGGGCCACCACCGCGTCGGTGGGCCGCAGGTCGAGCGCGACGATGAACTGCGAGAAGCCGCCGGTGGTGCCGCGCGTGCGCACGCTGCCCGGTTCGACCGCATTGGTGATGTCGCGGAAGGCGCCGCCCAGCGGGGCCTTGAACAGGCGCAGGCGCGAGCCGGCCGTGTAGGGCAGGGCGTGGGTGTGGACCTCCACGTGCACGCGGCGTTCGAAGGCGAGGCCGCCGAGCGTCGGCGGCTCGACGGTGATCATCAGCGGCAGGTCGGTCGGCACCGACACCAGGCCGCTGGGCAGGCGCGCGAGCAGCGTCGGTGCACTGACCGTCACCAGCTGGGCATCAAGCCCCAGCGAAGAGGCCGACAGCCCGGAAGCGTCGTCGAAATCAAGCTGCAGGTCGGCCAGCGGCGACAGCGCCGGGCCGATGCGCACCTCGGCGGTGTCGCCGGAAATGGAAACGCCGAGCGGCAGCGACTGCGCGCCGGCGAGCGGCGCCGCCAGCAGGAGTGCGAAAGAGAACGCCTGGATCAGCCTGGTCATGCGGATGTCCCCCTGTGGGATGCCTTTCAAAGTGGCGCGTCCGCTGCGCCGCATGCCGTCCTGGGTGGTCCGTGGCGATCGTGGCCCCGGCTCCATGAATCCTTGTGTAACCGAGCCTAGAACCAAAAACGGGACCTGTCTCTAGGTGATTTCCCCCAGGCCGGCTGGGGGGTCTTCCGGATTTGCGGTCCGCCGGGCGGGGCGGAGGCTGTGCCTACCTTGCCGCGTCCGGCTTGGACGCACCCCTTCCCGGAGAACCGCCATGTCTTCACGCCCGTCCCGCAAGATCCGCAAGATCCGCGTTTCCGCCCTCGCCATCGGCCTGCTGGCCAGCGGCGTGGCCCTGGCCGACGCCCACCTTGACCCGCAGCTGGTCAACAAGCTCGCCGCCGCGCTGCCCACCGACGAACTGCAGGTGGTGGTGACCTACAAGCAGTCCGGCCCGGTGACCCCGACCCAGGTCCAGGCCCTGAAGGCCATCGGCATCGAGAAGGGCGTGACCATGCACACGCTCCCGGTCGCTGGCGCCCTGGCCACCCCGGCCGAGATCGCCGCGCTGCGCCAGCGCGACGACGTGGTGTCGATCTACTACAACGCCCCGCTGCGCTTCTTCAACAAGGAGCAGCGCGAGATTTCCGGCGCCGCCCGCGTCGTGCAGAACCCGAACGACTTCGGCAAGGCCATTCCCTACAGCGGCCGCGGCGTCACCGTCATGGTGAACGACTCGGGCATCGACGCCACGCATGAAGACCTCAAGCTGGGCGAGAACGTCGTCGAGAACGTGCTGGCGCCGCAGAACATCCTGGCCGAGCTGGCCGCGATCGCGGCGCCGGGCATCGTGCCGATGACCTACCTCGAGGGCCAGCCCAACAGCGACCTCGGCTCCGGCCACGGCACCCACTGCGCCGGCACCATCGGCGGCACCGGTGAGCGCTCCAACGGCCTGTACCGAGGCGTCGCCCCGGGCGCCGACATGATCGGCTACGGGTCGGGCGGCGTGCTGCTGATCCTCGACGCCGTGGGCGGCCTCGACTACGCGGCCACCCACCAGTTCAGCTTCGACGCGCCGGTTCGCGTCACCAGCAATTCCTGGGGCAGCTCGGGCAAGTTCGATCCGCTCAACCCGGTCAACATCTCCACCTACGAGCTCTACAAGCGCGGCATCGTCAGCGTGTTCGCGGCCGGCAACGACGGTCCGGGCGAAGACACCCACAACCCGTATGCGCAGGCACCGTGGGTGGTGTCGGTCGGCGCGGGCGAGAAGGACGGCGTGCTGACCTCCTTCTCCTCGCGCGGCAAGCGCGGCGAGTCGGGCACCTTCACCATGCCGGATGGCAAGGAGTGGACCTACTTCAACGAGCCGACGATCGTCGCGACCGGCGTGGACATCATCTCCACCCGCGCCGTGACCGGCGCGCTGGGTCCGCTGGCGGCCGAGCAGGACGCCGCCAACCTGGCGCCCGAACACCTGCCGTTCTACAGCCACATGAGCGGCACCTCGATGGCCACCCCGCACGTGGCCGGCGTGGTTGCACTGATGCTGGAAGCCAATCCCGACCTGACCCCGGCCCAGGTGAAGGCCATCCTCGAGGAAACCGCGACCAACATGACCGGTCGCCTGCCCTGGGAAGCCGGCGCCGGCCACCTCAATGCCTACGCCGCGGTGGCGATGTCGCAGGGCCTGCGCAACGACTACGGCCGCACCGTGAACCTGCTGCGTGAGTTCAACGCCAACGCGCTGCTGGCGCCGGGCGGTGATGCGCTGCCGTTCGACATCTTCTTCTCGCCGGTCGGCGAGGTCGAAAGCCAGTCCTTCGAAGTGGGTGCCGACGTCGCCTGGGTCGCGGCCCGTGCGCAGGTGGACGCGAACACGATCGCGGTGGTGCTGACCGATCCCGACGGCGTGCGTTACGGTTCCTCGATCACGCTGCCGGTGCTCGGCGACACCGCCGTCACCGGTGCGCCGGGCAAGCCGGGCACCTGGACGGTGACCGTGCGCGGCATCGGCTCGCTGTCGGGCGTCGCGCTCGACCCGGCTGGCGTCACGAACGGTTATGCCGCGCCGGGCAACGTCGCCGGCGAGATCAGCTTCCTCAAGAGCGCCGGCTTCACCGGCATGGACGATGTCGCCGGCCATCCGGCCCGCCAGGCGATCGAGTTCGCCGTCGCCAACCGCCTCGTCGACGGCTACTCCGACCGCAAGTTCCGCCCCGACCAGGCGCTGCGCCGCAGTGAACTGGCCCAGTACCTGGGCATGGGCGCGAGCATCCGGCAGTCGCTCCCGCTCGACGGCAGCGCCAGCTTCAGCGACCTGTCGGTGTCCTCGCCGGCCTATGCCTACGCCGAGGCCGCGATCGCCAAGGGTGCGCCCCTGCGTGACCTGGGCTGGACGCAGGACGGCGTGATGCGCCTTGTCAGCGGTGCCTTCAAGCCCAGCGGCACCGTCAGCCGCGCGGACCTGGCCTATTCGCTGGTCCAGGCCCAGGGGCTGCAGGACGAGGCCCGGGCCTTCAGCGGCGAGATGACCGCCTTCTTCAACGGCCAGCGCGTGCCGGTGAAGGACGCTTCGCAGGTGCCGGCCGACCTGCGCGGCCATGCCCAGCTGGCGCTGGACACCGGCGTGCTCAACGCCCGCTTCGCCATCGAGCAGGGGCCGTTCGACCTGCAGCCGAAGGTGGTGGCGTACTTCGATCCGAAGCAGACGGTCACCCGCGCGGCCTACGCGGTGGCGGCCGGCCGCTTCCTGACCCAGTTCCAGACCGCCGAGGACTGATTCTCCCCCTGGACCATCGGCTTTCTGATTCGGGCGGTCCGCTTGCCGGGCCGCCCGATTTTTTTGCGTCAGTCTTCGCTGGCCGGCTTCGGCGGATTCACCACCACCAGCCCGTCCAGCTCGTAACCGAGCCCGCGGGCGCGCGCCTTCAGGCCTTCGAAGGTGTCGGCGTCCAGGCGGGGCTGGCGGGCCAGGATCCACAGGTATTTGCGGTCGGGTTCGCCGACCAGCGCCCACTGGTAGTCGTCGTCGAGCGCGATCACCCAGTAGTCGGCCCAGACGAAGGGCAGGAAGGACAGCCACTTCGGCGCGAAGCGCACCTCGAGCTGCGCGGGGTTGTCACCGGTGCGGCGTGCCTCGCCGTCGGACGACATGATTTCGCCGTCTTCCTTGCGGCAGGCATTGACGACGCGGATGCTGCCGTCCTCGCGCGGGGTGTAGGTGGCGGTGATGTCGCCCACGCAGTCGTCTTCGAAGCGGTTGGGCAGGCGGGCGATTTCGTGCCAGACGCCGGCGTAGCGCTGCAGGTCGAGGTCGCGCACGGGCTGCAGGTCGCGCGCCGAGGCAGGACCGGAAACGAGGCCGGCGGCGCAGGCGAGGGCAGTGAACAGGGCGGCGCGGATCATGGGGGGCTCCTTGCGGGGAAAACGCCCGCATTTGGCCTGCCCGTGCGTACACCCACGGTGAACCGGTGGCGGATCAGTCCGCTTGTGGTTCGGCCTTGTTCATCTGCGCGAGCAGGTGTTGCTGGAAGGCTTCGAACTCCATGCCCTGGTCGGCGGCCTCCTGGTGCGCGGCGGCACGCAACGTCGCCGAGAACACCAGCGACACCTCGCGGCCTTCGCCGCGCGCGATGGCGGCCGCGCGCTTGAGGATGGCCAGCACGTGCGCGGCGCTGGCCGATTCACCGACGATGCGCCCGTCCAGGCCCAGCACCCACTGGCCGTCCTTGAACACGACGCCGCCCAGCAGCTTGCCGCCGGCATCGCGCAACTGCGCGTGCGGCTCGCCGAGGCGGTCGGCAGGGATGGATGTTTTGGGAGTCATCATCGTGGGACCGATGGAGGAAGGATGGTTGCCGGGGAGGGAATCGAGCCCGATACAGGAGGTTCAAGCTGGCCGGAAGTCTAGCATAAACAGATACTTAGCTTTTTCCTATTCATCTAGAAGCATTACTTGCAGAGTCATAAAGTACTTGCAGAGTAACTTTTTACATGCAGAATAGAGCTTGCCTGGCCGTCGTCGGGCGGAGGCCGAGCCCATGCCCAGAGCTATCGAGCGAACCCTTAGCGGTCTACGCAGCAAACGGGACCTGCGCGCCGAGATCCTGGATCTGGCTGCCAAGGCCAGCGAGACGGGAAAGGCTGGCCGGTTGGTCGTCATCCAGCCCTTGGTGGCGAGCTCCACGGTCCAGGCCGAATGGGATCGCCTGATCCCCGTGCTAGCGACCGGGATCGGCCAGGCTTTGACGCTTGAGATCGTCCAACTGCCGCTCTCGCAACGCGTCGATCAGGACCGGCGGGCCGATGAGCGGGTCGAGCTGCAGCGGCCAAACTACAAGCACGAAGTTCTGCGAGTGCTGGTGGGCGCCAGCCTGGAGGGCGAGGGCGAGCAGCCACTGCGGGGCCTGATCCAAAAGGTTGGGGTTTCCCAGACTCCGGTCCGCGCCGCGGTCGCCGAACTCAAGCGGGCCGGCCTGCTGTCCCCGTGGACGCGCTCCCCCGTGCTCGAGGTGGTCCCGGAAGACATGTCGCTCGCCCTCCTGGCCAAGGTCCAGGCGCTGCCCCAGACCCTCCGGCTGCGTTTTGCGCAGGGCGCCCGACTGAAGTCCCCGGCGCAACTTCTTGATCGGGTGATGTCGTTGCTGGGCCACAACGCGCCCGCGTCCTGGAAGGACATGGCCCTGTCCGGCGTGCCGGTGGCTCGGGAGGAGGTGCCCAAACTGGATATCGTTGGCGTGCCTCGCCTGGATCTGGTCGCCCACGTCCCCCGCGACGCAGAGGCTCTTGACATTGGTTTATTCCGTGAACTGGACGATGGCCTCGAACTCGAGCCCAGCGTGCTCGCCCCGGCGCCGGTGGTGGTGACGCTGATCCGCGGATCTGAATCGTTTTTCCGGGGTGGCCCCGGCGGCGCCCGCTGGGCCGCCCAGCCCGATGTGTTCCTGTCCCTGCTGGACCAGGGGCTGCGTGATCAGGCCATCGAGTACGCCAAGGCAGTTCGCCCATGAGCCAACCCTATCTGGCGGTCGATGCCACCGATCTGCTCCACCGCGTGGCGGAGCAGGTGCCCGATGATCTGCGCGCCAACGTCGTGGTCATCGGCAGCATCGCAACGGCGTGGGCTTACCGGAAGCTTTCCGGTACCGCCACCGTCGCAACCAAGGACATCGACCTGATGCTCCGGCCGGCAATCGATGCGGTGACTACCGCGGAGACCATCGGACAGGCGTTGCTGGCGAAGGGATGGCAGCCGCGATTCGCGGCGGATCGTCCGCCCGGTGACGCCCGCACCCCGGCCGCCGACCTGCCGGCATTGCGGCTCACGCCGCCCGGCCAGGAGGACGGCTGGTTCGTGGAGTTGCTCGCATAACCACCCCGGGGTCAGTCGGACAGAAAGTGTTGGCGGCGCTTCCATACCCCGCGGGGGGATTTTGGCCTTCCCAGCTTCCGTTACTTGCCGGTCGCGGTCTTCGATGCCGAGGTCACGCCGTCGGGCCTCAGCGCGGCGCGGCCCGCCGGAATGGCGCTCGCACATCTGCTTGAACACGCAACGCCTGACCGGACACCGATTTCCGGGCTGGCAGGAAACCCGCCGCGGTTCGCCAAGGACGTGGGGCGGGCTGTTGCGCTGTGGTGGCTGGCCAGGGAATTGTCGGGGGAGGCGGAAAGAGAGTGGCGCGATCACTGGAATGCGCTGCTGGCGGCACTGTACCCGGGCGACGAGACGCAGACGATGGAAGCAGCCCGAGGAGGGCTCGATGCGCTGGATGGGTACGTCCGTGATGCCGACCAGATCGCCATGACCAGCGTGTTGGCGCCCTACGGGACGCCACTCCCGGCCTTCGAGCGCGCGCGCTCTGATCTGCGGCGAATGCTGGAGCGCTGATGCTTCCCTGGCGGGTCACCTGACCTGAGGGCCGGACCCATGGCACGATTACGGCACGCAAAGAAAAACCGCACACTGTGCGGTTTGACGTACATGCTTGATTGAAGATGGTGGCCGGGGAGGGAATCGAACCCCCGACACGGGGATTTTCAATCCCCTGCTCTACCAACTGAGCTACCCGGCCATCCGTCGCACCGGCGGGGCCGGGCGAGCGGGAGATTCTAGCCGAGCGGCGGCGGGCGAGGCAAGCCGGATCGTCGCAGGCCGCCGGGGCGGCCCGTAAATGGGGACTGAACGCCGGTTCCGGGCATGCTGTGAGCCTCACGCGCCCGGGAGTAGGGTTTGGGTCGGGTCCAGCACGGCCTGTGCATGAGGAGAAACACCATGAAAGCACGTAACGCCCTGATCGGCTTCACAACCGCCCTGGCTTTTTGTTTCTCGGTGCCGGTCGCTGCAAAGGATGAAATGTCCGCGAAGGACATCAAGCGCCTTGAGCTCCTGCAGGCGCATGCCGGCGAAGAACAGGACACCGTGAGGTTCCTGCGTCCGATGCATGGTTACGAAATCGTCGGGCCCCAGAAGGTGCTCGTCTGGGAGACCCCGCACAAGGGCTGGCTGCTCGACGTACGCGACAGCCCGGCCTGCAAGACCCTCAACCGCGAGTGGTGGGTGGGCGTGGAAGCGCTCTACGACACGATCAACACCCGCAACGGCTACCTGGTCGGCAAGGGTGGCCTGCGCTGCAAGATCACCTCGCTGCGCGAGGTCGACGTGATGGCCTGGAAGCAGGCCGAGCGCGACGCCGGCATCCGCGAGTAAGCGATCGCTTCAGCCCGCCGGTGGAACGTAGCCGGCGGGTTTCTCGGCGCCATCGCCGAACAGGAACTTCTCCATCTCCGTCTCCAGGAAGGCCCGGTGCTTCGGGTCCAGGGGCGACAGCCGGTTTTCATTGATCAGCATGGTCTGGTGCGCCAGCCACTGCTGCCAGGCCTCGCGCCCGATGTTCTCGAAGACGCGCTTGCCCAGCGGACCGGGCCACGGCACGAAGCCAAGGCCTGCGGTTTCGGTTTGCAGCTTCTGGCAGAAGACGGTGCGGCTCATGGCGGGTTTCCCAGCAGTTTCTTGACGGGGGCCGGCAGGCCCAGTTCGTGCAGCTGCTGCAGCGGCTGCCAGCGCAGGTCGCCATTATCGCCGGTATCCGGCCCGCTGTCGGCCAGGTGCCAGCGGCGCGGTTCGATATGCAGCCGGTAGTGGCTGAAGACGTGTTCGAAGACCGGCAGGTCCTCGCCGGCGTCGAAGTCGGCGCCGATGTGCCGGCCCAGCCACTCGCGCGCCTGGTCGTGGCCTTCGGTTTCCGGCAGCGACCACAGCCCGGCCCAGACACCCTTCTGCGGGCGCCGCGCCAGCAGAACGCGGCCCTGCGCATCCTCCACCCACAGCATCAGCGTGCGGCGTTCGGGCAGCGGCTTTCCGGGTTTTGATTCCGGCAGTTGTTCGACGCGGCCTTCGCGCCGGGCGACGCAGTCGTCCTGCAGCGGGCACAGCACGCAGGCCGGGTCATGGCGCGTGCACAGCGTCGCGCCGAAATCCATGATCGCCTGCGTATAGTCGGCCATCCGCGTCTGCGGCAGGTGCGATTCGGCGATCAGCCAGAGTTTCTTTTCCACCGGCGAACTGCCCGGCCAGCCTTCGACGCCGTGGAAACGCGCCAGCGTGCGCTTGACGTTGCCGTCGAGGATCGCGATTCGCTGGCCATGCGCCTGCGCCAGGATCGCGCCGGCGGTGCTGCGGCCGATGCCGGGCAGGGCGGACAGGGCCTCGAAATCCGCGGGCAGTTCGCCGCCGTGTTCCTGCACGCAGACCTGGGCCGCGCGATGCAGGTTGCGGGCGCGGGCGTAGTAGCCAAGGCCAGCCCACAGCGCCATCACCTGGTCGTGCTCCGCGGCGGCGAGGTCGGGCAGGGTCGGCAGGGCATCCAGGAAACGGGTGAAGTAGGGGATCACCGTCTGCACCTGGGTCTGCTGCAGCATGATTTCCGAAAGCCACACGCGGTAGGGCGAACGCGGATGCTGCCAGGGCAGGTCGTGGCGGCCGTCGCGGTCGAACCAGGCCAGCAGGTGCTGCGCGAACTCGCTCATTCTTCGCTGGCCGGGGCCGGCTCCACGATGTCGGCCTGCACGTTTTCCAGAGTGAAGCCTTCGATCTCGAGAGAGGGCGCGGTGAAGCGGCCGAGCATCGGCGGCAGCGGCGTGCGGTCTTCGTTCGCCAGCCAGGCTTGTACTTCGGCGATCACCAGCGTCGCGTCGAGGCGCGTCTCACCGCGCTCGACCTTCACGCTGACCGGGTCGGAAAAGTCGGCGGCACCCTGGTAGTGGATGTCGAAGCGGGTGGGGCGCACGTCGGCGGTTTGTGGCTCAGGCAGCACCGGCCAGTCCGCCGGCCAGTCGCGCATCCATCCCTTGATGCCCAGCAGGGCGCCGTCGGGTCCGTCCAGGGTCATGCTTAACATGTCGGCCCGCAGGCTGGGCAGCGGTGAGTCGCCCTTGAAATCCACGTCGCCGCAATTCACGGTGGTTTCCGGCGCATGCCGGTGGAAGCGACAGGGTGCCTGCAGGCTGTACGCCATCACGCGCTCGTCCTGTTCGATCTCGCCTTCGGCAAACAGTTCGAACCGGGTGGACTCCGACAGCTCCGCCACGTCCAGGGTCCCGGTGGCGTTGGCCTGGAACGAATCGCTGGCCAACCCGCCCGAGAACTCCAGCGAAGCGGACTCCCCGGGGGCCACCGGCCCCAGCGCAAGGTCCATGTCCTGCACACGCCAGCCCTCGCCCTGCACGCTGCCGCCGGTGACCAGGACGCCGCGCGAAAGCGTCGGGATCGTTGATTCGTTCGTCTCCGGGCGGCTGTCGCGCCAGTCCCTGAAGGCCGCGAGATCAAGCGCCGGCTGGTCGAGTTCGATGTAGGTGATCACCATGGGGCCGTCGCCGTGCACCGTATCCCAGGGCAGCGAGATTTCCGCGCGCTCGGCGGTCAGCAGCGGCGAATCGGCGCCCGGCTGCCGTGCCGTCACCTTCGGAAGCACCAGGCGTGGCTCGGGCCACAGGCCGTAGCTCGGCGTTCCACGGAAGCTGATCTCCAGTCCCTGGGAAGGGCCCACCATTTCCAGCACCCGACGGGCGAGCCGGTTGGGCTCGAGCTGGTGGTTCACCCACAGGCCGGCGGCCGCCAGCAGGGCCAGCGTGATTGCAAGGAACCAGGGCCAGCGGCGCTTGCGCGGGGTGTCGGCCATTCCGTCAGGCGGCGGGCGGGGGCGGCAGCAGCGCGTCGACGAAACCTTCGGGGTCGAAGATCCGCAGGTCTTCGGGTTTTTCGCCCAGGCCGATGAAGCGGATCGGCAGGCCGAACTCGCGCGCCAGCGCGAACACCACGCCGCCCTTGGCGGTGCCGTCGAGCTTGGTCACCACCAGGCCGGTCACCTTCACCGCGGCGTGGAACTGGCGCAGCTGGTTGAGCGCGTTCTGGCCGGTGGTGCCGTCGATCACCATCAGCACTTCGTGCGGGGCGCGTTCGTCGAGCTTGGCCAGCACGCGGCGGATCTTGCCCAGTTCGGCCATCAGGCCCTGCTGGGTGTGCAGGCGGCCGGCGGTGTCGGCGATCAGAACGTCGACGCCGCGGGCCCTGGCCTGCTGCAGGCCGTCGTAGGCCACGGAAGCCGGGTCGGCGTCCTGGCCTTGGGCGACCACGTGCACGTTGTTGCGTTCGCCCCAGATCTTCAGCTGCTCCACCGCCGCGGCGCGGAAGGTGTCGCCCGCGGCCAGCATCAGCGAATGGCCGTCGAGCTGGAAACGCCGCGCCAGCTTGCCGATGGTCGTGGTCTTGCCGACGCCGTTGACGCCGACGGTGAGGATGACGAAGGGTTTGGCGGCCGGGTCGATCTCCAGCGGCTTGGCCACCGGGCGCAGCATCGCCAGAAGGTCGTTGCGCAGGGCCCGGAACAGGGCCGGCACGTCGGCGAAGTCGCGGTCCTTCATGCGCTTGCGCAGGCGTTCGACCACTTCGGTGGTGGCCGGCACGCCCATGTCGGCGGTGATCAGCGCGGTTTCGATTTCGTCGAGCAGGTCTTCATCGAGCTTCGGATTCCGCTGGAACAGGCCGCCCAGGCTGCGGGCGAACAGGCTGCCGCCCAATACGCCCTTCATCGCCTCGCGGCCTTCGGCGCGCTCGGCTTCCAGGCGCGCGGCTTTTTCCTCCTGGTGCACCGTGAAGGCGCGGGCCAGGTCCTCGGGGCTGAAACCGCCGCGCGCCGGCTCGGCCGGTTTTGCGGCCGGTTTGGCCGGCTCGGGGGTCTTCTCGGGCTTTTTCTTCAGGAAATCGAACATCGCGCTGCTTTCGCGGACAATGGCCGGAATGTTACCACCCGGCCCCCTGCCTCCCCGATGAACCAGCGAGCAAAAAGCAGTCCCCTAGGCAGCGTCAGGATCATCGCCGGCAGCCTGCGCGGTTCGAAGCTGCCGGTGCCCGACCGCCCCGGCCTGCGTCCCACCTCCGACCGGGTGCGCGAGACCCTGTTCAACTGGCTGCAGCCGGCGCTGCCGGGCGCGCGGGTGCTGGACCTGTTCGCCGGCACCGGTGCCCTGGGCTTCGAGGCGGCCTCCCGCGGGGCGGGCGAGGTGGTCCTGGTCGAGCGGGATCCGGAGCTGGCGCGTTCGCTGCGCGAACAGGCGGCCCGGCTCAAGGCCGACCGGGTCCGGGTCGTTGCCGAGGATGCGCTGGCCTGGCTGGGTCGCAGCCCGGACCTGGCCTTCGACCTGGTTTTCCTGGACCCGCCTTTCGCGGCCTCGCTGTGGCAGCCGGCGGCCGCTGCGCTGGCGCCCTGGCTCGCGCCCGGCGCACTGATCTACGTCGAATGCCCGCGCAACGTGTCGCCTTCGCTGCCTGCGGGCTGGGTCCTGCACCGCGAAGGCCAGACCCGCGACGTGGCCTACGCGCTGTATCGCGCCGGAGACTGATACACTTCGGCCGACTCCAACCCGCAGGGCGACTGATCGGCATGAGCCAGGCCCGAACCCGCGTCGCGGTTTATCCCGGCACGTTCGATCCCATCACCAACGGACACATCGACCTGGTCGCCCGCGCGGCCCCGCTGTTCGACAAGGTGGTGGTGGGCATCGCCGAAAGCCCCGGCAAGAGCCCCGCGCTGCCGCTGGCCCAGCGGGTCGAGCTGGCCCGCATCGCGCTGGCCGGGCACGACAACGTCGAAGTCGTCGGTTTCCACTCCCTGCTGGCCCATTTCGTCCACGAGATCGGCGCCGGCGTGCTGCTGCGCGGCCTGCGCGCGGTGTCGGACTTCGAATACGAATTCCAGATGGCCAGCATGAACCGGCATCTGATACCGGACGTCGAGACCCTGTTCCTGACCCCGGCCGAACAACACAGCTTCATTTCTTCCAGCCTGGTGCGCGAGGTTGCGCGTCTCGGCGGCGATGTCTCGGGGTTCGTGCACCCGGCCGTCGCGACCGCCCTGGCCGCCCGGTGGAAGCAGTCGCAGTAGTACACATTCAACATAAGAGGTATCGCCATGACCCGTGCTCTGATCCCCGTCGCCGTGCTGCTTTCCGCCCTGGTGCTCTCGGGCTGCAAGAAGGAAGAGGAAGTCGTCGCCGCGCCGGTTGAACTCACCGCCCCGGCCAGCACCGACGACGCCGAATGGAAGGCCTACCTGGGCCAGGTGATCGGCCGCAACCAGGAAGGCGTCACCGACCGCGTGTTCTCGTACTACCTGCCGGTGGGCAGCGACACGCCGGCCGAAGGTGACCAGGACGGCAAGACCATGTTCGACCGCCAGCTCGAGAACGTGACGATGGTCGTGCAGCGCACCGTGCTGCCGGGCAACATGCTCGCCTTCGGTTCGCCCGACAGCGCCAAGCTGGCCGACCTGGTGGTGATGTCCTTCACCGACGCCGACCCGAATGCGCTGACCGGTTCGCAGGTGCTGTTCATCGGCAAGACCGAGGACAGCGAGCGCGTGAAGGCCGCCGTCGAGGCCGCCGGCGCGAAGTACGTGTTCGTCGAGGCCAAATAAGCCGCCTCGTACCCAGGGGGCCCGCCGCCAGGCGGCGGGCCCGGTGGTGCGGACGGGACGATCCCCATGTCCCTCCTTATCAGCGACATCTGCATCAACTGCGACGTCTGTGCGCCGGCCTGTCCGAACACGGCGATCTCGCAGGGTGAGGTGATCTACGAGATCAACCCGGACCTGTGCACCGAGTGCGTGGGCCACTTCGACGAACCGCAGTGCGTGGTCGTCTGCCCGGTCGAGTGCATCGACCTCGACCCCGGGCATCCCGAAACCCGGGACCAGCTGCTGGGCAAATACCACGCCCTGACGAAAGGAAAGTCCGCCGCATGATCCGCTTCCTGCTGCCCCTGCTGCTGGCGCTCTCGCCGGCCGTGCTGGCCGACGCGCCTGCGCGCCCGGCCAAACCCGCCGAAGCCGGCATCGCCAGCGCCAATGCCTACGCCACCGACGCCGGCATGGAAGTGCTGGCCAGCGGCGGCAACGCCTTCGACGCGGCGATCGCTGTCAGCGCGACGCTGGGCCTGGTCGAGCCGGAGAGTTCGGGCCTGGGCGGCGGTGGTTTCATGCTGCTGCGTGTCGCCGGCGAAGGCCGCGAGGTTTTCATCGACGCCCGCGAGCGCGCGCCGCTGGCCGCGACCCGCGACATGTACCTGGATGCCGACGGCAAGGCCAACCGCGACAAGTCGGTCAACGGCGCACTGGCGGCGGCCATCCCGGGCCTGCCCGCCGGGCTCGACCACCTGGCGAAGAATTACGGCCGGCTGCCGCTGTCGAAGTCGCTGGCGCCGGCGATCCGTCTTGCCCGCGAAGGCTGGAAGTTCGGCCCGAAGAATGCGTCCTTCCTCGGCTATCGCCGCGAGGTGCTGGCGCGAAGCCCGGCCGCCGCGGAACTTTTCCTGCGCGACGGGAAGGTGCCCGTTGAAGGCACGCTGATGCGCAACGAAGACTACGCGCGCACGCTCGAGCGCCTGGCGAAGCAGGGTGCCGATGGTTTCTACCGTGGCGACTTCGCCCGCCGGCTGGTCCGCGGCGTGCGCGACGCCGGCGGCATCTGGACCGAACGCGACCTGGCCGAATACACCGTGGTCGAACGCGAGCCGCTGCGCATCCGCCACCGCGGCTTCGACATCATCACCGCGCCGCCGCCGTCCTCGGGCGGCGTCGCGCTGGCGACGATGCTCAAGGTGCTGGAAGGTTACGACTACCCGCGCCTTGGCAAGGCCGAACGCAGCCATCTTTTCATCGAGGCCATGCGCCGCGCCTACCGCGACCGCGCGCTGTACCTGGGCGATCCCGACTTCGTGCAGGCGCCGGTGGAGATGCTGGTCTCCGATGCCTATGCGGCCGGGCTGCGCGCGTCGATACATCCTTCCAAGGCGATGCCCAGCGACCTGCTGCCGGGCGTCGATGCCGAGCCGCTGCGGCCGGACACCAGCCACTTCTCGGTCATCGACACCGAAGGCAACCTCGTCGCGGTGACGCAGACGGTCAACCTGCCCTACGGCAACGCGCTGATGGTGCCGGGCACGGGCTTCCTGCTCAACAACGAGATGGACGATTTTTCGGTCAAGCCGGGCGTGCCCAATGCCTTCGGTCTGGTCGGCGACGATGCCAATGCGATCGCGCCGGGCAAGCGGCCGCTGTCGTCGATGACGCCCAGCTTCCTGGTCGGCGCCGACCGCACCGCGGTGCTGGGCACGCCGGGCGGCAGCCGCATCATCACGATGGTGTTGCTGGGCCTGGTCGAGCTGATGCAGGGCGAGGGCGCCCAGGCCACGGCCGCCGCGCCGCGTTTCCACCACCAGTACCTGCCCGACGTGGTGCAGGTGGAGGCGGACGCGTTCAGCGCGGATGACATCGCGGCGCTCGAAGCCATGGGCCACGACGTCGAGGCGGGCGACCGCACCTGGGGCAATATGCAGGTGGTGCTCTGGCACCATTCGACGGGCGAGGTCGAGGCCGGCACCGACCCGCGCTGGAAGGGCGTCGGCAAGGGCTCGTCCACCGAAGCCTCGGTTTATCGCTAGGAGTCAGGCATGAAACTGTGGTCGATCCTTGGGAACTCGCAGCGCCTGGACGGCGGCGCCATGTTCGGCAACGCGCCGCGCGCGATGTGGCAGAAGTGGTCGCCGCCGGACGACGTCAACCGCATCGAGCTGGCCTGCCGGGCGCTGCTGGCGACGCCGGTCAACGGCAAGACGGTGCTGTTTGAAGCCGGCATCGGCGCGTTCTTCGAACCGAAGCTGCGCGAACGCTACGGCGTCGTCGAAGACCGGCACGTGCTGCTGGACTCGCTGGCCGAAGCCGGCTTCTCCCATGAGGACGTCGACGTCGTGGTGCTCAGCCACCTGCACTTCGACCACGCAGGCGGGCTGCTGGCCGCCTGGGAGGAGGGCCAGCCGGCGCGCCTGCTGTTCCCGAACGCCCGCTTCGTCGTCGGCGCCGAACACTGGCGGCGGGCCCGCGATCCGCATCCGCGCGACCGCGCGAGCTTCATCCCGGAGCTGATGGACCTGCTGGAAGCCAGCGGCCGGCTCGAGCTGGTCGGCGGCGACCGCTGCAAGGCGCTCGGCGACGCCGTGCGCTTCCACTTCAGCGAAGGCCACACGCCGGGCCTGATGCTGGCCGAACTTTGCGGACAGGACGGCCCGGACGGACGCCCGCGCGGCGGCCTGGTCTTCTGCGCCGACCTGATCCCGGGCCGGCCCTGGGTGCACGTGCCGATCACGATGGGCTACGACCGCTTCCCGGAAATGCTGATCGACGAGAAGCGCGCCTTCCTGGAAGACAAGCTCTCGCGCAACGTGCATCTTTATTTCACCCACGATCCCGGCTGTGCGCTGGCGCAGGTCACCCGGGACGAGAAGGGCAAGTTCGGCACCACCCACGAAGTGCCGGCGCTGCATGCCCGCCCGCTCGCCGCCTGAGGACATCCCGATGAACCGACTGCTGTTCCCACTGCTGCTGTGCCTGTCCCCCGTCGCGCTGGCCGCCGATTACGGCGAGCCGATGCCCGCCGGCGACGCGATCACCATCACCGAAGCCGCCGCTAACCCCGCGGCCTACGAAGGCAAGCCGGCCAAGTTCTCGGGCCGAATCACCGAGGTCTGCCAGAAGAAGGGCTGCTGGGTGATGCTGGAACAGGACGGCCAGAGCGCCCGCGTGATGGCGAAGGACCACGGCTTCGAAGTACCGAAGGACGCCAGCGGCCCGGCCGTGGCCTACGGCGTGCTGCAGGTCGAGCCAATCAGCGAGGAACACGCGCGCCACCTCGTCGAGGATGACGGCGCGAAGGCCCCCGCGAAGCAGGAGCTGCGCATCGTCGCGACGGCGATCAGCCTGCCTGACGCCTGACTGTCACACTGGGCCCGCAGCATGGCGGGTCGGTCACCAGCCATCCGGCGGAGTTTTCCTTGGATCATCACGACGACAGGGCGCATTTCACGCGCCGGCGGCTGCTGCAGGGCGGCTTCGGGCTCGGGGTCGCGGCCCTGGGCATGGGATCGGTGGGCACGCTGCTCGCAAAGACCGGCAGCGGCCTGGGCCCTTCGCCGGGTTACGGCCCGCTGGCAGCGGTGCGCGACCGCGCCACCGGCCTGCCGCTGCTGCAGCTGCCGGCCGGATTTGAATACACGAGCTTTGGCTGGGCCGGCGAGGAAATCGCGCCCGGCCAGGCCTGCCCGGGCAAACACGACGGCATGGGCGTGGTTGGGGTCGAGGGCGACATCGTCACCCTGGTGCGCAACCACGAGCTGACCCGCGAACCCGGCGGCAGCTTCGCGCCGGCCTCGGCCACCTACGACCCCGACGTCCGCGGCGGCACCGTCACCCTGCGCTTCGACACCGCGCGCGGCGCCTTCGTGGACGCCGTGCCGTCGCTGTCGGGCACGCTGGTGAACTGCGCCGGCGGCGTCACGCCCTGGGGCAGCTGGCTGTCGTGCGAGGAGATCGTCGTCGACGCCGGGCAGAAGGTGCGCATCAGCGGCGACTACGTGCACGAAATGAAGCGCAGCCACGGCTTCATTTTCGAAGTGCCGGGCAGGGGACTCTCCAACGCCGAGCCGCTGCTGGCGATGGGCCAGATGAAGCACGAAGCCGCCGCGGTCGATCCGCGCGAGGGCATCGTCTACCTGACCGAGGACCACAAGCCCTACGCCGGCTTTTATCGCTTCATTCCGCGCGCGCCGGGCGAACTGCACCGTGGCGGCCGCCTGCAGATGCTGCGTGCCGAAGGGGCGCCCGACCTGCGCACCGGTTGCCGCGTCGGCGACGTCATGAAGGTGCGCTGGGTGGACATCGACGAACCCACGAAGGGCACCGACAGCGACGGAGGCGCGGGCGGCCTGGTGCGCCAGGGCATGGCCAATGGCGGCACGGCTTTCATCCGGCTCGAGGGCGTGATCGTCGAACAGGGGCGGGTCTTTTTCATTTCCACCAGCGGCGGCGACGCCGGCTGCGGCCAGATGTGGGCCTATCGTCCGTCCGAAGGCCTGCTGGAGCTGGTGTTTGAATCACCCTCACCGGACGTGCTCGACTACCCCGACAACATCGTCGCCAGCCCGCGCGGCGGCCTGGTGGTCTGCGAGGACTCCGAGCAGCCCGTGCAGCGACTGTATGGCCTGGACAAGGGCGGCGGCCTGTTCGAGTTCTGCCGCAACAACGTGGTGCTGGACGGCCACCGGGGCTTCAGCGGAGACTTCCGGGAAGAGGAATGGGCGGGCGCCTGTTTCTCGCCGGACGGCAAGTGGCTGTTCGCCAACATCTACGAGCCCGGCTTCACGGTCGCCATCACCGGTCCCTGGAAGCCTGGCCTTATCTGAGGACCGGGCATGATCACCCTGCTGTATGCGGCGCTTTGCACCCTTCTGATCCTGGCCCTGGCCGGGCGCGTTATCGCCGCCCGCTGGAAGCACAAGGTCGGGCTCGGCGACGGCGGCAATAGCGAACTGAACCGGCGCGTGCGCGCCCACGCCAATGCGGTGGAATACGTGCCGCTGGCGCTGATCCTGCTCGGCGGCATGGAGCTCAACGGTTATCCCGACTGGCTGGTGCATGCCTTCGGCATCGCGCTGTTCGTGTCGCGCCTGCTGCATGCCTGGGGCCTGGCCACCAGCGCCGGCACCAGCCCCGGCCGCTTCCTCGGAACCGTGCTGACCCTGCTGCTGATGGTCGCGATGTGCGTGATGGCGATTATCGGCTTCGTCGCCGGGCTTTGACCTGTCCTGTAGGAGCGCCTTCAGGCGCGAATCCCTTCTTTGCCAAAGGCAAAGTCAAAAGATTCGCGCCTGAAGGCGCTCCTACAGGTTGCTGCTATCGGCGCGGCGGGGCCAGCAGCTCGGCGCGACTGAGGTAGCCGTCGCCATCGGCATCCTGCCGGCGGAACTGCGCGCCGAATCGCGCCTCATGCTGTTCGATCGTGATGCGCGGCGCGTCGGGCACGTGCTGCTCATGCGGTTCGAGCACGCCGTTGCCGTCAATGTCCATCTGCCGGAAGGCGAAGCCCATGCGTTCCAGGAATTCCTCGAGCGACACCCGGCCATCGCCGTCAAGGTCGACGCGGCTGAAGTAGTCGTCCGTCTGCGCCAGCGCAGGCGAAACCAGCACCAGCAGCGCCAGCAGGCTAGCCCGCATAGACCGTGATTTCCTCGCGGTCGTGGTAGAGCTGCTTGGCGCGGATCGTCAGCGGCCGGCCGGCGTGGTCGACGAAGTGCTGCAGGCAGTCGCGGGTTTCGTCCCAGCGCTTTTTCATCGGCAGCTTGAGGTTGAAGATCGAGCGCTTGCACCAGCCTTCGCGGAACCAGGTGGCCATGCGGTCGGCCACCTTCGACGGCGACTCGACCATGTCGCAGACCATCCACTCCAGCGGCTTGGGCGGCTGCCAGCGGAAGCCGTCGGCGCGGATGTGTTCGATCACGCCGGTGTCCATCGCAGTGGCCGCCATCGGACCGTTGTCGATCGCGGCCACGCGGATGTGCCGACGCGCCAGCACCCAGCTCCAGCCGCCGGGCGCGGCGCCCAGGTCGGCGGCGCCCATGCCGGGCTGCAGGAAGGCCTCGCGCTCCTTTTCGGTGAGCAGGCACATCAGCGCCTCCTCGAGCTTGAGCGAGGAACGGCTGGGCGCGTCGGCATGCGCGCGCAGGCGCGGCACGCCCAGCGGCCAGGGCGAGGCGTCCTTCGGGTCGGCGCTGGCCAGCAGAGCGTGGTTGCCGGCCAGCATCAGCACGTGCAGGCGCGGCAGGCGCGGGTCTTCCCTCTCGGTGATCAGGCCGCGCTGGCGCAGCGCCGGGCGCAGGGCATTGCCCAGCGCGCGCGCCAGGCCCGAAAGCTGCCGGCCTTCGTCGGAATCGGTGTGCTCGACCCAGACATCGCCGTGGCGGCCGCGGCCGCCCAGGGCTTCCATGATCGGGCCGACGCGGTCCTTGGGATCCAGGCCGGGCAGGTCGGCCAGCAGCCGCAGCTTCTGGCGCGCGAAGATCAGCGTCGACCAGGGCAGGGCCGAGGCCAGCGCGGCGCCGTCCTCGACGCCCAGGAACTGCACGAAGCCGGTGTTGCGTTCGGCCTTGGCGTAGCCCGGGAAACCGGCGATCGCCGCGCGTTCGCCGAGTTCGGCGGCCAGCTCCGGTTCGAAACCGGGGCGGCAATAGGCCAGCAGGCCATCAGTAGACAAGTCCGGACTCCCCGTAATCGCGCAGCACGTCGCGGGCATGGTCGCGCAGCAGGTCGGTGCTGACGCGGATGCCGCGTTTTTCCAGTTCGCCGCGCCAGTCGGCGGGCAGCGGGCCTTCGTCGAAGCCGGCCAGCTCCTGCACGTCGTCGGCGCGGGCGCCGATCAGCAGTTCATCGATGCCGGCCCAGACCACCGCGCCGTAGCACATCGAACACGGCTGGGCCGAGGTGGCCAGCGTGATCGGGCCGCCGGACTGGTTGAGCCGGAAGCTCTGCATGCGCTGCTGGCTGGTGGCCAGCGCCATGATTTCGGCGTGCGCCGCCGAGCAGTTGTGCGGGACCACGCGATTGACGCCGATGCCGACCAGGCGGTCGCCGCTGAACACGGCCGCGCCGAACGGGCCGCCGCTGCGGTGGTCGACGTTGCGGCGCGAAAGCTGCACCGCCAGCGCCACCTTGTCCTGCGCCGACGGATAGGTTCGCTGGGCATCCACTTCCTCGTGGACCCAGGCCGGCAGGGTGAGGTGGAGCTGGGCGTAGATCATTTCTTCGCCCAGGTATCGCGCAGGGTGACCGTGCGGTTGAACACCGGCCGGCCCGGCGCGTGGTCGCGGCGGTCGGCGGTGAAGAAGCCCAGGCGCTCGAACTGCACGCCGGCTTCCGCCGGCAGCTGCGCCGCCGAAGGTTCGACGTACGCCTGCACCACCCGCACCGATTCCGGGTTGAGGTGGTCGCGGTAGGTCTTGCCGTCCTCGTCGCGGTCCGGGTCGGGCACGTTGAACAGGCGGTCGTACAGGCGCACTTCGGCCGGCACCGCGTGCGCGGCGCTGACCCAGTGGATGGTGCCCTTGACCTTGCGGTCGGCGCCTTCCATGCCGGTGCGCGTCAGCGGGTCGAGCGTGCAGCGCAGTTCGGTGACTTCATCGCCGGACTTGATGACCTCTTCGCAGCGCACGATGCCGACGCCGCGCAGGCGCACTTCGCCGCCGGGCACCAGGCGGTGGAAACCCTTGGGCGGCACTTCCGCGAAGTCCTCGCGCTCGATCCACAGCTCGCGCGAGAACGGCACCTCGCGGTCGCCGAAGGCGGCATCCTTCGGGTGGTTCGGGAAACGCAGGGTTTCGGCGTGGCCTTCGGGCAGGTTGCTCAGCACCAGCTTCACCGGGTTGATGACGGCCAGGCGACGCGGCGCGGCGGCGTCCATCACTTCGCGGATGCAGCCTTCGAGCACCGAAAAATCGATCAGCGAGTTCTGCTTGCTGATGCCGACGCGGTCGGAGAACAGGCGCAGCGCGGCGGGCGGCGTGCCGCGGCGGCGCAGGCCCTGCAGGGTCGGCATGCGCGGGTCGTCCCAGCCGGCGACCAGGCCTTCCTGCACCAGCGCCAGCAGCTTGCGCTTGCTCATCACGGTGAAGTTGATGTTCAGGCGCGAGAACTCGATCTGGCGCGGCTTGGCGGCGGGCACGGAAAAACCGGCGTCCACCAGCGGCTGGAACAGCGCCGGGTCGCCGGCCAGGTCGACCTGGTCCACGAACCAGTCGTACAGCGGCCGGTGGTCCTCGAACTCCAGCGTGCACAGCGAGTGCGTGATGCCCTCGAGTGCGTCCGACAGGCAGTGCGCGTAGTCGTACATCGGATAGATCGGCCAGGCGTCGCCGGTGTTCTGGTGCGCGACCTTCTTGATGCGGTAGATCGCCGGGTCGCGCAGGTTGATGTTGCCGCTGGCCATGTCGATCTTCGCGCGCAGGGTGCGGCTGCCATCGGCGAACTCGCCGGCGCGCATGCGCCGGAACAGGTCGAGGTTTTCCTCGACGCTGCGGTCGCGGAATGGCGAATTGCGGCCCGGTTCGGTCAGGGTGCCGCGGTATTCGCGCACCTGGTCGGCGTTGAGGTCGCAGACGTAGGCCTTGCCCTGTTCGACCAGCTTGATTGCGCCGCGGTAGAACACCTCGAAGTAATCCGAGGCGTGGCGCAGTTCGGCCCATTCGAAGCCCAGCCAGCGCACGTCCTCCTTGATCGCCTCGACGTACTCGGGGTCTTCCTTGGCCGGGTTGGTGTCGTCGAAGCGCAGGTTCACCGGGCCACCGAACTCGCGGCCGATGCCGAAGTTCAGGCAGATCGACTTGGCGTGGCCGATGTGCAGGTAGCCATTGGGCTCGGGCGGGAAGCGAGTGCGCACGGCCGAATGCTTGCCGCTGGCCAGGTCCTCGCGGACGATCTGGCGGATGAAGTCGTTCTTTTCCGGCGCCGCGGCGGCGTCGGTGGGGGTGGGGGTCAGGGTCATGCGTCCGGAAACAGCGTGGAAAGGCGTCTAGTCTAACGGCTTGGCCGCATCCCGCGGCCTTTGCTGCGCCCGGCGCCGGGCCCGGGCTAGAATCGCCGGGCAGGGGGCTGCAACCATGGCTAAGGGAGAAGGCGCTTGCGACACGCATGGGCCCTGATCAGCGTGACTGCCGCCGCCTTGCTGGCCACCGCCCTCGCGCTGGCTCCCGGCGCGCGCGCCCAGGGGCCGCAGCCGGTGCTGGACCTGGCGGTCATGGAAACCCCGGCCGGCACCACCCTCGACGACATCCTCACCGGCCGCGCCCAGCCGGGCTTCACGCCGGTGCTGACCCCCGGGTTTCCCTTCACGGCCCGCGAAGGGCAGGTGCTGTGGGTGCGCATCCGCACCGACCTGCCGGCCGGCGACCAGGCCTGGCGACTGGGCGTGGTGCGGGTTCCGCTGGAACACCTGCGACTGCGCCTGCATCCGCCGGGCGAGGTGGTCGTCACGGACAGCTTCTTCAGCCGCGGCGACGGCCAGCGGCCCTGGCCCAGCCACTTCGACCTGCCGCTGCCGGCCGGGACGGCTGGCCCGACCGAGATGTACCTCGAGCTCGAAGGCCGGGTGATGGGCGGCCTGCATGTCAGCCTGCGCGACGCTGCCGCCGCGGCGGCGCGTGAGTCCGAGGCGCGGTTCTGGTTCCGGATCGTCTACGCCCTGTTCCTGCTGGTGGCGGTGCTTTCGCTGGTGCGCCACGCCGAAGACTCCCGGGCCGGGGCGCTGTCGGTGGGCGCCGCGGCCTTCTGTTCCTGGCTGGCCTGCCTGGGCATCAACGGCCACCTGTATTCGCTGCCCGAAGTCGCGCTGCTGTCGGGCCTGGGCGCCGTGGTGCCGCAGGCGCTGTTCCTGCTCGGCGCCGGGCCGGTGGTGCTGGCGACGCGCCACTACAGCGGCCTGGCGAAGTCGGCCCCGCCGCTGGTGGGCTGGATGCGCGGGCTGGGCTGGGTCCTGGTGGCCGGCGCCCTGTTCGCGCTGAGCCTGCCGGCCGATGCCAGCATCACCCTGCAGTGGGTGGCCTGGTTCAGCTATCCGGTGGCGCTGGTGGCCTGCATCGTGATGCTGGTGCTCGATTCGCGCAGCTACCGCTGGGCGCCGCTGCTGACCTGGCTGGCGATGGGCGCGGCGGTGCTGCTGCGCGTGCTGGCCGACCACCAGGTGGTGGTCGCGAACTGGTGGACGCTCTATGGCTGGCAGCTGCTGCTGGCGCTGGCGATGGCCCAGTACCTGGGCCTGCCCTGGGCCCGCGCCCGGCTGCAGCGCTGGGCGATGCGCAAGCGGGCCGAGCCGCCGCCGCCCAGCGCCGAGGAAAAGATCGGTGCCGCCCGCGAGAAGCTGCTGGCCAGCCTGCAGCACGGGCTGGCGCATGCCGACGACGACGACGTCTCCTGGATCGCCTACCGGCGCCTGCTCGACGGTCTCAAATCCGTGCTGGTGCAGGACAGTTCGGCCGTGGTCGGTGAGCACGCCGACGGCGAAGAGCTGCTGCAGGTCGAACCCAAGTCGGCCGAACCGCGTTACCGCAACCTGCTGCGCGAACGCGCCACGCTGCTGCGAAACCTCAGCAAGCTCAAGGCGGCGCAGCAGGTCGGCTTCGATTTCGACGGGCCGGAAGGGCCGCTGGAAAAGGTCCAGCTGGCGGTGATCCCGCTGCCGATCCCCAAGCCCGGCTGGGGCGCGCTGCTGGTCGAACGCCCCGCGGACGTCACCTATTCGGAGGCGGAGCTGGCGCTTTGCGCCGAGTTCGCCGCGATGGCGGTGGTGGCCGGCGAAGAGGCCTCGGGCACGGTCAGCGCCCAGCGCCAGGCCGAAACCGACCCGGCGACCGGCGTCTTCCGCGACGAGGCCATCCGTGAACGCCTGCAGCAGATGCTCGAAGCGGCCCGCCTGAAGCAGACGCCCTTCAGCCTGCTGTGGATCGAAATCGACCAGGTGCCGGCGCTGCGCGAGGCCGGCGGCGAAGTCGCCGTCGTGGCGGCGCTGCGGCCGGTGGCCAACCTGCTTCGCGACGAAATCCACCATGGCGACCTGGTCGGCCGGAATTCCGGCGGCGGCTTCCTGGTGCTGGCGCCCGGCAAGAAGCTGCTGCAGGCCCGCGAATACGCCGAACGCCTGCGCTCGGCGGTGTCGCACCTGGTGGTGGACCCGCGCATCGCGCCGTCGCTGAGCATCAGCGTCGGCATCGCACAGGCGGCGTCCGACGAACGCAAATCCGCCGAGCTTGCCGAACGCGCGGCCAATGCCGCGCGAGTGGCGACCCGCAACGGCGGCGACCAGATCTTCAGCTGAGGACCCATGTCCACGACCCTCGTCATCGGCAACAAGAACTACTCGTCCTGGTCGCTGCGGCCCTGGCTGCTGCTGCGGCATTTCAACGTGCCTTTCGACGAGATCCGGCTGCCGCTGGACACGCCGGAATTCCACGCGCGCATCGGCGAATTCTCGCCCAGCAGGCGGGTGCCGGCGCTGCACGACGGCGACGTGGTGGTGTGGGATTCGCTGGCCATCTGCGAGTACGCCAACGAGCGCTGGCTGGACGGGCGCGGCTGGCCCCGCGATCTTGAGCTGCGCGCGCTCGCGCGCAGCGCTGCGGCCGAGATGCACTCGGGTTTCCCGGCGCTTCGCGGCCAGCTGCCGATGAACTGCCGGCGCAAGCCGCGCGAGCGGCACTGGGATGAGGCCGCCGAGTCAGACATCCATCGGGTCGCGGAGCTGTGGCTCAAGCTCCGGCAGTTCAGCCGCGGCGGAGAGTTCCTTCTCGGGGACTTCGGCATCGTCGATGCGATGTTCGCGCCGGTGTGCGTGCGCTTCACCGGCTACGGCGTGAAGCTCCCTTCCATCGCCCGCTACTACGCCAGCGCCGTCATGGCGCTGCCCGCGATGCAGGAATGGGTGGCGTCGGCGCTGGCCGAAACCGAGATCGTCGGCGCGGAAGAAGCCTGAGCGCGGTCGGGCGCTTCACCAGGATTCAAACTCGCAGACGTAGATCAGCTCGCAGGCGCCGTCGCCGCTGTCTTCGCGGGTGAGCGAACTGCGCCACTGCCAGCCGTCGTCGCCGTGGATCTCGACCAGCCAGCCCTTCAGGCGCACGGTCTGGTCTTCGCGCACGCGGTCTATCGCGCGGGCGACGGCGTCGTTGGCCGGCACCAGGTGCATGTTCGCGCTCGAGCGGATGATTTCCTGCAGCGGCAGCGGCGGGCCGTCCGTGCCCCAGCGGTAGCGGTACCAGCGGCCGCCCTGGGAAATGTCGAGCTGCTTGTAAATCGCCGGGTCGGCCATGCGCTGCCAGCCCAGCGCGAGGTCGGTGGGCGAGAGGCCGGCATTGCGGTCGAAACGATAGTCCTCGCGGCCCAGCACCCGCGCCTGGATCGCGAAACCCGCCAGCGGGCGCAGGGTGTGGCCCTCGAGCGCCAGCACCGGCGCATCCTCGACCGGCACCTGCAGGGGTTCCGCCAAGCCCGAAGGCGAGGCCATCGGCGGGCAGCCCAGCGTGGCGCCCTGCACCGGCACCGCGACGCCGCCCGGGCTGCGGCCGGCCACCCAGAACAGCGCAAGCGTGGCGACTGCGAGCGTGATCCAGAGCCAGCGGGGCATGGCGGTCGGCCGGCCGGGTCAGCGCGTGAAGTCGCCCGCGGCTTCGGGCTGGTAGGCGATGGCGGTGACGCGCAGGCGCAGCGAGCGCCCGCCCGGGGCGTTCCAGTCGATGCTCTGGCCCACCGACAGGCCCAGCAGCGCGGTGCCCACCGGCGCCAGCACCGAGACCTTGTGCTGGTCGACGTCGGCATCGGGCGGGTAGACCAGGGTCAGGCGGTGGGTTTCGCCGCTGACTTCGTCCTCGCAGGTGACTTCGGAGTTCATCGTGACCACGTCGGCGGGCATGTCCGCCGGTTCGACGACGTTCGCGCGCTCGAGTTCGCGGCCGAGCGCGGCGGCGGCAGGCATCGAGGCGACGGCCGGGGATTCGAGCAGGCGCTCGAGGCGGTCCAGGTCGCGGCTGGAAACGGTGATCGGTGGCGAGGTGGCCATGGGGGCTCCAGAAAGCGAAAAGGGCGCCGCGTTGCACGCGCCGCCCGGGTCATCAAGGTTTATGGGGCCAAGATAGCCCCTGGCCCGCCGGGCTTCAAGACTTCGCCGGCCGCCGGCTTCCCGTTTCGTTCACCGGCAGGTCCAGCAGGCCCGCGGGCAGGTCGCGCAGGACCGCGGCGAGGTCGTGCAGGAACCCGCCCATCGCCGAACTGCGCCGCCAGACCAGGGCCAGGCGACGGCTGGGCGGCGGGTCGCGGAAGGACAGCAGGCGGATGTCTTCCGAGGCCGGCACCGGCGGCTTCACCGCCAGCACGGGCAGCAGGGTCACGCCGACGCCGGCGGCGACCATCTGGCGCAGGGTTTCCAGGCTGGTGGCGCGGAAGCCTTCCTTTTCCCCGGCGCCGGCCAGGCCGCAGACCTCGAGCGCATGGTCGCGCAGGCAGTGGCCCTCTTCGAGCAGCAGCAGGTGCTGGTCGCCCAGTTCGCCCAAGCGCAGGTTGCGGCGGCCTGCCAGCGGATGGCCGTCGGGCACCGCCAGCATGAAGGGCTCCTCGAACAGGAACTCGGTTTCGGCCCATTCCTCGTGCAGCGGCAGGGCCAGCACGGCGGCGTCGAGCTTGCCGTCGCGCAGCATGTGCAGGATGACTTCGGTTTTTTCCTCGACCAGCAGCAGTTCCAGGCGCGGGAAGCGCTTGCGGATGCGCGGCACCACGTGCGGCAGCAGGTAAGGGCCCAGCGTCGGGAACAGGCCCAGGCGCACGCTGCCAGCCTCGGGGTCGGCAGTGCGGCGCGCGGTCTCGCGCATCTGGTCGACTTCGGCCAGCACGCGGCGGGCGCGCATCGCGATGTCCTGCCCGGCGGCGGTCAGCATGACGTGGCGCGGCGCTCGCTCGACCAGGGAAACCCCGAGTTCTTCTTCGAGTTTCCTGACCTGGGTCGAGAGCGTGGGCTGGCTGACATGGCAGGCTTCCGCGGCCCGCCCGAAGTGCCGCAGGTCGGCCAGGGCAACGAGGTAACGCAGATCGCGGAGGTTCATGGCGATTGCTATAGCCTATGGAATGGCCGATGACAATCGGCGACGTGTGAAGGTGCGGTGTCGACGCGATAGTCAGAAGCTATCGCAGCGATAGAAATAATCACTTTCACATATCAATAGGCTTTGCCTACCATGGCCGCAAGTTTCGATTCACCCTTCCTCAAACCCACAGGAGCTGACATGTCCCTGATCAACACCGAAATCCAGCCGTTCAAGGCCCAGGCCTTCCACGACGGCAAGTTCGTCGAAATCACCCAGGAGTCCCTGAAGGGCAAGTGGTCGGTCATCGTCTTCATGCCGGCCGCCTTCACCTTCAACTGCCCGACCGAAGTCGAGGACGCGGCCGACAACTACGCCGAGTTCCAGAAGATGGGCGCCGAGGTCTACATCGTGACCACCGACACCCATTTCTCGCACAAGGTCTGGCATGAAACCTCGCCGGCCGTGGGCAAGGCGAAGTTCCCGCTGGTCGGCGACCCGACCCACCAGCTGACCCGCGCCTTCGGCGTTCACATCGACGAAGAGGGCCTGGCCCTGCGCGGCACCTTCATCGTCAACCCGAAGGGCGTCATCAAGACCCTGGAAATCCATGACAACGCCATCGCGCGTGACATGAAGGAAACCGTGCGCAAGCTCAAGGCCGCCCAGTACGTCGCCGCCCACCCGGGCCAGGTGTGCCCGGCCAAGTGGAAGGAAGGCGAGAAGACCCTCGCCCCGTCGCTGGACCTGGTCGGCAAGATCTGAGTCCCGCTCCACGGAAACATCGCCCGGGCGGTCTGCCCGCCCGGGCATTTCCCCTCGCGCTGCATCTCGCCCGGTGGTTTTCGCCTGCGGCCCCGACCGGCCCCAGGCGCAAACCCCTGCCCAAGGAGTCAGGAAATGCTTGACCAGAATCTCAAGACCCAGCTCGCCGCCTACCTCGAGAAGCTGCGCATGCCGATCGAGCTGGTCGCGTCCCTGGACGCCAGCGACAAGTCGCGTGAGCTCGAGGCCCTGCTGGGCGAAATCGCCTCGCTGTCGGACAAGATCGCGCTGCGACTGGACGGCGACGACGCCCGCAAGCCCTCGTTCGCGATCGTGCGCAGCGGCAGCGACATCGCCGTGCGTTTCGCCGGCATCCCGCTGGGCCATGAATTCACTTCGCTGGTGCTGGCCCTGCTGCAGGTCGGCGGCCATCCGTCCAAGGAATCGCAGGAGCTGCTGGAACAGGCGGCCGCGCTCGACGGCGACTTCAGCTTCGAGACCTACTACTCGCTGTCCTGCCAGAACTGCCCGGACGTCGTGCAGGCGCTGAACCTGATGGCGGTGCTCAACCCGCGCATCAAGCACGTGGCGATCGACGGCGCGCTGTTCCAGGACGAAGTCGAGCGCCGCGAAGTGATGGCCGTGCCGACCGTGTTCCTCAACGGCGAGGTCTTCGACCAGGGCCGCATGGACCTGGCGCAGATCGTCGCGAAGCTCGACAGCAACGCCGGCAGCCGCGACGCCGACCGCATCCGCGCCAAGGCGCCCTACGACGTGCTGGTGGTGGGCGGCGGCCCGGCCGGCGCGGCCGCGGCGATCTACGCCGCGCGCAAGGGCATCCGCACGGGCGTGGCGGCCGAACGTTTCGGTGGCCAGGTGCTCGACACCATGGGCATCGAGAACCTGATCGCCGTCGACCACACCGAAGGCCCGAAGCTGGCCGCGGCGCTGGACGCCAACGTGCGCGCCAACGACGTCGACGTGATGAACCTGCAGCGCGCCACGCGCCTGGTGCCGGCCGACGAGGTCGGCGGCCTGGCCGAGGTGCAGCTGGCCAACGGCGCCAGCCTGTTCGCCCGCACCGTCATCCTTTCCACCGGCGCGCGCTGGCGGCAGATGGGCGTGCCCGGCGAAGAGCAGTACCGAAACAAGGGCGTGGCCTACTGCCCGCACTGCGACGGCCCGCTGTTCAAGGGCAAGCGCGTGGCGGTGATCGGCGGCGGCAACTCCGGCATCGAGGCGGCCATCGACCTGGCCGGCATCGTCGCCCACGTCACGGTGATCGAGTTCGCCGACAAGCTGCGCGCCGACGAAGTGCTGCAGCGCAAGCTGCGCAGCCTGCCGAACGTCGACGTCGTGCTCAACGGCCAGAGCACCGAAGTGCTGGGCGACGGCCGCAAGGTGACCGGCCTGAGCTATCGCGACCGCGTCAGCGGCGAGGATCGCCAGCTCGAGCTGGACGGCATCTTCGTGCAGATCGGACTGCTGCCGAACACGGAGTGGCTGGCCGACACGATCGAGCTGAGCCCGCGCGGCGAAATCGTCGTCGATGCCCACGGCCGGACTTCGGCGCATGGCATCTTCGCGGCGGGCGACGCCACCACGGTGCCTTACAAGCAGATCGTGGTCGCGCTCGGCGCCGGCGCTACCGCCAGCCTGGCGGCCTTCGACCACCTGATCCGGCATCCGCTGCCGGCCGGTGCCGAAGCGCCCGGAAATACGGCCGAGACGGCCTGAGCAAACCCTGCCCCTGTGGGAGGGACTGAAGTCCCTCCCACAGGGGCGTTATCATGGCGCCGCCCCTGGAGGAGCGCGCCATGTCCCCTGCACAGCCCGGCGCCGCCGGCGACATCGATCGCCTGTATGCGGCCATTCCCGAACGCAACACCGGCGACTGCCTGCTGCGCACGATGCAGCAGCACCACGTCCAGCTCTCGACGATGGCCGACACCAAGGCCAACATCATCATCACGATGTCCTCGATCGTGCTCACCCTGGTGCTCGGGCGGCTCAGCGACCCGCTGCTGCGCAGCGCCTCGATCACCCTCGCCGTTTTCACGATGCTGGCGCTGCTGCTTGCCGTGCTGGCGGTGCTGCCCAAGTACCGGCCGCTGAAGCTCGAGGGCGACAGCATCCCGCCGCAGTTCAACCTGATGTTCTTCGGCCATTTCGCCGAACTGCCGCGCGAGCGTTTCCTCACCGAGATCGCCGGCGCGCTCAAGTCCGATGGTTCGGTCTACGAAACCATGGCGCGCGACACCTACGCGCTGGGTTATTACCTGGCGCACCACAAGTACCGCTACCTGCGCCTTTCCTACCTGTTTTTCCTGGGCGGCTTCCTGCTGGCGTGTTTCGTCCAGGGCTGGCAGCTGCTGCTTGGCTGAGCCGGGCACGATCGCCGACGCGCTGCGCGAAGCCGCGGCGCGCCTGCCCGGCGACGAGGCCCGGCTCGAGGCCGAGCTGCTGCTGGCCCACGCCCTGCAGCGACCGCGCAGCTGGTTCTACGCCCATGCGGGCGACCCGCTGCCGCCGGCGCAGGCCCGCGCCTTCGCGGCCCTGCTGGGCCGCCGCGAGGCAGGCGAACCGGTGGCGCAGATCACCGGCCGGCGCGGGTTCTGGTCCCTGGACCTGGCGGTGTCGCCGGACACGCTGATCCCCCGGCCGGAAACCGAGCTGCTGGTGGAACTCGCGCTCGAGCGTTTGCCGCGGACCGACGCCGCGCAGGTGCTCGACCTGGGCACCGGCACCGGCGCGATCGCCCTGGCGATCGCCAGCGAACGGCCGCTGGCGCGGGTGACTGCGGTTGATGCCAGCGAAGGCGCGCTGGTCGTGGCGCGCGCCAACGCCAGCGAAGCCGGCCTGCCGCTGCGACTGCTGCACGGCGACTGGTTCGCGCCGGTGGCGGGCGAACGCTTCCACGTCGTTGTTTCCAACCCGCCCTATATCCCGGAAGGCGACCCGCACCTGGTCCGGGGCGACCTGCGCTTCGAACCGTTTTCAGCCCTGGCCTCCGGGCCGGACGGGCTGGACGCACTGCGGCAGATCACCGCAGGCGCGCCCTCCCACCTGCTGCCCGGCGGCTGGCTGCTGGTCGAGCACGGGTACGACCAGGGCGAGGCCGTGCGTTCGCTGTTCGAGGGCCGGGGTTTTGAAAGCGTGGCCACCGACCGCGACCTCGAGGGCCGCGAACGGGTGACGCTGGGGCAGTGGCCGGGCTGAGCCGGCCTCAGCCGCCGACCGCGCTGCGGCGCGACTTGGCCAGCTCCGGCCAGCGGTCGAGCAGGGCGGCGCGGATGCCTTCGTGGTCAAGGCCGGCCTCGGCCAGCAGCTGTTCGCGGCTGGCGTGTTCCTGCCAGTCGTCGGGCAGGCCCAGGTGCAGCAGCGGCAGGCTGACGCCCTCGGCGGCAAGCAGTTCGGCGACGCCGCTGCCGGCACCGCCCGCGACCACGTTGTCCTCGAGCGTCACGAAGCCCTCGTGGCTTTCGGCCAGGTCCAGCAGCAGCGCCCGGTCGAGCGGCTTCACGAAGCGCATGTTCACCACCGTCAGCCCGAACTCCGCGCCGATAGCCTCGGCCGCCGGCACCATGGCACCGAAGGCCAGCAGGGCCACGCCGGCGCCACGCTGGCGCAGTTCGGCCTTGCCGATCGGCAGCGTATCCAGCGAAGGCTGCACGCTCGTGCCCGGGCCGGTGCCGCGCGGATAACGCACGGCGGCGGGGCCTTCATGGCGGAAGCCGGTGCTGAGCATCTGCCGGCATTCGTTTTCGTCCGCCGGCGCCATCACCACCATGTCGGGCACGCAGCGCAGGAAGCTCAGGTCGAAGCTGCCGGCATGGGTGGCGCCGTCGGGCCCGACCACGCCGCCGCGGTCGATCGCGAACAGCACGTCGAGCTTCTGCAGCGCCACGTCGTGGATCAGCTGGTCGTAGCCACGCTGCAGGAAGGTCGAGTAGATCGCGACCACCGGCTTCACGCCCTCGCAGGCCATGCCCGCGGCCAGCGTCACCGCATGCTGTTCGGCGATGGCGACGTCGAAATAACGCTCCGGGTATTCCTTGCTGAAACGCACCAGGCCCGAGCCTTCGCGCATCGCGGGAGTGATGCCCATCAGCAGCGGGTCGGCGGCGGCCATGTCGCACAGCCAGTCGGAAAAGACCTGGGTGTAGGTGGGCTTGGCCGGGCCGGCTTTTTTCACCACGCCCACGTCCGGGTCGAAGGGGCCGACGGCGTGGTATTCGATCTGGTCGCCTTCGGCGCGCTCGTAGCCCTTGCCCTTGGTGGTGATCACGTGCAGCAGCTGCGGGCCCTTCAGGCCGCGCAGCGTGCGCAGGGTGGACACCAGCGCGGGCACGTCGTGGCCGTCGATGGGACCGGTGTAATGGAAGCCCATTTCCTCGAACAGCGTGGAGGGCACGAACATGCCCTTCCAGTGCTCCTCCCAGCGGCGAACGAACTTCGCCGCGGGCTTGTTCTTGTCGCCCAGCAGCTTCTTGCCGCCCTCGCGCAGCGCGTTGAGCGTGCGGCTGCCGGTCATGCGGCCGAGCATCTTGGTAACGCCGCCGACGTTCTCGGAAATGGACATCCGGTTGTCGTTGAGGATGACCAGGATGTCGGGCTCCGGCTCCATGCCGCCGGCGTGGTTCAGCGCCTCGTAGGCCATGCCGGCGGTCATCGCGCCGTCGCCGATCACGGCCACCACGCGGCGGTCCTCGCCGCGGGCGCGGGCGCCGATGGCCATGCCCAGCGCGGCCGAGATGGAGGTGGAGCTGTGGCCCACGCCGAAGGTGTCGTACTCGCTTTCCTCGCGCTTCGGGAACGGCGCGACGCCGTCCTTCTGCTTGACGGTGTGGATGCTGTCGCGGCGGCCGGTGAGGATCTTGTGCGGGTAACACTGGTGGCCGACGTCCCAGACCAGGCGGTCGGACGGGGTCTCGTACAGGTAGTGCAGGGCGACCGTAAGCTCGATGACGCCAAGACCGGCGCCGAAATGACCGCCCGACTGGCTGACCTTTTCGATCAGGTAGGCGCGCAGTTCATCGGCGATCGCCGGCAGGTCGGTTTCCGGGAACTGGCGAAGGTCGGCGGGAACGGCAATGCGCGAAAGGCGCGGGTAGCGCTGGGGATCCATCGGGAATCTTGCGTGGGGGCAGGACTGAATTGTCCGGCACCCCGTCGGTGGGGGCAAGGCGAACACGGGCCGCGGTTCAGGCGGCCCGAAGGGGCGGCGCGCCGGTTTAGCGGCGGAACCGTCCCAGCAGGCCGCCCTTGGCCGGCTCGGGCTCGCTGGGCGCGACGATGTCGGGCTGCGCGACGCCGACCGCGAGGCTGGCGTTCACGTAGTCGGTGACCTCGGCCAGGCTGGCGCCGCTGAGCTCGGCGATCTCGGTCAGCAGGGCCGGGCCCTTCATCATCACCGTGGCGATGCGGAAGTGGCGCGGGAACTCGCGTTCGGTCTGTGGCCACTTGAGCAGCTTGTAGCGGTCGTTCGGGCTGTAGCCCGGGGCGAGCACGCCGTCTTGGCCACCCAGGCCCAGGATCCAGGCCAGCCGGCTGAAGGGATGGCTGCCGCCCAGTTCGGTGGCCAGGGCCGGCAGCTGCGCCGGGTCCACGGGCTCGAAGTCGGACTCGCGCACGATTGCGGTGGCGTAGGGCAGCAGCGGCTTGAGCGTCGCGCCGCCGAGGTAAACGCCCTGGGCCGGGTCGAGCACGATCGCCGGGGCGTCGCCCATCTGCAGCCGGACCGGACCGGCCAGCGCGCCGGGAATGAGGTAATCGGCCAGGCGGGCGTCCGCCGGCGGTTCCGGGGCGGGTTCGGGCTCCGGCTCGGGGGCCGGGGCCGGTTCGGGCGCGGATGCTTCCGCGGCCGGGGTGACGGCCACAGGCTCCGGCGCGACGGGCGTTTCCGGGGCCACGGGTTCGGGTTCGGCCGCGACCGGCGGCGCCTGGGACTCGAGCTCGGCAAGCAGGGTGGCGACGCCCTCGGCGGTGACCGGGCGGGAGAGCTGGAAGTCGGTCCCGGCGCGCGCCCCGGCGGTCAGCGCGACCACCACCTTGCCGCCGCTCATCGCCTTCATCAGGCTCATCTGGCCGTACATGGAGTCCATGTCGACGACCACGACTCCGGCCTCGTTCTCATTGGCCAGTTCCCAGCGCTGGGCGGCATTGGCCTGCCTGAACGCAGCTTCCACCGTCGCCTGTTCGTCGCGCGGCAGTCCGGCAAAACAGATGCTTCGTGTCGTCATTTGCTGGTAGTCCCCTGACCGCGCCGGCAAGGTACGGCGCGAAGGCCGGAAGTGTCGGCGCTGGGGCGGACCGCGTCAAATCGGCTCAGGTGGGCCGGGCGCTCCGGCGCGGCAGGTGGCTTTTGAGGAAGGCCATCTGGTCGGCGAGGATGTGCCGGTTGGACAGGATCAGGTGTTCAACCCAGCTCGGCCGGTACGGCACGGCCAGCAGCGGCATGCCGGCCTGCTGCGGGGTGCGGCCGCCCTTGCGCGAATTGCAGTGGAAGCAGGCGCAGACCACGTTCTCCCAGACGTCGCGGCCGCCGCGGGACACCGGCACGACGTGGTCGCGGGTCAGCGAATGGCGCCCGTACTCCTTGCCGCAGTACAGGCACAGGTTGCGGTCGCGGGCGAACAGGGCGGTGTTGCTCAAGGCCGGCGAGGGGTCGAGCGCTTTGGCCTGGGCATGGCTGCGGCCGGCGACGATCGGGTGCAGTTCGACCAGGCTCTGCAGGCCGGTGGCGCGGCTGGTGCCGCCGCGCACGACCAGGCAGGGTTCACCCAGGGTCCAGGCGACGGCGCCGCGAACGTAGAGGCAGACCGCGTCCTGCCAGTGCATCCAGTCCAGGATCCGGCCGTGGGCGTCGAGGGAGAGCACGCGCGGCAGCGCGGTTTCCGCGAAAGACGGGGCTCCACCCGGGTGGGGGCTGCTCCCGGTACCCACCAGACTCAATCGGGTCGGCGGTGTTCCCATTTGCGCCGAGCATACGCCCCTCGTGTTGCAGTTCAAGCGCTGGGGGTGCCGGCGTGGCCGGGCTAGAATCCCGGCTCCCCTCCAGCAGCGAGAACGGCATGCGCGGCCTGTATCCGGACATCGAACCCTACGACAGCGGCTTCCTGCAGGTGGACGCCCGGCACCGGCTGTTCTACGAACAGTGCGGGAACCCGGACGGCAAGCCGGTGGTGCTGCTGCACGGCGGGCCCGGGGCGGGCTGCGGCGCGAAGATGCGGCGTTTCCACGACCCCGCCGCCTACCGGATCATCCTGTTCGACCAGCGCGGGGCAGGGCGCTCCACGCCGCACGCCGACCTGGTGGACAACACCACCTGGGACCTGGTGGCCGATATCGAGAAGCTGCGCCGCCACCTGGGCATCGACCAGTGGCAGGTGTTCGGCGGCAGCTGGGGCTCGACCCTGGCCCTGGCCTACGCCGAGGCGCACCCGGACCAGGTCAGCGAACTGGTGCTGCGTGGCATCTTCATGCTGCGGCGCTGGGAGCTGGAGTGGTTCTACCAGCAGGGCGCGTCGCGGCTGTTCCCCGAGGCCTGGCAGCGCTACCTGGAGCCGATCCCGGTGGTCGAGCGCCACGACCTGATGAGCGCCTACCACCGCCGGCTGACCTCGGACGACGAGGCGACCCGTCTGGCGGCGGCGCGCACCTGGTCGGTCTGGGAGGCCAGCACCAGTTTCCTGCAGGCGGACGAGGCCTTCGTGCACAGCCACGAGGACGCGCACTTCGCGCTGAGCTTCGCGCGCATCGAGTGCCACTATTTCGTCAACGGCGGCTTCTTCGATGCCGACGACCAGCTGCTGCGCGACGCGCATCGCCTCAAGGACATCCCGGGCGTGATCGCGCACGGCCGCTACGACGTGGTCTGCCCGGTGCAGAACGCCTGGGACCTCAAGCAGGCCTGGCCGGGCGCGAAGCTGGAGATCGCACCGACCTCCGGGCATTCGGCCTTCGAACCCGAACTCGTCGACATCCTGGTTCGCGCCACCGACGGCTTCCGCTGAAGCAGTCGCCGAAAGCCGTAGGAGCGCCTTCAGGCGCGAATCTCTTGATGGGGCAAATGCCCGGCAAAGGAGTAT
>NZ_JAYRTE010000014.1:0-79296 GCF_041919775.1 Arenimonas sp. | reverse complement strand
CGGGGGGGGGGCGGCGCCCCCCGCGCTCGGGGGCCGCCGCGGCCCTGGCGGCGCGCCCGCCGGCGCGAATCTTTTCTTTGCCTCAGGCAAAGGCAAAAGCAAAAGCAAAAGATTCGCGCCTGAAGGCGCTCCTACACGGGCTTTGGCCAGAAAGCGCGGATGCCGGCGACGCCCTGGGCGCCGTGGCGGCGGGCCGTGGCGACGTCGGCGGGGCGCAGGCCGCCCAGGGCGTATATCGGCAGCGAAACGGCCTCACGCAGGCGGGAGAAGCGCTCCCAGCCCATCGGGGCAGCGCCAGGGTGGCTCTCGGTGGCGCGCACCGGGCCGAGCACGGCGAAATCCAGCCCCAGCGCCTCCGCCCGGGCCAGTTCGTCGGCGTCGTGGCAGGACGCCGCCACTGACTGGCCGGCCGGCAGTGGCCGTTCGGACAAGGCCATCAGCTGCCGCGCCGGCAGGTGCAGGCCGATGCCGAGGTCGGCAGCCAGGCCCGCTTCGCCGTTGACCAGCAGCTCGGCGCCCGCGGCATGGCAGCGGATGCGGGTGTCCATTGCCAGGTCGGCCAGCGCCTTCGCGGACAGCCCGCGCGCCCGCAGCTGCACGCGCCGGGCGCCGGCGGCCAGGGCCTTGTCCAGCAGGTGCAGCCAGGCGGCCGGCTCCAGCGATTCCGGGCTGATCAGGTATCGCGGCGGCCGCGTCAGCACCGACACCACCGGCCGGTCGGCGGGCGGCATCGGGTAGCCGTGCAGCTTCTCGAGCGGCGACCAGGCCAGGGCCTGGCGCTCGCGGCCGCGCGGCGTGCCCTCGTAGGCATCCACGGTGTAGACGTCCAGCAGGATGCGCTTGGTCGGGTAGGCCTGGGGCACGGCCATCAGCGGCACGGCGTCCAGGACCCGGATACCCAGCTCTTCGTGCAGTTCGCGGTCCAGGGCCTCGCGCGGGCTTTCGCCCGGCTCGACCTTGCCGCCCGGGAATTCCCAGGCGCCGGCCAGGTCGCGCCCGGCGGTGCGCCGGGCCAGCAGGATGCGACCGCGGGCGTCCCGAAGGACGGCCGCCACCACGTGTACCGGTTTAGGTCGGTCGCCGGGCATGCGCCGGGGTCAGTCCAGCTTCCCGTGGCACTGCTTGAACTTCTTGCCGCTGCCGCAGGGGCAGGGATCGTTGCGGCCGACCTTGGGGCCTTCGCGGTTGGCCGTCGCCAGCACGCCGCGGCCTTCGGCGGCCAGGGCCTGGGCCTGTTCGGCCTCGTCCTCGGTGCCGTAGCTGCCCGTGTCCGGGTGCTGGAACTGCATCTTGTTGGCCTGGGCGGCGGCGCGCTGGCGCTCGGCGGCCTCCATCGCGGCGACTTCCTCCTCGCTGCGGATGCGCACGCGGGCCAGCAGCGACACGACTTCCTGCTTCACCTTGTCCAGCATCTGCGTGAACAGCTCGAAGCTCTCGCGCTTGTACTCCTGCTTGGGCTGCTTCTGGGCGTAACCGCGCAGGTGGATGCCCTGGCGCAGATAGTCCATGCGCGCCAGGTGTTCCTTCCAGTTCTGGTCGAGCACGTTGAGCATCAGGTGCTTTTCCAGGTGGCGCATCATCTCGCCGCCCAGCTGGGCTTCCTTGTCGCCGAACAGTTTCTCGCCGGCTTCCAGCACCAGGGCCAGGATGCGCTCGTCGTCGATCGCCTCTTCCGTGGTCGCCGGACCCTGCAGGTCGACGGCGATGCCGAACTCGTCGGCCAGGCTGCGTTCCAGCCCCGGCAGGTCCCACTGTTCGTCCACGGATTCGGCCGGCACGTAGCGGCGCACCACCTCGGCCAGCACGTCCTCGCGGATGGCGACGATGGAGTCGTTCACCGAGTCGGCTTCGAGCAGCTCGTTGCGCTGCTGGTAGACCACCTTGCGCTGGTCGTTGGCGACGTCGTCGAAGTCGAGCAGGTTCTTGCGGATGTCGAAGTTGTGCGACTCGACCTTGCGCTGGGCGTTCTGGATCTGCTTGGTGACCAGGCCCGACTCGATGACGTCGTCTTCCTTCATGCCCATGCCGCGCATGGCCTTCTGCACCCAGTCGGCCGCGAAGATGCGCATCAGGTTGTCTTCCAGCGACAGGTAGAAGCGGGACGAACCCGGGTCGCCCTGGCGACCGGAACGACCGCGCAGCTGGTTGTCGATGCGGCGGCTTTCGTGGCGCTCGGTGCCGATGATGTGCAGGCCGCCCAGGGCCTTCACTTCGTCGTGGCGCTTCTGCCATTCCGACTTCACCCGCGCCTTGTCCATCTCGCTGGCGTCTTCGCCCAGCGCGGCCATCTCGGCGTCGATGGAACCGCCCAGCACGATGTCGGTACCGCGGCCGGCCATGTTGGTGGCGATGGTGACGGCCTTCGGGCGGCCGGCGTTGGCCACGATCTGCGCCTCGCGCTCGTGCTGCTTGGCGTTGAGCACCTCGTGCGGGATGCCCGACTGCTTGAGCTGGGTGGCCAGCAGTTCGGAGGTCTCGATGGAGGTGGTGCCCACCAGCACCGGCTGCCCGCGCTGGTAGCAGTCCTTGATGTCCTCGACGACGGCGTTGAACTTCGCCGGGCGGGCCAGGTAGACCTGGTCCGGATGGTCCTTGCGCACCATCGGCCGGTGGGTCGGGATGACGGCGACTTCCAGGCCGTAGATGGTCTGGAACTCGTAGGCCTCGGTGTCGGCCGTGCCGGTCATGCCGCCCAGCTTGCCGTACATGCGGAAGTAGTTCTGGAAGGTGATCGAGGCCAGGGTCTGGTTCTCGCGCTGGATCGGCACGCCTTCCTTGGCCTCGACGGCCTGGTGCAGGCCGTCGGACCAGCGGCGGCCGGCCAGGGTGCGGCCGGTGAACTCGTCGACGATGATGACCTCGCCGTCGCGCACGATGTAGTCGACGTCGCGCTGGTAGATGGCGTGCGCGCGCAGGGCGGCGTTGAGGTGGTGCACCACGGCCAGGTTGTTGCCCGAATACAGGCCGTCGTCCTCGCCGATGATGCCGGCCTCGCGCAGCAGTTCCTCGGCGTGCTCCATGCCCTGCTCGGACAGGTGGGCCTGCTTGCCCTTTTCGTCGACCCAGAAGTCGCCCTCGCCCTGCTCGGACTCCTGCTTGACCAGCTTGGGCACGATCCGGTTCACCTTCACGTACAGCTCGGGCGATTCGTCGGCCGGGCCGGAAATGATGAGCGGGGTGCGGGCCTCGTCGATCAGGATCGAGTCGACCTCGTCGACGATCGCGAAGTTCAGGCCGCGCTGGAAGCGGTCGTCCTTGGCCAGCGCCATGTTGTCGCGCAGGTAGTCGAAGCCGAATTCGTTGTTGGTGCCGTAGGTGATGTCCGAGCCGTAGGCGCCCTTCTTGTCCGAATGCGGCATGCCCGGGTAGACCACGCCCACCGACATGCCCAGGAAGTTGTACAGCTTGCCCATCCAGGCCGAGTCGCGGCGGGCCAGGTAGTCATTCACCGTCACCACGTGCACGCCCTTGCCCGACAGCGCGTTGAGATAGGTCGGAAGGGTCGCCACGAGCGTCTTGCCCTCGCCGGTGCGCATTTCCGCGATGCGGCCCGAGTGCAGCACCATGCCGCCGATCAGCTGCACGTCGTAGTGGCGCAGGCCCAGAACCCGGCGGGAGGCCTCGCGGCAGACCGCGAAGGCCTCGGGCAGCAGGTCGTCGAGGCTGGCGCCGTCGGCGACCCGGGCCTTGAACTCGTCGGTCTTGGCCTTCAGGGCGGCATCGTCGAGCTTCTCGAGCTCGGGCTCGTAGGCATTGATGCGGGCGACGTTCTTCTGGAACTGGCGCAGCAGGCGCTCGTTGCGGCTGCCGAAGATGCGGGTGAGCAAGCTGTTGAGCATTGGGAAAGCCGGTTGGGGAGCGCGGGGCGCTCACGCGGAAAGAAGAAGGCCGCGGCAGCCCGGAGGGGCGTCGCGGCCGTCTAGTCTAACGTGGGGACGGGGGCGGGGGTATCAAGCCCCCCGCCGGGGCCTCAACCGCGGGCCCGGTCCAGGTAGTTGCGCGGGTTCACCTGGCGACCGTTGAGCGTCACCTCGAAGTGCAGGTGCGAGCCGGTCGAGCGGCCGGTCGAACCGACCTTGGCGATCTGCTGGTCGGCCCGGACCAGGTCGCCGGCCTTCACCAGGTTGGCCTGGTTGTGGGCGTAACGAGTCTTGTAGCCGTTGCCGTGGTCGATCTCGACGACATTGCCGTAGCCGTTGCGCCAGCCCGAGAAGCTGACCACGCCCTCGGCGGCGGCGGTGACCGGATCGCCGGAGTTGGCGTCGATGTCGATGCCCGCGTGGTGGGCGCGGCCGCGACCGAAGGGGTCGTTGCGGCTGCCGTAGCGGGAGGAGATGTAGCCCGGCGCCGGCATGCGGTGCGGGGTGGCCTGGCTGTCGACCTGCTCGTTGAACAGCATCGATTCGAGCACCGAGAGCTGGCGGCCGGAGTGGGCGAACTGGGCCTCGAGGGCGTCCAGGCTGCCCAGAAGCTCCATCGACGGCACGTCTTCGGCATTTTCCGAACCACCCTGGCCGGGCAGGTCGGAGAAATCGAACTCGCCGTCCTTGAGCTTGCCGACCTGGGTCAGGCGGTCGCCGAGGGCATTGAGGCGGTTGGCCTGGGCCTGCAGCTCGCCGACGCGCGCGGCGATGGCGTTCACTTCAAGCTGGGCTTCCTCGCGGGCTTCGGCCAGCTCCAGCGCCTGCTGGTCGAACTCGGCCTGCAGGCGGGCGATTTCGGCCTTGGCCGCGCCGTCGGCGCCGCGGGCCAGGAAACCGGCCGAGAAGGCCAGGCCCAGCACCAGGGCGATGCCGCCGAGGGTGCCTGCGATGACTTTGGGCTGGTTGAACGCCAGTTTTTTTGGCGACCGGAGGAAATTTGCTGCGATGATGACATTCATCATGTCGAATTCATTCAAACCTTTCGTCCGCGGCGCTTCACCACCGACCCGCCTTCCCCCGCGCGCCCTCGAGGCGCTGTCCGGGACCGGGCTGGCCAGCGTGGTCGAACGCGCCCGTTGGCTGGGCGAACTCGACCCCGTGTTACGCCAGAGTCTCCCCGCCACCTTGGCCGACCACTGCAAACTGGCCAACGTGGATGACAAGAACTTGGTGTTCCTGGTCAACGCCCCGGTCTGGAAGGCCAGGCTGCGGCTGCATGCCGACGCCCTGCTGGGCGCGGCGGCCGCGGCCGGGCTCAAGGCCAGGACGCTGGTGGTGAAGGTGGTCACACCGGAACCCGCCATCCCCGTGGGGACCGGAACACCGAAACCACTTTCCGAGGCAGTCCGCGATTCACTGCGGGCCACCGCCCAATCGGTTTCCGACCCGGGGTTGCGTGACCAGCTTCTGCGGCTGGCTGAGTCGCCCCGGAACAAGACCGACGGGGCATGATGCCCGCGCCGGCGGGGCATGTCGTTAACCTGGGGTTAAACGATCGTTAAAGGCTGTGAAGCAGGTCTCAGACCGCCTGCGCCGGGTGCGCATACGAGATCGGCGCCAGGGCCGGATCCTCGAAGGTCACCTCTTCCCAGGCCGAGGTGTCGGCCAGCAGGGTGCGCAGCAGCTGGTTGTTGAGCGCGTGGCCGGACTTGTAGCCGTAGAAGGCGCCGATCAGGCTGTGGCCCAGCAGGTACAGGTCGCCGATGGCGTCCAGGATCTTGTGCTTCACGAACTCGTCCTCGTAACGCAGGCCGTCGTCGTTGAGCACGCGGTAGTCGTCGAGAACGATGGCGTTGTCCATCGAGCCGCCCAGGGCCAGGTTGCGCTCGCGCAGGAACTCGATGTCCTTCATGAAGCCGAAGGTACGGGCGCGGCTGACTTCCTTGACGAAAGACGTGGTCGAGAAGTCGATCTCGGTGCTCGAGGTCGCCTTGTTGAAGATGGGGTGCGCGAAATCGATCGTGAAGCCGACCTTGAATCCGTCGAACGGCTCGAAGCGGGCCCACTTGTCGCCGTCCTCGACCCGGATCGGCTTGAGGATGCGGATGAAGCGCTTGGCCTTTTCCTGTTCCTCGATGCCCGCCGACTGCAGCAGGAACACGAAGGGACCGGCCGAACCGTCCATGATCGGCACCTCGGCCGTGGACAGGTCCACGTAGGCGTTGTCGATGCCCAGGCCGGCCATCGCCGACAGCAGGTGCTCGATGGTCATCACCCGCACGTTGCCCTCCACCAGCGCGGTGCAAAGGCTGGTGTCGCCGACCTTTTCGGCCTTGGCATGGATTTCCACGGGCTGGTCGAAGTCCACGCGCCGGAACACGATGCCGGTATCGGGCGCAGCCGGGCGCAAGGTCATGTAGACCTTTTCGCCGCTGTGCAAACCGACACCCGTGGCGCGGATGACATTCTTGAGGGTGCGTTGTCTGATCATCTTGAGGCGGTCTCCGGGGCAGGAGCGCGCAAAACCGTCGAGGACGATAGCACACCGTGGAACAAACGAAAACCTAACATTCAAACAATTGTATTGATTCTGCAACGCAGTTCAGGTTTCGGGGCCGGAAAAGGGCCCGCCGGACCGGCCGGCGGGCCAAATATTCCTCTATCCCCCTGGTGACACCCCCGCGGGCCAGGCCCGCGGGTCCCACCAGGCCGCCCGTCCTGGGCGGCCGTTACACACTCAGTCGGCCTGGCGGCGCAGGAAGGCCGGGATGTCCAGATAGGCGTGCTCGTTGGCCAGCTCGCCCAGGGCCGTGGCGGTGCCGGAGGCCGGCTCGCTGGCCGCGGAACGGCTGGACGCACGCAGGCCCAGGTGGCCGGCACCTGGCATCGGGGTGCCGTTGGCCATCGCCGTGGCCGCCTCGTCGACCATGCCGGTCGTGGCGTTGCGCACCAGCTTCACCGGGGCGCGCTGCACCTCCCGCTCCGGGGTCCGGACCGGCTGGCGCACGACGCCGCGGTTCAGGCCCGTAGCCACCACGGTGACGCGGACCTCGTCCTGCATGTCCGGGTCCAGCGAGGTGCCGATGACCACCGTGGCGTCCTCGGACGAGAACTCCTCGATGGTGCGGCCGATCTCGTCGAACTCGGCCATGGTGAAGTCCGGGCCGGCGGTGATGTTGACCAGCACGCCGTTGGCGCCGGACAGGTTGACCTCGTCCAGCAGCGGGTTGGAGATCGCGGCCTCGGCGGCGGCCTGGGCGCGGTCGTCGCCGCGGGCCACGCCGGTGCCCATCATCGCCAGGCCCATTTCGGACATCACGGTGCGCACGTCGGCAAAGTCGACGTTGATCAGGCCAGGGCTGACGATCAGGTCGGCGATGCCCTTCACGGCGCCCAGCAGGACGTCGTTGGCGGCGCGGAAGGCCTGCACCATCGTGGCCTGGCGGCCGAGCACGGTGATCAGCTTCTCGTTCGGGATGGTGATCAGGGAGTCGCAGTGGTGGCTGAGCTCCTCGATGCCCTTGAGCGCCACCTGCATGCGGCGGCGGCCCTCGAAGGGGAAGGGCTTGGTGATGACCGCGACGGTCAGGATGCCCAGCTCCTTGGCCAGCTGCGCCACCACCGGTGCCGCGCCGGTGCCGGTGCCGCCGCCCATGCCGGCGGTGATGAACACCATGTCGGCGCCTTCCAGCGCCTCGACGATGCGCTCGCGGTCCTCGAGCGCGGCCTGGCGGCCGACCTCGGGGTTGGCGCCGGCGCCCAGGCCCTTGGTGACGTTGCCGCCCAGCTGCAGCTGCAGCTTCGCGCCGCACTGCTTGATCGCCTGCGCGTCGGTGTTGGCGGTGATGAACTCAACGCCCTCCACGCCCGCGTTGACCATGTGCGCGACGGCGTTGCCGCCGCCGCCGCCGACGCCGATCACCTTGATGACCGCGTTGGGTGCCAGCTTCTCGATCAGTTCGAAATGTGCCATGTCCTCGTCCTCCGTGATTCGAATCCAGGGTTTGTCTTGTCTTGTTATTGCTTTGGTGTTGCGTGTGCTTCCATGACGTCGTTCAGAACTCACCTCGGTACCAGTTCTTGAACTTCGTCCAAATCGTCCCGGCCTTGCCCGCCGAAAGCGTCGGGCGGCGCGGGTGTTCAATCTGGCTGCCCCAGAGCAGCAGGCCGACACCGGTGGCGTGCACCGGGTTGCCGACCACTTCGCCCAGGCCGGACACGTGCTGGGGAATCCCCACCCGCACCGGCATGTGCAGCATTTCCTCGGCCAGCTCGACCACGCCTTCCATGCGCGAGGCGCCGCCGGTGAGCACCAGGCCGGCGCGCACCAGTTCCTCGAAGCCGGAACGGCGCAGCTCGGCCTGGACGAGCTCGAAGATTTCCTCGTAGCGGTTCTGCACCGCCTCGGCGAGCGCCTGGCGGGCCAGGCGGCGCGGCGGTCGGTCGCCAACGCTCGGCACCTGGATCGATTCTTCGGCCGTCGCCAGCTGCGCCAGCGCGCAGGCGTAGCGAACCTTGATCTGCTCGGCTTCCGGCGTAGGCGTGCGCAGCAGGTGGGCGATGTCGTTGGTGACCTGGTCGCCGGCGATCGGCAGCGACGCGGAATGGCGGATCGCGCCCTGCACGAACACGGCGATGTCGGTGGTGCCGGCGCCGATGTCCACCAGCACCACGCCCAGTTCCTTCTCGTCGGTGGTCAGCACCGCGGTGCTGGAGGCCAGCGAGCTGAGGATCAGGTCGTCCACCTGCAGGCCGCAGCGCTGCACGCACTTCATGACATTGCTGGCGGCCGACTGGGCGCCGGTGACCAGGTGGGCGCGCACCTCGAGCCGCACGCCCGACATGCCGACCGGGTTGCGGATGCCTTCCTGGGAGTTGTCGACGATGTATTCCTGCGGGATGGCGTGCAGGATCTTCTGGTCGGCCGGCACCGCGACCGCCTTGGCGGCCTCGAGCACGCGGTCGAGGTCAGCATAGGTCACCTCGCCGCCGGACACCGGCACGATGCCCGGGGAGTTGCGGCACTGGGTGTGGCTGCCGGAAATCGAGGCGTACACCGAACGGATCTCGCAGCCGGCCATCAGCTCGGCCTCCTCGACCGCCCGCTGGATCGACTGCACGGTGGACTCGATGTCCACCACCACGCCGCGCTTCATGCCGCGCGATTCGTGCGAGCCGATACCGATCACCTCGATCTCCTGGCCCGGCGAATATTCGCCCACCAGCGCCGTCACCTTCGACGTGCCGATGTCCAGGCCCACGATCAGCGACTTGTCACCCTTGCGATTCATGTATTGGTTCCCTCAGTTGTGCTCCCTCCCCCGCCTTGCGGGAGAGGGCCAGGGAGGGGGCTCTCGACAGCCACGTCCTCCCACGTAATCGCAAACCCGTTCGTGTACCGAAGATCCGCCCGCGCGACCCGGCGCGCCGGGTCCTGGCGCAGCTGCGGCAACATGCGGGCGAAGCGCGCCAGCCGCGCCTGCGTTTCACCGCGGCCGGCTTCGATGCGGGTGCCGTCGTCGAGCACCAGTTCCCAGCTGCCTCGGGCGCTCAGGCGAACCTGTTCGACCTTCAGACCCAGCGGCAGGAACAGCGGTCGCGCCAGGCTGTGGAAGGACATCAGTTCGCCGGCGCGGTCTTCCGGGCCGTCGAACAGCGGCAGTTCGGCTCCCGCGCCGGGCGGCGCCGCAAACAGCCGGCCCTGTTCGCTGAGCATGCGGCCGTCGGCCCAGCGCGCGACCGGCGTGTGCTCGGCCAGGCTGACTTCCAGGCGGTCGGGCCAGCGCTTGCGCACTTCCACCTGCCCGACCCAGGGCAGCGCCGCGACGTCGGCGCGCACGCGCTCGAGGTCGACGGCGAAGAAACCCCGCTGCACGTGCGGCAGCACCGCTTCGCGCACGGCCGCTTCGTCCACCTGCGCGAACACCCCGGTGACGGCGAGCCGCCGCATCGGCCAGCGCTCGCCGGCGATCCAGCCGTTGAGCACCGCCACCACGGGCAGGGCCACCAGGCCGATCGCCAGGGTCCAGGCGGCGATGCGCAGCAGGGCGCTCATGCGTGGCCGCCCTCCCCGTCCGCAAGGCTGGTTTCGAGCACGCGCCAGCACAGGTCTTCGAAGGACAGGCCCATTTCGCGCGCGGCCTTGGGCACCAGCGAATGGCTGGTCATGCCCGGCGCGGTGTTCACTTCGAGCAGCCAGCTGTTGCCGGCCTGGTCGCGCATCACGTCGACGCGGCCCCAGCCGCGGCAGCCGACGGCGCGGAAGGCGGCGAGCGCGAGTTCGCGGATTCCGGCCTCGTCGTCGCCGGAGAGGCCCGGGCACAGGTACTGCGTGTCTTCGGCCTGGTACTTGGCGTGGTAGTCGTAATACTCGCCGGCCGGGACGATACGGATCGACGGCAGCGCGACGTCGCCGAGCACGCCGACTGTGTATTCGCCGCCGGTCACCAGCTGCTCGACCAGCAGTTCGCCGGGATAACGTGCGGCCAGCTCGACGGCGGCGTCCAGGCCAGCCTCGTCGAACACACGGGTGATGCCGACGCTCGATCCTTCGCAGGCGGGCTTCACGATCACCGGCAGGCCCAGTTCGCGGGCGGCGTCCTGCACCTTGTCGCCTTTCGCAAGGCGCACGTAGCGCGGCGTCGGCAGGCCCAGGGCCAGCCAGACCTGCTTGCTGCGGATCTTGTCCATCGCCAGCGCCGAACCGAGCACGCCCGAGCCGGTGACCGGGACGCCCAGGCCTTCGCACAGGCCCTGCAGCACGCCGTCTTCGCCGCCGCCCTTGTTGCCGTGCAGGATGTTGAAGACGCGGTCGAACTTCTTCTCCACCAGCGCCGTGACCAGGGCCGGGATGCCGTCGACGGCATGGGCGTCGATTCCACGGGCGCGCAGCGCCTCGAGCACGTTGCCACCCGACGCCAGCGACACTTCGCGCTCGGCGCTGGTGCCGCCCATCAGCACGGCGACGCGGCCGAAGCCGGCGGGGTCGGTCAGGCGCCGGGCGGGAAACACGGTGCTCATGCCTGCTTCTCCCCGTGGATGCCGTGCGCGGCCAGGTCGGCCACCACGGCGCCAATGTCGCCGGCGCCCATCACCAGCAGCAGGTCGCCGTCTTCGAGCACGTCGGCCAGCACGGTCGGCAGTTCGCGCACCGGGCCGGCGAGCACCGGGTCGATGCGGCCGCGGGCGCGGATCGCGCGGGCCAGGGCCTTGGCGTCGGCGCCCGTGATCGGGGCCTCGCCGGCGGGATACACGTCGGCCAGAACGACGGCGTCGGCGCTGGACAGCACCGCGGCGAAGTCGTCGAAAAGGTCGCGCGTGCGGCTGTAACGATGCGGCTGGAAGGCGACGACCAGGCGACGCTCCGGCCAGCCGCCGCGGGCAGCGGCAAACACCGCTTCGAGCTCGCGCGGATGGTGGCCGTAGTCGTCGACCAGCAGCGCCTTGCCGCGGCCGAAGTCGAGCTCGCCCTTGAGGTTGAAGCGCCGGCCGATGCCTTCGAACTTCTCCAGCGCACCGGCGATCTGCGCCGGTGAGACGCCCAGCTGCCAGCCGATCGCAGCGGCGGCCAGGGCATTGAGCACGTTGTGTTCGCCCGGCAGGTTCAGCGTGACGGCCTGTGCCGGCGCTTCCGGCAGGTGCAGGGTGAAACGCATCGCGGCGCCGTCCTGGCGCACGTCGGTGGCGCGCACGTCGGCGGCTTCGCCCAGGCCGTAGGTGACCAGGTGCCGCGGCGTGCGCGCGGCCAGCGCGGCCACTTCGGGGTCGTCGATGCACAGCACGGCCAGGCCGTAGAACGGCAGGCGGTGCAGGAATTCGTCGAAGGCGGCCTGCACGCGGGCGAAGTCGCCGCCGTAGTTTTCAAGGTGGTCGGCGTCGATGTTGGTGACCACGGCCACCAGCGGATTCAGGCGCAGGAAGCTGCCGTCGCTTTCGTCGGCCTCGGCGACCAGCCACTGGCCGCCGCCGAGGCGGGCGTTGGCGCCGGCCGAGAGCAGCTGGCCGCCGATCACGAAGGTCGGGTCCAGCCCGCCCTCGCTGAGCACGCTGGCGACCAGCGAGGTGGTGGTGGTCTTGCCGTGGGTGCCGGCGATCGCGATGCCGCGCTTGAAGCGCATCAGTTCGGCCAGCATTTCCGCGCGCGGGACCACCGGGATGCGCTCTTCGCGGGCGGCGACCAGCTCGGGGTTGTCGGCGCGGATCGCGCTCGACACCACCACGACGTCGGCGCCTTCGATGTTGCCGGCGGCGTGGCCGCGGAAAACGCTGGCGCCCAGGGTGGCGAGGCGGCGCGTGGCGACGTTTTCGTTGGCGTCCGAACCCGACACCTGGTAACCCAGGGTCACCAGCACCTCGGCGATGCCGGACATGCCGACGCCGCCGATGCCGATGAAGTGCACGCGCGGGAAGGCGCGGGCCAGGTCGCCGGTTTCCTGCAGGCGGCGGCGGATCATGGACGGGCCTCCTGGACCACGATGTCGGCGACGCGCGCGGCGGCGTCGGCATGGGAAACGCCGCGCGCTGCCCGGGCCATCGCGAGGCGGGCCGCGGCATCAGGCAGCAGGCGCGCGGTGGCTGCCGCGAGGCGTTCGCTGAAGCCCTCGCCTTCCGGCACCAGCACGGCGGCGCCGGCGTCCACCAGGTACTCGGCGTTGCGGGTCTGGTGGTCGTCCACGGCCGCCGGGAACGGCACCAGCACGCTGCCGACGCCGGCGGCGCAGAGTTCGGCCAGCGTCAGCGCGCCGGCGCGGCAGACCACGAGGTCGGCCCAGGCATAGGCAGCGGCCATGTCGGCGATGAAGGGTTCGACGGTCGCCGTGACGCCGGCGCTGGCATAGACATCACGCGTCGCTTCGGCGTGGCGTTCACCACACTGGTGCCGCACGTCGGGGCGCTGGTCGGCGGACAGGCCCGCGATCACCTTCGGGAGTTCGCGATTGAGCGCGTGTGCACCCTGGCTGCCGCCGAGCACAAGCAGGCGCGCCGGTCCGCTGCGACCGGCCAGGCGGGTCTCGGGCAGCGGCAGCGCGGCGATTTCCGGCCGGACCGGATTGCCGACCACTTCGGCGCGACCTTCCGGGAAGCTGCCCGGGAAGCCGCACAGCACGCGACGCGCCAAGCGCGACAGCACGCGGTTGGTCAGGCCCGGGGCGCGGTTCTGTTCGTGCACCAGCAGCGGGCGACGCAGCAGCCAGGCACCCAGGCCGCCCGGGCCGGCCGCGTAGCCGCCGAAGCTGAGCACCGCGCGCGGACGCAGCCGGCGCAGGATCGACAGCGCCTGCAGGACCGAACGCAGCAGCAGGAACGGCGCCTTGACCAGCGCCAGCGCACCCTTGCCGCGCAGGCCCTTCACGGAAATGGTTTCGATGGCGATGCCGGCGGGCGGCACCAGCCGGGTTTCCATGCCACCGGCCGAGCCCAGCCAGACCACCGGCACCGCGCGCTCGCGCAGGGCCTGCGCGACGGCGAGGCCCGGGAAAATATGGCCGCCGGTGCCGCCGGCGAGGATCAGCACGGGCGCGGTCGCGGAGAGGGAGACGGCGCTCATGCGACGGCTCCGATCTTGGGTTCGATGCGGCCGCGGCCGCCGCGCGCGCCGGCCGGCGGCGCGACCGCGGCGGGCGACGTCACTTCGGCGCGATTTTCCGGCGAGGCGATCGGGGCATCGGACGGCAGGCCCGCCCCGCCGCGCAGGCGCGCGACCTGGCGCTCGGCGCGGTCGAGTTCATAGCTCACGCGCAGCAGCAGGCCGATGGCCATGCAGGTCACCATGACGCTGGAGCCGCCGGACGACACCAGCGGCAGGGTCAGGCCCTTGGTCGGCAGCAGGCCCAGGTTCACGCCGATCGAAACGAAGGACTGCAGGCTGATCCACAGGCCGACGCCGAAGGCGCAGAAACCGGCGAAGTAGCGGCGCATCTCGACCGCGCGCAGGCCCAGGCTGAAGGTGCGCCAGCTGAAGATCGCGAACACCGCGATGATCGCCACCGAACCCACGAAGCCCAGCTCCTCGGCGCTGACCGAGAAGATGAAGTCGGTGTGCGCCTCAGGCAGGTAGAACAGCTTCTGCACGCTGCCGCCCAGGCCGACGCCGAACCATTCGCCGCGACCGATCGCGATCAGCGCCTGGGTCAGCTGGAAGCCGTCGTTGAACGGGTCCTGCCACGGATCGAGGAAGGACTTCAAGCGCGCCACGCGGTACGGCGCCGCGACGGCAATCACCGCCAGCAGCGGCAGCGCCAGCGCGGCAATGGCCAGCAGGTGGGCGATGCGCGCCCCGCCCAGCCAGACCATGCCGCCGGTGATCGCCAGGATCAGCGCCGCCGATCCGAAGTCCGGCTGCAGAAGCAGCAGCGCGACCAGGAAGCCGGCGACCCCCAGCGGCTTGAGCAGGGCCGACCACTTCTCGCCGATCTCGTCGCGATAGCGCACGACGTAGCTGGCCAGCCAGACGATCAGCAGCAGCTTCACCGCTTCGACCGCCTGGAACTTCGACACGCCCAGGTTGATCCAGCGCTGCGCGCCGTTGACGGTGTGGCCGATGCCGGGGATGAAAACCAGGCCAAGCAGCACGATGCAGGCCAGCAACAGCACGTGGTTGTAGCGTTCGATCAGCTTGAGCTCGGTGCGCATCAGCGCGAACGCCAGCGCGCCGCCCAGGGCCAGGAAGAGGACGTGCCGGATGAGGTAATGGAAGGGCCCGACGCCGTGCCCTTCGGTGAGCGCGATCGAGCTCGAACCCACCATCACCACGCCGAAACCCGCCATCAGCAGCGCCACGCCGAGCAGCACCGGGTCGTAGCGACCGGTGATGCTTTCGAGCTTGGTGGCCTGGCCGGCGCGTTCGTCGATGAGGCTCATGTCAGCGCACCTTCAACGTGGCCAGGCCGACCAGCACGAGCATCACCGAGATGATCCAGAAGCGCACGATCACGCGCGGCTCCGGCCAGCCCTTGAGCTCGAAGTGGTGGTGGATGGGGGCCATGCGGAACACCCGCCGGCCGGTAAGTTTGAAGCTGGCGACCTGGATCATCACCGACAGGGTTTCGATGACGAAGATGCCGCCCATCAGCACCAGGATCGCCTCCTGGCGCACGATCACGGCGATGGTTCCCAGCACCGCGCCCAGCGCCAGCGCGCCGATGTCGCCCATGAACACCATCGCCGGGTAGGTGTTGAACCACAGGAAACCGAGCCCGGCGCCGGCGATCGCCGCGCAGAAGATGGTGATCTCGCCGGCGCCCGGGATCGCCGGGATCTGCAGGTAGCTCGAGAACACCGCGTTGCCCGAGGCGTAGGCGAAGATGCCCAGCGCCGCCGCGACCAGCACGGTCGGCATGATCGCCAGGCCGTCGAGGCCGTCGGTCAGGTTCACCGCGTTGGAGAAGCCAACGATCCAGAAATACGCGATCACCACGAAGAAGCCGCCCAGCGGGATCGCGAAATCCTTGAGCAGGGGCAGGAACAGCGTGGTGTTGCTGGGATGGTCGGCGGTCCAGAACAGCGCCAGCGCCGCGGCCAGGCCGAACAGCGACTGCAGCGCGTACTTGTGCCGCGACTTCAGGCCGTTCGGGTCGCGCCGGACGATCTTGATCCAGTCGTCCAGCCAGCCGATGGCGCCGAAGGCCACCATCACCGCCAGCAGCACCCAGACGTAGCGGTTGCGCAGGTCGGCCCAGAGCAGCGTCGACAGGCCGATGGTCAACAGGATCAGCGCGCCGCCCATGGTCGGCGTGCCGGCCTTGGAGAAGTGCGACTGCGGGCCGTCGGTGCGGATCGGCTGGCCGCCCTTGAGGCGCGCGAGCCGCGCGATCACCGTCGGGCCCAGCCACAGCGACAGCAGCAGCGCGGTCAGCGCGCCGAGGATGGCGCGGAAGGTGATGTAGCCGAACAGCGGCGGCATCCAGCCCATTTCGCTCAGCCACCGGGCCAGTTCAAGCAGCATCGTCGGCATCTCCTTGCCTGTCGGCGGCCAGCAGCGCGGCGACCACCTTGTCCATCGCGCTCGAGCGCGAACCTTTCACCAGGCAGCGCAGCCCCGCCGGGGCGGCGGCGAGCGCCGGGCCCAGCGCGGCCAGCAGGCCGGCCTGGTCGTTGAAATGATGGGCGCCTTCGCCGAAGGCGCGGCTGCTGGCCGCGGTGAGCTCACCGACCGTCCAGAGCCGCTTGATCCCGGCACGACGCGCCCTTTCGCCGACCTCGGCGTGCAGCGCCTCCGCACCCTCGCCCAGCTCGCCCATGTCGCCCAGCACCAGCCAGGCGTCGCTGCCGGTTTCGGCCAGCGCCGCGATGGCCGCGGCCACCGAGCCCGGGTTGGCGTTGTAGCTGTCGTCGACCAGCACCGCGCCACCGCGCAGCGTGTGCGGAACCTGGCGGCCGGGCACCGGCGGCGCCGACTGCAGGCCCTGCACCACGTGCTCGAGGCCAGCACCGGCGGCCAGGGCCATCGCCGCGGCGGCCAGCGCGTTCATGACGCTGTGGCGGCCGCCGAGCGGCAGCGCGATTCCGGCGTCGCCGGCCGGGGTGTGCAGGCGGAAATGCGAGGCATCCGGACCCAGGCGCAGTTCGCTGGCGCGCACGTCGGCGTCGTTTTCCAGGCCGAAACGCAGGCAGCGGCGTTCACCGATGCGCTGCATGAACCAAGGCGCGAAGGCGTCGTCGGCATTGACCACCGCCACGCCGTCGTCGGGCAGCGCCTCGTAGATCGCGCCCTTGGTTTCGGCCACGCCCAGCAGGCTGCCCATGCGTTCGAGGTGGGCCGGCATGATGTTGTTCACCAGCGCCACCTGCGGCGGCGCGATCGAGGCCAGGTAGGCGATGTCGCCCGGCTTGCCGGCGCCCATTTCGTAGATCGCGAAACGCGCGTCTTCGGGTGCATCGAGCACGGCCAGCGGCAGGCCGATTTCGTTGTTGCGGTTGCCGGGATTGGCATAGGCCTTGCCCGCCAGCGACAGGATCGCCAGCACCAGCGCCTTCACCGAGGTCTTGCCGTTGCTGCCGGTCAGGGCCACGACCACGGCCGGCCGGCCCTGCTGCACGCCGGCCGCCAGCTCGCCCAAAGCATCCTGGGTATCGGCGCACAGCACCTGCGGCAGCGCGCAGTCGACTTCGCGCTGGACCAGCAGCGCGGCGGCGCCCGCCGCCAGCGCCTGCGGCGCCAGGTCGTGGGCGTCGTGGTGTTCGCCGCGCAGCGCGACGAACAGCGCGCCGGGGGCCAGGCTGCGGGTATCGGTGCCGACCGACGTGATCTCCACGTCGGCGCCAAGCTGGCGGCCTTCGACCCAGCGTGCCACCTGCGACAGCATCAGCGGCCTCATGCACGCGCCCCGAGCAGTTCGCCGGCGACCTGCAGGTCGTCGAAGGCATGGCGCACGCCGGCGATTTCCTGGTAGGGCTCGTGGCCCTTGCCGGCGACCAGCACGATGTCGTCCGCGCCGGCGCCGGCCAGCGCCAGCGCGATGGCGGCGCGGCGGTCACGCTCGACCTGCACCGCCTCGCGGCTTGTGAATCCGGCCAGGATGCCGGCGACGATGGCGTCGCCATCCTCGCGGCGCGGATTGTCGTCGGTGACGATCACGCGGTCGGCGCCGGCTTCGGCGATCGCCGCCATCAGCGGGCGCTTGCCGGCGTCACGTTCGCCGCCGCAGCCGAAGACGCAGGTCAGGCGGCCCGGGGTGTGTTCGCGCAGCGCGGCCAGGGCCTGCTGCAGCGCGTCGGGCGTATGCGCGTAATCCACGACGACCAGCGGCTTGCCGTCGCGGCCACCGGTGCGGCTCATGCGGCCGCCCACCGGCGACAGCCGCGGCAGCATCGCCGCGACCTCGGCCAGCGGCCAGCCCAGCGCGCGCAGCGTGCCGGCGACGGCCAGCAGGTTTTCGACGTTGAAGCGGCCCAGCAGCGGCGAAACCACCGGATGGGCTTCGCCGGCTTCGGCGAGCACGAAATGCAGGCCTTCCGGCGACAGCGCCACGTCCCCGGCGCGCAGGCTGGCAGCGCCGGCGCCCCGCGCGCTGGTGCCGATCACGCGCACGCCCGGCGCGACGCGCGCGGCCAGGCGGACGCCGAAGGGATCGTCGAGATTGACCACCACCGCCTCGAGCGTCGGCCAGCCGAACAGCAGTGCCTTGGCGTCGCCGTAGGCTTCCATGCTGCCGTGGAAATCGAGGTGGTCGCGGGTGAGGTTGGTGAACACGGCCACGTCGAAAGCCACCGCGTCGACGCGCCCCTGGGCCAGCGCATGCGAGCTGACTTCCATTGCGACATGGCTGGCGCCCTCGTCGCGCATCGCGCCCAGCAGCCGGTGCACGGCGATGACGTCCGGCGTGGTGCGCTCGCCTGCGACCAGCCGGCCGTGCAGGCCGGCGCCGAGGGTGCCGATGCTGCCGGCGGTCGCGCCCGACAGCGCCAGCGCCTGGGTAAGCAGCTGCACGGTCGAGGTCTTGCCGTTGGTGCCGGTGACGCCGACCAGGCGCAGCGCCTTCGACGGCGCGCCATAAAAACGGTCGGCCAGTTCGCCCTGGCGCACGCGAAGTCCCGGGAAAGCGACGGCGTTGGCGGGCAGCTTCACCGCGTCGGGCGCAGGCGGCTCGAACAGGATGACGCTGGCGCCGGCGGCCTGCGCCTGCGGGAGATGGCGCAGGCCATGGGTGCTTTCCCCGGCCAGCGCGACGAAGGCGTCGCCATCGCGCAGTTCGCGGCTGTCGGCGGCCAGGCCCTGCACCAGCGGGTTCAGGCCCGGCGGCGGCAGGGCCAGGCCGGCCAGCAGCTGGTCGAGCGGCATCGCGCGGGTCACGGCGCGATCTCCCGCGGCGGGGACGGCGCGGCGACGGCCTGGCGCGTTTCCCTGGCCTGCTTGGCCGCCTGCGCGGCGTACCAGCCCTGGATGTCGTCCGGGGGTACGTCCATCAGGCGCAGCGCGCCTTCCATGACGCGGTGGAATACCGGCGCCGATACCGCGCCGCCGCCGTATTCGAGGCCCTGCGGCTCATGGATGACCACGGCCATCGCGAAACGCGGGTTCGTGGCGGGCACCAGTCCGACGAAAACCGCGACGTGGCGATTGGCGGCGTAACCACCGCCGCTGGCCTTGCGCGAGGTGCCGGTCTTGCCCGCGACGCGGTAGCCGAGCACGGCGGCGCGGCGGGCGGTGCCTTCGGGGCCGACGACGGTTTCGAGCATGTCCATCAGCTGCGAGGCGACGGCCGGGTCGATCACCTGCGTGCCTTCGCCGGCGCTGCCCTTGACGAAGGTGACGTCCATCAGCCGGCCCTGGTTGCCCACGGCCGCGTAGGCGCGCGCCAGCTGCAGCGGCGTCACCGACAGGCCGTAGCCGTAGGAAATCGTGGCCTTCTCGGTCGGCCCCCAGGTCGAGGCCGGCGTCAGCACGCCGGGCAGTTCGCCCGGGAAGCCGCTGCCGCTGCGCTGGCCCAGGCCGAAACGCTGGTACATGTCGAACTGGTGGTCGGCGCTGAGCTCGTTCGAGACCTTGATGGCGCCGACGTTGGAGCTCTTGGTCAGCAGGCCGGCCAGCGACAGCGTGCCGTAGTTGCGGAAGTCGCGGACGGTGTAGCCGCCGGGCAGCGAGGTGTAGCCCGGGGCGGTTTCGATTAGGGATTCAGGGGTGAACTTGCCGGCTTCCAGCGCCGCGGCCAGGGTGAAGGTCTTCATCACCGAACCGGGCTCGACCACGTCGGTGACGGCGCGGTTGCGCCGCGATTCGGCGTCGGCGCCGACGCGCGAGTTCGGGTTGTAGGAGGGCTGGTTCACCATCGCCAGCACTTCGCCGGTCGGCACGTCCAGCACGACCACCGAGCCGCTGGTGGCGCCGGTTTCGACCAGCGCCGACTTCAGTTCGCGGTAGGCCAGGTACTGGATGCGGCGGTCGATCGACAGCGCCAGGTCCTTGCCGGCCTCGGCCGACTCCATCAGGTCGACGTTCTCGACGATGCGGCCGCGGCGGTCGCGGATGACGCGCTGCTTGCCTTCCTTGCCGGTCAGCCAGTCGTTGAAGGCCAGCTCCAGGCCTTCCTGGCCCTTGTCGTCGATGTTGGTGAAACCCAGCACGTGGGCCATCACCTCGCCGTAGGGATAGAAGCGGCGGAATTCGCGCTGCGAGTAGACGCCGGGGATCGCCAGGTCGGTGATCGACTCGGCGACATCGGGATTGAGGTGCCGGCGCAGGTAGACGAATTCCTTGTCGGCGCGCTCGGACACGCGGCGGGTCAGCACGTCCACCGGCGTCGACAGCGCCTGCGCCAGTTCGGGCAGGCGGTCCGGATGCAGCAGCAGTTCCTGCGGGTTGGCCCAGATCGACTCGACCGGCGAGGACACCGCCAGCGGTTCGCCGTTGCGGTCGGTGATCATGCCGCGCGAGGTGGCGATCGGGATCTCGCGCAGGAAGCGGGCGTCGCCCTGGCGCTGGTAGAACTCCTCGCTGACCACCTGAAGGTGCGCCGCGCGTGCCACCAGCACCGCGCAGCAGACGCCCAGGATGCCGCCGACCACCATCAGGCGCTTGCGCGGGCTGTAGTTGCTGCGCACGCTCATGGCTGCAGCACCACGATGTCGGTGTCGGCCGGGAAGGCCATGCCCAGGCGGGTGCCGGCGACCTGTTCGATGCGGTTGGCTTCCGACCAGGTGGCCTGTTCCAGCTGCAGGCGGCCGAATTCGATGTTGAGCTCGTCGCGCTCGCCTTCGAGCGTGCTCAGCGCGATGTAGGCCTGCCGGTGCAGGTGCCGCGCCCAGACCACGCCCAGCGCGCTGGTGATCACCGCCAGGGCCAGCACGAACAGCACGAAGTGCCGCAGGCTCATGCGGGCCGCTCCTGCGCATCCTGCGCCCGCGGCATTGGCACATCCATGTGCGGCAGCCCCAGCTTTTCGGCGACCCGCAGCACGGCGCTGCGCGCGCGGGGGTTGTCCTTCACTTCCTGCGGCGTCGCGCGCAGGGCGCCGCCGAGGTCGCGCAGGTCGGGCGTGAACGGCAGTTCGACCGGCATGCGGCGGTTGCCCGGGGGCGCCTTGGCGTGCCGGTTGATGAACTGCTTGACGATGCGGTCTTCGAGCGAGTGGAAGCTGATCACCGCCAGCCGGCCGCCGGGCTTGAGCACCTTCAGCGCGGCGTCGAGGCCGGCTTCGAGGTCCTCGAGTTCGCGGTTGATGAAGATGCGGATCGCCTGGAAGCTGCGGGTGGCCGGATGGATCTTGCCGTCGCCGCGGCCGAGCACCGACGAGATCAGGTCCGCCAGCTGGGCCGTGCGCAGCAGCGGTTCGTCGTCGCGGCGGGCGACGATGGTGCGGGCGATCTTGCGGCTCAGCTTTTCCTCGCCGTAGGTCCACAGCACGTCGGCGATCTCGCGCTCGTCGGCGCGCGCCAGCCAGTTGGCCGCGCTTTCGCCCGACTCCGGGTCCATGCGCATGTCCAGCGGACCGTCCTTGCCGAAGCTGAAGCCACGTTCGGCGACGTCGAGCTGCGGGGAGGACACGCCGAGGTCGAACAGCACGCCGTCCAGGCCGGCGGCGGCCTCGTCCCATTCGGCCAGGCCGGCGAAGGAACCCCGGCGGGCGGCGACCCGCCCGTCCGCGCCGAAAAGCGCGTGGGCGGTGGCGATCGCTTCGGGATCCTTGTCCATCACCAACAGCCGTCCATCCGGCCCCAGCCGGTCAAGCACGCCGCGCGCATGGCCCCCTCGCCCGAACGTGCCATCCAGATACCTGCCATCCCTGCGCACCTGCAGGCCGTCCATGACCTGCGCCCACATCACCGGAAGATGGCTGGGCTGCGTTCCAGGACGCATCCCGGCCACGCCCGTCACAGCCTCAGGTCGAGCATGTCCTCGCTGATCTCGTCTTCCCCGATGGTCTGACGGATCTGCGCGAGGTGCGCCTGCTCGCTCCACAATTCGAACTTGCCGCCCATGCCCAGCAGCACGGCCTTCTTTTCCAGGCCGGCCGCGTTGCGGTGGCTGGCGGGCAGCGTCACCCGGCCGTTGCCGTCGGGCTCGAGCACGGTGGCCGCACCAACCAGCTTCAGCTGAAGGTTGCGGTGCACGCGCTTGGCGTTGGGCAGGGCGTTGACCTGGTCGCGGACCTTTTCCCAGGTCGCTTCCGGGTACAGCCACAGGCAGCCGGCTTCGTAGGGGTTGTAGGTGACCACGAGGCGGTTGGCGCAGGCGCGCGCGACCTGGTCGCGGTAGGCCGTCGGAATGGCCAGCCGCCCCTTGTCATCGATCGTGATCGCCGTTTCGCCCTGGAACATCGTGTTCGATCCGCCCTCGTCTGGGTCAGGCCCACTAAAAACCACAAAAAGCCCGGAATTCCCTCAGATGCCCACGTTAGTCCTGCCCCTGTGGGGTGTCAAGGACATTTGGGAGGGAATTTCGCCAAGCGGATCAACGCCTTGCACGATACTTGAGAGTCTTGTTTAAGAACCATTCGGCAACTGTTGTTTCACATGGATTTGATCCAAGCCCGTGAAACAGTTCGCGGAATGATGCGGCAGCGGCCAGGGCGGCCGGCCGGCGACCCCGGGCGGGGCGATTGCGCGGATGGTGGGACGAGGAAGTGGCGGAGCCGGCCATTAAGCCGGGTTCTGTCGTGGACAGTCATTCCTCTGGGACCTGCGTCACCGCAGGCCTCAAGCAACCAACCCGGGTGCGGCACGAGCCATGCCATCGCACCCCTATTTGGTCTTGCTCCAGGTGGGGTTTGCCGTGCCCCGCGGCGTTGTCCCCGCGGGCGGTGGGCTCTTACCCCACCGTTTCACCCTTACCACGCACCCTTGCGGGCCGTTCGGCGGTTTGTTCTCTGTTGCACTTTCCGTCGGCTCACGCCGCCCAGGCGTTACCTGGCACCCTGCTCTGTGGAGCCCGGACTTTCCTCGGCGCATTGCTGCGACGCGACTGCCTCGGCCGACTCCGCCGGGGCGGATTCTCGCACAGACCCACCCCCGGAAATGGGGTCAGAGAACATTAACGCTTCAATGAGGAGCTTCAATCGTTAATGTTCTCTGACCCCATTTTGTAGAGGGACTTGCGTGGGGCGCCGCTCAGGTCGGCCGCCAGCTTGGCGGCAAGCGAGGGCTTGAGGTGCTCGGAGAGCTTGGCGTAGATACGCTGGCCTTCGATCAGCTTCGCCTCGCCGTCGTCCTCGCAGCCGCGTACGACCAGCACGAATTCGCCCTTGCGCTGGTTTTCATCGGCCACCACCTTGCCGGCGAGTTCGCCCAGGGTGTCGCCCAGCACGGTTTCGAAGAGCTTGGTGAGCTCGCGCGCCAGCACCGCCTCGCGTTCGGATCCGAAGATCGCCACCAGGTCGGTAAGGCATTCTTCGATGCGGTGTGAGCTTTCGTAGAACACCAGCGTGCGTGGTTCGCGCGCCAGCGCCGTCAGGCGTTCGCGCCGCCCGGACGCCTTGGCCGGCAGGAAGCCTTCGAAGCAGAAGCGGTCGCTGGGCAATCCGGCCACCGACAGCGCCGCGATCGCCGCGCAGGGACCGGGCAGCGGGATCACGCGCAGGCCGGCCGCGCGCACCTCACGCACCAGCCGGTAGCCGGGATCGCTGACCAGCGGCGTGCCTGCGTCGGACACCAGGGCCAGCGAATCGCCGGCTTTCAGGCGTTCGACAAGCTTCCAGGCGACGTCGGCCTCGTTGTGTTCATGCAGGGCCAGCAGCGGCCGCTCGATGCCCAGCGCGCCCAGCAGCTGCCGCGTATGGCGCGTGTCCTCGGCGCAGATGGCGTCCACCGACGCCAGGACCTCGCGGGCGCGCACCGTCAGGTCGCCGAGGTTGCCGATGGGTGTCGCCACCACGTGCAGCGCCCCCGCCTGTGTGTTCGCCATGACCGCGCCCTCCTTGTGCACCGGGTATCATCTTACGCGCCACGACACCGGACCCCGACCATGCTGCGAACCGCCTCCCTGCTCCTGGCCCTTGCCCTGCTCGCCGGCTGTGCCAGCGTGTCCGTGCAGCGCGACCCGGGTGCCAGCCCGACCCCGGCGCCGACCGGCGCCGCCGCGCAGCTTGCCGACGAAGGCCGCCACGCCGAAGCCGCGCGCGCCTACGCCGCCCAGGCCGGCGAGGCCCGCGGCGACGCCCGCGCCCGCAACTGGCTGCGCGCTGCCTGGCAGCACCATCTGGCCGGCGAAGCCGACGCCGCCCGCTCCGCCCTTTCCAACGCCCCCCGCCGTCGGCTGGATGGTCGCGATCAACTGGTGCACGACCTGCTCACCGCCGGCTTCCGCCTTGAAGGCGGCCAGGCCGAACCGGCGCTGGCCTTGCTGGGCCAGCCCCGCGATGCCGTGCCCCAGGACCTGGCCGGGCACTGGCACGCCCTTCGGATCGATGCGTACAAGCGCCTGGGCCGCGGCTTCGACGCCGCCGGCGACCTGGCCTGGCTGGCGACACGCCAGCAGGGCGAATCGCGCGTCGCCACCGTGCGCGAAATCGTCGACCTGATCGCCGCCGAGCCCGATGCCGCGCTGTCGGCCAAGGCCGCGGCGCTGCCGGTGGGCCATCCGCTGTATGCCTATGCCGGCCGCGCACTGTCGCAGCGCGGCCTGCCGCTGCCGCGTCCCTACGACCGCAGCGGCAGCACGCCCGGGCTCGACGCCCTGCCCCCGGCCGAGTTCGACGGCTACCGCCCGCCCGAGCGCCTGGCCGCGCTGCTGCCGCTCAGCGGCCCGCTGGCCGCGGCCGGGCAGTCGGTGCGCGACGGCATGCTGGCCGGTTATTACGCCGAAACGCGGCGGCGTCCGGCCCTGCGTTTCTACGACACCGGCGCGCCCGGCGGCCTGCGTTCGGCGCTGGCGAAAGCCACCGCCGACGGCGCCCAGATGCTGGTCGGCCCCCTCTCGCGCGAGGAGGTCAACGAACTGTTCGCAACGCCCGAACTGGCACTGCCGACCGTCGCCCTCAACCGCGGCAGCCATCCGCCAACGCCCGGCAGCGCCAGCTATGCGCTGGCGCCCGAGGACGAAGGCGTCGCGGCGGCCGAGCGGCTGCTCCAGCGCGGCCTGCGCCGCGTGCTGGTGGTGACCCAGGCCGACGACACCGCGCGCCGGGGTCTCGAAGGCTTCCGCGCGCACATGCGCGAGCGCGGCGGCGAGATCATCGGCGAGGTCAGCGTCAACACCGCCAATCCCGACATCGTGCCGCTGCTGCAGCAGGCCGTGCAGGCCGCCGGTGGCCTGCGCCCGGAAGCCCTGTTCCTCAGCCTCAAGGCGCCCGAAGCCCGGCTGCTGGCCAGCCAGGTCGAACCGGCCGGCCTGGCCGGCGTGCCGCGCGTGGCGACCTCGCTGATCCTCTCGGGTGCCAACCTGCGCATGGACACCGAGCTCGACGGCATCGAATACCCCGAACTGCCCTGGCTGATCGGCCTGCGCGGCGGCCTGCCCGACGCCGACACGATCGGCAACACCCTGCCCAGTGCCCAGGGCGGCGGCGCCCGCCTGTTCGCCTTCGGCGTCGATGCCTGGAAGCTGGCGGTGCACCTGGACAAGCTGGTGTCCGACCCCGGCGCGCAGGTGCGCGGCGCAACCGGCGAGCTGACGCTCGACGCCACCGGCCAGGTGCGGCGCCAGCCGGCCTGGGCCGTGTACAGCGGTGGCCGCCCGCGTCCGGCGCCCGATGGCGCGCTTTACCCCGACGACGGGGCCGCGGCGGCCGATGGCGGCACGCCCTGACCGGCGCGCCCGCGGCGACGCCGCCGAGGACGCGGCGCGCCAGCTGCTCGAGGGCGAGGGCCTGCGCACGCTGGCCCGGAACGTCAATTACCGCTTCGGCGAACTCGACCTGGTGATGCGCGAAGGCGACACGATCGTCTTCGTCGAAGTGCGCTACCGGCAGGATGATCGATTCGGCGGCGGCCTCGCCTCGGTCGACCGCCGCAAATGCCGCCGCATCGTGCTCGCCGCCCGCGCCTGGCTGGCCCGGCAGCCCGCGCTGGCGGACGCGCCCTGCCGCTTCGACATCGTCGCCGCCTCGCCCGCCGGCCTCGACTGGCACCGCGCGGCCTTCACGCTCGACGACCTGTGAACGCCGGCGTTTGCCCTACACTCGCGCGATGACCGGACTGCCCGCACCGCTGGCCGAGGAACTGCGGAACCTGCTGGGGCCGGACGGCCTGCTGGTCGACGAGGCCGAGCGGCTGGTCTACGGCTACGACAACTCGCGGCGGCAGGGTTTGCCGCTGGCGGTGGCGCTGCCGACCGATGCGGCGCAGGTGCAGGCCCTGGTCGGACTTTGCCGCGACCACGGCCTGCCGGTCGTCGCGCGCGGGCGCGGCACCAACACCACCGGCGCCACCGTGCCCGGCGAAGACGCGCTGGTGATCTCCTTCGAACGCATGGACCGGGTGCTGGCGATCCGGCCGGGCGATCGCGTGGCCGTGGTGCAGCCGGGCCTGCTCAACGGCGACCTGCAGGCCGCGCTGGCGCCGCACGGCCTGTTCTGGCCGCCCGACCCGACCAGTGCCGCGTTCAGCACCATTGGCGGCAACCTGGCCTGCAATGCCGGCGGCCCGCGCGCGGTGAAATACGGCGCCACCCGCGACAACGTCCTGGCGCTCAAGGCCGTCACCGGCACCGGCGCGCTGGTGGAGTTCGGCGCGGCGACGACCAAGGGCGCCAGCGGCTACGACCTCTCGCGCCTGCTGATCGGCTCGGAAGGCACGCTGGCGCTGATCGTCGAGGCCACGCTGAAACTGACGCCGGTGGCGACGCATCGTCGCGCGCTGCGCGCGCTGTACGCCGACGTCGAATCGGCCGCCGCCGCGGTCGCGCGCCTGATGGCCCAGCCGGTGACGCCGTCGATGCTGGAATTCATGGACGGCGACTGCGTGCGCCTGGCACGCGAGGTCGGCGGCGCCGACCTGCCCGCGGACGCCGGCGCGCTGCTGATGATCGAAGCCGACGGCGACGAGGCCGTGCTCGACGCAGCCGTCGCCGCGCTTGTGCAGGCTGCCGGCGGCCCCGGCTGCCTGTCGGTCGAAGCCGCGCCCGACGAGGCCGCGCGCGCGCGCCTGTGGGCCGCGCGCAAGGCGCTTTCGCCGGCGCTGCGCACGCTGGCGCCGGGCAAGATCAACGAAGACGTGGTGGTGCCGGTTTCGCGCATCCCGGCACTGGTGGCCGCGGTGCGGGCGGCGGCGCAGGCGCAGTCGCTGCCGATCGTGTGTTTCGGCCACGCCGGCAACGGCAACCTGCACGTCAATATCCTCTACGACCCTGCCGACGCCGGCCAATCCGCGCGCGCCGCGGCAGCGCTGGAATCGGTGTTCGACGCCGTCATCGCGCTCGGTGGCCTGGTGTCGGGCGAACACGGCATCGGCCTGGCCAAGCGCGACCTGCTGGCGCGGTCGCTCGACCAGGGCACGCTGGCGCTGATGCACGCGATCAAGTCGCAGTTCGATCCGGACGGCATCCTCAATCCGGGCAAGGTCCTGCCCGCGCCGGGCGGGAGCCCGTGATGGCCCGGCCGCGCAGCGAACTCGAACAGCTGCTGGGCGAGATCCGCGCCTGCCGGATCTGCGAAGCCAGCCTGCCGCTTGGCCCGCGGCCGGTGCTGCGCGCCAGCGACACGGCGAAGCTGCTCGTGGTCGGGCAGGCTCCCGGCACCCTGGTGCACGGCAGCGGCATTCCCTGGGACGACGCCAGCGGCGTGCGCCTGCGCGGCTGGCTGGGCCTGGACAAGGCCGTGTTCTACGACGAATCGAAGCTGGCGATCGTGCCGATGGGATTTTGTTACCCCGGCCGCGGCGCCTCCGGCGACCTGCCGCCGCGCCCCGAGTGCCGCGCCACCTGGCATCCGCGGCTGCTGCCGCTGCTGCCGCGGGTGGAGCTGGTGCTGGCGATCGGCCAGTACGCGCAGGCGTATTTCCTGGGCGATAGCCGCCGAAAGACGCTGACCGACACCGTGCAGGCCTGGCGCGACTACGCGCCGCGGATTTTCCCCCTGCCCCACCCCAGCCCGCGCAACACCGGCTGGTTCAAGCACAACCCCTGGTTCGACGCCGAGGTCGTTCCCGCGCTGCGCTCACGCGTTGCGTCGGTGATGGAAAGCCGGTCCTAGAAGAGCCACACCAGCAGCTGCAGCACGGCCAGGGCATACAGACCGGCCAGTGCGTCGTCGAGCATCGCGCCGAAACCGCCGTGCAGCTTGCGGTCGGCCCAGCTGACCGGCCAGGGCTTGGTGATGTCGAAGATCCGGAACAGCACCAGGCCCGCGAGCATCCACGGCCAGCCGGCCGGCGCCGCCAGCAGCGTGATCCAGACGCCGACGTATTCGTCCCAGACCACCAGGCCCGGGTCTTCGATCTTCGTCTCGTGGATGACCCAGTGCGCCGCCCACCAGCCCAGCGCGAAACCCGCGGCGACCACGGCCAGGTAGGCGGGCAGCGGCAGGTCCTTCATGAAAAACCACCAGGGCAGTAGAGCGACGACGCTGCCCACGGTGCCCGGTGCCTTCGGCGAGAAGCCGCTGCCGAAGCCCGAGGCGATCCAGCCCAGCGGGTGTTTCATCAGGCGGCGACGGGTGCCTTCGGGAAGCTGGTTCACGCGTGGCCGCCTTCGAAGTGCTGGTAACCGGTGGCCGGCAGCGTCCAGGCGCCGCCTTCGGGCGTGAGCAGGCGCAGGCCGGGTTCGGCCTCGACCTGGCCGACCACGGTCGCCGGCAGGTCCAGCGCCGCCAGGGCCTGCTCGATCTCCAGCGCGTTCGCGGCCGGGGCGGTGAAACACAGCTCGTAGTCGTCGCCGCCGCTGAGCTGGAGCTGCCAGCGGCGGTCTTCGTCGAAATGGTCGGCCAGGGTGCGCGAACACGGCAGCCGGCCCAGGTCGAGGCGGGCGCCGACGCCGCTGGCGGCGAGCACGTGGCCCAGGTCCGCGGCCAGGCCGTCGCTCAGGTCCACCGCGGCGCTGGCCAGGCCGCGCAGCGCCAGGCCGGCCTGCACGCGCGGCGTCGGGCGGTCCAGCCGGTAGCGCAGCTTGGCCGAGGCGGGACCGCGCTGGCGCCACTGCGCGAGGCCGCCGGCGGCGTCGCCCAGGGTACCGGTGACCCAGATGTCCTCGCCGGCGCGCGCGCCGCTGCGCAGCAGGGCCTGCCCGGCCGGCACCAGGCCGTGGGCGGTGACCGTCATCGCCAGCGGGCCGCGGGTGGTGTCGCCGCCGACCAGGGAGACGCCGTGTTCGTCGGCCAGTTCCAGGAAACCGTCCAGGAAATTTTCCAGCCAGGCCTCGTCGCCTTCGGGCAGGGTCAGCGCCAGCGTGCACCAGGCCGGCGCGGCGGCCATCGCGGCCAGGTCGCTCAGGTTCACCGCCAGGGCCTTGTAGCCGACGTCGGCGGGCGCGGTGCCGTCGGGGAAATGCACGCCGGCGACCAAGGTGTCGCAGGAGACTACGAGTTCATGGTCGGGCGGAACCGCCAGCACCGCCGCGTCGTCGCCGATGCCGCGGACCACGTCGTCACGCCGCGCCGCGCGTGCGCGGATGCGGTCGATCAGGGCGAACTCGCCCGGCATCAGGACCGGCGCGGCGCCTGGGCTTCGGCCGCGCGCCAGTCGGCGGCGGCGTGGTCGAGCACGCCGTTGACGAAGGTGTGGCCGTGTTCGGAGCCAAAGCGCTTGGTGGTTTCGATGGCCTCGTTGATCACCACGCGATAGGGCACGTCGATGCGGTGCCGCAGTTCGTAGGCGGCGATGCGCAACACCGCGCGTTCGATCGGGTCGACCTGGTCGATTTCGCGATCGAGGAACACCGACAGCGCATCGTCCAGCGAGGCCAGGTTGGCATGCACGCCGCGCACCAGGTCCTCGAAGTACTCGATATCGGCGACTTCCATGTCCTGCTCGTTGCGGAACTGGTCTAGCACCTTGGTGATGGCGGTGTCGGACATCTGCCAGGCGTAGACCGCCTGCAGCGCGCGGCGCCGGGCGCGCGAACGCGCCTGCGGGTCGACGCCGTCGAGTCGGGGATGTTTCATGCCAGTTTTCCAATCAGGTTGGCCATTTCGATCACCACCAGCGCGGCCTCTTCGCCCTTGTTGCCATGGGTGCCGTCGGCGCGCGCCTCGGCGTGGGCGTAATCGTCCACCGCCAGCACGCCGTTGGCGACCGGCACGCCGGTGTCCAGGGCGACGCGCATCAGGCCGCGCGCGCATTCATCGGCGACCTGTTCGAAGTGGCGGGTGTCGCCGCGCACGACGCAGCCCAGCGCGACCACGCCGGCGTAGCCCACCCGGTCGAGCGCATGCGCCGTGGCGACCGGGAGTTCCCAGGCGCCGGGAACCCGGATCAGGTCCAGGGCTTCTTCCGGCACCCCGTTGGCGCCGAAGGCACGGCGCGCGCCGTCGACCAGCGCATCGGTGATGCGCGGGTTCCAGCGGCTGGCGATGATCGCGTAGCGGGCGCCGGCAGGGCTGCGGACGTCGCCTTCGTAATGGGCCATGGGAAAGGGCTGGGCGTAAGGGCCGCCAGTTTACCGCGCCCGGGATGGGGACGGAGGTAATTTCCCCGGCCGCGGTCGGGAGGGCCTAAAGACGGAGGAAATTACCTCCGTCCCCCGTCGACGTATTCGATGACTTCCAGGCCGTAACCGGCCAGGCCGACCTGGCGACGCGGGGTGCCGAGCACCCGCAGCTTGCCCAGGCCCAGGTCGTGCAGGATCTGGGCGCCGGCGCCGTTGCGGCGCCATTCGCGCGCTCGCGGGGCGTCGGGGCTGGCGGTTTCGGTGATGCGGGCCAGCAGGTCGTCGGGCGTCAGCGGCTCGGACAGCACGACCACCACGCCCTCGCCCGCCGCCGCGACGGCGGCCAGCGCGTCGCCGGTGGCCACGCCGAAATCGGCGCGCCGCCAGTGCAGGGCGTCGGCCAGCGGGTTCTTGACGTGCACGCGCACCAGCGTGGGCGTGTCGGCGCGCGGCTGGCCCAGAACCAGGGCGTAGTGCAGGTCGCGGCTGAGGCGGTCGCGATAGGTGACCAGTCGGAAGTCGCCGTAGGCGGTCGGGATGTCGCGTTCGTCCACGCGCTCGACCGTGTGTTCGGTTTCCAGGCGGTGGCGGATGAGGTCTTCGATCGAGCCGATCTTCAGGCCGTGTTCGGCGGCGAATTGTTCCAGCTCGGGGCGGCGCGCCATCGAGCCGTCGGGATTGAGTATCTCGACCAGCACGCCGGCAGGCTCGAGGCCCGCCAGCAGCGCCAGGTCGCTGGCGGCCTCGGTGTGGCCGCTGCGGGTGAGCACGCCGCCGGGCTGGGCCATCAGCGGGAAGATGTGGCCGGGCTGGGTGAGGTCCTCGACCGCGGCATCGGGACGCACGGCGGTGCGGATGGTGTGTGCGCGGTCGTAGGCGCTGATGCCTGTGGTGACGCCTTCGGCAGCCTCGATGCTGACGGTGAAGTTGGTGTGGTATGGCGAGTTGTTGTCGCGCACCATCGGGCCCAGGCCCAGCTGGCGGCAGCGTTCGCGGGTGAGCGAGAGGCAGACCAGGCCGCGCGCGTGGGTGACCATGAAGTTGATGTCGGCCGGCTTGACCAGCTCGGCGGCCATGATCAGGTCGCCTTCGTTTTCGCGGTCCTCGTCGTCCACCACGACGACCATGCGGCCCTGGCGGATTTCTTCCAGCAGTTCGGGGACGGTGGCGAAGCTCATGCGTTTTCCTCGCGGGCGGCCAGAAGCCGCTCGACGTAGCGGGCGACGGTGTCGACCTCGAGATTGACGGCGCCGCCGACGGCGGTTTCGCCGAAGGCGGTGTGGTCCACGGTGTGCGGCACCAGGTTCACTTCGAAACCGGCGGCGTCGACGGCATTGACGGTGAGGCTGGTGCCATCGACCGCGATCGAGCCTTTCACCGCGACGTAGCGCAGCACCGAAGCCGGCGCGGCGAAGCGCCAGCGCTGGCTGCGGCCGTCTTCGCTGATGCTTTCGACGCGACCGACGGCATCGACATGGCCGGACACGAGATGACCGCCCAGCCGGTCGGTCGGCAGCAGCGAGCGCTCGAGGTTCACCGCGGCGCCGACCGGCAGCTTGCCGAGCGTGGTGAGCGACAGGGTTTCGTTGGACACATCGGCGTCCCAGCCCTCGCTATCGAAGGCGACGACGGTGAGGCAGCAGCCGTTGACGGCGATCGACTCGCCCAGGGCGATGTCGTCGTGCCCCAGCCCGCCCCAGCCAAACCGCAGCCGCTGGTCGCCACCGCGCTCCTCGCGCGCCAGCAGCCGGCCAACCGATTGGATCAATCCCGTGAACATGCCATCACCCGAAAACCGGCCTGCGCCGCGAGCCCGCCATTGTACGCGGGCCTGTCGGGGCCTCGCCCCGCAGGATGGAACGATATGTCTCTTGTGGGAGGGACTTCAGTCCCGAAAGGCATCGGGACTGAAGTCCCTCCCACGGGTTCACTGGCCCAGCAGCAGCCGCAGGTCGGGGCCGACCTGGCGGGTTTCGAGCAGGCGCAGGCCGATGCGGTCGGCCATTGACGCGGGGGTCACGCCGGCCAGCAGGGGGCGGCCGCGTTCGCCCAGCAGGACGGGCGCGACGTAGAGCAGCAGTTCGTCGACCAGGCCCGCGGCGACCAGGGCGCCGGAGAGCGTGGCGCCGGCTTCGACCTGCAGTTCGTTGACGCCGCGCTGGGCCAGCTGCGACAGCACGGCATTCAGGTCCAGGCCCGCGCCGGCCCGGCGCACCGCAAAGGCATCGACGTTGTCGCCGTAGTCGGGCACCACGTCGTCGCCGTGCACGGCCAGCGTCGGCGCGGCGCCGTCGGTGAGCAGCGCGGCGCCAGCCGGCAGCCGGCCGCGTTCGTCCAGCACCACGCGCAGCGGCGGCACGAAGGCCTCGTCGCCGGCCAGGCGCACCGTCAGCCGCGGGTCGTCGGCGAGCACGGTGCCGATGCCGGTCATGATCGCGCCCGAGCGGGCCCGCCAGCGCATCACATCGGCGCGCGAGGCCTCGGACGTGATCCACTTCGAAACGCCGTCCTCCAGCGCCGTGCGCCCGTCCAGGCTCATGCCCAGCTTCACCCGCACCCAGGGCCGGCCGCGTTCGATGCGCGAAATGAAGCCGCGGTTCTGGTGTCGCGCGGCGGCTTGCATCAGCCCGTGCTCGACCGTGATGCCGGCGGCGGCGAGCTTGGCGAACCCCTGCCCGGCGACCTGGTAGAACGGATCCCGGCACGCGGCCACGACGCGGGTGACGCCCGCGGCCACCAGCGCGTCGGCGCAGGGCGGCGTGCGGCCGTGGTGGGCACAGGGTTCAAGCGTGACGTAGGCCGTGGCACCCGCCGCCCGTCCGCTGGCCGCGCGCAGCGCCATCACCTCGGCGTGCGCTTCGCCGGCGCGTTCGTGCCAGCCTTCGCCCAGCACGCGACCGCCGTCGGCGATGACGCAGCCCACCACCGGATTGGGCTTGGTGGTGAAACAGCCGCGTTCGGCCAGCTGCAGCGCGCGGGCCATGTGGGCGTGGTCGTGGGCGCTGAAGGCGCTCATCCCGGCACGATGTCCATCAGGTGCACGGACCGGCCGCGCAGCGTCGCCGCGCCCTGGTCGCGCCAGCCGAGCGCGGCATAGAAGCCGGCGTGTTCGGGCGTGAACAGCCACAGGCGCGGCACCCGCTCGCTCGCGGCCAGCGCAACGCAGGCGCGCACCAGCGCCGCGCCGATGCCGTGGCCGCGCGAGGCCGGCCGTACGAACAGACTCGCCAACCAGGCATCGCCGACGCCGCGCAATTCCGGCGCGTCTTCGTCCACCAGGCTGACCGAACCGACCGCTTCCCCGTCCCGCATGGCGACGAGCGTGGTCGGCCGGCCGCGTCGCGTCGCGTGGTCTTCGAGTTCGGCGGTGGCCGTCGCGAGGTTCCAGTCGGCGGGGTCGTAGAAATGGCCCCAGTGCCCGAAATGCCAGCGCGCCAGCCTGGACGCCTGCCCGGGGCAGTCGGCCAGCGGCCGGATAGCGACACCCGTCATTTTTTGGCCTTGTCGACCGCGGCGTCGAGCAGGGGCAGCTGCAGGCCTTCGAGCCCGGGCAGGTCGCGTTCGAGCCGCTCGATTTCCTCGCGGAAGGCCTGCACGTCCTCGAACTTGCGGTACACCGACGCGAAGCGCACGTAGGCGACCTGGTCGAGTTTCTTGAGCTCGGCCATCACGAACTCGCCGACGCGCAGCGAGGGCAGTTCGCGTTCGCCGGTCAGGCGCAGCGCATGGATGACGCCGCGGACCGCGACGTCGATGTCCTCGGCCGACACCGGCCGCTTCTGCAGCGCACGGTCGAAGCTGACCCGCAGCTTGCGTTCGTCGAAGGCCTCGCGGCGGCCATCGCTCTTGACGATGGCCGGCAGCTTCAACTCCGCGTTCTCGAAGGTGTTGAAGCGTTCCCCGCAGGCCTCGCACTCGCGGCGGCGGCGGATGGTGCTGCCGTCGTCGGACACGCGCGAGTCGATCACGCGGGTGTCGGTGTGCTGGCAGAAGGGGCAATGCATCCGGATGCGGTCAGCCGTAGACCGGGAAGGCGCGGCACTGCTTGGTGACGTTCTCGCGCACGCCGGCGATCACGCTTTCATCCGCCGGCGCGTCGAGCACGTCGCAGATCCAGTTCGCCAGCGCCACGCACTCCGGTTCCCTGTAACCGCGGGTGGTGACCGCCGGCGTGCCGATGCGCAGGCCCGAGGTGACGAAGGGCGAACGCGGATCGCCGGGCACGGCGTTCTTGTTGACGGTGATGTGGGCGGCGCCCAGCGCCGCCTCCGCGTCCTTGCCGGTGACGTCGCGGCCGATCAGGTCGATCAGCATCAGGTGGTTTTCGGTGCCGCCGGAAACGATCTTGTAGCCGCGCGCCATCATCGCCTTGGCCATGGCCTGGGCGTTCTTCACGACCTGCTTCTGGTAGTCGGTGAATTCCGGCTCCAGCGCCTCCTTGAAGGCCACCGCCTTGGCGGCAATGACGTGCATCAGCGGGCCGCCCTGCGTACCCGGGAACACCAGCGACTGGAACTTCTTCTCCAGCGCTTCGTTGGCCTTGGCCAGGATGATGCCGCCGCGCGGGCCACGCAGGGTCTTGTGCGTGGTCGAGGTGACCACGTCGGCGAACGGCACCGGGTTCGGGTACACGCCCGCCGCGACCAGGCCGGCCACGTGCGCCATGTCGACGAAGAAATACGCACCGACGGATTTCGCGATCTCCGCCATGCGCGCCCAGTCCACCACCTGCGAATAGGCGCTGAAGCCGGCCACCACCATCTTCGGCTGGTGCTCGGTGGCCAGGCGCTGCACTTCGTCGTAGTCGATCAGGCCCTGCTCGTTGACGCCGTACTGCACGGCGTTGAAGAGCTTGCCGCTGAAGTTGACCTTGGCGCCGTGGGTCAGGTGGCCACCGTGCGCCAGCGACATGCCCAGGATGGTGTCGCCCGGCTGCAGCAGCGCCAGGTACACCGCGGCATTGGCCTGCGAACCCGAATGCGGCTGCACGTTGGCGTAGTCGGCGCCGAACAGCTGCTTCACGCGTTCGATCGCCAGCTTTTCGGCGATGTCGACGTATTCGCAGCCGCCGTAGTAGCGCTTGCCCGGGTAGCCCTCGGCGTACTTGTTGGTCAGCACGCTGCCCTGGGCTTCGAGCACGCGGGGGCTGGCGTAGTTTTCCGAGGCGATCAGTTCGACGTGGTCTTCCTGGCGCCGGGCTTCCTGGGCGACGGCCCGGGCCAGTTCGTCGTCGTAACCAGCGATCTGCATGTCCTTGGCAAACATCGGGGCGGGCTTCCTTGGGTGGGCTGCAATGCGGAAATTGTAGCCCCGATGGCTGTCCGCTGCCCCCACCCTGCCCTCCCCCGCAGGCGGGGTGGGGGCCGCGCCATGCCTCACCCCTTCCCCAGGCTGTGCCAGTCCACCCTGCGCGTCAGCCCCATCACCGCCGCCAGCGCCGCGAACAGCGCCCCGCTGCCCACCAGCAGCGCGTGGTCCTCCGAGCGCAGCAGCAGGTACAGCAGGCCATACAGCCCCGCCAGCCCGACCCCGAAGCCCAGGCCCCGCCCGCGGCCACCCAGCACCCCGGCCAGGTAGAAGCCCAGCAGCCCGCTGCAGGCCAGCGCCGCCGCGGCGTAAGCCGGCCCGAAGCCGATGTGCTCCGACAGCGACAGCAGCAGCAGGTAGAACATCGCCATCGCCAGCCCGGCCAGGCCGTACTGCACGAAATGCACGGGACGTGACGCCAGGGCCTCCACGAGGAACACCGCGCCGAACACCAGCCCCAGGAACAGCAGCGCGTACTTGATCGCCCGGTCGGTCATCAGGTAGCGGTCCACCGGCTCCACCAGCCGCAGCCCGAAAGCGCCCTCGAAGATGCCCGAACAGGCCCCGGCCGTCGGCGCGCAGGACGCCAGGGCCTGTGAAACCCGGCTCGACAGCCGCGAAACGGCCCATTCGGCACTGAATCCCGCCTCGCCGACCTCCCGCTGGTCCGGCAGGTGGTGGCCCTCGAAACCCGGATGCGGCCAGTCGCCCGACAGGCGCACGCTGGTTTCGCCACCCACCGGCACCCAGGCCAGCGAACCGGTGCCGGCCAGCTCCAGGGCGACGTCGAAGGCCAGCTCGCCCTCCAGCGCCGCCAGCGGCACCGCCGCGTGCAGGCCCTCGCCGAGCCAGGCCACCCGGGCCCCCGGCTCCATCGCCACGGTCTTGCCATCGAGTGCGATGCTGATCTTGCGTACGCCGCGGTTGTCGCCCAGCCCCAGCACCAGCCAGGCCCGCAGGGGCCGGAGTTCACCGGCGTCCACCGGCGGCGGCACATGGCGAAACCGGCCGCGCAGGGCCTGGCTGGCGTGGAAAACCGGCACGCTGAACAGGCTGCGGCCGCGGCGCTCGGTGCGCAGGCTGCCCTGCACGTCCAGCCGCTCCGGGGCCACCAGGTAGTGGAAGGGCTGCACCGAGTCCTCGGTTTCCTGGCTCATGTGGCCGTCGCGGTTCACCACGCGCCGCTGCCGGGTGCGGTGTTCGGCCTCGACCAGCAGCAGCGGGCCGACCAGGACCTGTTCGCCGGCGGTGGCCCGGGCGATCTCGGCCGCGACCTCCTGCCCGCGCTGCTGCCGCTCGGAAACCAACCCGCTGAGCATCATCAGCGGCACCAGCAGAAGCAAAAGCAGCAGGCCCACCAGGGCCAGTTTCCATCCGATGCGCATGGCGCGATCCCCGTCCTGACCGCCCAGCGCGGCCAGGGCCATGGAAACAGCCGGATCGGGCGACGGAACGGCAGGGAAATGGCAAAACGCGGGCGGTTCAGGCCGGGCGCCGTTTCAGCGATAATGGCGGCCCCTCCGATTCACGGACCGGCTGCGCCCCCAGGCGCGGCCCCACCCCCGCCCGGCCCCGCGCGAACCGCGCGCCGGCGCGGCAAGACCCTGGAAGCCCCATGTCGCAATACATCTACACCATGATCGGCGTCAGCAAGACCGTGCCGCCGAAGAAGCAGATCATCAAGGACATCTCGCTGTCCTTCTTCCCCGGCGCCAAGATCGGCCTGCTGGGCCTGAACGGCTCGGGCAAGACCACGGTGCTGCGCATCATGGCCGGCGTGGACACCGATTTCACCGGCGAAGCGCGTCCGCAGCCGGGCATCAAGGTCGGCTACCTGGAGCAGGAGCCCAAGCTCAATCCCGAGCACACCGTGCGCCAGGCGGTGGAAGAAGGCGTCGGCGACATCCTGCAGGCCCAGCAGCGCCTGGACGAGGTGTACGCGGCCTACGCCGAAGAAGACGCCGACTTCGACAAGCTGGCCAAGGAACAGGAGCGCCTGGAGGCGATCCTGGCTTCAGGCGACGCGCACACGCTGGAGCAGCAGCTCGAGGTCGCCGCCGACGCCCTGCGCCTGCCGCCCTGGGACGCGATCGTCGGCCCGCTGTCGGGCGGTGAGAAGCGCCGCGTGGCGCTGTGCCGCCTGCTGCTGTCCAAGCCCGACATGCTGCTGCTCGACGAACCCACCAACCACCTCGACGCCGAGTCGGTGGAGTGGCTGGAACAGTTCCTGGCGCGCTACCCGGGCACCGTGGTGGCGGTCACCCATGACCGCTACTTCCTGGACAACGCCGCCGAGTGGATCCTGGAACTCGACCGCGGCCGCGGCATTCCCTGGAAGGGCAACTACAGCGAATGGCTGCAGCAGAAGTCCGAGCGCCTCAAGCAGGAAGAGTCGCAGGAGAAGGCCCGCCAGAAGGCGCTGCAGCGCGAACTCGAATGGTCGCGGCAGAACGCCAAGGGCGGCCGCAGCAAGGGCAAGGCGCGCCTGCAGCGCCTCGAGGACCTGCAGTCGGTCGAATACCAGAAGCGCAACGAGACCAACGAGATCTTCATCCCGCCGGGTGAGCGCCTGGGCAACAACGTCATCGAGTTCAAGAACGTCTCGAAGAGCTACGGCGACCGGCTGCTGTTCGAGGACCTGAGCTTCACGGTGCCCAACGGCGCGATCATCGGCATCATCGGCCCGAACGGCGCCGGCAAGTCGACGCTCTTCCGCATGCTTGCCGGGCAAGAAAAGCCGGACAAGGGCGAGGTCATCATCGGCCCGACGGTGAAGCTGGCCTACGTGGACCAGTCGCGCGATTCGCTCGACGCCGACAAGAACGTCTGGCAGGCGGTGTCGGGCGGTTCGGACATCCTCACGATCAACGGCGTGGAGATCCAGTCCCGCGCCTACATCGGCCGCTTCAACTTCAAGGGCCAGGACCAGCAGAAGCTGGTGGGCACGCTGTCGGGCGGTGAACGCGGCCGCCTGCACATGGCGTCCACCCTGCTGCAGGGCGGCAACGTGCTGCTGCTCGACGAACCGTCGAACGACCTGGACATCGAAACCCTGCGTGCGCTGGAAGACGCGCTGCTGGAGTTCCCGGGCTGCGCGCTGGTCATCTCGCATGACCGCTGGTTCCTCGACCGCATCGCGACGCACATCCTCGCGTTCGAAGGCGATTCGCACGTCGAGTTCTACCAGGGCAACTACCGCGAATACGAAGAAGACAAGAAGCGCCGCCTCGGCGACGAAGCCGCCGGCCCGCATCGCCTGCGCTTCAAGGCCCTCAAGTAAGCGTCTGTGGGAGGGACTTCAGTCCCGATTGCCCCAACCGGAAAACGGCGCCCCCAGGCGCCGTTTTCTTTCGCTCCACCCCTGTAGGAGCGCCTTCAGGCGCGAATCTTTTGCTTCGCCCCCGATTAATGCGCGGCTGGAGGCCTTGCCGCACGCCGTCGCCAGGCCTGCCCGGCCAGCGCCAGCGGCAGGTGCAGCCACAGCGCGACGAACAGCAGCGGCTGCAGCCAGGCCGGCGTGTCGGTGGCTTCGAACTTGCGGAAGTAGCGCCACATGCCGCGGTGCTTCTGCCACTCCACCCAGGCCGGCCGGCGGCGGCTGGACACGCCGCGCAGGTGGGTCACGACCAGGTCGTTCGCCACCAGCACCTCGTAGCCGGCCTGGCGCACGCGGCGGCACAGGTCCAGGTCTTCGGCGTGCAGGCGATAAGCTTCGTCGAAGCCGCCGATGCGCACGAACAGCACCGACGGCAGGAACATCAGCGCGCCCGACACCGCATCCACCGGCTGCACGGCCAGCCCCGGGTCGCGGCCCAGGAACAGGTTGTCGCGGCGCCCCAGCGAGAAGAGCTGCTCGCGCAGCGAGGGGTCGCTGCGGCGCGAAGCCGGGTCGGGTTCGCCGGTCTCGTCGCGGTGTTCGACGCCCAGCAGGCCGGCGCCGGCGCGGGCCATCGCCACGTCCACCAGCCGGACCAGGGTGTCGCGCTCGACGAAGGCATCGGGATTGACGAAGGCGATCCAGGGCTGGGCAATCGCGGTGGCGCCCTGGTTGCAGGCCGCGGCGAAGCCCCGGTTCTCCGGGTTCCGCACCAGGCCCAGGCGCGGGTCGCGCGCGGCCAGGCGCGCGACGATCGCGCAGGTGTCGTCGGTCGAGGCGTTGTCGACGACCATCACCCGCATCACGTCCCGGGTCGCCAGCAGCGACGCCAGGCAGCGTTCGATCGTGCTGGCGCTGGCATGCGTCACCACAACCACGCCGATGTCGCGGGCGCCGAAGTCCGGCGCCTCCCAGGTAGCGGCCGGCGCGTTCATTCCCGGCCCCGCAGGCGGGCCATTTCGGCCTCGAGGTGGGCGATGTGGGCGGCGGCGGCGCGGTTGCGGCGCACTTCGTCGCGGTAGTCGGCGTAGACGCTTTCGGCCAGGTCGCCGTGAAGCGACAGCGCGGGCAGCGAAGCCAGGGCCTCCGGCTCGCGGGCGCAAGCGGCCAGCAGGTACATCGGGGCGTAGGCAAGGCCGGCTTGCAGGCCCTCGGGCGTTGCCGTGCTGGCTTCGAAGGGGCCGTGGCCGCCCAGGTCCCACAGCACCGACTGGAACAGCAGCTTCTGGCCGAAAAGGCGCCGGTGCGGGAAGCGCGGCGCCAGCAGCGCCTCGAACTCGTCGCGGTAGAGCTCGCGCACGTGGTGCGGGTTCACTTCGCCGGTGAGGTCGGTGTAGACGCGCTTGTCGGGCGTGGACACCAGCAGCAGGCCGCCGGGGGCCAGCAGGCGGGCGAAGCCGTCGAGCAGCGCTTCCTGCGCCTGCACGTGCTCGAGGGTTTCGAAGCTCAGGACCAGGTCGAAGCTGGCATCGGGCAAGGCGCCCAGCGCGGTGGCGTCGGCCTGTTCGAAAACCAGGCCGGGGACGCCGGCATAGCGCCGGCGGGCGTGTTCGATGGTTTCGACATCGGCGTCCAGGCCCAGCACGCGACCGCCGGCGCGGGCCATCAGGGCGCTGCCATAGCCCTCGCCGCAGGCGGCGTCGAGCACGCGCCGGCCGGCGGCCAGCGGGCGCGCCAGGGCGTAGCGGTGCCAGTGTTCGTAGGCGATCTCGCGGCCACGCTCGGGCGTGTAGCGTTCGCCGGTGAACGGCAGGACGGGCTGTTCGGACATGCGCAGATGCTAGCCGAACAGGTCGCGCTGCGGGCCGGAGCGCGCGAGCTTTTCGAGGTTTTCCTGCAGCCGCTGCCGGTGCGCGCGCAGCGGGTCGGCCATGATGAAGCGCGCCACGCGTTCGTTGTAGTCGGGCCAGCGGGCCAGCAGGCGGGCCAGGTTGTCGCCGTTGGGGGCGATGCCCAGCGGCCCGAAGGAGGCGCTGCCCTGGTGCACCACGTAGGCGGTTTCGCACAGGACGTTGCGCCAGCCCATCGCGGCGGCGCGCAGGCAGAAGTCGTTTTCCTCGCCATAGCCCAGGCCGAAGGTGGCGGCGTCGAAGCCGCCCAGCTGGCGCAGCGCGGCGCGGCGCAGGTACATGCAGAAGCCGACCGCGGTGGGCAGTTCGGGCAGGTCGGGGTCGGTGGTCAGCGCCGCGGCCTCGGCCAGGGTGTCGGGGTGTTCGGGCACCGGGTTGGCTTCGCAGAACCGGGGGAAGCTGCAGATCTCGGCGTTGTTGGACCAGGGCGTTATGGTCGCGATGCGCGGGTCGCGTCCGGCGCAGCGGGCGATCTGCTGCAGCCAACCGGCCGTGGTGACGGTGTCGGAATTGAGCAGCACGACGTCGGCGTCGCCGGTTTCGTCGAAGGCGGCGTTGCAGTTGGCGGGGAAACCCAGGTTGGTTTCCCGGCGCACGTAGTCGGCGTCGAGCGCGCTGCGCCCGCACCAGCCGCGGGCCATGGGTTCGATGCGCGGGTCGGTGGAGGCGTCGTCGGCCAGCAGCACCCGGGTCCCGGCCGGCAGCGTGCGGTCGAGCGAGGCCAGGCAGGCGTCGAGCGCCTCGAGCGCGTTGTGGATGGGCACGATGACGGTGGGCAGCGGGCTCATGGATTCCCCCAGCGATGCGGCAGGCGCACGACGCCGAATTCGCGCGACTCGCCGCGCACCACGAGGTCGCGCTCGCGCTGGTCGAACAGGCGCAGGCCCTCGGCATCCAGCGCGCCTGCCTTCAGCCGGTATCGCCCCGGCAGCAGCGGCAGCGCGTCGAAGCGGATCCGGAAGCTGAAGCGGCCGTCGCCCAGCGACTGCGGCGCGACACCCTCCATTTCCGAGGTGACGCCGTAGAGCGGCGTGCCATCGGCATGCGCGAGGCCAAGCATCGCCACCGGGGCGCGACCGTCGCGGCTGTGCAGCACCAGTTCGCAGTCCAGCGTCTCCCCCTGCCCCAGCGTCACCGGCCCGTCGCCGTCCTCGCCCTGCACGCGGAAGCCTTCGAGGCTGATCTCGCCGGGCAACCGCGGCTGGCCGGCGGCTTCGTCGGCGACCTCGACGGCCGACTTTGCGGCCTGCGCGGCCTCGTAGGCCTGGCTGACCTCGAACACGTCGCCGTGGGCCTGCAGCTTGCCGCCATGCAGCCACAGCGCGCGCCGGCACAGCTTGCGCACGTGGTAGAGCGAGTGCGAGACCAGCAGCAGCGTGCCGCCGCCGGCCAGGTAATCGTCGAGCCAGCGGATGCACTTGCGCTGGAAGGCTTCGTCGCCGACCGCCAGCACCTCGTCGGTGACCAGCAGGGCCGGCCGGACGGTGGCGATCACCGCGAAGCCCAGCCGCACCACCATGCCCGACGAATAGTGTTTGACCGGCTCGTCGAGATAATCACCGATGTCGGCGAAGGCCTCGATTTCCGGAAGCTTCTCGGCCAACGCACGCGCATCGAGGCCATGCAGGGCCGCGGCCAGGCGCACGTTGTCGCGACCGCTCAGTTCCGGGTGGAAGCCGGCGCCCAGTTCCAGCAGCGCACCGATGCGGCCGCGCGTGCGCACGCTGCCCGAGGTCGGCGTCAGCACGCCGGTCACCAGCTTGAGCAGGGTGGACTTGCCGGCGCCGTTCTCGCCGATGATCGCCAACGATTCGCCCGGCATCACGCTGAACGTGATGTCCTCGAGCACGCTGGCATGGCGCCGCGCCGGCCGGCCGCGCACCACGTCCCACAGCGCCGCCAGCCGGTCGCCGCGATGGCCCAGCACCGGGTAGCGCTTGCTCAGCCCGCGCACCTCGACCAGCGGCGTGCTCACAGGAAATCCTCGAGGTGCGCCCGGCCGCGGCGCATCAGCCACTGCGCCAGCACCAGCAGCGCTCCGGCGGCCGCGGCGCAGGCCGCCAGCGCCGGCCAGTCCACCGGTGCGCCGGACAGGCCGGCCCGGATGGTCTCCACCGGCACCGTCATCGGGTTGAGCACCAGCCACGGCGCCACCGTGCCCGGCAGCAGGGACCGGTCGTACAGGATCGGGGTAAGGAAGAAGCCCAGCACCAGCAGCTGGCCGGTCAGCGCGGCGATGTCGCGCAGGAAAACCTGCAGCACCGCCAGCAGCCGCGCCAGCGCCAGCGCCAGCACCGCCACCACGCCCAGGCCCGCGGCCAGCGCCGGCAGGCCTTTCCAGTCCATCGGCACGCCCCACAGCCACAGCGCCAGCAGCACGATCGCGAAGCCCGCCAGCTCGATCAGCGCGGCGGCGGCGACCCGGGTGTCGACGTACAGGCCATGCGGCACCACGACCTTGCCGATCAGCGCGGCGTTGTCGGTCAGCGCGGTGACGCCGCGGTTGACCGCGGTGGCGAGCAGGTTCCAGGGCCACAGGCCCAGCGCCAGGAAGGCCGCGTACGGCAGCTCGTCGCCGCCCATCGCGCGGGCGGGCAGCAGTGCGCCGAACACCCAGGCCAGCACCGCCAGCTGCAGCAGCGGCAGCAGCAGCAGCCAGGCGGCGCCGAGCAGGCTGCCGCGATAGCGTTCCTCGAGTTCCCGGCGCAGCAGCTCGCGGAAGACGGCGCGGACGGCCGGACCCATGTCAGCGGTCGTCGGTTTCCACGCGCAGCGGATCCAGCGCGCGGAACCGCTCGCCGTATTCGTCGGTCAGGCGACGGGCTTCGTTCGGGTCGCGGATCACGCGCGGGGTGACCAGGATGATCACTTCCGTGCGCGTGCTGTTCTGGCTGCGGGTGCCGAACAGGCCACCGATCACCGGCAGCCGGCTCAGTCCGGGCACGCCGGAGCTGCCCTTGCTGTTGTTGTCGGTGATCAGGCCGGCCAGCATCACGGTCTCGCCGCTCTGGATGGCCGCCTCGGTGATGAGGCTGCGCTTGTTGATGGGCACGTTGCCGGTCGGGTCTTCCGGGCGGGCCGCGCCGGGCGAGCTGACTTCCTGGTCGATTTCCATGAACACGGTGCCGTCGCGGCTGATGCGCGGCGTCACGGTGAGGATCACGCCGGTGTCGAGGTACTGCACCTGGGTGTAGGTGCCGGTGCCCGTGCCGGGGTTGTCGCCGACGATCGGATTGAAGCTGGTGCTGTTGACCGGGATCTTGGTGCCGACGTCGAGCTTGGCTTCGGCGTTGTTGCGCACCACCACCGACGGCGTCGACAGCACGCGCACGTCGGACACGCTGTCGAGCGCGGTGACCACCGCTGCCGCGTTGCGGCCCAGGAAGGTCCAGGCCAGGCCGGTGCCGGCGTCACCCTGCGGGCCGATGCTGCCGGCGATGTCACCCCAGATGCTGCGGCCCTGGGCGTTGCCGAAATCCTCGGGCACGGCGTTCTCGAAGAACCAGTTCACGCCGTAGCTGAGCTTGCCCTGCAGCTCGACCTCGACGACCTGCGCCTCGATGTGCACCTGCAGCGGCATCGTGTCCAAGCGCTCGATCGTGCGGCGGATCGACTCCCACTGCGCCGGGGTGGCGCGCACCAGCAGGGCGTTGGATTCTTCGACGGCGCTCACCGAAACGTCGTCGGACGAACCGACGGCGATGCCGTCGCCGCCGGTACCCGCACGCGCGCGGCCACCGGCCTGCCCCTGCTGGGCCAGACGCTCGTTGGCCTTGTTGCGCGCGCCCGGATCGGCGGCGTCAGGGGCCGGGGTATTGATCGAACGCACCTGCACCGGCTCCAGGCCCGGCATCAGCGAGGGCGGGCCGCCGGCGTTGCCGCCCTGGGACGCGGAGTAGCTGCCGCCGAACACCTGGCTGAGCTGCTCGGCCAGGTCGGTGGCCTTCATGTACAGCACTTCGTAGGTGTACAGGCGCGCGCCCTCGCCGCCGCCGGCGTCCAGGCGTTCGATCCAGGTACGGGCCTCGGTGAGGTAACGTGGCTGCGGCGTGATTACCAGCACCGCGTTCTGGCCCTGCAGCGGCATGAAGCGGAACATGCCCGACACCGGCGTATTGCCCTCGGCGCCGAAGATCGCCTCGAGTTCGGTGACCACGTCGTCGGCCTGCGCCGACAGCAACGGGAAGACGCCCACCGACATGCCCGACAGCCAGTCGACGTCGAAGATCTCGACGGTGCGCAGGTAGTTCTGCAGCTCGGCGCGGGTGCCGGCCAGCACGATCAGGTTGCGGGCCGGATCGGTGCTGACGACCGCGTTCGGACGCGCGTAGGGTTCAAGCACCTTCTTCATCTCGTTGGCGGAGATGAACTGCAGCGGCACGGCGCGCACCTCGTAACCGCGCGCATTGCCGGCGCCGCCGGTGCGCGGCGACAGGTTGCCGGCGATGGCCTGTTCGGTCGGCAGCACGTTGTAGCGGCCGTCGAGCCAGACCAGGCGGGCGTTGTTCCAGCCCAGCACCATCTCCAGCAGGCCCAGGGCCTGGGCGGCGTTGACCGGTCGCGGCGTCGCCAGGGTCACCTGGCCCTGCACGCCCGGGGCGATGACGTAGTTCTGCTGCAGCAGGTCGCCCAGGATCACCTTCACCACGGCGTGCACGGGTTCGCCTTCGAAGTTGAAGGTGGCCTCGCCGGGCATGTCCAGCGACGGCGGCGGCGCCGACGCGACGCGCTCGTTGATGACGCGGCCGCTGCCCGGGGTCAGGCGCGCCGCAAGCGGGTCGGGCGCGGTTTCGCCGGCGGTTTCGCCTTCGGCCGCGGGCGCGGTGGCGTCCCGGCTGACGACGGGTACGCCGGCCATCGGGTCGGCGCCGCGGCGGACCACCGGCGAGGCCGGCGTGGCGCAGCCGGCCAGGAACACCAGCAGGGCCAGCACGACGAGGGGGGCGGGACGGAGTCGGAATGTCATCTGGCTACTCTACCTTCTGGCCTTCCCGCGAGGACTGCTCGCGCATTTGCGCGCGGCGGGCCTCGATGCGGCGGCGGATTGCTTCGACTTGCTGTTCTTCGGTCATGGCTTCGGCGTCCTTGCCCGGGGCGGCGGCCTGGGCCGGCGCCTCCTGGGCCGCCGGGGGCGGGGCCGGCTGGCCGTTGCCGGCGCCGGGCATCGCCGGACGCGGCGGACGCGCGTCGCCGCTGCCGTCGTAGACCCGCAGGTCCAGCCGGCGCTGGCCTTCCGGGCCGCTGAACACCGCGGCCCGCGGTTCCAGCGACACCAGGCGCCAGCCGGTGCCTTCGAGCAGTTCGCCCTCGCGCACGCGCTGGCTGCGCTGGCCGTCGGGCGACTGCAGCATGGCGGCGCGGAACGGCCCGACGATCAGGACGCCGGTGAGGTTCATGTCCAGCGGGGCATCGCCTTCGCCGGCGTCGGTGACTTCCGCCGGCCGCCGGCTGGCGTTGAGCAGGGGCCGCTGGCCGACCTCCGCATACTGGGTCGGCGGACCGAGCCGCGGCTCGATCTGCGACAGCTCCACCTGCGGCAGCGGCGGCGCCAGGGCCGCATTGTCGGGGTGCGGACCAAAGTTGGCGCCCAGGCCCGCCAGCGCCAGCGCCAGCAGGGCCACCGACCAGGCCGCCAGCGCCGCGGGCAGGACGTTCACGGGGCGAAGGGAATCAAGCACCGTTCACCCCCGGGACCGCGAGCAGGTAGCCGTACAGGGTGAAGCTGACGTCCAGCGTGCCGGTTTCCTTGGCCGCGCCCAGGTAACTGGCCCGCGAAAGCAGCTCCAGGTTTTCCACGAACAACTGCGGGCTGCCGCTTTCGAGTTCGTGCAGCACCGCGGCGAGCTCGGGCATGCCGCAGCGCAGGCGCACCTGCACGGCGGCGCGCACGAAGGCTTCGTCGCTGCGGTCCTCGGTCGGCGTGCGGGCGGTGATCTGGCAGCGCGACGTCTGCGGGCCGGCCTGCGAGACCACCGATTCCAGTCGCTGCACCAGCGCCGCGGTCGCGAGCTGGCGGTTGGCTTCCGGCAGGTAGGCGGTGTTGCCGGCCTCGAAGGCCTGCACGCGCGCGAGCTCGGCTTCCAGCGCGGGGCGCTGGGCGATTTCCATGCGCAGGGCGAGCTGTTCGTCGCGCAGGCGGGCGATCTCGTCGCCCATCGCCAGCATCGGCGCGGTGAACCACCAGTGCACCAGCACCAGGTAGGCGACCAGCACCAGGGCCAGGCCGGCAAGCAGCCAGCGCGCGCGGTCAACGGCCGGAGTCATCGCCATCCTCCCCTTCGCTGCCGGCGACCTGCGCGGTCAGGGTGAAGCGGTCGCGGCCGCTGCGCGGGTCGGCCTGCACGGCGCCGGTCAGGGCCGGCCCGACCAGCAGCGGCGAGTCCTGCAGCAGGCCCACCAGCGCCGGCGCCGCGCGGCTCTGGCCGATCATCACGATGCGGCCCTCGTCGATCGTGAGCTTGTCGACCGCGGTGTCGTCGGGAATCCGCCGGGTCAGTTCGTCCAGCAATTCCAGCATGGTCGGGCTGGCGGCCCGGCGACCGGCCAGGAAATTTGCCGCGTCGACCTTGGCGACCAGCTGGTTGCGCGCCAGGCGGACGTCGCGCACCTGCAGGTTCGCGGTTTCGACCTCGGCCCGCAGCGTGGCGAGGGCCTCGCTGCGGTTGTAGCGCACCAGCACCAGCGCCATCACCAGGGCCAGGCCGGCGATCGCCAGCAGCGTCAGGTTGCGCCGGCGCGAGGGATCGCTGCCGCGCGCGCGCTGCGCGGGCGCCAGCAGGTTCACGCCCAGCGTGCCACCATCGCGGTCGCGCACGTCCACGCCGGCCAGGCCGGCCGCCAGCGGGCCGATGGCCTGCAGCTCCTGGTCCAGGCGCACGCGCGGCAGCACCAGCAGTTCGACCTTCACGGTCTGGCTGGCGGCGTCGCGGCCGGTGACGCGGCCTTCGAAGCTGACCTGGTCGGGGGTGAACGGCGTCTGCCGGTCGATCTCGTGCACCAGCACGTCGCGCAGCCGCGCTTCGGCGGCGGCCGGGAGGCTCAGGCTGCGGCGCAGCACCGCTCCGGCCGGCAGCACCAGCCAGGCCGGCGACGGCGATACGGCGGCCCGGCCGGCCAGTTCCCGCAGCAGCATCGGGTCGTCGACCGGGACCTCGCCCAGCACGCGCTCCTGGCCCGGGGTTTCGGCGGTGATGCGCAGGTGGCCGTCGGCGTGGTCAAACAGCAGGCGTCCGGTCTCGCCCTGCAGCAGCGGTCGCACCGACGCGGGCAGCACGCTGCGCCAGGCCGCCAAAATATTGCGGCCCCACGAAGACGCCGGCGTGCGCGCCAGGCGCACGCGCAGGGTTTCCATGGTGGTGTGCAGTCGGTCGGCAGCAGGCATCAGTCGGGTTCCCCTACCCGCCAGGCCAGCGGTGCGTAGAGCTGGCCGAAGCCCGCCGGATCGCCCATGCGCAGGGTGCCGGTGACTTCGACCGCCAGGCCGTCGGTTCGGACGGCACGGCTGGCGACACTATACGTGCCCGACCCAGCCACGGCGAGGGTGGTGCCGCGCGGTCCCACCGGAATCGGCAGGCCCGGCTGCCAGGCCTCGCGCTGCGCCACCCAGGCCGCGGCTTCCTCCGGCGTCAGGCCCAGCGCGACCAGGACCGGGACCTGCGCGAAACCCGCCTGCGGCCGCGGCGTCGCGGTGAAAACGGTGACGTGGGGTTCCATCGCCCGGAAGGTGGCGTCGTCCATGCCCAGCACCTGGCGCAGTTCGGACACGGTGTTGAAGACCTGGTCCTTGGCGCCGTAGGGCAGCCCGGCCGCCGCGTAGTCGCGGTCCTCGGCGCCGCCGCCGACGGCGAGCAGGCTGTCCGGGTCGCGCCAGTCCTGGATCGCGCCGCCCAGCGCCTGCGCGCGGTCCGGCGCGACGCCCAGCGCGACCAGGAAGTTGGCAAGCAGCCCCGCGTCCGCGGCGTTGAGGTCGAGCTTGCCCGACTCGTCCTGCACGCGGACCTGGATCTCGTAACCGCCGTAGGCGAAGGCGTAGGGCCGGCCGTCCGGCAGCCAGCGCTGGTTCGGGTCGGCGTTGCCCAGTTTCAGGGCGGCGACTTCGATGCCGGCCTCCGCCGCCAACTGCCCGCCGACGCGGTGGCGCAGCGCGCTGTCCTGCAGCGCCTCGATGCGGGCGGTGAACGCGAACGCCGCCACCAGCCCGGTCAGAAGCAGCAGCCACCAGATCACCAGCAGCAGGGCGGCACCGCGCTGGCGGATCATCGTCCCGGCTCCGCCGGCGGCACTTCGGAGGACGTCGGCCCGCCCACGGCGAAGCCCGGCGGACGCGACGCGCCCAGCCGAGGCGCCACGACGAACGCCGGCCAGCGCGCGCGCGGCTCCCTGAACTGCAGCTCCAGCCGCACCAGCCGGGGCACCTGTTCGACGTTTTCCCAGCGGTCCTGCCAATCGTCCGGCGTGCCGTCGTCGCGTAGCGATCGCACCGAGAACGAGGCCTCGGTAATGCCGTCCAGCAGCACCTGCGGCTTGCGGTCGTCTTCCTCCAAAGGGCCTTCGGACGTAAGCAGCGCGTGTTCGAACTCCAGCCGGATGCCCTGCCCGCCGCGCACCAGCCGCAGCGTCTGCACGTGCGGGCCGCCGTGTGACAGGTAGCCTGGCATCGCGGATACGAAACGCAGCTCGTCCGCGCTGGCTTCGAAGACCGGCGCCGGTTCGCCGGGGTTCGTCACCGCCATCGGCAGCAGCAGGGCGCCTTCGAGCTGGCGGCGCAGGAATCCCTGCACGCCGCGCAGGCGTTCGGCGCGACGCGCCTCCTCCTCGGCCACCGTGGTCGCGCGGGTGGCGTTGCTGACCGCCGCGAAGGCAAGCGCCAGCCCCGCCGCCAGCAGGGCCGTGGCCATCAGCACTTCGATCAGGCTGAAACCGCGCGTCGTCTTCACGGCGAGGCGTCCAGCGGCGACAGCGGGTAGCGCGTGCGCAGGCTGGCGAAGCGCAGTTCGCGCTGGTACTCGTCCTGGCCCCAGCGCACGTCCAGCTGCAGCTGGTAGAGCACCGGCGCCGCCGCCTGCACGCGCCCGGCCAGTTCGACGGTTTCCAGCCCCTGCAGGTTTTCCGATGCGGGCGCCGGGTCGGGCACCTCGCTCACCTCCAGGGTCCAGCGGTAGCGGCCGTCGGCGGATTCGCCGCGGGTGCTGCCGGGTTCGATCGGGCCGAGCACGCCGACCTCGGCCAGCAGGCTTTCGGCCAGCAGCGTCGCGCCCGTGGCATCGTCGGCCTGGCGCACCTGGGCCAGCCCCCCGCCCAGGATGGCGACCAAAATTCCCAGCGCCACCGCCAGCAGCACGAAGGAGATCATCACTTCGATCAGGCTGAAGCCGCGCTGGGTTTTCATGGCGTGCCTTCGCCGCGCTGCAGGCTGACTTCGCCGGTGAGCCAGGCCACGTCCACGCGCCAGGCCGCGCCGTCGCGGCGCAGCACGATGCGGCCGCCGGTGGCGGCGCCTTCCGGGAAAAAGCGGATCGCCGCCTCGGTGCGCGCCGGCTGTTCCTGCCGGGCGGCGGTGGCGATCAGTTCGATGTCGGAAGCGATCGTGCCCTGGCGGTCGCCGACCGAGCGCCAGGCATGGGACTGCACGTCGATCACGAAGGCTTGCGGGCGCCCGGTGGCGATGGCCTGGGCGCGGGTGAAACGCAGCTCACCCGCCACCTCCCGCGCCGCATCGCGCAGTTCCCGCCCGGGCAGGGCCCGCGACATCACCATCGCGCCGATGCCGGCCAGCGCGGCCACCAGCGCGACCACCACCAGCAGTTCGATCAGGGACAGGCCGCGCTCGGTTTTCATCGGTCGCGGGGCCCGCCGGGTCAGGGCTTCCTGATGTCGGCGTTGACGCTTTCGCCGCCGGCCTGCTGGTCGGCGCCGAGGCTCACCAGCTCATACGGACCGGCGCTGCCGGGGCGGCGGAATTCGATCGCCGTGCCCCAGGGATCCTTCAGCTCTTCGGCTTTGGCATAGGGACCCAGCCAGTTGGACTGGCCCGGCGCGGTGACCAGCTGGTCCAGCGAATCGGGCAGCCGGCCGGTGTCCATGCGGTACTGGTCGACCTTGCCGGCCAGGGTGATCAGCTGGCTTTCGGCGATCTTGACGTTGGCGCGGTCCTGGCCGCCCATCACGCGGCTGGTGATCAGGGCCAGGACGCCGCCGATCAGCACGATGACGATCATCAGTTCGATCAGGCTCATGCCGCGCTGGCGACGGGAGAAGTTCGGGTTTGCTCGCATGGGTCAGCCTATGGCGTTGGTCAGGTCGTAGATCGGCAGCAGCACGGACAGGATGATCACCGCGACGACGGCCGTCATGAAAATGGTGAGCGCCGGCACCAGGGCCGCCATCAGGCGGTCAAGCGCATTGCCGGTTTCCCGGTCGAAGGTGTCGGCGACCTTGAGCAGCATGGTATCGAGTTCGCCCGACTCCTCGCCGACCTGGATCATCTGCACCGCCAGTCGGGGAAAGACCTTCTGGCGGCCCAGCGCATAGCCCAGGCCGCTGCCGGTCTTGACCTCCTCGGCGGCCGCCTCGACCGCGGCGGCCAGCACGCGGTTGGACAGCACCGGGCGGGAAAGGTTCAGCGCCGACAGCAGGGGCACGCCGTTGCGCACCAGGGTGCCGAGGGTGCGCGCCAGCCGCGCGGTGTCCATGCGCGCGGCCAGGTCGCCGACGTAGCGCAGTCGGAGCAGGCGGGCGTCGAGCGCCAGCCGCGCCTGCGGTCGGCGCAGCTGCGAGGCCAGCAGCACGCCCCCGGCGACGGCGGCCAGCGCCAGCAGCCACCACCAGGCGCGCACGAACAGGCTGGCCTGCAGTACGGCCTCGGAATACCAGGGCAGCTCCGCGTTCATGCTTTCGAACAGGGTCTGGAACTGAGGCACCACCACGGCCATCAGGAAACCAACCGAAGCGACCACCATCACCACCAGGATCACCGGGTAGATCAGCGCGTTGACCACCCGGCCACGCAGGCTGGCGCTGCGTTCGAGGTAGTCGGCGAGCCGGCGCAGCGACTCGTGCACGTTGCCGCCCGCCTCGCCGGCGCGGACGAGGTTGACGTACAGCCGGGAGAACGCGCCGTGCTGCTGTTCCAGCGCGGTCGACAGCGGTGCACCCGCGCGCACGGCTTCGCGGATGCGTTCGATCACGCGGCGGGCGGCCGCGCCTTCGGGCAGGTCGAGCAGGATGCCCAGCGCGCGGTCCAGCGGCTGGCCGGCGCCCAGCAGCGTGGCCAGCTGCTGGGTGAACTGCAGCACCTGTTCGTCGCCGAACTCCTTGCGGCGGAACAGGTTCAGCCAGCCCTCGCCGGCACCGGCGGCGTCGCTGCGCCGCGCATCCACCGGCAGGTAGCCCTGCTCCTGCAGGCGCACCACCACCTCGTCGGCGCTGGCGGCCTCCATGTGGCCTTCCAGGGTTTCGCCGGCGGTGGACAGGGCCTTGTAGCGGAACAGCGGCATCGGCTCAGGCTTCCTGGGTGACGCGCAGGACTTCCTCGATGGTCGTCAGGCCCTGCATGGCCTTGAGCAGGCCATCTTCGTACATGGTGCGCATGCCGCGGGCGCGGGCGGCGTCCTCGAGCTCGCCCATGCCGGCGTGCTGCATCACCAGGCGGCGCAGCTCGTCGTCCATGACCAGGAATTCCATGATCGTGGTGCGGCCCAGGTAGCCGGTGGGCGTGAGCGCGGACGGCTTCGGGCGGTAAAGGTAAATCGTTCCTTCGGGCTGGAACCTTCGCAGGCCGAATTCTTCGATCACCTCAGGCAGCGCTTCGTATCTTTCCGCATGCGTCGGTTCGATGCGGCGCACCAGGCGCTGGGCCAGGATGCCGTTCACCGTTGAGGTGAGCAGGTAGTCCTCGACGCCCATGTCCATCATGCGGGTGATGCCGCCGGCGGCGTTGTTGGTGTGCAGCGTCGACAGCACCAGGTGGCCGGTGAGCGCGGACTGGATGGCGATGCGCGAGGTTTCCAGGTCGCGCATTTCGCCGATCATGATGATGTCCGGGTCCTGGCGCACGATGCTGCGCAGGGCCTGGGCGAAGTCCAGGCCGATCTGCGGCTTGGCCTGGATCTGGTTGATGCCCTCGATCTGGTATTCGACCGGGTCCTCGACGGTGATGATCTTCACGTCGGGGGTGTTGAGCTGGCTCAGCGCCGCGTACAGCGTGGTGGTCTTGCCCGAACCGGTGGGGCCGGTGACCAGCAGGATGCCGTGCGGCTGTTCGAGCACCTTGACGAACTTGTCGAGGAATTCGTCGGTGAAACCCAGGGCCTTGAAGTCCAGCACCACCGACTCGCGGTCGAGCAGGCGCATGACCACGGATTCACCGTGGGCCGTGGGCACGGACGAAACCCGCAGGTCGAGCTCCTTGCCCTGCACCCGCACCATGATGCGGCCGTCCTGCGGCAGCCGGCGCTCGGCGATGTTGAGCTTGGCCATGATCTTGATGCGCGAGATCACCGCGGCGGTGAGGTTGGCCGGCGGCGATTCGGCTTCCTCGAGCACGCCGTCGACGCGGTAGCGCACCTTCAGCCGGTTCTCGAAGGGTTCGATGTGGATGTCCGAGGCGCGCAGCTCGACCGCGCGCTGGATGACCAGGTTGACCAGGCGGATGACCGGGGCTTCGCTGGCCAGGTCGCGCAGCTGCTCGACGTCGGCCTCGTCGCCGGCGGCATCGTCGCCCAGGTTCTCGACGATGGTGCCCATGGCCGAACGGCCGGAGCCGTAATAACGCTCGATCAGGTCGGCGATCTCGGCGCGCAGGCCGACCGAGATCCGGACCTTGCGGCCGGTGGCCAGCGCGACCGCCTGGCCGGCATAGGGGTCCTGCGGCTCGGCCACCAGCAGGTCGACGTGGGCGTCGTCCTCGCCGACCGGGCAGGCCGCGACCTGCTTGAGGAAGCGCGGGGAAAGCTGCACGCCCGGCGGCGGCGATTCCGGGCAGTCCTTGGTGGACAGCATCGGCAGGCCCATCACCTCGGCCGAGGTCTCGGCCATGTCGCGCTCGGACACCATGCCCAGGCGGACCAGCAGGGCAACCAGGGAGCCGCCAGCCTCGGCGTGCAGGCGCTGGGCGCGGGCCAGGTCGACGTCGCGGAGCCGGCCCCGTTCGGCCAGCGCGGCGGCGATGGCTGAATCAGTGTCGAGTTCGCTTTTCTGCGGCTGTGCAATCAAGGGCTTGCCCGGCGGTTGGGGGATCGCGGGGGGAAACTGTAGCAGTTTCCCGGAACCCGACGACCCTGTGACGGCCGGCACACCGGGCGCATACTGGTTATGGACAATTGTCCGGCAACCCATGTTCCCAAAGGGGGGAATCCATGAACCGTTCCAAGCGTGCCCTGGCTGCCGCGTGCGCAGCCGTGTTCTGTGTTTCAACCGGCCTGGCCTCGGCCGCGTCGGTACCGTCCAGCCAGTCGATCGCCACCGGCTTCGGCTCCACCACCTGGTACGTCAGCGACCAGGGCGGCACCGGCGCCGGCCCCTTCAGCGGCAGCTGCAGCGGCGGCCCGGGCCTGGTCATCACCGATGCCAGCGGCCCGACCGGCGCCAGCGACGCCTACGACCACGCCTGGGTGATCTTCGTCAACGGCGTGCCCTACAGCGTCGGCCCGACCGTCGACCTCACCGGCACCACGTATACCGGTCCGGCCAGCCTGATGTCGGGGCTGAACGTTTCGGTGCAGTACCACTTCGTTCCCGGCGACGCCGTCGCGCGCATCCTGGTGACGCTGCAGAACCCGGGCGCGTCGGCCGTGGCCGTTCCCGTCCAGGTCAGCAACAACTGGGGTTCGGACAGCACCACGACCATCCGGGCGACCTCGTCGGGCGATGCCGTGGTCGGCACCGACGACCGCTGGATCATCACCAGCGACAGCTACGGCCCGAGCGACCCGGTCAACCTGTCGGTGATGTACGGCGAAGGCGCCGGCGTGGTGCCCGCGGCCTACACCACCACCGTGTTCGGTTGCGCCGGCGCCGAAGGCCTGGGCACCACCTTCAACATGAACGTGCCCGCCGGCCAGACCCAGCGCCTGATGATGTTCGCCGGCCTCGGCGGCGTGATGGAAAACAACAACACCGTGCTGTCCGCGCAGGCCAGCGCCAGCTTCTTCGCCAGCCTCGACAGCCTGGATCCGGCCTGGATCGTCGGCGTGGGCCAGGCCGAGCTCGACAGCATCGTCAACTGGGGCCCGGCGGCGCCGGCCTTCAGCAGCTGCGCGGGAGAAGGGTATGTCGGCGACCAGTTCAAGCTCTGCCAGGTCATCTGCAGCTCGTCCCTGACCGGCAAGCCGATCACCCCGCTGATCCGCCTGTGGACCAGCACCTACGGGGCTGATCCGCTGTGCCCGTCGGCGACGGCGCCGCTGCTGGTCAACTAAGGCCGGCTACCACCAGCAACCCGGGCGGGCCAGTCTGCGGACTGGCCCGCTTGCCATCCGCCGCCCGAGACGGCCGATTCCGACGCCAGCCCCCGTTTAACCAGGGACAGGCGCACCCAGCGCGCCTCGGAACCACCAGCTTTCCCAACTGCTCCCGGAGTCACACCATGAACAAATTCAGCACCCTGACCAAGACCGCGCTCACCCTCGCCCTGCTGGCCGCCGGCTCGGCAGCCTCGGCGGCAGTGGTGGGTCATTACGAAACCTGCTCGGCCACCGGCAACCCCAACGCCGTCGCCCCGATCACCACCGCCGGCCACACGCCGGTCGCCGTCGATATCCCGGACGCCGCCACGCTGGCCGGCCTGGACATGCTTTTCGTCACCAACTGCAGCAACAGCGGCGTCGGCGCCGAATACACGGCCAACCTGGCCAACATTTCGGCAGCCGTGAACGCGGGCATGACCCTGGTCGTGCACGATCGCTGGGTCGATGGAGGCGCGGGTCTCGTGCCGGGCTCGGCGGGCATCAGCTTCAACCGAAACTTCGACGATGGCGCCAATATCGACTTCCCGGCGGGCTCACCGATCCTCTCGGGCCCCGGTGGCACCCTGACTGACGCATCAATGGACGGCGGCAACTACTCCAATCACGGTTTCGTAGACTCCACGACGCTGCCGGCAGGCGCCGAAGTCGTGGCGCATCGCACGCTGGCGACCGAGGCCGTCACCGTGGCCTACCCGTTCGGCGCGGGCACCGTGGTGTATTCCACGATCCCGCTCGACGCCTATCTTGGGGGGAGTAACCTGTCGATGAGTACGATTTACATGCCGAATGTCGTCGACGCGTTTATCGGCAACACCTTCGCCGGCTGCGCGGGCGAGGGCTTCGTCGGCGACCAGCTCAAGCTGTGCAAGGTGATCTGCGAATCGCCGCTCACCGGCAAGCCGATCACTCCGCTGATCCGCCTGTGGATGAACGTCTACGGCTCCGCGCCGCCGTGCTCGGCCGCGCTGATGCCGGCGCTGGTCCGGTAAACCCGCTTCCCCGCTGCAAACCAACGGGCCAGTCTTCGGACTGGCCCGTTTTCATTCCGGCGATGCGCCCCCGGGCGTATCGTGACCGTTCGATAGCCGACTGCAGGAAGGGAGAAACAACCATGGGCACGATCCGCGCCTGGGCCGCACCGAAAGCCGGTGCGCCGCTTGAAAGCTTCAGCTACGACCCGGGCCCGCTGGGGGCCGAAGACGTCGAGATCGCCGTGGACCATTGCGGCGTCTGCCATTCGGACCTGTCGATGCTCGACAACGAATGGGGTTTCAGCGCCTACCCCTTCGTGCCCGGCCACGAAGCGATCGGGCGCGTGGTGGCGATGGGTCCGCAGGCCAAGGGCGTGGCCATCGGCCAGCGCGTGGGCCTGGGCTGGAACGCCGGCAGCTGCCTGCACTGCGACCCCTGCCTGGGCGGCCGCCAGCACCTGTGCCAGAGCCTGCAGCCCACCCTCGCCGGCCGCCACGGCGCCTTCGCCGAACGCGTGCGCGCGCACTGGGTCTGGGCCATGCCCCTGCCCGAAGGCCTGGACCCGCGCGAGGCCGGTCCGCTGCTGTGCGGCGGCATCACCGTGTTCGCGCCGCTGCGCGAGTTCGACATCCGCCCGACCTCGCGCGTGGCGGTGGTCGGCATCGGCGGCCTGGGCCACATGGCGCTGAAGTTCTGCAAGGCCTGGGGCTGCGAGGTCACCGCCTTCACCACCAGCGCGTCCAAGGCCGAGGAGGCGCGCGCCTTCGGCGCCCACCACGTGGTCCCGACGGGTGACGCCGAGGCGCTGGCGGGGCTGGCGGGGCGCTTCGACCTGATCATCGACACGGTGAACGTGTCGCTCGATTGGGACGGATTGCTCGGGGCGCTGGCGCCGGGCGGGCGGCTGCACGTGGTCGGCGCGGTGCTTGAGCCGATCAAGCTGGGCGCGTTCTCGCTGATCATGGGCCAGAAATCGGTCTCGGGTTCGCCGACCGGGTCGCGCGGCGCCATCGACGCCATGCTCGGCTTCGCGGCGCGGCACCAGGTGCTGCCGAAGACCGAACATTTCCCGATGTCGAAGGTGAACGAGGCGCTGGACCACCTGCGCGCCGGCAAGGCGCGCTACCGGATCGTGCTCGACGCCGACTTCGGCTGAGGCCGGAAACAGGAAGCCCCGCGCAAGGCGGGGCTTCCCGACGGCGCGGGTGCCGGCCTCAGCCGACCCAGGCGCGGGCGTTGCGGAACAAACGCATCCAGGGCGAATCCTCGCCCCAGCCGGCCGGGTGCCAGCTCATCTGCAGCGTGCGGAACACGCGCTCGGGGTGCGGCATCATCAGCGTGGCGCGGCCGTCGCGGCTGGTCAGGCCGGTGATGCCGGCCGGCGAGCCGTTCGGATTGGCCGGATAGGCTTCGGTGACGGCGCCGCTGTTGTCGACGAAGCGCAGGGCCACCGCCGCCTGGTCCTGGTGGCCGGGCTGGTCGAAGCGGGCCTGGCCTTCGCCGTGGGCCACCACGACCGGAATGCGCGAACCGGCCATGCCCGCCAGCAGGATCGACGGCGAGTCCAGCACTTCCACCAGCGCCAGGCGGGCTTCGTACTGTTCGCTGCGGTTGCGCAGGAAACGCGGCCAGTGTTCGGCGCCGGGCACCAGGCCCTTGAGCTGGGCCAGCATCTGGCAGCCGTTGCAGACGCCCAGGCTGAAGCTGTCGGCGCGCTCGAAGAAACGCGCGAACTGCTCGCGCAGGCCGGGGCGTTCAAGGATGGACGTGGCCCAGCCGCGGCCGGCACCCAGCACGTCGCCGTAGCTGAAGCCGCCGCAGGCCGCGAGGCCCTTGAAGTCTTCCAGGCGGTGCCGGCCTTCGATGAGGTCGGTCATGTGCACGTCGATGGCGCTGAAGCCGGCGCGGTCGAAGGCCGCCGCCATTTCCACCTGGCCGTTGACGCCCTGCTCGCGCAGCACCGCGATGCGCGGGCGCACGCCGGTGTGGATGTAAGGCGCGGCGATGTCGTCGGCGGGGTCGAACGAAAGCTGCGGCGACAGCCCCGGGTCGGCGAAGTCCAGGCGCGCGGCGCGTTCGCCGTCGGCACCGGCGGGATCGTCACGCAGCGACTGGATGGCGTGGGTCACCGACCACCAGGCGCCGAACAGCTGCTGCCAGCCCCATTCGGCCAGCAGTTCGCGGCCCTGGTTCACGCGCACCACCGGCGCCGTGGTCGGCTTGCCGATGCGCTGGGCGCAGTGGGTGAGGTCGTGGCGGTTGACCAGGTCGGCGAAGGCCACGCGGTCTTCGCTGGCGATCTGCACGACCGCACCGAGTTCTTCGTTGAACAGCGCGGCGAAGGCGTCCTCGCCCCAGCCCTCGAGGTTCAGTTCCAGGCCGCAGTGGCCGGCAAAGGCCATCTCGCACAGCGCCGCGAAGGCGCCGCCGTCGGAGCGGTCGTGGTAGGCCAGCAGCAGGTCGTTGGCGCGCGCGGCCTGGATCAGTTCGAAGAACGAACGCAGGCGATCGGGTTCGTCCAGGTCCGGGCAGGCGCCGCCGAACGCGCCGTGCACCTGGGCCAGGATCGAACCGCCCATGCGGCGCTGGCCGGCGCCCAGGCCGATCAGCCAGATTTCCGAATCGGCGCTGCGGTCGAGCACCGGCAGCAGCTGCCTGCGTGCGTCGGCGACGCGGGCAAAGGCGCTGATGACCAGCGACACCGGCGACACGGCCTTCTGCGGGCCGTCGTCGGCCTGCCACTGCGCCTGCATCGACAGCGAGTCCTTGCCGACCGGGATCGACAGGTCCAGCTCCGGGCACAGTTCCATGCCCACGGCCTTGACCGCCTCGAACAGCGCCGCGTCTTCGCCCGGGAACGAGGCCGCCGCCATCCAGTTGGCCGAAAGCTTCACTTCCTCGAGCGAGGCCACCGGCGCCGCCGCGAGGTTGGTGATGGCTTCGCCCACCGCCATGCGCGCCGAAGCGGCGGCATCGATGAGCGCCAGCGGCGTGCGTTCGCCCATGGCCATGGCTTCGCCGGCGACGCCGTTGAAGTCGGTGAGGGTGATCGCGACGTCGGCCAGCGGCAGCTGCCAGGGCCCGACCATCTGGTCGCGCGAACACAGGCCGCCGACGCTGCGGTCGCCGATGGTGACCAGGAAATTCTTGGAAGCCACCGTCGGATGCGCCAGCACGCGCAGGCCGGCTTCGTGCAGGTCGAGCTTGCCGGTGTCCAGGCGCGGCCAGCGCGGGGCCGGTTCGCGCTGGGTGTCGCGAAGCATCTTCGGCGAGTTGCCGAACAGCACGTCCATCGGCAGGTCGATCGGCGTGCTGCCGTCGGGCGCGCGCAGCACCAGGCGCTCTTCGGCGGTGGCATGGCCGACGACGGCGAACACCGCGCGCTCGCGCCGGCAGATGGCCTCGAAGTCGGCCACTCGGTCGGCGGAAACGCCGAGCACGTAGCGCTCCTGGGCTTCGTTCGACCACAGCTGCATCGGCGACAGCGAGGGATCGTCGCTGGGGATCTTCGCCATTTCGATGACGCCGCCGACGTTGGAGTCGTGCAGCAGTTCCGGAATGGCGTTGGACAGACCGCCGGCGCCGACGTCGTGCGCGGTCAGGATCGGGTTGCGTTCGCCCTGGGCGAAGCAGCGGTCGATCACTTCCTGGCAGCGGCGCTGCATTTCCGGGTTGTCGCGCTGCACCGAGGCGAAGTCGAGGTCTTCCGAACTCTGGCCGGACGCGACCGACGAAGCCGCACCGCCGCCCAGGCCGATCAGCATCGCCGGCCCGCCCAGCACCACCACGGCGTCACCCGGGCGCAGGCCCAGCTTGGTGACCTGCGAAGGATCGATCGCGCCGAGGCCGCCGGCCAGCATGATCGGCTTGTCATAGGCGCGCACCAGACCCGGTTGGTCGGTGGCCTGCTCGAAGCTGCGGAAATAACCGGCCAGCGCGGGGCGGCCGAATTCATTGTTGAACGCGGCGGCGCCGATCGGGCCGTCGGTCATGATTTCCAGCGCGGTCGCCATGCGCGGATTGAGCGGACGCTCCTGTTCCCAGGGCTGCGGCAGCGAAGGAATGCGCAGGTGCGAGACCGAAAAACCGGTGAGGCCGGCCTTGGGCTTGCCGCCGCGCCCGGTTGCACCCTCGTCGCGGATCTCGCCGCCAGCGCCGGTGGCGGCGCCCGGGAAGGGCGAGATGGCGGTCGGGTGGTTGTGGGTTTCGACCTTGATCGCGAAGGCCGAGTCCATCGGCGCGCTGTGGCCGTATTCGCCGCTGCCGGCCTCGGCGCGGAAGCGCGCGCCCGGATGGCCCTGCACCACCGCGGCGTTGTCGCTGTAGGCGGTCAGCGTGAGCTGCGGGCTGCGCGCGTGGGTGTTCTTGATCATCCGGAACAGGGACAGCGGCTGTTTCTCGCCGTCGATGACCCAGTCGGCGTTGAAGATCTTGTGCCGGCAGTGTTCGGAGTTGGCCTGCGCGAACATCATCAGTTCGGCGTCGGACGGATCGCGGCCCAGTTCGCCGTAGCGGCGCTGCAGGTAGGCGATTTCATCGTCCGACAGCGCCAGGCCCAGGCGCTGGTTGGCGGCGGCGAGCCCGTCCAGGGCAATGCGCTCGACCTGGCCCGGCTCGCCGGCGACGAACAGCGCCGACGCGTCTTCGCGCGAAGCCAGCAGGGACTGGGTCATCGGGTCGTGCAGGATGCGCGCCAGCTTCGGCCAGCGCGGGTCATCCGCGGCTGGCAGGCCCTCCAGGTCGAGGCGGGTGCCGCGCTCGACCCGCTTCACCGACAAGCCGGCGCCGCGCAGGATTTCGGTGGCCTTGCTGGCCCAGGGCGACATCGTGCCCAGGCGAGGCACGACGAAGCGCGGGCTGGCGCCGGGCGCCGGCGCCTCGAAGGACACGCAGCCCTCCAGGATGCGGCCCAGCGCCGCGGTGTCCGGGCTGGCGCCGGCCTCGGGCTCGATGAAGTACGCGAACCAGGCGCCGGTGAGCCGGAGCCCGGGCACGAGCTGCTGGAGGCGGGCCTGGAGACGTTCGTGCCGGAAAGGCGACAGGGCCGGCAGGCCCTCGAGGACGATCATGTCCGCACGTTTTCCTGGGGAAGCGGGCCGCCGATTGTAAACCAAGGCCGGGCCCGGGGTCCGGCCCCGGGGGGTCAGCGGGCCGGCGGGGCGCTGACCTGTTCCAGGCGGGCCAGCATTTCGGCCGGCGGCACATAGCCGCCCAGCTGGGTGCCGTCGGCGGCGTAGATGGCCGGGGTGCCGTCCAGGCCCACGCGGCGGCCCAGGTCGAAGTCCTTGGTGACCGGGTTGCTGCAGTTGCCCTCAGGCAGGTCCTTGCCGGCCTTGGCCTCGGTGAGCGCCTTGCGGCGATCCGGGGCGCACCAGACGTTGACGGCCTTCTGGAACGACTCCGAACCGATGCCCGCGCGCGGGTAGAACAGGTAGTTCACGGTGATGCCGAGGCGGTTGTACTCGTCGATTTCGGTGTGCATGCGCCGGCAGTAGCCGCAGTCGATGTCGGTGAAGACGGTCACTTCGTACTTGGGCTGTGCCGCCTCGAAGCGGATGCCGGCGTCGTCGCCGATAGCCGCCAGCATGCCGCTGCGCAGCTTCGCTTCGCTGGCCTGGGTGAGGCTTTCGCGGCTGGCGATGTCGATCAGCGAGCCCTGCAGCAGCTGCTTGCCGTCCTGGGAGACGTAGATGATGCGCGCGCCCATCGCGACCTCGAGGAAACCCGGGATCGGCGACGGCGCGACGCCGTCGACCTTCATGCCCGGGGCCAGGGTCTGCAGCGCCGCTTCGATGCGTTCGCGCGTGGCGGCATCGTCGGTGGCCGGCGCGGCGGCCTTGGCCGTGGCCTTGCCGGCGGTGGCCGCCGGGGATTCGGCGGCGCAGGCGGCCAGGGAGAACGAGAAGGCCAGGGCAATCAGGGTCGGACGGATCATCAGGCTTGGTTCCTTGCGGCGTTGCGGGTCCGACCCGCGGGGGGCCGGAAAGTTCAGCGATTCTCGCACAGGGCGGGGCCGGTTCAGGCGCGTGGATGGTGCTGCTGGTGCAGGCGCTTGAGGCCTTCACGCGCGACCAGGGTGTAGATCTGGGTGGTCGAGAGCGAACTGTGGCCCAGCAGCATCTGCAGGGTGCGCAGGTCGGCGCCGTGGTTGAGCAGATGGGTCGCGAAGCTATGCCGCAGCCCGTGCGGGCTGACCCGCGCCGGGTCGATGCCCGACAGCACGGCCAGGCGTTTGACGACGTTCCAGAACTGCTGGCGGCTCAGTGCCTCGCCGCCGCGCCCCAGGAAAAGCGGCGCCGCCGCCCTGCCCCCGGCCAGCGCCGGCCGGGCCTGGTCGAGGTAGGTCTGCAGCCAGTGCTGGGCCTCTTCGCCCAGCGGGACCAGGCGGTCCTTGCCGCCCTTGCCGGTGACGCGCAGCACGCCCTGGCGCAGGTTCACGGCCATCGCCGGCAAGTTGACCAGTTCGCTCACGCGCAGGCCGGTGGCGTACATCAGTTCGACCATCGCGCGGTCGCGCAGGCCGGCCGGCGTGCCGGTGTCCGGGGCCTGGATCAGCGCCTCCACTTCGCTTTCCGAAAGCGCCTTGGGCAGGCTGCGGCGCAGCCTGGGCGGGTCCAGCCGGGCGGTCGGGTCTTCGTCGCGCAGGCCCAGGCGCGCCTGCTGGGCGAAGTAGGCGCGCAGCGCCGACAGCAGCCGGGCGTTGCTGCGCGCGGCGTAGCCGGCGTCGGTGCGGTAAGCCAGGTAGTCGAACAGGCCCTGGCGGTCGACGGCGGCCAGGCTTTGCCCGCGCGCGGCCAGCCAGCGGGCCAGGCCTTCGAGGTCGCGGCGGTAGCTGTCCAGGGTCAGCCGGGCCAGGCCGCTTTCGGCCCAGGCGCGGTCGAGGAAACCGGTGATCGCGCGCTGGTCGGCGTCCGAGGCCGGCGGCAGGGACTGGGCGCGGGCGCGACGATCGGCGGGACGGCTGGCGGGCATGGCCGCAGCTTAACGACCACCATCGGCCCCGGCTATGCTGTCGCGATGCCTGACTCCCCTTCCCCGCCGGCCGCCGCGAGCGCCCGCCCGGCCCACCTGGGCTGGCGCCTGTTTGCCCTGGTCTACGACTTCTTCCCGGCGCTGGCGCTGTGGTTCGCCACCAGCGCCGCGGTGCTGCTGGTGCGCGGCGGCGAGCCGGTGGAACCCGGCAGCCTGGCCTCGTGGCTGGAGCTGGCCCTGCTCTGGGGCGTAACCGGCTTTTACGCGGTGTTCTCGTGGTACCGCGGCGGCCAGACCCTGGGCATGCGGCCCTGGCGGCTGAAGGTGCTGCAGGCCGACGGCCGGAGCCCGTCGCTGCGCGCGCTTGTGCTGCGTTATGCGGTGGCGACGCTGTCGCTGCTGGCCGGTGGCCTGGGCCTGCTGTGGTGCCTGGTCGACCGCGAACGCCGCGGCTGGCACGACCTGGCCAGCGGCACGCTGCTGGTGCGGCTCGACGCCCCGCCGCGCTGAGCGCGCAAGGCGTTGGCCGGGCTACTCGCGCCGCCCGAACAATCCCCAGCACACGATCATCAGCGCCACCGGCGGCAGCAGGTAAGCCAGGCGCGCATCGAAGCGATAGACGTCCGACAGGCTGACCACCAGGCGCTGCGCCAGCAGGTAGCCGATGCCGATGACGATGGCGACGAAAAGCCGCTTGCCGAACCCGCCCGAACGCAGCGAACCGAAGGCGAAGGGCAGCGCCGCCAGGCACAGCACGACCACGTTGAGCGGATAGAACCAGCGCGCCCAGTAGGCGTTCTCGAAGGCCTTGGCGTCCAGGCCGTTGCGCTCGAGGTAGCTGATGTTGCGCTGCAGTTCCGCGCTGGACAGGTAGCGCGGCCGCTTGATCGCCGATGAAACGACCTCGTCGCCGAGCGTGGTGGCCCAGGCCTCGGTTTCGTGCTCTTCGACTTCCACCGAACGCGGCCCGAAGCGGCTTCGGCGGACATCCTTGAGCAGCCACTGGCCACCGCGGTGTTCCGCCGACTGCGCCTGGGCCAGCGCCAGCAGGCGACCGTCTTCGTCGAATTCGTAAAGGCGCACGCCCTGCAGTTCGGTCCAGGTTTCGCCCTGTTCCTCGCGACGCTGGCCGTCGCGGGCGTTGAGGAAGAGGTTGCCCTCCCGGGCCCACAGGCCGGAGACACGCGCCATCGACACGTCGCCGGTCTTCGCGGAATTCACGACCACCTGCGCCTGCTGTTCGCCGGCCGGCGCGGCGGTTTCGGCATTGAGCATCATCAGAATCGCGAGCAGGCCGCTCGAACCCAGCGCACCCAGGCCGATGCGCAGCCGCGAGATGCCGACCGCCCGCAGCGCCGTCAGTTCGGAGCGCGCCGCCAGGCCACCCAGGCCCAGCACGGTGCCGATCAGCGCAGTGGTGGGGAAAAGTTCATAGGCGCGCCGCGGCAGCGTGTACAACGTGTACAGCAAGGCGTGGCTGAGCGTGTAGCCGCCCTCGCCCACTTCGTCGAGTTCGCGGACCATCGCATTGAGCAGGTCGAAGCCCAGCAGCACCGCCCAGGTGGCCAGGGTTGCCACCAGCACGGCGCGCGCCAGGTAGACGTCGATGCGGCCGGGCAGCGGACGGCTCATGCCGGCACCCGCCGGCGCGACACCCGGCCGTCGGTGATGAAGAGCCAGGCCGCCAGCAGCGCCATCGGCAGCAGTAGCCACCACATGCCCAGCCACGCCGGCAGGGTTCCCGTCGCCAGCCAGCCCTTGCCCAGCACCAGCAGGACCATCGCGTTGATGTAGATCAGCAGCGCCGCGAGCATGCGGCCGTAGCGGGCCTGGCGGGGTTCGCCGCGCCCCAGCGGCAGGGCCAGCACGCCCAGCACCAGCACCAGGATCGGGGTGGCGACCCGCCAGTGCAGCTCGGCGCGGGCGGCGGCGCCGTCGGAAGGCCAAAGCGCCAGGGTCGGCACGGCGTCGAGCTCGTCGTCGTCGACGTCGGGCTCGCGGTCGGGCACCTGCAGTTCGTTTTCCTTGAACCGCATCATCCGGAAATCGCGCACGGACGGATCGCCCTCGACGCGGAACCCGTCGCGCAGCAGCAGGTAGCGGCCGCGCTCGCCTTCGAGGATCAGCTCGCCCTCACGCGCGGTGATGACGTCCAGCCGGCCTTCGCGTTCGGTCTGCACGAACATGCGGCCAAAACGCGAACCTTCGGTGTCGATGTCGCCGACGTAGAGGATGCCGGCCTTGCCGGGCAGTTCGATGAAACGCCCGGCCTCGAGGCCCGCGACCAGGAAGGAGCGGTTGGCGTCCTCGATCATGCGCTGCGCCAGGCGGGCCCCGGCGGGGGCCGCCCACAGGGACGCGAGGGCGACCACCAGCGCCAAGGGCAGCGCCACCGCCAGCAGCGGCCGCCACAGCTGGCGCGGACCCAGGCCCACCGACGACAGCACGGCCATCTCGCTGTCGCCATACAGGCGGCCGATGGCCATCAGCAGGCCCACGAACAGCGCCAGCGGCAGCAGCAGCGGCAGCACCTGGATCGACCTCAGCCCCATCTGCGACAGCAGCAGGGCAGCCGGCACCTTGCCGCCCGCGATTTCGGCCATCAGGTCCACCAGCAGGCCACCCAGGCCGACCAGCAGCAGCACCAGGGCCACGGCTGCCACGCTCTGGGCGAACTGGCGCAGCAGGTAACGCTCGATCAGCAGCATTCAGGGGCGCCGGGCTGGAAGGGGGGTGGGCTTGCTAGAATCGCGGTTTGTGAATTGTAACGGTGATCGTCCATGAGCCTCGAATTTCGCCTGAACCGCCCCGAACCCACCAATGCCGACGTTGATTGCGTCGTGGTGGGCCTGTTCGCCGATGGCAGCCTGTCGAAATCGGGCCAGGCCATCGACAAGGCGGCCGGCGGCCGGCTGGCAGCGCTGGCCGCCCGCGGCGACCTCTCGGGCAAGACCGGCTGCACCGCGCTGCTGCACGACCTCGACGGCGTGAAGGCACCGCGCGTGCTGGTGGTCGGCCTGGGCGAGAGCGGAAAGTTCGGCGCGGCGCAGTACCAGAAGGCGGTCACCGACGCCGTGCGCGCGCTGCGCACCGGGCCCGCGCGCCACGTGCTGCTGACGCTGTCCGAACTGCCGGTGGCCGGTCGCGACGCGGGCTGGGCCGTGCGCCAGGCCGTGGTTTCGGCCGACCACGCCGCCTACGCCTACACCGCCACCCGCAAGCCCAAGAACGGCGACGACGGCCTCGGCTCGGTCGAGGTCAGCGGTGACGCCGCGCTGCAGGCCGACTTCGAACGCGGCCAGGCCATCGCCGCCGGCGTGGAGCTCGCGCGCGAACTGGGCAACCTGCCGCCGAACATCTGCAATCCCGGCTACCTCGCCGAGACCGCGCACCGCATCGCGAAGGAAAACGAAGCCGTCAGCGCCGAGATCCTCGAGCGCGCCGACATGGAAAAGCTGGGCATGGGCTCGCTGCTGGCGGTGGCCCGCGGCTCGGCCAACCCGCCGCGTTTGGTGGTGCTGCGCTACAACGGCGCCGGCGACGCCAAGCCCTACGCGCTGGTCGGCAAGGGCATCACCTTCGACTCGGGCGGCATCAACCTCAAGGTCCAGGGCGGCATCGAGGAAATGAAGTTCGACATGTGCGGCGCCGCCAGCGTTTTCGGCGCCTTCCTGTCGGTCGCGAAGATGAAGCTGCCGCTGAACCTGGTGATGGTGGTGCCGGCGGTGGAAAACATGGTCGACGCCGATTCCTACCGCCCCAGCGACGTCATCACGTCCATGTCCGGCAAGACCATCGAGGTCGGCAACACCGACGCCGAGGGCCGCCTGATCCTGTGCGACGCGCTGACCTACGTGCAGCGCTACGAGCCGCAGGCCATCGTCGACGTCGCCACGCTCACCGGCGCCTGCGTGATCGCCCTGGGCAAACACGCCGCCGGCCTGATGAGCAAGCACGACGACCTGGCCGACGAACTGCTGGCCGCGGGCGAGAACGTGCACGACCGCGCCTGGCGCCTGCCGCTGTGGGACGACTACCAGAGCCAGCTCGAGTCCGGCTTCGCCGACGTCTACAACATCGGCGGCAAGGCGGCGGGCACGATCACGGCGGGCTGCTTCCTGTCGCGCTTCACCGAAGGCCAGCGCTGGGCGCACATCGACATCGCCGGCGTGTCCAACACCGAAGGCCGCAAGGGCCTGGCCACCGGCCGTCCGGTCGGGCTGCTGACGCAGTGGCTGGTGGACCGGGCCGGCTGAGGTGCCACGCGCCGATTTCTATCTGATCGGCAAGCCGCGCTTCCGCGAGCAGCCGCTGCTGCTGGTCTGCGAACTGGCCCGCAAGGCCGTGCACGCGGGCCAGCCGCTGCTCGTACTGGCCGCCTCGGCCGAACAGGCCGAGGCCCTGGACGACCTGATGTGGTCTTTCGACCCCGACGAATTCCTGCCGCACCAGATCGCCGGCATGGACGAGGACGAAGACGAGGTGGAGGTGCTGATCGCCCCGCCCGAACAGTCGCCGGCGCTGCGCCCGCTGGTGCTGAACCTGCGCGACGCGCCGGTGCCCGCCGGCTTCGAGCGCGTGCTCGAGGTCGTGCCTGCGGACCCCTCGGCCCGCGCGCCCCTGCGCGAGCGCTGGAAGCATTACCAGTCGCTGGGAGTCGAACTGAACAAGTTCGACATGTAGGAGCGCCTTCAGGCGCGAATTTCTTCTTTGCCGAAGGCAAAGGCAAAAGATTCGCGCCTGAAGGCGCTCCTACAGGCGCGAAGCGAGCACGGCCTCCACGGCGTCGGCGTCCTTGGGCACGCCGTCGGTCAGCACTTCGTGGCCGGACTTGGTGATGGCGACGTCGTCTTCGATGCGGATGCCGATGCCCTGCCACTTCGCCGGCACGCCCTTGCTGCCCGGCGCGATGTACAGGCCCGGCTCGATCGTGAAGACCATGCCCGGCTCGAGCTCGCGGTAATCGCCGGCGACCTTGTATTCGCCGACGTCGTGCACGTCCAGGCCGATCCAGTGGCCGGTCTTGTGCATGTAGAAGCGCCGGTAGGCGCCCGACTGCAGCGCGGTCTTCAGGCTGCCCTTGAGCAGGCCCAGCGACAGCAGGCCTTCGGTCAGCACTTCCACCGCCGCCTCGTGGCCGAGGATCCAGGGCCGGCCGGGCCGGGCCTGCTCGAGCGCGGCGTGCTGCGCGTCGAGCACGATGTCGTAAAGCGCGCGCTGCTCCTTCGAATAGCGCCCGTTCACCGGCCAGGTGCGGGTGATGTCGGAGGCGTAACCCGCGTATTCGGCACCGGCGTCGCACAGCAGCAGGTCGCCGTCGGCCAGCGGCGCCTTGTTCGCGCGGTAATGCAGCACGCAGCCGTTGGCGCCGGCGCCGACGATCGGTTCGTAGGCGGCGACCGCGTCGTGGCGGCGCCAGGTGTACTGCAGCGCCGCCTCCACTTCGTATTCGTGGCCACCCAGCCGCGTGGCGCGCATGGCCGCCAGCTGGGCTTCGCAGGCGATGGCCGCTGAGCGCCGCATCAGCCTGAGCTCGGCGGCGCTCTTGAACAGGCGCAGCTCATGCAGCAGGTGGCCCAGTTCGAGGAATTCGTGCGGCGGCTGCGCGCCGTGCCGCACCTGGGAACGCACGCGGTTCACCCAGCCGATCAGCTTGAGGTCGAACTCGGTGTCGCGGCCGAAGTGGTAATAGACGCGCGAACGGCCTTCCAGCAGGCCGGGCAGGATCTCGTCGAGGTCGGTGATCGGGTAGGCATCGTCCATGCCGTAGGCTTCCACCGCGCCCTCGGGCCCGGCGCGCGGGCCGTCCCAGGCTTCGCGTTCGGGGTCGCGTTCGCGGCAGAACAGCAGCACCTCGCCGTGCGCCCGGCCCGGCACCAGCACCAGCACCGCCTCGGGCTCGGGAAAGCCGCTCAGGTACCAGAAATCGCTGTCCTGGCGGTAGGGATAATGCGTGTCGTGGCTGCGCACGCGCTCGGGCGAGGCCGGCAGGATCAGGATGGCGTCCTCGTCCGCCATGCGCATGAGCTGCTTGCGGCGACGCGCGAATTCGGCGGCTTTGATCATGGCCGGCTCAGTTGAGCTTGCGACGGTGCCGGGGACCGAGCACGCAGTCGCTGTGAAGAAGCAGCACGGCGACGCGTACGAATTCCGCCACTTCCTCCAGCGCCTCGGCGTCGGCCTCGGGCTCTTCGTAGCTCAGGTCGCTGGCGGCGATGCGGGCCATGTCGGCCAGGGCTTCCTGGGAGTCTTCGGAAAGCGGCGGGTTGGCGCCCGAGGCCATGCCGAAACCGCCCAGGAAGCCGCGGCACCAGGCCAGCAGGCCGTCGCCGCGTTCATCCACGGGCTGGCCGTCGGCCGGCAGCAGCAGTTCGAAGCCGAAATCGGGGGATTCGAGCTGGGCGGCGCTGGCCCGGTAGAGCTGGTCGAGCGCCCCGTCGGGCTCGGGAGGCGACAGCAGCGGGTCGGCCATGACCGCCGCGAACCAGCCCTTGCGGTCGTGCGCGCCCCCGCCGGCCAGGAAGCCGCACAGCGACCCGTGCAGCTCTGACGCGGCCAGCGAGGCCTCCAGGGCCTCCAGTTCGGCGGCCACGAGGGCGTGGGCGGGGAGCTGGGCTTGGGTCATCGAATCGGCCTGGTCGGAGTTGCCGGCATTCTAGCAAGGGCGCTGCCGCTGCTTGTGGCGCTGTGGGTGCCCCCCTACACTCGGCGAGGTAAAGGGGAAAACCCAGGGGACCACCGGTCGCAATGGCGCTGAATGCAAATGGGACGGTGCTGGCCCAGGCCGGCGGCCTGGTGCTCGGTGGCATCGTGCAGTGGGTGCTGCTCGCGATCGCGCTGTTCCTGTGCTGGCTGCTCTGGCGGGTCTGGAGCCACCGCCGGCGCCAGGAAACCTCCCTGCTCGGCGAGATCCACGAACGCGAGGAGCGCCTGAACCTGGCCCTGTGGGGTTCCGGCGACGAGTTCTGGGACTGGAACATCCGCGAGAACAGCCTTTACCGCCTGGGCGCGAATCAGCTGCTCGGCCACGGCAGCCGCGACCAGATGAGCACCGACGACTGGCGCACCCAGTCCATCCACCCGGAAGACCTGCCGCGGGTGCAGAAGCTGCTTCAGGAGCACATCGTCGGCCACACCGAGGTTTTCGAGTCCGAACACCGCATCCGCAACGCCCGCGGCGAGTGGGTCTGGGTGCGCTCGCGCGGCAAGGTGGTCGAACGCGACAGCGCCGGCAGCCCGCTGCGCATGGCCGGCACGGCGCGCGACATCACCGCCATCCGCCGCGCCGAGCGCGAACGCCGCGTCGCGCTGGAAGTGCTGCGCAGCATGAGCGAAGCCGTGGCGGTGATCGACCTCGACTTCCGCTTCATCTCGGTGAACCCGGCCTTCTCGCGCATCACCGGCTACAGCGAAGAGGAAGTGATCGGCCAGAACAGCCGCCTGCTCGATTCGAGCCAGCACAGCGCCGAGTTCTACCGCCGCGTGCGCGACGTGCTCGAGCGCACCGGCCACTGGGCCGGCGAAATGTGGCAGCGGCGCAAGGACGGCGAGGAGTTCCTGGGCTGGATCGAGATGAGCGAGGTGCGCGACGCCCTGGGCCTGCGCAGCCATTTCGTGGCGGTGGTGAACGACATCACCGACAAGAAGCGCGCCGAGCAGGAGCTGCGCTACCTGGCCAACTACGACACCCTCACCGGCCTGCCCAACCGCGCCCTGCTATCCGAACGCCTGGGCCGCGCGATCGTGCGCGCGCGCCGGCAGGAGACCCGGGTAGCGGTGCTGTTCCTGGACCTCGACCGCTTCAAGGACATCAACGATTCACTCGGCCACGCCGCCGGCGACCGCCTGCTCAAGGCGGCGGCCACGCGCCTGCAGGCCACGGTCGGGGCCTCGGACACGGTCGCCCGCCTGGGCGGCGACGAGTTCACGGTGGTGCTCGAGGACGTCGAATCGGTCCCGGCCGTCGAGCGCATGGCGCGCGAGATCCTCACCGCGTTCACGATGCCGCTGGAAGTGGACGAGCGCCACGACGTCTCGATCACGCCGTCGCTGGGCATCAGCCTCTACCCCGACCACGCCCTGGTGCCGACCGACCTGCTCAAGTTCGCCGACACCGCCATGTACCAGGCCAAGGCCGAGGGCCGGAACACCTACCAGATCTACAACGAGACCATGGACGCCGAATCGCGCCGGCGCGCGACGGTGCTGGCTTCGCTGCGCAAGGCGCTCGACCGCGGCGAGTTCCGGCTGGTGTACCAGCCGCGCATGGCCCTGGCCGACGGCCGCATCACCGGCGTCGAGTCGCTGCTGCGCTGGCACAGCGCCGAGCTCGGCGAGATCCCGCCCACCGTGTTCGTGCCGCTGGCCGAGGAATCGGGCCTGATCCTGCAGATCGGCGACTGGGTGCTCAACGAGGCGCTGCAGACGCTCAAGCGCTGGCGCGCGCACGGCCTGAACGAGATCTCGATCGGCATCAACGTCTCGGTGCTGCAGCTGCTGCGCGGCAACCTGCCCGAACAGCTGCGCCACCTGATCCAGGACCTCGGCGTGCCTTCGAACCGCATCGAGCTGGAAGTCACCGAGTCGATGGTGATGCAGAACGCCGAGCAGACCACCCACGTGCTCAACGAGCTGCGCAAGCTCGGCATCACGCTGGCGATCGACGACTTCGGCACCGGCTATTCGTCGCTGGTCTACCTCAAGCGACTGCCGATCGACACGCTCAAGATCGACAAGGAATTCATCGGCGACCTCACCCGCGATCCCGACGACGAGGCGATCACCGCCACGGTCATCACGATGGGTCATTCGCTCGGCCTGAACGTGATCGCCGAGGGCGTGGAAAGCGAGCAGCAGCTGAGCTACCTGCGCGAACAGGGCTGCGACGAGATCCAGGGCTTCTGGCTGTCGCCGCCGCTCGATTCGCACCGCTGCCTGGCCTTCATCCGCAGCTGGCAGCCCGGCACCGTGGCCGCCATCCCCGCGCCTTATTGACCCCGTCCCGAGGCCCGCCCAAGATGTCCGCGATGAGCGCCAACGACCCGATCGCCCAGCTGCAGGCCCTTGCCGAGCGCTTCGAGCGCCTGGCCGAACAGCACCGGCGCCTGCTCGACGAAAACCGCAGCCTGCGCCAGGGCCAGGAACAGCTGGTGTCCGAACGCGCCGCCCTGCTCAACAAGAACGAACAGGCCCGGTCCCGGGTCGAGGCCATGATCGCGCGCCTGAAGTCGCTGGAGCACAACGCGTGAGCGAGCCGGTCAACGTCAAGATCCTCGACCGCGAGTACACCGTCGGCGTGGAACCGGGCGAGCGCGAGGGCCTGACCGCCGCCGCCCACCTGCTCGATGCCCGCATGCGCGAAATCCGCGGCGGCAACCGCATGGCCGCCATCGACCGCGTCGCGGTGCTGGCGGCGCTGAACCTGGCCCACGAACTGCTGCAGCTGCGCGGCCAGTCCGAACAGCGCGACCAGGCCCTGAACCAGACCCTGGGCGAACTCAACCGCAAGCTCGACGGCCTGTTCGACACGGCACGCTGACGTTCACGCTTTCCGGCAAAGCCGGGCATATAATTCCCGCCAGTCCTCTGCCGTGTCCGACAGCGTGCCTAACATTCGCCTTGTCCCATAAACACGACCCGGGAATCTGGCCCAAAGTGGTGCGCATGTCCGCCCTGTTGCGGAAAGCCTGAAGCGATGGTCCGGGTACCCACTTGATCCCAGGGATCAAGGTCGTTTCGCACGCATCGGCATGGTGGAGGCTATTTCTTGAACACGACGCGCCCCGAACTTCGCAGGCAACTGCAGGCCCGGCGCGCGGCGCTGCCCCCGGGCGAGCGCCTGGCGGCCGCCGACGCGGTGGCACGCCACCTTTCCGACCAGCCCGACCTTCGTGAACCCGGCTACGTCGCCGGCTACTGGGCCGTGGGCGGTGAAGTTCCCCTGCACGCGGTGCAGCTGCGCCTGGCCCCGGCCCAGGTCTGGTGCCTGCCGGTGCTGCAGGCCGATGGCAGCCTGCGCTTCGCCCCCTGGCGTGCCGGCGACCCGCTGGTGAACAACCGTTTCGGCATCCCCGAGCCCGAGGTTGAGCCCGCCTCCACGCTGGCACCCGAGGCCATGTCCGTGGTGCTGCTGCCGCTGGTGGGCTTCGACCGCGCCGGCAACCGGCTGGGCATGGGCGGCGGTTATTACGACCGCAGTTTCGCCTTCCGGCGCGGCGTCACGGCGCCACCGCACCTGGTCGGCGTGGCCTACGCCTGCCAGGAAATCCCGGCGCTGGATGCCGAAGACTGGGACGTGCCGCTCGACGCCGTCGCCACCGAGTCCGACTGGCTGGCATTCGGGCGATAATGGCCGCCATGAAACACTGGCTGATGAAGTCCGAACCCGACGAATTTTCGATCGACGCGCTCGAACGCGTCGGCACCGAGCCCTGGAGCGGCGTGCGCAACTACCAGGCGCGCAACTACATGCTCAAGGAGATGAAGGTCGGCGACCCGATCCTCTTCTACCACTCCAACTGCGCCGTGCCCGGCGTCGTCGGCATCGCGCGCGTGGCCTCGGAGCCCTACCCGGACCCGACCCAGTTCGAAGCCGGCTCGGATTACCACGACCCGAAGAGCAAGCCCGAAGAGCCGCGCTGGTGGCTGGTGGACGTCGGTTTCGAACGCAAGTTCGACGGCACCGTGTCGCTGGAGGCGATGAAGGCCGAGGCGGAGAAGTTCGGCGATTTCGCGCTGCTTCGGCGCGGCAACCGGCTGTCGGTGATGCCGGTCGGCGCGGCGCAGTACAAGCGCATCCTTTCGATGGCAAAGGCCGGAGGCCAGTAGATGTCCCGCGACGAACAGAAAAAACTGGCCGCAGAAAAGGCCCTGGAATACGTCGAGGACGGCATGGTCGTCGGCGTCGGAACGGGCTCGACGGTGGCGTTTTTCATCGACGGCCTGGCCCGCATGAAAGGCCGGATCGAGGGCGCGGTATCCAGCTCGGAACAGAGCACGCGCCAGCTGGAGTCGCACGGCATCCCGGTGTTCGACCTGAACGCCGTCGGGCCGCTGAAGCTGTACGTGGACGGCGCCGACGAATGCGACCCGTACAACCGGCTGATCAAGGGCGGCGGCGCGGCGCTGACGCGCGAGAAGATCATCGCGCAGGCCAGCGACCGCTTCATCTGCATCATCGACGCGGCCAAGCAGGTGGAACTGCTGGGCGAGTTCCCGGTGCCGGTGGAGGTCATCCCGATGGCGCGCAGCCTGGTGGCGCGGGCAATCGCCGCGATGGACGGGCACCCGATCTGGCGCGAGGGCGTGGTCACCGACAACGGCAACTGGATCCTGGACGTGCACCACTGGCGCATCGCCGACCCGGTGGGCCTGGAAGCCAGGCTCAACCAGATCCCGGGCGTGGTCACCTGCGGCCTGTTCGCGGCCCGCGGCGCCGACGACGTCATCATCGGCGGCCAGGTCCGCCCCCTTCGCCGCCCCGCCTGACCCCGCACCTGTAGGAGCGCCTTCAGGCGCGATGCTTTTCGTCTTGGCCTTTGGCCAAGCAGGGCGACTGCACGCTACCTCCTCGAAGGAATCCGGTTGCCGGCGGGCAAGCAAGGACGGCGAGCCCGGCTGAGCTTGCCAGTCCCGCAAGCCAGAAAAGCCCGACAAGCACCGGGCATTTTCAAGGTCTCGCGAAAGCTGCTTTCCCCTCGGCCATGACGTGCTGTTGGGGAGGTGTCGCGCCTTCGCCCCGGCCGACGGATCGGAGACATGGATGTCGACGACGAGGCCCCATGGATGGGTTCACGCCGTGTCGGACGGGGCGAAGGCGCGGCGCCTCCACCCGCGAATGTCGTGAGTGGCGCTTTGCTTGGCCGAAGGCCAAGGGCAGGAGATTCGCGCCTGAAGGCGCTCCTACAGGCGCAGGGTCAGGCGACGGGGGTGCTGGCGGCGAGCATGCGGAGCATCGCGCCGAGGCCGCCGTGCAGGGCGCTGACTTCGTAGCCCAGGCGCTTGAGGACGAAGGCCGCGGCGGCCGAGCGTTCGCCCGTGTTGCAGTAGACCACCACGCGCGCGCCCGGCGACAGCACGTTGTCGACGTCCTCGCGCAGCCGGTACAGCGGCACGTTCACCGAGCCGTCGATCGCACGCTGTGCGTGCTCTTCCGGCATCCGCACGTCCAGCAGCACCGCACCCGCCTGCACCTGCCGGGCCGCATCCGCCGGCAGCACCCACGACAGCATCGGCGGCTTCAGCACCGCCTCGAAGGCCTCGCGCGAGAGCCGCATCAGCTGGCCGCCCTGCATCATCCGAACCGTCGCGTTGCGCGGCAGGTTCGACAGCAGTGCGTCCTCGCCGAAGGTGTCGCCTTCGCGCAGGTAGGCCACCACCTGCGGGGCCCCGTCGAGGTATTTCGATACCGACGCGGTGCCCGAGCGCACCACGTAGAAATAGTCCGCCGGGTCGCCCTCGCGCATCACGATTTCGCTGGGCTTGACCGTCACCGGCTCGAACATCTGGAACATCTTCTCGATGTTGCCGGTCGGCAGCCGCGCGAAGGCCGGCGCCCGCAGCAGGCGGAACACCCAGTCGTTCCCGCCCGGGGCGCTGCCGAAGTGGCGATAGTTCTCGTCGCGGCTGAGCTGGTCCCAGGTGATCAGCTTTTCCAGGTAACGCCGGTCCACGCGCATCACCCTGGCCCTGGACGACATCACCTTGGCCGTGAACCGGCGCGGGATCGCGTCGTTGAGCGAATACCGTCCGTGCGGGGCCGAGGCGATGTGGGCCACGTTCCGCCCGTCCGGATAGATGCAGCGCAGCTCGCCCTCGAGCAGGTAGATCGTGTCTTCGTCCAGGTCGCCGGCTTCGAAGACGTTGTCGCCCCGCTCGTAGTCCGACACCAGGGCCTCGCGGGCCAGCTGGTCCCGGGTTTCCTGGCGCAGGGATTCCAGCGGGAACAGGCGGGCGAGTTCGGTGGCGGGAACGGGCATGGGACAGGCTCCGGGAGCGAATGCATCCGAGTCTATCGCCGGGTGGGGTTGGAGGGGTAGTCGTGTAATGAAAAGGGCCCCCTTTCGGGAGCCCTCTTCATTTTGGCTGGGGGACTAGGATTCGAACCTAGATAGGCAGAGTCAGAGTCTGCAGTCCTACCATTAGACGATCCCCCAATTCCGGGACCGCGCCAGTTTACGAAGTTATTAGCGCTTCGAGAACTGGGTGGCGCGGCGGGCCTTGTGCAGGCCGACCTTCTTGCGCTCGACCTCGCGGGCGTCGCGGGTCATCAGGCCGGCCTTGCGCAGCTCCGGCTTCAGCGTGTCGTTGTACTCGACCAGCGCGCGGGCGATGCCCAGGCGGATGGCGCCGGCCTGGCCGGTGATGCCACCGCCCTCGACCGTGACGGTGAAGTCGAACTTGTCGGCCATGTCGCTGACCACGAGCGGCTGGCGCACGATCATGCGCGAGGTCTCGCGACCGAAGAACTCGTCGACCGGACGGCCGTTGACGACGATCTTGCCGCTGCCCGAGCGCATGAAGACGCGGGCGGTGGAGGACTTGCGACGGCCGGTGCCGTAGTTCTGCTGGGTAGCCATAAAGTTGCCTTAAGCCTTGAAGTCCAGCGCCTGCGGCTGCTGGGCGGAGTGCGGATGCTCGGAGCCCTTGTACACCTTGAGCTTGCGGAACATGGCGCGACCGAGCGGATTCTTGGGCAGCATGCCCTTGACGCCGATCTCGATCACCCGCTCCGGGTGCGCGTCGAGCGCCTGGCCGAGGGACTCGGTCTTCAGGTTGCCGACGTAGCCGGTGAAGCGGTGGTACTTCTTGTCCTGCAGCTTGTTGCCGGTGACGTGGATCTTCTCGGCATTGATCACGACGAGGTAATCGCCGGTATCGACGTGCGGGGTGTATTCCGGCTTGTGCTTGCCGCGCAGACGGCGCGCGAGTTCCGAGCACAGGCGACCAAGGGTCTTGCCGCTGGCATCGACAACATACCAGTCCTGCTTGACGGTCTCCGGCTTGGCGCTGACGGTCATGGACTTCATGACGGCTCCAAATGAGAAATCGGGGTTGAAAGAAGCGGAATGATAGCCGCCCTTTGGCCTGTGTGCAAGCCCGTTTTAACCCCGTGTTAGCATCGCCGCATGCCCGCCACGCCGCCCCTGGCCCGCCCTTCCCCGCCCGGGGCGCCGGGCGCCGCGCCCCTGCTGGCGCTGGCAGACCAGTGCGTGCAGTGCGGATTGTGCCTGCCGCACTGCCCCACTTACCAGCTCGACCGCAGCGAAGCCGAGTCCCCCCGGGGCCGGATCGCCTACATGCGCGCGGTGGCCTCCGGCCAGTTGGTCGCAGGACCGGTCGGCGATGCCCACCTGGACCATTGCCTGGGCTGCCGCCGCTGCGAAGCCGCCTGCCCGGCCGGCGTGCGCTACGGCGAACTGCTGGAGGGCGCCCGCGCCCTGCAGGCCGCCCGGACGCCACCGTCGCCGCGGATTCGCGCCGCGCTGGCGCTGCTGGCCCGGCCGCGGCTGCTTTCCTTCCTAGTCGCGCTGCAGCGGCCGCTGGCCCGGATCCTGCCGCGCCGCTGGCGCGCGGCGCTGCCGCCCCCGCCCGCGCCGCAAACGCCCCTGGAAAAGAAGGCCGGGCCCGTCCAGGCCCCGGCCGGGGCCCCGGTGGTGGCCCTGTTCACCGGCTGCATCGCCCGCCCGCACGAGGCGGGCACCCGCGACGCCCTGTCTCGCCTGCTGGCCGCCGCCGGCATTGCCAGCGTGGTGCCATCGGGCCAGGGCTGCTGCGGCGCGGCCGCGGCCCATGCCGGCGATGCCGGCGGCGCGTCCCGGCTGGCGCTGGCAAACCGGAATGCCTTCGCCGGCCAGGAACGCGTCTTGTGTTCGACCTCGGGCTGCCACGACACGCTGTCGCGCAGCCTGCAGGGCGCGGCCCGGGTGGAAGACCCGCTGGTGCTGCTCGACCAGGCCGGCGACCGGCTGCGTTTCCGGCCCGCCGCGCGCCGCGTGGCCCTGCACCTGCCCTGCACCCAGCGCAGCGTGGTGCGCTCCGACGCCGCCCTGCGCCGCCTGTTGGCAAGGGTTCCCGGACTGGACCTGGTGGAATTGCCCGACACCGGCTGCTGCGGCGCCGCCGGCCTGCACCAGCTGGCCGAACCGGCCCGCGCCGAGGCTTTCCGGGCGCCGCTACTGAAGGCCCTGGCCGACTCCGGTGCCAGCGAGCTGCTGTCGGCGAACATCGGCTGCCGGCTGCACCTGGCCACCGGGACTACAATGAACGTCCGCCACCCCATCGACTTCCTGGCCGAGCACCTGGCATGAGCATTCCCCGCCACTTCAGCCCCCTGGACCGCCTGATCATCGAGTTCCAGCACGCGCTGGGCACCAGCCTGGGCCAGGCCCGCGCGGAACGGCCGAACCCGGCCGGCAGCCTCCCGGACCCGGAACTGGCCGAACCCGACCGACGCCATGCGGCCGGCCTGATGCGCATCAACCACACCGGCGAGGTCTGCGCGCAGGCCCTGTACCTGGGCCAGGCCGCGGTGGCCCGCGATGAAGCCACCCGCCAGCACCTGCAGCACGCCGCCCAGGAAGAAACCGACCACCTGGCCTGGTGCGGCGACCGCCTGGCCGAACTCGACAGCCGGCCCAGCGTGTTCAACCCGCTCTGGTACGCCGGCAGCTACGCCATCGGCCTGGCCGCCGGCCTGCGCGGCGATGGCTGGAACCTCGGATTCGTGGTCGAAACCGAACGCCAGGTCGAGGCCCACCTGGAAGAACACCTGCAGACCCTGCCGCCCGGCGACGAACGCAGCCGCGCGATCCTGCGCACGATGAAGGCCGACGAAGCCCGCCACGCCGACAACGCCGAACAGGCCGGCGCCCGCGTGCTGCCGCAGCCGATCCCGACCCTGATGGCGCTCTCTTCACGCCTGATGAAGGCCGTCGCGTACCGCGCGTAAATGGCCCCCTGAGTCAGGGGGCGATCCGCGCGAAGCGTGAAAAAGGGGACGGGTGCAACAAGAAGGCCCGGGTGGCGCCTCGCCAAGTGC
>NZ_JAYRTE010000013.1:0-81965 GCF_041919775.1 Arenimonas sp. | reverse complement strand
AGCACGAGGAGAGCCTGCTGATCGAGAACCGCAACCGGCGCAACCAGCTGATCCGCCAGAACTGGGCCACGGTGATGGTGGCCAATGCGCTGGCGCTGGCCGCCGGCCTGGTCGGCTTCATGGCCACCCGGCGCATGCAGCGCCAGGCGCAGGAGGCCTTGCGACTGGAGCTGAGGGCCGAGCAGGCCCGGCAGTCCAGCCAGGACAAGTCGGTGTTCCTGGCCAGCATGAGCCACGAGATCCGCACGCCGATGAACGCGATCTTCGGCTTCACCAACCTGCTGGCGGAAACGCCGATGGATCCGCGCCAGGCGACCTACGTCGACTCGATCCGCAAGAGTGGCCAGGCGCTGCTGTCGCTGATCAACGACGTGCTGGACCTGTCGAAGATGGAGGCCGGCAAGCTCGAGCTGCGCGAGGAGGCCACCGACCTGCGCGAGATCGTCGACCAGACCCTGACGATGTTCCAGCAGGCCTGCGCCGACAAGGGCATCAGCCTGCGCGCCGACTTCGACGGCCGCGCCGAGCTGCCGGTGATGGTCGATCCGGTGCGCCTGCGCCAGGTGCTGATCAACCTGGTGTCGAACGCGGTGAAGTACACCGAAACCGGCGGCGTCGTCGTGCGCGTCGGCTGCCATCCGGGCAAGCAGGACGACCGCTGCGACCTGCGCATCGAGGTGGTCGACAGCGGCACCGGCATCGCGCCGCACCAGCTGGGGGTGATCTTCGAACCCTTCGAGCAGGGCGACAGCGTCGACGGCAAGAACCGCGAAGGCACCGGCCTGGGCCTGAGCATCGTGCGCCGCCTGGCCGAACTGATGGGCGGCGAGCTTTCGGCCGAGAGTACCGTCGGCGAAGGCTCGCTGTTCCGACTGGACATTCCGGACCGGGTGATCAGCGCCGATTCGGTCAGCCAGCAGCCTGCGCGCAGCCAGCGCATCGACTTCGACCTGCTACCGCCGCTCAAGGTGCTGGTGGTGGACGACGTGGCCTGGAACCGCGACCTCGCCGTCGCCTACCTGGCCAGTTCGCACCACCAGGTGACCCAGGCCGGCGACGGGCTGGTCGCGCTGGAACAGCTCAAGGCCAAGGGCGCCGACGTCATCCTGATGGACCTGCGCATGCCGATCCTGTCGGGCGACCAGGCCCTGCAGCGCATCCGGGCCAATCCGAAGTGGCGCGACATCCCGGTCGTGGCGGTCACCGCCTCGAGCATGAGCGAGGACGAAAACTGGGTGCGTGCCCGCTTCGACGGCTACGTGCGCAAGCCCTATTCGAAGAGGGACCTGTTCGAGGCGCTGGCCCTGCATTTCCCGCCGCGCCGGAAGGAGACGGAAGGGCAGGCGCCGGAGCCCGCCGCCCCGGTCGAACGCGACCCCGGCCCGCGCCGCCAGGATGCCGAGGCCCTGGCCGAGCTCAAGGCGCTGCGGGCTTCGCTGCCGGCGATGCGCGGCAACCTGCGCGTGCGCGAGGTGGCCGCCGCCGCCGGCCACCTGGCCGGTCTGGCGGGCCGCCTGGACTGGCCCGCGCTGGAAAAACACGCGCGCGAACTCAAGGAGGCCGTGGACGCCTTCGACGTCACCAGCATGCGCCTGCTGCTGGCCAGCTGCCCCGCCCCGGAGGCCACCCGCGATGAGCAATGAACGAGCCCCGCTGGTCATGGTCGTCGACGACCAGGAAGCCAACGTCAGCGCCGTCGGCGGCCTGCTGGCCCGCGACGGTTTCGACGTGGCGCCCTGCCTGAGCGGCAAGGAAGCGCTGGCCGGCATCGCCGCCGAGCCGCCGGACCTGCTGCTGCTGGACATGCGCATGCCGGGCATGGACGGTTTCGACGTACTCGAGGCGGTGCGGTCCAACGAGGCCACGCGCGAGCTGCCGGTGATCTTCCTCACCGCCGACCACGAGCGCGATTCGCTGGTGCGGGCCTTTTCCGCCGGCGCGGTCGACTACGTGACCAAGCCCTTCGTGCCCGAGGAGCTGCTCTCGCGCGTGCGCGCCCACACCGCGCTCAAGCGCGCGCGCGACCACGTGCAACAGCTGGCGCAGGAGCGCCAGGAAAGCCTGGAGCTGATCGCCCACGACCTGCGCAACCACTTCACCAACGTGGTGTTTTCCGCGGACATGCTGCTTCCGCGCCAGACCGACGACGCCGGCCGCAAGCTCGTGGAGTCGATCCGCGGCGCAGCCGACACCGGGCTGCTGTTCCTCGAGGCGGTGCTCGACCAGGCGGCCGGCGAGGCGCGCGGCGAGGCGGTCGAGCCGCTGCCCGCCACCCAGGTCGTGCAGGAAGCGGTGGACGCACACGCCGACCATGCCCGCGGCAAGAACATGCGCCTGGACCTGCAGCTGGAGCCGGGCCTGCTGGTGCGCGGCCAGCGTCTTTCGCTCGCGCACGTGCTGCAGAACCTGGTGTCGAATGCGGTCAAGTACGCGCCGCCCGGCAGCGTGGTCACGGTCAAGGCCGCGACGCATTCCGGCAAGGCGCGTTTCCTGGTGATCGACCAGGGCCCGGGCATCGCCGAGGCCGAGCAGGGCGAACTTTTCCGCCGCTTCGCCCGGCTTTCCAACAAGCCCACTGGCGGCGAGGCCTCGACAGGCCTCGGCCTGTCGCTGGCCAAGCAGAAGGCACGCGCGATGGGCGGCGACCTCTGGTATGACCCGGCGCCTTCGGGCGGTGCCTGCTTCACGCTGGAAATGCCGCGGGTCGACTGACCCGCCCGCGCCCCGGGTCGCCATGCAGCCTGCACGCGCGACCTTGCATTTCGCAGGGCGCCTCAGCGCAGTATTCACGCAAGTCCTTGTTCCTGCGTGCAGCGCCCGGTTGGCACGCCCCTTGCTCCCTTCTCCATGACGACGCCGTTGCAGCCCGGTCCCGGGCCGTGGCGGCATCGCAACATCCCCAACCATGGAGCTATCGCATGAACAAGTTCACCCGTACCGCGCTGCCGCTGGCGATCGTGATGGCCCTTGCGGCCTGCCAGGAAACGCCGCAGGAAACGGCCGAGGACGTGGCCGAAGCGCGCGTCGAGGCCACCGAGGAAGTCCAGGAGGCCCGCGAGGACTTCGTCGAGGCCGACTCGATGGACGAAGCGATCGACGAGCGCGAAGACCTTGAGCTCGCTGCGGCCGAGGGCGCCTACGAGGTCGCCAAGCAGCAGTGCGATGCGCTCGAGGGCGAGGCCGAAGACGCCTGCAACGACGAGGCCGAGGCCAAGTACGAGGCGGCCAAGGAAGCGGCGGATCGCCGCGAGGACGCCGCCGAGGAAATGCTCGACACGGCCGAGGATGTGGCCGACGAGCTTGACGACGAGTTCTGAGCCCCCCGGCGCTGAACCGTGCACCACCCCTAAGGAAGACAAGTCCAAGGAGGACAAGCCATGAACAAGACCACCGCGACCCTCAACCACCTGGTCGAAGCCCTGAACGACGGCATCGAGTTCCATGAGCATGCCGCGAGGGAAACCGGCCAGCCCGCCTACCGCGACCTGTTCCTCAACATGGCGCAGGTCAAGAAGGCGATCGCCGCCGACCTCAAGGCCGAGGTTGCCCTTCAGGGCGCCGAGCCCGACAACGACGGCACCTGGCTGGGTGGCATCCGCGAGGGTTATGCCAGCCTCAAGTCGAAGATGGTCAAGGACGCCGACGCGGCGTGGATTTCTTCGATCGAAGAGCAGGAAGACCGCGTACTCGAAGCCTTCCGCGACGCCCTCGAGGGTGACCAGCCCCCGAAGGTGCGCGAGCTGGCCGCGCGCTACCTGCCCGAGGTCAGGAAGATGCACGACCAGATGCGTGACCTGAAGCGGGCCAAGGCGGCTTAAGACCGTCCCGCCCTCCCGCGGTCCCCGGCGTGCTGGCCGGGGACCGCGGCAGGCTTTAAGGCACCGGGGCAGCCCGGTAGCGAAAAAAACCCGTGTTTTTGCCGCTTTTGCACTTGGCGGCGACTGGAACTTGCCCTACATTCAGCAAGCCGGGGTTAGCCCAGGCACCCCAATTACCCATCCAGAATCACGGGAACAACAAAAATGGCTACCAAGAAAGCTGCGAAGAAGAAGGCTGCCCCGAAGGCCGCTGCCAAGCCGGCCGCGCCCAAGCCGATCAAGGAAGCGCTGACCAAGTCCGGCCTGGTGTCGCACATCGCCGACAACACCGGCCTGGCTTCGAAGGACGTGCGCGCCGTGCTGGCCGCGCTCGAGAACGCCGTGCACGGCTCGGTCTCGAAGAAGGGCGCGGGCAGCTTCACCCTGCCGGGCCTGCTGAAGATCACCTCGGTCAACGTGCCGGCCAAGCCCAAGCGCAAGGGCATCAACCCGTTCACGAAGGAAGAGCAGTGGTTCGCCGCCAAGCCGGCCACCGTCAAGGTCAAGATCCGTCCGCTCAAGAAGCTGAAGGATTCCGCGGCCTGAGGCCCGGATTCGCGACGCGGTAACGCGCGCGAAAGCAGAATCAGCGGGGTGGGTGCTTCGGCACCCGCCCCGTTTTCTTTCCAGGAGACCGCGATGGAATACCGCTACCTCGGACGCTCGGGCTTCCGCGTCCCCGTCCTGTCCTTCGGCACCGGCACCTTCGGCGGCGAAGGCGAGTTCTTCAAGGCCTGGGGCGCCACCGACGTGGCCGAAGCGCGAAGCCTGGTCGACATCTGCCTGGAGGCCGGCGCCGCGATGTTCGACAGCGCCGACATCTATTCGAAGGGCGCGGCCGAGTCGATCCTGGGCGAGGCGATCAAGCACCGCCCGCGCGATGACATCATCCTCTCGACCAAGGCGACGTTCCGCTTCGGCCTGGGCGAGAACCAGGTCGGCTCCTCGCGGCACCATCTGCTGCGTTCGGTGGATGCCTCGCTCAGGCGCCTGGGCACCGACTACATCGACATCTTCCAGCTGCACGGCCAGGACACCCGCACGCCGGTCGAGGAAGTGCTTTCCACGCTCGACGCGCTGGTGCAGGCCGGCAAGATCCGCTACGTCGGCGTCTCCAACTTCAGCGGCTGGCACCTGATGAAATCCCTGGCCGCGGCCGACCGCCACGGGTGGCCGCGCTACGTGGCCCAGCAGACGTACTACTCGCTGGTCGGCCGCGACTACGAATGGGAGCTGATGCCGCTGGCCGCCGACCAGGGACTGGGCGCGATCGTCTGGAGCCCGCTGGGCTGGGGCCGGCTGACCGGCAGGATCCGTCGCGGACAGCCGCTGCCGGAGAACAGCCGCCTGCAGTCGAAGGCCGCCGCCGACGGTGGCCCGCAGGTGGACCAGGACTATCTTTATCGCGTCGTTGACGCGCTGGACGAGGTGGCTGCCGAAACCGGCAAGACCGTGCCGCAGGTGGCGCTGAACTGGGTGCTGCAGCGACCGACCGTGAGCAGCGTCATTGTTGGCGCCCGCAACGAAGACCAGCTGCGGCAGAACCTCGGCGCCGTCGGCTGGAACCTCACGCCCGACCAGGTCGCGCGCCTGGATGCGGCCAGCGAACGCCCCAAGCCCTATCCGTTCTGGCACCAGGCGAGTTTCAGCTACCGGAACCCGGCCCCGCGGTGAAGTGTTCGTCCCGGTTGATTTCGTAGACCAGCAGGCTTTCGCCTTGCAGCGTCCGCGGGCCCTGCAGGCGCATGCCCACTGATTCCAGCACGCGCCGCGAGGCGGTGTTGCCGACCGTGACGATGGCCAGCACGCGCGGCAGCGCCAGGGGGCCGAAGGCGAGGTCCAGGCAGAGCCGTGCGGCCACCCGTGCAAGCCCCTGGCCGCGCCACGCCGGCAGGAACGCGTAGCCCAGGTCCGGCGCGGGCAGCAGCTCGCGCCGGACCAGGCCGCACAGGCCGGCCACGCGACCGTCGTCCTTCATCTCGACGGCCCACAGGCCGAAGCCGTAACGGGCGTAGCTGGCGATGGGTCCCTCGCGCAGGTAGGCGCTGGCCTGGTCCAGGTCGCGCACGCCGCGGTCGGCGATGTGGTGCAGGAAGTCGGGGTCGTTGAGCAGCGCGAGCGCGAACGCGGCATCGTCCTCGCGCAGTTCGCGCAGGCGGAAGCGGTCGGTTCCAGGGAGGGTTTGCGGCATGGGCGGTCCCGGTCGGGCCGCCCGATTATCGCAGGGCCGGGGTGCCGGCGGCGGAGCTCAGGGCGTGGCCAGCGTGACCTGCTGGCGGCCGTCGCGCATCGCGACCAGGCGCTGCACCTGCGGCATGTGCGCCTTGCGCGGCTGCTGTTCGAGGCCCAGCGACTTGCTGTCGAAGCGCACGTCCTCGGGGATCACGATCTTGAAGCGCAGCGTCGCCGAGGCCGAGACCTTCGCACCCTCGCTGCCCACCGCGAAATCGCCCTTGGCCAGGGCCGGCTGCGCGAAGGCCATCGCCAGCGCGGCACACGCCGCGAGGCGGAAGAGGAGGGCGGGCTTGGCGAGGCGCTTGGCGTTCATCATGCTGCTCCTGGGGGGAGGAAGCGAAGCCGGGAAAGGTCTTCGTGTTCCTTGGAGAGCAGTCTAGGAAGCGGCGTAAGTTGTTGATGGGCAACGGATCACACTTGCCCACTGTGGGATTTCGCGCACACTTCCCGACCAAATGCGGCAGTGCGGCACGGTTTGTTTGCGTGTGCGATCACAGTTCGATGGGAAACCGTGAAGTGCGCCCAAACCGACGCTGAATCCACCGGTGATTCCAGCAACGCCCGGGTGCAAAAAAAACGGCCAGCCATGGCGGCTGACCGTGCAGATTTTCCAGGCTGTCGCCGGCGTGGCCGACGCAGCCGCAGGCTTACGTTGCGGCGATTTCCGTCGTGTCCATTTCCAGGCCATGCGTGCGCACGCGGTCGCGGCCGGCGTGCTTGGCCTGGTAGAGCGCGTCGTCGGCGCGGCTGAGCAGGGTCAGGAAGTCGTAGCCGCTGGCACGGGTGCCGGCGACGCCGAAACTGGCGGTGACCTTGAACACGTAGCCGGTGGGCGTGGTGTCGATCGCGGCGATGCGCTTGCGGCAGGCCTGCGCCAGCGCGACCGACGAGGGCAGGTCGCAGCCCACCAGCAGGAAGGCGAACTCCTCGCCGCCCAGGCGCCCGAAACGGTCGTTCTTGCGGCAGACCTCGGTACAGGCCTTCGCGACCTCCCTGAGCACCCAGTCGCCCGTGGCGTGGCCAAACCGGTCGTTGATGGACTTGAACTCGTCGAGGTCGAACATCACCAGGCCGACTTCCTCGCCTGCCTTGCGGCAATAGGCCAGGGCTTCTTCGGCGCGGTGGCCGAAGTGCATGCGGTTGGCTGCACCGGTCAGTGCATCGGTTTCCGCCAGGCGCCGGAACATCACTTGCGCCCGCTTGGTGCGCCAGGCCCAGAACGCGATGGTGCCCAGCAGCACGACCAGCAGCGCCACCAGCAGCTGGTTGTTCCGGCGCGACTGCGTCGAGACCTGTTCGCGCAGCTGCAGCACCTGGTTCTCGCGGTTGAGCAGTTCGATGGTCTGGTTCTTTTCGCGCGTTTCGCTCATGACTTCCTGGTAGGCGAGTTCGCGCGCCTTCACCGAATCCAGGAAGGCCTTGTCGGCTTCGGCATAGTTGATGTGGTGCGCCAGCGCGGCCGCCGTGTCGCCACGCAGCAGCGCGCTCTCGTAGAGGGCCCGGTAGGCGGTCACCAGCGGCGCGGAATTGACCATGCTCGCGCTGAACCGGATCGCGGCCCGCGCGTGGGCATCGGCCTGGGTCGCATCCCCGCTGTCGAGGTAGATGCCGGCGAGGGTGGAGTGCACTTCACCGATGAGGCGGGGATAGCGGGTGGCTTCCGCTTCCGGGAGATGGCGGGCCAGCAGGATCGCCGCCTCGTTGCGCTGGCCGCCGTCGGCAAGGATCCGGGCATGGAACGTCCGCGCGAAATTCGCCGCGATCTTCTCGCCGGCATCGCTGCACTGGCGGGCGATGTCGGCGACCTGGTCGGTCTTGCCGTCCACTTCGTCCAGGTAATAAAGCGACTCCAGGCGCATTACCTCGGCGAAGCAGCGGGTCCGCGCCGAGGGTTCGCTGCCGAGCATGAGTTCGGCGAAATGTTTGCCCCTGTCGTACTGGCCGACGTGGTTGCTGATGGTCCCCGCCGCGGACCAGGCATGGTGGCGCAGCTCGGGGTCCTCGACCTGGTCGACCAGGGCGAGCGTCTCGTTCATGTAGCGCAGGCCCGAGGCGAAATCCCGGGTCACCGCAAAGGAATTGACCATCAGCGCGCCGGCGCGGAAGCGCACCTCGACGTCCGCAGACTCCTCGAACAGCTTGCGGGCCGCCTCGATGCCGAGGTCGAAACGCCCGCCGTAGGCGAGCTGGTAGGCCTTGAGGTAATCGAGCTGTTCGCGCTGGCGGTCGCTGGCCGAGGCGATGCTGGCGTTGAGCTGGCCAAGCAGGGTATCGAACTGCCCGGGGTCGGAGCTGCGCACGGCCTCGGCCTGCCGCAGCATCGCGTCGAAGGCGGGGGAGGCCGTCGCCATCGCCGGAGCCAGCAGCACCAGCGCCGTGCAGAGCGCGGCGCTGGCCAGCCGCAGGGACGGCGACGGAATCACCCGGGACTCAGTGGATGCCGTGGGCGCTGGCGGATTGCTTGCCATCGTCCTTGTCGGGCGAGTCGGAATCTTCCTGCTCGTCGTCCTTGTTCTCGTCGCCCTCGGCCGGGAAAAGCAGGCACATCATTTCCATGCGGCCACCCAGCAGGCCGCCCAGCGCGTCCGCGTCCCTGGCCAGCAGGGCGTCGCGGGCGGCGTCCTCGATGCCGGCGGCGTCGACCGCGGCTTCGTACTGCTCCGGCGCCAGCTGGCCCGGCAGGTGGCTGCGGCCCAGGGTTTCAAGAAAAGTGATTACCTTCGACATCGGTCATTCCCCTTCGGTGGTGGTGGCGTGTGTTGCGGCGGACAGGCCGGCCTCGAGGGCGTCGAGCCTGGCGAGCATGTCCGCGTCCGGTACGAGCCGGCTTGCGGGTGGGAGCACGAGCGTCGATTGTGCCGTCAATTTCGCCTCAGCAAGACGGCCAAGCGCGATGACCTCCCTGCGCGGCGACCGGATCGGCAGGGTGGCGGCTTCGTAGATCGTGCATGGGTGGTCCAACGGATAGTCCTTCGCCAACAGGTCAGCCAGCAGCTGCCGGTAAGGCGCCGGCGTCGCGAACCTTCCGAAGCTGCGGTCGCCGGCGATGCCCGCCTGCCACAGCACCAGGTAGGCGCTGGTGTCGAGCCGCCGGCGGTAGAACATGACCTGGCTGGCTTCGTAGTGCTGGCAGCCGTAGCGCCCCGGGTCGATGCCCAGGTCCGCGTACAGGCAGTCTTCCGCCGACACGCCGGGCTCCATGTGTGCAGGAAAGCCTTCCGCGCGCGCCATCTCTATGGCCTTGTGCGGGGCCAGCGCGAACACGCCCGGATGGCCGTAGAAGGCACCGCATACCTGCCGGCCGAGCCGGACTTCGGCGAGCATCGCCGCGACCATCTGCCGGTAGGTTTCGGTGCGTGGTTTGCCGGCCTGGTAGTAGGGCTGCAGGCTGCGCACGTCGGGGTTCATTTCCCTGACCCACAGCTCGACCAAGGGGTCGGACACGGCGACGAAGACGACGTCTGCCTGTTCGATGGTGGTACGTGCGCGCGGCCCGAGGTGCGCGCCCAGCGTCATGCCCAGCCCGACGCAGGCCAGGCTTCCCGACTTCCCCATGTCTTCCCCCCTGCTTGCCTTGCCACCTTAGCCGATGGCGGCGGAGACGGCATCTGTCGTCCGGGCGCTATCGGGATTCCGCCAGGAAACGTACCCGTCCCTGTCGGTTCCGATGCGTTCGAAGCCCAGGCTGGCCAGGAGGCGGGCCATGGCCGCGTTGCCAGGCGCGTGGCGTGCCACGAGGCGCCGGGCGGGCGCCCGGCCGGCAGCGGCGGTACGCAAGGCGACCACCGTCGCGCGTCCGTATCCCTGGCCCTGGTGTTCGCCCGAAAGCAGCAGGCCGAGTTCAATCGTGGCGGTGCCCTTCGGCGTCAGTCCCGCCAGGCCGATCGGCGAGCCGGTGGCCGGGTCCTGGATGATCCACAGCTGCTGGCCCCGGCCCGGGGGCGACGCGCCGGACAGCGTCCTGCGCGCCAGTTCCGCCGCGTCCTGCCGGTCGCGCGGACCGCCGAGGTGTTGCATGGTCCCGGCATCGCGATAGAGCCGGCAAACGAAGCCCGCATGCGCCGCGCGGGCCGACAGCAGCCGGACGCGGGAGCGCGGGCTGTTCGGAAGGGTCGTTTCATCCGGCATCGCCCAAGCATAGGCGATGCCGGTGCGCGGCCGGCGCGCCTAGTTGCTGGCGATCGCCAGGTCGGAGGTGATGCGCGCGGCCGGCTCGATCGCCACGGCCACCGACGACGGCGTGAAGCGCTGGCCCTCGGGGCCCTGCCAGTCGCAGGCCTGCGGCTCGGCGGATTCGGCGCGGAAGCACACCGGGATCATCACCGCGCCGGCCACCGGCTGGCCGTTGGCGAGTTCGGGCAGGAAGCGCCAGTTCTTCGCCGCGGCGCTGGCGGCTTCGGTGAAGGCGCGGTTCGGCGAGGAGCCCGGCTGGGCGGCGACGCCGCGCACCCGGCCCTGGGTATCGAGCTTGAGCTTGAGCACGACTAGGCCACCTTCGCCGCGGCGCAGGGCCGCCGACGGATAACCGGGGGCCTTCATCGAGGCCACCGCCGGTCCGGTGGTCGCCGACACGATGCGGGCCCGGTCGGCCTGCAGGCCCGGCGCGCGCACGCCAAGGCGCAGGTAGGTGCGGGTGGGTACCGGCTGACCGTCGAGCTTCGCCGGGCTGAACTCCCAGCCGCGCACTTCGTCTTCGATGCGGGCCATCAGTTCGGGGCTGTCCATCGCCGGCTGCGGCTGCAGCGCGGTGATGCGGCCTTCGCGATCGAGATCGATGGCGAAGGTGAGGTTGAAGTTGCTGTCGTCGGGCTGCTGCGGTTCGGCATGGGCGCCGGCGGACACGGCCAGCAGCGCGGAGGCCAGGCAGGTAACCAGGATCTTTTTCATCGGGGCGCTCCGTTCGGGGTGTTGATGCATACCGACGTTACATCCGCATGACAGCGCCGCCTACCAGATTTCGATGAATTTTTCGTGACAATTCCGGCGTTTATGATCGGCGTCCCACGCGTGGCGCAGGCGGGCGCCGCCGCGGCGCCCGCCTGTTTTCCACGTTTGCCCCCGGCGTCAACGTTCGACCGAAGCGTCGCCGCGCGCCGAGGCCGACATGCCCGCACTGGCACCATCACGCGAGGCCGAGGCATCCGCATCGGCGCTGGCGCTGCCCGAGGCGTCCAGTCGCGCCGTCCGGGGCGTAGGTGCCGGCGGCGCTTCGCCGTCATCGACCGGCTCGGCGGGTTCGCCCGGTTCGGCGGGACCGCCCGCGTCCTGCTCCGGATCGGCGATGCCCCGGGTCAGCGAGCCGGAGCCGCTGCCGGTGGCACCGGCGGCAGCGGCGAGCATCGGCTCTGCGCCGGCCAGCGGCGCGGTCTCGTCTTCGCCCGCGTCATTCGCGCCGGCCGTCGAAGCAGCGGTGGCGTTGGCGGCGGCGGCTGCCGCTGCGGCAATCGCGGTGCGTTCGGCGTCCTGCTCGCGGCGCAGTTCGCGCAGCGCGGCTCGGCGTTCGGCCAGGCTGTCGCGAAGCTGGCTGCGCGTGCCGTTCAAGGTGTCGCGTGCGCCCAGCCGGCCGATGCCGCCGTGGTTTCCGAGGCTGCCCGGACCGACGCCGACGGCGCCCTGCAGGCTGCCCGTGGCGCCACCGACAAGTGATTGCGCGTGCAGCACCGGGCTGGCCGAAAGCAGCGCGGCGAACACGGCGGAGGCAATGAGTTTCTGGTTCATCCTGGTCTCCCTGCATGCCGCAGGCCATCTGCGGCTTCAGGGGGACTTACGCCCGCGCGGGCGGGTTTGATCCGCGCCGCCGGCGCCTGTTCAATCTTCGTTCACCGGCGCGGACCAGTCCGCCCGCGACTCCGGCGACAGCAGGCCGTGGCCGTAGCGGGCGTCGCGGCCCTTGGGACCTGCATCGAGGGCCTGCGCCGCCAGCTGCGTCAGCACGCGCTCTGCGGCGCCAGGTGCCGGCACCTGCACCTCCGCGGCAGCCAGGCGGGCGACGAGCGGCGCGGCGAAGGACGTGCCGCGCACCGGCGTGCGCGTGCCGCCCGGGCTGGCCGCCCACAGGTCGCTGCCCGGCGCGGCGAAATCAACCGCGTCGCCGCGAACCGCTTCCGGCAGCAGCCGGTCGCGTGCGTCGACCGCAGTCACGCCGATCACGCCCGGATAGGCCGCGGGAAACAGCGGCGCCGCCGCGGGACCGTCGTTGCCCACGGCGGCCACCAGCACATGCCCGCGACGCTGCATCGATTCGACCAGGGCTGCCAGCAGCCGGTTCGGCGGACCGACGAGGCTCAGGTTGATCACCGCCACGCGCTCGCCGGCCAGCCAGGCCAGCGCCTCGGCCAGGGCGGTGACCGCGCCGCCGGTCGGCTCGCCGCAGTAGATGTCGGCCGCGAACAGCTCGCCGCCGCCGCTGCGGCGGGTCGGGGCGGCCAGCAGGGAGGCCACGGCGGTGCCGTGTGCGTCGGGCGGGGCCTTTCCGTCGCAGCCCCACTGCCTGAGCGTCACGCCGGCAAGCAGCGGGTGCGAGGCATCGACCCCGCTGTCGACGAGACCTATCCGGCCCGGGGAAAACGCGGGCGTGGCCGCGGCGGTGGCGCGGACTGCTGTGCCGCTGGCTTGCCCTGAACCGAGATAGACATGGTTGTAGTCGTAGAGACCTTCGGGGTCGATGCGTGCCAGCCGGCGCAGCGCGGTGCGCACGCGCATGCCCGGCGGTGCGCGCAGCACCACGACGTGCAGGTCCAGCGAAGGCAGCACGGATTCGCGCACCGCCTCGAAGCCGGCGGCCCTGGCCCGCGCGATCGCGTCGGGGTCCGGCGCGATGGCCACCACCTCGCTGCGAACCACCGGCGCGCCGCGCGGGTCGGCCTCGAGCCAGCGCCGGTTTTCCCGCAGCAGCCGGCGTTCGCGCAGCTCGCGCAGTTCACGGCCGGTATCGTCCAGCGTGTCCCGGACCGGCGCGGGCAGCGTGGCCGGAAGGCGCGGCAGCGGCAGGCCAAGCGCCGCCGCCGGAGGCGACAGGCACAGCAGGGCAAGCAGCAGGGCGAGGACTCGGGTCATGGTCATCCACTACGCGGCAGCGGCCGGGATCCTTCCGGGGCGGTGATAGCATCCGGCCGCACCGGGCGCGGCCGCGCCGGGATCAAAACGCCCTCCCGGGACGTAATCAGGCATGACCGTCACTGACACCGGAATGAATTTCAACCAGGAACTGTGCGAGCTGCTGCCGCGACTGCGCCGTTTCGCCCGCACCCTGGCAAGGGATCCGGCGGACGCGGACGACCTCGTGCAGGTGGCGCTGGAACGGGCCCTGGCCCGTGCGGCGCAGTGGCGGCCGGGCAGCCGGCTCGACGCCTGGGTGTTCGGCATCATCCGCAATGCCTGGATCGACGAGGTCCGGGCCAGGCAGCGCGGCCAGCGCGTCTTCGCCCCGGAGGATCACGGCGCGCAGGTGGGTGAAACCCCGTTCGAGGGCCAGGACCTGGCCCTGTCGGTGCAATCGGCGCTGGCGCGCCTTCCGGAGGAACAACGCATGGCGATTGCCCTGGTGCTCATTGAAGGCCTGTCCTACCGCGAGGCGGCCCTGGCGATGGACGTGCCCGTCGGCACGCTGACCAGCCGCCTTTCGCGCGGACGCGAGGCGCTGCAGGGCCTGCTGGGCGGCGCTGCCGGAGCAGGCGCATGAAGCCGGATGCCGCCGAACTGATGGCCTATGTCGACGGCGAACTCGACCAGGCCGGCATCGCACGCGTCGAAGCGGCAATGGCGGCCGATCCTGGCGTCGCCGCCGCGGTGCAAGCCGAACGGCGGCTGCGCGACCAGCTTCGCGCGGCCTTCGATCCGGTGCTGGACGAACCCGTGCCCGCGCACCTGCAGGCCCTTGCGCGTGGCGACGTGGCGACGTCGCTGTCGCCGGCGCCAGTGCGGGAGCTTCCGCGCAGGAACAAGCCGCGCCTGGCGCTTCCGGAATGGGCGGCGCTGGCGGCCGCCCTCGCGCTGGGCATCGCGATCTCGCAGTTTGCGCTGGCACCCGCTGCGGCGCCCCTGGAAGTCCGCGACGGCCAGCTGGTCGCCGACGGTGAACTGGCCGATTCACTCGAGTCGGGCCTTGCCGCGGAATCCGGCGAGGCGCTGCGGATCGGGATCAGCTTCCGCGATGGCAGCGGCACGTATTGCCGCAGCTTCCGCCTGCACGGCGCGCGGGACCTCGACGGCCTGGCCTGCCGCGATCCGCAGGGCCGCTGGCAGGTGCCGGTACTGGTGGGTTCGGAAGCCTCGCCGCGGGGCGGGCTGCGGCAGGCTTCGGGAAGTTTGCCTGCCGCGGTGCTCGCCGAGATGCAGGCACGCATCGCCGGTGAACCCCTGGACGCCGGGCAGGAGCGCGCCGCGCGCGACGCGGGCTGGCGCTGAGCCCGCGCCGACGCTGGCACGGCGCGCATTGCGCGTGGCTGCGTTTGGCGTCATGTTGGCGTCCGGGTAACCGTCGACCGCCGCCGTGACCAGCGAATCCGAGATCCTCAGCCGCCTCGAGACCCTCAACGACATCGGCGTCGCGCTGTCGCACGAACGCGACCTGGCGACCCTGCTCGAGCGCATCCTGGAAGCGGCCCGCGACTTCGCCGACGCCGACGGCGGCACGCTCTACCTGCGCGAGGGCGACAGCCTGCGCTTCGAGGTGCTGCGCAACGACTCGCTGGGTTATTTCATGGGCGGCCGCCACGGCAAGCCGATCCAGTTCCCGCCGATCCCGCTGTTTCGCGAGGACGGCAGCGGCAATGATTCGATGGTGGTGGTGCACGCGGCGCTGTCGGGCAAGACGATCAACATCGCCGACGCCTATACCGCCGAAGGCTACGACTTCAGCGGCACGCGCGCGTTCGACGCCAGGACCGGCTACCGCTCGCAGTCCTTCCTGACCGTGCCGATGAAGGACCACGACGGCCAGGTCATCGGCGTTCTGCAGCTGATCAATGCCAAGGGCGCGGACGGCGGCATCCGCGTGTTCGAGCCGGCGATCCAGCAGCTGGTGGAATCGCTGGCCTCGCAGGCGGCGATCGCGCTCAACAACCGGCGGCTGATCGACCAGCTCGAGACGCTGTTCGAGGCGCTGATCAACCTGATCAACACCGCCATCGACGAAAAGTCGCCCTACACCGGCGGCCACTGCGAACGCGTGCCGGCGCTGACCACGCTGCTGGCCGATGCCGTGGCGCGAACGAAGGCGGGCCCGCTGGCGGACTTCGACATGTCCGAAGCCGACCGCTATGAGCTCAAGATCGCCGGCCTGCTGCACGACTGCGGCAAGATCACCACGCCGGTGCACGTGGTCGACAAGGCGACCAAGCTGCAGACGCTGTTCGACCGCATCGAGCTGGTGGACACGCGCTTCGAGGTGCTCAGGCGCGACGCCGAAATCGCGCTGCTCAAGGGCGAGCTCGACCAGGCCGGCTACGAGGCGCGCCTGGCCCGGCTCGACGCCGACCGCGAGGCGGTGCGCCAGGCCAATACCGGCGGCGAATTCATGAGCGACGACAAGATCGCGGGATTGCAGCGCATTGCCGCGCTCACCTGGCGCGGGCCCGATGGCAGCGAGCAGCCGTTCCTGTCCGCCGAGGAGCTCGACAACCTGTGCATCCGCCGCGGCACGCTCAACAACGCCGAACGCGAGATCATCAACCACCACATCACGATGACCATCCGCCTGCTCGAGGCGCTGCCCTGGCCCAAGCACCTGCGCAACGTGCCCGAATACGCCGGCGGCCACCACGAGCGCATGGACGGCAAGGGTTATCCGCGTGGCCTGACCCGCGAACAGATGAGCGTGCAGGCGCGGGTAATGGGCATCGCCGACATCTTCGAGGCACTGACCGCCAGCGACCGGCCCTACAAGCCCGGCAAGACGCTCAGCGAATCGCTGACGATCCTCGGCCGCATGAAGCTCGACCACCACGTGGATCCCGACCTGTTCGACGTGTTCCTGCGCGAGAAAGTCTATCTGGAATACGCCGAACGCTTCCTGCCGGCCGAACAGATCGACCAGGTGGACTGGTCGAAGATCCCCGGCGTGTCGCCGGAGCTGGCCGCGGAGCTGTCCCGAAGGGACCTGTAGGAGCGCCTTCAGGCGCGAAGCGGTTCTTTGCCGAAGGCAAAGTCAAAAGATTCGCGCCTGAAGGCGCTCCTACAAGGGTTTCGCGCGGCGCTCGTACAACCACAGGCCCGCACTGGCCAGCAGCCACGCGAGCCACCACGGCCAGCGGGGGGCGGGCTGGTCGTGCTGCGCGGGTTCGACGACGGGCGCCTGCGCTGCCAGTGCTTTCGTCGCGGCCTGGCGTTCGTAGGCGATCATCGCCGGATAGGCGTCCGGGTCGCGCACCAGCAGCGGCAGGCGGGAGCCGCCGCGCCGGAGCTGGTGCAGGCCCGGCTGCGCCGGCCAGTAGCCCGCACACGCCGACGCGCCGCTGGCGGGGTCGATGGCCAGCGTCACCTCGCTGCCGTCCGGGCCGGCGACGTGGTCGCCGTCGGACAGGCCGCAAAGCATCGTGCGCTCACCCTGCCAGGCCGGCGCCGGGGCGGGAGCGCCGTCTTCGCCGCGTGCGCGCGCCAGCGTCTGCACGCTGTCCGCCCAGTGCTGGCCGAATGCCGACTGCCGGCCCGAAAGCCACAGCCGGTAACTGTCGGAAAGGATCGTCGCGCCGATCCGGCCGCGTCCTTCATTGCGCCAGACCACCAGCGCCTCGCCGTCGGGCGCCAGGTGCAGCGGGCGGCCGTCGCGTGCGGACAGTTTCAGCGGCCGGCGCGAGAGCTGGGGCGCCGGGTTGGCGGCGGCCGCGGCACTTGTGGGAGGGGCTTCAGTCCCGATGCCTTTCGGGACTGAAGTCCCTCCCACAGGTGTCTCTGGCCAGCGCAGGCTTCGCACCGCATCGGAATCTTCCAGCACCAGCCCCCATTCACGCAGCGACGCGAGCTCGCTGTCCGGCAGTGGCCCGGTGATCCGGAGCAGCACGCCCAGGCCGTCGCGCACCGATTCGCGCAACTGGCCGCGCGCCGCGGCGCCGAGCTGGCGCCAGCTGCGCTCGTCCAGCACCACCAGGTCGAAGTCCGACAGCGTGGCGGCGTTGACCGGCAGCGGGCGGTCCCCCAGCTGCACGCCGCCGCCGACGTCGATGACGGTGTGCAGCTCGAGGCCGGCGTCGACGGCCCAGCGGCGCAGGTATTTCAGTTCCGGACCGGGGCCGCCGGCGAGCACCAGCAGGCGCGGGCGCGCCGGCGCCATCACCTCCAGCTGCAGGGCTTCCGTGCCGACCACGCTGTCCTGCGCATCCAGCCAGCGCAGGCGGAAGGGTGTCGGACCCGCCAGGCCGGCCCGGCCCTCGAGCACAAAATCGCCGCTTTCGTCAGGCTGCGCGGAGGCCAGGGTCTTGCCAGCGGGTCCCTGCAGCTCCACCCTGCCATCGGCCAGGCCTTGCACGCGCCCGCGCACGGTGAAGGACCGGCCCTGCATCGCCGTCGCCGGTGCCTGGATCGCATGCAGGCCGTCGGGCAGCGGCGCCGGCTCGAAAACCAGCGGCAGGCCGGTGGCGGCGTCGTGGTCGCGGGCGGGCAGGCCATGGCCTCTTATCCGCAGGGCCGCTGCACGCGGATGCCGACGCAGCGCGGTGCCCAGGTCGGGCACGGGTTCGGCGTCCGCACCGATGCCGGCACCGGGAAGCGCCACGCGGATCTCGCCGGGCGCGGGTGCAGGCAGGGTGTCCGCGCCGGGCGTCAGCACCACCAGCGTGGTGGCGGGCACGGTCACCGGCGGCGGGAACAGGGCGAACCAGAGCAGCCCCGCCACCAGGCCCTGGCCGACGAAGCGCAGGGCCGCAGGGCCGGCGGCAATGAACCCGCCGCGCACCCGCCAGGCCAGGCGCGCGCCGGAAAGCAGCACGGCCAGCGCCAGCAGCAGCGTTGCGACCATCGCGGGCGTCATCGCGCGGGCTCCCGGGAGAGGGCGTCCAGGTACGCCTCGCCGACGGCATCGGGAGTCGGTCGGGCACCCGCGCCGGCGACCGGACGCGGCAGCAGCGGCCACAGCAGCGCACGCAGACGCTGGCGGCAGTCGGCGCAGTCGGGTTCGGCGCGCAGGGTTTCGACGGCAGCCACCAGCGAGAGTGGGTCTTCGAGACGATCGGCGTTGTCCTGCAGCCAGCGAGCCATCGGGGCGAGGTCGGCCGGGGTGCCCGGTTCCGCCAGTGCCCGCCACAGGTCAGGCGCCGGTGAATCGGGTGTTTCCGCCGGCACCAGCCCGTCCCGGCGATCGCCGATGCCATCGCGTTTTCCGCTCATCCGCCGGCTTTCGTCGATCGGCGGCAGCTCCAGGCCGACGCGGGCCAGGTAGATGCGGCTGGCCTGCTGCACCTGCTTGATGAACGCCAGCGCGCGATAGGCGTGCGGCAGCGCGCGCTGCGGCTGGCCCTGGCGCAGCTCGCCCTCCGAGGACCACATCGCGCCCAGCGCCTCCCTGAGCAGCTCGCGGGTCTGCGGGTCGAGCAGGGTGGCGGCTTCGGCATCGTCGTGGGTGTGGCCGAACTCCTCGAGCACGCTGACGGCGCTGCCCAGCGGCGCGTCGCTTTCCGGACCATGGTCGTGGCCATCGTCTTCGCTGTGTTCGCCTTCCATGCCCGGCGGCGCCTCCGGCCCGCCCTCGTTTTCCTCGCCGAGGAACTGGCCGTAGCGCATGCGCAGGATGCGCTGGTCGACGCCGATGGCATCCGAGCGCGAGGTGAACTCGTCCGCCGCCAGCTGCGAGCGCTGTGGAAGCAGCGCTTCGATGTCCAGGATGATCTGCCGCTGGCTGCGGAAATAGGCCGGCAGCGCCTTTTTCACCAGGCCTTCCATGCCGGTCGACTCCGCGCCGGGCGGCATCGGCCAGCGCAGGATCAGGCTCGGGCTGCGGCTGGTTTGCGGGGTCGGCGCGCGGTTGTCGCGCACGTCCAGGCGCACGATCAGGTCGTCGCCTTCGGCCAGGCCGAGGGCGCCCAGGTCGAGCGTGTGGCGATAGCGGCGCTGCTTCGTTTCGCCTTCGCCACGAAGGGCCAGGCTGCGCTCGGTGACGGTGACCTGTTCGCCGGTGCCCTGGGCCAGGGTGATGTGCAGGCGCGCGCTGCCCAGGCCGTGGTCGTCGCTGGCCTCGAAGACCAGCGGCCAGCCGCGCTGGCCCGGCTCGCGCAGCGTCAGCGGCCGCTCCGGGCTGATCACGCGAATGGCCGGGGCCTGGTCGGCGATGGCGTCGAGGCGATGCAGTTTGTCTTCGGCCAGCGGCAGCGGCGAGCTGACGGCGATGCGGTAGAGCGCGGAGCGCGCCAGCCTGTGCTCACCGGTCCAGTGTTCGCCATCGCGCGCCAGCGCCAGTTCGCCGCCGTCGTGCCAGCGCAGCACGACCGCCTCGGGCTGTGGCGAAAAACGCAGGCGCCAGCGCAGGCGCGAACCTTCCGGGGCCTGCAGCGAAAGCGAGTCTTCGCTGCGGGCGGGCAGGGCGGTGTAGTCCGGCGCCTGCACGTCGATGGCGGCGTCCACCAGCGTGATGTCGGTGGCGAGGATTTCGCGGCTTTCAGCGCTCGCGCCGGGCGCCGCCGGCACAGGCGCGGACGCCGTCGGCCAGAACAGCGCGGCCAGCAGCAGCGCAATCCCGACCAGCAGGCTGGCCAGCAGCGCGCGCTGCGGCCAGGCCGGCCGCAGGTCGGGCGCCGGCGTGCTGGCCAGCTGCCGGGCCAGCCGTTCGCGCTGCAGCGTCTGCAGCGGCCCGAGCGTGGCCGGGTCGGCGAACAGCAGGTCGGCGCTGTCCTGCCAGCGCGGCTCGGCGTTGAGGCGGCGCGCCAGCCAGCGGTCATCGTGCCGCGCCCGCTGCCGGCGCCAGAACCCGAAGGCCAGCAGCACCAGGACCGCGCCGGCCATCCCGGCGAGCAGCGGCGACTGCAGCCGCTGGCCCCAGGCGGCCGTGGCCACCAGCAGCGGCAGCAGCAGGCCGGATGTGGCGAACGCCAGGCGCATCGCCACGCGGTGGCGGATTTCGCGCAGGCGCAGCGTCACGCGGGCCTCCGGTCTGGCTGGCCGGCGGCCAGCCAGCGTTCGATCAGGAACAGCGCGGCGAGCACGATGGCCAGCCAGGGCGCAAGCGGCAGGGTCGGCGGCGTCAAGGCGGCGGCGCCGGTTTGCGGCGCATGGGCGAGCGCATCAACCCGCGTGGGCGCCGGTGGCGGTGACTGCAGCCTGGCCTGCAGCCACTGCGGGAAACGGGGGTCGAGCAGTTCGGGAAAATCCGCCGGATCGAGCGGCACGGCGAACTGCAGCAGCCGGCCCTGGCCATGTCGGGCGGCCCGGAGCAGGGTGCCGCCGTCGCCACCGTGCCAGACCGCTTCGGCCGCTGCCGGCAGCGGCCAGGGCGTGGCTTCACCCAGCAGCACCGTGCCGCCGTCGCCGGCAAAGGCCAGCAGCGCGTCGGGCGGGTCGTCCGTGCCCAGCCAGGCGAGTAGCCGCGTGTCGTCGGGCCACGGCGCCGCCAGCGTGGCGATGTCCGCCTGCGCTGCCGGCTGGCCCGACGCGGTGAACCAGGCCGCCTGGGTCGCCGCCAGCCAGCGGGCCTGCCCGGCAAGCGCCGGCGCATGGCGAATCACCATCACGGGGGACGAAAGCGCCGGCGGCTTGGCGGCATCCGAAGGCGGCGACGGTTCGACGCGCCACTGCACCGGCCGCGAAAGCCGCGGGCGTTCGCCATCGGCGCCGTCCAGCACCGACGGCACGTGCACGATGAGCTCGCGGCCTTTCGCCAGTTCGGCGTCGGCCTGGCGCAGCAGGCTGGCGACCGGCTGGCGCGCTTCCGGCACCGGGCTGTCGACCGGCGGGAAACCCGGTGCCAGCCAGCGCACGTCGGCAGCGGCGCCGGTTTCGGGCGGGGCCAGCGCGGGATGCACCAGCACGCGGCTGTCGCCGCCGTCGTCGGGCTGGAACCAGGGCGTCGCCATCAGCAGCGCGAAACCCGCCACCAGCAGCAGGCGCAGGGCCAGCAGCAGCCACTGTTCAAGACGCAGCTTTTGCCGCGGGCGGCGCACGGCGCGCAGCCAGCGCAGGGCCGCGAACATCGTCGGCTGCTGCTGTTCGCGCCGCGCCAGGTGCACCAGCAGCGGCAGCGCCAGCCCCAGCAGGGCCAGCAGGCCAAGCGGAAAGGCGAGGCCGAAACTCATGCGCGCTCCGCGGCGCCGGGCGCCAGCAGCCGGCGCAGCGGCAGGTCCATGGGTTCGTCCAGCCAGGCGGTGTCGCTGCGGATGCCGGCGGCGGCCAGGCGTGCGTGCAGTGCCTGGCGCGCGGCGCCGAATTCGGCGAGGAAGGCGGCGCGTGCGGCCGGGGCGTCGCCGACCAGCTCCTGGCCGGTCTCCGGATCGCGGAAGCGGTGGCCGCCGCGGAACGGGAACTCGCGCTCTTCGGCGGTGAGCAGCTGCAGGTTCATCACCTCGCGCCGGGCGGCGGCGAGTTTTTCCATCAGCGCGACGTTGGCATCGTCGAAGTCATCGCTGAGCACCAGCACCAGGTGGCCGGGGCCGAGGCGTTCCCAGAGCGGGCGCAGCGCGGTTTCAGCGGGCCAGCTGCCGCCCGCGCGCAGGCCGTGCAGTTCCAGCAGGCAGCGGTCGCGGTGGCGCGGGCCGGCGCCGGCGGGCACCAGGCGCAGGCCCTCGCCGCCGATCGCGGCCAGGCCGAACTGGTCGCCCTGGCGCAGCGCGAGTTCAATGACGCAGGCGGCGAGCCCGCGGGCCAGGTCGAGGCGCGTCCAGTCCGGACGCTCGGCGTCGGCCTGCGCCATCGAGGCGCTGGTGTCGATCACGACCCAGGCAGTGAGCGGACTGTCGCGTTCGGCTTCGCGCACGAAAAAGCGGTCCGAGCGTGCGTAGAGCTTCCAGTCGACCTGGCGCAGTTCGTCGCCGGGTTCGTAGGCGCGGTACTGCGCGAACTCCAGGCCGGCGCCGCGGCTGCGGCTGCGGTGCTGCCCGAACCCATGCCCGCCCGTGGCCCGACGCCCTTCCAGGCGCAGGTCGCGCAGCCGGGCGCGCACCGCGGCGGGAATGAAGTCCGGGCCGGACATGGCGGCCTCAGGCCGGGTGCGGGACCGCGCGCAGCAGCGCCGCCACCACGTCGTCGGGCGACTTCTGCTCGGCTTCCGCGGCGAAGGACAGCAGCAGGCGGTGGCGCAGCACCGGCGCGGCCAGCGCCAGCACGTCGTCGCGGGTCACGGCGAAGCGGCCGTTGAGCAGCGCGCGCGCCTTGCAGGCCAGCACCAGCGACTGCCCGGCGCGCGGGCCGGCGCCCCAGCGCACGTACTGCGCGATCTCCGCCGGCGCGCCCGGGCCGGGGCGGCTCGAGCGCACCAGGCGCGTGATCCAGTCCAGCAGGTCGGCGCCCAGGTGCACTTCGCGCACGCGCGCCTGCAGGGCCAGCACGTCGTCGCCGGCCATCACCTTGGGCACCTTCGGCGACTTGCCGCCGGTGGTCTGCTCGATGATGTCGCGTTCTTCGGCCTCGCTCGGGTAATCGACGCGGATGTGCAGCAGGAAACGGTCGAGCTGGGCTTCCGGCAGCGGGTAGGTGCCGGCCTGTTCCAGCGGGTTCTGCGTGGCCAGCACGAAGAAGGGCTCGGGCAGCGCGTGCGTGGTGCCGGCGTAGCTGACCGTGTGTTCCTGCATCGCCTCGAGCAGCGCGGCCTGGGTCTTGGGCGGCGTGCGGTTGAGTTCGTCGGCCAGCAGCAGGTGGGTGAACACCGGCCCGGGCTGGAACTTGAAGTGGCGGTGGCCGGTGCCGTGGTCTTCTTCCAGGATCTCGGTGCCCAGGATGTCGCTGGGCATCAGGTCGGGCGTGAACTGCACGCGCCTGAAGCCCAGGTCCAGGGCTTGCCCCAGCGTGCGCACCAGCAGTGTCTTGCCCAGGCCGGGCACGCCCTCGAGCAGGCAGTGGCCGCCGGCCAGCAGGCCGGTGAGCAGCTGCTCGACCACCTCGTGCTGGCCGACGATGGCCTGGCCGATCGCCTCGCGCAGCGGAACGATGCGCTCGAGCAGGGCCTGCAGGTCGTCGGGTGTCTGGGTCGTCATCTTGGTTCGGTCCTGGTCAGGCCGTCAGCGCGTACATCACGATGTTGACGGCGAACTTGGTGTTGTCCTCGGCCAGCCAGCGCTTGTTGCGCCAGTCGTAGTCCCACTCGCAGCCGTAGTCCTTGTTGCTGTAGAGCACGCCCAGCCGGCCGTCCACCTCGATGCCCTTCAGGTAATCGTGCACCAGGTCGTCGCCCCAGCCGTTGAGTTCGAAGCCGGTGGTCGGCGGGCCGTCGAAGCGGAAGAAGCTCGAGTACAGCGGATGCCGGTTCGACAGCTTCTGCAGCGCCCGCGGGCCGAAGATCGAGGCCATTTCGGCTTCGAAGGATTTCGCGAACAGGCCGTCGATGTCGTGGTTGCAGTCATCCACGAACACGAACCCGCCGTTGCGCACGTAGGCTTCGAAATTGCGGCGCTCGTCGGGATTGAACTCCACCAGCTTGTGCCCGGCCAGGTAGCAGAACGGCGCCTGCAGCATGCGCGGGTCGGCCAGGGCCAGCACGTGTTCCTTCGGGTCCACGCGCAGGCGGGTGTAGTCGATCAGCGAGGTGATGATGTTCGCCGGCATGCGCTGGTCGACGTCCCAGTTGCCGGAGTCGTACATCAGCCGGGTGAACCAGAAGTCGTAGTCGCCGGTCGCCGCTGCCCCTGTAGGAGCGCCTTCAGGCGCGAAGCCCTGCGCGAAAAGCTTCGGGGCTGAAGCCCCTCCTACAAGAGCGCCCAACAGGGAGAGGAAATCGCGGCGCTGCATGCGGTTTCCCCTCCCTGGCTCGATCACACCGCGTCGGACAGCGAGGTGAAGGTGAAATCGCGCAGCTTCATCGCCGGGATCATCATCGTGAACGGGGACTCGTCGCCGCTGATGCGCACCGGCTTGCCCAGTTCCTCGATGTTGTTGAGCATGATCACCGGCGACTCGTTGAAGCGGAAGTTCTTCACCGGGTGCTTGATCTCTCCGTTCTCGATGTAGAAGGTGCCGTCGCGGGTCAGGCCGGTCAGCAGCACGGTCTGCGGGTCGACCATGCGGATGTACCAGGTGCGGGTGACCAGGATGCCCTTCTGGGTGCCCTTGACCAGCTCGGCCGTGGACTTGTCGCCGCCGGCCATCAGCAGGTTGCCCGGCTGGCCGATCGCGCGCTTGCCCTTTTCCTTGGCCCAGTAGCGCGAGTACTGCAGGAACTCGACCTTGCCGTCCTTGATGATGGCGTGCTTCTCGCGCGGCAGGCCCTGTTCGTCCCAGGGCATGACGGCGGCCTCGGGGTGCCAGGGGTCGGCCATGATGTTCACGCGAGGGTCGTAGACCTGTTCGCCCAGGCGGGTACCGCCGCCCTTCTTCGACAGGAAGCTGCGGCCCTCGTCGGCCTGGCGCGCGTCGAAGAAGAACATCATGAAGCTGATCAGCCCGGCGGCCGCGGCCGGCTCCAGGATGACCGTGTACTTGCCGGGCTCGAGCGCCTTGGCTTCGGCCGAGTCGCGGGCCTTCTGGATCGCCACCGCGATCGCGTCGTCGGCGTCGAACTCATCGATGTCGCCGGTGTTGCGCGTCACCCAGCCCGAGCCGCGGCCGTCCTCGGTGCGCACGGTGCAGGTGTAGTTGACGTTGGTGGCCTTCTGGTAGCCGAAATTGCCCTTCGAGTTCGCGAAGGCAAAAAAGCTGTTGTCGTCCTGAAGGAAGCCGGCGGCGATCAGGTTGTCGTCCTTGCTCGGCCCGATCGACGCGGCCGCGATGCGGGCGCGCTGTTCGGGTGTGATGTCGGCCGTGGCCTGCACGAAGGTCGGGGAGGGCTTGTATTCCTGCTTGCCGATGATCGGCATGTACTCCGGGTTCTCCGGCGCCAGTCGCGCCAGCTCCTCGGAGCGCCGCACCACGCGTTCGAGCGAGGCGTCGTCGAAGCTGTTGATCGTGGTGATGCCCTCGCGATTGCCGAACGCGGACTGCACCATCAGCTGCGCGTTCGACACGATGCCGCTGGTCGAAACGTTGTTCAGCGCGAAGCGGATGTTGCCGGCGACGGAGCCGGACAGCGTCGCCGTGCACTCATCGGCCTGCGACAGCTTCATGACCTTGTCGAGGATCGCCTTGGCCTGTTCTTCGGTGTAGATGCTCATGGTTTAAGGCTCCTGCGCCGGTCAGCCGAGGTTGCGGGCGGTGTTGATGACGTTCATGCCGTCGAAACGGGCCGTGGACGCGCCGTGGGAAACGGCCGAGACCTGGCCGGGCTGGCCCTTGCCGTCGAAGAAGCTGCCGCCCAGGCGGTAGTCGGACTCGTCGCAGATGGCCGAGCAGGCATTCCAGAATTCCGGCGTGCGGATCTGGTAGGCCACGTCCTCGAGCATGCGGGTGATCTTGCCGTTTTCGATTTCGTAGAACAGCTGGCCGCCGAACTGGGCGTTGTAGCGCTGCTGGTCGATCGAGAACGAGCCGTCGCCGATGATGTAGATGCCCTTCTCGACGTCCTTGACCATGTCCTCGACGCTGAGCTTCTGCTTGCCCGGCGCCAGCGAGACGTTGGCCATGCGCTGGAACTGCACGCTCGACCAGGAGTCGGCGTAGCAGCAGCCGTGCGACTCTTCTTCGCCGATGATGTGGGCCTGGTCGCGGATGGCCTGGTAGTTCACCAGCTTGCCTTCCTTCACCAGGTCCCACTTCTTCGTCTTGACGCCCTCGTCGTCGTAGGCCACGGCGCCCAGGCTGCCTTCCTGCACCTTGTCGGCGAACAGGTTGACGATGTCGCTGCCGTACTGGAACCGGTTCTCGCGCTTGTCGAGCGTGGCGAAGCTGGTGCCGGCGTAGTTGGCCTCGTAGCCCAGCACGCGGTCGAGCTCGAGCGGGTGGCCGACGTTTTCGTGGATGGTCAGCCACAGGTGGGTCGGGTCCAGCACCAGGTCGTACTTGCCGGGCTTGACCGACGGCGCCTTGAGTTTTTCCTGGGCCTGCTTCGCGGCGGCGACGGCGTCTTCGGTCATGTCGTAGGACTTGCCGTAGTTCACGACGCCATTGGGCGCGACGAAGCGGTCGCCGGGCTTGCCTTCCAGGTATTCGAAGCCCATGCCCATCGGCGACGACAGGCCGTCGCGGGTGCGGAACTTGCCGCTGGCCTTGTCGATGGCGGTCACGGTGAACGGCGCCCAGATGCGGTGCACGTCCTGGTCGATGTAGCTGCCGTCGGTCGAAGCGAAGTACTTCTGCTCGTTGACCAGGAACAGCGTCGAGTTGACGAAGTTGGCGCCGGCACCCATCGCGGCGGCGTTGACGCCCAGCAGCAGGTCCACCTTGTCCTTGACCGGCACTTCCATCGCGTTCTTCACGATCGGCGTGCGCCAGCTGACCTCGCCCACGCCCTTCACCGGCGCCAGCTGCACGGGGGTGGTCTGCAGGCCGGAATTGGCCTTGGCGATCGCGGTGGCCTGGCGGGCCGCGGCGGCGACGCCGGCAGTGCTCAGGTCGCTGGTGGCCGCGAAGCCCCAGGCGCCGTTGGCGATGACGCGCACGCCTACGCCGGTGGACTCGGTGTTCAGGACGTTCTGGACCTTGTCCTCGCGGGTGACCACGAACTGCTGCAGGTAACGCCCGACGCGCACGTCGCAGTAACTGGCGCCGGCGTCACGGGCGGCCTGCAGGGCGGCGTCGGCGATCGCCTTCTTGATCGCGATGTCGAGCGAGGTGACCAGTTCCTCGGCGGCGATGACCCGTCCGAAGGGCATCATCAGGCCGGCGAGGCCCAGTCCCGACATCGTCAGGAAGTTGCGTCTGTCCATCGTGTCACTCCAGGGGCAAAAAGGGCGTGTGCCCGCCCGACTCTGGTGCGCGTGGTCGGGGGGCGTCAAGTGACGATTGGCCTAGGTGCGCGTGCCGTCGCGTTTCGCGGAACTTCATCGCGGGCGCGTAGTCTCAAAACAGGTCCCGCCGCGAGGAGTCTTCACATGGGCAACACATTCAAGGCCGGGCCGTGGCTGGCACTGGGCTTCGTCGCGGTCTGCGGCGTCCTGGCCTGGAAGTTCTACCCGCGCGCCGCATCCGGCGACGAAACCCCGGTGGTCGCGAAGGCGCCCGAGCCGATCGGCATGCCCTACGAACCGGAGGTGCGCCATCCGATCGAAAACGTGCCGGTGGTGCCGGAAACCGCGCCGGCCGAGCCCCTGCCAACGCTGTCCGACAGCGATCCGGTGGCCTGGGCCGCGCTGGCCGGCCTGCTCGACGGCGACGACCTCGCGACCTGGCTCGTGCCCGAATACCTCGTCCAGCGCCTGGTGACCACGATCGACAACCTGCCGCGCCGCGACATCACGCGGCAGGTGTATGCCGCACGCCCCGTGGCGGGCAACTTCGCCGTCTCCGGCACCGACGGGCAGTCGGTCCTCGATCCCGCCAATTTCACCCGCTACGACGCCGCCGTCGCGGCCTTCGAGGCAGTTGACCCGGCCCGCCTGGTGTCGGCCTATGTCCGCCTGTATCCGCTGTTCGAGCAGGCCTACCGGGAAGTCGCGGCGCCGGGCCAGACCTTCAACGACCGCCTGGTCGAAGTGATCGACCACCTGCTGGCGGCGCCGGATCCGGGCGCCGGACTGGCCGTGGTGCCGGTTCCCGGCCAGCCCCGCTGGGCCTTCGCCGACCCGCGGCTGGAGCAAGCGTCGATCGGCCACAAGGCGCTCTGGCGCATGGGCCCGGCCCACGCCGCGCGCGTGAAGGCCAGGCTGGCGCAGCTGCGCGGGCTGCTGGCGGCGCAGGCTCCGGTGCGCTGAAGACTGCCCAGCGGCGGGGGCATGCGCTAGGCTTCCGCGCATGTCGCCGCTCCGATCGATCGGGCGCCGGCTGGCGCGTTTCCTGGCCAAGCCGCGTGAACGAAACAGCCACCTGCCCACCAGCCCGCCGCGGCTGCTCGCCGCCACCCTGCGCAAGGGCGACGTGCTGCTGGTCGAAGGCAGCAGCCGTTTCGCCACCGCGATCAAGTACCTGACCCAGTCGACCTGGTCGCACGCGGCGCTGTGCATCGGCGACACGCTGGGCCCGCCGGCCCCGGGCGAGGAGGCGCGCATCTTCGTCGACGTGGACGTCGTCGAGGGCGTGCGCACGATCCCGCTGTCCACCTTCGCCGGCCTGCACGCGCGCATCTGCCGGCCGGTGGGGCTGTCCGACGACGAGATCGACGCGCTGGTGCGCTTCATGCTCGAACGCAAGGGCACCACCTACGACCTCAAGAACATCTTCGACCTGGCCCGCTACCTCGTGCGCACGCCGCCGGTGCCCGGCTCGATGAAGCGGCAGCTGCTGGCCCTGGGGAGCGGCGAACCGACCAAGGCGATCTGCTCGACCTTGCTCGCGCAGGCCTTTGAATCGATCCGCTACCCGATCCTGCCCGAGATCGAACGCGTGGACGCCGGCACCGTCGGCGGCCAGCTCGCGCGCCGGGAAATCCTGCACATCCGCCACCACAGCCTGTACGTGCCGCGTGATTTCGACGTGTCGCCGTTCTTCCAGATCGTCAAGCCGCGCCTGGCCCAGGGCTTCGACCACCGGGCGCTGGAATGGAAGGCCTGAGCCCCGCGCCGTCACCGCGGCCCGGCAACGAACGCCGCGCCTGGCGGCTTGCGCAGGTGGCGCACGACAGCTACCAGCGGTCGAAGCTGGCCGGTTTCCTGTACCTGTTCGGCTGGAGCGTGGTGGCCTGGCTCGCCGGCGCCCACGTGTTCGCTCCCTGGCCGACGCTGGCCATGGCCGCGGTGTTCCTGCTGGTCGGCCTGCTTCGCCTCGCGATGCGGCCACCGGCGCCGGATGACGCCGGGGCCAACCAGCGCTGGCTGAAGCAGTACGCGCTGGTGCTGCCGCTGGCGCCGCTGGCCTGGTCGGCGGTGCAGGGCTGGATGCTGCTCGATCCGCGCTTCGGCACCGAGGTGCGGATGGTGTCGCTGATCGCGACCATCGGCTACGCGACGGTGTTCGTGAACGTCTACACCACGGTGCGCGGCTTCGCGGTGGTCGGCGCCACCGCGCTGTTCCTGCCGACGCTCATCATCCTGTGGCTCGACAGCGGCCAGCGCGCCCTTGCCGTGGCGATGAGCTTCTACGCGATCTACCTGGTCGGGGCGCTGCTGCGCACCCACGCCGAATACCGGCGCCGGCTCGACCTGGACATGGCGCTGCGCGAACAGCGCGACCTGTACGAAGGCCTGAGCCGCATCGACCCGCTGACCGGCGTGTGCAACCGCCGCCACTTCGGCGAGCGCCTCGATGCGCTGGTGGAACGGGCCAGGGCGGAGGGCGCGGAGTTCTGCCTGCTGATCCTCGACGTCGACCACTTCAAGCACGTCAACGACCGCTACGGCCATGCGGTCGGCGATGCCTGCCTGCGCGCGCTGGCCACCCGGATGCAGCAGGTTTTCACGGCGCCGCGGTCCCTGCTTGCCCGGCTGGGGGGCGAAGAGTTCGGCGTGCTGTTCGAGGGTGGCGAAGACGAGGCACGCGAGGCCGCCGAACGCCTGCGGTCGGGCCTGGTGGCCTCGCCGCTGGCGCTGGAGGGCCGTTTGCTGCTGGTGACGGCCAGCATCGGCCTGGGCCGGTTCGATCCGGACCGCCACGGCGACGCGGACGGCCTGTATCGCGCCGTCGATGGCGCCCTCTACGCCGCCAAGCAGGCCGGTCGCGACCGCATCGCGGCCGACGCGTGAAGCCCGCGGGTTAGACTTGCCGCCCCGTTGCCCGCACCGGCTGCCTTCGTGATTCCCGATCCCGCGCTCGAGACCCTGCTGCTGCCCCTGGCCTCCGGCGCGCTCGCCTGGCCGGCGCCGGGTGCCAGCCTGTTCCTGCGGGCGCGCACGGGCGTGGCGCTGAACGCGGCGCGCGGCCATCGTCCGGTTTGCGAGCAGGGCTTCAAGCCGTGGGCCGACGCGCTGGCGCGGGATGGCTTCGCGGTTTCGGAGGCCAACACCGGCCGTTTCGGCCTGGTGATGCTGCTGGCACCGCGGCAGCGCGACGAGTCCCGCGCCTTGCTGGCGCGCGCGATCGACCAGGCCGGCAACGGCGGCGTCGTGCTGGCCTGCGCGGCCAACAAGGAAGGCGCGCGTTCGATGCAGGACGACCTCGAGCGACTCGCGGGCCCGGTGCACGTGCTGGGCAAGAACCACTGCCGCGCCGTCTGGACCGCTCCGCTGGGTGACGCGATCGACGAGGCGCTGCTGGCGCAGTGGCGCGAACTCGACGCGCCGCGGCCGATCCTGGACGGACGTTTCGTCAGCCGGCCGGGGCTGTTTGCCTGGGACCGCATCGACGCCGCGTCGGCGCTGCTGGCCGCGAACCTGCCGAGCGACCTGGCCGGCGAGGGCGCCGACCTGGGCGCCGGCTGGGGTTACCTCGCGGCCGAGGTGCTGGCGCGCTGCCCGGGCGTGACCGCGCTGGACCTGTACGAGGCCGAGGCGCGTGCGCTGGCCCTGGCGCGCGGCAACCTCGCCGGCCAGCGCCTCGTGCCGGGCCTGCACTGGCACGACGTCACCACGGGCCTGCCGCGACGCTACGACTTCATCGTGTCCAATCCGCCCTTCCACCAGGGCCGCGCCGACCGGCCCGAGCTGGGCCAGGCCTTCATCCAGGCCGCGGCGCAGGCGCTGCGGCCGGGCGGCCGGCTTTGCCTGGTCGCCAACCGCCACCTGCCATACGAACAGGCCCTGGCGCAGGGCTTCGGCGAGGTGCGCAAGCTGGCCGACGCCGGCGGATTCAAGGTCATCCACGCGGTGAAGGCGGGCGCATGAAACTGGTGAAGCTGATCGCCAACCTCGGCTACGGCAGCCGCAAGCAGGTGGCGCTGATGTTCCGCGAGGGCCGCATCACCGATGCCGCCGGCGAGGTGCTGTACGCCGACGACGTGGTCGGGCACGACGACGTGCGCGTGGACGGCGAGCCGCTGGATCCGCCGCAGGGTTTGCTGCTGCTGCTGCACAAGCCGGTGGGCTACACCTGTTCGACCAAGGACCCGGGGCGCGTGGTCTACGACCTGCTGCCGCCGCGCTTCCGGCTGCGCAATCCGGTGCTGTCCACGGTCGGTCGGCTCGACCGCGATACCTCCGGCCTGCTGCTGATGACCGACGACGGCGCGCTGCTGCACCGGATCACCTCGCCCAAGGCGATGCTGCCCAAGGTCTACGACGCGGTGCTGGACCAGGACCTTCGCGGCGACGAGGCGGCGACGTTCGCCAGCGGCACGCTGATGTTGGAATCGGAAAAAACGCCGCTCGCGCCGGCCGGGCTCGAGGCGCTGGAACCGCGCCGCGCCCGGGTCACCCTGGTCGAAGGCCGCTACCACCAGATCCGCCGGATGTTCGCTGCGGTCGGCAACCACGTACACGCGCTGCACCGGCACCGGTTGGGCGGCTTGAATCTGGACGGGCTGGCGCCGGGCGAGTGGCGGCTGCTCGACGACGCCGACCGGGCAAAGTTGTTCGACACGAACTTGTAGGAGCGCCTTCAGGCGCGAATCCCTTCTTTGCCAAAGGCAAAGCCAAAAGCAAAGCCAAAAGATTCGCGCCTGAAGGCGCTCCTACAGCAGCGGTCAGTCGCGGAAGTTGTCGAACTGCAGCGGAATCTCCAGGTCCGACTTCTTCAGCAGCGCCATCGCATCCTGCAGGTCGTCGCGCTTCTTGCCCGACACGCGCAGCTTGTCGCCGTTGATCTGGGCCTCGACCTTGAGCTTGGCTTCCTTGAGCGTGGCGACGATCTTCTTGGCCAGCTTCTGTTCGATGCCCTGCTTGACGGTGATCTTCTGGCGCGCCTGGGCGAGGTTGATCTCGGGCTCGCCGACGTCGAGGCAGCGGATGTCGATGCCGCGGGCGATCAGGCGCGCGCGCAGGATGTCGAGCATCTGCTTGAGCTGGAAATCGCTCGGCGCCTTCTGCGTGACCACGAAGCCGTCCAGCTCGAAGCTGGCGTCCTGGCCCTTGAAATCGAAGCGGTTGCCGAGTTCGCGGTTGGCGGTATCCACGGCGTTGGTCAGTTCATGCTTGTCCACTTCGGACACGACGTCGAACGATGGCATGGCGGCTCCCTGGCGGTTTTGCGCCATTCTAGCCGAGCCGCCGCCGTGTTCATCGGGCTGAACGACAGGCAGGGCTTCACGTCGGGCAAACGAAGGATTCAAGGCCAATTCAGTGCCCCGACCGCCATCATTCGCCCCGTGGATGGCCCTGGCCGCCCACGCTCCGTACCCCGAGGGATCCGAAGATGAAAAGAGTACTGATGGTTTCGATGGCCGCGCTGCTGGCGGGCGCCATGGTGACGCCGGTGGCCGCACAGGACGTGCGCGCCCGCGTCGTTGCCGGCGAGTCCGCCCGTGACAGCAACAAGGGCCCCGTTCGGGAAGATCGCCGCGAACAGCGGCGTGACGACCGCAACGGCCACCGCGAAGACCGCCGGGAAGACCGTCGGGACTGGCGGGCCGATAATCGCGACAACCGCCGCGACTGGCAGGCCGACCGCCGGGACAACCGCCGCGACTGGCAGGCCGACCGCCGCGACAACCGCCGCGACTGGCAGGCCGATCGCCGCGATTACCGCCATGACCGCCGGGACGACCGCCGTGACTGGCGCGAGGACCGTCGCGACAACCGCCGCTACGTGCGCCACGACGACCGCCGCTGGCGCGGTTACCAGTGGCGTCCCGAGTACCGCTACCGGGCTCCGGCCCGCTACGTGTACCCGGCCGGCTATCGCCAGGTGCGCTGGAGCGTAGGCCACCGCATGCCGCCTGCGTATTACGGTCGCCCGTACTACGTGGACTACGGCAGCTACCGCCTGCCGCCGCCGCCCTACGGCCACCGCTGGGTCCGTTCGGACCGTGACGTGGTGCTCGTGGCGCTGGCGACCGGCCTGGTGCTGGACGTGCTTTACGACCTGTACTACTGAGCCCTTCGGCAACGTGGTGCCCCGACGGGCGGCCGAGAGGCCGCCCGTCCTGTTTTCAGCGGGCTTCGTCCTCGTCCCGGTCGAACAGGCCGGGCTGCGGCGGTGACTCGTCATGGCCGCGGAAGTTGGCCAGGCCCACGCCCACCAGGCGGTAGCGCGTGCGCGGCGGCAGGTCCACGCGCTGGCGAAGTTCCAGTGCGAGCGCCGTGAACTCTTCCAGCGTGCCGGGCATCACCGCCGGGGTCAGGCTGCGGGTGAGGATGCGGAAGTCCGCCGTCTTGAGCTTGAGCACGAGGGTGCGCGGGCTGCGCTCGGTTTCGCGCCGGGACGCGGCCCAGGCCTTGGCCGCCAGGCGCACGATGGCGTCGCCGGTGGCTTCCAGCGGCAGATCGGTGTCGAAGGTGTCCTCGGCCGACACCTGGGTGGTCGGGCGTTCGCTCCGTACCGGGTTTTCATCGATGCCCAGCGACAGCTCGTGCAGTCGCCGGCCCCAGCGCCCGAACCGGGCTTCCAGACCGTCGACGCCGAAGGCGCGCAGCTCGCCGACGCTGCGGATGCCCAGGCCGGCGAGCTTGCCCTCCATCACCTTGCCCACGCCGGGGATCTTGCCGACCGGCAGTGGCGCCAGGAAGTCGGCCACCATCGCCGGCTTGACCACGTAGATGCCGTCGGGCTTGCGCCAGTCGCTGGCGATCTTGGCCAGGAACTTGTTCGGCGCGACGCCGGCCGAGGCGGTGAGCGCTGTTTCCTCGCGGATCTGCGCACGCACGGATTCGGCGACGGCGGTGGCGCTGGCCAGGCCGAGCTTGTTCTCGGTCACGTCCAGGTAGGCCTCGTCCAGCGACAGTGGCTCCACCAGGTCGGTGTGCCGCGCGAAGATCTCCCGCACCTGCCGCGACACCGCCTTGTAGCGCACGAAATCAGGCGGCACGAACACCGCCTGCGGACAAAGTTTCTCCGCCCGCAGCGCCGGCATCGCCGAGCGCACGCCGAACTTGCGCGCCTCGTAGCTGGCCGCGCAGATCACCGAACGCGCCCCGCGCCAGGCCACCACCACCGGCCGCCCGCGCAGCGAGGGATCGTCGCGCTGTTCCACCGACGCATAGAACGCGTCCATGTCCACGTGCACGATCTTGCGCGGTGCGCTCACGATGCGGTGCCGAGGCGGTCCTTCAGGGCGGCGCGGTAGCGGCGGCTGCAGGGCAGGGTGACGCCGTCGCGAAGGTGGATGCGGGCGTCGCCGGTGTCCAGGGGTTCGATGCTGGCGACCTGGTCGAGGTTGACGATGTGGCTGCGGTGCACGCGCTGGAAGCGCGCCGGGTCCAGCCGCGCCTCGATCGCCGAGATGGTCGTGCGCAGCGGGTATTCGCGGCCGCGCACGCGCAGGTTCACGTAATTGCCCGACGCCTGCAGCGCCTCGATGTCGCTGGCGGCGACCAGGAACTCCCGGCCGAGCTTGCGCACCAGGAAACGTTCCGGGCGTTCGGCCGGTGCATCCGGCGGCGCATCGTCGGGCGCATCGAGCAGCCGTGCCTCGCCCTGCAGGCGCCTGAGCAGGAACCGGTAACCCTCCATCACCAGGGCGAACTGCAGGAAGGTGCGGCCGTCCTTGAGGTATTCGTACAGAAGCTGCCGGCCCCAGTCGCCGAAGTCGTAGTCGGCCCCGGCCCAGGCGTAGACGGCCTCGCGCAGCGCGACCATGCCGGCCACGTGCAGGAAGCAGAACACCAGGCTGCCCACGAGCCACGCCGGCAGCGCCCGCGCCCAGGTGTCCAGGTGCAGGGGAAAACGCCGGGTGTACCAGGCGATGCCGGGCACCAGGGCCAGCAGGACCAGGTGGCTCGACCACTCCCAGACCGCGGGTTCCATCGGGTGGTGCGGCAGGCCGGCCCGGCGCATCTCCATGCCCACCACCATGGTTTCGCTGGCCGCGCCCAGCAGGATCAGCACGATCCAGGCGCCCCATTCGATCCAGTGGCGGTAAGGCCGATAGCGATCGTAGGCGGTCGGCGGGGGAATGGCGGCGGGCATCGGGCCATTCTAGGCAAGGGGCGGCGCGGAAGCCCGCCCCCATTCGTCCCTGGATTCCGCAATTGGTCACCGGGGCCCCGCCGGGCGTCACTTTGCGCTGGTGGCGGCCGCGGCGGCGTCCCAGTCTGGCCCCGCCATCCCCCGAATACGGAGCCGCCCGTGCAACGCCGCCATGACATCGACGCCCTGCGCGTCATCGCCTTCGCCCTGCTGATCGCCTACCACGGCGGCATGGTCTACGTGGCCGAGTGGGGCTTCCACCTCAAGTCCGGCCACACCTACGAATGGCTGCAGTGGCCGATGATCGCCATGAACCGCTGGCGCATGGATCTGATCTTCCTGCTGTCGGGGCTGGCGATCGGCCTGTTCCAGCCCGAGCGGCAGATGGGGCGCTTCGTCCTGCTGCGTACCTGGCGGCTGCTGTTGCCGCTGCTGTTCGGCATGGCCGCCATCGTGCCGGTGCAGGCCTACTGCGAGGCGGTGGCGAACGGCGTGGTCGAGCCTGGCTTCCTGGCCTTCATGGCGCGCTACCTGCAGCTGCAGCCCTGGCCCGAAGGTGGCTTCGCCGGCGCGGAGTATGGATTCACCTGGAACCACCTGTGGTACCTGGCCTACCTGTGGGTCTACACGCTGGTGCTGGTACTGCTTCTGCCACTGCTACGCAGCCGCGCCGGGCAGGCGCTGGCCGGCTGGCTGGGCGGGCTGCGCGGCGTCTGGCTGGTCCTGGTGCCGGCGTCCCTGCTGGCGCTTTACATGAACACCCTGCTGCAGCCCTTCGGCGACGCCGAACGCGACCTGGTCAGCGACTGGTACCGGCATGCCGAATATTTCACGGTGTTCCTGCTCGGCTACCTGCTCGCACGCAGCCAGGCCTTCTGGACCGAACTACTGCGCCTGCGCCGGCCGCTGCTGGTGGCCGCGGTGGTGATGGGTTCGGTGTACCTGCTGCTGGTGCGCTCGGGCATTGAATGGGGCGAACCCGCGCTGGCGGCGGTTCGCTGCCTGCGCGGCCTGTACGCATGGACCACGCTGATGGCGATCCTGGCCTGGGGCCATCACCTGCTCAACCGGCCCTTCCGCTGGCTGCCCTATGCCACCGAGGCGGTGTATCCCTGGTACGTCCTGCACCAGAGCGCCATGGTGCTTCTGGCCTACTGGCTGGTGCCGCGAGGCCTGCCGGTGTGGGTGGAAGCCGGCGCCGTGCTCGGCGGCACCGTGCTCGCCTGCGCCCTGGGCCACGAGATGATCCGCCGGGTCGGCGTGCTGCGGCCGCTGTTCGGGCTCAAGCGCCGCAAGCCGGTCTCAGTGCGGCCGCATCCGGAACCGCTCGCGGTAGTCGGCGGGCGTGAGTGAGGTGGCGCGCTTGAACAGCTTGCGGAAGCTCGACGCATCCGAATAACCGCAGCGCTCGACGATTTCGTCGAAGCTCAGCAAGGTCGTTTCCAGCAGCGCCTTGGCCCGCTCGACCCGCAGGTGCTGCAGGTGGGCGAGCGGGCTGGCGTTGTAGTGCTGGCGGAAGTGGCGCAGCAGGCTGCGTTCGCTGGTGCCGCAGTGCCTGGCCAGTTCGCTGACGCTCAGTTCGCGGTGCAGTTCGCGCTGCAGGAAGGATTCGGCCTTCTCCGACAGCGAGTGCCGCGGCCGCTCGGCCAGGGCCAGGCTGATGTAGGGCGCCTGGCTGCTTCGGTCGGGGTCGAGCAGCATCATGCGGGCGGTGTTCTGCGCCAGCGCCGGGTCGGCGACGCGTGCCAGCACCTGCAGCATGTAACCCATCACCGCGGTGCTGGCGCCGGTGGTGGCGATGTCGCCGTCCTCGACCACCATGCGCTGAACGTCCAAGCGCACCCGCGGGTAATGGCTTCGGAAGGCGCCGTCCAGCCACCAGCTGGTGGTGGCCTCGTGGCCGTCGAGCAGGCCGCCTTCGGCCAGCAGCAGGCTGCCGCAGCAATTGGCGGCCAGCGGCACGCCGCGCAGGGACAGCGCCCGCAGCAGTTCGATCTCGGGCCCGTAGGCGCGCACCCGCTCCAGCGCGTCCTGCACGCTGGCGTGCATGTAACCGGGCACCAGCAGCAGGTCGAGCGCACGGTCGGGGGACTGCACCGGGCCGATCACCAGGCCGCCGTCGAGTTCGATCGTCGCCTGGCCGCGGGCGCCGACCAGCACCGAATCGAGGCTGAGCGTCGTGGCCGGGTCGCGCAGCCGGGCCAGCTTCTGCGCGATCCTGAGCAGGTCCATCACGCCGGTGTAGCTCGAGGCGATGGCGCCCTCCATGGCCAGCAGGCCCAGGGTGAAGCGGCCCTCAGCGGCTGACATAGACCGCCCCGGAATTGTCCGAAAGCCAGTCCAGCAGGACCCGGGGCACGGCCAGCGCCGGCAGCGGCCCGGTAACGGCCTGTCCGCAGTCGAGCAGCCGGACACGGCCGGGGTGGCCCGCCGGCAGCGCGGTGGCGGACGGAGCGAGCAGGGTCGGCTGGCCCTGTCCGTCGCGGGTCAGCAGCCACAGGCCCGGCGGCGGCGTCGCGCCCGGCTCGCAGGTGTCGGCGATCCGCAGCTTCACGTCGGGGCCTTGTGCGGGCAGCAGGCGCCAGCGGCGTCCCTGTCCGTCGAGCACGGCGTCGTAGTGGGTGCCTTCGACGAATACGGCCTCGTCGGCGGCCGGCGTCGCGGTCCTGGCGGCCACGACGTGGGGGGCGAACAGGGCGGCGGTCAGGGCCAGGGTCATCAGTCGTTTCATCGCGGACTCCTTGTGTCCCGGGCGGGGGGCGCCGGGGTGTCCACAGGGTCGCGCTGGCGAGTCTCGCCCGGCAGTGGCGAAAACGCCACCCTCCGGGCGAGATCCGCCTAGTTGCCGGCCTGACAGCCGTCGGTGTAGTGCAGCCAACCGGTGACCAGGCCGCCGTCGGTTTCAGTGCGCTCGACCCGGCCGCAGGTCAGTACGGGGCGGGTCTCGCCAGGCGGGAGCCAGCGCGGCTGGTCCTCGCCGGGCAGGGTGTCGGTGGCCGGCACGGGTTTGACCGATTCGATGTCGCCCTTGCCCAGGTCCACGAGACAGTCGAAGCGGTCGCCGCCCGAATCGACCAGGCGTACCGCGGCCTTGCCGCGATTGAGCGGCCAGGCCTTGCTGACGCCCTCGGTGACCACGCCGCCGTCGAAGGCGCAGCGCAGCACCGCCTGGCCCAGCGTGGGCAGGTCACGGCTCCAGTCGGCGTCCGGCTTGCCGGCCGCGTCGAAGCGCGGGGCGTTTTCCAGGTCCAGCCCGTATTCCGCGCGGCAGCAGCCCGTGCCCTCGCGACCATCGGCGAAACGCAGCGCGGCGCTGAAGGGCATCGCCGGGCCGTCGGCCATGGTGTCGAAACACTGGGCCGGCGACAGCACTGCACCGGTGAACGCGCCGGGTTCGTCCTCCGGGGCGCCGCGGAAGGTCCAGGCGCCGGTGCCGGTGGCGGCCAGCTCGCCCACCAGCAGGGTTTCGCCTTCGGGCTCGGTGAGCAGGCCGCCCTGCACGCCCAGTTCCAGTGACCAGAAAGGCTCGTTGCCGGCACAGCGGAAGCTACGCGGGACCTGGCCCGGCGGCAGGTCTTCAGGGGGCGAGGTTTCAGGTGTCGGTGCGGCTTCGGTGGGGGCGGGGACGGCGACGCCGGCCGTTTCGCCGGCCGGCTCAGGGGCGGGCGCACACCCGGCCAGGGCCAGGGCGAACAGGGGCAGAAGCAGGGCAGCGCGCATCGCGTTCCTCCGGCTCGGAAGCCCACGATGCCGCAGGGGGCGGGTGCCGGCAAGCTGAACGATTCAGCGGACGGAACGGGCCTGGCGTCAACGCGGCGGCAAGGCCGGCGTTCCCGGTACGCAAGGGCGGAATTCCCCGCCACGAGACGGAGAACGCACATGCGCAAGACTCTGGTTTTCACTGCACTGGCCCTGGCCACCGGACTGGTGATGGCGCAGCAGCCGGGACCCACCGGTGACCGCGAGGCCGCCCGTGCCGAATGGCGCGCCAAGGCCGACGCCCGTTTCGGCGAAGCCGACAAGGACGGCGACGGCCAGCTCGACCGGATCGAAGTGCAGGGCATGAACGCCCGCCTGGCGAAGAACTTCGATCGCGTCGACGCCAATTCCGATGGCGAGATCAGCCGCGACGAGCTCAAGGCCATGCACGGGAAGATGCGCCACCACGGCCGCAAGGCGGGCCACCGGATGAGCTACATGCGGGGTCTGATCAAAGGCATGGACGACAACGGCAATGGCGCGATCAGCCGGGCCGAGCTGGGCGACAAGGTGCCGATGATGGTGGAGAACTTCGCCGCCATCGACGCCGACGGCAACAACGAGCTCAGCCGCGAGGAAATGCGCGCCTTCCACCAGGCGCGCCGCGCCGAACGGCGGGCGCAGCGGGCCGACTGACGCGGGGGTGGTCGCGGGCGGGGCGCTGGGGCGCCCCGCCCGCAGGCGGTATCAGAAGCGCAGGCCGGCGCTGATGCCGTAGACGATCGGGTCGACTTCGGCGGTGCCGACGTTGCCCAGGGACTCCACCGTCACGTCGGTGTCGAAGGACAGGCGGCGCACGTCGGCACGGATGAAGACGTTGTCGCTGACGAACCAGTCCAGGCCGGCGCCGAAGGCGATGCCGTTGGCGTTGGACCCGTCGATGCCCAGGCCCGCGAGCGCGCCCTGGGTGCGTTCACCCGACACGTTGACCCAGCCGTAGCCCAGGCCCACGAACGGGCGCACCGCGCTGTCCGGCGCGAAGTGGTAGTTCACGCTCAGCGTGGTCGGACGATGCTCGACGCTGGCCACGGTGCCCAGGCCATCGAGCGTGACTTCATGCTCGAACTTGGACAGGCCCGACCACAGCTCCACCGACCAGTTGTCGTTGAAGGCGTAGGCGGCGCTGCCGGTCAGGCTCCAGTCGTCGTTGACGCTGGCGTCGGCGCCGGCCAGCTGGCCATTGCCGGACTTGGGGTCGGTGTTCTGGTAGCCCAGGGTCAGGCTGAAGGCCTGGGCATTGGCGCCCGAGGCGGCGAGCGCGGCGGCGAGGGCGAGGCTGGACAGCACGAGACGTTGCATGGGGATCTCCTGGCGTTCTTGGGGGGCCGGCCGGCGACCGGTGCGCAGAGGCTGCGCTGGGGGTCATCAATCCCCGGTGAGGCCGGCGCCAAGACCGGGTGAAGCCAACGCCCGATGAACGGCACGGGAACTAGCGCGCGGGCAGGGGGTCCCATCTGGCACAGGTGCCGCCATGCTGGAGAGGCGAACCTGCCGGTCCCGGTTCTTTCGGACTGGTGGCAGATCCTTGGCGCAAGGGCCTTCATGGTCCCGTCCGGACGCGAACAGCACGCGCGTTCCAAGGCGTTAGCGCTGCCCACGCCCCCCAGGCATCCCCCGGGGGGTTTTTTTTGCGGCCAACCGGGGGACAATGGAAAGCCCTCCGTTTTAGAACCCCAGGTGGACCATGGCCGAGCTCAAGGAAGCGCGGGTGCCGGATATCGGCGACGACAAGGACGTGCCGGTGATCGAGGTGCTCGTGAAGCCGGGCGACACCGTCAGCAAGGACCAGGGCCTGGTCACGCTTGAATCGGACAAGGCGACGATGGAAGTGCCGGCGCCCTTCGACGGGATCGTGCGCGAGGTGAAGGTGAAGGTCGGCGACGAACTCTCCGAGGGTTCGGTGGTGGCGCTGATCGAGCCCGCGGCGGACGCCGGCGACGCGCCGGCGGCCAAGGCCGAGCCCAAGGCCGAAGCCAAGCCCGAGCCCAAGGCTGAGCCCAGGACCGAAGCAAAGGCAGAGCCTGCACCGGAAGCGAAGCCCTCGTCGGGCGCCGGTCCCGCCCAGCCGTCGACGCCGGCCATGAACGCCGGCAACCCCAACTCGCCGCCGGTCACCTTCGACGCGGAAGCCCTGATGCCGGGCAAGGTGCCGCACGCCAGTCCGGCAGTGCGCCTGTTCGCCCGCGAACTCGGCGTCGACCTGGCCCAGGTCAGCGGTAGCGCCCGCGGCGGCCGCATCAGCAAGGAAGACGTGCAGGCCTTCGTGAAGTCGGTGATGGCCGGCGGCGGCGCCCGTGCCGGCGGTGGTGGTGGCGGGCTCGACCTGATCCCGTGGCCGAAGGTCGATTTCTCGAAGTTCGGCGCCGTCGAGCGCCAGCCGCTCTCGCGCATCCAGAAGCTCAGCGGCGCCAACCTGGCCCGCAACTGGGCAATGATCCCGCACGTCACCCAGTTCGACGACGCCGACATCACCGAGATGGAGGCCTTCCGCAAGCGCCTGGGCGAAGAAAACAAGGACACCAAGGTCACCCCGCTGGTGTTCCTGATCAAGGCCGCGGTGGCGGCGCTGAAGAAGTTCCCGGCCTTCAACGCCTCCCTTGATGGCGACGAGCTGGTGCTCAAGCAGTACTTCCACATCGGCATCGCGGTGGACACGCCCGACGGCCTGGTGGTGCCGGTGATCCGCGACGCCGACCGCAAGGGACTGCTGGAACTGGCCCGCGAACTGGGCGAGATCAGCGCCAGGGCCCGCGACAAGAAGCTGTCGTCGGCGGACATGCAGGGCGGCTGTTTTTCGATCAGTTCGCTGGGCGGCATCGGCGGCACGGCGTTCACGCCGATCATCAACGCGCCGGAAGTGGCCATCCTGGGCGTCTCGCGCAGCGCGATAAAGCCGGTCTGGAACGGCAAGGAATTCGCGCCGCGGCTGATGCTGCCGCTCAGCCTCAGCTACGACCACCGCGTGATCGACGGCGCTGCCGCCGCGCGTTTCACCAGCTACCTGTCCCAGGTCCTGGGCGACCTGCGCCGCCTGCTGCTGTGACCGGCCGATGAGCACGCCGGCCGCCACCGCGACCCGCGACGCCAGCGAAACGGCAGCGGCCGCGGGCAAGGACTGGTGGCAGCAGACCCTGGTCGAACTCGGCGGCGTCAGCTTCACCCCGGCGGGCCTGGCCGGTGCGCTGGGCGTCTTCGTCGTGGCCTGGCTGGTGTCGTGGGCAGTGCGCCGCGGGCTGACGAAGTACTCGCAGCGCGAGGGCACGCGCGACCGTCGTGCCGCCATCTACACCGTCGGCCGCATCGTGCATTACCTGCTGCTGCTGGTCGCCTTCCTGGTCGCGCTGGAACTGATCGGCGTGCCGGCCAGCCGCTTCGCGGTGTTCGCCGGCGCGATCGGCGTTGGCCTGGGTTTCGGCCTGCAGGCGATCTTCAACAACTTCATCTCCGGCCTGATCCTGCTGTTCGACGGCAGCCTGAAGGTCGGTGATTTCGTCGAGCTCGAGTCCGGCGTGCACGGCGAGGTCAGCGACATCAACATCCGCGCCACCCGCATCACCACCAATGACAACATCGAGATCCTGGTGCCCAACTCCGAGTTCGTCAGCGGCCGGGTGGTGAACTGGACCCACAACGACGTCTCGCGCCGCCTGCGCATCCCCTTCGGCGTGGCCTACGGCAGCGACAAGGAAACCGTGAAGGCCGCGGCGCTGGAAGCCGCCTGCGCGGTGCCCTTCACCCTGGCCCAGGAAGGCCCGCGTCGCCCGCAGGTGTGGCTGACCGAATTCGGCGACTCGAGCCTGAACTTCGACCTGGTCGTCTGGCTGACCGCCGAGGCCACCAAGCGCCCGTCCGCGGTGAAAGCCGCGTACAACTGGGAGCTGGAAACGGCGCTGGCCAGACACGGCCTCGAGATTCCGTTCCCGCAGCGCGACCTGCACCTGCGCAGCGCCTTCGGCCTGCGCGACGGGCAGGCCTGGGAGGCGATGGGGCGCCCGGTGCGCAAGCCGGCCGAGGCGGATCCGCCGCCGCGCTCCGGTGGCAACGACGCCACCGAGGACGTGAAGCGGGAAATCAAAGAAGACAAGGATTCCACTGATGCCACGTAGCGACGACAGCCGTTCCAAACTTTTCGTGCGACTGGCCACGCGCGCGGACATTCCCGCGATCATCGCGCTTTCCGCGCGCACCTACGGCGAGCACATGGCCTATACGCCCGAAATGGTCGGCGGCCAGCTTACCCAGTTCCCCGGTGGCCAGTTCGTCGCCGAATACGACGGCGAGGTGGTGGGCTATTGCGCCACCTTCTGCATCGCCGAATCGCTGGCGCTGGCCCCGCACGGCTGGCGGGAAATCACCGGCGGCGGCTACGCCTCGCGCCACGACGCCAACGGCGACTGGCTCTACGGCATGGAGGTGTGCGTGGACCCGGCGCGCCGCGGCCTGCGCATCGGCCGGCGCCTGTACGACCGGCGCAAGCGCCTGTGCATGCAGCTCGACCTCAAGGGCATCGTCTTCGGCGGCCGCCTGCCGGGCCTGGCCAAGCGGATCAGGCAGTTCGGCACGGCCGAGGCCTACGTGGACGCCGTCGAGGAGGGCAGGGCGCGCGACCTGGCGCTTTCGTTCCAGCTGGGCAACCAGTTCGAGGTGATCGGCGTGCTGCCCGACTACCTGCCGTCCGACCATGAATCGCTGGGCTACGCCGCCCACCTGGTCTGGCGCAATCCCAGCTTTTCCGACCACCCGGAAATCCGCAAGGCCCAGCGCAGCGGCGACCTGCCGGCGGCGGTGCGCGTGGCGACCGTGCAGTACCAGCAGCGCCGCATCAAGACCTTCGAGGAGTTCGCCACCCAGATCGAATACTTCGTCGACATCGCCGCCGACTACCGCAGCGATTTCGTGGTCTTCCCGGAACTGATCACGCTGCAGCTGCTGTCGATCGAGAACAAGCCGCTGTCGCCGTCCGATTCCATCCGCACGCTGACCAAGTACACCAACCAGTACCGCGACCTGATGCACAAGCTGGCGGTGTCTTACAACATCAACATCATCGGCGGCTCGCACCCGACGCAGATGGACGACGGCGACATCCACAACATCTGCTACGTGGCGCTGCGCGATGGTTCCATCCACGAGCGCGAGAAGATCCACCCCACGCCCAACGAAGTGCACTGGTGGAAGATCGCCGGCGGCGACGGCGCCGAGGCCATCCCGACCGACTGCGGCCCGATCGGCGTGATGATCTGCTACGACTCCGAGTTCCCGGAGCTGGCGCGGCACCTGGTCGACCAGGGCGCGATGATCCTGTTCGTGCCCTATTGCACCGACGTGCGCCAGGGCCACCTGCGCGTGCGCTACTGCTGCCAGGCGCGCGCGGTCGAGAACCAGGTCTACGTGGTCACCTCCGGCAACGTCGGCAACCTGCCGGGCGTCAACAACTTCGACATCCAGTACGCGCAGAGCTGCATCATCACGCCCTGCGATTTCCCGTTCGCGCCCGAAGGCATCGCCGCCGACACCACGCCCAACGCCGAGCAGGTGGCCTTCGCCGACCTGCGCCTGGACGACCTGATGCAGGCCCGCGCCTCCGGCACCGTGCAGAACCTGCGCGACCGCCGCCACGACCTCTACCAGACCACCTGGAAAAAGCGCCGCACCTGAGGCGCCCGCAATCCCAAGGACAGACATGGCCAAGACCATTGAACTGAAAGTGCCGGACATCGGCGACGACAAGGACGTGCCGGTGATCGAGCTGCTGGTGCAGCCCGGCGACACCGTCGCGAAGGACCAGGGCCTGGTCACGCTCGAATCCGACAAGGCCACGATGGAAGTGCCGGCCAGCGATGCCGGCGTCATCAAGGAACTGAAGGTGAAGGTGGGCGACACCGTCTCCGCCGGCGACGTCCTCGCCATCGCCGAGGTCGAAGGCTCTGTGGGAGGGACTTCAGTCCCGAAGCCCTCCCCCGAAAAGGCGGAGTCGGATGCAAAGGCCTCGTCCGGCCGCGACGCCGACATCACCTGTCGCATGCTCGTCCTCGGCGCCGGCCCCGGCGGCTACACCGCCGCCTTCCGCTCCGCCGACCTGGGCATGGATACCGTGCTGGTCGAACGCTACGACGCCCTGGGCGGCGTCTGCCTCAACGTCGGCTGCATTCCGTCCAAGGCCCTGCTGCACGCCGCCGAAGTGCTCGTCGAAGCCAGGCACGCCGCCGACTTCGGCATCAGCTTCGGCGAGCCGAAGATCGACCTCGACAAGCTGCGCGGCCACAAGGAGAAGGTCGTCGGCCAGATGGTGAAGGGCCTGGCCGGCATGGCCAAACAGCGCAAGGTGCGCACGCTCACCGGCACCGGCAAGTTCGTTTCCGCCAACGAGCTGGAAGTCGAAGGCAAGGACGGCAAGCAGCTCATTCGCTTCGAGCAATGCATCATCGCCGCCGGTTCGCAGCCGGTGAAACTGCCGGCCTTTCCCTGGGACGACAAGCGCGTGATGGACTCCACCGACGCGCTGGAGCTCGCCGAGGTTCCCAAGCACCTGCTGGTGGTCGGCGGCGGCATCATCGGCCTGGAGATGGCCTGCGTGTACAGCGCCCTGGGCAGCGAAGTCACCGTCGTCGAGTTCATGGACCAGCTGATGCCCGGTGCCGACAAGGACCTGGTCAAGCCGCTGGCTGACCTGCTCAAGAAACGCGGCGTCGCCGTGCATCTTGGCTGCAAGGTCACCGAGGTCGCCGCGAAGAAGGACGGCCTGCACGCCAGCTTCGAAGGCGATTCCAGGCCCGAACGCAGCAAGTTCGACCGCGCCCTTGTGTCCGTGGGCCGCGCGCCCAACGGTGGCAAGATCGCGGCCGACCAGGCTGGCGTCGAAGTCACCGACCGCGGTTTCATTCCGGTCGATCGCCAGATGCGCACCAACGTCCCGCACATCTTCGCCATCGGCGACATCGTCGGCCAGCCGATGCTGGCCCACAAGGCCACGCACGAAGGCAAGCTGGCGGCCGAAGTGGCCTTCGGCGAGAAGAAGGAGTGGGTGGCCCGGGTGATTCCCTCGGTCGCCTACACCGACCCGGAAATCGCCTGGGCCGGCGTCACCGAAACCGAAGCCAAGGCCAAGGGCCTGAAGGTCGGCGTGGCCAAGTTCCCGTGGGCGGCCTCGGGCCGCGCCGTCGGCATCGGCCGCACGGAAGGTTTCACCAAGCTCATTTTCGACGAGGAAACCGACCGCATCATCGGCGGCGGCATCGTCGGCGTGCACGCCGGCGACCTGATCGCCGAAGTCGCCCTGGCCATCGAAATGGGCTGCGAAGCCGCCGACATCGGCCACGCCATCCACCCGCACCCGACGCTCAGCGAATCGGTGGGCATGGCCGCCGAGATCCAGGAAGGCTCGATCACCGACCTGTACATCCCGAAGAAGAAATAAAAAACGCCCCGGCGACGAATTCGCCGGGGCGCCGATCCCGACGCGGCGCTCCTGCCCCGGTGCGAGGCGGCGGGATTCGTGGCTAGATTCTCAGGGGCGCGCTGAACGCCGCCTTTGCGCGGCGGGCTTCGATGCGCTTCCAGACCTTTTCATGGAAGTGGTACGCCACCGTATTGCAGGCCGGTTCAACCAGCGCCAGCGCGCCGCCGACCACCACGCTGCCGGTGAGCGCATAACCGACGCCGAAGGCGACGGTGAAATGAACGGCGGCGAATGACAGGGTCTTGGCCATGGCGGGCTCCTTGGGGACGCCATGAATACTGGGGGCAGGGCGCCCGGCAATCCATTCGATTATTCCCATGCCGGCGATAGGCGCTGACTATGATCTTGTGGGAGGGACTGAAGTCCCTCCCACAAGAGCAAAAGATTCGGCCCTGAAGGGCCTCCTGCAGGGACGGACTTCAGGAGAAGGCGAACCAGCAGACGGTGCAGATGACTGCGGCGGCCAGCACGTTCAGCATCGCGCCCTCGCGGAACATGCGGTGTGCGCTGACCAGGCCGCTGCCGTAGGCGATCGCGTTCGGCGCGGTCGCCACCGGCAGCATGAACGCGCCGCTGGCGGCCAGTACCGCCGGGAACATCAGCAGCGCCGGGTCCACGCCGATGGCCACGCCGGTCGCGGCCAGGATCGGCATCATCAGCACCGCCGTCGCCGTGTTGCTGGCGATCTCGGACATCAGCAGCACCGCCACCACGATCGCCACCAGCAGCAGCGGCAGCGGCAGGTTGCCCAGCCCGGCCAGGTGGCCCGCCAGCGCCCCGCTCAGGCCCGAAGACTGGAACGCCGTCGCCAGCGCGATGCCGCCGCCGAACAGCACCAGCGCGCCCCAGGGAATCGACTCCGCCGTTTCCCAGTCCAGCAGCCGGCTGCCCTTGCCGTCGGGGATCACGCACATCAGCACCACCGCCAGCAGCGCCACCGCCGCGTCGTTCGCGCCCGGCATCAGCAGCCAGCTGCTCCAGCCGCCGAACGGTTCGGTGCGCGTCACCCAGGCCAGTGCGGTCAGCGCGAACACGAACACCACGCGTTTTTCGCCCGGCGTCCAGAAGCCCGCGGCCGGCAGCGTCGCCGCCGGCGTATCGCCCAGGCCGCGTCCCAGCCACCAGCCCACCAGCGGCAACAGCAGCAGCACCACCGGGATGCCGATGCTCATCCAGTCCAGGAAGCCGTAGCGCGTGCCGGTGGTTTCCGCATACACCTGCATGAACACCAGGTTCGGCGGCGAGCCGATCGGCGTGCCCAGGCCGCCGATGCTGGCCGAATAGGCGATCGCCAGGATCAGCGGCGCCTGCAGGCGCTTGTCCGGGTACACCTGCAGGATCGCCAGCGCCACCGGCAGCATCACCAGCGTCGTCGCGGTGTTGGAGATCCACATGCTCAGCGCGCCGCAGGCCGCGATGAAGCCGAACAGCAGGCTGCGCCCGCTGCTGCCGCCGAAGGCGCGCACCATGCCCAGCGCCAGCCGGCGGTGGGCGCCGCAGCGTTCCAGCGCGCGCGACAGCATGAAGCCGCCGCCGAGCAGCAGGATCAGTTCGTGGCCATAACTCTGCGCGACCTGCTTCGCGTCGAGCACGCCCAGCACCGGGAACAGCGCCAGCGGCAGCAGCGCGGTGACCGGAGCGCGCACGGGTTCGAGCACCCACCACAGCGCGCACCAGCCGGTCATGCCCAGCGTGGCCGCCAGCGCGTGCCCGCTGCCCTGCGAAACCGCAAGGAAATAAAGTGAAACCGCGAGCAGCGGGCCGGCCGGCAGGGCAAGCCCGCGCATCCTCAGGCGTCCCCGTCCTGGCCCGGCGGTGGTCCGGGCCGCAGCGAGGCGTCGCTGGCCAGCGCCGCGCGCGCCACCAGATAGGCGCTGACCGGCGCGGTCATGAACAGGAACAGGGTGATCAGCAGCTCGCGCAGGCTGGGCACGCCCTGCATCGCCTGCCACAGCATCGCCGCCAGCAGCACGCCGCCCACGCCCAGGGTGCTGGCCTTGGTCGGGCCGTGCAGGCGCTTGAAGATGTCGCCGAGCTTGGCCAGGCCCCAGCTGGCCACGAGGGCGAAGCCGGCGCCGGCCAGCAGCAGGGCGCAGACGAGGATTTCCAGGGCCTGGTTCATTCGACGATGTCCCCGCGGATGACGTACTTCGACAGCACGATGGTGGTGACGAAGCCCAGCATGGCGATGATCACCGCCGCCTCGAAGTAGATCGTGCTGGCGTCGCGAAGGCCCGCCAGGACCAGCAGGGCGATGGTGTTCACCGACAGCGTGTCCAGCGCCAGGATGCGGTCGGGGATGCCCGGGCCGCGCAGCAGCCGGTAGAGGTTGAGCACCATCGCCAGCGCGAAGGCGCCCATGGCGATGTCGATGCAGGCCTGGATCATGGGAAGACCTCCCGCAGCGGGGTTTCGTAGCGCGTCTTGATCTGGGCGATCGCGGCGCCGGCGTCCTCGAGGTGCAGGAAGTGCACCAGCAGGTGGCGCTGGTCGGGCGACAGCTCGGACGACACCGTGCCCGGGGTCATCGTGATGATGCCGGCCAGCGCCGAGATGCCGTGCGGGTTGGTGATGTCGAGCGGAATCCAGACGAAGCCCGGGCGCATTTTCGATTCCCGGCCCAGGATGCGTCGCGCGACCTCGATGTTCGACAGCACGATGTCCCACAGCACCACCATCACCAGACGTATCGCGACGCCCGGGCGGCGCATGTGCGCGGTGTCCTCGCGCAGGCGCTGGGCCACCAGCGGCAGCAGAACCGCCAGCACGGCGGCCAGCAGCACGTGGGCAAGATCCGTCGTGGCCACCAGCAGCAGCCAGACCACGAACACCGCCAGGCTCAGCAGCGGCGCGGGCAGCCAGCGCTTCATGGTTCCACCCCCGGCTTCGGAAGCGCGCCGCGCACGGCGTCGATGTAGGCAGCCGGGGCCACCAGCTGGGCGCCCGCGTCCTGCGCGTAGCGCAGCACCGGGCCACCGAACAGGCTTAGCAGCACGCCCATCACCAGCAGCACCACGGTGGCGCCGACTTCCGGGATCCGCAGCCGCGGCACGGCACCGGGCGGGGCGGGTTCGCCGCCCTCACGCCAGAACAGCTGGCTGCCGGCACTGGCCAGGGCCACCAGCACCACCAGGCTGGTGCCCAGCACCACCGGCCAGAGCCAGCTGGCCTGGGCGTCGGGCACCGCCGCGAGCAGGCTGAACTTGCCGACGAAACCCGACAGCGGCGGCAGCCCCGCCACCGAAACGGCGGCGACGAAGAACATCAGCCCGAGCAGGCCGCGGTGCTTGACGTGGTCGAGCTTGCGCAGGCTGTCGCCGGCATTGTCGCGCTGGCGGCGGATCAGGTCGGCCAGCAGGAACATCGCGCCACCGACCAGGGTGCTGTGCAGCAGGTAATACAGGCCCGCGCCCAGGGCCTCGGCACTGGCCAGGCCGAGCGCGATGAACAGCGTCGCCGCCGAGGCCAGCACCAGGTAGGCCGCCAGCAGGCGGATCGACGGCGCCGCCAATGCGCCCAGCGTTGCCAGCACCAGGGTCGCCGCGCCCAGCGGCAGCAGCCAGGGCCAGGCCAGGTTGGCCAGTTCGCCGGCATCGGCGCCGAAGACCAGGGTGAACACGCGCAGCACCGCATACACGCCCAGCTTGGTCATCACCGCGAACAGCGCGGCGACCGCCGCCGGGCTGCGGGCATAGGTTTCCGGCAGCCAGAAGTACAGCGGCAGCAGCGCCGCCTTGGCGCAGAACACCACCAGCAGCAGGCCCGCGGCTGCCTTCAGCGGCGCCGCCTCGGCCGCCGGCATCGCCGCCACGCGCACGGCGACTTCCGCCATGTTCAGCGCGCCGGTAAGGCCGTAGATGTAGCCCACCGCGAACAGGTACAGCGTCGACGCGGTGATGTTGAAGGCCACGTACTGCAGGCCGCTGCGCACCCGCGCGCCGCGGGCGCCGCTGAGCAGCAGGCCGTAGGAGGCGATCAGCAGCACCTCGAAGAACACGAACAGGTTGAACAGGTCGGCGGTGAGGAAGGCGCCGTTGAGGCCCATCAGCTGGAACTGGAACAGGACGTGGAAGTGCAGCGCGCGCCGGTCCCAGCCGCCGGTCGCGAACCACAGGCAGGGCAGTGCCAGCAGGCTGGTGGCCAGCAGCATGATCGCCGAGAGGCGGTCGGCGGCCAGCGTGATGCCCAGTTCCGCGGCCCAGTTGCCGACCAGGTACACGCGCGTGCCGCCGTCGTCGGCCTGCACCGCCAGCGTCGCCGCGATGGCCACCAGGCCGGCGCAGGAGAGCAGGCCGACGAAACGGTGCACGGCGATGCGCCGCGTCGGCACCAGCAGCAGCACGATCGCGGCCAGCAGCGGCAGCAGGATCGGCAGGATGGTCAGGTGCGCCATCACGGGCTGTCCTCCCGGCGCGGTTCACTGCCGTCGACGTGGTCGCTGCGGCTGTCGGAGCGGCTGCGTACGGCGGTGACCAGCAGCACGGCAGTCATCGCGAACGCGATCACGATGGCCGTCAGCACCAGCGCCTGCGGCAGCGGGTCGGTGTGGTTGGCCAGGGTCGGGTCGATCGCCTTGTCCAGGATCGGCGGCTTGGCCACCGCCAGCCGGCCCATGCTGAAGATCAGCAGGTTCACCGCGTACGAAAGCAGGGTCAGGCCCAGGATGACGTCGAAGCTGCGCGCACGCAGCAGCAGGTAGACGCCGCCCGCGACCAGGGTGCCGATGAAGATCGAAAGCGCCAGTTCCATCAGCGCGCCCCCCCGTGCAGCGGCGGCCGCACCGCGGCCATCATGCCCAGCATCAGCAGGGTGCCGGCGGCCACGACCAGGTAGACACCGATGTCGAAGGCCATGGCGCTGGCCAGGGGGATGTCGCCCAGCAGCGGCACGCTGACGTAGCGGGTGTGGCTGGTCATGTAGGCGTAACCCAGCGCCCAGCTGCCGACGCCGGTGAGCAGCGCGAACAGCAGGCCCAGGCCGATCACGCGCGGGTAATCGAAGCCCAGCCGCTGCTCCATGTATTCATTGCCCGACAGCACGTACTGCAGCAGCACCGGCACCGCCAGCACCAGGCCGGCGATGAAACCGCCGCCGGGCAGGTTGTGGCCGCGCAGGAACAGGTACACCGACACCGCCAGCGCCAGCGGCAGCAGCAGGCGCGCCACGGTGTTGGGGATGAGCAGCGGATCGGGCGAACCTTCGGCGCGGCGCTCGGGCAGCATGCGTGCCCGGCGCAGCATGGCGTGCACCACCAGGCCGGCGATGCCGAACACCGCGATCTCGCCGAGGGTGTCGAAGCCGCGGAAGTCGACCAGGATCACGTTGACCACGTTGCTGCCGCCGCCTTCGGGCAGGGACAGGGCCAGGATCTGCGAAGCCACCGTGTCCAGCGGCCGGGTGATGATGGCGTAGGCCAGCGCGGCCACGCCGCCGCCGGCCACCAGCGCGATGGCGGCATCGCGCCAGCGGCGCAGGCGCGAGGGTTCGGGCGCGGATTCGGCCGGCAGGTAGTTCAGCGAAAGCAGCATCAGCGCGATCGTCACCATTTCCACCAGCAGCTGGGTCAGGGCCAGGTCCGGCGCGGACAGCAGCACGAAGGCCAGGCTCACCGCCAGGCCGACCGCCCCCATCACGACCAGCGCCAGCAGGCGGCGGCGGTGCAGCACCACGGTGGCGACCGTCGCCACCATGCCCAGGCCCCAGACAAGCCAGGCCAGCGGCGGCATCGGCTGCGAGCGGCCGCTCAGAACCAGATCGGAAGACAGGAAGGGCACGATGCCCAGCGCCAGCGCCGACAGCACCATCAGCAGCAGGTAGCGCTGCAGGCTGCCGTTTTCCAGGCGCGCGGTGAGCTTGCCGGCCAGCCGCACCGCCTCGGCCACCTTCCATTCGTACAGGCGCCGGCCGCGCGAGTCGTAGCTGACGCCGTAGAGGTCGATCAGCCGGCGGATGCCGAAATAAAGCGCGATGCCCGCGGCCAGTCCGAACAGGCTCATCATCAGCGGCGTATTGAAGCCGTGCCAGATCGCCAGGCTGTAATAGGGCACGTTGTCGCCAAGCACGCCCTGGGCCGCCGTCTGCAGCACCGGCGCGATGGTCAGCGCCGGCGCGATGCCCACCGCCAGGCACAGGATCACCAGGATCTCGACCGGGATGCGCATGAAGCGCGGCGGCTCGTGCGGCGTGCGCTCGATGCGCAGCGGTCCGGGCCCGAAGAAGGTGTCGTGCACGAAGCGCAGGCTGTAGGCCACGCCGAAGGCACCGGCCAGCACCGCGGCGCCGGCGATGCCCCAGCGCATGAACATGTGGCCGCGGATCTCCAGCGCTTCGGTGAAGAACATTTCCTTGGACAGGAAGCCGTTGAGCAGCGGCACGCCCGCCATCGCCAGCGAGGCGATGATCGCCAGGATCGCGGTATAGGGAAGGATGCGCAGCAGCCCGCCCAGCCGGCGCATGTCGCGGGTGCCGGTTTCGTGGTCGATGATGCCGGCCGCCATGAACAGCGAGGCCTTGAAGGTGGCGTGGTTGAGGATGTGGAACAGGCCGGCCACCACCGCCATCGGCGTCGACAGCCCGAACAGCAGCGTGATCAGGCCCAGGTGCGAGATGGTCGAGTAGGCCAGCAGCCCCTTGAGGTCGTGCTGGAAGATCGCGTGCCAGCTGCCCACCAGCAGGGTGATCGCACCGATGCCGCTGACCAGGTAGAAGAACAGGTCGCTGCCCGCCAGCGCCGGATGCAGCCGCGCCAGCAGGAACACGCCGGCCTTCACCATCGTCGCCGAATGCAGGTAGGCCGACACCGGCGTCGGCGCCGCCATCGCATGCGGCAGCCAGAACTGGAACGGGAACTGCGCGCTCTTGGTGAATACCGCCAGCAGCACCAGCACCAGGGCATACGGGTACAGCGGGCTGGCCAGGATCTGCGGCCCGGACGCCAGCACCACGTCGAGTTCGTAGCTGCCGGTGATGCGGCCCAGCAGGATCACGCCGCCCAGCAGCGCCAGGCCGCCGGCGCCGGTGATCGCCAGTGCCATGCGGGCGCCGTCGCGGGCGTCCTGGCGGTGGTTCCAGAAGCCAATCAGCAGGAAGGAGCTGATCGAGGTCAGTTCCCAGAACACCGCCAGCAGGATCAGGTTGCCGGCGACCACCATGCCCAGCATCGCGCCCATGAACAGCAGCAGGAAGGCCAGGAAGCGCGGCATGCTGTCTTTCTCGGCGAGGTAGTAGCGCGCGTACAGCACGATCAGCGCGCCGATGCCGAGCACCAGGCCGGCGAACATCCAGGCCAGGCCGTCGAGCCGCAGCGAGAGATCCAGGCCCATGGCCGGGATCCAGGGCACCAGGCTGCGCACGCCTTCGCCGGACATCACGTCCGGGGTCATCAGGACCAGCAGCACCAGGCCGGCCACGGGCGCCAGCCCGGCCATCCAGGCGGCCGCGCGGCGCTGGTGGTCGGGCAGCAGGCCCACCACCAGGGCGAGCACGAAGGGGATGGCCAGCAGTGTTCCGAGCATCGCGTTCCTTGCCTGGCCGCGGTCTGGTGGCCAGGGGCCGGGGCGGCGGTTTCGGGGGTCGTCGCACGACGAAGTTGGCCGTCGAGTCTATCGCATCGTTTTGCTAAGGCGCTGTGCACGCGGACCCCGCGGGTATGCTTGGCGCATGGGGAACGACGGGGGAGATGCGCGGGGCTGGGGCGTGTTCGGCCTGACCGGACTGGTCGGCCAGTCCCTGCGCGTGCAGCTGCGGCCGGACGATCCGCTGGCCTGGGCGGTCACCCGGCAGCCGCCGGCGGACGCAAGCGCGCTGCCCTGGATCACCGGCAGCCTGCCGGCACTCGCCGACCCGCCGCCGGTGCAGGCGATCGCCAGCCTGGGGCCGCTGGATGCCTTCACCGACTGGTTCGATGGTTCGTCCCTGGCGCCGCAGCGGCTGGTGGTGCTGGGTTCGACCAGCCGGCACGGCAAGGCGGACTCGCCGGACCCGGAGGAACGCGCGCTCGCGCGGCGGCTGGCCGACTGCGAGGCGCGGCTGTCGGCCTGCTGCGCCAGCCGCGGCAGCGCGCTCACCCTGCTGCGACCCACGCTGATCTGGGGCCACGGCCGCGACCAGAACCTCTCGCGCTGGGTGGCGCTGGCCCGGCGCCGGCGCTGGCTGCCGCTGCCCGCGACCGCCCGCGGGCTGCGCCAGCCCATCCACGCCGACGAGGTTGCGGCGGCGGTGCTGGCGGCGCTGCGGGCCCGCGTCCCGGTGTCCGGGGCGTTCGACCTGCCGGGAGCCGAGACCCTGCCCTACGACGACATGGTCCTGCGCTCCCTGCAGGCCGGGGCGCCTGCGTCGCGCCTGCTGCGGCTGCCGGCGCCTGTGTTCCGGGCCTTGCTGCGCCTGGCCGGGCGGCGCGGCCCCGGGCCGGGGCTGGTGTCGCGGCTGGGCCGGGACCTCACCTACGACGGCGCCCCGGTCCGGGCCGCGCTGGGCCTGGCGCAAAAGCCCTTTCGCCCGCGGCCGGAGGACTTCCCGGCCTGACCATACGCAGCAGCATTGCCATTTCCTAACGAACAATTAATATGCCTAGAGGAAATGCTCTAGAGTCTGGGGGGAGCCAGATAGCCATGAACAACGCCCGGAAACCGCACCGTCGACCTGAACCCGAGGAAGCACCCATGAAGAAACTGCATTCAAACCACGGGCGGGTCGCTCGTGCCCGCCTGGCCGCCGCCGTCGCGCTCGGCCTGCTGATGGCCCCGGCCGCCCAGGCCATCGAGTTCACGCGTGGCGAACTCCAGGGCAGCTTCGACACCACCGTGTCCTACGGTTACGCCTGGCGCGTCGAGGACCAGGACGAGGACCTGATCGCCAAGTCCTGGTTCAACCCGCTGCTGTGCACCCAGAACGTGCCGCTGGGTCCGATCCCGGTCGGTCCGGGCCGCTGCACCAGCACCGGCGGCGTGCCGGGTTCGCAGGCCCAGATCGACGCGATGGGCCGCTTCTCGGCCAATCGTGACGACGGCAACCTCAAGTACGACAAGGGCGACGCCATCTCCAGCGCGGTCAAGCTGACCTCCGAGCTCAGCCTGAACTGGCGCGACTGGGGCATGTTCATGCGCGCCACGTACTTCCACGACTTCGAGAACGAAGGCCGCGACGATCTCACCGAAGAAGCGCAGGACCGCATCGGCCAGCGCTTCCGCATGCTCGACGCCTTCGTGTTCAAGAACTTCTCGCTGGCCGACGACGGCAGCCTGGCCGGCACCGTCCGCCTGGGTCGCCAGGTGGTCAGCTGGGGCGAGAGCACCTTCATCCAGAACGGCATCAACGTCATCAACCCGGTCGACCTCTCGGCGCTGCGCGTCGCCGGCGCCGAGCTGCGTGAAGCCTTCCTGCCGATCGACATGCTTTACGGCTCGATCAGCCTGAGCGACAACGTCTCGCTCGAGGCGCTGTACATGTTCGAGTTCGAGGAAATCGAAATCGATGCCGCCGGCACCTATTTCAGCGCCAACGACTTCGCCACCCCGGGCGGCACCTACGTGATGCTGGGCTTCGGCACCACGCCGCAGCCGGTCTACAACCCGGAGCGCTTCTTCAGCACCTGCTACAACGGCCCGGCCGGCTACGCCACCTCCGACCGCTTCGCCGACCTGGCCGGCATCTACGGTCCGGCCACCGCCGCCCAGATCATCGCCATCGGCTGCGGCAACGCGGTGGGCCGCCTGCCCAACCGCAACGCCCGCGACGACGGCCAGTTCGGCCTGGCGCTGCGCTGGTACGCCGAGGCGCTGAACGAAACCGAGTTCGGCTTCTACTTCCTGAACTACCACAGCCGCGTGCCGCTGCTTTCGGGCCGCGCCGTGAACAACCCGCTGGTCGGCGCCGCCTCGGGCCGCTTCTTCGCGGAGTTCCCGGAAGACATCCAGATGTACGGCATCAGCTGGAACACCACGCTGCCCGGCGGCGTCGCCTGGCAAGGTGAGGTCAGCCACCGCCCGAACATGCCGCTGCAGGTCGACGACGTCGAGCTGCTGTTCGCGGCGCTGACCCCGCTCAATCCGTTCATCCCGGTGCCGGCGCTGCAGTTCAACAGCCAGCTCGGCAGCTACGCGCTGGGCCAGGAAGTGCGCGGCTGGCGTGAACACGAAGTCAGCCAGGTGCAGATGACCTTCACCAAGCTGTTCGCCGACGTGCTCGGCGCGAACCAGCTGGCGGTGGTCGCCGAGCTGGGCGGCACCGAGGTCTGGGACCTGCCCAGCCATTCCGAACTGCGTTACGAAGGTGAAGGCACCGACACCGGCGGCGGCTGCGACGTGGGCGACTCGCTGGCGGCTGGCTTCCCCGGTGCGGGTGCGCTGGCCTTCGGCTGCATGCGCAACCCGCAGACCCTGGGCGGCGGCTTCCCGACCGCGTTCTCCTGGGGCTACCGCCTCGCGGCGCGCGCCGACTACAACGGCGCCTTCGGTTCGGCGCTCACGCTGTCGCCACGTGTCGCCTTCAACCATGACGTAAGCGGAACGACCCCGGGACCGGGCGGGAACTTCATGGAAGGTCGCAAGTCCCTCACCCTGGGCCTGGAGGCGAACTACCTGCAGCAGTGGGTGTTCGACCTGAGCTACACCTCGTTCAGCGGGGCGGAGCAATATAACCAGATCCACGACCGCGACTTCGCGGCGTTCACCGTCAAGTACTCGTTCTGAGCCCAGGAGGCATACGGATGAAGATGAACAGGAAACACGCACTTGCCCTCGCGGCAGGCGCCGTCCTTGCCGCTGGCACCGGAATGGTGCAGGCCGCGGTCAGCGCCGAAGAAGCAGCCAAGCTGGGTCGTGAACTGACCCCGGTTGGCGCCGAGAAGGCCGGCAACGCCGCCGGCACCATCCCGGCCTGGGACGGCGGCATCACCCGCCCGCCCGCGGGCTTCCGCGTCGGCACCTTCCACATCGACCCGTACGCGGCCGACAAGCCGCTGTACTCGGTCACCCGCGCCAACCAGGCGCAGTACGCCAACGTGCTGAGCCCGGGCCAGAAGGCGATGTTCGCCAAGTACCCGACCTTCCGCATGGACGTGTACCCGACCCGCCGCAGCGCCTCGTTCCCGCAGCGCACCTACGAGTTCACCAAGCGCAACGCCACCCAGTGCAAGCTGGTTTCCAACGGCGAAGGCGTGCAGAACTGCGCCGAGGGCATCCCGTTCCCGATCCCGCAGAACGCCTACGAGGTCATCTGGAACCACAAGCTCAAGTACAAGGGCCTGTCGGTGCTCAGCTACTCGAACCAGGCCGCGCCCACTGCCAACGGCAACTTCACGCTGACCAAGGTCCGCGAGGAGCTGCTGGGCCTGTACTACAAGCCGGGCAACACCTCCGAGAACATCAACAACATCCTGCTGTACTTCAAGCAGGAAGTGCTCGGCCCGGCGCGCCTGGCCGGCCAGGTGCTGCTGGTGCACGAAACCCTGAACGCGGCCGCCGCGCCGCGCCAGGCGTGGGTCTACAACCCGGGCCAGCGCCGCGTGCGCCGCGCCCCGAACGTGGCCTACGACAACCCGGGCACCGCCTCGGACGGCCTGCGCACCAATGACATGACCGACATGTTCAACGGCGCCATGGACCGCTTCAACTGGGAGCTGGTGGGCAAGAAGGAAATGCTGGTCCCGTACAACGCCTACAAGGCGCACAGCGACAAGACCAAGGTTGCCGACCTGATCCGCCCGGGCCACCTCAACCCCGACCACATGCGTTACGAACTGCATCGCGTGTGGGTGGTCGAGGCCAAGCTCAAGGAAGGCATGCGCCACATCAACAGCCGCCGCACCTTCTACGTGGACGAGGACAGCTGGCAGATCATGCTGATCGACCACTACGACGGCCAGGGCAACCTGTGGCGTTATTCCGATGCTCCGTCGGTGAACTACTACGAGGTCCCGACCTTCTGGTCCACCCTCGAAACCCACCACGACCTCAAGTCCGGCCGCTACATCACGATGCTGCTCGACAACGAGGACAAGGTGCGCGACTTCGGTTACCAGAGCACGCCGGCGAACTACTCGCCGCAAAACCTGCGTACCGCGGGCGTTCGTTGATCCACGCTTGAAGAAAGACCAGCCGCGCCCGAAAGGGCGCGGCTGCGTTGAGGGGCCCGCGCGACGCGGGGAAGCCGGAAGGGGGAGATGATGTCGAGCAAGCCATTCAACCGCACGCGCCTTGCGGGTGCCCTGCTGCTGGCGATGCTGCTGCCGCTGGCGGCACAGTCCCAGGATGCCGAAGCACCCGCGGCCGACGAGATGCCCGAAGAAGTGATGCCCGGCAGCGCCGAACCCGTGGAGGCCACCGCCTCCGACGGCGCGCAAGGCAGCGCGGCCAGCGTGGATCCGGCGGCGCTCGATGCCGAGATGATGCCGCGCGCCAGCCAGTCGCTGCTGCTCGACGTGGTGCAGACCGCGGCCGGTTATTTCGTCGTCGGCGAGCGTGGCCACGTACTGATCTCCGAAGACGGCAGGGAATGGAAGCAGGCCCCGGTGCCCACGCGCTCCACCCTCACTTCGATCACCAGTGCCGACGGCGTGCTTTGGGCCGGCGGCCATGACGGCGTCATCGTGCATTCCACCGATGGCGGCCAGACCTGGACCCGCCGGCGCATGCAGGTCTGGACCCCCGACTACGCCGACCCGCTCGACGGCGTGCCGGTGATGGACATCCTGATGGTCGACGGCATGAACGGCTTCGCCGTCGGTGCCTACGCGATGTTCCTGGAAACCGCCGACGGCGGCGTCACCTGGACGCCGCGCGGCATCATCAACTACGACGAGCCCGAACCCGCGCCGGCGGAACCGGTGGCGCAGGAGCCCGTCGCCGACGAACCGGCTGCCGAGGCCCCCGCTGCCGACGACTGGACCTTCGACGCCTCCGACCTCGAGCTCGAGGCCGAGGCCGACCCGCACCTGTACGCCATGGCGCGCACCGACGAAGGCCACCTGGTCATCGCCGGCGAACGCGGCGCCTTCTTCCGTTCGACCGACGGCGGCCAAAGCTGGGAACGTGACCGCCTGCCCTACGAGGGTTCGATGTTCGGCGTGCTGTCCTTCGGCGGCGGCCATCTGCTGGTGCACGGCCTGCGCGGCAACGTGCTCGAATCCCGCGACCTGGGTCGCACCTGGACCAATGTCGACACCGGCGTGAACACCTCGCTGATGGGCGGCCACGCGCTGGCCAACGGCGGCGCGATCCTGGTCGGTGCCAACGGCGTCGTCCTGACGCGCCCGGACGCGGATTCACCGTTCACCGAAACCCGCTTCGAGATGGCGAACGGCGAAACGCCGAACCTGACCGGGGTCCTGCCGGCCGGCGATGCCGGCTTCATCGTGGTCGGCGACAAGGGCGCCGGCTTGTTCCGCCCGCAGTAAGGGAGTTCCCATGAGCCTGCCCAACAGCCAGCCCGGCCCGTTCGCCCGGATCGCCGAGAAGATCGTCTTCGCGAACCGGCCGGTCATCCTGGTCCTGTTCGCCCTGATCACGCTGGCGATGGCGTATTTCGCCAGCCAGCTCGAGGTCGATGCCGGCTTCAAGAAGCAAGTGCCGCTGCAGCACGAGTACATGCAGACCTTCCAGGATTACGAGGCCGAGTTCGGCGGCGCCAACCGCGTGCTCGTGGCCGTGATCGCGAAGGACGGCGACATGCTGGACCAGCAGTTCATGTCGACGCTGGAAAACGTCACCAGCGACGTCATCAACCTGGCGGCGACCGACGACGCACGCGCCCGCTCGCTGTTCACGCCGAACGTGCGCTTCATCGAAGTCGTCGAGGACGGCCTGTCGGGCGGCAACGTCATCCCGCAGACCTTCACGCCCAACGTCGAAGGCTTCGAGGCGCTGCCCGAGGACTTCGAGCAGATCCGCAGCAACATCATCAAGGCCAACATCGTCGGCCGCCTGGTCGCCAAGGATTTCTCCGGCGCGATGATCTGGGCCGACCTGATCCCGGAAAGCGACGTCAACAAGCTCGACTACCAGGAGGTCGCCGACCAGTTCGAGGCGATCCGCCAGAAGTACGAAGACGACAACCACAGCGTGCACATCATCGGCTTCGCCAAGATGGTCGGCGACATCAGCGACGGCGCGCGCTCGGTCATCAAGTTCTTCGCGCTGACGATCGGCTTCACCTGGCTGCTGCTGTTCCTGTACTCGACCTCGGTGAAGCTGGCCTCGCTCACCGTCGCCGCCGCGCTGGTGTCGGTGGTCTGGATGCTGGGCGCGCTGCAGCTGATGGGCTTCGGCATCGACCCGATGAACATGCTGACGCCCTTCCTGATCTTCGCGATCGCGGTCAGCCACGGCGAGCAGATGATCAACCGCTTCCGCGGCGAGATTTTCTTCGGCGGGCTGGAAGAGGGCACCGTCGACGAGCTTCGCGCAAGCGCCAAGAACGCAGTCGAGCCGCTGGAAGCCGCGCGCCTGTCCTTCCGCATGCTGCTGATCCCGGGCACCGTGGCCCTGCTGGCCGGCTGCATCGGCTTCGGCGCGATCATGGTGATCCCGATCGACATGGTGCGCGAGCTGGCGATCACCGCCACCGTCGGCGTCGCCCTGACCATCCTCACCGACCTGGTGCTGCTGCCGGTGCTGCTGAGCTACACGAAGCTGCGCAACCTCGACCGCAAGCGCGAGTTCCGCCTGCGCCAGCTGACCCGCTTCGACCGCATCTGGGCCGCCCTGTCGCGCCTGAGCCGGCCGAAGGTGGCCTGGCTGGTCGTGGCCGTCGGCGTGCTGGGCTGGTTCTTCGCCTGGCAGCACGGCAACAAGGTGATGATCGGCGACGCCCAGCAGGGCGTGGCCGAGCTGCACGCCGACGCCCGCTACAACCAGGACGCCGTGCTGATCGCCGACCGCTTCGCGCTGGGCGTGGACATCCTCAACGTCATCGCCGAAGCCGGCCCCTCGGCCTGCACCACGTCGTATGCGGCGATGGAAACCATCGACCGCTTCGCCTGGCACATGCAGAACGTCGAAGGCGTCGAGCAGGTGATCACGCTGCCGGCCGCCGCCAAGATCGTCAACGCCGGCTGGAACGACGGCCTGGGCGCCTGGCGCGTGCTGCCGCGCGACCCGGACACCCTGCGCCAGGCCACCCAGAGCTTCGAAACCGACTCGGGCCTGCTCAACAGCGACTGCAGCGCGATCCCGATCACCATCTTCACCTCCGACCACCGCGCCACCACCATCGACCGCGTGGTCGCGGCGGTGAAGCAGTTCCGCGAGGAGAACGGCGCCTACGCCGAGGGCAACCTGCGCGTGCGCCTGGCGGAACAGGCCGCGAACGAGCCGGGCTTCACCTCCGACCAGGTCAACCTGCGCCTGGCCACCGGCAACGTCGGCGTGATGGCCGCCACCAACGACACCGTGCGTGCTTCCGAGCACACCATCCTGTACCTGCTGTACGCGGCGGTGTTCGTGATGTGCCTGATCAGCTTCCGCAGCCCGCTGTCGGCGCTGTGCATCCTGCTGCCGCTGGTGCTGGTGACCGAACTGGGCCACTCGGTGATGGTGGAACTGGACATCGGCATGAAGGTGAACACGCTGGCCGTGGTCGCCCTGGGCGTCGGCATCGGCGTGGACTACGGCATCTATATCTTCGCGCGCATGCGCGAGGCCATGCAGACGCCGGGCCGCACCCTGTCGGAAAGCTACTTCATCGCGCTCAAGACCACCGGCATCGCTATCTTCTACACCGCGCTGACGCTGGCGGTGGGCGTGGCGATGTGGATCTTCTCCGAGCTCAAGTTCCAGGCCGACATGGGCATCATGCTGACCTTCATGTTCATCGTGAACATGATCGCCGCCATCGTCTTCCTGCCCGCCCTGTGCCGCCTGCTGCTGCGGCCCGGCGAAAAGGACACCTGGACCCCGCGCCTGTAGGGAATTGGGGACAGGTACGTTTCTGGCTAATGGGGACAGGTACGTTTTGGCTTCACCAAAACGTACCTGTCCCCTCTCTACGCTAGAGCTCCTCGGCCACCGGCGCCGCCCGCGCCTTGGCCTGCGATCGCAGCGCGATCAGCAGGATCCCGGCCAGGGTCATGGCGCCACCGACCAGCAGCTTCGGCCCGGGCCGGTCGCCCCAGAAGGCGATGCCCAGGCCGGTGGCGAACACCGGCGTGAGCAGCAGCCAGGGCATCACCTTCGCGACGGCGTGGCGCTGCACGAGGCTGTAGTAGATGCCGTGGCCGATGACCGAGGCGACGATGGCCGCGTAGGCCACGCCGGCCCAGGCGCTGCCCGACACGCCACCCAGCTGGCGGATGGCGCCAGGCTCCAGCCACAGGCTCAGGCCCAGTAGCGGCAACACGCCGACCAGTGCGATCCAGGCCTGCAGGCCGTAGCGCGTGACGCCGCCCAGGCCGCGCATCAGCACCGTGCTGACCGCCAGGAAAAACCCCGAGGCCAGCATCAGGCCCAGCGACAGCGGGTTGTCCAGCACCAGCGGGTCGAAGCCGAGGACCAGCACGCCCCCGAAACTCAGGCCAATCGCCGCACCGGTGCGCCACGCGAAGCGCTCGCCGAGGAAGGCCCAGGCCAGCAGCACCGAAAACGGGATGTAGCTCTGCATCACGATCGAGGGGGAGCTCAGGTCGCCGGCCAGCTTCAGCGCCCAGAAGCTCAGGCCGAAGTGCAGTACCCCCGTGCACAGCGTGATCGCCAGCAGGCGCGGCCATTGCCCGGGACCCGGTCGCCGCAGGAACGGCGCCAGCAGCAGCACCAGCAGCGCCAGCCGCAGGGCAGTGAACAGCAGCGGCGGCAGTTCCTGCAGGGCCGTCGCCGAGCCCAGGAAATTGCCGGCCCAGGCAACACAGACCAGCAGGGCCAGCAGGATGTCGCGAACGGGCATGGTCGGGACCGGATCCGGAAACCGTTAGTATGACCCGATGCAAGCGTCCAGCCTCGCCACCGTCGTTTTCGCCACCGCGCTTTCCTGGGCGGTTTTCCTGCTTCTTGCCGCGCTGGTGCTCAAGCTGTCGGTGCAGCTGGCCGCGAACCTGCGCGCCGGCTACTGGCGGCTGGTCGCCGTGCTCGCCGTCACGTCGGTGCTGATGCTGTTCGTGCAATGGGCCACGGGCGCGGCGTTGGGCCTCGGGCCCGAGACGATGCAGCAGGTCCGCACGGCCGAAGTCGCCGCCGTGCCGACCCTGGCAAGGGCCGTGCTGGGCACGGGCATCGTGCTCACCGCCGCCTGGCTGCTGCTTGCGCTGGGCCTGGACCTCGCCGTCCGGCGCCCGGACGGCTCCCGGATGGGTTACGGCCGCGCCCTGCTGGCGGCGCTGCTGGCGATGGTGCTGCTGGTGGTCGTCGGCATCGCCATCGGCGTGGTCCTGGGCCTGCTGGGCCTGGGGTCGCTGGTCGTCCCGGCCGCCTGACTCAGTCGATCCGCAGGTCGGCCAGGCGCTCCAGGGCCTCGGCGTACTTGGCCCGGGTGCCTTCGATCACTTCGGGAGGCAGGCGCGGGCCGGGCGCGGTCTTGTCCCAGTCCAGCGTTTCCAGGTAATCGCGCACGAACTGCTTGTCGTAGCTGGGCGGGCTGGTGCCCACCTCGTACTGGTCGGCAGGCCAGAACCGGGAACTGTCGGGCGTCAGCATTTCGTCCATCACGTGCAGCACGCCGTTGTCGTCCAGCCCGAACTCGAGCTTGGTGTCGGCGATGATGATGCCGCGCTCGCGCGCATACCGGGCCGCGAACTTGTAGATCTGCAGCGTCGCCGCGCGGATCTGTTCGGCCAGGTCGGCACCGACCTGGGCGACCATGGTGTCGAAGCTGATGTTCTCGTCGTGTTCGCCCACGGCGGCCTTGCTCGAGGGCGTGAAGATCGGCTGCGGCAGGCGTTCGGCCTGGCGCAGGCCGTCGGGCAGGCGGATTTCGCACACCGCGCCGGTGCGCTGGTAGTCCTTCCAGCCGCTGCCGATCAGGTAACCGCGCACGATCGCCTCCACCGGCACCGGCCGCAGCTTCTTGGTGACCACCGAGCGCCGCTCGTACAGCGCCAGGTCGCTGCCTTCGGGCAGCACCGAGGACACCGGTTCGTGGGTGAGGTGGTTGGGCACCAGGTGGGCGGTCTTGTCGAACCAGAAGTTGCTGATCTGGCACAGCATCTCGCCCTTGCCCGGAATCGGGTCGGGCAGCACCACGTCGAAGGCCGAAAGGCGGTCGCTGGCGACCATCAGCAGGCGCTTGCCCGGCAGTTCGAACACGTCGCGGACCTTGCCGCGATGGAGCAGGGGCAGGCCGGGAAGCTCGGCGGTATGCAGGGTGGTCGGCACGGGCGTCTCGTGAACGGGACCGGGCCGGCCATTGTACGACTCTGGCGGCCCCGGTGCGCGCCGGGCTGCCGGACCGGCTGCTAGAATCCGCGCATGCTCCGACCATCCCTCATCCTGGGCCTGGCGCTGGCCCCGCTGGTGGCCTGCGCCGACGGCCGGACCGCCGCGCCGGCGCCGGCAAACGCCGCGTCCGGCGGCCTGCCCGAACGCCCCGCCAAACTGGGCCTGTGCGCCTCCTGCCACGGTGACGACGGCACCAGCCGGATCGCCGGCACGCCGCACCTGGGCGGGCAGGACCGGATCTACCTGGCCCGTTCGCTGGCCGCCTACCGCAGCGGCGAACGCCGCCACGAGCCGATGACCAGCCTGGCCAATGCCCTGCAGCCCGCCGACATCGAGGCGCTGGCCGCCTGGTATGCGGCCCAGCCCGGTTTCGTCGGCGGGGGCCAGCGATGAGGTGGTACGGGAAGCTGTTCGGCTTCATCGCCGGCTGGCTGCTGCTGCGCCACCCGGCCGGCGCGGTGCTGGGCCTGGCCCTGGGCCATGCCTTCGACGCCGACTGGTTCCGCGCGAAGAAGTACGACCCCTACGCCGTGCTCGGCCTGACGCCCGAAGCGAGCGAAGCCGAGATCGACCGCGCCTATCGCCGGCTGATCACCCAGTACCACCCCGACCGCCTGGGCGGCATCGCCGAAGACCTGCGCAAGCAGGCCGAGGAAAAGGCGCGCGAGATCAACCACGCCTACGACCGCATCAAGAAGCTGCGCAACAAGCACTGAGGCCGCCATGTCCGACTGCATCATCGCCCCGTCCATCCTGTCGGCCAACTTCGCCAAGCTGGGCGAGGAAGTGGACGCGGTGATCGCCGCCGGCGCCGACTGGGTGCACTTCGACGTGATGGACAACCATTACGTGCCCAACCTCACCATCGGCCCGCTGGTCTGCGAGGCGCTGCGCAAGCACGGCGTCACCGCGCCGATCGACGTGCACCTGATGGTCAAGCCGGTGGATCGCATCATCCCGGACTTCGCCGCCGCGGGCGCCAGCGTCATCAGCTTCCATCCCGAGGCCAGCGAACACGTGCACCGCACCGTGCAGCTGATCAAGGCGCAGGGCTGCCAGGCCGGGCTGGTGCTGAACCCGGCGACGCCGGTCGAGGTGCTGGACTACGTGCTGCCCGAGCTGGACCTGGTGCTGCTGATGTCGGTGAACCCGGGCTTCGGCGGCCAGGCCTTCATCCCCTCGGCGCTCGACAAGCTCAAGCGCGTGCGCGAGCGCATCGACAAGCTCGGCAAGCCGATCCGCCTGGAAATCGACGGCGGCGTGAAAGCCGACAACATCCGCGCGATCGCCGCCGCCGGCGCCGACACTTTCGTCGCCGGCTCGGCCATCTTCAACGCGCCCGATTACCGCGAGGTCATCGCGAAGATGCGCGCGGAAGTGGCCGCAGCGTAACCAGGTAGCGCAGCGGTCCGCGCGGCGCGGTGGCGTCGAAGGGCCAGCAGGTGACCAGCAGCAGCTGGTCGAGCTTGCTCGCGGCGATGCGCTCCTTCCTGGAATCGGCCACGCGGGTCCCGATGACTTCATAAAGACGAGGGCCTGCGCGGCCCTGCAGTTCCAGCACGTCGCCCTGGCGCAGGTCCTGCAGCCAGCGGAAATGGGTGTCGCGATGGCCGCTGATGACCACGGTGCCTGCTGCGCCGGGCGTCGCGCTCGACTCGGCCCAGCCCGGCCCAAAAGCCAGGCTGCGGCCACTGTCTCCGGCCAGCACGATCTGCGAAATGCCCAGGCGCGGCGCCGCCAGCTTCGCCACCGCATGGGTGTCGGCCCAGGGCCAGGGGCGATGCGTGCCGCCGTCGGCCAGCGACTGCCGCCAGGTCGTTTCCAGCAGGCCCTGCGCCAGCGCCGCCTTGGCGGGAAGCCAGGCCGCCTGCAGGCCCAGCGCGAGGGCCGCCACCAGCAGGGCCCGGGCCAGCCAGCGGCGGGCCGGCGCGGCGCTGCCGCGAAGGCCGCGCGGCCGGGGTGCAGGCCGCCGCGATGGTGGGACTTCCGTGTCCCGAGGGTGCATCCGTGATGTGGTCGCGAAGTTCACCGCGCCTCCTGCGCGGCCTTGGGGGAAGGCAGGGGAAACGGGCGCCGCCGCAGCAGCGGGCTGGCGTCGGCCGGCACGAAGAACCAGTGCATGTGCGCCAGCGCCGTTTCGGTCGAACGCCGGCCCGGCTCGGGCGCCGGGGCAGGAAAGCGACTGCGGTTTTCAACGATCAGGACCATGTCGGTGTCTCCTTGCGTGGGTGTAGGAGCGCCTTCAGGCGCGAATCTTTTGCTTCGCTTTCAGCGAAGAAGGGCTTCGCGCCTTAAGGCGCTCCTACAGGGGAAATCTGCCTCGCCCGGAGCATCAGCAGGCTGCCGAGCAGCAGAACCGCGGCGAGGATGAGGTCGCGTTGCCAGCCCGTGCTGCCCTGGGCGAAGGCGAGGCTGCCGGCAGGGGTGGCGTTCGCGAGCTGGGTGCTGCCGAGGCTTTCCCCGGCCGGGCGCGCCGGGGTTTTATCAATGGCGACCAGGCTGGTGTAGCTGCTGACCAGGCCGTGGCGAAGCGCGACATCGACGATGGCGGGGCGCAGGCTTTCAATGTCGCCACCGCGGCGCAGTTCGTCTTCCAGCGCATCGATGCGGGCCCGGCCCCAGAGTCGCGCCACGCCCGGCGCCGGCAGCGACTTTTCGCTACCCAGCGACAGGCGGCGCGACCAGGGCTGCGGCGACAGGCCGCGCACGGTCGCGATGCCGTCGATCCGGTCCAGGCGCGCGACCACCTGCACGGCCTCGCCCTGGTAAAGGTCGGGAATGCGCGCGGGATAGGCCTCCGCGACGCCGGGCCAGTCGACCTGGATGTCGCGCATCGCCGGGCGGTCGAGCTTCGCCAGCAGGCCGTCCATCTTTTCCGCGACCTCGTTGACGTCGCGCACGGCCACGCTGGTGCCGCGCCCCAGTTCTGCGGCCTTGCGCAGGAAGTGGCCGTTGGGCGCGCTGCCGATGCCGACCGGGAACAGCCGGCTCTTGCCCCGTCCCGATTCGATGAAGCGCAGCAGCTGGTCCTCGTTGCCGATCGCAGCGTCCGTGGCCAGCACCACCTGGCGCAGGTAACCCTCGGGCGCGTGGTCGGCGAAGGCGGCGACCAGCGCAGGCAGCATCTCGGTGCCGCCCTCGGCGCGCAGCGCGCGCACGAAGGCGCGGGCGCGGGCCACGTTGCCGGGTTCGGCCGGCACCGCATCGGCGAACAGCAGCTCGAAATCATCGTCGAAGCGGATCACGTTGAAGCGGTCACCGGGGCGCAGCCGCGCCAGCGCGCGGTCCGCGGCTTCGATCGCCTGGGCCATGGACGCGCCCGACATCGAGCCGGAGTTGTCGATCACCAGGATCAGTTCGCGCGGCAGCGGCGCCACCGGCAGGGTCGGCGGCACCAGCATCAGCAGCGCGTAGTCCTCGCCGGCCACGCGGTCCAGAAACACGGCGCTGCGCGGCGCCTTGCTGGGCACGGGCTCCCATTCGAGCGCGAAGTCGCGGTCGCTGGGCTCGACCAGTTCGGCCAGCTCCACGCGGTGCCGGCCCTCGTGCCCGAACACGCTGACGGCATGGGTCGGGCTTTCGACGCGCTGCAGCGGCAGGCCGGCATCGATGTCGGCGATCAGGGCCACGGTCGGGCCGGCGGCAATGCCGCGATCGACGGCGGTCGCGGCGGCGGGCAGTGTATCGGGCGCGCTGGCCGCCATCGAATGCATCGCGAAGGACGCCTCGGGCGACGGCGCCGGCAGGTAGCGCGGCGTCAGCGTCAGCGGCAGGCCCAGGGAAAACACGCCATCGCGGTAGGCCACCGGCTGCCAGTAGCGCACCTCGATCTCGATTTCCTCACCGGGGCCGATATTCGCCACCGCGGTCTGGAACAGGTTCGGACGGTTCTGCGAGACCAGGCTGGCGCGCTGGCCGGCGGCGGCCGCAGCCTCGTAGGCGGCCTTCGCATCCTCCTTCTCACGGATTTCGCCCTCGACCAGGCGGTCCCCGATGCGCAGCGTCAGCGCGCCGACAGCCGCGTTTTCCGGCAGCGGCAGCAGGTAGCGGCCTTCGCGCCACTGGCTGGAGTCGTTGCGGTAGGTCTGGCGCACCGACACTTCGGCCATCAGTCCGTGCACCCGCATGTGCACGCTGGTGTCCATGGCCAGGGTAGCCACCCACTGGCCGTTTTCCTCGAACAGCAGGCCTTCCGGGTCCTCCCCGGCCACTGCAAGCAGCGGCAGCAGGGACAGCAGCAGGCCGGCCAGCCAGCGGCGGCTCCAGCCTGCGGCGCGCAGCGAGAGGTAGAGACGGGGTTTGCGGGTTTCGCGCTCGGTCATGGCGGCTCTCCGTGGGGACAGCTGCATCACAGCGCGGCCACCGGCCCGCATAGGGGCAAGCAAGGGCAGGGCGCTGACGAGTTGTGGCGATTCGCGGGCAACACGTTGCCGGCCCCGGGCCCGTGGCCTAGGCTGGCCCCATGTCACGCACCGTTGCCATCGTCGAAGACGAACCCGCCATCCGCGACAACTACGCCGACGCACTGCGTCGCCACGGCTACGGCGTGCTGCCTTTCGCCAGCCGCGCCGAGGCGCAGGCCGCCTTCGCGACGAAGCTGCCGGACCTGGTGATCATCGACGTCGGCCTGGGCGACGAACCCGAAGGCGGCTTCGACCTGTGCCGCGAACTGCGCGCGAAGTCGGCGACGCTGCCGATCCTGTTCCTGACCGCGCGCGACTCGGACTTCGACGTGATCTCCGGCCTGCGCCTGGGCGCCGACGACTACCTGAGCAAGGGCACCAGCCTGCCGCAGCTGACCGCGCGCATCCACGCGCTGTTCCGCCGGATGGACTCGCTGGCGGCGCCGCGGGTGAAGGAGCAGGTGTTCCGGCTGCGCGGGCTGACGCTGGAACTCGAACGCATGCGCGTCACCTGGAACGACCAGGACGTCGCGCTGACCGTCACCGAGTTCTGGATGGTGCATGCGATGGTGCGCTACCCGGGACACGTGAAAACCCGCGAGCAGCTGATGCGGGAAGCGCAGGTGGTCGTCGACGACGCCACGATCACTTCGCACATCAAGCGCATCCGCCGGAAGTTCCAGGCGCTCGACCCCGCCTTCGACGACATCGACACCGTGCACGGCGCCGGTTACCGCTGGCGCGCCTGAGGCGGCATGGGCCTGCGCTCGAAACTGCTGCTGGTGGCGCTGTCGATCCTGGCGCTGCCCTGGGCCGGCTGGCAGTTCGTGCGGGAGATGGAAACCCTGCTGCGCCAGGGCCAGGAGCAGGCGCTGCTGGCCTCGGCCGATGCCCTGGCCCGCAGCGTCGCGGTGCGTCCGGGCGGGCTGCCCGCCGCCGGTGATAGCGGCTTCGTGCATCTGCTGGACTTCGCGCCGCGGCTCGACGGCGACGTGGCGGACTGGCGCGTCGCCGCCGGTTCGGCGCTGGCGTTCGGTTCGCCCCGGCCCTGGATGCGCGTGCTGGCCGGTCGCGCCAACGAGCGGCTGCACCTGTGGATTTCCGTCGACGACGCCAGCGCCCAGCGCGGTGACGCGCACTGGCCGGCCGACCTGGCCTTCGACCGGCTGGAGCTGCGGCTGCTGGGACGCGGCGGCGTGCTTTCGCTGCGCCTCGCCAATGCGAGCCCCGGTGAACTGCGCGTCGCCGGCGACGATGGCCTGCCGCCCTCCGTCCGCGTCGAGGGCGCCTGGCGCGAACGCGAGGGAGGTTACGAGCTTGAACTGGCCCTGCCGCAGGACTTCAGCGTGCGCGCGCTCGGCCTGCGCGTGCAGGATGCGGACGGACTCGGCCAGGTCCGCGTCGCCGGCACCCTCGACGGCGACGGCGGGATCCGGCCACTGCCGCTGCACGGATTCCTCGGCGCGCTTGAACCCGTGCTGCAGGCGCTGGCTCCAGAAGGCATGCGCGTGCGCGTGACCGATCGCGAAGGCTGGGTGCTGGCCCGCGCCGGCGAGGTTCGCGCCGACCCGTCCGAGGAAGACATCCTGCCCTGGCGGCGCGGCCTCTACCGCGCCCTGCTTTTCCGCGACGTCACCGCCGTCGCCGACGAGCCGGCCCAGGCCCGCCGGCTGGTGCGCGCGGAAGTGGCCCGGGCGGTCGCCGGCAGCCCGGCCGTGGCCTGGCGGCGCGACCCGGCCGGCGCCCGCCTGCTGCTGTCGGCGTCGGTGCCGCTGGAGGTCGCGGGCCAGGTCCGCGGCGCGGTGCTGGTCGAACGTTCGAATTCCGAAGTGCTGCTGCTCACCGACCAGGCCTTCTCGCGGCTGCTGGGCGTGAGCCTGGTCGCGTTCCTGGCCTCGGGCGGGGTGATCCTGCTGTTCGCGACGCGGCTGGGACAGCGCATCCGCCGCCTGCGCGACGCCGCCGAGCGCGCGCTCGACCGCGAAGGCCGGGTCACGCCCTTTCCGCGCACCACGGCACGTGACGAAGTCGGCGACCTCTCGCGCAGTTTCGCGCGGCTTCTCGACCAGGTCTCGGCCTACACCGACTACCTGCGATCGCTGTCGGGCAAGCTGTCGCACGAGCTGAACACGCCGCTGGCGATCGTGCGCAGTTCGCTCGACAACCTCGACCACGAGCCACTCGAACCGCAGGCGCGCATCGTGCTCGCCCGCGCCCGGGACGGCGTCGAACGCATGGGCAACCTGGTGCGGACGATGAGCGAGGTCACCCGCATCGAACACGCCATCGACGCGGCCGAGGCCGAAGACCTCGACCTGCGCACGCTGCTGCAGGACTGCGCCGACGCCTACCGCGTGCTGCTGGCACCCCGGGAACTGCGGCTCGAGCTGCCCGCCGGTCCGCTGCCGCTGCGGGCCGCGCCGGACCTGCTGGTGCAGGCGCTGGACAAGCTGGTGGACAACGCGCGCGGCTTCACGCCGGAGACGGGCTGGGTGCGGCTGTCGGCAGCGCGCGAAGAGCACGGCGTGCGCATCACCCTGGCCAACCAGGGCCCGCTGCTGCCGGACGCCATGCGCGGCCGCCTGTTCGATTCGCTGGTGAGCCTGCGGGAAAAGAACCAGCGCGCCGAAGGTGCCGCCCACCTGGGGTTCGGGCTCTATGTCGTGCGCCTGGTGGCCGACCTGCACCGCGGCCACGCCGAAGCCGGCAACCTGCCGGGCGGCGGCGGCGTGGAGTTCGTGCTTCACCTGCGGGGCATGCCCTCTGGCCTGTAGGAGCGCCTTCAGGCGCGAATCTTCTCTGTGCCGCAGGCAAAGGCTTCGCGCCTGAAGGCGCTCCTACAAAGGTCTGTGGATATACTTGGGCTTGCCTCAAACGGACGCCGCGCGTGATTTCCGCCGAACAGTTCCAGACCCTCGCCCAGGCCGGCCACAACCGCATCCCGGTCGTGCGCGAGGTGCTTTCCGACCTCGACACCCCGCTGTCGGTGTACCTGAAGCTGGCCGACGGCTCGCATACCTACCTGTTCGAGTCCGTCGAAGGCGGCGAAACCTGGGGCCGGTATTCGATCATCGGCCTGCCGGCGCGCCGCACCTACACTTTCCGCGGCCACCAGCTGGAGGTGCGCGAACACGGTGAAGTCACCGAGACCCGCACGCTCGAAGACCCCCTGGCCGAGGTCGATCGCCTGCGCGCCTCGTTCAAGGTGCCGCGCATCCCGGAGCTGCCCGGCTTCACCGGCGGCCTGGTCGGTTATTTCGGCTTCGAAACCATCGGCTGGATCGAATCGCGCCTGGCCGGCGGCGACAAGCCCGACCAGCTTGGAACGCCCGATGCCTTGCTGATGCTCAGCGAGGAGCTTGCGGTCTTCGACAACCTCAAGGGCCGCCTTTACCTGGTGGTGCACGCCAATCCGGAAGAACCGCAGGCCTACGCCCGCGCCGTGCGCCGCTTGGACGAACTGGTGCACCGCCTGCGCCACTCCGGCCGCAGCTACCCGGACGTGCTCGATCCGTCGCTGCTGCAGGAGCAGGACTTCGTGTCCGGCTTCACCCGCGAAGGTTTCCTCGCGGCGGTGGAGCGCTGCAAGGAATACATCCGCGCCGGCGACATCTTCCAGGTGGTTCTCAGCCAGCGCATGAGCGTGCCTTTCCGCGCCCGGCCGGTGGACGTGTACCGCGCCCTGCGTGCGCTCAATCCCTCGCCCTACATGTATTTCCTCGACCTCGGCGGCACCCAGGTGGTGGGCAGCTCGCCCGAGATCCTGGTGCGCCTGCAGGGCGGGGAAGTAACCGTGCGCCCGATCGCCGGCACCCGCCCGCGCGGCGACACGCCCGAGGCCGACACCGCGCTCGAGGCCGAACTGCTGGCCGACCCGAAGGAGCGCGCCGAACACCTGATGCTGATCGACCTGGGCCGCAACGACGTCGGCCGCGTCGCCAACCCGGGCAGCGTCACCGTGCCCGACCAGTTCATCATCGAACGCTATTCGCACGTGATGCACATCGTCAGCGAAGTGCGCGGGCAGCTGCAGGACGGCCTGGGCTTCGCCGACGTCATCAAGGCCACGTTCCCGGCCGGCACCGTCAGCGGCGCGCCGAAGATCCGCGCACTGGAAGTGATCCGCGAGCTCGAGCCGGTGAAGCGCAACATCTATTCCGGCGCCGTGGGCTACATCAACTGGTGGGGCGACGCCGACACCGCGATCGCCATCCGCACCGCGGTGATCCAGGACGGCCGCCTGCACGTGCAGGCCGGCGCCGGCATCGTGCACGACTCCGACCCGCAGAAGGAGTGGGAAGAGACGATGAACAAGGGCCGCGCGCTGTTCCGCGCCGTGGCCCAGGCAGCGGGCGGGCTCTGAGGCGCCGGGGTGGAAGGCCTTCTTCGCCGCCTCCGCCCCCGTTCCACCAGCCTGAGGGTCTGGCTGGCGCTGAGCTTCGGCGCGCTGGCGGTGGCGCTGGTCGCCGTGCTGTCGTGGCGCATCGAACGCGTGGCCACCGACAAGCTGCAGGAGGACATCGGCCTGCGCCTGCAGACGCGCGCGCAGGCGCTGGCCGGGCGCCTCGACCGCGGCCTCTATGAACGCCTGAACGACATGCGGGCCCTGGCGCTGATGCCGGTGCTCGACGACCCCGCGGCCAACGAAGAGGCGCTGCGCGACCTGTTCGACCTGATGCAGCTCAACTATCCGGACTATGTCTGGATCGGCGTCGCCGGCGCCGACGGCCGGGTGCAGATCGCCAACCGCGGCCTGCTTGAAGGCGCGGACGTTTCTTCACGACCCTGGTTCCAGGGCGCGCGCAAGGAGCCTTTCGTCGGCGACCTGCACGATGCGGTGCTGCTGTCGAAGCTGGTGTCCAGCCCGGGCGGCGAGCCGCTGCGGCTGGTGGACGTCGCCGCGCCCATCCATGACGGGCACGGCGTCGTGACCGGCGTGCTCGGGGCGCACCTGTCCTGGCGCTGGGCCGAGGGGCTGCGCGAGGACCAGATGGCCGCCAACGACCCGGTGGAAGTGTTTTTCCTCAACGACGCCGGGGAAATCATCATGGGTCCCGAGGACATGCGCGGGCAGGTGCCGGCCGTGCCCAGCGCCCGCGCGGTGGGCGAGGGTGCGCGTGGCGCGGTGCTGGAAACCTGGCCCGACGGCAAGCAGTACCTCACCGGCTACGTGCCGACCCAGGGCTACGAAAGTTACGCCGGGCTGGGCTGGACGGTACTGGTCCGCAAGGAAGCCAGCCAGGCCTTCGAGCCGGTGCGCGAGCTGAGCCGCGAAATCTGGCTGGCCGCGATCGCCATCACGGTGCTGTTCCTGCTGCTGGGCACCCTGATGGCGCGCTGGATCGGTGCGCCCCTGCACGCACTGTCGGAAGCCGCGCGGCGGATCCAGGCACGCGAGCCGGACGCCGCCTTCCCGCGTGAGCGCGGTTATCGCGAGGCCCGGGAACTCACCGTTGCCCTGCGCGGCCTGGTGGACGAACTGACCACGCACGAGCGCGAGCTGACCCAAATGGCCGCCGGCCTGGAGCAGCGCGTGCGCGAACGCACCCTGGCCCTGAGCGAAGCCAATGCCCAGCTCGAAGTGCTGGCGATGACCGATGCGCTGACCGGCCTGGCCAACCGCCGCCACTTCGGCGACCAGCTCGCGCGGGAAGCCACCCGCGCCGCCGAAACCGGCCACCCGCTGAGCCTGATCACGCTCGACATCGACCGCTTCAAGGCCATCAACGACCAGCACGGCCACCCGGCCGGCGATGCCGTGCTGCGCCGGGTCGCGCTTCTGCTGGAGGAACAGGTGCGCGCCAGCGACCTGCTGGCCCGCGTCGGCGGCGAGGAGTTCGCGGTGCTGGCGGTCGACACCGGCCTCGTCGAAGCCACCCAGCTGGCCGAACGCCTGCGCGCCGCCATCGAAAACGCCGGGCCCATCGCCGTGGGCCGCGCCGCGATCCCGGTGACCATCAGCCTGGGCGTGGTCACGCGGCGCATCCAGGGTGGCGAGCTTTCACGCGCCCCCGAGCGCCTGCTCGCCGCCGCCGACGACGCGCTCTACCGGGCCAAGCGCAACGGCCGCAACCGGGTGGAAGTGGCGCCGGGCTGAGGCCCGGTCGTGGCGGGTCGCGCGCCTTGGCTGCGTAACAGGGACAACGACGTCCTGGAGGCCCGACCATGCGCCCTGCCGCCTGCCTGAGCACCGGTTTGATTCCCTGCCTGTTCCTGCTGCTGGCCTGTTCGCAGCCCGCGGACGCCACGGCCGATGCGGTTTCGGCGTCGCCGCCCGCGACCGGCCCGGAGGCCGTAGACGCCGCGCCTGCCGAGGGCGCGGGCTCGCTGGTCGGCGAGTGGGCGGTGGAGCCGGCGCTGTGTGCCGAAAGCCGGCTCAGCTTCACGGCCGATGGCCGCCACGAGGCGCTGATGGATGACGGGGGCGGATGGCAGGTGCTGGCTTCGGGCAGCTACGAGCGCAGCGGCAGCGAACTTCGCATCGTTTTCCAAGGCGTCGGGCAGCAGCGCGAGATCCTCTCGGTCGGCCCGGAGCAGCTGGTGCTGCGTCACGACGACGAGGCCCTTGCCCGAGCAACGGGCAGCGACGAAGTCGTCCTGTACCGCTGCCCGCCAACGGCGGACGCCGCTGCCTCCTGACTGCTGACTGCTGCCCTGGCCCAGGCGGGCGGCTACGTCACCATGCCGAAGGGATCGCGAGAACCGTTGCCGTCCCACTGTTCATGATGTTGCAGGACGATCTGGCTCACTTCCTGGAACTGGTCGTGATCGGCGATCTCCAGAAGGGCGAAGCCGTGCTGCGGGTGCAGCCGGACCAGTGCGCGTTCTTCGGCCGTCGCATGGTCTCCCCCACGAGGGCGCTGCGGTCATCAAGCTCCGCGCACCAGGGGAGATAGGCGCTGAGGTGTGCCATGCGGGCTCCTTCGGATTTGCCTTTTGCAATCAACGTCGCCGCCGGGACCAAGGCGCCACGCACGCACGGACCCCGGGGCCCGCATCGGGGCAGGGTCCTCGGCTATTCTTGTGGGCCGCCGTTGCGGCCGGTCCTGGCCGCCGCTGCCGCCGATTCGGCCTGGGCCTGCGGCAAAAAAGCACTAAAAATCAGATAGATGGGCCGACAATGCTGCTGATGATCGATAACTACGACAGCTTCACCTACAACCTCGTCCAGTACCTGGGTGAGCTGGGGCAGGACGTGAAGGTCGTGCGCAACGACGAGCTGACCGTGGCCCAGATCGCCGCGCTGGCGCCCGAGCGCATCGTCATCTCGCCGGGGCCGTGCACGCCCAACGAAGCCGGCGTGTCGCTGGAAGTGCTGGAAAAGCTGTCGGGCCAGGTGCCCATCCTGGGCGTCTGCCTGGGCCACCAGAGCCTGGGCCAGGCCTTCGGCGGCAAGGTGGTGCGGGCCCGCACGATCATGCATGGCAAGACCTCGCCGATCCGCCACAAGGGCATCGGCGTGTTCGCGGGCCTGCCCGATCCCTTCGAGGCCACGCGCTACCATTCGCTGGTCGTGGAGAAGGATTCGCTGCCCGACTGCCTCGAGATCACGGCCTGGACCGAAAACGAAGACGGTTCGATGGACGAGATCATGGGCCTGCGCCACAAGACGCTGGCGGTGGAGGGCGTGCAGTTCCATCCGGAATCGATACTCACGCAGCATGGGCACGACATGCTGCGAAACTTCCTGGAAGGCCATCGCGCCTGAAGGCGCTCCTACAGGATTAGTCAGGCGCAAACAGGGAAAAGCAATGCCGATCAAGCCGCAGGATGCGCTCCAGCGCATCATCGAGAACCGCGAAATCTTCCACGACGAGATGGTCGACCTGATGCGGCAGGTGATGCGCGGCGAGGTGTCGCCGGTGCTCACCGCCGCGATCCTGTCGGGCCTGCGCGTGAAGAAGGAAACCGTCGGCGAGATCGCTGGCGCGGCGCGGGTGATGCGTGAATTCTCGGCCAAGGTGACCGTGCCCGACGCGCACAATTTCGTCGACATCGTCGGCACCGGCGGCGACGGCGCCCACACCTTCAACATCTCCACCGCGAGCATGTTCGTGGTCGCCGCGGCGGGCGCCAAGGTGGCCAAGCACGGCAACCGCAGCGTCTCGTCCAAGTCCGGCAGCGCCGACGTGCTCGAGGCCCTGGGCGCGGTGATCGAACTGCAGCCCGACCAGGTCTCGGCCTGCATCGCCGAGACCGGGATGGGCTTCATGTTTGCGCCGATCCACCACCCGGCGATGAAGAACGTGGCCGCCGTGCGCAAGGAAATGGGCGTGCGCACGCTGTTCAATATCCTCGGCCCGCTGACCAATCCGGCCGACGCGCCGAACATCCTGATGGGCGTGTTCCACCCCGACCTGGTCGGCATCCAGGTGCGCGTGCTGCAGCGCCTGGGCGCCAAGCGCGCGATGGTGGTCTGGGGCCGCGACGGCATGGACGAAATCTCGCTCGGCGGCGCCACCATGGTCGGCGAACTGCGTGGCAACGACGTGGTGGAGTACGAAATCCACCCCGAAGACTTCGGCATCCCGATGGCCGCCAGCCGCAACCTGCGCGTCGAAGACGCGGACGAGTCGCGCGCGATGCTGCTCGAGGCGCTGGACGGCAAGGACGGCCTGCCGCGCGAGATCGTCGCGCTCAACGCCGGCGCCGCGCTGTACGCCGCAGGTCGCGCCGTTTCCATCGCCGACGGCATCGGCCAGGCCCGCGCCGCGCTCGAAGGTGGCAAGGCCCGCGCCAAGCTCGATGAATTCGTCGCGGCCACCCGCCGCCTGGCCGGGAAGTGAGCGCGGTGTCCGACATCCTGCAAACCATCCTGGCCCGCAAGGCCGTCGAGGTCGCCGAACGGTCGGCGGCGGTGCCGCTGGCCGATCTGATCGCCCGCCAGGCCGACGCGCCGGCTCCGCGTGGTTTCGCGGCGGCGCTGCAGGCGAAAATCGACGCCGGCCTGCCGGCGGTCATCGCCGAAGTGAAGAAGGCCAGCCCCAGCAAGGGCGTCATCCGCCCGGACTTCCGCCCCGCCGACATCGCCGCCAGCTACGAACGCGGCGGCGCCGCCTGCCTGTCGGTGCTGACCGACGTCGATTTCTTCCAGGGCGCCGACGCCTACCTGCAGCAGGCCCGCGCGGCCTGTTCGCTGCCGGTGCTGCGCAAGGATTTCGTGATCGATCCCTACCAGGTGCACGAGGCCCGCGTGCTGGGCGCCGACTGCATCCTGCTGATCGTCGCGGCGCTCGACGACGCCGCGCTGGGACGGCTGTCGAACCTGGCGCTGGAGCTGGGCATGGACGTGCTGGTGGAAGTGCACGACATCGACGAACTCGAGCGCGCGCTGCAGGTGGGCGCGCCGCTGGTGGGCATCAACAACCGCAGCCTGCGCACGTTCGAGGTGTCCCTGGACACGACGCTGGACCTGAAGCCGGCGGTCCCGGCCGACCGCCTGCTGGTCACCGAAAGCGGCATCGCGACCCGCGAGGACGTGGCGCGCATGCGCACGAACGGCGTCAACGCCTTCCTGGTCGGCGAGAGCTTCATGCGCGCCGATGAACCGGGCGCCGAACTGGCTCGGCTGTTCGGCTGAAGGATGGCTTCGCGCGCCGCCACCGTCCTGTTCGATTTCGACGGCACGCTGGTGCGCGGCGACTGCGCGGCGGCCTGGCTGCGCGACCTGCTGGCCAGCCACCCGCTGCGGCGGCTGCTGGCGGGCGCGAGTTTCCCGGTGCTCAAGCCGGCTTTCGGCTGGTGGCGCGTGGCCTGGATGCCGGCGAGTTTCTACACCTGGCTGGCGACGGTGGGACGCACCGACGAGGCGCTGGCGGAGGCGCGGGAGGATTTCCTGCGGCTGTGCGCGGCCCGCCGCGAGCAATTGCTGATCGCACCGGCCGTAGCCCGGCTGCACGCGCACCTGGCCGCGGGCGACGAGGTGGTGATCGTCACCGGCGCCGAGGCGGGGCTGGCGCGCTCGCTGTGGAGGGCGCTGGGCCAGCCGGACGTGCCGGTGGTCGGCTCGAGCGTGCGTCCGGCCCTCGGCGGCTACATCGGCGCCGAACACACCGTGGGCCCGCGCAAGCTGGTGGCGCTTGAGCGCGCCGGCATCCACCCGCCTTTCGCGGCCGTGTACTCCGACAGCGCCATCGACCTGCCGCTGCTGTGCGAAACCGCGCGCCCGGTCCTGGTACAACCCGACCGGCGCAACCTCGCCCGCGTCGACAAGCGCCTGCGCGGCGCCTTCGAAACCCTGCTCTGACTCTCGCGGACAAGCGGGCTTGCCCGTCGGGCAAGAACAGCCTTTGTTGGGGCTTCGTCGCAGCGTCAGCGCGCAGCGGGGGAATCGCCGGACCCTCGGTCGATACGGCGTCCTGCCCATCGACTCGGGCGCGCTTCGGCATCCTGCCTCCGCTCCGACGATTTCCCCCACTGCACGCTGCCGCCCCGATTTCCGCACGGGCCGCTGGATACAAGCCCGCCGCCGAGCGGCGCAATCATGTCGCGACTGGCACTTCGCCACGAAGGGGCGAGCGGGTAACCCACGGCCCGTGCGGGAATCGGAGCGACGACGTGCACGCTATGTCCTCGACGAAGTGGAGGACATGGATGTCCGTAACGGCCGGCCGTGAGCTGGTCATGGATGACGCTTGCGACCGGCCGGGCGGCGAGGACGTAGCGTGCGCGGCGGCGCCGCGACGAAGTCCCAACACAGGCTGTTCTTGCCCCAGGGGGCAAGCCCCGAATATTCAGGCGCCGAGTCGCTTCAGGAAGCGCAGGGCCCCGTCTTCGTAGCCGCAGGCGCGGTAGAAGTCGTGGGCTTCGGCGCGCTGGGCGCCCGAGGTCAGTTCGATGCGGGCGGCGCCGGCCTGGCGGGCGCGTTGTTCAGCTTCGCGCAGCAGCATCCGGCCCACGCCCTGGCGCTGTTCGCCGGCAGACACCGCCAGCGCCGTGATCCGGCAGGTCGGGCCACCCAGCGGCAGGTAGTAGCGGATGTCCAGCGCCAGCAGCCCCACCAGGCAGCCGTGGCGGTCGGCCACCAGCACCTGTTGGCCCGGCTCTTCGGCCACGGCCCGCAGCCGGGTGGCCGCTTCATCGCGGTCGCAGGGGTAGCCCAGCACGCCGAGCAGCGTGGCCACGCCCGCGGCGTCCTGGGCGGCGGCCGGCCGCACCAGCAGGGTGTCGGTGCCGGCGACCTGGCGAGCCATCGATCAGCGGGTGCCGTAGACCACGACGGTCTTGCCGCGGGCGTGCAGGATGCCCTGTTCCTGCAGCTGCTTGAGCACACGCCCGGCCATCTCACGGCTGCAGCCGACGATGCGGGCCAGCTCCTGGCGGGAGACCCGGATCTGGATGCCCTGCGGGTGCGACAGCGCGTCCGGCTCCTGGCACAGGTCGTGCAGCGTGCGCACGATGCGCCCGCTCACGTCCAGGAAGGCCAGGCGGCTGGCCTTGCGGCTGGTGTCGAGCAGGCGCTTGGAAAGCTGCAGGCCGATCGCGTACAGGATGCGCGGGCATTCGGCCGCCAGCGGGCCGGCAAAGAGCTGGTGCAGGCGGTCGTAGTTGATTTCGGCCAGTTCGCAGGCGCTGCGCGTGCGCACCACCACCGCGCGGGCGTCGGCGGCGAAGAACAGGCCCATTTCACCGATGAACTCGCCGGCGTTCACGTAACCCAGGATCAGCTCCCGGCCGTCCGGCTCTTCGCTGACCACGGACAGCGAGCCGCTGATCACGTAATAGAGCGACGTGGCCGGCGTGCCCGGGCGAAAGACGTCGTTGCGGGACGGGTAGCGGCGCCGGTGGCAGTGGTCCAGGAACCGGCTGAACGTCGCGGCGTCGGGGGCCAGGGGGCTGTTGACCACCTTGTGTGGCTGGATCGGCATCGGCGAAGTCCTGTCCTGCGCCATGGCGCGTCCTCGGCTGGCTGTGAAGCATTCAGATTAGGGCGTCATGGCGGGATCGGCAATGCCGGCGCCGGCCCGGCCGGGCCAAGGTTTCCCCCGGGGGGTATTTGGCCGATAATGCGCCCCCTCCGCTCCACCCCCCTCCGCACGCAGGAAAGCCATCGTGGTCAAGCCGCTCCCCCGCCTCAGGCTCCAGGGTTTCAACAACCTGACCAAGGCCCTGAGCTTCAACATCTACGACGTCTGCTACGCCGTGTCGGAAGAACAGCGCCAGCGCTACATCGAGTACATCGATGAAGCCTACAACGCCGAGCGACTGACCCAGATCCTGACCGACGTGGCCGAGATCATCGGCGCCAACATCCTGAACGTGGCCCGCCAGGACTACGACCCGCAGGGTGCGTCGGTGACGATCCTGATCTCCGAAGAGCCGGTGATCGACAAGAAGGCCGCGGGCAAGGAGATCATCTCCGACGCCGTGGTGGCGCACCTGGACAAGTCGCACATCACCGTGCACACCTATCCGGAAACCCACCCGCACAACGGCATCGCCACCTTCCGCGCCGACATCGACGTGGCCACCTGCGGCGTCATCTCGCCGCTGAAGGCCCTGAACTACCTGATCGAAAGCTTCGAGTCCGACATCGTGGTCATGGACTACCGCGTGCGCGGCTTCACCCGCGACGTGAAGGGCACCAAGCACTACATCGACCACAAGATCAATTCGATCCAGGACTTCATGTCCAAGCCGATCAAGTCGCGCTACGAGATGATCGACGTCAACGTGTACCAGGAAAACCTGTTCCACACGAAGATGCACCTCAAGGAATTCGACCTCGACACCTACCTGTTCGAGGAGAAGGCCAAGAACCTCGGCTTCAAGGACCGCATGCGCATCGAGTCCCAGCTCAAGCGCGAGATCGTCGAGCTCTTCAACGGCCGCAACCTCGCCGACTGAACGGCGAGGGGACGGGTGC
>NZ_JAYRTE010000012.1:0-84628 GCF_041919775.1 Arenimonas sp. | reverse complement strand
TGAGCGCCTTCAGGCGCGAATCTTTGGACTTTGCCCTTGGCAAAGAAGGGATTCGCGCCTGAAGGCGCTCCTACACCGGGCAGTGGCTCAGGCCGCGCCGGAGGCGACGACCTGGGCCAGGCGGCGCACCGCGACCGACAGCGTCGGGTAGTCGAGGTCGCGCAGGTCGCGCATGTCCGCGAACATCGCCAGCGTGTAGCGCAGCGCCGCGTCGTCGCGTTCCAGCCAGCGCGCCAGCCGCTCCGACGCCGGCAGGCCGGCACCGGCCACCAGCACCTGCGCCACCAGCGCACGCTGCTGCGCCTGCAGCTCGTCGCGCAGCACGCCGCGGGCCTGGGCGTGCCAGCGGCCGCCGACCGGCAGCGCCTCGACCGCGTCCATCAGCCACTTGGTGTACAGCGCATCGGACAGGCTGAAATACGTCGCGGCCACCTCGGTCACCGGCAGCGACTGTTCGATCGACACCTCGACGATGTCCAGCGCGTAGGCCAGGAACGGCAGGCTGGCGAAGGCCCGGGCCATGTCCTCCGGGTAGCCCTGCGCCTGCCAGCGGGCGACGTCGGCCGCCAGCTCCTCGCGCGCCGGCGCGGGCAGGACCCGGGCCAGCGCAGCGCGCAGCTCGGCCACGCCGCCGGCGTAACGTTCCACCTTCTCGGCGATGTTGAGCACCTCGCCCGGCCGGTTGAGCAGCCAGCGCGTGAGGTTGCGCTGCAGGTGCCAGATGCTGGTCAGGGCCTCGAGCTGGGCCGATTCGCTGACCTTCAGGTCCAGCGCATCGATACCGGTCCACAGTTCGCGGGCCTCGAGCACTTCGCGGCTGATCGTGAAGGCCTTGGCGATCTGCGCCGGCGACTGGCCGGTGTCTTCCTGCATGCGCAGCAGGAAGGTCGCGCCCATGCGGTTGACCGTGGAGTTGGTGACCGCGGTGGCGATGATCTCGCGGCGCAGGCGGTGGTTTTCCATGTCCTGCGCGAAGCGCTCCTGCAGGGCATTGGGGAAATAACGCACCAGCTCCTTGGACAGGTAGGGGTCCTCGGGCACGTCCGAGTCGAGCATCTGGTTGAAGACGACGATCTTGTCGTAGCTCAGCAGTACGCTCAGCTCCGGACGCGTGAGGCCCTGGCCCCGGGCCTTGCGGTCGCCGAGCTCGGCCTCCGAGGGCAGGAATTCGATCGCGCGGTCGAGCAGGCCCTGGTCCTCCAGCACGCGGATGAAGTGCCCGAACGAGCCCAGGCGGGCCGCGCTCATGCGCTCCATCAGGCTGATGGCCTGGTTCTGGCGGTAGTTGTCGTTGAGCACCAGCTCGGCGACCTCGTCGGTCATGCTGGCCAGCAGCTCGTTGCGCTGCGGCAGGCTGAGCTCCTCGCGCTGCACCGGCGCCGACAGCAGGATCTTGATGTTCACCTCGTGGTCCGAGGTGTCCACGCCGGCGGAGTTGTCGATGAAGTCGGTGTTCACCAGCACGCCATTCATCGCGGCCTCGATGCGGCCGCGCTGGGTCAGGCCCAGGTTGCCGCCCTCGCCCACCGCGCGGCAGCGCAGCTCGTTGCCGTTGACGCGCAGGCCGTTGTTGGCGCGATCACCGGCGTCGGCGTGGCTTTCGCTGCTCGCCTTGACGTAGGTGCCGATGCCGCCGTTCCAAAGCAGGTCCACCGGCGCCTTCAGGATGGCGTTCATCAGCGCCATCGGGGTCAGCTGCTCGACGTCGTCGGCCAGGCCCAGGGCCTGGCGCACCTGCGGGCTGACCGGGATGGACTTGAGCGAACGCGGGAACACGCCGCCGCCTTCCGAAATGAGCGACTTGTCGTAGTCCTCCCAGCTCGAGCGCGGCACGGCGAACATGCGCTCGCGCTCGACGTAGCTGAGCGCCGAATCCGGGTTCGGGTCAAGGAAGATGTGCCGGTGGTCGAAGGCCGCGACCAGGCGGATGTGGCGCGAGAGTAGCATGCCGTTGCCGAACACGTCGCCGGACATGTCGCCGATGCCCACGCAGGTGAAGTCCTGCGACTGGCTGTCGATGCCCAGCGCGCGGAAGTGGCGCTTGACCGACTCCCAGGCGCCGCGGGCGGTGATGCCCATGCCCTTGTGGTCGTAGCCGACCGAACCGCCGGAGGCGAAGGCATCGCCCAGCCAGTAGCCGTGTTCGGCGGAAATGCCGTTGGCGATGTCCGAGAACGTGGCGGTGCCCTTGTCGGCCGCGACCACCAGGTAGGGGTCGTCGCCGTCGTGGCGCACCACGTCCTGCGGATGCACCAGCTCGCCGTCCACCAGGTTGTCGGTGATGTCGAGCAGGCCGTTGATGAAACGTTTGTAGCAGGCGATGCCCTCGGCCAGCTGGGCGTCGCGGTCGCCGCCCACCGGCGGCCGCTTGACCACGAAACCGCCCTTGGAACCGACCGGCACGATGACGGTGTTCTTCACCATCTGCGCCTTCACCAGGCCCAGCACCTCGGTGCGGAAATCCTCGCGGCGGTCGGACCAGCGCAGGCCACCGCGGGCCACCGGCCCGAAGCGCAGGTGCACGCCCTCGACGTACGGCGAATACACGAAGATCTCGCGGTAAGGCCGCGGCTTCGGCAGGTCAGGCACCAGGGCCGGGTCGAACTTGAAGGCGATGTAGTCGCGGAACGCGCCGTCCTTGCGCTGGTAGAAATTGGTGCGCAGCGTGGCGTTGATCAGCGACTGGTAGCCGCGAAGGATGCGGTCGTCGTCGATGCTCTGCACGGCGCTGTCGAGCAGGATTTCCAGCGCGTCGGTGACGGCGTCGACCTGGGCGGCGCGGTCGAGCGTGCGGGCCGCGGCGATTTCCTGCGGGATGGTGTCCAGGGCCTTGCGGCGGTCCTTGGGCAGCAGCCAGGCGATCTGGTCGTGCAGCGCCTGCCGGCCGGCCTCGTCGAGCGGGTTCTCGCGACCGGGCTCGAAGCGCGCCGCGAACAGTTCCCACAGCAGGCGGGCGATGACCGGGTAGCGCTGCAGGGTTTCTTCCATGTACGGCTGCGAGAACGGGACGCCGGTCTGCAGCGCGTACTTGGTGTAGCTGCGCAGCATCGCGATGTCGCGCCACTCCAGGCGGGCGCTGGGCAGCAGCTGGTTGAAGCCGTCGTTCTCGGCTTCGCCGCTCCACACCGCGGTGAAGGCTTCCTCGAAGGGCTGGCGGGCGGCGTCGACGTCGATCTCGCCGTGGCGGGCCTGCACCTCGAAGTCCTGGATCGAGATGCGTTCGCCCTCGACTTCCATTTCGTAGGGATGCTCGGTGAGCACGCGCAGGCCGAGGTTTTCCATCACCGGCAGAACGTCCGACAGCGCGATGTCGCCGCTGCGGCGCACCAGCTTCAGGCGCAGGTCGTCGCCGTGGCGGTAGAAGGAAATGCGCTGGTCGCCCGGGCCTTCCAGGCGCGAGGCCTGCAGCACGTCGGCGGCGGCCACCTGCGGCGACACCGCTTCGACGTAACCCGCCGGCAGCGCGCGGCCGTAGGTCTGGGCCAGTTTGAGCCCCACTTCCTCGCCCGCCTCGCGCACGAGGATTTCGCGCAGCTCGTCGTGCCAGTCGCGCACGATGCGGGCGAGTTCGGCCTCCAGCTGGTCCTGGTCGAAATCGACCCGGCAGCCGGCCTTGGGCCGGATGACCAGGTGCAGCTGGGCCAGCGGCGATTCGCCGATCTGCACGCTGTGGTCGAGGCGTTCGCCGCCCAGCGCACGCATCAGCACCGCTTCGATGCGGTGGCGGATGCTGGTGTTGAAACGGTCGCGCGGGATGTAGACCAGGGCCGAGAAGAAACGGCCGTAGCGGTCGCGGCGCAGGAACAGGCGGGTGCGCGCGCGTTCCTGCAGGCCCAGGATGCCCATCGCGGTGCGCTGGAGTTCCTCGGCGCTGGACTGGAACAGTTCTTCGCGCGGCAGGGTTTCCAGGATGTGGCGCAGGGCCTTGCCGCTGTGGCTGGTCGGGGCCAGGCCCGACGCCGCCATCACGTGTTCGTGGCGCAGGCGCACCATCGGGATTTCCCAGGGCCGGCGGTTGTAGGCGCTGGAGGTGTACAGGCCGAGGAAGCGCTGCTCGCGCACGGCGCGGCCGTTTTCGTCGAAGGCCAGCACGCCGATGTAGTCCATGTAACCGGGCCGGTGCACGGTCGCGCGGGCATTGGTCTTGGTCAGGATCAGCACGTCGAGCGACGTACCCGCCGGCAGGTCGGCGGCGGCCAGGCCGGTGATCGGTCGCGACTGCGCCTGCTGGTCCTTGCCGCGCAGCAGGCCCAGGCCGCTGCCTTCGACGGCGCGCAGCTCGCGATCAATCACTTCGTATTCGCGGTAGCCCAGGAAGGTGAAGTGGTTGTCGGCGGCCCAGCGCAGGAAGGCTTCGGTCTCGGCGCGGCAGGCGGCGTCCACCGGCAGCTGGCGCGCCGGGATCTCCCCGGCGATTTCCAGCATCTTCTCGCGCATCGGCGACCAGTCGGCGACCGCCGAGCGCACGTCGGCCAGGGCCTCGCGGATGGCCTGCTCGATGTCGGCAAGCGCGGCGGCGTCGGCCTGGCGGTCGATCTCGAGGTACATCAGCGATTCGGCTTCGCCCTCGCCCACCGCCTGCAGGCGGCCGGCGCCGTCGCGACGCAGCGAAACCACCGGGTGCGCGATCTGGTGCAGCGTGATGTCGAACTTCGACAGCGCCATGCGCACCGAGTCGACCAGGAAGGGCATGTCGTCGTTGACGATGCGCACGACCGTGTGGGTGCTCTCGTAGCCGTCGGTGGCCTGCGACGGGCTGCCGATCGACACCAGCACCGTGCCCGGCGCCCGTTCGCGGGCAAAACCCAGGAAGCTGCGCACGATCGCGGCCCATTCCGCGGCCGGACGGCTGCGCAGCTCCTCGTCCGGGACCCGCGCAAAGAAGCTTCGGGCGAACACCTCCAGCAGGTCCTTGTCGGGCTGGGACGCGGGGCCGGCCAGGGCGGCGGCAATGGCGTCAAGGGACTCGGCGGAAGCCAGGGCGTGGGCGTTCATCAGCTGCTTTCTCGCAGGGGCGTGGGTAAAACGTGAATTGTAGTCCCGGGGACAACGCCCGGCCAGCTTGGACAGGCCAAAAAAGAAGCCCCGCTTCAGCGGGGCTTCGGATACGCCGGGGTACGGGCGACGGATCAGCGCAGGCCGGTCTCGTTGCGGGCGATGACCAGGCGCTGGATTTCGCTGGTGCCTTCGTAGATCTCGGTGATCTTGGCGTCGCGGAAATAGCGCTCGAGGGCCATTTCCTTCGAATAACCCATGCCGCCGTGGATCTGCACGGCCTGGTGCGTGATCCACATGGCCGCTTCCGACGCGGTGAGCTTGGCCACGGACGCTTCGGTGGTGAACTTCTGGTCCTGGCCCTTGAGCCAGGCCGCCCGCAGCGTCAGCAGCAGCGACGCGTCGAGCTTGCACTTCATGTCGGCGATCTTGGCCTGGGTCATCTGGAAGGCGCCGATCGGCTGGCCGAAGGCCTTGCGCTCGCGCACGTATTCCAGCGTGGCCTCGTAGGCGGCGCGCGCGACGCCGATGGCCTGCGACGCGATGCCGATGCGGCCGGCGTCGAGCACCCCCATGGCGATCTTGAAGCCCTGGCCTTCCTCGCCCAGCACGTCTTCGGCGGCGACCACGTAATCCTGGAATTCGATTTCGCAGGTGGCCGAGGCGCGGATGCCGAGCTTGGGCTCGGTCTTGCCGCGGTGGAAGCCGGGCTTGGTGGTGTCGATCAGGAAGGCGGTGATGCCCTTGGCGCCCTTGTCGGCGTCGGTCATCGCGAACAGCACGATGTACTTGGCCACCGGGCCGGAAGTGATCCAGCTCTTCTTGCCGTTCACCACGTAGCTGCCGTCGTCCTGGCGCACGGCCTTGCAGCGCATCGCGGTGGCGTCGGAACCGGACTGCGGCTCGGTCAGCGCGAAGGCACCGATTTCCTTGCCCTCGGCGATCGCGCGCACGTATTTCTGCTTCTGTTCCTCGGTGCCGAACTTGAGGATGCCGTTGCAGAACAGCGAGTTGTTCACCGACACGATGGTCGAATGGGCGCAGTCGGCCGCCGCGATCTCGACCATGGCCAGCACGTAGCTGACCGGGTCCATGCCGGCGCCGCCGTATTCGGCCGGGACCTCGATGCCCATCAGGCCGTTTTCACCCAGGGTGCGGATGTTTTCCAGCGGGAATTCGCCGGTGCGGTCGTGGTGTTCGGCGCTGGGGGCGATCTTTTCCTGGGAAATGCGCCGGGCGACGTCCTGGATCATCAGCTGTTCTTCGGTGAATCGGAAATCCACGGGGCACCTTCGGTTCGGTTCGGACAAGGACGCGATTGTAGCGGCTGGCGCCGTCGTCGGCAGGTCCACGCGGCGTGAAGCGCGCGCGGGCGCGGCTTGACGCTCCCGGCGAGCCGGCCTAACCTCGCCATATCTTTGAATCCGGATGGAAGGATAAATAATGGACCTGGACGCCTGGTCGGCCTGTTTGAAGGTCCTCTCCGATCCCACCCGGGTCCGCCTGCTGGCCCTGCTCGAAGGCGAGGAGCTGACGGTCGCCGAACTGGCCGCGATCACCCGCCTGGCCCAGCCGCGCGTCTCCACCCACCTGGCGCGGCTCAAGGAAGCCGACCTGGTGCGCGACCGCCGCGCCGGCGTCTCGGCCTATTACCGCTTCAACGGCGACACCCTGGACCCGGGCGAGGCGCGCCTGTGGGAAGCCCTGCGCGACAGCACCGACGACCCGCTGCTGCGCCAGGACGCCGAGCGCCTGCCGGCCGTGCTGGCCACCCGCGCCGCCGACCAGAACTGGGCCGATTCGGTGGCCGGCGACATGGAGCGCCACTATTCGCCGGGCCGCACCTGGGAAGCCCTGGCCCGCTCCACCCTGCCCCTGCTCGAACCCGGCGACGTGCTCGACGTTGCCTCCGGCGACGGCGTGCTGGGCGAACTGCTGGCGCCGCATGCGCGCCGCTACGTCTGCGTCGATTCGAGCAGTCGCGTGGTCAACGCCGCCCGCGAACGCCTGCGCAAGTACGCCCACGTCGAGGTCCTGGAAGGTGACATGCAGGCCCTGGATTTCCATGCTGCGCAGTTCGACCTGGTGCTGCTGATGCACGCGCTCACCTATGCCGAGCGTCCCGCCCAGGCCATCGCGGAAGCCGCGCGCGTGCTGCGCCCCGGCGGCCGCCTGGTCGCGACCTGCCTGGGCAAGCACGAGCACCGGGCCGCGGTCACGCCCTATGGCCACGTCAACCTCGGCTTCACGGTGAAGGAACTGCGCCGGCACGCCGAGAAGGCGGGGCTGGAAGTGACGGTCTGCGAAGCGGTGACCCGCGAGAAACGCCCGCCGCACTTCGAGGTGCTGACCCTGCTGGCACGCAAGCCATGAGCCAGCTGCCCTGGCACGACCCCGACCGCACCGGCCGGCTGCTGGAGGCGCTGGCTGAGCGCATCCTGGTGCTCGACGGCGCCATGGGCACCCTGATCCAGCGCCACGAACTGGGCGAGGCCGATTACCGCGGCGAACGTTTCGCCGCGTCGCCGCGCGACCTCAAGGGCAACAACGACCTGCTCACGCTCGTGCGTCCGGACGTCATCGCCGGCATCCACCAGGCCTACCTGGACGCCGGCGCCGACATCATCGAAACCAATACCTTCAACTCCACGGCGGTGTCGCAGTCCGACTACGGCCTGGAAGCGCTGGTGCCCGAACTCAATCGCGAGGCCGCGCGCCTGGCCCGCGAATGCGCCGCCCGCGCCGAAGCCGCCGATCCGAGCCGCCCGCGCTGGGTGGCCGGCGTGCTGGGCCCGACCAGCCGCACCGCGTCGATCAGCCCCAAGGTCGAGGACGCCGGCTATCGCAACACCAGCTTCGACGCGCTGGTGGCCGACTACAGCGTCGCCGCGCGCGGCCTGGTCGAGGGCGGCGCCGACATCCTGATGGTCGAGACCGTGTTCGACACGCTCAACGCCAAGGCAGCGCTTTACGCGCTGGACGTATTGTTCGAATCGCTGGGCGCACGCCTGCCGGTAATGATCTCGGGCACGATCACCGACCGCAGCGGCCGCACGCTGTCGGGCCAGACCGCGGAAGCCTTCTGGTACTCGCTGCGCCACGCCAAACCGCTGTCGGTGGGCCTGAACTGCGCGCTCGGCGCCCGCGACCTGCGCCCGCACGTGGACATGCTGTCCCAGGTCGCCGATACGCACGTCAGCTGCCATCCCAATGCCGGCCTGCCCAATGCCTTCGGCGGCTACGACGAAGGCCCGGAGGAAACCGCCGGCATCCTGCGCGAGTTCGCCGAAGCCGGCCTGCTGAACCTGGTCGGCGGCTGCTGCGGCACCACGCCGCAGCACATCGCCGCAATTGCCGCCGCTGTGAAGGGGCTGCCGCCGCGCCAGGTTCCCACCCTGCCCGCGTTCACGCGACTGGCTGGCCTGGAACCCTTCGTCATCACGCCGGACACCAACTTCGTCAACGTCGGCGAGCGCACGAATGTCACCGGCTCGATCCAGTTCAAGAAGCTGATCCTGGAAAACCGCTACGACGACGCGCTGGCGGTGGCCCGCCAGCAGGTCGAGAGCGGCGCCCAGGTCATCGACGTCAACATGGACGAGGGCATGCTCGACGCCGAGGCGGCGATGACCCGCTTCCTGAACCTGGTCGCCGCCGAGCCCGACATCGCCAAGGTGCCGGTGATGATCGACAGCTCGAAGTGGAGCGTGATCGAAGCCGGCCTGACATGCGTCCAGGGCAAGGCCATCGTCAACTCGATCTCGATGAAGGAAGGCGAGGCCGCCTTCCTCGCCCAGGCCCGCGAGGCCCGCCGGCACGGCGCGGCGGTGGTGGTGATGGCCTTCGACGAACAGGGCCAGGCCGACACCTTCGAACGCAAGGTGGCCATCTGCAGCCGCGCGTTTGCCCTGCTGGTCGACCAGGCGGGACTGGCACCCGAAGACATCATCTTCGACCCGAACATCTTCGCCATCGCCACCGGCATCGAGGAGCACGACGATTACGCCGTCGCCTTCATCGAGGCGGCGCGTGAACTGAAACGGCGCTTCCCCGACAGCCACGTCTCCGGCGGCGTCTCGAACGTCTCGTTTTCGTTCCGCGGCAACAACGCCGTGCGCGAGGCCATCCACAGCGTGTTCCTCTACCACGCGATCGGCGCGGGCATGGACATGGGCATCGTCAACGCCGGCGCCCTGGCCCTTTACGACGACCTGGACCCGGCGCTGCGCGAGGCAGTCGAGGACGTGGTGCTCAACCGCCGCGGCGACGGCACCGAACGCCTGCTGGCCGAGGCCGAAAAGCACAAGGCGAAGAAGGGAGAGGTCCGCAGCGAGGACCTGGCCTGGCGCGACTGGCCGGTGGACCGGCGCATCAGCCACGCGCTGGTGCACGGCATCGACAGGTTCATCGAAACCGACGCCGAAGAGGCGCGGCAGCAGTCGACGCGGCCGCTGGACGTCATCGAGGGCCCGCTGATGGCCGGCATGAACGTGGTCGGCGACCTCTTCGGCGCCGGCAAGATGTTCCTGCCCCAGGTGGTGAAGTCGGCCCGCGTGATGAAACGCGCCGTCGCCCACCTGATCCCCTACATCGAAGCCGAGAAGGCCCGCAGCGGCGACGCCGGCAAACCGCGCGGCAAGGTGCTGATGGCCACGGTGAAGGGCGACGTGCACGACATCGGCAAGAACATCGTCGGCGTGGTCCTGGCCTGCAACAACTTCGAGGTGGTGGACCTGGGGGTGATGGTGCCCTCGCAGGTGATCCTCGACCGCGCCCGCGAAGAGAAGGTCGATGCGATCGGCCTGTCCGGCCTGATCACGCCCTCGCTGGAGGAAATGAGCCACGTCGCCCGCGAAATGAAGCGCCAGGGCTTCAGCGTGCCGCTGCTGATCGGCGGCGCCACCACCTCGCGCGCGCACACCGCGCTCAAGATCGACCCGCACTACGATTCGCCGGTGGTCTGGGTGAAGGATGCCTCGCGCGCGGTCGGCGTCACCCAGTCGCTGCTCAGCAAGGAGCTGCGCGAACCCTTCGTAGCCGCCAACGCCGCCGACTATGCCGAAGTGCGCAAGCGCCACGCCAACCGCGGCGACGCCAAGCCCCTCGCCTCGCTCACCCGCGCCCGCGCCAATCGTTTCGACGGCGGCTGGGCCGACTACGTGCCGCCGGCGCCGCGCCAGCCGGGCCTGACGGTCTTCGATGATTTCCCGCTGGACGACCTGCGCGAGTTCATCGACTGGACGCCGTTTTTCCAGACCTGGGAGCTTTCCGGCCGCTACCCGGCGATCCTGACGGACCCGGTGGTCGGCGCGCAGGCCACCGAGCTCTTCGCCGATGCCCGGGCCATGCTCGACCGGATCATCAACGAGAAGTGGCTGCGGGCGAAGGCCGTGGCCGGCCTGTGGCCGGCGCGTTCGGTCGGCGACGACATCCAGGTGCTGGACGCGCACGGCCACCAGCGCGCCACCCTGCACTGCCTGCGCCAGCAGGCCGAAAAGCCGGACGACCGCCCCAACCTCTGCCTCGCCGACTTCATCGCGCCGCGCGACAGCGGCCGCGAGGACTGGATCGGCGCCTTCGCGGTCACCGCCGGCCTCGGCATCGAAACGCATCTGGCGCGCTTCGAAGCGGAGCACGACGACTACAACGCCATCCTGCTCAAGTCCCTTGCCGACCGCCTCGCCGAAGCCCTGGCCGAGGCCCTGCACCAGCGGGTACGCACCGACCTGTGGGGCTATGCGCCTGACGAGTCGCTGGACAACGACGCCCTGGTCCGCGAACAGTACCGCGGCATCCGGCCTGCGCCGGGCTATCCGGCCTGTCCGGAGCACAGCGAAAAGGCCACCCTGTTCGCCCTGCTCGACGCGGAACGGAACGCCGGCATGGCGCTGACCGAAAGTTTCGCGATGATGCCGGCGGCGGCGGTCAGCGGGCTGTACTTCTCGCACCCCGGCAGCCAATACTTCGTGGTCGGCCGGCTTTCCCGCGAGCAGGTGGCCGACTATGCACGCCGCAAGGGTGTCGCGCTGGCGCAGGCGGAACGCTGGCTCGCCCCGAACCTCGACTACGACCCGGAATAAGCACCCGATGCCCGACGCCCCTTCGCCCCGCCCGTGGTGGGGCACCGCCGCGCTGTCCGCGAATCGGATCCCGGGCCAGGACAATGCCCTGCCCCTGCGTCACCTGGCCTCGCTGATGGTGATCTACGGCCACAGCTACGACCTGTCCGCACCGATGGGCCAGGCCGACCTGGTGGCGCGCACCATGCCGGGATTCAAGGCGGGCACGCTGGCCGTGTATGTCTTCTTCACCCTCAGCGGTTTCCTGCTGATGCTGTCGATGCAGCGCCATCCCGGCTTCCTTCGCTACGCCTGGCATCGTTTCCTGCGCATCTTCCCGGCCTACTGGGTGATGCTGCTGACGACCGTGCTGCTGCTCGGCCCGGTCGCGACCACGCTGGCAACGGGCGATTATTTTTCCCATGGCGACACCTGGAGGCACCTGCGGGAAAACCTGCTGCCGCTGAGCTTCAACTGGCAGCTGCCCGGCGTCTTCGAAGCCAATCCCCTGCCCGGGGTCATCAACGGCAGCCTGTGGTCGCTCGGACTGGAGCTGCGCTGGTATGCCTACCTGGGCCTGTTGCTGCTGCTGGGAGCCGTGGCCCGTCGGCCGGTGTTCACTGCCATTGCCCTGGCCTTCGTCGGTTTCGCCGCCTGGGAGTGGACGATCGGCAAGCCCGATCCCCTGCATTACCGGGCGCTGTCGGTGACCTTCATGCTCGCGGCCCTGGTCGCCCAGTGGCGCGACCGGCTCCCGCTTTCCACGCCCCTGCTGCTCGCCACCATGGGCGCGGCCGCGCTGCTGCATGAGTCGCGGTGGTTCGGCCCGCTGGCCACGCTGGCGGTCATCTACGGCGTGCTGGTCATCACCTACCGACTGCCCGTGTGGCGCTGGTCGGCAAGCCGCGACTATTCCTACGGCCTGTTCCTCTACGGCTTCCCGGTGCAGCAGGCGCTGCTGGCGGCCTGGCCGTCGGTACCGCCGCTGGCGCTGTTCGCCTGCGCGACGCTGCTGGCAGCCCTGCTCGCGGCGCTGTCCTGGCACCTGGTGGAGCGGCCGGCGCTGGGCTTCAAGCGCGGTCGGCCGGCAATGCCGCCGGCCGCCGGTGCGGTTTACCAGACCAGGTCGTCGGGCACCTGGTAACGCGGGTCCGCGTAGGGGTCCTCTTCGGCCGGGGCGTTGGGGTCCACCTTCAGCGCCAGCAGGCTGGGCAGCAGGGCCGCGACCTCGTCGGCCAGCGCCACCGGCACCAGCAGGTAGCGGCCGTCCAGCTGCACCACCGCCAGTTCGCCCGCATTGAGCGCCTTGAGCTGGTCGGGCGTCACGTAGACGCGCTTGATCTTGCCGCCGTATTCGAAGTGCCGCGCGTGTTCGGCATCGGCCGCGTTCAGCGCCTTGTCCTTGAGCAGTTCCGCGACCTGCGCCTTGGCGGCGCGACGGCGTGCGGCCTCTTCCTGCTTCAGGCGCTCGGCCTCGATGCGCTCCTGCTTTTCCTTCTGGGCGCGGATCGCATAGGCCTTGGCCAGGTCGATCTCCTCCTGGCTGCGCGGCGCACGGGCGCCGGTGCGCGGTTTGCCCCGGCCGGACGCTGCGTCGCCGGCCTTGCCCGGACCACGATGGTCGCGCTTGCCGGACGCAGGTCCGCCGGCTTTACCGGGCGCACGACGGCCGTCGCCACGCTTGCCGTCCTTGCCGGCGGCCTTGCCGTCGTGTGCGGGACGCTCGCGCCGGGGTTCGGGCTCCGGGGCCTTGAAGCCCAGGCCCATCAATTTTTCACGCAGGGAATTGCTCATCGGGGGTCTTGCTTCAGTAATGCGGCGGCGGCGGTTCGTTGCCGGGGTCGGCATACAGCAGGGTGCGCAGCTGCTTGAGCTCGTCCGTCACGCGCACCAGGGTCTGGGCGTTGCGGGCCGATTCCATGCGGGCTTCCGCGAGCGCGTCGCTGAGTTCGGTGAGGGCGTGTTCCTGGAACGCGAGCCGGGTCTCGAGTTCGGCCAGGCGCTGTTCGATGTCAGTGGCCATGCCCGGCCCCCGGACCAGCCTGCAGGCTGCGCCCGCGCCCGATGCCGTAATAGGCCAAACCGGCGGCCTCGACCTGCGACGGTTCCCAGACGTTGCGGCCGTCGAACACCACGCGATCGCGCAGCGTGCCGGCCAGCGCGGCGAAATCCGGGCTCCAGAACGCCTTCCATTCGGTCACCAGCACCAGGGCGTCGGCGCCCTCCAGCGCTTCGGCGGGACTGGCGCACAGCACCAGGTCGTCGCGCTCGCCGAAGATGCGCCGGGTTTCGACCATTGCCTCGGGGTCGTAGGCACGCACGCGGGCTCCGGCTTCCCAGAGGTCGGCCAGAAGGCTGCGGCTGGCCGCTTCACGCATGTCGTCGGTATTGGGCTTGAAGGCCAGGCCCCAGACCGCGAAGGTCTTGCCGGCGATGTCGCCGCCGTAGTGGCGCAGGGCCAGTCCGGCCAGCTTGTGTTTCTGGCGGTCGTTCACCGCCTCAACGGCCTGCAGCAGGCCGGCCTCGTAGCCGACCTGGCGCGCGGTGCGCTCAAGCGCCTGCACGTCCTTCGGGAAACACGAGCCACCGTAGCCGGCACCCGGATAGATGAAGTGGTAGCCGATGCGCGGGTCCGAGCCGATGCCCTGGCGGACCTGTTCAATGTCGGCGCCGACGCGTTCGGCGATGTTCGCCATCTCGTTCATGAAGCTGATCTTGGTGGCCAGCATCGCGTTGGCGGCGTACTTGGTCAGCTCGGCCGAACGTTCGTCCATCACCACGAAACGTTCGTGGCTGCGGGTGAAAGGGGCATAGAGCCGCTTCATCGTCTCCACCGCCGCGGCGCTGCGCGCGCCAAGCACGATGCGGTCCGGGCGCATGCAGTCGTTGACCGCCGCGCCCTCCTTCAGGAACTCGGGGTTGGACACCACCTCGAACGGCACGTCGACGCCACGCGCGGCCAGCTCCGAGGAGATGGCTTCACGTACCCGGTCGGCGGTGCCGACCGGCACCGTCGACTTGTTCACCACCACCACCGGCCCGGCCAGGTGGCGGCCCAGGGTGCGGGCCACCGCCAGCACGTACTGCAGGTCGGCGCTGCCGTCCTCGTCGGGCGGCGTGCCGACCGCGATGAAGATGACCTCGGCATCCGCGATCGCCGCGGCCGCGTCGGTCGTGAAGCCGAGCCGGCCGGCCGCGTGGTTGGCCAGCACCATCGGCTCCAGGCCGGGCTCGAAGATCGGCACCTTGCCGTTCCGAAGCCCTTCCACCTTGGCCTGGTCCACGTCCACGCAGGTCACCTGGTGGCCGACCTCGGCCAGGCAGGTGCCCGTGACGAGGCCGACGTATCCGGTGCCAAAGACCGTGGCGCGCATCGATTATTCGACGATGTCGATGAGTTCGACTTCAAAGGTCAGCATGGTGTGCGGCGGGATCACGCCACCGCCGCCGCCTTCGCCGTAGGCCAGCTCGGACGGGATCCAGAAGGTGTACTTGCTGCCGACCTGCATCAGCTGCACGCCTTCGGACCAGCCCGGGATCACCTGGGCCAGGCCGAATTCGGCCGGCTGGCCGCGGTCATAGGAGCTGTCGAAGACCTCGCCGTCGGGCAGCGTGCCCTTGTAGTGCACGCGCACCATGTCGCCCGCCTTCGGCGTGGCGCCATTGCCGGCGCGCTCGACGCGGTACTGCAGGCCGCTTTCGGTGACCTTCACGCCCGGCTTGTCCTTGTTGGCGGCCAGGAAGGCGGCGCCCTCGGCCTTGGCGGCCGCGGCGGCCTCTTCCATTTCGGCCTGCTTGCGCGCCTGCAGCTTGGCGGTGAAGGTTTCCTGGATCAGCTTCATCTGCTCGTCGGTGATCTTCGGCTCGCGCTCTTCGAACGCGTCCTCCATCGCCTGGCGCACGACGTCCAGGTCCAGGTCCTGCTTGACCACCGCCATCGAACGGCCGATGTCCAGGCCGATCATGTAACTGACCTGGGCGCGTTCGGTTTCGAGGCCTTCGATGCCTTCGACGATCGGCGCACCGGCTTCGGCAGGCGCGGTTTCGGTGGTCCCGGCGGAAGCTTCGGCTTCAGCCTCCGGGGACTCGGACTTGCAGGCACTGAGGCTGAGCACCAGGCTGGCGAGCACCAGCGGCGCGGCGATACGCAGGGCAGAATTCATTGGGACAAAACTCCTGAGGGGGCGGGCCGGAACGGCACGTCGCCCGCTATTGTCGCGATGCACCGCCGCCACGGCAATCTCGGCCGCGGCGGCGGTTCAGCCGGGTCCCGGGCTCAGCCCGCCTTGGCGGCCTTGGCGGCGGGTGCCGGCTGGTCCAGCAGCTTCTCGATTTCCGCCACCAGCTTGGGATCCTCGGGCTTGGTGCGGCTGCCGAAACTGGCCACCACCTTGCCCTCGCGATCGATCAGGTACTTGTGGAAATTCCAGCCCGGCGCCTCGCCGGTGGCCGCGGCGAGGTCCCGGTACAGGGGCGTCGCATCGGCACCGCGCACCTGCACCTTCTCGAACATCGGGAATTTCACGCCATAGGTAAGCGTGCAGAACTCCTGGATGTCCTCCTCGCTGCCCGGCTCCTGGCCCATGAAATCGTTGGACGGGAAGCCCAGCACCGCGAAGCCCTGGTCCTTGTACTTGGCGTACATGGCTTCCAGGCCTTCGTATTGCGGGGTGAAACCGCACTTGCTGGCGGTGTTGACCACCAGCAGCACCTGGCCCCCGTAGGCCTGCGCCAGGTTCACCGTCTCCTTGCCGGCCAGCTTCCGGAAATCCCGGTCCAGCAGCGTTTCCCCGGCAAAAGCCGGGCTCATGGCCAGCACGCCGGCCAGCAGAACAAGCATTTTCCTGCCCATCGTCCATCCTCCGGCGGGGACCATCCGCGCCTATGCCATCAGTTTGCTCTCCCGGACGTGCAAAAGGTGTTGACAGTCGGTTTTGTGGTGTTATAGTTCGCTACAACACCTGACCAATACCTCACCAACGAGGGAGGGCGCACATGACCCCCAAGATCAAGACCAACCTGATGGCCCTGGCCGTGGCACTCGGCTTCCTGGTCGCCGGTTATGGCTTCGGCGAACCGCCGAGCCAGCCGGTCTCGTCGCCGACTGCGACGATCCTTGCCGCCGTCGAAATGGAGGAGCAGGCCAGCCCGGACGCCGAGGCCCTGCTCAAGGCCCACCGCATCAGCCGCGGCGCGCTCAAGCGCCAGATCTCGATGCCCTACGTGTCGATGGCCGCACTGATGCCGCGCGGGGAGTCCTGACATGACCATCGCCTGGAATGACAGTGCGCCGATCTACCGGCAGCTCAAGGACAAGGTGGTGGCGATGATGCTCGACGGCATCCTGCTGCCCGGCGAGGCCCTGCCCTCGGTCCGGCAGATCGCCGCCGAATACCAGCTCAATCCAATCACCGTCTCCCGCGCCTACCAGGAGCTGGCGGACGAAGGACTCGTGGAAAAACGAAGGGGACTTGGCATGTACGTGACCGAAGGGGCGCGCGAAAACCTGCTGGCATCCGAGCGGGACCGCTTCCTCAAGGAAGAATGGCCGCTGGTGGTCGAACGCATCCAGCGGCTGGGCCTGGACATCGGAAAGCTGATGGCCGACGCGAAGGAGACCTCCCGATGAGCGCCGTCATCTCCGCCCGCAACCTCTCCAAGCGCTACGGCAAGGGCAAGCCCGCCGTTGATTCGATCAGCTTCGAGATCCCCGCCGGCCGCATCGTCGGCCTGATCGGCCCGAACGGTTCGGGCAAGACGACCACGCTCAAGGCGGCGCTGGGCCTGGTGCCCTTCGAGGGCGAGCTCAAGGTGCTGGGCAAGAACCCGCGCACCCAGCGCGACGACGTGATGCAGGACGTGTGCTTCATCGCCGACGTGGCCGTGCTGCCGCGCTGGCTCAAGGTGAAGGACGCGGTGGACTTCGTCGCCGGCGTGCACCCGCGCTTCGACCGCAAGAAGGCCGAGGCCTACCTGGCGCACACCAAGCTGCACCCGGACATGAAAGTGAAGCAGATGTCCAAGGGCATGATCGTGCAGCTGCACCTTGCCCTGGTGATGGCCATCGACGCCAAGCTGCTGGTGCTCGACGAGCCGACGCTCGGCCTGGACATCCTCTACCGCAAGCAGTTCTACCAGAACCTGCTCGAGGACTATTTCGACGAGAACAAGACCATCGTCGTCACCACCCACCAGGTCGAGGAGATCGAACACATCCTCACCGACCTGATGTTCATCCGCGAGGGGAAGATCGTGCTCTCCGCGACGATGGACGAAGTGGGCGAGCGCTTCACCGAGGTGATGGTGCCGGCCGACAAGGCCGAGGCCGCCCGCGCCCTGAAGCCCATCGACGAACGCACCGTTTTCGGCAAGGCCGTGATGCTGTTCGACGGCGTGCCCCGCGAGCAGGTCGCCAGTTTCGGCGAGGTCCGCAACCCCGGCATCGCCGACCTGTTCGTCGCCACCATGAAAGGAACCTACGCATGAACACCTTCAAATGGCTTCTCAAGCGCGAATACTGGGAACACCGTGGCGGGTTCCTGTGGGCGCCGATGATCACCGGCGCGGTTTTCCTGGTCATCAGCCTGCTGGCGATCATCGCCGGCGAGACCATGCGCCGCGGCGTCGAACAGGGCGAGCTGCAGATGAACGGCGTCGAGCTGCGCATGCTCACCGAAACGCTCACGCCCAAGGAAATGGCGGAGCTGGGCGGCGGCCTCGACCTGGGCACGCTGATGGCCGGATCCTGGCCCCTGATCGTGCTGGCCTTCGTGGTGTTCTTCTACTGCCTGGGTGCGCTTTACGACGAACGCAAGGATCGCAGCATCCTGTTCTGGAAGTCGCTGCCACTGTCCGACGGTGAAACCGTGCTGTCGAAGGTGACCAGCGCACTGGTGGTGGCCCCGCTGTTCGCGATGGCCGCGGCGATCCTCACCTCGATCGGTTTCCTGGTGCTGCTCAGCGCCTATGTGCTGATGCACGGCGGCAATCCGCTGGCGCTGATCTGGGGTCCGGCCAGCCCGCTCACGATCGCCTTCCACATGCTGGCCACCCTGCCCGTCTACGCGGCCTGGGCCCTTCCCACCGTCGGCTGGCTGATGCTGGTTTCGGCCTGGGCCCGCACCAAGCCCTTCCTCTGGGCGCTGCTGGTGCCCGTGTTCGCCGGCATCCTGGTCACCTGGTTCGACGTGATGGAAATGTTCGGCTCCAGCGCCGCCTGGTTCTGGCAGCACGTGGTCGGCCGCCTGCTGCTGGGCACGATCCCGGGCATGGACCTGGTCTACCGCGGTTCGAACGACCCGGCCATCGTCAACTTCAACCCGGACGGCCCGCAGGACATCGTCACCCTGTTCTCCGCCCAGACCGCCTGGGGCGCCTTCGCCACCCCCGACCTCTGGATCGGCGTGGTCGTCGGTGCCGCGATGATCTTCGGCGCGATGCACTACCGCCGCAGCCGCGACGAAGGCTGATTTCCCCCGGCGGGGCGGTGTTTTCTGGCCGCCCCGCCTTTTTCCACCCCCACCCATCCGCTCTCACGAGGTATCCCATGTCCCGACTCTCCCTGCTCCTCCTGGTTCCGGTGCTGGCCCTGGCCGGCTGTGGCGGCAAGGACGACGGCGCCGGCGAACTGTCCCTGGCCGACAAGGTTGCGCGGGAAGTGCGCGAGGAAATGGCCACCGAGAACCTGGACCTCGGCCGTCAGAGCGGCCTGCCCCGCGCCGAACTGACGCCCGAGGGCGAGATGCTCATCGACGGCCAGCCCGTCGGCCTGGATCCGGCCCAGCGGGAACTCGCCCTGGCCTATCGCGGGAACGTGGCCGCCATCGCCGAAGCCGGCGCCGGCCTCGGCATGCAGGGCGCCGCCCTGGCCAAGGAAAGCATCGGCATCGCCATCAACGGCCTACTGAGCGGCGAAGGCACCGCTGCGGTCGAAAAGAACGCCAAGGACAAGGCCCGGGAGATCGAAACGGTCGCCAAGTCCCTCTGCGAGCGCCTGCCCGCGCTGTACGAAAGCCAGCAGGCGCTGGCTGCGGCGGTGCCCGAGTTCGCGCCCTACGCCGACATGGACGAGTCGGATATCGACGACTGCCACGTCAACGTCAACTGATCAGGGAAAACCACCCATGAAACTGCTTGCCCTGCCCCTGCTCCTCGTCTCCGGCCTGGCAACCGCCAGCGACTGCAAGCACGAGGAGATCCGCGAGATCGCGCCGGACCTGGACGGCATCCGCCTGGTGCGCTTCGAAGTCGCCTCGCACGACCTGCGCGTCGACGGCGTGGCCGGCGACGCCGCCACTTCGATGCGCGTGCGCGCCTGCGCGTCCGACCCGGACTACCTGCCGCAACTGGCGGTCGAAACCAGCCGCAGCGGCGATACGCTGCTGGTGCGCATCGAGCGCAAGGGTCGCAGCGTGGGCGTCTTCTTCAATCCCACCTACGCCTACATGGAGGTCGAGGCGCGGCTGCCGGCCGGCCTGGCCTACGAAATCGACCTGGGCTCGGGCGACGCGCAGGTCAACGGCGTCGCCAGCCTGTCTGCCGAAGTTGGCTCGGGTGACCTGGAAGTACGCGACATCGCCGGCACCGTGAGGGCCCAGGTGGGCTCGGGTGACATCGAGATCGACGACGCCGGCAGCCTGGACGTGCGCTCCGTGGGCTCGGGCGACCTCGACGCCAGCCGGATCCGCGGCGACGTACAGGTGGGCTCGGTGGGCTCGGGCGACGTCACGCTGAACGGTGTCGGCGGCAATGTCGGCGTCGGCCGCATCGGCTCGGGCGACCTGGACGTCGACGACGTCGCGGGCGACCTGGAGGTCGAACAGCTCGGCAGCGGCGACGTGGACCACAGTCGCGTCCGCGGCAAAATCAGCGTCCCGAAGAACTGAAACCGCGCGGGGCGGTCAGCCGCCGCCCCCGCCCGGCGCCCCGTGGATGCCGCCTTCGGCGAGCGCCGCCGGGTCGAGCAGCTTGCGCAGGGTCTTTTCATCGAGGCCGGTGCGCTCCATCGCCACCGACAGCACCGGCCTGCCTTCGCGGTAGGCCTGCTTCGCAATCGCCGCGGCGTTTTCGTAGCCGATCACCGGGTTGAGCGCCGTCACCAGGATGGGATTGCGGGCCAGCGCCTGTTCCAGGCGGTCGTGGCGCACGCTGAAGCCGGCGATGGCGCCATCGGCCAGCACCCGCATCGCACTGGCCAGCAGGTCGATCGACTGCAGCAGGTTGTGCGCGATCACCGGCAGCATCACGTTGAGCTGGAAGTTGCCGCTGGCGCCGGCCACCGTCACCGTGACGTGGTTGCCCATGACCTGGGCGCAGACCATGCACAGCGCCTCGGGCAACACCGGGTTCACCTTGCCCGGCATGATCGAACTGCCCGGCTGCAGCGCCGGCAGCTCGATTTCACCCAGCCCGGCCAGCGGCCCCGAGTTCATCCAGCGCAGGTCGTTGCCGATCTTCATCAGCGCCGTCGCCAGCGTATTGAGCTGGCCGGAGAGCTCGACCGCGCCATCCTGGGCGGCGATGCCCTCGAAGAGGTTGTTTGCCTGCGCGAAACGCTGGCCTGACAGTTTGCCGAGGTCCCTGGCCACGCGCCGCCCGAAGCGCGCATCGGCATTGATGCCGGTGCCGACCGCGGTGCCGCCGATGGGCAGGCGGTTCAGGCGCCCCAGGCTGTCGTCGATGCGCTCGGCGGCCGAGGCCAGCTGCGCCGACCACGCGCCCATTTCCTGGCCCAGGGTCAACGGCATCGCGTCCATCAGGTGGGTGCGCCCGGTCTTGACGACCTTGCCGACCCGGCGGGCCTTGCGGTCGATCGCCTGGCGCAGGTATTTGATCGCCGGCAGCAGGCGTTCCCGGCAGGCCAGCACCGCGGCCACCTGGATCGCGGTCGGCACCACGTCGTTCGAACTCTGGCCCATGTTGACGTGGTCATTGGCGTGCACCTGCGCCTTGCGACCCTTCGAGGCCAGGCGGGCGATCACCTCGTTGGCGTTCATGTTGCTGGAAGTGCCCGAGCCGGTCTGGAACACGTCCACCGGGAACTGGCCGTCGAGGTCGCCTTCGGCCACCTGCAGCGCCGCGTCACGGATGGCTTCGGCCACCTCGTCGGGCAGGTGCCCGAGCGAGGCGTTGGCGCCGGCCGCCGCCGCCTTGACCAGGCCGAGGGCCCGGATGAAGTCACGCGGCATGCGCAGGCCGGAAATGGGAAAATTCTGCACGGCCCGCTGCGTCTGGGCGCCGTAGAGCGCTTCGGCGGGGACCTGCAGTTCGCCCAGGCTGTCGGATTCGGTGCGGGTCTTGCTGGCCATGGTCGGACTCCGGAGGTGCGTGCCGGCAGCATAATGCCCCTTGTAGGAGCGCCTTCAGGCGCGAATCTTTTGACTTTGCCTTTGGCAAAGAAAAGATTCGCGCCTGAAGGCGCTCCTACAGGGGACGGGGCCGGGCGGCGAGCGGGTAGAATACGGGCCTCCCCCGCCCTGCCCGAGCCCGACCGATGTCCGACGCCGCCCTCACTGCCCTGTCCCCGATCGACGGCCGCTACGCCGGCAAGGCCGAGGCGCTGCGGCCGATCTTCTCGGAATACGGGCTGGTCCGCGCCCGCGTCCGGGTTGAAGTCGAATGGCTGCTGGCCCTGGCGGCCGAGCCCGGCATCTCCGAGCTGGCGCCATTCTCCGACGCCGCCGCCGCGCGCCTGCGCGCCCTGGCCGACGGGTTTTCGGTGGCAGACGCGGCCCGGGTGAAGGAGATCGAGCGCACCACCAACCACGACGTCAAGGCGGTCGAGTACTTCATCAAGGAGCGCCTGAAGGACGACGCCGAACTCGGCCCGGCGCTGGAGTTCGTGCACTTCGCCTGCACCAGCGAGGACATCAACAACCTCAGCTATGCGCTGATGCTGCAGGAGGCCTACACGCGGGTCATCGCGCCGAAGACCGCGGACGTCATGGAATCCCTGCGCGCGATGGCGCACGAACACGCGGCCCTGCCGATGCTCTCGCGCACCCACGGCCAGACCGCCTCGCCCACCACCGTCGGCAAGGAAATTGCCAACGTCGTCGCGCGCCTGCAGCGCCAGGTCGCCGTGATGCACGGCGTCGAGTTCCCCGGCAAGATCAACGGCGCGGTCGGCAACTACAACGCCCACGTGGTCGCCTACCCGGACGTTGACTGGCCCGGGCTGGCGCAGCGTTTCGTCGAATCCCTGGGCCTGGACTTCAACCCCTACACCACCCAGATCGAACCTCACGACGGCATCGCCGAGCTCTGCGACGCCCAGCGCCGCATCAACACCGTGCTGGTGGACCTGTGCCGCGACGTCTGGGGCTACATCTCGCTGGGCTATTTCAAGCAGGCGGTGAAGGCCGGCGAAGTCGGCAGCTCGACCATGCCGCACAAGGTCAACCCGATCGATTTCGAGAACGCCGAGGGCAATTTCGGCATCGCCAACGCCCTGCTCGGCCACTTCTCCGAGAAGCTGCCGATCAGCCGCTGGCAGCGCGACCTGACCGACTCCACCGTGCTGCGCGCGCTCGGCACCGCCTTCGGCCATTCGCTGGTCGCGCTCGACGCACTGCAGCGTGGCCTGGGCAAGCTCAGCGCCAACCCGGAGCGCCTGGCCGCCGACCTCGACGCCGCCTGGGAAGTGCTGGCCGAACCCGTGCAGACGGTGATGCGCCGCCACGGCCTGCCCAACCCCTACGAACAGCTCAAGGCGCTGACCCGCGGCCAGGGCATCACCGAAGCCTCGATGCGCGACTTCATCAATGGCCTCGACCTGCCGGACGACGCCAAGGCCCGCCTGCTCGACCTCACCCCCGCCAGCTACATCGGTCACGCCGCGTCGCTGGCGAGTGGGGTTTGATTTTTTGCCGCGGCGAGAGACCAAATGCCCCGATACCCGATTGAAGTCACCGGATCGACGAAGCAACCGCTGGGCATGCCGGCGGCGGCGTTCCTGCGGGACTACTGGCAAAAGCGGCCGCTGCTGATCCGCCAGGCGTTCCCGGGATTCCAGTCGCCGATCTCGCCCGAAGACCTGGCTGGCCTGGCCTGCGAGGAAGCGGCGCTGTCGCGCATCGTGCTGCACGACCGCAAGCGCGACCGCTGGGAACTGCGCACCGGCCCCTTCGACGAAGCCATGTTCCCGGAGCTGCCGCGCCAGGACTGGACCCTGCTGGTGCAGGACGTCGACAAGTGGGACATGGACATCCGCGACCTGCTGAAGGCCTTTCGCTTCCTGCCGGCCTGGCGGCTGGACGACATCATGGTCAGCTTCGCGGCGCCCGGCGGCTCGGTCGGCGCGCACGTGGACCAGTACGACGTTTTCCTGCTGCAGGCGCAGGGCCACCGGCGCTGGCAGATCGACAGCCGTCCGGGAGCACCGCTGGATTTCCGCGACGACGTCGAGCTGAAATTGCTCACGCACTTCGACGCCGACCACGACTGGGTGCTGGGCCCCGGCGACATGCTTTACCTGCCGCCCGGCGTGCCCCACCACGGCGTCGCCGAGGATGCCTGCCTCACGTTCTCCGTCGGCATGCGCGCCCCGTCGCGCGCCGAACTGATGGTGGACCTGGCCGAGGAACTGGCCGCCTCGCTGCCCGACGAGGCGCGTTACGCCGACCCCGACCTGGCGCCGCCGGCGGACGCCTGGGAAATCGACGAGGCCGCGTTCGGGCGACTGCGCGCGGCGCTCGCCGACCTGCAGGCGCTCGACGAACAGCGCCTGCGCACCTGGTTCGGCCGTTTCATCACCCAGTACCGCGCCGGCGGCGAAATCGCCGCGCCGGCCCGGCCGCCGAACGCTGACGCGGTGGCCACCGCCCTCGACCAGGGGGGCATGCTGCTGCGCCACCCGCACGCCCGGGTCGCCTGGACGCGCGATGGCCGCAAGGCCAGTCTCTTCGCCAATGGCCTGGTGCAGTCGATGGGCATCGCCGACGCCCGCCGGCTGGCCGCCGCCGAACGCCTGGACGCCGCCGGACTGGCCGCGCTCGGCGCCGCGGGCCGTGAAGCCCTGCATACCCTGGTGGCCGCCGGCCACTACCAGCTGGTCAAGCCCCGACGCCGACGGTGACGCCATGATCCCGACCGATTTCCGCATCGAACCCGCCGATTACGCCACCGACCTGCCGGACCTGCGCAAGGTCCGGGAAACGGTCTTCATCCTCGAGCAGAATGTGCCCGAGGAAGAGGAATGGGATGAGCTCGACCCGCGCAGCCACCACGTGCTGGCGCGCGACGGAAACGGCCAGCCGATCGGCACCGGCCGGCTGACCCCGGAACACAAGATCGGCCGCATGGCCGTGCTGCGCGAATGGCGCGGCCGCGGCGTCGGCGACGCCCTGCTCGTGGCGCTGATGGACCGCGCCCGCGGCCTGGGCTGGACCGAAGTGAAGCTCAATGCCCAGGTGGCGGCGATGGACTTCTACGCCCGCCACGGCTTCGAAGCCTATGGCGAACGCTTCATGGAAGCCGGCATCGAACACCAGGCCATGCGCCGCGCGCTCGAACCCCTGGCCGGCCCGGAGCGCCCGCCGGCCCGCCCGCGCGGCCCCTCGGTGGCCGCCGAAGAATTCGACAGCCTGTCGGCGGCGACCGAGGCCACGATCCGGCTCGTCGACGATGCGCGGCGCGAGCTTTTCCTGTTCAGCCGCGACCTCGACCCGGTGCTGTACTCCCAGCCCGCGGTGATCGACGCCTTCCGCCGCTTCGCGACCGCCGGCCGCGGCGGCACGGTGCAACTGATCGTCCTGGATCCGGCCGCGGTGCAGGGCCAGGGCCACCCCCTGCTCGGCCTGGCGCAGCGGCTGACCTCGGTGTTCCAGTTCCGCACGCCGGTCGAGGACGTGGACCTGCAATACCCCTCGGCCTTCCTGGCCAACGACCGCGACGGTTACCTGTTCCGCCAGCTCGGCAGCCGCTGGGACGGCGACTGGAGCCCGGCCCACCCGGCGCGCACCCGCCAGCTGGCCGATCATTTCGGCCGGGTCTGGGAACGGTCCCGCGCCTGCACCGAATTCCGGGCCCTGGGCATCTGAACATCCCGTGTCCGGGACCCGCGTCGGGTTCTAAAGCCTGGCCGTGCGGGCTATAATCCCGGGCCTTGTCGTCGCCCCCGCGCGGCGCCCCGACATCCCATTCCATCAATCACTTACCCGTCGTCGAGACGGGCCAGGCCAGGGTCGTGGACAGTCTGATCAAGAAGTTTAAACAGACCTCTCAGCTCGCCGGCGGCAACGCCGCCTATATCGAAGACCTGTACGAACAGTACCTGGTCGATCCAGATGCGGTCCCCGCCGCCTGGAAAACCTACTTCGACGGCTTCAAGGGCCGCGAGGCCGGCGACGTGCCGCATTCGGCCGTCATGGCCCGGGTCCAGGCCGCTGCCCGCGCCCCGCAATCGGGCGGCGTGGACGACGAAACCGCCCGCAAGCAGGCCGCCGTCGGCAAGCTGGTCACCGCCTACCGCTCGCGCGGTCACCTGGGCGCCCAGCTCGACCCGTTGGGCATGATGACCCGCCCGGAGGCCCCGGACCTGGGCCTGGCCCACCACGGCCTGGCCGACGCCGACCTGGACCGCGAGTTCACCGTCGACACCTGGTTCGGCGCGCCCAAATACAAGCTGCGCGACCTGCTGGCCAAGCTGCGTGCGTCCTACTCGGGCAGCATCGGCGCCGAGTTCATGCACATCTCCGACGTGCAGCAGCGCCGCTGGATGCAGCAGCGCCTCGAGGGCGCCACCGCCGGCTACGGCCTGGACAAGGACGCCCGCCTGCGCCTGCTCGAACGCCTGACCGCCGCCGAGGGCCTGGAGCGTTACCTGCACACCGCCTTCGTCGGCCAGAAGCGCTTCTCGCTCGAAGGCGGCGAGTCGCTGATCCCGCTGATGGACACCCTGATCCGCCACGGCGGCAGCGCCGGCATCAAGGACGTGGTCATCGGCATGGCCCACCGCGGCCGCCTGAACACGCTCGTCAACACGATGGGCAAGCCGCCGCACAAGCTGTTCGACGAATTCCGCGGCCAGTTCGAGCACAACAACGACCCGGCCTACTCGGGCGACGTGAAGTACCACATGGGTTATTCGTCCGACGTCGCCACGCCCGGCGGCCCGGTGCACCTGGCCCTGGCCTTCAACCCCTCGCATCTCGAAATCGTCGATCCCGTGGTCGCCGGCTCCGTGCGTGCGCGCCAGATGCGCCGCGGCGACAGCGAACGCAAGCAGGTGCTGCCGATCCTGATCCACGGCGACGCCGCCTTCGCCGGCCAGGGCGTGGTTATGGAACTGTTCCAGATGTCGCAGGCGCGCGGTTTCGCGGTCGGCGGCACGGTGCACGTGGTGGTCAACAACCAGGTCGGCTTCACCATCAGCCGCCCGGACGACGCCCGCTCCACGCTCTACAGCACCGACCCGGCCAAGATCATCGGCGCGCCGGTGCTGCACGTGAACGGCGACGATCCCGAGGCCGTGGCCTTCTGCGCCCGCCTGGCCTTCGACTTCCGCCGCGAATTCGGCCGCGACGTCGTGATCGACCTGGTCTGCTACCGCAAGCACGGCCACAACGAGGCCGACGAACCGGCGGCGACCCAGCCACTGATGTACAAGAACATCCGCGCCCGCAAGTCCACGCGCGAGCTCTACGCCGACAAGCTGGCCACCGAGGGCGTGATCGACGCCGACGGCGCCAAGGCGCTGGTCGACGGCTACCGCGAAAAGCTCGACAAGGGCGAGGTCACCACCGAACTGGTGAAGGTCGAGGCCGATCCCTTCGCGGTGGACTGGTCGCCCTGGCTGGATGGCGCGCTGGCCGACGAGGTCAAGACCGCCGTCAAGCGCAGCGAACTCGACAAGCTGGCCACGCGCATCAACGCGCCGCGCGAGAACCTCAAGCTGCACGCGCGTGTCGCCAAGATCTATGAAGACCGCCGCAAGATGGCCGCCGGCGAGCTGCCGATGGACTGGGGTTTCGCCGAGAACCTGGCCTACGCCACCCTGCTTTCGGAAGGCTACAAGCTGCGCATCGTCGGCCAGGATTCCGGCCGCGGCACCTTCTTCCACCGCCACGCCGTGCTGCACGACCAGGCTACCGGCACCTCGGTAATGCCGCTGCGCGACCTGGTGGACAACCCCGAGCACGCGATGATCATCGACTCGCTGCTCAGCGAGGAAGCGGTGATGGCCTTCGAGTACGGTTATTCGACCGCCGAGCCGGGCACGCTCAACATCTGGGAAGGCCAGTTCGGCGACTTCGCCAACGGCGCCCAGGTGGTGATCGACCAGTTCATCACCTCGGGCGAGTCCAAGTGGGACCGCCTCTGCGGCCTGGTGCTGTTCCTGCCGCACGGCTACGAAGGCCAGGGCCCCGAGCACAGCTCGGCGCGCCTCGAGCGCTTCCTGCAGCTGTGCGCCCTGGACAACATCCAGGTCTGCACGCCGACCACGCCCGCGCAGATGTTCCACATGCTGCGCCGGCAAATGCTGCGCGCCACCCGCAAGCCGCTGGTGGTGATGACGCCCAAGTCCATGCTGCGCCACAAGCTGTCGGTCTCGGACCTGGACGACCTGGCCAAGGGCAGCTTCCAGAACCTCATCCCCGACAGCACCTGCAAGGATGCGAAGAAGGCGCGCCGGGTCGTGGTCTGCGGCGGCAAGGTCTATTACGACCTGGTCGAAGCCGCGGCCGCGAAGAAGATCAAGGACGTCGCGATCGTTCGTGTCGAGCAGCTCTACCCGTTCCCGCGGGCGCTGCTGGCCGCCGAACTCAAGCGCTTCGGCGCCGCGAAGGAAGTGGTGTGGTGCCAGGAAGAGCCCCTGAACCAGGGCGCCTGGTACCAGATCCGCCACCACCTCGACTTCTGCCTCGCCAAGGGCCAGTCGCTGAGCTACGCCGGGCGTTCGCGCTCGGCCTCGCCGGCCGCCGGCCACCTGAACACGCACAACGCCGAACAGGCGCAGCTGATCGAAGACGCCCTGGTCAGCGCGCCCAACACGCACACCACCGAATAAGCCCCCACTCCACGCCAGCAGGACCTTGTCCATGAGCATCGAAGTCAAAGTCCCGGTCCTTCCGGAATCCGTGTCCGACGCCACCATCGCCACCTGGCACAAGAAGGCCGGCGATTCCGTCCGTCGCGACGAGAACCTGCTCGACCTCGAGACCGACAAGGTCGTGCTTGAAGTTCCCTCGCCGGTCGACGGCGTGCTCAAGGAGCTCAAGTTCAAGGAAGGCGACACGGTGAACAGCCAGCAGGTCGTGGCGATCATCGAGGAAGGCGCCGTTGCCGAGGCGCCGAAGGAAGAGAAGAAGGCCGAGGACAAGCCGGCCGCGAAGGCCGAAGCGGCCCCGGCCCCGGCCAAGTCCGGTGGCAAGGCCGAGCTGCCGCCCGGCGCCGCGGCCCATGCCGCCCGCAACGACGTGAACCCGGCCGATGTCGCCGGCACCGGCCGCGGCGGCCGCGTGACCAAGGAAGACGTGGTCAACCACATCAAGGTCGGCGGCGGCGCCCGCCCCGAACAGCGCGTGCCGATGACCCGCATCCGCCAGCGCATCGCCGAACGCATGATGGAGTCCAAGAACTCCATCGCCATGCTCACCTCCTTCAACGAGGTGAACCTCGGCAAGGTCATGGCCATGCGCAAGGAGCTGGGCGAAGGCTTCGAGAAGACCCACGGCATCAAGCTCGGCTTCATGGGCTTCTTCGCCAAGGCCGCGGCCAACGCGCTGCAGAAGTTCCCGGCGGTCAATGCCTCCGTTGACGGCACCGACATCATCTACCACGGTTATGCCGACATCTCGATCGCCGTGGCGACCGAAAAGGGCCTGGTCACGCCGGTGCTGCGCAACGTCGAGAACATGAGCTTCGCCGACGTCGAGTCGTCCATCGCCGGTTACGCCAAGGCGGCCCGCGAAGGCGGCCTCAAGCTCGAGGACCTGCAGGGCGGCACCTTCACCATCACCAACGGCGGCACCTTCGGTTCGCTGATGTCCACGCCGATCGTCAACCCGCCGCAGTCGGCGATCCTGGGCATGCATGCCATCAAGGAGCGCCCGATCGCCGAGAACGGCCAGGTCGTGGTGGCGCCGATGATGTACATCGCGCTCAGCTACGACCACCGCATCATCGACGGCAAGGACGCGGTGCTGTTCCTGGTGGACATCAAGAACCAGCTCGAAAACCCGCACCGCATGCTTTTGGGGCTCTGATCATGGCTGAACAATTCGACGTCGTCGTCATCGGTGCCGGTCCCGCCGGCTACCACGCCGCCATCCGCGCCGCCCAGCTGGGCATGAAGGTCGCCTGCATCGACGCGGCGCTGGGCAAGGACGGCAAGCCGGCGCTGGGCGGCACCTGCCTGCGCGTGGGCTGCATCCCGTCCAAGGCGCTGCTCGACAGCTCGCGGCAGTTCCACAACCTGCAGCATCTGTTCGGCGAACACGGCATCACCGCCAAAGACCCGAAGATCGACGTCAAGACGATGGTTGGCCGCAAGGACAAGATCGTCAAGCAGTTCACCGGCGGCATCGCCCAGCTGTTCAAGGCCAACAAGATCACGGCCTACTACGGCTTCGGCACCCTGCACGCGGGCAAGAAGGTCGTGGTGAAGCAGCACGACGGCAAGGAAGTCGAACTCGCCGGCAAGCACGTGATCATCGCCGCCGGTTCGGACTCGATCGAGCTGCCGTTCGCGAAGTTCGACGGCAAGCACATCGTCGACAACGTCGGCGCGCTCGATTTCGAAGCCGTGCCCAAGCGCCTTGGCGTCATCGGTGCCGGCGTCATCGGCCTGGAGCTGGGCAGCGTCTGGAAGCGCCTGGGCGCCGAGGTCACCATCCTCGAGGCCATGCCCGACTTCCTGGCCGCGGCCGACGCGGAAGCCGCGAAGGTGGCGCTCAAGGAGTTCAAGAAGCAGGGCCTGGACATCAAGCTCGGCGCCAAGGTCAGCAAGGCCGAAATCAAGAAGAACGAAGTCCACCTGACCTACAACGACGGCAAGGACGACCAGTCCCTGGTCGTCGACAAGCTGCTGGTCGCCGTCGGCCGCAAGGCCGCCACCAAGGGCCTGCTGGCCGACGACAGCGGCGTGAAGCTCAACGATCGCGGCCAGGTCGAGGTGGACGAACACTGCAAGACCAGCGTCGATGGCGTCTGGGCCGTGGGCGACTGCGTGCGCGGCCCGATGCTGGCGCACAAGGGCTTCGAGGAAGGCATCGCGGTCGCCGAGCTCATCGCCGGCCTGCCGGGCCACGTCAACCTCGACACCGTGCCCTGGGTCATCTACACCGAGCCGGAAATCGCCTGGGTCGGCAAGACCGAGAAGCAGCTCAAGGACGAGGGCACGCCCTTCAAGACCGGCAGCTTCCCGTTCGCCGCCGTCGGCCGTGCGGTCGCCATGGGCGAACCCGCCGGCTTCGTGAAGGTGATCGCGCACGAGGAAACCGACCGCATCCTGGGCATGCACCTGGTCGGCGTGAACGTTTCCGAGCTGGTGCACGAAGGCGTGCTGGCCATGGAATTCCACGGTTCGGCCGAGGACCTGGCGCGCATCTGCCACGCCCACCCCACCCTTTCGGAAGCCATCCACGACGCCGCCATGGCGGTCGACAAGCGCGCCATCCACAAGGCCAACTAAGCCATGGGCGTGCCGGAAAAATTCCGCGCATTCCGCATCCACGGCGAAGGCGGCCACCGCGCGGGCATCGAACAGGTCGGCATTGACGACCTGTCGCCGGGCGAAGTGGTGGTCCGGGCCGAGTGGTCCAGCGTCAACTACAAGGACGCCCTGGCCGGCACCGGCGAGGGCAAGATCCTGCGGCGCTTTCCGCTGGTGGGCGGCATCGACGTCGCCGGCCACGTGGTGGCGTCCACCGATCCGCGATTCCGCGAAGGCGACCCGGTGCTGTGCACCGGCTCGGGCCTGTCGGAAACCCGTGACGGCGGTTATTCCGAATACGTGCGGCTGCCGGCCGAATGGACCATCCCGCTGCCGGCGGGCCTGGGCCTGCGCGAAGCGATGATCCTGGGCACGGCGGGATTCACCGCCGGCCTGTCGCTGCTGCGCATGGAAGCCAACGGCCAGACCCCGGCCATGGGCCCGGTGGTCGTCACCGGCGCCACCGGTGGCGTCAGCATGCTGGCGATCGACATCCTCACCCGCGCCGGCTACGAGGCGCATGCGATCACCGGCAAGTTCGACCAGCTCGACTTCCTCACCCGCCTGGGCGCGAAGCAGGTGCTCGACCGCCGGGACATGCACTGGGGCCAGCGCCCGCTGGAAACCGCGATCTGGGCCGGCGCGATCGACAGCGTCGGCGGCGATACCCTGGCCGGCCTGAGCCGCGCGATCTCGCCCTACGGCAACATCGCCGCCTGCGGCCTGGCGGGCGGCCATGCGCTGCATACCACCGTCATGCCCTTCATCATCCGCGGCGTTTCGATCCTCGGCATCGCCTCGGCCGGCACGCCGCGCCCCCAGCGCGAAAAGGTCTGGGAGCAGCTGGCCGGCCCCTGGAAACCCGCGCACCTGGACGCGATCTGCACGCGGGAAGCCACGCTGGACGAGCTTCCCGAGGTTTTCCCGACAATGCTGGCCGGCGGATCCTTCGGACGAACGGTCGTCCGGATCTGACCCGGGTTGCACCCTGACCGCCCCCCCGGCATACAATCCCCTTACCCGTTGGAGGCCCATTCATGGCACGCATCCTGATCGTCGATGATTCCCCGTCCCAGCTGATGGGCATGAAGCGCATTGTTGAAAAGCTGGGCCACGAAGCCCTGACCGCCGAAGACGGCGCCGCCGGCGTCGAAGCCGCCAAGGCCAACGTCCCCGACCTGATCCTGATGGACGTGGTCATGCCGAACCTCAACGGATTCCAGGCGACCCGCGCGATTTCCAAGGAATCGACCACCGCCCACATCCCGATCGTGCTGGTCACCACCAAGGACCAGGAGACCGACAAGGTCTGGGGCATGCGCCAGGGCGCGAAGGCTTACATCACCAAGCCCTTCAACGAAGCCCAGCTGATCGAGGTCATCAACAGCCTGCTTTCGGCCGGCTGAAGAGAACGGCGTTTTTGCCACGGATAGACACGGATGAGGCAAAAGCAGCCGACCCGATGAAAAGAAGAAGGGCCCCGCGGGGCCCTTTTTCATTCGTGGCCAGAAACTAAGCCCGGCGCGGGTCGAAGTCGAAAGCGCCGGCCATCTGTTCGTAGAGCGCCTTCTGGGCCTCGGTCGTCGCCTTGGGCGCGCGTACCTCGAGTTCGACGATCTGGTCGCCGGCCGCCGGTTTACCCGGCAGGCCGCGGCCGCGCAGGCGCAGTTTGCGGCCGGTGTCGGAGTCGGCCGGCACGCGCAATTCCACCGTGCCGCCCAGGGTGGGCACGCTGACGGTCGTGCCCAGGGCCGCCTGCCAGGGCGCCAGCGGCAGCGTGTAGAGCACGTTGCGCCCATCCACCTCGAACTCGGCGTGCGGCCGGTAGTCCACCTCGAGCTTGAGGTCGGCGCCGCGGCGGCCCTGCCCTGCCAGGCGGATCACCTGCCCGGGTTTGATGCCGGCCGGAATGCCGACCTCGAGCTTGCGGCCATCCACCTCGATGCGCTGCTTGCCGCCGGTGTAGGCCAGCTCCAGCGGGATCGCCAGCTTGGCGCGGGTATCACCCGGCGGCTCGGGCCGGCCGCGCGGACGGGCACCGCCACCGAACAGCGACTCGAAGAAGTCGCTGAAGCCACGACCGCCGAAATCCTGCTCGAAGCGGAAGCCCTGGCCACCGAAGCCGCCGGCGCCGAAATCCGGCGGGGGCCGGAAATCCTCGCCCGGGCGATAGCCCTGCGACTTGAGCTGGTCGTAGGCCGCGCGCTTTTCCTTGTCGCGCAGCACTTCGTAGGCCTCGTTGATGGCCTTGAAGCGTTCCTCGGCACCTGCTTCCTTGCTGACGTCGGGGTGGTACTTGCGCGCCAGACGGCGATAGGCGGTCTTGATCTCCGCCTCGCCGGCCGTCGGTTCGACGCCGAGCGTGTCGTAATAGTCCTTGAACTGCATGGTCTGGCCTTGTCGAAAAAACACCCGCGGACAGTGCCGCGGGTGCAGTTTACGCGGGCAGGAGCTTCGCGGCTGAAGCCGCTCCTACGGGGTGCCGGGCGTCACGAGACCTGGATGCGGCGCGGGGTGGTTTCGGGGCGCTTGGGAATCGCGATCTCGAGCACGCCGTGCTTGCCGGTGGCGGTGACGCCTTCCGGGTTGGCGCTGTCGGGCAGCGCGAATCGCCGGTAGAAGACGCCGTGGGCCCGCTCGACGCGCGAATAGCGTTCGGACTCGGCCACCGCTTCGGTCTTGCGTTCGCCCTTGATCGAGAGGATGCCCTTGTCCATCTGCACTTCGATCTCTCCGGGGTCCACGCCCGGCAGGTCGGCCAGGATGAGGAAGCGGTCGGCCTCCTCCTTGATGTCCACACGCGGCATCCACTGGCTGGTGACCACGCTGGAGGCGTCGTCGGTTTCGCCGCTGAAGAACTTGTCGAACACCTGCTTGATCTCGTCCTGCAGGGCCCGCGGCTGGTGGGCGGAATAGCGGATCAGGCTCATGGTTTGTCTCCGTGGTTGCGGCGGCGCGCCGGCCGCCATGCCCGGTAGATAGGGACGGCCACCGTGCCTTCAAGGCTCCTGCAGCGCCTGGGATTAATCCCCCATTTGCTTTCGATCGGCCTTCCGATATAACGATCCTCCAGCCCACTCCCCATGCTCCCGGAGCCCCCATGACCATCCAGGTCGGCGAAAAGATTCCCCAGGCCACCCTCAACGTGCTTCGCGATGGCGTCCAGGCCGTCGATACCCGCGAACTCTTCGGCGGCAAGAAAGTGGTGCTGTTCGCCGTGCCGGGCGCCTTCACCCCGACCTGTTCGGCCAAGCACATGCCCGGTTACGTCGAGAACATGGCCGCGTTCCGCGAGCGCGGCATCGAGGTCGCCTGCCTGTCGGTCAACGACGCCTTCGTGATGGGCGCCTGGGCCAAGGACCAGGACGTGCCCGCCGACCTGCACATGCTGGCCGACGGCAATGGCGCCTTCACCCAGGCGCTGGGCCTTGAACTCGACGCCACCGCATTCGGCATGGGCCTTCGCGCCAAGCGTTTCGCGCTCTATGCCGAGGACGGCGTGGTGAAGCAGCTGCACGTCGAAGCGCCGGGTGAATTCAAGGTTTCGGCGGCCGATTACGTACTCGAACACCTGCCCGCGGGCTAATCGAGCACGCGCAGGTTCAGTTCGGCCCAGGCGCCGGTGTCGGCCAGCGCGGTCACGCGCTGCGGGCCGGGTTGGTCGAAGCGCATCGTCCAGCTGCCCTGGCCGCGGGTTTCCCCGGCCAGGCGCCCGTTCACCAGCCACTGCACCCGCGCGCTCGTGCCCAGTGCCCGCAGCCGCAGGCTCGGTGGACGCTGGCTGCCTGGCGGTGAAGCGAGCAGGCTGCCCTCGGCCGGGCCATCGATGCGAAGGTTTTCCAGGCCATCGAGGGCGTCCGGGGCGCAATCGGGCGACAGCGGCGGTATCGCGGACGCACGGCGTTCGACCGCCGGCAGCCAAGGGGCCGCGAGGCTGGGCCAGCGGGCGATCTCGATCCGTCGGCGCGGCGGCTTGCCGAGGCAATCCACCGACAGCCGCTTCCCGCTGTGCGCGTGCACGTCGAAGGCCAGCCGTCCCGCGCCCCAGGTGCGCGCCTCGCGCTCGGGCAGGGTCGGCGGCAGCTGCCCGGCCAGGGTCCAGGCCTCGCGTCGGCGGTGGCAGAGCGAGGTTGCCTGCGGATCCGGCGGCAGGCCCAGCGGCCAGCAGATTTCCCGTTTCTCGACGCTCGCCGGCATCGGCGGACGCTGGCCATCGCGTGGGTCGCGCGGCAGGCCGTCGATGACTTCGAACAGCAGCGGCAGCGCCGTGATCGCACCGTACTGGCCGGGAAGCGGCGTGCCATCGGGTCGCCCCACCCAGACGCCCACGGTGTAGCGCGTCGTTCCGCCGATCGCCCAGGCATCGCGGAAGCCGTAGCTGGTGCCGGTCTTCCAGGCCACGCGGCGGCGGCCCGAGGCATCGACCACGCCTTCGCGCAGGCCGGGCCGACCGTGCTGTTCAAGGATTTCGCGCACGATCCAGGCGGCGCCCGCGGAAAGCAGGCGGCGCTCGCGCAGCGGCGCGTCCGCGGTGTAGCGCACCTCGCCGGCCAGGCCCTCGCGGTTGAGCGCGGCATAGGCGCCGACGAGTTCCTCGAGCCGCGTGCCGGTGCCGCCGAGGATGATCGACAGGTTCGGCTTCGCGCCGCGCGGCAGCTGCAGGCCGACGCCGCCATGGGCCAGGCGCGCGGTGAACCGCTCCGGGCCGACCCGGTCGAGCAGGTCCACCGCCGGCACGTTCAGTGACAGCCGCAGCGCCTCGGCCACCGACACCGGGCCGTTGAAGGTCGGGTCGAAATTGGCCGGCCGGTAGTCGCCAAACGACTGCGGGGCGTCGACCAGCAGGCTTTCCGAGTGCACCAGGCCGTCGTCGATGGCCAGGCCGTAGAGGAAGGGTTTGAGCGTGGACCCCGGTGAGCGCACCGCACGCACCATGTCGACGTGACCGAGCCGGTCGGCGTCGCCGAAATCAAGCGAACCCACGTAGGCGCGTGCCGCGAGGGTTTCGTTTTCCACCACCAGCAACGCGGCCGAACTGCGCTCGGGCAGCGGCGCGAAATACGCGGCCAGCCTCGCCTCGAGGCTGCGCTGCAGGTCGGCGTCGAGCGTGCTGCGGATACGGCCTTCGCCGGGCAGCGCGGCGTGCAGCCGGCGCGCCAGCAGTGCCGCGTGCATCGGTGGCCGCAGCCGCCTCGACACCACCGGCTCGATGCGTGCGGCGTCGACCTCGTCGCGATCCCAGTCACCCTGCGCGACCAGCCGGTCGAGCACCTTGTCGCGCGCCCGCCGGGCCGCGTCGGCGTGCCGGTCGGGCCGCAGCCGGCTGGGCGCCTGCGGCAGCACGGCCAGCAAAGCGGCCTCGGCGCGCGAGAGCTCCCGCGAAGACTTGCCCAGGTAGGCCCAGCTGGCGGCCTCGACGCCTTCCACCGTGCCGCCGAAGGGCGCGTGGTTGAGGTAGAGCGCCAGGATCTGGTCCTTGTCCAGCCGCCACTCGAGCTGCAGCGCCCGCAGCGCCTGCCGCAGCTTGCCGCCGACCGTGCGCGGATGCGGTTCGATGATGCGCGCGACCTGCATGCTCAGGGTCGAACCGCCCGACACCACCCGGCCATGGCGCAGGCGCTGCCATGCGGCCCGCGCCAGCGCCAGCGGATTGACGCCGCCGTGGTGGCGGTACCAGCGGTCCTCGTAGGCCAGCAGGGCCTGCAGGTAATACGGCGACACCTCGTCCGGCGTCACCGGATAGCGCCAGGTGCCTTCGCGGTCGGGAAAGGCGCGCAGCGGGGAACCATCGGCGGCCAGCACCACCGTGGCGCCACCGGCGACGGGCAGCCGGGGCGGGACTACGCGGTCGAGCACCGCCCAGGCGCCCAGCCACAGCGCGAGCGCAAGCAGCAGCCAGCGGCCGGGACGGTGCCCGCCGCCGGCCTGCCGGTTGCCGGAACTGCCCACTCAGGGCGTTCCGACGGTCACCGTGGCCGGGCTGGCGCGACCGGTGCCACGCAGCTCCGGACGGTACATGTCCTCGGCCTGCGGCGGCGGCAGCGCATAGGTGCCTGGCGTCACCGCCCTCACCAGGTAGAACAGGTGCGCCGGCTGTCCGGGATACAGCTTGATCGCGGCCACGTAGCGATCGTCCCGATACTCCTCGTGCGCCAGCTCCGCCGCGAAACCGCGCTCGGACAGGGTGATGCCGTTGATCTTCACCCCGCTCCACTGCTCCGGGTCGCTGAGGTTGAGGTTCTCGATCTCCAGGCCCGCGGCCAGGCGGTCGACCACCAGCGCGTCGGGCATGGCCTCGCGGGCCTCGATGCGCAGCGCCGCCACCAGGACCTGGCCTTCGCGCAGCGATCCGGGCTTCCACGGGCTGCCGTCGGGGTTGTGCCAGCTGCGCACGACGCTGATCGCGCTGTCGTCGAAGGCCGGCGGGCGACGCGGGATGCCGGTAACGTCGAGGATGCTGAACACCGCTTCTTCCGACGCCGGCGTGAACCGCACGCCGGCCACCAGTCCGGCGTGATCGAAGCTGCGCACGTGCATACGGTCCGGCGCGAGTTCGCTACTCTCGCCGCCGGCCACGAGCGTGCCCGAGAACGTGCGTTCGCCGTCGAGCGCCAGCTGTCGTCCCAGCCGCGCCAGCGCGATCTGTTCGCGCGTGCTGTACCAGGCCGGGCTGCCGCTGCCACGCGTCTGCAGGTCGCGGGACAGGGCCAGCAGGCGCTGGTCCTGGCCGTCGGCGTCGCGCTCGTGTTCGCGCAGCAGCGCCAGCACCAGGGCCTGGTCGCTCACCTCGCTGCCGTAGTCGCCCAGCCAGCGAGGCCGCTGCGAGGCCTTGGCCAGGCCTTCGCGGATCGCCGCGTCACCGCGGGCGATGTCGCCCTGCAGCGACAGCGCCAGGCCCAGCTGCACCAGCGGCAGGCCGGTCAGCGCCTTGTCGCGCTGGTTGTCGTAAAGCGCGCGCAGCGTGCCGAGCGGCGCCCGGTTGAGGCTGGCCAGCACCAGGCCAGCCTGGGCCTGGTAGGCGAAACGCAGGTGATCCGACTGGTCGTAGGCGTAGAACGGCAGGCCGCCGGACAGCAGGTCCTCGTTGAGCCGTTCCAGGGTCTTCTGCAGCATCGCCTCGGGCACGGCGAAACCTGCGTCGCGTGCGGCCAGCAGGAACTCCGCGATCGCCGGCGTCAGGATCGGCGAGGTGTCGCTGCCGCCCCACATCGAGAAGTGGCCGCTGTCGGCCTGCAGCGCCGCGAGGCGGCTGATGCTGGCCTCGAGGCGGCGACGGCGTTCGTCGGCGGCCAACCCGGCCAGGCCCAGGCCCGCGGCGGTGTCTTGGTCGAGCAGCAGCGCGGCGTGGCCGCGGCTGAGCGTCTGTTCGGCGCAGCCGTAGGGATAGTCGAGCAGCTCGCGCAGCGCCTGCGCGAACGGCACTGGCGGCTGCGCGGCCAGCGTTAGCCGCGCCGACACGGTGGCCGGCATCAGCCCCTCGGCCAGGCTGGCGTCCAGGGCCAGCGTGTCGCCCGGTGCCACCGATTGCGCGCGCGAACGCGCCACCGAACCCCAGGCCGGCCGCACCGGCAGGTCGAATTCGCGGTTAACGGCGTGGCCGCCGCCGGTGACCTTGAGTTTCAGCAGGCCGACGCCCACGCCTTCGGTCGCCGACAGTGCGAAGCCCAGCGTCTCGCGTGCTTCGGGCGCCAGCGACACCTTGCGCTGCCCGCCGGCGACCGCCAGCGGTCCGTCGGTGTCCAGGCTGACGGTGAATTCACCCGCCTTGCCGGTGAAGTTCTGCAGGTCGATCGTGACGGTGCTGCGGTCGCCGGGTGCCAGCACGCGCGGCGCACTCAGTTCGGCCAGCACCGGCGCGCGCAGCACGCTTTCCGTGCTGGCCTGCCCGTAACGGTCGTCGGCGAAAACCAGCGCCGAGATCCGCAGCGTGCCGTTGAAGTCCGGCACCGGCAGCGTCACCGCCGCGCGACCCTGCGCATCGAGCTTCACCGGTCCGGCGAACAGGTCCACCGTCTTGACCCGCGCCGTCGGGCGCCGCGCCTGCGGCAGGGCCAGCAGCGCCATGTCGCCGCCGAAGCGCAGGCGCGCGGCCTCGCCTTCGAAACTTTCGATCACGCGTCCGTAGAGGTCGTGGGCCTCGACGCCAAGGCGACGCTGCGCGAAAAAATGCGCGCCCGCGTCGGGCACCGGGAACCGGGTGATGTTGATGATGCCCAGGTCCACCGCCGAAATCGTCGCCCAGGCGGTCTGCCCGGCCAGCGCCGGCGCGGCCACCGTCACCGGCAGCCCGGCCTCGGGCTCGGCCTGGGCCGGCGCCTCGATGCTGACCTCGACACGACGCGCCTTCCGGTCCATCGGCACGTGCGCAACGCCGACCGCGCGCGCGGGCGTCACCTTGTCCAGCGCCGATCCGCCGCGGAACACCAGGGCGGTGATGTACACGTCGTGGCGCTCCCAGTCCTCGGTGACCTCCAGTTCGTAGGTCGCGCCGGGTTTGGCCTCGAGCGGCTGCACGTGCAGCAGCTGGTCCGATTCCACCAGCAGCAGGCCGGGGCCGGGATGCGGCGGCGTCACCGTGACCGCCAGGCGGTCGCCGGCGCGGTAGTGAGTCTTGTCGAGTGCCAGCTTGACCTTGTCCGGGCGGGCGTCGAGGCCACGGTTCTGGTTGTCCCAGCTCCAGCCGGCCACGAAGGGCAGCCGCGTCACCAGGCCGGTGGCCGGATCGCGAACTTCCAGCCGGTATTCGCCCCACTCCACCGGGAAATCGATGCGGCTGCCGCCCCCGGCGCGCGCGGCCAGCTCGCGGGTTTCCACGGTTTCGTGGCGGGCGGTGAAGTCGAAGGCCCAGCCGCTGTCGTCGCGGCGCCAGTGGTAGTCGCGGTGCTCGCGCACCAGGCTCACTTCCAGCGCGCCGTCGGCCAGTCCGCCGGCGGCGTTGCTGCGCAGGATCTCGAAGCCGGCGTTGCCGTTCGCGGGCGCGCCTTCCTTGGGGTCGAACAGGGGCCGCACGCCCACCAGCACCGGCGCCGGCCAGAGGCTGCGCGCCAGGGTGCGCGTGACCGGGCGGCCGCCGCTTTCGTAGACACTGCCCGAGACCAGCACTGACACGGGGCCCGCGGGTCTGGCCACTTCCTCCGGCAGCGTGATGTCCTGGGCGAGCTCGCCGTCCGCATCGAGTCGGGCGTCGATGACGTCGCGCGGTTCCCGCGGCATCGCCAGGCCGGGGTCGCCGAAATGGTGGTCCGGCAGCGACTCCACCGGATGCAGCGCCGGCGACAGCGACAGTCTTGCGGTGAAACGATTGCCGGCCGCGGGCGCGCCGTACAGGTAGTCCGCATCCACGGCCAGCGCCAGCGGCTGGCCGGGGGCAAGGTTTTCCGGCGCATCCAGCGCCAGCTTCATGCGTTCCGGCAGGAATTCTTCGATGCGCAGCGCCAGGCCCTGCACCACGTCCTTCGCGCCGGGCTCGGTGCGGAATTCCACCCGCCAGCGGCCGGTCGGCGCCTCCGGCGGCAGGGCCTGCTGCCATTCGTAATATCCGCCCTCGCCCGGCGGCAGCCGGGTTTCCAGATACAGCTTGCCGTCGGGCTGGCGCAGCGACAGGAACAGCGGCTGCGGCTTGACCGCCTTGCCGTCGTGGTCGCGCATCAGCGCGGAAATGCGCAGCGTTTCGCCGGGCCGGTACAGGTCGCGCCCCGACCAGGCGAAGACGTCGAACCAGGCCTGGCTCCGCCCGGCGACCGCGAATTCGGAAAGATCCAGCGCCGGCTGGTTGAACGGCAGCACCGACACGTCGTTGCCGCTGCGCGCCACCAGCACGTGGCTGGCATCGAGGCCATAGGCCACGCGCGCATTGCCGGCCGCATTGGTCTGCGCGGCCACGACCACGCTGCCGTCCCGCCCGAGCACCTGCAGCTGCACGTCGCCGGCCGGATCGCCGGACTTGAGCGAAGCGGCGTGCACGAAGACTTCCTCGCCGTAGGCACGCAGGTGCAGGCCCAGGTCGCTGACGAAAAAGATCGCCGTCTCGTACTCCTCGTCGTAGCCGCCGACCCGGCGCATCAGCGCGAAGTACACGCCGGGCTGCTGCAGTTCGGCGATGTTCTGCACCGGCAGGTAGGACACCCGGCGCTCGTTCGGCGCGCCGGCCAGCACGAAGCGGTTGAGGTACACCGGCTCGGCGACCCGGGTGATCGCGACGCGGTCCTGCCAGCGGCTTTCGGACAGGTCCCAGCCGCCGCGACGGCCGCCGCGCTGGTAGCTGACGAAGAAGTTCGCAAGCTCGGCTTCGCGCACGCGCAGGAACTCGACGTCCACCTCGGGAACGTTTACCGACACCACCGGCAGGCCGCGGGTATCACGCGCGGGCAGCACGCTGCCCTGCGAGGCGAAACCCACCGCCGGCTCCACCGGGGCGGTGTCGAGCTCGCGCTCGACGTCGGCGCCCAGCGTGCTGCCGTCGGCGGCGGCCAGCTCGCCACGCAGGCGCACGCGGTATTTCCGGCTGGCCTCGACGTAGGGGAAGCGCAGCACGGTCGCCGTGTCGTCGAGCACCCAGCTGCCCTTGACCACCTCGCCACCGGGCCCGGTCACCGCGATGCGTTCGTCGAAGGCCTGGCCGGCAGCGAGCGCGCGGGTGAAGCGAAGTTCGATCGCCGTGGCCCCGTCGTGCTGGCCGTGGCCGGCGCCTTCAAGCGCGAATCCGTCGCTGCCGGCGCGGGTATCCACCGGCGCGCCGCCCTGCAGTTCCGGCACCTGGCCGGCATCGCGCTGGCAGGCAGCGGCCAGCGCGACCGTGGCGGCGACCAAAAGAACTACCGCGACGCGGCGGAACACGCTCTGGAACGACATGGCCTGGCTCCCGGGGGGACCCGGGCAGTATAGGCCGGCCCGGCACCGGCCAAGGCCGGTGCGCGGCTTATTCGCCGGCGATCGGCAGTTTCGCGGCCTGCGCGGTCGCGGCGGCGACCTTCTCCACCGGGATCATGCGCAGCACCATGTCGGCCATGTCCATGCCGATGCCGGTATTGCGCGAACGCATCATCTGCGCGAGATCCACGTCCACGTAACCCATCGGCAGGCCCTCGTGCGAAAACGCCAGGCCCGGCACGCCGTCCACCAGCAGGCGGAAGGTCGGGGTCTGGGTCTCGCCGAGCACCAGCCCCGGCCGGAACACGGCGACGCCGCCGTATTCATCCGAGGTACGCAGCACCGAGAAAAACACCATGCCGGGCTTCGCCGGCGCGCCGCGGGAAAGGTCGACGAAAGGCAGCGCGCCGTCCGGGTCGCGCAGCCGCAGCCAGGCCAGGCCGAGCGCGCTGTCGCGGGTCACCAGGTCGGCCGGCCGCCACTCGTCGCTGCCGGCCAGGCGCACGCGGAAATCGCTGGACTTGGCCACCGGCGCGCCCTCCCCGCCCTCCTGGAAGCTGGAGAAATCCAGGCTGATCGTGCGCTCGGGCACCAGCAGCAGGCCGTCGGCGCTGACCAGCACCGCCTGGGTGCGGTCTTCGACGCGCTGTTCGTTGCCGGAGTTGGTCACCGACATCACGAACTTCACCGTGACCACGGCATCGGCATGCCGTTCGCCGAGCATGCTGAAGACGTCGCGGTAGTCGTCGAAGTCCTCGGCGGTGGTCGCGGCCGCGACCGGCAGGGAAGCCAGCAGCAGGGCGAGGGCAAGCAGGCGGACGAGGGTCATGGCGTCTCCGTGAGCCAGTAGCGTTCGAGGTAGAGGATGCGCGTTTCGGCGCCGCGCAGCACCTGCACGGGGATCACCTGGCCGTCGCCGCCCGCCAGCGCGGCATCGAGCGCCGACTGCAGGCTCGCCAGGTCCACCACGGCCTGGTCGCCGAGGCGGACGATGACGTCGCCGCGCTGCAGGTGCGCCAGGCCGGCCGGACCGCCGGCTTCGACGCCATCGACCACCACGCCCTTCTGGCTGGCGGGCAGGTCGCGGGCGGCGCGGTCGAAGAAGCCCAGTTCCCGGGTCTGCGCGCGCAGGCGCGTCAGGGCCAGGGTACGCAGCGCGGAGGTATTGGCCGGGGCGGCGCGCAGCGCCACTTTCAACGCCAGGTCGCGGTCGCCGCGGCGGGCCTGCATGGTCACTTCCTGGCCCACCGCGAGGTCGCGCACGCGCTGGTGGAACGGCAGGTCGGAGGTTTCGTTGGCCGCGCGCAGGGAAACGCCGTCGATCGCGGTCAGCAGGTCGCCAATGCGGGCGCCGGCCTCGCCCAGCGGGCTGCCGGGGTAAACGCGGGTGATGCGGAACCCCGGGCCCGGCAGGCCCAGTTCGCGCGCCAGCGACGTGGTGATGGGCTGGACCTCGACGCCGGACCAGGCCTTGTCGAGTTCCGGCAGCGGCACGCGCACCTGGTCGCCGTGCTTGGGAACCAGCAGGGCGATGCGCCGTTCCGCGCCCCGGCGGTATTCGAGCACCAGCGGACGCGCCTGCGACGGCGGCGCGCCAGCCACCGCCTCAAGCGCCGCCAGGTCCGGCACCGGTTTGCCGTCTACGCTCAGCAGCAGGTCGCCTTCGGCCAGCGCCGGACGGGCGATGGCCGCCGGGCCACCCGGTCGCAGGCCGGTGACCAGCAGCCCGGTCTCGCCCTCGAGGTTGCGGCGCCGGCCCATCGCGGCGGTCAGCTCGGCCAGGGACACGCCGAAGGGCGCGAAGGCCTGCTCCTTGCCGCGATCCTCGGGCTGGGCGCGGGTGGTGAGGGTGAGCTCGCGGCTTTTTCCGCCCTGGGCGATGCCCAGGCGGACGTCGGCGCCGATCGGCAGTTCGGCGATGCGGCGCTGCAGGGCGGGCACGTCCACCGGCTGCGGGGCATCCACCGGCACGCCGTCGACCGAAACGATGCGATCGCCGGCGCGCAGGCCGGCTTTCTGCGCGGCCGAGCCGCGTTCGACCGAATTCACCAGCACGCCCCGGGTTTCACCCGTGCCCTTGAGCGAGCGCAGGCGGAAGCCCAGGTGCGAGCGTTTGATCTCGCCGCGCTCCACCAGCGCGTTCACGACGTCACGGGCATCGGGGCCGGGGATCGCGAACGCCAGGTCGCCGCCGAAGATCATGCCGCGGGTGTTGACGCCGACGATGCGGCCGGAAAGGTCCACCAGCGGTCCGCCGGAGTTGCCCGGGGCGATGGCGGCGTCGTGCTGGATCCAGGCGTAGTAGCGACCGGTGGGTTCATCGGCGCCGAGGCGGTCTTCGTAGTCGGCTTCGTCGTCGAACAGCGAGACCAGCAGGCGGCGCGGGTTGTTCACGACGCCGGCGCTCATCGAATTGGACAGGCCCCAGGGCGCGCCCATCGCCAGCACGGTATCGCCCGGCGACAGCTCCAGCGTGTCGGCGAACCGGGCGTGAGCGAAGGTTTCGGGCTTCGGCGGCTGCACCTTCAGCACGGCCAGGTCCGAGAGCGTGTCGGTGCCGACCAGGCGCGCCGGCAGCTCGCGGCCGTCGGCGAACACGACGCGGAAGCTGCGACCGTTCTGGGTGACGTGGGCATTGGTGGCGACATGGCCCTCGGGCGTGACGACCGTGCCGCTGCCGGACGAGACGGTGAGCACCGGCTCGCCCTGGTTGAAGTCCTCGCGCACGGTCAGGATGCTCACCACCACCGGCAGCACCTTGTCCCGCGCCGCGGCGATCGTTCGGGCATCGGCGGCGACGACCGAAGGCGAGGCAGCCGGATCGGCCAGGGCCACGCCCGGCAGGAAGACGAGGCAGGCGGCCAGCAGGGCCGCGGCGGAACGGGTCGGGGTCATCGGACGCTCCATGGGATTCCGGGCTTAGGGTACAGGCCGCGCGGAAGGTTCCGCGCGGCCTGGCCTTTCACGGGGCGCCGGCGGCATCAGGCGCCGGGCTGTTCGCCTTCCGGCGCGGCATCCACGGCCGGACCGGCATCCACCTCGCCACCGCCCTCGCCTTCGCCTTCCGCATCGACTTCAAGCACGTCCACGCGTTCGACCGCGATCAGCTTCTCGTCCTTGCCCACGCGCATCAGGGTGACGCCCTGGGTGTTGCGGCCGACCTGGCTGACTTCCGAGGCGCGGGTGCGCACCAGGGTGCCCTGGTCGGAGATCAGCAGGATCTCGTGCTTTTCGGTCAGCTGGATCGCGCCGACCAGCGCGCCATTGCGCTCGGACACCTGCATGGCGATCACGCCCTGGGTGCCGCGGCCCTTGCGCGGGAACTCCGACACCGGGGTGCGCTTGCCGTAGCCGTTTTCGCTGGCGGTGAGCACGTCGCCCTCGCCATCGATCACGATCATGCTGACGACCTTGGCGGCCTGGCCTTCGCCGTCGTCCTTCAGGCGCATGCCGCGCACGCCGGTGGCGGTGCGGCCCATCGGCCGGACCTCGCCTTCGTCGAAGCGCACGACCTTGCCGTTGCTGGCGAACAGCATCACGTTGCACTCGCCGTCGGTGAGCTGCACGTCCACCAGGCCGTCGCCCTCGTCGAGGTTGATGGCCCAGATGCCGGTGGAACGCGGACGGGAGTAGTCGGAGAGCGGGGTCTTCTTGACCGTGCCGTCGCGGGTCGCGAAGAAGACGTAGCGCTGCTCGTCGAACTCGCGCACCGGCAGCACCGCCTGCACCTTCTCGCCTTCCTGCAGCGGGATCCAGTTGATGATCGGGCGGCCGCGGGCGTTCGGGCCGGCGTCGGGCAGCTGGTAGACCTTGAGCCAGAAGACCCGGCCGGTGCTGGTGAAGGTCAGCAGGGTGTCGTGCGTATTGACCACCCACAGGCGGTCGATGAAATCCTCTTCCTTCATCGCCGTGGCCGAGCGGCCCTTGCCGCCGCGCTTCTGGGCGCGGTAGGTGGTGAGCGGCTGGCGCTTGGCGTAACCGGTGTGCGACAGCGTGACCACCACGTCCTCGGACGCGATCAGGTCGAGCACGTCCAGGTCTTCCTCGCTCGGGCGGATCTCGGTGCGGCGGTCGTCGGCGTATTCGGCGCGCAGCGACTGCAGTTCGTCGCGGATCACCTGCAGCAGGCGCTCCGGGTTCTCGAGGATCTCGATCAGCGCGCGGATGGCCTCGAGCAGCTGCTTGTATTCCTCGGTCAGCTTTTCCTGCTCCAGCCCGGTCAGGCGGTGCAGGCGCATCTCGAGGATCTGCTGGGCCTGGGTTTCGGTGAGCTGGTAACCGCCGGCCTGCATGCCGACGCCTTCGGGCAGGTCTTCGGGACGCGAGGCGTCGGCGCCGGCCGCGGCCAGCAGCGCGCCGACCAGGCCGGGCGGCCAGGTGCGCGCGAGCATGCGCTCCTTGGCGACGGCCGGGTTCTCCGAGGTCTTGATCAGTTCGATCATCTCGTCGATGTTGGCCAGAGCGACCGTCAGGCCTTCGAGGATGTGGGCGCGGGCGCGGGCCTTGCGCAGTTCGAAGATGGTGCGGCGGGTGACCACTTCGCGGCGGTGGCGCACGAAGGCCTCGAGCATCTGCTTGAGGTTGAGGATCTGCGGCCGGCCGTCGACCAGGGCCACCATGTTGATGCCGAACACCGATTCCATCGGCGTCTGCAGGTACAGGTTGTTGAGCACCACCTCGGCCGATTCGCCGCGCTTGACCTCGATGTAGATGCGCATGCCGTCCTTGTCGGACTCGTCGCGCAGCTCCGAGATGCCCTCGATCTTCTTTTCCTTCACCAGCTCGGCGATCTTCTCGATCAGGCGGGCCTTGTTGACCTGGTAGGGGATTTCGGTGACGACGATGGCTTCGCGGCCGTTGTCTTCGTTGACTTCGACCTCGGCCCTGGCGCGGATGCGCACGCGGCCGCGGCCGGTGTGGTACGCAGCGTGGATGCCGGCGGCGCCGTTGATGATGCCGGCGGTCGGGAAGTCGGGGCCCGGCACGTACTGCATCAGGTCGGAGATGCTGGCTTCCGGGTCTTCGATCAGCGCGATGACGGCGTCGATGACCTCGCCGAGGTTGTGCGGCGGGATGTTGGTGGCCATGCCGACCGCGATGCCGGCCGAGCCGTTGACCAGCAGGTTCGGGAACCGCGCCGGCATGACCGTCGGCTCGAGTTCCTTTTCATCGTAGTTGGGCTGGAAGTCGACGGTTTCCTTGTCGATGTCGGCCATCAGCTCGTGGGTGAGCCGCGACATGCGCGCCTCGGTGTAACGCATGGCGGCGGCGGAGTCGCCGTCCACCGAGCCGAAGTTGCCCTGCCCGTCCACCAGCAGGTAGCGCAGCGAGAACGGCTGCGCCATGCGCACCAGGGTGTCGTACACCGACTGGTCGCCGTGCGGGTGGTATTTACCGATCACGTCGCCGACGATTCGCGCCGACTTGTAATAGGGCTTGTTGCTGTGGGCACCGAGTTCGTTCATCGCGAACAGGACGCGGCGGTGCACCGGCTTGAGGCCGTCGCGGACATCCGGGAGGGCGCGGCCGACGATGACGCTCATGGCGTAATCGAGGTAGCTCCTGCGCATCTCGTCTTCGAGGTTGACCGGGATGATTTCCTTCGCGAGATCTGCCATTCGTGATTCCGTTCCAGAGCCTGTGGGCAGGCGTTTCAGTAGCCCGGAATCATACCAGAAACCGCTCTTTGGCGGAGCGGTTTAGACGGCCAAAAACAAGCACTTAGACCGTTGATCCGGCCCCGAACATGGCCGCCATGCGGCTGGCGTCAGGCTGGTGCACCACGCCGCGCTCGGTGACGATGGCATCGACCAGGCCGGCCGGGGTGACGTCGAACACCGGATTCCAGGCCTGCACGCCCTCGGCGACCATGCGGGTGCCGCCCACCGACAGCAGTTCCGCCGGGTCGCGCATCTCGATCTCGATGTCCTCGCCCGACGCCGTTTCCATGTCCACGGTGGACGACGGCGCCACCACCATCAGGCGGGCGCCGTGGTGGCGGGCGACGATCGCGTGCGAGTAGGTGCCGATCTTGTTGGCCACGTCGCCGTTCGCGCAGATGCGGTCGGCGCCGACGATCACCCACTGCACCTGCCCGCCCCTGATCAGGTGGGCGACGGCGCCATCGCCGACCAGGGTGGCGGGAATGCCGTCCTGCAGCAGCTCCCAGACCGTCAGGCGCGCGCCCTGAAGCCAGGGCCGGGTCTCGCTGGCGAAAACCTTCGCGATGCGGCCTTCGGCGACGCCGGCGCGGATGACGCCCAGCGCGGTGCCGAAACCCGCCGTCGCCAGCGAGCCGGTGTTGCAGTGGGTCAGCACGCCGCTGCCCGGTTCGATCAGCGCGGCGCCCAGCGCGCCCATGTGGCGGTTCGCGGCCAGGTCCTCGGCCTCGATCGCGCGCGCTTCGCATTCCAGCACCTCGCGCCAGTTGTCGCCGGCGACGCGCAGCGCCCGGCGCACGCGCGCCAGCGCCCACATCAGGTTCACCGCGGTCGGCCGGGCGGCCTGCAGCCGGTCCAGCGCCGGGCCCAGCTTGTCCAGGGCTTCGGCACCGTTGCCGGCTTCGACGGACCGACCGGCCAGCACGGCGCCCCAGGCCGCGGAAATGCCGATTGCCGGCGCCCCGCGCACGACCAGGTCGCGGATGGCGGCCGCCACCGCGTCGCTGTCGGCGCAGGCCACGTCCTCGACCACGAAAGGCAGCTTGCGCTGGTCGAGCAGCGCCAGGTGGTCACCCATCCAGCGGATCGGGCGGATGCGGTCGTAGCGGTCGAAATCCATGGCGGCTGCCGTGAGGAGTAAAGAACGCGCAGTTTACCAAGGCACGCCGGCGCGCCACCGCGCTATCCTGCCGCCATGGCCAGCCGACCCAGCCGCCGGACCGCCGGCACCGCGCTTCCCGATTCGGGCATCGAAACCCTGCTGCACGGCGCCTGCGTCCGCGCCGGCGCAGGCGCGGCGATGCAGGTGGTGCTGGACCGCCTGCCCCTGCTGAGGCCGCTGCTGCCCGCGGGCCTTCGTTTCGTTGGCAGCCGCGAGTCGGCGCAGGCGACCCAGCGCGCGATGGTCGAGGAAATCTATCGCCGGTACCGGCTCAAGCCTGCTGCCTGGGAAGTCGAAGGCGTGCTCGCGGTGGCGCAGACGCAGGCGGTGCTCAGCCCGCTGGCAACGCGCGAGAGCCTGCGCAGCCTGCTGCGCGGCTGGCTGCCCGACGCCCTGAGCGCGCCGCTGATGCGCTACACGCCGCTCGAGCCGCTGGTCACCGCCACCGTGCACGCGGTCGCCGAAACCTGGGCGGCCGGGCGTTACGCCGACAGCGTCTGCCGCCTGCGCAAGGCGGGCGCCGACTGGCTGCCCAAGCCCCTGGCCAGCGCCCTGAACATGGCGCCGTCCACGCTCAGGTCCTGGAGCGCCGAGGCGCTGTCGCTGGCTATGCCACCGCTGAAGCTGGCGACGACGCTGGGCCGCCAGCTGACCGGCCTGGCCCTGCCGCGCATGGCCGTTGGCGCCGGCACCCGGAAGACGACCAGCAAAAAGGCGCCCGCTCGAAAGCGGGCGCCTTCGAAAGCCGCCGACAGGCCTCAGAAGACGACGAAGTCGGCGCGACAGCCGCGGTCGACCCAGACGCCGTCGCGGCGGAAGCCCCAGGAGCGGCCGTAGGTGCAGCCGGCGTCGCTCAGGCGACGCTCGACGTTGGCCTCGCGCAGGCCGCCGGGAACGCGGCAGAAGTTCGGGCGGTTGTCATGAGACTCGCAGCGCAGCAGGCGCGGCTGCGCCTCACGATAGCCGTAGCCGTAGCCCTGGTTGCCGCGACCCCGGTAGCGCGCGCCGTGGCGCTCATCGTAGCGACCCTGCGCGAACGCACGGCCACCGACCTCGAAATGGCCACGGCAGCCTCGGGTCACCCAGATGCCGCCACGGTCATAACCCCAGGTGCGGCCGAGCACGCAATCGGCCCGCGATTCCTGGCGGACGATGCGCACGCCGCCGCGGGTATCGACGGGGCAGTAGCGGTCGCGCTGTTTGATCGACTCGCAGCGCAGCACCTGCGCGCCGCCGCGATAGCCGTCGTAGCGGTAGTCGTCGTAGCGGTCGCGGGCCTGGGACAGGCCGGGCAGCGCCACGGCCGCAAGCACGAGGGGAATGAAGAATCGGGTCATGGGATGTCCTCCGTCACGCCGGACCGGGCGCCGACGGTCCCCAATGTAGGCAGGAGGGACTGAATCGCCGGTCAATCCGGCGCTAAACGCGCGTGCGCGCTCAGAAAACGTTCATGCCCGCTCGAACGGGAAAGCCAGCACGTCGGCGATCTTCTCGGTGCCCAGCAGGGCCATCAGCAGGCGATCGACGCCGAGCGCGACCCCGGCGCAGTCGGGCAGCCGGGGCAGCGCGGCAAGCAGCCGTTCGTCGATGGCCGGTTCGGCCGCGTTGCGGGCGCGCCTGCGGGCCAGGTCGAGTTCGAAGCGGGCGCGCTGTTCGTCGGCCTCGTTGAGCTCGTGGTAACCGTTGGCCACTTCCAGCGGCCCCAGGTAGGCCTCGAAACGTTCGGCGACGGCCGGCTTGCCGGGGCGGATGCGGGCCAGCGCGCACTGGCTGACCGGATAGTCGTAGACCAGCAGGATGCGGCTGGCCGGGATCGAGGGCTGGATGAGGTGGGTCATCAGCAGGTCCAGCCAGTCGTCGCGGGTCAGGCCGGCCGGATCGATGTCGTAAACGCCCAGCGGCGAGCGCAGTTCCTCTTCCGGCGCCGTCATCGGGTCGAAGCCGAACTTGTCCAGGTAAAGCTGGCGGAAGCTGGTGTCGCGCACGGTTGCCCGGCGTCCGGCCAGCGCAAGCGCAGCCTTGAGCAGCTCCGCGGTTTCGTCCATCAGCCGGTGGTGGTCCCAGCCGACGCGGTACCACTCGAGCATGGTGAACTCGGGGTTGTGGCGCACGCCGGCTTCGCCGTTGCGAAACACACGGCCCAGTTCGTAGCAGTCGCCGATACCGGCGGCCAGCAGGCGCTTGAGCGGGAATTCCGGCGAGGTCCGCAGCCAGCGGCTGCTCGCGCCGGCCGAACGCGGGCCGGTGAATTCGAGCCGGAAACTCTCGATGTTCGGGTCGGTGTTGCCGGCCATCGACAGCATCGGGGTCTCGACCTCGAGCACGCCGCGATCGGCGAAGAACTTCCGGATCAGCGCGTAAAGGTCGGCCCGCAGGCGCAGGGCCCGGGCATGGGCAGTGGGCTTGCTGTTTTTCATGGCGCTACTTTACGCCGCGGCCGTCGGACGCGACGTGATGCCGGTCACCGCCCTTCGTGCTCGTTCAGGAAGGCCAGCAGGCGGGCCTCGTCCCAGACCTCGATGCCGAGCGCGGTGGCCTTCTCGAGCTTGGAGCCCGCCGCCTCGCCTGCCACCAGGAAGCTGGTCTTCTTCGAGACGCTCGAGGCGACCTTGGCGCCCAGGGCCTGCAGGCGGTTGCCGGCCTCGTCGCGGCTCATCGAATCCAGCGAGCCGGTGAGCACCACCGTCTGGCCGGCCAGCGGCCCTTCGGCGGCCCGCTGCGGGCCGGTTTCGGGCCAGGTGACGCCGGCGGCGCGCAGGGCGGCGATCACCTCAAGGTTATGCGGTTCGGCGAAGAAGCCGGCGATGCGTTCGGCCACGACCGGCCCGATGTCCGGGATCTCGACCAGGCTGTCCAGCGCCGCCGACATGATCGGATCGAGCGCCCCGAACCAGCGTGCCAGCGTGCGCGCGGTCGATTCGCCGACATCGCGGATGCCCAGCGCGAACAGAAGCCGCTCGAGCGTCGTGGCCTTGCTGGCGGCGATCGCCTCCACCAGGTTTTCCGCCCAGCGCGTGGCGATCTTGCCGGCCTTCACGGTTTCCGGAATGGTGCCGTCGCGCTCGTCGGCGCGGCGCTTCATCTCCAGGAAATCGCCCAGGCCCAGTGCATACAGGTCGGCGACCGTGCGCACGTAGCCGAAATCCACCAGCGCCTCGATGAAGCGCTCGCCCAGGCCGTCAATGTCCATGGCCTTGCGCGACGCAAAGTGCACCAGCGCCTGCTTGCGCTGCGCCGGGCAGACCAGGCCGCCGGTGCAGATGAGCGTCGCGCCCTCGGCGTATTCGACGCCGGCCTTGGTCTGGCGCAGCACCTTGCGCACCGCTTCGATGTGGGAACCGCAGGCCGGGCACGCCGCCGGGAACTGCCAGGGCGCATGCAGCGGCCTGCCCTGCCCGTCCAGCGGGCGCCGGACTTCGACCACGCGCACCACTTCCGGGATCACGTCGCCGGCGCGGCGCACGATGACGGTGTCGCCCTCGCGCACGTCCAGCCGCGCGATCTGGTCGGCATTGTGCAGCGTGGCATTGGTGACGGTGACGCCCGCGACCTGCACCGGCGCCAGCCGCGCCACCGGCGTCAGCGCGCCGGTACGGCCAATCTGGACCTCGATCGCCTCGACCGTCGTGCTCTGTTCCTGGGCCGGGAACTTGTGCGCGATCGCCCAGCGCGGCGCCCGCGAGACGAAGCCCATGGCTTTCTGCTGGTCCTGACGGTCGAGTTTGTAGACCACGCCATCGATGTCGTAGGGCAACTGGTCGCGCTGCGCGCCGATGCTTGCGTAATACGCCAGCAGGCCGTCGGCGCCGCGCGCCACCGAAACCTGCGGCGAGACCGGGAATCCGAAGCCCCGCAGCGCCTGCAGCAGTTCGGAATGGCGTTCGGGCACCGGCCAGTCGCCGGTGGCGCCAAGCCCGTAGGCATAAAAGGACAGCGGCCGCGCGGCCGCAAGCTTCGGATCGAGCTGGCGCAGCGAGCCTGCCGCGCCGTTGCGCGGGTTCGCCAGCACCTTGCCGCCGGTCTCGCGCATGCGCGCGTTGTAGGCCTCGAAGCCGGCGCGCGGCATGTAGACCTCGCCGCGCACCTCCAGCAGCGCCGGCGCCTGGGCGCCGCGCAGCTTCAGCGGGATGGCGCGGATGGTGCGCAGGTTCTGGGTGACGTCCTCGCCCGTCGCGCCGTCGCCGCGGGTGGCGCCGCGCACGAAGTGGCCGTGCTCGTAGCGCAGGCTGATCGCCAGGCCGTCGAGCTTGGGCTCGACCGAAAACGCCGGCTCGGCCTCGCCCAGCTCCTTGCCGATGCGGGCGACGAACTCGCGTACTTCCTCGTCGCTGAAGGCGTTGTTGAGCGACAGCATCGGCACGTCGTGCACGACGGTGTCGAAGCCGGGCAGGATGCCGGCGCCGACCCGCTGGCTTGGCGAATCGGGCGTGCGCAGGCCGGGGTTGGCTTCCTCCAGCGCCTGCAGCTCGCGCAGCATCTCGTCGTACTCGGCGTCCGGGATCGCCGGATCGTCGAGCACGTGGTAGCGGTGGTTGGCGTCCTCGAGCGCGAGGCGCAGGGCCGCGATGCGTTTTGCCGGGTCGGTCATGGCGCCGGCCTCAGCGGGTGGTGCGCAGTTCCCACTTTGTCTGCTTGCGATCGTAGTTGCGCAGGTCCTCGCGGATGTGCGCGATGCGCTGGCGGCCGAGCGTGTTGCGCTCCTCGTCCAGCAGCACGCCGTCGAGCAGTTCCGCCATGCGCTGCGCGGTCGGCAGCATCGCGTCCCAGGCGTCGAGCGCCGGCAGCGGGCCCGGCAGCGCCATGAAGAAGCTGATGCCCGGCGTGCGCAGGTCCTGGATGCCGGCCATCTCGAAGGAGCCGGGCTTGACCAGGTTGGCGACCGAAAACACCGGTCCCTGTTCGGGATGGTTGTCCACGAGGCGGTGGAAGATGTTCATGTGGCCATAGACCAGGCCGGCCTTTTCCGCGGCCACCACCAGGTCCGGGCCGTGGAAGGCCTGGCCTGCGCGGGCGGCGAGATAGAGGCTGACGACCTTGTCGAAGTTCTCGTCCGGGCGCGCGCCCGGCGCCGGCGGGCCGGCCGGCTTGCGGTCGGGCACGGGTTCGCCGGCCAGGGTTTTTTCCAGCAGGTCGAGTTCCGATTGTTCGACCGCCGCGGCGTCGCCGCCGGTCTGGGCATCGGCCTCGATGATTTCCCGCAGCGTCGGTTCCTGGCGCCCGCTGCCCGCGCTTTCACGCGGGGCCGGCGCGGAGCGGCGACCCTGCCCCGGCTTGCGCCGGCTGCTGAAGATGATCACCGCGAACAGGACCAGGGCGGCCACGCCGATGGCGATGCGCAGCAGCGCGGTGTCACTGAGTCCGTCGAACATGGTCCCCTCCCTGTTTCCTTGTCCGTCGGCGGCCGGAGCCGCCGTGGCGAATGATGCCCGAAATCGCGGCCGGCAGTCAGGCGGCGCCGGCCAAGCGCGCCGCTTCGGCCAGGTCCACCGACACCAGGCGGCTGACGCCCGGCTCGCGCATGGTGACGCCGGAAAGCTGCTTCGCTGCTTCCATCGTCGCCTTGTTGTGGGTGACGAAGAGGAACTGCACCTTCTCGCTCATCTCGGTGACCATCGACGAGAAGCGGCCGACGTTGGCCTCGTCCAGCGGCGCGTCGACCTCGTCGAGCAGGCAGAACGGCGCCGGGTTGAGCCGGAAGATCGCGAACACCAGCGCCACCGCGGTCAGCGCCTTTTCGCCGCCCGAGAGCAGCGAGATGTTCGACACGCGCTTGCCGGGCGGGCGCGCCATGATTGCGACGCCGGTGTCGAGCAGGTCTTCGCCGGTGAGTTCCAGGTAGGCGTGGCCGCCGCCGAACAGGCGCGGATACAGCTCCTGCACGCCGGTATTGACCCGGTCAAAGGTTTCCTTGAAGCGGCCGCGGGTTTCACGGTCGATCTTGCGGATGGCCTCTTCCAGCGTTTCCAGCGCCGAGGTGAGGTCGGCGTCCTGGGCGTCGAGGTAGGTCTTGCGCTCGCTCTGTTCGCCGTATTCCTGGATCGCGGCCAGGTTGACCGGCTCGAGCCGGCGCATCTTCGCGTCGATGTCGGCCAGCGACTTGCGCCAGGCCTCCACGTCGGCCTGCTCCGGCAGCGAGGCCACCACCTCGTCCAGCGACAGGCCGGCCTCGGCGACGGCTTCGGACAGCTGGCTGGCGCGCAGCTGCACGGCCTGGTGTTCGAGCTTCTTCTGCGAGATCGCCTCGCGCTGGGCCAGCGACTGCTGGTCGCGCTGCTGGCGGGTCTGTTCGTACTTGCGCATCTCGGCTTCGATGCCGTCCAGGGCCGAACGGGCGGCGCCCAGAGCCTTGTCCGCGACCACGCGCTGGTCCAGCGCAGCCTGGCGCTGGCCCTGCAGCGCCACCACCGGGGCATCGCCTTCGGCGAGCTGGGCCTGCAGTTCGTTCAGGCGCACTTCGAGCTGGGCCTTCTGGCTGCCCATGCGCGCCAGCGACTGGCTGAGCGCGACCACGCGGGCGCGCTGGGATTCGAGCGTGAGCGCCAGCTGGTGAGCGGCCTCGCGGGCTTCGCGGGCGCTGCCGCGGGCGGCGTCGCGCTGCTCGCCGAGGCTGCGGCGCTGGCTGTCGAGCGCCTGGCGTTCGGTTTCCAGGTCGCCCATCTTCGCCACGGCCTGCTCCAGGCGCGCACGCGCCTCGCGGGCATTGGCCTGGGATTCTTCCAGCGTGGTCGCCAGGGTCGCCAGTTCGGCGTCGATGCGGGCGACGCGGGCCTGCGCCGATTCCAGGCGCCCCTGCTGGCCCTGCAGCTGGCCGGCAAGTTCGGAAACGCCACGGTGCGCCATGTACAGGGCGCGCTGGGCGTCCTCGCGGTGCTGCTCGGCTTCGAGCAGCTTGTCGCGCATCGCGGTCAGGCCGTCGTTTAGCGCCTGTTCTTTTTTAGCCAGCACGTCGATATCGGCGCGCAGGGCCTGGATTTCGCGTTCGCGGGCAAGTGCGCCCTGCTGGGCTTCGCCGCTGCGCAGCACGCGCAGCCAGCCCTGGCCCAGCCATTCACCGGCGCGGGTGATCGCCGAGGTGCTGCCGCCGAAATCGACGCCCGCGGCGTCGCGGGCCTCGTCGATCGCCAGCACCTCCGCCAGCAGGCGGCGCACCGCATCGGGGCCCTGCACCTTCGCGGCCAGCGAGCCCGCCGGCGGCTGGAAACCGCCCGCTTCGCCCGAGACCAGCGCGACGCGGCCCTGGGACAGGCCGGTGATGGCGTCCAGGAAGTCGCGCGGCGCATCCACGGTGACGGCCTCGAGCAGGCTGCCAAGCACGGTCTCGACGGCGGTTTCCCAGCCGGCTTCGACCTGCAGGGCTTCGCCCAGGCGCGCCTGGCCGTCCAGGCCCTGGGCCTTGAGCCAGTCGAGCGCGACGTTCTTTTCCTGGCCCAGCGCCGCGTGCTGCAGCGCCTCGAGCGAAGACAGGCGGCCGCGGGCGGCCTGCGCCTGCTTGCGCACGTCGGCCAGTTCGGACTGCTGCTGGCGCTGCTGGTCCTGCAGGGCGGCCAGGGCCGCCTTGCGCTGTTCGAGCTGCTCGCCCAGTCCGTCGAGCCCGGCCTTCTGCTGGTCGTGGTCGGCGGTGAGCTGGGCCAGGCTGGAAGCGATCGCGCTGGTGTCGAGGCCGCTGCGTTCGCCGGACAGGGTTTCGCGGCGGCGACCGGCGTCCAGGGCCTGCTTCTCCAGGTATTCGATCTTCGTGCGTTCGACTTCGGCCCAGCGCGCGGCTTCGGACTGCGCCTTGGCGTAGGTGTCCCAGCGCTGCTGCCAGTCTTGCAGCGCGGCCTCGGCGGTCTTGAGGGCGTCCTGCCGGCCCTCGTCGTCGGCGCGCAGCGTCGCGAGCTTCGGTTCGGCGGCGGCGATGGCGTTGTGCAGTTCGGCGAGCTGGCGTTCGTCGCCGCTGATGTGTTCGCCGACCTGGGCGAAGGCGGCGTCGGCCTCGGCGCGGGCGGTTTCCAGGCGCTGGCGCAGTTCCTTCTGGTGCTGGATCTGCTGCTCGACGCGGGCCAGTTCGCCGCCGATGCGGTAGACCTCGGCCTGGGCCTTGCCCAGGGCGTCGCTGGCTTCGCCGTGCTGGCTGCGGCAGGCCTCGATCTGGGCCTCGGCCTGGCGCTGGTCGGCCAGCAGCGACTGCAGCTTGATCTCGTCCTGGGTCAGGGTTTCGTTGAGCGCCTTGAGGTCGGCGTCGAAGCGGCGGAATTCCAGCGCCTTGAGCTGCGCGTCCTTGTTCAGGCGTTCGGCCTGCAGGGCCTGGTACTGCTCGGCGGCGCGGGCCTGGCGCTTGAGGTGTTCGAGCTGCTTGTCGACTTCCTCGCGCAGGTCGCTCAGGCGGTCGAGGTTTTCCCGGGTGCCCTTGATGCGCGATTCGGTTTCCTTGCGGCGCTCCTTGTACTTGGAGATGCCGGCGGCTTCCTCCAGGTACACGCGCAGGTCTTCGGGCTTGGCCTCGATGATCTGGCTGATCATGCCCTGCTCGATGATCGAATAACTGCGCGGGCCAAGGCCGGTGCCCAGGAACAGGTCGGTGATGTCGCGGCGACGGCAGCGCGCGCCGTTGAGGTAATAGTTGGACTGGCCGTCGCGGCTGACCAGGCGCTTGACCGAGATTTCGGCGTAGCGCGCGAACTCGCCGCCGATGGTGCCCTCGGTGTTGTCGAAGATCAGCTCCACCTGCGCCTGGCTGACCGGCTTGCGCGAGGACGAACCCGAAAAGATGACGTCGGTGAGCGAATCACCGCGCAGGCGGCTGGCCGAGCTTTCGCCCATGACCCAGCGCACCGCGTCGATGATGTTGGACTTGCCGCAACCATTGGGACCGACCACGCCGGTCATGTTGGTCGGCAGGTGCAGCACCGTGGGGTCGACGAAGGACTTGAAGCCGGACAGCTTTATCGTGGAAAGGCGCATTGATCGGGGTTCTCAGTCGACCGGGCGAGCCGGCCGGCCACGGGGCGTTGTCGGCGCCCCGCCGCAGGGTCCAGGGGAAGTCCGCGAACCGGTCCGCTGCCCACGCCAAGATGTTGATTTCATTGGCAGAGCGCGGTCCCCGGTGCGCGGCCGACGGGCAGTATAACAGCGGCCCGGCAGGGCCCGGCGATCGCCGGGCCTCAGGTTTCGTCGGGGGTGCGGGCCTGGATCGACAGGGCGTGGATGTCGCTCTGCATCAGCGGCCCCAGGGCCGCGTAGACCTTGCGATGCCGCGCCAGCGGCGCCAGGCCGGCGAAGGCGCGGCTGACGATGCTGACCTTGAAATGGCCGCGGCCGTCGCGGGCGCCGGCGTGGCCGGCGTGCCGGTGGCTGTCGTCGACGATGTCCAGTGCGTCCGGCGCCAGCGCCGATTCAAGCATGGCGCGGATCGCGGCCGGCCGCTGTTCGCGCGGCAGGCTCACGGCAGCACCTGCCGGAACGGCCAGACGTCCACCTGGCTGTAGACGCCGCCCTCGAGGTAGGGATCGGCCTCGGCCCAGGCGCGGGCGGCGGCGAGGTCGGCGAACTCGGCGACCACGAGGCTGCCGGTGAAACCGGCCGGACCCGGGTCCTCGGCATCGATGGCGGGCAAGGGGCCGGCCAGCTTGAGCCGGCCTTCGGCGGCCAGTGCCTGCAGCCTGGCCAGATGCGCCGGCCGGGCCTGCAAACGTGCGGCCAGGGCGTCGGCCCGGTCAGTGCCCTTGATGGCGTACCACATCGGACCCCCCGGTTCCGACCCTGTTGGCCGGCATTATGTCCGAATCGCCCGCCGACGCGCGAACCTGCGGCGGAACGGCGACAATGCCTCATCCCGTTCCCGCCGATGGAGCAAACGCGTGCCGGACGATTTCCTGGTGCTGGCCGAGATCGATGACGCCGGTCCGATCGCCCCGCTCTACCGCCGCACCTGGGGCGCGGAGCCGCCCGACTTCGAATTCCACGCCGTGGCCTTCCACCGGCGCGCGGACGGCGGGCTGCAGCCGCTTTCCTACCTGCACCTGTGGCTGCGCGAGGACACCTGCCTGCTCGGCGGCGCCTGCACCGACGGCCAGGCCATCGCCGCGATGCCGGCGGACCAGCGCGAGCGCCTGCGTGCGGCCGGCGGCGCGATGCTGCAGGTCACGCGCTTCGCGATAGACCGCTACGGCGACCGCTGCGAGGGCTTCTTCGGCCACTGTGGCGACAACCGGTCCTGGGCGGTGCTGGCGCGCGCCGGCTTCGAACCCACGGCGTTCCCGAACCGCATCGTGCACTGGCACCGGCCGCTGGCCGATGCCCGCAGGTCGGAGCTGGTGCAGCGGGTGCTGGGTTTCGGGATCTTCTGACGATCAGGCCAGTCCGGCCAGCAGCGCCTCGAAATCCCGCGGCGACGACCAGTGCAGCCCGCAGACGTAACGCGGCAAGTTCCAGATTTCGCTGTCCGGCCCGACCGCGCCGCCCTGGGTGCCGAACGCGGCCTGCAGGCCCAGCGTCGAGGCGTGGCGGGGTAACCACTCACGGACGAGGAACTCCGGCGCATGCCCGTAGGGATACGCGAACAGCGGACAGCGGCCGGGGCCCAGTCGCGCCGCCAGGTAGTCCGCCGCCTGGGTGATCTCGTATGCAGCACGCTGGTCGTCGCCGACGACGTAAAAGTCGCCGCGCGGCATCCCGCCCGGTCCGGGTTCGTGCATCACCGGGTGGTTGTGGTCCCAGCTGTGGTTGCCGATGCCGATGCGGCCAGCGGCCAGCGCCGGCGCCCACCAGTCCTCGTGCATCCAGCCGAGGTCGTGCAGGCAGTCGCGGTCCATGCGTGCACGCGCCTCGGGCGAGGCGATCACGAAACAGGTCAGGTGCCGGTCCGGCTGCGCGGCCTGCGCCTGCAGCAGCGTCAGGAAGGACGGCTGCGGGCCCTGCCCCGGGTAATCCACGTCGCGCACGTCGAGCACGGTGCCGTCGTCGCAGCTCAGCGCCAGGCAGCGGTGCAGGTCGCGGTCGGCCAGGCCCAGGCGCTGCTCGACCACCCACTGCAGCGGCACGATGCGCCAGCCCAGCCGGGTCGCCGTTTCAAGGTCGCTGGCAAAGGCGACGTGGTCGTTGCCGGCGTAATCGGGACCGCCCACGGTGCTGGCGTGGTAGGTCAGCACCGGCACCCGCCAGTCGCGTCCGATCATGGCAGGTGCATGCCCTTGTAGCGGGTGTTGTGCGGCTCGCGCAGCTCTTCTTCCGGACGCTGGCTCGTGTAGTAGTACATCGCGATCGAACGTCGCCAGACGCTCTCGGGTGTGGCCAGCGGCGAAGGGTGGCCATGGAAGGTGTCGCTGCGGGTATTGAAGATGACCGCGCGGTTGAACAGCGGCGCAATCGCCTTCTCCCGGCGCGCGGCATCGGTGGACCACAGTTCCAGGTCACCGCCCCAGTCCGTGTTCCAGTCGTCGTTCAGGTAGAGCAGCAGGTTGATGCGCCGGTGCGCCTGCAGGCCCGGATGCCAGTTGAAGTCGGCGTGCACGCCGAGGTGGCCACCGGGGCCGACCAGGTGCACGCCGCCTCCGAGCAGGTGCGGGTCGGGCAGCAGGTGGCCGATGCCGGTCAGCGCCTCGAGGAAACGCAGCATCGGCCCGGCATTGAGTTCGTGCAGCGCGCGGCAGACGGTTTCAGGCAGCTGGTCCTCGCGCGAACTTGCCAGCTTCATCTCGAAGCCCTGCGCGGCATAGCGGTCCCAGGCCATCCCGCTGTCGGCCGCCGGAATCGCATCTGCCAGCGCACGCGCGGCCTCGGGCCTGAGGAACCCGTCGATGACCCGGTGCGGGAATGGCGTCGCCTGCCGGTAGGCCACTTTCCCGTCCTCGGCCAGCGCCTTCAGGCGGTCCGTGTCATAGATGAAATCCATGGCGGTGATGATGCGGTTTCGCACCGCGGGCCGCCAGCGCTATCCCTGCGGGCCCCGGGCCGGGCACAATCGGGCATGGCAGAACGATTGATGGTGCATCCGGTCAACCCGCAGCAGCGCCTCGTGGACAAGGCGGTGGCCGTGATCCGCGGCGGCGGCCTGGCCCTGGTGCCGACCGACGCGGGCTATTCCCTGGCCTGGGGCCTGGAGGCCCGGGACGCCGAAGAAAGGGTGCAGCGCCTGCGCGAACTGGACAGCCGGCACCCTTTCACCTTACTCTGTCGCCAATTGAGTGAGGCCGGCCGCCTGGCCCGGCTCGACGATCCGGCCTTCAGGCTGCTCAGATCGCTGACCCCGGGGCCATGCACATTCATCCTGCCGGCCTCCCCGGACCTGCCCAAACGCATCAAGAACGCCGGCCGCAGCAAGCGCCGCGACATCGGCATCCGCCTGCCCGACCATGGCGTGATCCGGATGCTGCTGGAGTCCGTGGGTGAACCCCTGTTGTCCACCAGCCTGGTGCTGCCGGACGAAGAACATCCGAACAGCCACGAGGCCGAGCAGGTCGCTGAACGTTGGTTGCGTTGGGTCGACGTGATGCTGGACGCCGAGGACTGCGAACCCGGCCCCACCAGCATCGTCGACTGCACGGGCGATGAGCCCGAAGTCATCCGCCAGGGTTTCCATCCCGTGGCGCTGTAGCACCCGAACACCCGGGCCGGAGGGGCCCCCGCTCGATGAGAGCCCACGAACATTGCATGAGCCGCCGATGAGCGAACCGATCGCGCAGGACGCCGCGCGCGCCCCGCAGCCCCAGCAGCAGGAAATGCCGCTGGCGCTGGTGAAGGGCCAGCCGGTGCTGCAGATGCCGCAGGACCTGTACATCCCGCCGGATGCGCTCGAGGTGTTCCTCGAGGCCTTCGAAGGCCCGCTCGACCTGCTGCTGTACCTGATCCGCCGCCAGAACCTGGACATCCTGGACATCCCCGTCGCCGAGATCACCCGGCAGTACGTGGACTACATCGGGGTCATGCAGGACATGCGCTTCGAGCTGGCCGCCGAATACCTGGTGATGGCCGCCATCCTGGCCGAGATCAAGTCGCGCATGCTGCTGCCGCGGCCGCCGGCCGAGGAAGGCAACGAAGCCGACCCGCGCGCCGAACTGGTGCGCCGCCTGCAGGAATACGAGCGCTACAAGAAGGCCGCCGAGGACATCGACCAGCTCGACCGGCTCGACCGCGACACCGCCCTGGCGTCGGTGCACGTGCCCGACCGCAGCGCCGCCAGGACGCCGCCGCCGGTGGAACTGGCGGAAATGCTGATGGCGCTGCGCGACGTGCTCAAGCGCGCCGACCTGTACACCCACCACGCGATCCGCCGCGAGGCGCTGAGCGTGCGCCAGCGCATGGGCGAGGTGCTCAGCCGGCTTTCGGACCGCCAGTTCCACGGCTTCGAAACCCTGTTCACCGTCGAGGAAGGCCGCCTGGGCGTCGTGGTCACCTTCCTCTCCATCCTCGAGCTGGCCAAGGAACAACTGCTCGAGATCGTGCAGGAGGCGCCGCTGGCGCCGATCTACGTCAAGTCCCTGGCCGCCGGCGACGACGAACCCGGGCCCGGGGCCGCCCTGCCCGAGCCGACCTCCGACGACACCGGCGCCGACGCGCCGACCGACTGAACCCAGACCCGCGAGACCCATGGACCAGACCCTGATCCGACACATCGTCGAGGCCGCCCTGCTGGCGGCGCCGCAACCGCTGACGCTGGCCCAGCTGGCCGGCCTGTTCCCCGAGGACGAACCCGCGCCGAACGGCAGCCTGGAACAGGCGCTGGACGAGCTGCGCGAAGCCTGCGCCGACCGCGGCGTGGAGCTGGTCGAGGTGGCCTCGGGCTTCCGCTTCCAGGTCAGGGCCGCCGTGCATCCCTGGGTGGCCCGGCTGTGGACCGAACGCCAGGCCAAGTACACCCGCGCCACGCTCGAGACCCTGGCGCTGATCGCCTACCGCCAGCCGATCACCCGCGGCGAGATCGAACAGATCCGCGGCGTGGCGGTCAGCAGCAACACCGTCAAGCTGCTCGAGGAACGCGAGTGGGTGCGCGTGGTCGGCCACCGCGACGTGCCGGGCAAACCGGCGCTGTTCGGCACCACCAAGGCCTTCCTCGACTATTTCGGGCTCAAGAGCCTGGACGAGCTGCCGCCGCTGGCGGAGCTCAAGGACATTCCCGAACTCGAGCCGCAGCTGCCCTTCGACACCCCCGCCGGCGTTGCCGCCGCGGCCGTCGCGCAGGACATCGCGGCCGATCCCCCTGAACCTGAATCCGAAGAGGCCGGCGACGACGCCGCGCCGGAGCAATCGTCATGAGCAATACCCCCAAGAAAGTCCTTTCCCTCAAGGAAAAGGGCAGCCAGCCCGCCGCCGCCAAGGCCGAAGAGCGCCTGCACAAGGTGCTGGCCCAGGCCGGCCTGGGCTCCCGCCGCGCGCTGGAGGACCGCATCGCCCAGGGCCTGGTGAAGGTCAACGGCGAAGTCGCCCGCACCGGCCAGTCCATCTGCAGCGGCGACCGCGTCGAACTCGACGGCAAGGTCTTTGTCGCCAGCGCCCTGACCGAACCGGCGCGCGTCCTGCTGTACAACAAGCCCGAGGGCGAAGTGACCACGCGCGACGACCCCGAGGGTCGCCCGACCGTGTTCGAGGCCCTGCCCCGCCTGAAGGGCTCGCGCTGGATCGCGGTCGGCCGCCTCGACATCAACACCACCGGCCTGCTGCTGCTCACCACCGACGGCGAGCTGGCCAATGCGCTGATGCATCCGTCGTCGAACATCCAGCGTGAATACGTCTGCCGCATCCACGGCGAGGTCGCCGAAGAGGTCGTGCAGCGCCTGGCCAGGGGCGTCGAGCTCGAGGACGGCCTGGCCAAGTTCGATTCGATCGAACGCATCGGCAGCTCCGATTCGCATGCCTGGTTCAACGTGGTGCTCAGCGAAGGCCGCAACCGCGAAGTGCGCCGGCTGTGGGAATCGCAGGGTTTCCAGGTCAGCCGCCTCAAGCGCGTGCGCTACGGTTCGACCCCGCTGCCGCGGCCGCTCAAGCGTGGCCACAGCGAAGAGCTGGCGCCGGAACAGGTGGAAAAGCTGCGCGCCCAGTTCAAGCTAGAAGACAAGCCGGCGGTGCTGACGCTGCAGCCGGTGATCGGCCAGCGCAAGTCGCGTCCGACCGAAATCCGCGTCGGCAAGGACCGCAAGCAAACTTCCTACGTCAACGGCTCGATCGACGAAGAATCGCGCGAGCTGCGCCGCTTCGACCATGTCCGCGAAGAACCGCGTGGCCGCGGCCGTGGCCGCCCCGGCGGCGGCGCCGGTCCGGGCAAGGGCAAGCGCGGCCCCGGCCGTGCCGGTGGCGCCCGCGACGACAATTTCGGCAACCGCATCGGCGGCCCGGGCCAGGGTCCGGCCGGCGCCAAGCGCGGCAAGCCGCGTGGCCCGCGCGGCGACGCCCAGCCGACCCACCACGGCGGCCACGACGCCAACCCGGCGGCCTTCCGCAGCTGGTACGTGCCCGAAGGCGTGGAGACCGGCTCCAAGGTAGCCCCGCCGCGCAGCCCGCGCGCCGGCAAGCCGGCCAGTCCCTACGGCGCGCGCCCCGCCGCCGGCCGTCCCGGCCCCGGCAAGCCCGGTAACCGGCCCGCGGGTAACCGGGGTCCCGGCGGCAATGCCGGCGCCAGCCCCTATGGCGGCCCCAAGAAGCCCGGCGGTCCGCGTCGCCCCGGCGGCGGCGGCGGCCAGAAGCCCGGCGGCGGCGGCCCACGCGGCTTCAAGCCCAAGCGCCCCGAAGGCCTGCCCTCGGACGACTGACCGATGACCGACGTCGAGGCGCGCTGCCTGGCCCGCGAGTGGTTCTATCCGTTCCGGCTCACGTCCGGCCAGGTGGTGCCCACCTACCCGCCACCCGAAGTGGCGCCGGTGCACACTACTCGCCTGGCGATGCTGCACGACGCCGTGCAGTCGCACTTCGGCGACCAGCCGCGGGAAACCCTGCGTGCGATCGACCTAGCCTGCCATGAAGGCTGGTTCGCCCACCAGCTGCAGGACCTGGGATTCGGCGACGTGCGCGGTTTCGATGCGCGCGCCGACCATGTTGATCACGCGCGCCTCGCGGCCGCCGGCTGCGGCCGCGACATCCGCTTCGAACAGGCCGACGTGCATTCGCTCGGGGCCGCCGCCACCGGCCGCGCCGACCTGGTGCTGTGCCTGGGGCTGATCTACCACCTCGAGAACCCGGTTGGTGCGCTGCGCACCGCCTTCGACCTGACCGCCGACGGCGGCCTGTGCCTGGTGGAAACCCAGGTGGCGCCCAACCTGTCGGGACCGCTCGACTACGGCCACCACACCTTCGTGAAACCGATGGTGGGCAACTTCGCCATCGTCGATGAAACCGACGAAACCCACGGCCCCGAAACCTCGACCACCGGCATCTGCCTGGTGCCCAGCCTCGAGGCCCTGCTTTGGGTGCTGCGCAAGGTCGGGTTCCGCGACGTGCGCGTGCTGACGGTGCCGGCGGACGGCTACGAGCAGCTGCGCTACGGCAAGCGCGTGATGGTGGCGGCGAGCCGCTGACTCAGTCGAGCAGGCTGAAGCGGTCGGCGTCGAGCTGGGCCGGGAAACGTTCGCGGTGTTCGGCAAGCCGCGACGCCGAAAGCACCGCGGTCGCCACCTGCGGCTGGTCGCCCAGCTCCACCTGCGGCATGCCCAGGAAGTCGTGCACGGCGCTGTCGCCGGCATAGGCGATGCCATTTCCGTCGCTGCCGACGCGGTTCACCGCGGCCACGCAGGCCAGGTTCTCGATCGCCCGAGCCATCAGCAGCGTGCGCCAGGCGTGGCGGCGCGGCGCCGGCCAGTTGGCCACGAACAGCAGCAGGTCGTAGTCGAAGCGCCCCGGCGCCTCGGCATCGAAACGGTTGCGGATGAACACCGGAAAGCGCAGGTCGTAACAGACCAGCGGGCGCACCCGCCAACCCTTGAGTTCCACCGTGACCGGCCGGCGGCCGGCGGCGTATCGCTCGTGTTCGCGGGCCATCCGGAACAGGTGGCGCTTGTCGTAATGCTGCAGGCCGCCGTCGGGCGTGGCCCAGAGCATGCGGTTGTAAACGCCTTCGCCGTCGCGGATCTGCACGCTGCCGGTGACCACCGCGTCGAGCGCCCGAGCCTGCTCGCGCAGCCAGGCGACGGTGGGGCCGTCCATGGTTTCGGCTTGCGTCAGGGCCTCGTTGCTGAAACCCGAGGTGAAGGTTTCCGGCAGCAGCACCAGGTCGGTCTGGCCGGCCAGCGGCGCCATCATGTCGGCGTAGAGGCGGCGGTTGCCGGCCGGGTCGTGCCAGAGCGTATCGCCCTGGACCAGCGAGACGCGCAGGTCCTCCATGCTCAGAGCGCCCTGAGCCGTTCGATCGCGGCGTCGAGCGTGGCCGCTTCCTTCGCGAAACACAGCCGCGCCAGGCGCTGGCCTTCCGGCGGCCGCGCGTAGAACGGCGACAGCGGGATCGCCGCCACGCCCTTTTCGACGGTCAGCCAGCGGCAGAATTCGGCGTCCGGCAGGTCGCTGACCGCCGAATAATCCACCAGCTGGAAATAACCGCCCGGTACCGGCAGCGGCCGCAGCTTCGTGCCCAGCAGCTGTTCGCGGAAGCGGTCGCGCTTGGCTTCGTAGAACCCGCCCAGGCCTTCGTAATGCGACGGCTCCTGTTCGATCATCTCGGCGAAGGCGAACTGCGCCGGGGTGAAGGTGCAGAAGGTGTTGTACTGGTGCACCTTGCGGAACTCGGCGGTCAGCGCCGGCGGCGCCACCGCGTAGCCGACCTTCCAGCCGGTGCAGTGGTAGGTCTTGCCGAAGCTCGAGACGACGAAGGCACGTCCGGCCAGCTCCGGATGGCGCAGCACGCTCTCGTGGCGGGCGCCGTCGAAGACGATGTGTTCGTAGACCTCGTCCGAAAGCAGCACGATGTCGGTGTCGCGCAGCAGGCCGGCCAGCTCGCGCATGTCGCCTTCGGTGAGCATCGCACCCGAGGGATTGTGCGGGCTGTTGATCATCAGCATGCGCGTGCGCGGCGTGATCGCCTCGCGCACCCGCTGCCAGTCCACGGTGAAATCCTGCGGGTCCAGCGGCACGTGCACGGCGACGGCGCCGGCCAGGTCGATCGCCGGCTCGTAGCAGTCGTAGCAGGGGTCGAGCACGATCACTTCCTCGCCGGGACGGACCACCGCCAGCACCGCATCGAAGATCGCCTCGCTGGCGCCACTGGTGACCGTGACTTCGGCGTCGGCATCCACCCGGCGGCCGTAACAGCGTTCGGTCTTGGCGGCGATGGCCTGCCGCAGCGCCGGGACGCCGTGCATCGGCGCGTACTGGTTGCGGCCCTCGGCCATCGCCCGCGCCAGCGCTTCAACCAGCCGCTGCGGCACGGCGAAGTCGGGAAAACCCTGGCCGAGGTTCACCGCCTTGTGCTCCAGCGCCAGCTGGGACATCACGGTGAAGATCGTCGTGCCGACCTTCGGGAGCTTGGTGTCGATACGCATCATGGCTTGCTCCGGCTCACGGGCAGCCCTGCGTATTGCCAAGCGGGACGACCGCGTCGTTGACGTTCCAGGTTCCCGCAACTCCGTTGGCGAACGTCGCATTCACGCTGATGCCGGCCAGGGCATTGCCGGTGAACTGGCGGCCGAGCGTGCCGACCGGCGAACGCACCGGGGTGCTGTGGGCGCCCAGCGGCGCGAAGCCCTGGAGCTGGTCTAGCTGGAGCGTGTTGGCGCCGGCATTGAAGGCGCCGCTGCGCTCGGCCAGCAGGAACCGCGGCAGGCCGAGGTCGTCGTAGATGAAGGCGGCGAAGAACTCGTAGTTCGGGTTCAGCTGCACGCTGTAGCCGCTGCCGGCGCGCACCGGGTCGAACCAGTTGCCGCTGGCGTCCACCGGCGCCCCGCCGATCGACGGGCAACCGACCAGGAAGGCGTCCATGGACTCGACGCCGGTGAAGCCGTCGAGGTTGTAGGCAAAGCTGAACTGGCTGTCGGAGGTGGCGCTCATCACCGCCTCGCCCACCTCGACGAGGTGGTTGGCGGTGCCGTTCCAGGCCGCGCGGTAGATCGGCGTGGTCCAGCTGCCGTTGCTGCCCGGCTGCGGCGCCTGCATGTAGTACCAGGTCGGCGTGCCGTCCTGCAGGAAGGTGTACCAGATCACCACCTGCGCCGCGCCGGCCGGATACATGAAGAGCCCGTGGCCACCGCGGGCCGGCGGATAGTAGGAACCGCCCTTCACTTTCAGGCTGCCGGTGCTGGTGGTGATCACCGCGCTGACGTCCACCGAAGTGGCCGCGGCACCGGTGTTGACCGGCGTGACGTACCAGCGACCCGGCTGCAGGTTGGCCCCGCTGACCGCGAGGGTCTTGTTGCCGCCCGGACCGGTGGCCGAGAGCACGCCGGGGGCGCCGCGCGCGGGCGCCGGCTGGATGACCGGTCCGGTCGGGTTGGGCACGTGCGCGGCATACAGCGACACCGAGCCCGCACCCTGGGTCTGGAAGCTCACCGCCGTGGCGTTGGCCGGCACGTCGAAGACCAGCCGCTCATGCGCCGCACCCGGTTCGAGCCAGACCTTGCGGGCCTGGCCCGGCGCCAGCGCGAACGGGGACGGCGTCGCGCCCGTGCGGGTGATGCGCACCGGGATTTCCACCGCGGTGGCACCCGGCGACGGCTGCAGCTTCAGGAAGCCCAGGCGTTCCTGCGCGGGTCCCATGCTCGGGTCGTCGTAGCCAAGGCGGACGCTGAAGTCCTCGTTGGTGTCCAGGTGCCCGGGACCGGTGGCGAGCAGGGCCTGGCCGTCGCCGTCGGCAGACGAGGCCACGGCGCGGCTGATGCGCACGTTGCTGCCGGGACCGGTCCAGTTCTGCACCATCATCCAGAAGGTCTGCACGCTGCTGCTGCCGGCGACGGTGAAGTCACAGAGCTCGGCCGATTCCGGCGAGCGCGACTCGCAGCGGATTTCGCCCTTGCTGGGCAGGCCGTTGTTGTTCGAATCGCGACCCACGAACAGGTCGATGTCCGGCACGGCCGCCTGGGTGCTGATCCGGATCCGGTGGACGATGCCCTCGCCCGCCGGGATCTGGAAGGTTTCGACGTAGTTCTGCTGCACGTCGTCGAAGGCGTCGTCGTTGGTCGGGTCGACCGGGATGTTGCGGGTCTGCACCACCGGGGCGGTCAGCTGGCTGGCGACGAAGCGGGCGTTCGGCATCGGCACCAGGTCGCCGAAGGAAACGTCGTGGAAACCCCGTTCGTGCGCGGCGTTGATGGTGATCTCGGCCGGAATCCCGGCCTCGTTCGAGGACGGCGAGAAATAAATCGCCACCGGCAGGCGCAGGTCCGGCCGGCCATTGCCGCTGGTGTTGACCAGCCGCACTTCGCCGTAGACCCAGTCGCCGATCAGGTCGGCGTCCTGCACGCTGACGCTGAAATTGACCGCGGTGCCGGTATTGCTGGCCGTGAAGCTGCTGACGCTGGGGGTGATCGTGGCACCGGCCGCCAGGCTGGCCTGCACGCTGTAGGTGGTGCCGGCCGCGCCCGGCATCGCCCGGAAGGTGCGGCTGAGGCTGCAGCCGATGAAGCAGCCGCCGTGCGCCAGCGACGGCAGGTTCAGGTTCTGGGCACCGCCGGTGAACACGCTCGAGCGCGCCGTGGCGAAGCTGCCCGCCGCCACCGGCAGGAACAGGCCGGCCTGGGTCGCCTTGGCGACGTCGACCATGCCCGAGCCCTGGTGGTGCGGATCGGCCAGGTCCAGGATGGTCGCACGGCGCACCGACGGCCGCGCCGTCAGCTGCAGCGCCGACATCAGCTGGTCGGCACCCAGCGACGGATTGACCGACTTGAGCAGCGCCACCGCGCCGGCGACATGCGGGGTCGCCATCGAGGTGCCGCTCTTGAGCGCGGTGTTCATCGTGCCGACGTTCGATGCCGAGACGATCTGCACGCCCGGCGCCGTGAGATCGGGCTTGAGCACCGAAAACGGGATCACGCCGCCGCGGCCGCTGAAGCCGGCCAGGATGTCGGCGCTATTGGGACCATTGCGATCGTGGCTGGCCGCCGCCACGCTGAACACCCACGGGGAATTGCTGGGGCTGTTGAGCGAGCCGAAATCGGGACCGTCGTTGCCGGCCGCCACCGAGGCCACGACGCCGGCATCGCGGGCGTTGAGGAAGGCGTCGGAGTCGTTGTAGGCCCAGGGATCGCGGTTGTCGCCGCCGATGGAATAGTTGATCACGTCCACGCCGTCGGCCACGGCCTGGTCGATCGAGCGCACCAGGGCCGTGCCGTTGCAGCCGTCGCCGTCGTCCGGGCAGGCCTTGTAGGAAATGATGTTGGCGCGCGGCGCCACGCCGGACATGCCGGCGAACTCGGCGCCGGCCGCCGTGGCCGCGACGTGCGTGCCGTGGCCGTCGGTGTCGGCGCCGGGGGCCAGGCCATTGTTGCCGACGGTGAAGTCCCAGAGGCCGATGAGCTTGGCATTGCAGGCGCTCGGCACGGTGGTGCAATAACCCCGATAGCCGCCCAGCGGATTGGCGTGGCCGGCGCCGCTGAAGGCAACGTGGCTGCGGTTGATGCCCGAATCGATCACGCCGACCACGATGCCCTCGCCGCGATGCGGCGAGCCGGTGGCGGCGCCGCTCCAGATCTCGTCGGCGTTGATCCAGCCCGGGCCGTAGTCGGTCTGCAGCCTGCGCTTGAAGTCGGGGCTGACGCTGGCGACGCCGGGCATCGTGCGCAGCAGCGCCGCCTCTTCGGCATCAAGCTCCAGCGCGACGCCATTGGTGGCGTGCACGTAGGTGTAGATCGGCTCCAGCGGGCGGCCCAGCCGCGCGGAGTAGTCGGCCAGGCGCATCTTGCGAAGGTCGCCCAGGTAATCGATGTAGGCACGCGCCTCGGGGCTGCGCGAATCGTAGCGTTCGCCGCCGCGGATCGAATGATGGCTGGCGGCGAGCTTGGGCCGCAGCCGGTCGGCCGGGTCGAAGCCGCGGAAGTTGCCGGCGGGCGCCTCTTCGAACACCACGATCCAGCGGCTGGACTCACCGACCTTGGTTTCGGCCAGCGGCAGCTGGCGGGCGGCGGCGTGCATCGACGCCTGCGGGAGGCCAATGCCCAGGGCAATGGCGAGCATGAGGGGGGAGGCGCGCATGAGCGGAGTCCTGGAACGGAACGACCGCCCGATTCTCCGGCACACGGGCGTGAATATCAAAATGGCGTCTTGACACGCGTCATGGCGTCGCCCGGGCCCAGCCGGTAGCATGCCGCCGCGATGACACTTTCCCCGGCCGCCGACGTCCCGCTGTTGCAAGCCCGCGGGCTGTGTTTCGCGCGCAACGACGAACCTGTGTTCGGCCCCCTGGATTTCGTGCTGGCCGCCGGCGAAGCGCTGCTGGTGCTTGGTGGCAACGGCGCCGGCAAGACCACCCTGCTGCGCGTGCTGGCCGGCCTGCTGGCGGCCGACGCCGGCGAAGTGCGCCTGGCGGGCCGCATCGTCGACCGCGACCACCTCGCCCGCGGCAGCGCCTACCTCGGCCACCTGCCCGGCCACAAGGCCGAACTGGCGACGCTGGAGAACCTCGAGTTCGCCCGCGCGCTGGCTGGCGCACCCGGCGACCTCGACCTCGAACAGGCCCTGGCCGAAGTCGGACTCGCGGGTTACGAAGACAGCCCGGCCCGCCGCCTTTCGGCCGGCCAGAACAAACGCCTGGGCCTCGCCCGGCTGCGCCTGCAGTCGGCGCCGCTGTGGCTGCTGGACGAGCCCTACGCCAACCTCGACCTGGACGGCATCGCGCTGGTGAACCGCCTGATCCAGGCGCACCTGGCCGGCGGCGGGGCCGTGCTGCTGACCACCCACGGCGCCTATGCCGCGCCGCCGGTGCCGGTGCGCACGCTCGAGCTCGGGCCGTCGCGGAGACCGGCATGAGTGCGCCTTCGCTGCTGGCGGTGGCCCGCGCCCAGGCAAGGCGCGACCTGCGCCTGGTCTGGCGCCGGCGCGGCGATGCGGCCCAGCCGGTGCTCTTCGCGGTGATGGTGGTGGCGCTGTTCCCGCTGGCGCTGGGCGCCGACCCGCAGCAGCTGGCGCGCATCGCGCCGGGCGTGCTGTGGGTGGCGGTGCTGCTGGCCGGCCTGCTGGCGCTGGACTCGCTTTACCGCGGCGACCTCGAGGACGGCAGCCTCGAACAGATGCTGCTGGCACCGGTGCCGCTGGCCTGGTTGATCGCGGTGCGCGTGGCCGTGCACTGGGTCACCACCGCCCTGCCCCTGGTGCTGCTGACGCCGGTGCTGGCCGAACTTCTTTACCTGCCCGGGGAACTCCTGCCGGTGCTGCTGGTCTCGCTGTTGCTGGGCACGCCGCTGCTGAGCCTGCTGGGCGCGGTGGTGGCGGCCTTGACGGTCGGGATACGGCGCTCTGGTATGCTTCTGGCCCTGCTGGCGCTGCCTCTTTTCCTGCCTGTACTTGTGTTCGGGGCAGGCAGCGTGATGGCCGCCGCGCAGGGTCTACCCTGGGCCGGCGCCCTGCTGCTGATGGCCGCCGGCCTGGTCCTCGCCGTCGTGCTTGCCCCGCTCGTCGCCGCCGCGGCGATCCGTATCGCCCTGACCTGAAAACGCCGCCGTGAATCCCGTCCTGCTCTGGTTCCACCAACTCGGTTCACCGCCCACCTTCGACCGCTTCGCCGCGCGCTGGACGCCCTGGGGATTCGGGCTGGGCCTGGTCGGCATGGCGATCGGCGTCTACGGCGCGCTGTTCATGGTGCCGGCCGACTACCAGCAGGGCGACAGCTTCCGCATTCTCTACATCCACGTGCCGGCGGCCTGGATGAGCCTGTTCGCCTACGGGCTGATGGCCTTCTACGCCGCGATCGCGCTGATCTGGCGCATCAAGCTGGCCGAGATCCTGGCCATGGCCTGCGCGCCGGTCGGGGCCCTGTTCACCGCCGTCACGCTGGCCACCGGTTCGATCTGGGGCAAGCCGATGTGGGGCACCTGGTGGGACTGGGACCCGCGCCTGACCTCCGAACTGGTGCTGCTTTTCATGTACCTGGGCGTGATCGGCCTGTATTCGGCCATCGAGGACCGACGCGCGGCCGCGCGCGCCGCCAGCTTCCTGGCCATCGTCGGCGTCGCGCTGCTGCCGGTGATCCGCTATTCGGTGGAATGGTGGAACTCGCTGCACCAGGGCGCCACGATCAAGCTCTTCGGCGAGTCGACCATGGACGCGTCGATGGCCTGGCCGCTGTGGGTGATGGTGTTCGCCACCAAGTTCTGGTTCATCGGTTCGCTGCTGCAGCGCGCGCGCGCCGACAACCTCGAGCGCGAGGCCGGCAAGGACTGGGCCCGCGCCAGCGTGGAGCACGGCCAATGAGCTACCTCGAATACGTCGTCGGCGCCTACGCCGTCTTCGCCGCCTACCTGGCCTGGGATTTCGCGGTGCCGCGCTGGCGCATCAGCCGCACCCGCCGGGCCATCGCCACGCGCGCGCGCCGCGAGGCCGCCCGCCAAGGAAACACGCCATGATGCACCCCACCCGCAAGCGCCGCCTCTGGCTGGTGCTGGGCCTGGTCGCCGCCTCGGCGGTGGCCGCCGGCCTGGTCACCCTGGCCCTGCGCGAGAACATCACCTACCTGTACACGCCCAGCCAGGTCTACGCCGGCGAAGCCGCCGACCAGGCCGTGTTCCGGCTGGGCGGCATGGTTGCCAAGGACAGCCTCAGGCGCGAGGACGGCACGCTGAAGGTCAGCTTTGGCGTCACCGACGGCGACGCGGTGATGACCGCGCGCTTCGAGGGCATCCTTCCCGACCTTTTCCGCGAGAACCAGGCGGTCATCGCCACCGGCCGCCGGGTCGGCGACGAGTTCCACGCCACCCAGGTGCTGGCCAAGCACGACGAACAGTACATGCCGCGCGAAGTCGCCGAAGCCATGGGCAAGGCCCACGAAAAACACAAGGTGGACGACAAGAAGGCCGACGACGCCGCGCCGGGAGGCTACTGAGTGCTGCCCGAACTCGGACTGGTCAGCCTGGCGCTGGCGCTGATGCTGTCGCTGGCGCTGTCGGTGCTGCCGCTGCTCGGCGCGCATCGCGGCCACGCGGCCTGGATGGCGACCGCCCGCCCGCTGGCCTACGCGCTGCTGGCGGCGGTGGCCGTGTCCTACGGGCTGCTGACCTGGGCCTTCCTGGTGCACGACTTCTCGGTCGCCTACGTCGCCCAGAACTCGAACTCGCTGCTGCCGCGTGCCTACCAGTACACCGCGGTGTGGAGCGCGCACGAAGGGTCGCTGCTGCTGTGGCTGCTGTTCCTGGTGTTCTGGACGGCGCTGGTCGCGCGGTTCTCGCGCAAGCTGCCGGCCCCGGTGGTCGCGCGCGTGCTGGCGGTGATGGGCATGGTGGCGCTGGGATTCCTGGCCTTCACCCTGTTCACTTCCAATCCCTTCGAACGCCTGCTTCCGGCCGCGGTGGAAGGCCGCGACATGAACCCGCTGCTGCAGGACCCGGGCATGATCTTCCACCCGCCCCTGCTGTACATGGGCTACGTCGGTTTCGCGGTGGCCTTCGCCTTCGCCGTGGCGGCGCTGATCGACGGCAAGGTCGACGCACAGTGGGTGCGCTGGAGCCGGCCCTGGACCAACGTCGCCTGGGCCTTCCTGACCCTGGGCATCGCGCTGGGCAGCTTCTGGGCCTATTACGAACTGGGCTGGGGCGGCTGGTGGTTCTGGGACCCGGTGGAAAACGCCAGCTTCATGCCCTGGCTGGTCGGCGCTGCGCTGCTGCATTCGCAGGCGGTCACGGAAAAACGCGGCAGCTTCGCCGGCTGGACCCTGCTGCTGGCGATCGCCGCGTTTTCGCTGTCGCTGCTGGGGACCTTCCTGGTGCGCTCGGGCGTGCTGACCAGCGTGCATGCGTTCGCGTCGGACCCGGAGCGCGGCATGTTCATCCTGGCCTTCCTGGTCATCGTGATCGGCGGCTCGCTGCTGCTGTATGCGCTGCGCGCGCCGAAGCTGGAAACCGGCAAGCCCTTCGCGGCCGCCTCGCGGGAAACCTTCCTGCTGGCCAACAACCTGCTGCTGACCGCGTCGGCCGCGATGATCCTGCTCGGCACGCTGTACCCGCTGCTGGCCGAAGCCCTGGACCTGGGCAAGATTTCCGTGGGCCCGCCCTACTTCGGCCTGCTGTTCATCCTGCTGATGGCGCCGCTGGTGGCGCTGGTGCCGTTCGGCCCGCTGACCCGCTGGCAGCGCGAGGACCTCTCGCAGCCGGTGCGCTGGCTCGCGCCCTGGGCCGTGCTCGCGGTCATCGTCGGCGTCATCGTTTTCTTCGCCTGGCCGCATGGCACCGCAAAGACCGCCTTCGGCCTGCTGGGCGCGGCCTGGATCCTGGCCGGCACCGCGCGTTTTGCCTGGCAGCGCCTGCGTTCGACCAGCAAGGGCGCGAAATTCACCGCCGAGATGACCGGCATGCTGCTGGCGCACGCCGGCATCGGCATCTTCGTGGCCGGCGTGTTCATCACCGAATCGACCAGCATCGAACGTGACGTCGCCGCGCGGCCGGGCCAGGTGTTCGAACTGCGCGGCTACGACTTCGCTTTCGAAGGCGTCGAAAAACACCAGGGTCCGAACTACCTCGCCGACCGCGGCACCGTGGTCGTCTCGCGCGACGGCAGCGAGATCGCGGTGATGCATCCGGAAAAACGCGCTTACGCCGCCGGTGGCCAGGTGATGACCGAAGCCGCGCTGCACGGCAGCCTGCACCGCGACCTGTACGTTGCGCTGGGCGAACCGCTCGACCAGAGCGGCGGCTGGGCGCTGCGCCTGTACGTCAAGCCCTGGATCCGGCTGATCTGGCTGGGCTCGCTGTTCATGGCCGCCGGTGGTTTCGTGGTGGTGCTCGACCGCCGCTTCCGCCGCCCGGCCACGCCGGGAGCGCCCGCATGATGAAACGACTGCTGCCGCTGATCGCCTTCGCCGCGCTGGCCCTGCTGCTGGGCGTCGGCGTGATGATGAACTCCGGCAAGGACACCAGCGCCATCCCCTCGCCGCTGGTCGGCAAGATGGCGCCCGACTTCGCGCTGCCCGTGCTCGACGAGCCGGAGCGCATCATCACCCGCGACTCCCTGCTCGGCGAACCCTACCTGCTCAATGTCTGGGGCAGCTGGTGCCCGGCCTGCCGCGACGAACACCCGGTGATCACCGAACTCGCCGAATCCGGCCGCATCCGCGTAATTGGCTACGACTACAAGGACGAAGCCGACGACGCCCGCCGCTGGCTGCAGCAATTCGGCAACCCCTATGCGCTGGTGATCGCCGACGTCGAAGGCCGCGCCGCGCTCGACTGGGGCATCTACGGCGCGCCCGAGACCTTCCTCGTCGATGCCCAGGGCTATATCCGCTGGAAGTTCGTCGGCCCGCTGACGCCGGAAGTGGTACAGGGGCAGCTGCTGCCGGTGCTGGAGTCGCTGGAATGAGGACCTGGCTGCTGTCCCTGCTGCTGGTGCTGTCGTCCGGCGTCGCCGCCTTCGAGCCGATCGAGTTCCGTGATGCCGCCGAAGAGGCCCGCTTCCGCGACCTGTCGGCCGAGCTGCGCTGCGTGATGTGCCAGAACCAGTCGCTGGCCGACTCCAACGCCGAGATCGCCCACGACCTGCGCCTGCAGGTGCTGGAACTGATGCGCGAAGGCAAGACCGACGATCAGATCAAGGACTACCTGGTCGCGCGCTACAGCGAGTTCGTGCTCTACAACCCGCCGGTGCGCCCGGCCACCTGGCTGCTCTGGTTCGGCCCGGCGCTGCTGCTGGTCGGCGGCGGGGTCGTGGTGGTGGTGGTGGTGCGGCGCCGGTCCGCAAAGGCGCCGGCGAACACGAGCCCCGACGACGGGCAGGAGTGGTGACGATGACGGTTTTCCTGCTGGCCTCCCTGGCCGTCGTGCTGGTGCTGGCGGCCTTCGCGCTGCGTCCGCTCTGGACCGGCGCGCGCCGCAGCGCGCTGGCGCTGGCACTGGCCCTGGGCGTCGGCACGGCGGGGCTGTACGCGCTGCTGGGTTCGCCCGACGCGCTCGACCCGGCCCAGGTGAAGGCGCCCGAGACCCTGGACGAAGCCATCGTGCAGCTCGAACGCCGCCTCGCCGACGAACCCGGCAGCGTCGAAGGCTGGGTGCTGCTCGGCCGCAGCCGGGCCGCCCAGCAGGACTGGCCGGCGGCGGCGGAAGCCTTCGGCAAGGCCCAGGCCCTGCTGCCGGAAGAACCCGACCTGATGGTCGAACTCGCCGACGCCCGCATGCGCGCCGCCGCCGATGGCCGCTTCCCCGCCGATGCGGTCGCGCTGCTCGAACGCGCGGTGACGCTGCGCCCCGACCACCAGCGCGCGCTGTTCTACCTCGGCGCCCAGCAGCTGCAGGCCGGCCGCCCCGCCGAAGCGGCCGACACCTGGGACCGCCTGCTGCCGCTCGTGGACGCCAGCACCGCCAAGGCCCTGCGCCCGCAGCTGGACATGGCCCGCGAACAGGCCGGCCTGCCGCCGCTGGAACCCGCGCCCGAAGCCGCGCCCGGTCCGAGCCTGGCGGTCACGGTCGAACTCGACCCTGGCCTCGCCGGCCAGCTGCCCGCCGGCGCCACGCTCTACGTTTTCGCGCGCACGCTCGAAGGCGGCCTGCCGGTGGCCGTGAAGCGGCTGCCGGCCGGCGATTTCCCGGTGACCGTCGGCTTGTCGGATGCCGACGGCCTGATGCCGGCCCAGAAGCTCTCTGCGCAGGCGCGCGTGCAGCTGATGGCACGCATCTCGCGCTCCGGCGACGCCGGCGCCAGCCCGGGCGACCTGGAGGCCGACGCCATCGAACTGGACGTGGCCGACGGCGCCAAAGCGAGCCTGGTGATTGCTAAAGTGGTGCGATGAGCGAATCGATCCCGCCGTCCACCCGTTTCATCGAACTGCCCGGCCCCTTTCCCTTCAAGCGCGGTGGCGCGATCGAAGGCGCGAAGCTGGCCTACGAAACCTGGGGCGAACTCTCGCCCGCCCGCGACAACGCGGTGCTGATCCTGCCGGGCCTGTCACCCAACGCCCATGCCGCCTCGCACGAAGGCAACCCGGAGCCGGGCTGGTGGGAAGCCATGCTCGGCCCCGGCAAGCCGATCGACACGAACCGCTGGTACGTCGTCTGCGTCAATCCTCTGGGCAGCTGCAAGGGCAGCACCGGCGCGGCCTCGGTCAACCCGGCCACCGGCCAGCCCTACCGGCTCGACTTCCCCGACCTGTCGATCGAGGACGGTTCGCGCGCGGCGCATCACCTGGTCCAGGCCCTGGGCATCGAACGCCTCGCCTGCGTCATCGGCAACTCGATGGGCGGCATGAGCGCGCTGGCCCTGCTGCTGCAGTTCCCGGGCATCGCACGTTCGCACATCAACGTTTCCGGCAGCGCCCGCGCCCTGCCCTTTTCGATCGCGATCCGCTCGCTGCAGCGCGAGGCGATCCGGCTCGACCCGAACTGGAACCAGGGCCACTACGACGACCATGCCTACCCGGAAAACGGCATGCGCATCGCGCGCAAGCTGGGCGTGGTGACCTACCGGTCGGCGATGGAATGGGACGGACGCTTCGGCCGCGTGCGCCTGGACAGCGAATGCCGCGAGGACGATCCCTTCGGCCTGGAGTTCGAAGTAGAACGTTACCTCGAGGGCCATGCGCGCCGCTTCGTACGCACCTTCGACCCGAACTGCTACCTGTACCTGAGCCGCTCGATGGACTGGTTCGACGCGGCCGAATACGGCGGCGGCGACGTGATGAAGGCGCTGGCCGGCATCCGCCTCGAACGCGCACTCGCGATCGGCGTGCACACCGACATCCTGTTCCCGCTGCAGCAGCAGGAGCAGGTCGCCGACGGCCTTCGCGCCGGCGGCGCCGACTCGCAGTTCCTCGCGCTCGAATCCCCGCAGGGACACGACGCCTTTCTCGTAGACATCGACCGCTTCGGGCCCGCCATCGGCGGCTTCCTCTCCACCCTCTGAAAAAGAACGGGGTCAGGTTCACTTCTTCGCAAGAAGTGAACCTGACCCCGTTCTTTGGTACCGGTGATAGGACTCGAACCTACACGCCATCGCTGGCAAGGGATTTTGAGTCCCCCGCGTCTACCATTCCGCCACACCGGCACGTGGGCGGCGCGATTATAGCCCAGCGGCGCCTGGCCTACGCGGCCTCGTCCAGGCTGAGCTGGCGCGGCGCCTTGCGGTACCAGCCGTCCTGCTCGGGCTGGAACATCGAACAGCAGGTCAGCGCCTGCTTGTAGATGTGCAGCGAAATCGCCACGTCGGAGGCACTGGGATTGCGGATCGCGTGGTATTCGTGCGGCGGGATCAGGCTGCCGGCCGAGCCGACGCCGGCGATCTGGGTGCCGACCGGTTCGAAGCGCACGCGGTCGCCGTCCTCTTCGCGCAGCTCGAACTGGGTGATCTCGAGCTGGCCCTGCCAGACGCCTTCCACGCACCAGACGCCGGAGTGGTCGTGCACCGGCGTGCCCTGGCCCGGGCCCCAGGTCATCGCGACGACGCTGTAGCCGGACTTCTCGCAGCGATAGAGTTCGCGGCGCGCGTAGTGGTCGGTCACCGGCTCGAACACGCAGGCCGGCAGCGTGACGGCGCGGGTGCGGATCAGTTCGGCCAGGCCGTTGCGGATGCAGTCGGTGGTCTCGCGCTGGCAGTCGCTGGACACCGCGCGGTCGATCATCGCGAATAGCTGTTCGCAGCCTGGGAATTCGAGGGCCTGCATGGGCGGCACCTGGGTGATGTGGACGTGAAGCGAGTTTAGCAGCGCCCACTGCCGCGGGGTTTGCGGCCGCTCAAACCTGCCCGGGCCGGGGCCAGGGCCACCAGCCGCGGCCGGTCAGCGCGTAGCGGTCGGCCGCCTGCTCGAAGCGGTTGCGGTGGCTGATGCCGCCGCAGGCCAGGTAGATCGGCAGGAACAGCGGCCCCAGCACCATCGCCTGGTAGACGTGGGCGCGTTCATGGTCCCCGAGGCGAACCCGCGGCCCGGCCTGGCCGCTCGCCGCGGCGGCGTAGGTGCGCACCGCCGTATCCAGGCTGGCGCCCGTATGCAGCACCACGTTGCCCAGGGCCAGCGCCCCGCCGGGGCCCCACGGAAACCGGTCGAACACCAGCGCCGCGTCGGCGATCCGCATCCGCGCGCCGAAGGGCAGCGCCAGCAGGCCGGCGACCACGGCCGCCAGGCTCAGCGGACTGGCCCAGGCCACGCCCAAGGCCCAGGCCAGCCAGCGGGCCATCGTTTTCAGTACCTGGTGCATGGGGCTTCCGGACTCACCTGCCGATCTTGTCACCTTGTCGCCCCGCCGGGCGTCTGCCAGCCTAACGGACCCCGCCCCGACACGTTGACCGATGACGCCAGAACATACCCGCCAGGACCCGGCGAAACAGTTCCCCGGCCGCACCACGCCCACCTGGGAAATCGAGCTGCTGCTTTCCGGTGCCACCGTATTCGCCCTGGTGCAGCTGGCCGGCGCGCTTCCCGACTGGGGCGGCTACCTGCTGCCGCGGCTCACCGACTTCTGGCAGCAGATCGTGCGCCTGGTGCTGATCTACCTGCAGTGCGGCGTGATCCTGCTGTGCGTGGCCTTCGTGCTGCACCTGCTGCTGCGCGCCTACTGGGTGGCGCTGGTGGGCATGGATTCGGTGTACCCGGGCGGACTGCAATCCGATCGCATGCGCGGCGGACCGGTCGGACGCGACTGGGTGGCCCGGCGCTGGACGGCGATGCCCGACCAGATCGAGCAGGCCGACAACCTCTCCTCGGTCGTGTTCGGACTGGGCATCGGCCTGGCCCGGATGATGGTGAACATCACGGTGATGGGCAGCCTGCTGCTGGTGCTTACGCTGGGGCTGTCGGCCCTGACCGGCCAGGCGGACAAGGCGGGCGCGTGGGTGATCGGCGGATTCTCGCTGGCGCTGCTGCCCTACTTGCTGGCGACGATGATCGACCGGCAGTTCGGGCACCGGCTGGCGCCCGGCGGCCTTGCGTACCGGATGATCCAGTCCGTGCACGCGGCCTTGTCGAAGCTGGGCCTGGGCCGGGAATCCTCGCCGCTGGTGACGATCTACACCACCAACGTCGGCGAGGACCGCGGCAACTGGATCGTGGGCGGCGTGATCACCCTGGCCTGCATCGCCAGCTTCCTCAGCCTCGACATGCTCGACGACGACCTGGGCATCGGCACCTACGGCGCCTTTCCGGCGCTGTCGGCGGACGCAGCGTCCGCGGTCGGCCATTCGCACTACGCCAGCCTGCACGAGCCCGACGAATCGCCCGGAAGCCCCTTCCTGCCCGACCTGCAGGCCAGCGGCAACTACCTGCCGCTCGTGGTGCCCTTCATCCCGACCCGCCACGGGCATCTGCTGGAAAGCTGTGATGGCGGCCAGGCGAAGCGCGATGACGACCGCGCGGCCCGGGCGCTCCGGCGCCAGCGCCTGCTGGGCTGCCTGGCCGGCGGACTGAAGATCACGCTCGATGGCGAGCCGCTGGCCGTGTCGCCTGAACTGTATTCGGATGCGGGCCGCGACCTGCGCGGCTTGATGTACATGATCCCGCTGGCCGGCCAGTCCCGCGGCCGGCACGAACTGGTCGTCGTGCTGGCGCCGGAAGAGGAGCCCCGGGACGGCGAATCACCGCCGACCTGGCGCATCCCCTACTGGTACTGATCAGGCCTCGCGCGCCGGATCGGCCAGCGACAGGCTGCCCAGCAGCACGCCGGCCTGGGTGCGGTTGCGCACGCCGAGTTTTTCGAAGATGGCGCTCATGTGCGCCTTCACCGTGCGTTCCTGGATGCCCAGTTCATCGGCGATCTGCTTGTTGAGCCGGCCTTCGGCCACGCGCGTGAGCACCTTGAACTGCTGCGGGCTGAGCGTGGCGAGTTTTGCCGCGGTTTCCCGGTCGCCCGGCTCCGCCGGTGCATTGGCCACGGCATCGCGCAGCGACGGCGGCAGCCATTGTTCGCAGTCGAGCACGGCGCGCAGGCCGGCCTGAAGTTCGGCCAGGTCGGCGCGTTTGGTCAGGTAGCCGGCGGCGCCGTAGGCCAGGGCGCGACGGATGGTGGCGGGATCTTCGTGCGCCGAGATCATCGCCACCGCCACGCCCGGGTGTTCGGCGCGCAGCGAGGCCAGGCCGACCAGGCCGTGGCTGCCGGGCATGTGCAGGTCCAGCAGCACCAGGTCGATGTCCGGAAACGCGGCCAGCGCCGCCTGTACGCCGGGCAGGTCCTCGGCTTCGTGGATCCGGGCGTCCGGCAGTACGCCGCGCACCGCCTGCGTCAGCGCAAGGCGATAGAGCGGGTGGTCGTCGGCGATCAGCAGGCGGGTCATCGCCCGATTCTATCGCCGGAGATCTTGTAGGAGCGCCTTCAGGCGCGAATCTTTTCTTTGCCAAAGGCAAAGCCAAAAGATTCGCGCCTGAAGGCGCTCCTACAGCAGGTGGTCATTGCGAGGTCCAGCCACCATCGACCGGAATCGCGCTGCCGGTGATGTTGTGCGCTTCGCGGCGGCACAGGAACAGCACCGTCGCGGCGATGTCCGAAGGCAGCGACATCCGGCCGCTGGGCTGCTTCTCGGCCAGCAGCGCGCGCACGCCGGCCTCGCGGTCGCCGCCGTGCTGGTCGGCGCGGGCGGCGATCTGCGGCTCGATCAGCGGCGTTTCCACCCAGCCGGGGCAGACGCAGTTGACGGTGACGCCGCCGCTGTCGCGGCTGCCGGCGCCGGCGACTTCCAGCGCCGCAACCTTGCTCAGGCCGACCAGGCCGAACTTGCTGGCGACATAGGGCGACTTGTTCACCGAGGCCACCAGGCCATGCACCGAGGCGATGTTGACCACGCGGCCGAAGCCGCGCCCCACCATTCCGGGCAGCGCCAGCCGCATCGTATGGAACGCGGCGCTGAGATTGATCGCGATCAGCTTGTCCCAGGTGGCCGCGGGCATCTCGCCGATCGGCGCGGTGTGCTGCACGCCGGCGCAGTTGACCAAGATGTCGGCCGGGCCCCAGCCGGCGAGCGCCTGCATCATTGTTTCGACGGCTGCCGGATCGGCGAGGTTCGCATCGAGGAAGCTGGCCTGCGGCGCACCGGCCTGGCACACCGACGCGACCGCGGCTTCGATCTGTTCATGGCTGCCCAGTCCGTTGAGCGCCACGCGTGCACCGGCGCCGCCCAGCGCCTGCGCGATCGCCAGCCCGATGCCGGACGTGGAGCCGGTGACCAGGGCCGTGCGGCCCTCGAGGAAACGTTCGTCCATCGGGATTCCCTGCTGATTCTGACTGCAGGCACCCTAGCAGCGCGTCCGCGGCGGCGCGTCGTACCAAGGTACGATGCCGCCCCGTGCCCCCCTTGTTAAGGTCTGGCCATGAAAACCCATCGCCTGCTGCGCCCTCTTCCGCTGGCCGGCCTCGCGCTGGCCCTCGCCGCCTGCACGACGACCGGCGGCGCGCCCCGTGAACTGAACCTCGATGCCGGCCTCGACCTGCGCACCTACCGCGACGGCGACGACCTGCTGACGGCTGGCCTGGGCGCGGACGGCCTGCGCAGCGCGACGCCACCGGCTTTCGCCGATCCTTCCGCGCCGACGCCGGCGGAACTTCGCCGGCGCGCGGTCTGGGCCAACTGGCGCGGCATCGCCGACCTTGCGCCCGGCGGCGGTTACGGCGAGTTCTACGGTTCGCTGGCGCCGGTGACCGGGCGCGAATACCACGCGCTGGTGCGCCTGCCCGGCCGCAAGCAGCCGCACCGGGTGATGCTGCAGCTTCCTGACGACTTCGATGCCGATGCGCGCTGCATCGTCGTCACGGCCTCGTCCGGCTCGCGCGGCATCTACGGCGCCATCGCGCTCGCCGGTGCCTGGGGCCTGCCGCGCGGCTGCGCGGTGGCCTACACCGACAAAGGCGCCGGGACGGGCTACGTGGACACGAACGACGGCCGCGGCTTCGCACTCGACGGCCAGCTCGCGGACGCGGGTGAGCCGGTGGAGTTCAGGGTTCCGGCACGCAGCGGCGAGGTCGTCGCGCCGATCGCGGTCAAGCACGCCCATTCGGGCGACAACCCCGAGGCCGACTGGGGCCGCCACGTGGCCCAAGCCGCGCGCTTCTCCCTGCAGGTGCTGTCGCTGGCGCATCCGGATGACGGTCCGTGGACGTTCTCGAACACGCGCATGATCGCCGTCGGCGTTTCCAACGGCGGTGGCGCGGTGCTGCGCGCCGCCGAGCTGCCCGACACCGGCATCGACGCGGTGGTGGCGATCTCGCCCAACGTGCTGCCCGGCAACGGCGGCCGCGCGCTTTACGACTATTCGACCGACGCCGCGCTCTGGATGCCCTGCGCGCTCAACGCCGCGGCCTTCGACGGCGTGGCGCTGGCCCGTGCGGGCGGCGAAAAACCGGCCGCCGGCGTGGCGCGCTGTGCGTCGCTCAACGAGCTTGGCCTGGTCGACGCCGGCGACCCGCAGGGCCAGGCCGAACAGGCGCGCCGGCACCTGCTCGACGGCGGCTGGACCGACGGCGGCATCGCGGCCGGCGTGATCAGCAGCAACTTCGACCTGTGGCGCGCGGTGAACGCGACCTATGCCTCGGCTTATGCGCGCACCGGCCCGGCGGACATGCCCTGCGGATTTTCCTTCGCCGCCCTGGGTCCCGACGGCCAGCCGCGCGCCCCGACGCCGGCCGAACGTGCGGCCTGGTGGTCCGACGCCAGCGGCATCCCGCCGGGCGCGGGCGTCAACCTGGTTGGCGGGCCGGCCGCCGGCGCCGATCCCGCGCTGGACGGCAACCAGTGCCTGCGCGAACTGTGGAACGACGCCGGCGGCGCCGTGCGCGCGGGCATCGAACAGACCCGTGCCGCGGCGCCGCGCGAACAGCTTCCGGTCATCGTGCTGCACGGCGCCGACGACGGCCTGGTGCCGGAACCTTTCAGCGGCGGCGCCTACGCGCGCTGGGCGAAGGCGCAGGGCGCCGACCTGCGCTACTGGCGCATCCAGAACGCGCAGCACTTCGACGCATTCCTCGGCCTGCCGGTACTGGGCAGCCGCTACGTGCCGATGATGCCCTACGGCTACCGCGCGCTGGATGCGGCCTGGCTGCACCTGGCAGCCGGCAAGCCGCTGCCGGGTGATGCCGATATCCAGACGACACCGCGCACCTTCAGCGACGGGAAGCTGGCGCCGCTGGCGCCGGAGAACCTCGGCGAAATCCCCTGAACTGCCTCTGTAGGAGCGCCTTCAGGCGCGAATCCCTTCTTTGCCAAAGGCAAAGTCAAAAGATTCGCGCCTGAAGGCGCT
>NZ_JAYRTE010000011.1:44072-87523 GCF_041919775.1 Arenimonas sp. | reverse complement strand
CCTTCAGGCGCGAATCTCTTCTTGGCCAAAGGCCAAGTCAAAGGATTCGCGCCTGAAGGCGCTCCTACAGAGGAGTCGAATCAGGCGGGGGTGCCGTCGGGGTTGTGGTCCAGCAGCCACAGCCCGGCCCATAGCTTGGGATCCATGGCGTAGCCGGCGGCCATCTTGCCGGCGAGCCAGCGCGGGGCTTCATCCACAGGCACTTCGTGCACGGTGATGTTCTCGGTCTCGTCGCCGCCGCCGGCGTGGATGCGGGTCAGGCCGCGGGCGCGCACGAAGGCGATCAGCTCGTTGCTCATGCCCGAGCTGGTCGGGCCGACCATCAGCACCTTGACCTCGTCGGCCTGCCAGCCGGTTTCTTCCAGCAGTTCGCGCCGGGCGGCTTCTTCCATCGTATCGGCCGCATCGAGGTCGCCGACCAGGCCGGCCGGCATCTCGATCGTCGGCGCGCCCAGCGGGATGCGGAACTGTTCAACGAAGAGCAGCTTCCGCTCGGGCGTCACCGCGATCACGATCACCGCGCTGCCGGCGTTCGTGCGCTCCGCGTATTCCCAGTGCCCGTGCTTCACCAGCCGCAGGTACTTGCCTTCGCACATCACCACGGGTTGTTCGCTCATGCCCGGGATCGTAGCGCGGCGCGGCCTCAGGTGGCGAGCAAGCGGCGGCGCGTCAGCGGCCCGAAGCGCAGCTGTTCGCAGAAGGTTTCCAGCGCGGAGCGGTCCGGGTCGCGGCGTTCGCACAGGCCGAGGTCGGCGGGCAGCGGTGCGTCGACGGCGATCGTCGCCAGCCGGCGCGAGAGCAGGGCGATGTCCCGGTGTTCACGCAGGCGGGCCGCGTGCTGGGAACTGCCGCGCATGCGCAGGAAGGGCACTTCGTCCAGGCGATCGTAAATCGCATCCAGGCTGCCGAAGTGAGCCAGCAGGATGGCGGCCGTCTTGGGGCCGATGCCCGGCACGCCGGGGATGTTGTCGATCGCGTCGCCGGTCAGGCCCAGGTAGTCGGCGACCTGATGGGCGTGCACGCCGTAGCGCGCCTTCACCCCGTCGGCGCCCCAGCGTTCGTTGCGGGCGAAATCCCACTGCTGGTCGTCGCCGGCCAGCAGCTGGGACAGGTCCTTGTCGGCGGAAATGATCAGGCCGGCGTGGCCTTCCGCACGCACCCGCAGCAGGCTGGCGCCGATCAGGTCGTCGGCCTCGAAGCGTTCGTCCGACAGCACCGCCAGGCCCAGCGCCCGGCACAGCGCCTGGCAGTGGCCGAACTGGCGCTTGAGTTCTTCCGGCGCCGGTTCGCGGTTGGCCTTGTAGGCCGGGTAGAGCGCATTTCGGAAGTTCGATTCCAGCGACTGGTCGAAGGCCACGGCGATGCGCCCGGGTTTCTGCCGCTCCAGCAGGTCCAGCAGGAAACGCGCGAAACCCTGCACGGCGTTGACCGGCCAGCCGTCGACGTCATGGAACTCGTCGGGCATCGAATGCCAGGCCCGGAACACGTACAGGCTGGCGTCGACCAGGTGGACCGGCTGGCTCATGGCGACCATTCGGCCAGCAGGGCGTCCGGATCCGGGCGCTGCCGCTCGGGCGCGGTTTCGGTCGCGGTGCCGATATGGATGAAGCCCAGCACCAGCTCGCCCTCGCGAAGCCCGAGCTGGCGCAGGATCTCGTGGTCGTAGGCGGCCCAGCCGGTGAGCCATTGCGCGCCGAAGCCCAGGGCCTGGGCGGCCTGCAGCAGCGCGAAGCAGACGGCGCCGCCGGACAGCAGCTGTTCCTGCACCGGCACCTTGTGCCCGGGCACCGGACAGCCGACGACCACCAGCACCAGCGGGGCCTGGGAGAAGCGCTGGCGGTCCTTGTCCACCAGGGCCGGCGCGGTGGCGGGATCCTTCTGCAGCGCCCGGGCCGCCAGGCGCTCGCCGAGGACGTGGCGGGCCTCGCCGCGAATGGCCAGGAAGCGCCACGGCGCCAGCCGGCCGTGGTCGGGCACGCGCACGGCCTCGGCCAGCATCGCGCGCAGCTGGGCGGCGTCGGGGCCCGGGTCGGCCAGCAGGCGGGAGGGCACCGAGCGGCGCTGGCGCAGGTATCGGAGTTCGTTCATCCGGCGGAGATTACCATTCGTCCACCCCGGCCCCGGATCGGTCGTTCTGGGAATCGGTTCACAGTTATCTGTGGCACGATTGCCCAGAATTCCTCCACAGCGCGTGGTCCCCCCCCGACGTGCAGAGGCCCATGAACGAGAATCCCATCCCCGGCAACGCCCCCGCCAGCGCCCCGGCTTCCGCCCGGGACGTGGTGGCGGCGATGCGCCGCCGCAGCACCGAACACCTGCAGGCCGTTCTGGCCCGCGTGTTCGCCCGGGCCGACGACTGGCTGTTCGACCTGGCCAAGAAGGACGGGGTTCCGGACGGTTCGCCCTACCTGTTCGCGATGCGCGCCCTGCGCGCCTCGCGCGCGCCGCTCGAGCGCGGGTTCCGCGACTACCTCGACACCGGTTTCAGTGCGTTTGAAACCCGCACCTCGCCGCGCAAGCCGGACGACAACGCCTCCGGCATGCCCGAGCTCAGCCTGTTGCCCGAGGCCGAACTCGAGCAGCAGCTGGCGACCAATCTCACCGCCGAGGCCATCACCCGCATCCACGGCAAGCAGCTCGACGAACTGGCCGGGCGCCTGGCGCGCATGGCAGGCGTCGCCAGGCTCGATGCCGACGCCAATCCGCTCAGCGCGCATGCGCTGGCCGGCGCCATCGGTGCCGCGCACGAGGGCATCGAACTGCCCGACGACGTGCGCATGGTGCTGTTCAAGTATTACGAGCGCGAGCTGATCCACGACCTGCGCGACCTGCTGACCGACCTCAACGCGCGCCTGGAAGCGGCGGGTTTCCGTTCCGACCTGGCCGCGCCCAAGCAGCCGGCGCAGCGGCCGCAGCCCAAGCCCGATTACGTGCCGCCGGCCACGGCCGACGGCTACGCACCGGCGGCGTCCGATTACCGGCCCGCCGGCGCCGGTGCCGATTCGGCAGACGGCCCGGCCGCGGAAGACCGCGCGGTTTTCGAAGTCCTGCAGCAGCTGCTGCACGCCTGGCGCCCGGCCCAGCCCGGCGCCGCCCAGCAGGGTGGCCGCCAGACCGGTGGCGCCGGCCAGCGCCCGCTGGCGTCCAACGAAATGATGTCGCTGCTCTCGCTGATGCAGTCGAACGTGCCGCAGGCCGTCAACGAGGCGCTCGAGCGCCCCGAGGTCTCGCTGGCCGCGCTGCTCAAGAACGAAGTGCTGCGCGGGGCCAGCCGCATCGGCCTGCCGCCCGAGGAAGTCAGCATCAGCCAGGCCGACGAGGACGCGGTGGACCTGGTCGGCATGCTGTTCGACGTGATGTTCGACGAGCGCGACTTCGAACAGTCCGCGCGCACGATGATTTCCCGCCTGGTCGTGCCCTTCGTCAAGGCTGCGGTGATGGACCGCCGCCTGTTCCTCTACAAGACCCACCCGGCCCGTCGCCTGCTGAACTCGCTGGCCGAGGCCGTCGAAGGCAACCGCGGCGAAGGCCCGCAGGAGCGCGAGCTGCTGCAGAAGGCCGAGAGCACCGTCGATCGCCTGATCGCCGAGTTCAACGAGGACCTGGCGATCTTCGAAACCCTCGAGCAGGAGCTGCGCCAGTTCCTCGAACAGCACCGCCGCCGGGTCGAGCTCGCCGAACGGCGCGCCGCCGAGGCCCAGCGTGGCCAGGAGCGCCTCGAACAGGCCCGCGACCTGGCCAGGGTCGAACTGCAGCAGCGCACCCGCGGCCTGGAACCGACGCCGGCGATGCGCGATTTCCTCGAGCGCAACTGGACCCACCACCTGTCGATGATCGCGCTGCGCGAAGGTCCCGACAGCGGTTCCTGGCAGGTCGCCCTGACCGTGGCCGACCGCCTGCTGGGCCTGCTGCCCAAGCCCGGCGATCCGCCCGAAGCCATCGCGCCCGCCGTGCAGGCGATGCGCGAACCGATCGAAACCGTGCTCGCCAGCTCCGGCATCATCGGCGAGGCCGCCCAGGACGTGATGCACGGCCTGGCCGACAGCCTCGAGCGCCGCGCCCGCGGCCAGGCCCAGGTCAAGGTCGAGCCGCCCGCGGAAGCGCCGGCCGACGACAAGGTGGTGCAGATGCCCGACCGGCGTTCGGTCGTGGCGGCGGCGCTGGCCGACCTCAAGCCCAAGCTCGAGGTCGTCGGTGGCAAGGCCGGGCTCAAGGTCAGCGACAGCGACGTCGAGCAGATGCGCCAGATCAAGATCGGCACCTGGATCCACATCGCCGGCGACGACGGCAAGCACCACCCGGTGAAGCTGTCCTGGATCAGCCCGATTTCCTCGCGACTGATGTTCGTCAATCGCCGCGGCGTGCGCGTGCTGGTGGCATCGGTCGAGGAGCTGGCCGCGATGAAGCAGACGGGCAACCTGCTGGTGCGCGAACAGGAACAGGTCTTCGACCAGGTCCTGCACCGCGTCATGGGTAAGCTGCGCGAAGACCTGGGCTGATCCCCGCCGCGCGCGTCGCGGTTTCCGGTAGCATCAGGGCCGGACAAACCGGGGAGTGGCGCGCATGGCGGCCTGCATCGTCTTCATCCGTGAAACCGCGCCGGGCGAACGGCGCGTCGCGCTGACGCCGGAAACCACGCGCAAGCTTACCGGCCTCGGCGCAAGGGTGCTGATCGAACGTGGTGCCGGCGAACCGGCCTTCTTTCCCGATGCTGCCTACGCCGGTGCGGAGTTTTCCGACGACGCCGATGCGGCGCTGGCGCAGGCCGACGTGCTGGTCTGCGTGCAGCCGCCCTCAAACGATCGCCTGGCCCGGCTCAAGCCCGGCGCCGTGGTGATCGGCCTGCTGGCCCCGCACGCCGACCCGGCCCGGGTCCAGGCTTTCGTCGACGGCATACTCACCGCCTTTCCGCTGGAAAAACTGCCGCGCACCACGCGGGCCCAGGCCATGGACGTGCTGTCCTCGCAGGCCGGCATGGCCGGTTACAAGGCGGTGCTTCTGGCCGCCCAGCTGGCGCCGCGCTATTTCCCGATGCTCACCACCGCCGCCGGCACCATCCGGCCGTCGAAGGTGCTGGTCATCGGTGCCGGCGTCGCCGGCCTGCAGGCCATCGCCACCGCCCGCCGGCTCGGCGCGCAGGTCGAGGGTTTCGACGTGCGGCCGGAAACCCGCGAACAGATCGAATCCCTGGGCGGCAAGTTCCTCGACCTCGGCGTCAGCGCGGCCGGCGAGGGTGGCTACGCGCGCGAACTCACCGCCGAGGAGCGCGCCGAGCAGCAGCGTCGGCTGGGCGAACACCTCAGGACCGTGGACGTCGTCGTCACCACCGCGGCGGTGCCCGGCCGCCCGGCACCGAAGATCATCAGCGCCGCGATGGTGGCCAACATGAAGCCCGGCAGCGTGGTCGTGGACCTGGCCGCGGAAACGGGTGGCAACTGCGAACTCACGCGACCCGGCGAAACCTTTGAACAATCCGGCGTCACCTTCGCCGGCCCGCTCAACCTCGCCAGCCAGGGCGCGATGCACGCCAGCGAGATGTACGCCCGCAACGTCTTCAACTTCCTGGCGCTGTCGCTCAAGGACGGCGCACTGGCGATGGACTGGGACGACGAGCTGCTGGCCAGAACCTGCCTGGCCCACGACGGCGCCCGCCGCGACGGCTGACTAGTCGGCGCCGGTTTCCGGCGGCGGCGAAAGCCCGGGGCCGCCGGTTTCCAGCCAGGCGCGCCGCTGTTCCGGGCTCATCGCGCGCCACTGTTTCCTCAGCGCGTCGCGCTCCGCGGCGGGAAGGGCGTGCATCGCGCGCATGGCCCTGCGTGCCTGCTCGCGCTGCTCGGGCGACAGGTCGCGGTAGTTGCGCATGCCCTTGCGGATGCGTTCGCGTTCTTCGGGTGGCATCGCGGCCCAGCGCGCACGGCGTTCCGCGCGTTCGAGCAGATGCACGCGGCGCGAGGCCGGCAGGCTGTCCCACTGGTCCTTGTGGTGGCCGAGGTGTTCGCGCTGCTGCGGCGTCAGTTCGTCCCAGCCCGGCACCACCACGCCGGCGGGCACCGTGATCGGTCCGTGGTGGGCCGGGTCATGCCCGTGCCCGCGGTCCCGGTCGCCGCGCTCGTGCGCGATCGCCGGCGCGGCCAGCACCAGCAGCAGCGCGAAAGCCAGCCGCCGAAGCCCTGGCAGGCTGCCCTTCATCGCGGTTCCCCGGGCGAGGCGACCGGCGCCTCGGCCAGCCAGGCGTAGAGTTCGGCATCCTCGGCCAGCACGAGGGATTCAACTTCCTCGCTGGCCAGCGCCGCCGTTGCCGGTGCTTCCAGGTCACCGCGCGGCAACCACCAGGCCAGGCCCAGGGCCATCACGCTGGCGGCGACCGCGCCCGCGGGCCACAGCCGCCGGCCCGACAAAGCAGCAGGCGCCGGCCGCAGCGCCGTTTCCCGGGCCCGGCGCAGCCGGAAGGCCGTGCCCTGGTCCAGGCGGTCACTGGCCCGGTCGAAGAGGTCGCGGGCCCGGTCGGTGGTGGGGTCGGGGCGGCTCATCGCCATTCCTCCAGGTGGGTGCGCAGGGCGGACATTGCCCGCGACAGGTGGGTTTTCACGGAGCCTTCGGAGCAGCCCATCGCCGCCGCCGTCTGGGCAACGTCCAGGCCCTGCAGCTCGCGCAGCAGGTAGGCCTCGCGCTGGCGGCGGGGCAGGCGGCGCACGGCCTTGCCCAGTGCGGCCCAGGCGGCGGCGTCGGCGTGGCGGCGGGCCGGGTCCTCGTTCGGGTCGGGCAGCATTTCCAGCGGGTCGTCGCGGCTGTCCTCGTCCCGGCCCAGCACGGCCATCACCTTGCGCCGCACGCTGTTGCGGCGGTGGCGGTCGGTGACCTGGCGACGCAGGATCGCCCAGAACAGCGGCGTCCACTCCGCCGGTGGCCGGTCCCGGTAGCCCACGAGCCTGATCATCGCCTCCTGCACCGCATCCAGGGCGTCTTCGCGATGGCCCAGCGCCAGCTCCGCCATGCGGAAGCCACGACGCTCCACCGACGCCAGGAAGGCATCGAGGCTGGTCGCTTCGGCGGCAGGGGCGGCGTCGAAGGGCATCACGGGCGGGCGGACGGGCCGGTCATGGCGCCTTATAACGCATTGACGCCGGCCCGGTTGACCCCGATGGCCGGCGGCGCTGGCCGGCATTCAAGCAGCGGTTATGATGCCAGGGCGATCGCCATCGCACGGGGAGGGGACATGGACGGTTTCGTCGCGCTGTACATCTTCATGCTGGCCGCGTTCACGGGCTACGAAATCATCGGCCGGGTGCCGGTGATCCTGCACACGCCGCTGATGTCGGGCTCCAACTTCGTGCACGGCATCGTGCTGGTCGGCGCGATGGTGGTGCTGGGCCACGCCGACACCACGGCGGAAAAGGTGATCGGCTTCCTGGCGGTGCTGATGGGCGCGGGCAACGCGGCCGGCGGCTACGTGGTGACCGAACGCATGCTGGAGATGTTCAAGTCCAGCAAGAAGGGAGGCGGCGCATGAGCTGGCTGCCGCTGCTGGTGAAGGCGAGCTACTTCGTCGCCGCATTGCTTTTCATCCTGGGCATCAAGCGCATGGCCTCGCCGGTGACGGCGCGCAGCGGCATCCGCTGGGCCGGCGCCGGCATGGTGCTGGCCACCGTGGCGACGTTCGCGACGCCCGGCATGCACAACATCCCGCTGATCCTGGCCGCCGTTGTGCTGGGCACGGCGGTGGCCTGGTGGTCGGGCAAGCGCGTGGCGATGACCGACATGCCGCAGATGGTGGCGCTTTACAACGGCCTGGGCGGCGGTTCGGCGGCGGCGATCGGCGCGGTCGAATTGCTGCGTTATTCCGACCTGGGCGTGGCGCCTTCGCAGACGGCGCTGGTGCTGGCGGTGGTGGGCGCGCTGATCGGCTCGGTCTCGCTCACCGGCTCGGTGATCGCGTGGGCGAAACTCGACGGCCGGCTGGACAAACGCTTCACCTTCCCGGGCCAGCAGGTATTCAACGCGCTGGTGTTCCTGGTGGCGGTGGTGCTGGGCGTGTTCACGGTGCTGGGGCTGCAGCAGCCGGTGATCATCGGCTTCTTCGTGGCGGCGCTGGCGGTGGGCATCCTGATGACGCTGCCGATCGGCGGCGCGGACATGCCGGTGGTGATCTCGCTGTACAACGCGCTGACCGGCCTGGCCGTGGCCTTCGAAGGCTACGTGCTGCAGAACGAGGCGCTGATCATTGCCGGCATGGTGGTCGGCGCGGCGGGCACGATGCTGACGCAGCTGATGGCCAAGGCGATGAACCGTTCGATCGCGAGCGTGCTGTTCGGCAGCTTCGGGGCGACCGGCGAGGCGAAGGAAATCGCCGGCGCGCAGAAGCCGATCGAGGCGGGCGACGTGGCGGCGATGATGGCTTACGCCGAGCGCGTGGTGATCGTGCCGGGTTACGGCATGGCGGTGGCGCAGGCGCAGCACAAGGTCTGGGAGCTTACGCAGGCGCTGATCAAGCGCGGGGTGAAGGTGAAGTTCGCGATCCACCCGGTGGCGGGGCGCATGCCGGGGCACATGAACGTGCTGCTGGCCGAGGCGGGCGTGCCTTACGACCTGATCGCGGACATGGACGACATCAACCCGGAGTTCCCGACGACGGACGTGTCGCTGGTGATCGGCGCTAACGACGTGGTGAACCCGGTGGCGAAGACGGACCCGTCGTCGCCGATCTACGGGATGCCGATCCTGGACGTATCGCTGTCGAAGAACACGATCGTGATCAAGCGCGGCAAGGGCACGGGTTTCGCGGGCATCGAAAACGCGCTCTTCTACGCCGACAACACCCGCATGCTCTACGGCGACGGCGCCGCCGCCGTGGCCGAACTCATCGCCGAACTCAAATCCGTCGACGGCGGCCACTGAACAGGTGCCCCTGTAGGAGCGCCTTCAGGCGCGAATCTCTTGGCCTTTGGCCAAGCAGAGCGTCGCCGCCGAGATGTTTGCGGGTGGAGGCGCCGCGCATTTGCCCCGGCCGACACGCCGCAAGTACGTCCATGTAGCCTCTTCGTCGACATCCATGTCTCCGAAGGTCGGCCAGGGCGACTGCACGCTGCCTCCACCCGCGAATCGAGCGGGGCGACGCCTTGCTTGGCCGCAGGCCAAGACCAAGGGCATCGGGATTAAAGTCCCTCCCACAAGGCCAAAACAGAGATTCGCGCCTGAAGGCGCTCCTACAAGAGGAACGCGGGGGTCAGGTGGCGAAGGCGGCGGCGTAGTTGGTCGAGTAGACGGTCTTTTGCAGGACGTCGGAGATCTTCAGGTTGCCGGCGATGATCTGGCCCGAGTCGAGCAGGCGGTCGCCGCGGCCGTGGAAGTCGCAGACGCGGCCGCCGGCTTCGCGCACCAGCAGCATGCCGGCCGCGATGTCCCAGGGCTTCACGCCCGCCTCGAAGTAAGCATCGGCGCGGCCGCAGGCCACGTAGGCCAGGTCCAGCGCCGCCGAACCCGTGCGCCGGATGTCTTCGGCCTCGGACAGCATCGTGCGGATCGAGTCCAGCTGCGGCGCCAGGCGCGCGCGTTCGCGCGGCGGGAAGCCGGTCACCAGCATCGCGCCCTTGAGGTCCTTGCGTTCGGAAACGCGGATCTTCTTGTCGTTGAGCAGTGCGCCCGCGCCCTTCGAGGCCGTGAACAGCTCGTTGCGCATCGGGTCGAAGATCACGCCGTGCACCGGCTCGCCGTTTTCCACCTGCGCGATCGACACGCAGAAGTGCGGCCAGCCGCGAAGGTAGTTCGAGGTGCCGTCCAGCGGATCGATCACGAAGGTCGAGCGGCCCTTGCCCATCGCGCCCGACTCCTCGCCAAGGATGGCGGTGTCGGGGAAGGCCCGGCGAAGCTCGCGTATGATCACCGCCTCGGCCTCGGAGTCGACCTCGCTGGCGTAGTCCTGCTTCGATTTCTCGAAGACATTGAGGGCGTCGAGCTTGCCCATGTGGCGCAAGATCAGGTTACCGGCCGATCGGGCGGCCTTGACCATGACGTTGACGACAGGTTTCTGCATATTCCCGTCCGAAGAACCGCTGGATTGTGTGAAGAACAAGGAGCCGGTCCGTGCCGGCGCGGCGCAAGGATAACAGGTTGGCCAACGAAAATATCCGAATCGTGCTCGTCGGCACGCAGCATCCGGGCAATATCGGCTCCGCCGCGCGGGCCATGAAGACCATGGGCCTGGCGTCCCTGCGCCTGGTCGCGCCCGAGCGTTTCCCCGATCCCGAGGCCAACATGCTGGCCGCCGGCGCCGATGACCTGCTGGCCACGGCCCCGGTCCACGGCGACCTGGTCGAGGCCCTGGCCGGCTGCCGGTTCGTGGTCGGCACCAGCGCCCGCCGCCGGACCATCCCGATGCCCGAGCTGAGCCCCCGCGAGGCCGCCCGGCAACTGGTCCGGGCCGCCGCCGAAGGCTCCGTGGCCCTGCTGTTCGGCCGCGAACGCACCGGCCTGGAGAACGAGGAGCTGCAGCGCTGCCATGCCTCGGTCTGCATCCCGACCGACCCGGATTTCGCCTCCCTGAACCTGGCCGCCGCCGTCCAGGTGCTGTCCTACGAGCTGCGCCTGGCGACCCTCGAGGCCGCCGGGGGCCAGCTGCCCACGGGGCGGCCCATGCCGCCGCCCGACACCGAGCCGCCGGCCACCGCCGACGAGCTCGAACGCCTGTTCGGCCACCTCGAGCAGGCCCTGGACGACATCGACTTCCACAAGGGCCGCCCGCCCGAGATGGTGATGGGCAGGCTGCGCCGCCTGTACCTGCGGGCCGGGCTGGACACACGGGAGGTGAAGATCCTGCGCGGCATCCTGTCCGAGGCCCAGCGCATGGCCCGGCTGGCCCGGGGCGGGCAAGCCTAGCGCCGCCGCAGTGGGGCGAATAGAGTAGGCGGGCCCAGAGCCCATCCCCGAAGAGAGCCCAGTGACGCCCCATTCCCACAGTGCAGTTCCCGGTGGTGTGGTGCGCCTGGTCTTCCTGCTGATGCTGGCCCTTTCCGGCCTGGCCACGGCCAGCGACGGCGTGCTGGTGCTGGGACGGATCAGCGACGACCCGCGCCGCCACTACGAACAGCTCAAGCCGCTGCTCGACTACGTCGTGCCGCGCATGAAGGACGTCGGCATCACCGAAGGCCGCGTGCTCATGGCGCGCGACCCGCAGCAGATGATGAGCTACCTGCGCCGCGGCAAGGTCGACTGGGTCACCGAAACCCCGGGCACCGGCCTGCTGCTGGCCGACCGCGCCGGCGCGCGGCCGCTGCTGCTGACCGAGCGCAGCGGTTCGCGCGAATACCGCAGCGTCATCTTCACCCACCGCGACAGCGGCATCACCGACCTCTCGCAGCTGCGCGGGCACACCATCGCCTTCCAGTCGCCGTCTTCCACCAGCGCCTACCTGGTGCCGGCGATGGCCCTGCTCGAGCGCGACCTGCCGATGGCGCTGATGGTGTCGCCGCTGGAAGAGGCCGACGCCGACTCGGTCGGTTACGTATTCGCCAACACCGACGCCAACCTCGGCGCCTGGGTGCACAAGCGCCTGGTCGACGCCGGCGGCTTCAGCGACCAGGACTGGGCCTCGCTGCAGCGGGTTTCGGAGGCGTTTCGCCGCGACCTGGTGATCATCCACACCACCGGGCCGGTGCCGCGCGCCATGGAGCTGGTCAACGAGGACATGGACCCGAAGGTGGCGGCCCGCCTGAAGGAAGTGCTGCTCGGCGCCGCCGAGGATCCGCAGGCGCGCGACGCGCTGCGCCAGTTCTTCCGCACCACCGGTTTTTACGAGGCCGATGCCGAAACCCGTCGTTCGCTCGGTGAACTGCAGCGCGGCTCGCGGGCCGTTCGCGAGGCGCTGGAATGAGGCTGCCTTTCCGCCTGGGGCTTCGCGGCGAACTCATGTGGCTGCTGGCCGGGGTCATGCTGGTGGTCGCCGGCCTGTTCGGCGCGCTCTGGCTGCATACCCAGCGCAGCAACGCCGATGCCCGCGAACTGAGCGCCGACGCCGTGCGCGAACTGGCCCGCGAGGGCCTGCTGATGCGCGGCCACACGCTGTCGAGCCAGCTGGCCGACGCCGCCACCAATCCGATGTACTACCTGGACCTGGCCAAGCTGGGTGAACTGGCGCGCGCCACGCTGCGCCAGCCCGACGTGGTCTACGTGATCATCCACGACGCCGATGGCCAGGTGCTGCACGACGGCTCCGGTGACATCCCGGCCTTCGGCCAGCCGATGGCCGACCCGATGGCCTTCGAGGCCCTGCAGGCCGAGGGGCCGCACGGGCAGTGGAACGACAAGCTGCTCGACGTCGCCAGCCCGATCCGGATCGGCGGCGAACGCATCGGCGGGGTGCGCGTGGGCCTGTCGCGCGACAACGCCAGCCGCCGCGAGGTCGAGGTGCTGGGGCCGCTGGAAAAGAGCCTGGGCCAGGCCAACCGCGAACACCTGGCCTGGATTCTGGCGCTGCTGGCCGCGCAGTTCGGCATCGCGGCGCTGGCGATGTGGCTGCTGCAGCGGCGCATCGTGCAGCCGATCAGCGAGCTGGCCGACGCCGCCGGCCGCATGGAGAAGGGCCGCTACGGCGACATCGAGCTGCGCTCCGAACGCCAGGACGAACTGGGCGACCTGGTGCGCGGTTTCGGCCGCATGGCCGAGGCCGTGGCCCGGCACGACCGCGACATCCGGCGCATGGCCTACACCGACTCGCTGACCGGCCTGTCCAACCGCCTGGCCTTCCGCGAAGCGCTCGACGACCGCCTGCTGACCCTGCAGGCCAGCAGCGGCGAGCTGGCCCTGCTGTTCATCGACCTCGACGACTTCAAGCGCGTCAACGACACCCTGGGCCACGAGGCCGGCGACGAAGTCCTGGGCCAGCTGTCGGTGCGCATCCGCATGACGGTCGAGCGCCTGGGCGGGCAGGGCGCCGAGATCGCCCGCTTCGGCGGCGACGAATTCATCGTGCTGTTCCTGGCCGAGGACATCCGCGCCAGCTCCGGCCGACTGGCCGAGGAGCTGATCGAGGAAGTGCAGCGGCCGCTGGTGCTGCAGGGGCGGCAGGTGTTCCTGGGCGCGTCGGTCGGCATCACCCTGTTCCCGTTCGATGCGTCCAGCGCTGGCCAGCTGCTCAAGAACGCCGACATCGCGATGTACCAGGCCAAGGTCGCCGGCAAGGGCTGCTACCGCTTCTATTCCAAGGCCATGGACCAGGCGGTGGAGCGCCGGGTGAAGCTCGAGGAAGAACTGCGCGGCGCCTGGGAGCGCGGCGAGCTGAGCCTGCACTACCAGCCGATCTACCGGCTGGCCGACGGCCGCCCGATGGGCGCCGAGGCGCTGTGCCGCTGGGAACACCCGCGCCTGGGCGTGGTGCCACCGTCGGTGTTCATCGAAGTGGCCGAACAGAGCGGGCTCATCGAGGCCCTGGGCCGCCACGTACTGGTGCAGGCCTGCCAGGACGCCGCCACCTGGCAGCAGCCGGGCCTGGAGCCGCCCTTCGTGTCGGTGAACATCTCGCCGCGCCAGCTGCGCACCGGCGACCTGCCGGACGTGGTGGCCAGTGCGCTGCAGTCCACCGGCGTGCTGCCGCAGCAGCTGCACCTGGAACTGACCGAAACCGCGGTTCTGGGTGACGAAGCCCAGGCCAGCGCGCTGCTGTCGCGCCTGCGCGCGACCGGCGTGAAGGTCTGGCTGGACGATTTCGGCACCGGCTTCTCGGGGCTCAGCCACCTGCGCCGGGTGCCGGTGGACGGCGTGAAGATCGACCGCAGCTTCGTCGCCGACGTGCTGCGCGACCCCGACGACCTGGCGCTGACCTCGGCGATCATCGCGATGGCCCATTCGCTGGGCATCACCGTGGTGGCCGAAGGCATCGAGACCGAAGGCCAGTACGCGGTGCTGCGCGAGCGCGGATGCGACCAGGGCCAGGGCTTCTGGCTGGGCCGGCCGATGCCGGCCAACGACATGCGCCGGGCCTTCCGCGAGGCGTCGGGCGAATAGCGGATTCCGATCAGCCGAACTTGTCGGCCAGCCAGGCCGCGGCCTGGCCCGAGAAAAAGCCGAGCACCACGATCTGGGCAATGCCCAGCGCCCAGGCGACCAGCATCATCCGGCCGTCGCGTTCGATCAGCGCGATCGCGAAGGCCAGCAGGATCAGGCCGAAGGGGTAGTTGGTCGCGGGGATCGGCAGGGCCAGCAGCCCGCCCAGCACGACCAGCAGCAGGCCGGTGAACAGCCGGGCCGCGGGATGGTCGATCACCCATTCGGTGCGCGGCCGGCTGATCTTCTCCAGCCAGCGCAGCAGGCGGGAGGTCCGGTTGCGGAACCTGGCCATGCCCTCGCGCGACAGCGGGCGCCGCGACAGGAAGCCCGGCACCCAGGGATGGGCCATCAGCACCAGCATCTGCAGGCCCGCCAGCGACACCAGGGGGCCGCTGACGGCGCCGGCGCCGACCGGCAGGGGCACGAAGGCCGGCAGGACGGCGATCAGCAGGAAGATGCCGAAGGCGCGGGCCCGGAAGTGGTCCAGCACGCCGCCGATGGTCATCGGCGCGTCATCGGCCTCGCCATTGCCGTCGGCAAGGACGTCGAGCAGGGCACGCGTGCTGATTTCGGCGGGTGTCATGGCCCGGCAGTCTGGGGCGGGAAGCCTTTATCCGTGCTAAATCCCGTCCTCGCGCTCCGGTTCGGGCAGGCGGGCGACCAGCAGCTTGTCGATGCGCGCGCCGTCGAGGTCGACCACCTCGAAGCGCCAGCCGGCCCAGTCGAAGTGTTCGCCCGAATGCGGGATGCGGCCGAAGCTGGCGATCACCATGCCGGCGGCCGTGTGGTAGTCGCCGTCGTCCTCGTCGGGCAGGCGGCTCAGCAGCAGCAGCTCGCGCAGCTCCTCGGTCGAAAGGCGGCCGTCCACCAGGTAGGAGCCATCGTCGCGGGTCACCACCAGGGCTTCCTCGGGCGCCGATTCGGTGTCCTGCACGCGGCCCAGCACCGCCGCCAGCAGGTCGTTGGCCGACACCATGCCCTGCACGTCGCCGTATTCGTCCACGACCAGGGCCAGGGTCTGCTGCTCCTCGCGGAAGATCTCGAGCAGCTTCATCGCCTGGGTCGATTCGGACACGAACAGGGCCGGCCGCAGTTCGCGGAAGAGTTCAGCGTTGCTGCCGACGCGGCCGATCATCGCCGTCAGCGACTTGGTTTCAAGGATGCCGAGCACTTCGGTGTCGCTGCCGCGGTAGACCGGGTAGCGGGCGAAGGGCGTCTCGCGCATCACCTCCAGGTTTTCCTCGAAGGTGGCGGAAGCGTCCAGCCAGACGATGCGCGTGCGCGGCGTCATCAGGCCGGCGCTGCTGCGGTCGCCCAGGCGCAGCACGCGGTTGATCATGTTGCGTTCGCTGACGTCGATCACGCCCTGCTCGTGGCTCTCGGCCACCAGCATGCGGATTTCCTCTTCCGTCACCTGGTCGGCCTGGCCGCGGTCCAGGCGCAGCACCTTCATCAGCAGCCGGGTGCTGTGCGAAAGCAGCCAGACGAAGGGCGTGGCGACCAGCGAGATCCACTTCATCGGGATCGCGACGATCGCCGCGATGCGTTCGGGGGCCAGCAGCGCGATGCGCTTGGGCACCAGCTCGCCGACGATGATGCTGAAGTAGGTGATCAGCACGACCGCGATGCCCTTGCCGATGTCGTCCGCCAGGTCGGGGTCGAGGCCGAGCGGGGCGAGGGCCTCGGCGATCCGGATGCCGATGCTGGCACCGCCGAACATGCCGGTCAGGATGCCGATGGACGTGATGCCCACCTGCACGGTGGACAGGAAGCGCTCCGGGTGTTCGGCCAGCTCCAGCGCCGCCTTCGCCCGCAGGCTCTCCTCGGCCTGTTGTTTCAGGCGCGGCTTGCGGGAGGTGACGACCGACATCTCCGACAGCGCGAAGAAACCGTTGCAGATGATCAGGAAAAGGACGAGGGCGAGTTCGAAGGTCATGGGCTGCCGGACTGGGCCGGCGCGGGGCTCCTGCAGGAGGTTCTGGGTCGGTTATGGCGGGCACTATGCCATAGGCGCCGCGCGGCTTCCGGGTGCGAAAGGCTGGGGCCGCCCGTCACATGGCGGTAACATGCGCGCCATCCGGGGCGCGGGACGGGCCCGGCCACGCCAGGCAAGGAATCCCCATGTTTTCCCTCCAGACCATCTTCGGCAAGGGCGACAAGTTCTACGGCCTGCTCGAGGCCAGCGCCGGCGCCGCCCGCGAGAGCGCCCGCGCCCTGGGCGAGCTGCTGTCCACGCCCCCGGCGGAACGTTCGCTCGAACGGTTCAAGGAGGCCCGCCAGCGCGAGAAGGACCTGCAGGCGCAGATCAGCCACGAGCTGGTGATCACCTTCGTCACCGCGCTCGAGCGCGAGGACATCGAGGAGCTCTCGAGCGCGCTGTACAAGATCCCCAAGGTCGTCGAGAAGTTCGCCGAACGCTACGCGCTGGCGTCGGAGCGGGTCGGCGACGTCGATTTCATCCCGCGGGCGGCGATGCTCGAACGCGCCTGCACGGTGCTCGAACAGATGGTCGGCCAGATGCGCAAGGGCATGTCGCTGGAGGCGACCAAGGCCCTGAACGACAAGCTGCAGGCGATCGAATCCGAAGCCGACCGGCTGATCCTGGAAATGTACCGGGACACCTACACCCACGAAACCGACCCGATGCGCTACCTGATCCTCAAGGACCTGTACGAGATCCTCGAGAAAGCCATCGACCGCTGCCGCGACGCCGGCAACGTGATCTACCACATCGTGCTCAAGAACGCCTGATCCATGTCCGCCGACCTGGTCCTGGTGCTGGTCGTGGTGCTGGTCGCGCTCGTCTTCGAGTACATCAACGGCTTCCACGACACCGCCAACTCCATCGCCACGGTGGTCGCCACCAAGGTGCTGAGCCCCCTGCAGGCGGTGGCGCTGGCCGCGGTGATGAACCTGGTCGGGGCGCTGGCGGGCACGGCGGTGGCCATGACCATTTCCTCCGGGCTGATCGATGCCGACGTGGTGGTGGTCAGTTCGCAGATGGTCATCTGCGCGCTGAGCGGCGGCATCGTCTGGAACCTGATCACCTGGTGGTTCGGCCTGCCGTCCTCGTCCAGCCATGCGCTGATCGGCGGCCTGGTGGGTGCCGCGCTGGCGGCGGCGGACAACAATTTCGACGTGCTGATATGGGCGCGCGAGGCCGAACACTGGACGCAGAACGAGGGTCTGTTCTGGAAGGTGGTGGTGCCGATGGTCAGCTCGCCGCTGGCCGGCTTCACCCTGGGCCTGGTGATGATGGGCGCGCTGATGGCCGTCATCAGCGCCATGAACGGCGCCGGCGGCTGGCTCGCGCGCATATCGCGGCCGCGCTGGGTGAATGCGGTGTTCGGCAAGGCGCAGATCGTGTCGGCGGCCTACATGGGCTATGCCCACGGCACCAACGACGCGCAGAAGACGATGGGCATCATCGCGCTGGCGCTGATCGGCGCCGAAGCCGCGGGCACGCTCGACGACCTGCCGCCGATGTTGGCCTTCCTGCATCCCGGCAGCGACGGCGGCGCGATCGATACCTGGATCATCGTGACCTGCGCCATCGTGATGGCGGCCGGCACCGCCGCGGGCGGCTGGCGCATCATCAAGACCCTGGGCCACAAGCTGGTGAAGCTGCACCCGATCCATGGCTTCGCGGCGGAAACCAGCTCGGCCACGATCCTGTCGCTGGCCGCGCACTTCGGCATGCCGGTCTCGACGACGCACAGCATCTCGACGGCCATCATGGGCGTGGGCGTGGCCAAGAACCCGCGCTCGCTGCGCTGGAGCGTGATCCAGAAGATCCTCTGGGCCTGGGTCCTCACCATTCCCGCCGCCGGCGGGCTGGCCTACGCCCTCTTCAAGGGCGCCGAATGGGTTGGCTGGACGTGAAGCGCCCCGGGGCTAGAGCAGGTCGCCGCCGGCCGAGAGCATGCGCTCCATCTGGTCGCCCAGGCCGCCGATCTCCAGCACGAGGCGGTCGATCTCGGCCGCGGTGAGGGTGTCGTAGGGGCGGTTCTCGCACAGCTGCAGGTAGGGCATGCCGTCGAGTTCGCCGATGGCCAGGAAGCCGACCGGGCTCTGCCAGTTGAAGGCCAGCATGCGCTTGGCGTCGACGCCGGTCATCGGCGCGATCACCGTGCTCACGCGCAGGTAGGTGCGGTCGGTTTCGTCCATCATTTCCGACAGGAAGATGCTCTGGTGGCGCTTGCCCTTGTCCAGCGACAGCTGCACGCAGGCCAGGTAGGGCTCGCTGGCGGTCAGCTTGTACTTGCCCTGGAGGTGGCCGCGGATCTGTTCGAAGTTCTGCATGGTCGCGTACTGCTGGCTTGGGGGGAGCGCTATCCTAGCGCCCATGCCAGCAAAGCCCAAGGAAAGCCGGGCCAGCGAGCAGCGCCGGTGCGTGCTGCTGGCCGTGCATGCCGTGCCCGCCGGCCAGGTCGCCGGCTATGGTGAAATCGCCCGCCGGGCCGGCCTGCCTGGCCGGGCCCGGCTGGTCGCGCGCATCCTTTCCGCCGGCGACGAACCCGGCCTGCCCTGGCACCGCGTGCTGCGTTCGGACGGGCGCATCGCCTTCCCGCCCGGGTCGCCGGAATTCGACGAGCAGGTGCAGCGGCTGCGCGCCGAAGGCGTGCGCGTGGAAGGCGGCCGGGTGCGCGGCCAGCGGGCGGCGCCCAGCCTCGACCAGATACTCTGGGCGCCGCCGGACTGAGCCACCGGCAATGCGCCGGCTGCCGTTATGATGGGCCGGACTTTTTCCGGGAACTCCGCATGTACCTGCCGCCGGTCACCAAGGCCCTGTTGATTGCGCTAGCCGTCGCCTACCTGGCGCAGATGCTGGCGCCGGAAGCCGCGATCCTCTATTTCGCGCTGTGGCCGCTGGGCGAGTATCCCGTGGGCACCGGCAGCGACGGCCTGCCGCTGTCGGTGGGTTTCCTGCCCTGGCAGATCCTGAGCTACGGACTGCTGCACGGGAGCTTCGGCCACCTGTTCTTCAACGCGCTGGCGATCTACATGTTCGGCGGCTCGCTGGAGCAGACCTGGGGTTCGCGCCGGTTCCTTTCCTACTTCCTCGTCTGCGTCGCCGGCGCCGGCCTGATCCAGCTGGTCGTGGTCACCAGCGGCATCACCGGCCAGGGCGTGTATCCCACGATTGGCGCCTCCGGCGGCGTGTTCGGCCTGCTGCTGGCCTACGGCATGCTGTTCCCGAACCGCCAGGTCATGCTGCTGATCCCGCCGATCCCGATGAAGGCGCGCACCTTCGTCATCGTGTTCGGCGCCATCGAGCTGCTGATGGGCGTTTTCAACACCGCATCGGGTATCGCCCACTTCGCCCACCTGGGCGGCATGCTGTTCGGCTGGCTGATGATCCGCTACTGGCGCGGGCAGCCGCCGTTCCGTCCGCGCGGGCCGAGGGCGGTGCGATGAGGGCGGCGTTCGCATGGTCGCTGGCCTTCGCGCTGGCGGCTGGCCTGTCGGTGGCCCGGGCCGAAGAGCCTGCCCTGCCGCTGTGCGCGTCTCCAGACCTGGCCTCGCTGCCGGAAAACCCGGACGGCGACCCGGCCCTGCGCCTGGCCACGCTGGCCCGCTGGCAAGCCGAAGGGGCCACGCCGAACCAGACATTCAGGGCGGGGGCGCTCTACCGCATGGGCAAGGCGCATCCGGCCGCCCTGGTCGAGGCCGACCTGCAGAAGGCGCGGGACCTGCTGGCGAAGGCGGCGCTGGCCGGCGAGCTGACCGCGATGGCGTCGTCGGCCGAGCTTGAGCTCCGGCATGGCGATGCCTTCTCCGGCATGGTCTGGGCGCAGCTCTACGCGCACTACATGCAGGTCACGCATCCCAGCCGCTTCCGCACCTACCAGGCCGACCTGATCAAGCGCGGTTTCGCGGCCCTGCCGCCGGGCGAAGAAACCGAGCGCAGGATCGTGGCCTACGTGCAGGGTTTCTTCGACAAGTACGGCGCCGGCATCGACGCGGCGCTGGCGTCCACCAAAGACGCAGGGGCGTCGCCGGAGCGCGACTGCCGGCCGGTGCACGAGGTGTATCCGGTCGAGCGCCGCCTCGACAGCCATCGCGTGCCGCTGGCGGGCGGCAGCAACACGATCAAGCGCGCCCGGCTGCATGGTCCCGGCCTGGCGCTGTTCCGGCTGCACGTCGCGCCTTCGGGCGAAGTCAGCCAGGCGCTGGTCATCGAAAGCCTGCCGGGGCCGGCGGCCGGCAAGGGCCTGCGGGCTTCGGCGCTGCGGATGCGCTTCAACGCGGTGGCGGAGGACGCGCCGATCCGCGTTGTCTATCTGCCGATGACCTACGACGACCAGTCGGTGCGCGTTCGGGACTGAAGTCCCTCCCACGGGAAGGCGGGCATTCGGGACTGAAGCCCCTCCCGCGGGGGCCTTGGTCAGCGGCGGAGCTGGAGGAAGTCGGTGCTGGCGACCAGGCGCAGGCTGTCCAGGCGCGGACGCGCCGTGGGAAGGGCGGCGAGCACGGCCTCGCGTTCGGCCTCCAGTGCGGCAATCTCGGCCGGGCGCACCGCCGGGTTGACGTGCGCCAGCGCGCGCAGGCGCTGGATTTCCGCGGACAGGCTTTCATCGGCGCGGGCGACGGCTTCGTCGATGCGTGCCTGCGCCGCGGCTTTCGCGGCATCGCGGCAGCGCTCGAGCATCGGCGGCACCAGCGCCGCCAGCACCTTGCGCTGCGGGCCCAGGTCGAACACGCGGTCGCCGGCGCGGTGGCGGGCGCGGTCGCTGGGCGCGAAATCCGGTCGCTGCTGCAGCCGCGTGTCCACGGCCACCGACAGCGGCACCGGCGGCAGCCAGCGTTCGATGTCCAGGCGCGCGTCGGCCACGCATTCGATGACGTTCACCGCCTCGAGCACCACGGTGCGCGGTGGCAGGGCGTCGTCGACCAGGAAGGCCGCGTTGCCGCTTTCGCCGGAGATCAGCAGGTCGGTGGCGGTCAGCATCAGCGGGTGGTCGGGACGCAGGTAGAGCAGGTCGTCGCGGGCCAGCGCGGTGGCGCGGTCGGTCGTGCAGGCGCGCATGCCCTGGCGCAGCTCCTCGAAGCCGTCGACGGTCAGGTGTTCGGGGTCGAGCAGCCAGGTGGTGGGGCCGAGCGCTTCGTTGTGCACGCCGAAACTTTCCAGCAGGCGCAGCGGGAAGTCGTCCAGCACGGCGTGCTGGTCGTCCGATAGCAGCTCCTTGCGCAGTGCGTCGCGCTCGCCCAGGCCGCGGCTGCCCAGTTCCAGCAGGCGGTCGCGCCCTTCGGCGATCAGGCGTGCGACTTCGGCGTGGCGCTCGCGGGTGCGTTCGAGCAGTTCGCCGAAGGCCGGTTCGCGGGCGTCGGCGTCCATGCCCGCCAGCTGCAGCAGCTCGGCGCCGAAGCCGCGCAGCATTTCGCGGCCGTCGGCCAGGACCTGGCGGAAGGCGTCGAGGCCGTCGTGCAGCCAGCGCTGCAGCACTTCCTGGGCGCTGCCGGCAACGGCGGCCGCATGCAGGTTGACGTCGCCGGCCTGGCCGATGCGGTCGAGGCGGCCGATGCGCTGTTCCAGCATGTCCGGGTGCAGCGGCAGGTCCCAGAACACCAGGTGCTGGGCGAACTGGAAGTTGCGGCCCTCGGCGCCGATTTCGCTCGACACCAGCAGGCGCGCGCCTTCCGGGTCGGCGAAAAACGCGGCGTTGCGGTCGCGCTGCAGCAGGTTCATGTCCTCGTGGAAACGCGCCACCTGCAGGCCGGTGCGCAGGCGCAGGGCTTCTTCGATGGCCTGCACCTTGGCGCGCGAACGGCAGATCAGCAGCACCTTGGCCGGGGCGACGGCGTCGAGCGTTTCGAGCAGCCAGTCCATGCGCGGGTCGCGGGTGAAGTCGTGCGCGGGCTCGTCGTCGGTGTCGCCGACGTCGTGCGCGAATTCGGCGCGCAGCGTGCCCAGCACGGTCGGGTCTTCGGGCGCGGGCAGGGTGGCCAGGTGCGGAATGCGCTTGGGGAAACCACCGACGGCGGCGCGACGGTTGCGCACCATCACCCGGCCGGTGCCGTGGCGGTCGACCAGGTCGGCCAGCAGGGCGTCGCGGGCCGCGGCGTCGCCGGCGGCGATCCGGCCCAGGCGCTGGGCAAGGTGGTCGCCGTCCTCCGGGAACAGGTCGGCCAGTGTTTCCATGTCTTCGGTGGTCAGGGCCTGGTCGTCGAGCAGGCGGCCGGCCAGGGCCGACAGGCCCTGGTAACCGCGGGTTTCGGCGCGAAAGGCATCCAGGTCGGTGTAACGCGCCGGGTCGAGCAGGCGCAGGCGGGCGAAATGGCCGCCCAGGCCCAGCTGTTCCGGCGTGGCCGTCAGCAGCAGCAGGCCCGGCGTGCGCGCCGACAGCGACTCCACCAGGGCATAACCCGGGCTGGTGAATTCCGGCGTCCAGACCAGGTGGTGGGCTTCGTCCACCAGCAGCAGGTCCCAGCCGGCGGCCAGGGCCTGGCGGGCGCGCTTTTCATGACTGGCCAGCCAGTCCACCGAGGCGATGACGCACTGTTCGTCCTCGAAGGGATTGGCCTTGGGTTCGGTCATCTCCAGCGATTCGCAGCGCTCCTCGTCGTAGATGGCAAACGGCAGGTTGAAGCGGCGCAGCAGCTCGACGAACCACTGGTTGACCAGGCTTTCCGGCACCAGCACCAGCACCCGGCGGGCGCGGCCCGAGGCCAGCATCTGCGCGGTCACCAGGCAGGCTTCGATGGTCTTGCCCAGGCCGACTTCGTCGGCCAGCAGCAGGCGCGGGGGGCGGCGCGCGGCGGCGGCCTCGGCCACCTGCAGCTGGTGCGGCACCAGGTCGATGCGCGCGCCCAGCACGCCCCAGCCCGGATGCGCGCGCGCTTCGGCGCGGCGGCGAAGGCATTCAACGCGGAATTCGAACTGGTCGTTGCGGTCGACCCGGCCCGACAGCAGGCGCGAATCGGCCTGCGACACCGGCTGTTCGGCATCGAGCGCGCCCTCGGGGTGCCACTGGCCGTCGCACAGGTAGTGCACGTGGCCGTCGCGGTCCTCGACCTGTTCGACGGTCTTGTCGCTGCCCTCCACGCGCACGCGCTCGCCGGGGCGGAACACGGCGCGCAGCAGTGGCGCCGAGCCCAGGGCATACATGCGCACCACGCCGGTGCCGGTGAAGACGATCTGGACCTGGCGACCGGCCAGGCGCAGCACCGTGCCCAGGCCCAGTTCGGGCTCGGCGCTGGAAAACCAGCGTTGGCCGGGGGAAAACAACATGCGCGACTCCACTCGGGGGAGCGCGATTCTACTCGCCCGCGGCCGGGCCGCCCAAACCTTTCCGGCCGGAGCCTGAACGCGGACGGCCCGGGCAAGCCCGGGCCGTCCTGGTCACGCGGGGAGGCGCGGCCTTACCAGATCGAGACCCGGTCGGCCTCCGGCCGCACCATGGCGTCGCCTTCCTTGCACTCGAACGCGGCCGCGAACACCGGCAGGTTCGACGGCGCGCCGATGGCCCGGAAGCGGGCCGGGGCGTGCGGGTCGGTCTGCAGGCGCACGCGCAGCTCTTCGTCCTTGAAGTTGCGGCGCCAGACGGTGGCCCAGTTCATGAAGAAGCGCTGGTCCTGGGTGTAACCGTCGATCTCGCCGACCTTCTTGTTCTCCAGCTCGCGCTGCAGGGCGTCGTAGGCCACGGCCAGGCCGCCCAGGTCGGCGATGTTCTCGCCCAGGGTCAGGTTGCCGTTGACGTGCAGGCCGTCGATGGACTCGTAGGCGTCGAACTGCGCCACCAGCTGGTCGGTGCGCGCCTTGAAGCCTTCCTTGTCCTTGTCGCTCCACCAGTTCTCGAAGTTGCCCGAGGCACCGAAGCGGCTGCCCTGGTCGTCGTAGCCGTGGATCATCTCGTGGCCGATCACCGCGCCGATGCCGCCGTAGTTGAGCGCCGGGTCGGCCTCGATGTCGAAGAACGGCGGCTGCAGGATCGCGGCCGGGAACACGATCTCGTTCGCCAGCGGGTTGTAGTAGGCGTTGACCGTCTGCGGGCTCATGCCCCACTCGGTCCTGTCCACCGGCTTGCCGATCTTTTCGAGGTTGAAGCGGTAGTTGAACTCGTTCGCCGCCATCAGGTTCGCGATGTAACCCTCGCGACCGGTGGACAGGCCGCTCCAGTCACGCCATTTGTCCGGGTAGCCGATCTTCGGGGTGAAGGCGGCCCACTTCTCGATCGCCTTTTCCTTGGTCTCCGCGCCCATCCACTCGAGGTTCTCGATGCGGACCTTGAGCGCGTCCGAGAGGTTGCCCACCAGGTCCTGCATGCGCTCCTTGGCTTCCGGCGGGAAGGCCACGGCCACGTATTCCTGGCCCAGGGCTTCGCCCATCTGGCCGTTGATGGTGTTGAGCACGCGCTTCCAGCGCGGCTGCAGTTCCTGCTGGCCGCGCAGGGTCTTGCCGTAGAAGTTGAAGTTCTCCTCGACGAAGGCACCCGAAAGGAAGGGCGCGGCGTTGTCGATCGCGTGGAAGCGCAGGTAGGCCTGCCAGTTTTCCACCGGCACGTCGGCCAGCATCGTGCTGACCTCGGCGTGGAAGTCGGGCTGGGCCAGCGAGAACATTTCCGGCGCCGGCACGCCCTGCGATTCGAAGAAGCGCGACCAGGTGAAGTTCGGGCTGACGGCGTCGGCCTGCTCCAGGTTGACCGGGTTGTAGTACTTGGAGACGTCGCGCGAGAGCTCCTCGCTCGACAGCGACTTGCCGGCCAGGCGGGTCTCGAAGTCCATCACGGCCTTGGCCTGCGTGGCCGCGGCTTCGGCGTCGGCGCCGGCCAGCTCCAGCACCTTGGCGATGTGGGCGACGTAGGCCTCGCGGATGTCGGCGTGTTTTTCGTCGAAGTAATAGCCCTTGTCGGGCAGGCCGAGGCCGGCCTGGGTGGCGTAGGCGATGTTCATCGTCGAGTTCTGGAAATCGGCCTCCGGGCCGAAACCGAACACGAAACCCTGCCCCTTGGCATAGCTGTCGCGCAGCCACTGCGCCACGGCCTCGCCCGAATCGAGCGCGGCGATGTCGTCGAGCATCGGCTGCAGCGGCGCCAGGCCGGCGGCTTCGATGGCGGCTTCGTCCATGCCGGTGGCCCAGAGGTCGCCGATCAGCTTGGCGGTGCCGTCGGCGCCTTCGCGGGCGGCGAGGTTTTCGACCAGGGCGTGCTGGATTTCCAGCGAGCGCTCGGCCAGGGCTTCGAAGCTGCCCCAGGTGGTGCGGTCGGCGGGCACCGGGTTGGCGGCCAGCCACTTGCCGTTGACGAACTGGTCGAGGTCGGTGCAGGCCGACACGTTGGTGTCGAGGTCGGCGGCCTGCAGCGCGATCATCGGGGTGGTGACGCCCGACAGGTCGATCGCGGGCGCGGCGGACTCACCGGCGGTCTCGGCCGCGGTCGTTTCCGGGGCGTCGGATTTCTGGCAGGCGGCGAGGGCGACGGTGACGGCAAGCGCCAGCGCCAGGGGTTTGAAACGGCGGGAATTCATGGGTGTCTCCGAGCCCCCCTCGGGAGGGGGGCGAAAGGTGGATGGGGCTTACCAGATGACGACGCGGTCTTCGCCCGAGCGGACCATCTTGTCGCCTTCCTTGCACTGGAAGGCTTCGGCGAAGGCCGGCAGGTTGGACGGGGCGCCGATCGCGCGGAACATGCCCGGGCTGTGCGGGCCGACGGTGATCTGCTGCTTGAGCTGGGCCTCGGTGAAGGCGATGCGCCAGACCGTGGCCCAGTTCATGAAGAAGCGCTGGTCCTGGCTGTAGCCGTCGATCATCGGGTCGGTGAAACCTTCGCCCTGGGCGCGCTGCAGCGCGTCGTAGGCGACGGTGACGCCGCCGAGGTCGGCGATGTTCTCGCCCAGGCCCAGCTTGCCGTTCACGAACAGGCCCGGCAGGGCCTCGTAACCGCTGTACTGGTCGGCGAGCTTGGTGGTGGCGGCTTCGAACTTCTTGCGGTCCTCGTCGGTCCACCAGTTGGCCATGTTGCCCTGGGCGTCGAACTTGCTGCCCTGGTCGTCGAAGCCGTGCAGCATCTCGTGGCCGATCACCGCGCCGATGCCGCCGTAGTTCAGGGCGTCGTCGGCGTTAACGTCGAAGAAGGGCGGCTGCAGGATCGCGGCCGGGAACACGATCTCGTTGGCGGTGGCGCGGTAGTAGGCGTTCACCGTCTGCGGGCTCATGCCCCATTCGCTGCGGTCGACCGGCTTGCCGATCTTGTCGAGCATGTAGCGGTAGTTGAAGGCCGAAGCGGCGAGCAGGTTGCTGACATAACTTTCGTCGGTCACTTCCAGGCCGCTCCAGTCACGCCACTTGTCCGGGTAGCCCACCTTCGGGGTGAACGAGGACCATTTCTCGATGGCCTTGGCCTTGGTGTCCTCGCTCATCCACTCGAGGTTTTCCAGGCGGGTCTTGAGCGAGGCCATCAGGTTTCCGACCAGCTCTTCCATCTTGGCCTTGGATTCCGGCGGGAAGGCCTGTTCGACGTAGAGCTGGCCGAAGCCTTCGCCCATCGAACCATTGAGCGCGCCGAGCACGCGCTTCCAGCGCTCCTGCTGCTCGAGCTGGCCGCGCAGGGTCTTGCCGTAGAACTCGAAGTTGCGTTCGGCGAAGGCGTTCGACAGGTAGGGCGAGGCGTCGTCGATGGTGCGGAAACGCAGCCAGGTCTTCCAGGTCTCGAGCGGCACGTCGGCCAGCATCGCGTCGACTTCCTTGAAGAAGCCCGGCATCGGCAGCGAGAAGCTCTCCGGCGCGTCGACGTCGAGTGCGGCGAAGAACTGCGTCCAGCTGAAGTTCGGCGTGCTGGCGTCGGCGTCGGCCAGCGTCACCGGGTTGTAGCGGTTGGCCGGGTCGCGCAGTTCCAGGCGGCCCAGCGAGGCCTTGGCGAGGCGGGTTTCGAAGGCCAGAACGTCCTGCGCCTGGGCCTTCGCGGTTTCCTCGTCGGCGCCGGCCAGCTGCATCAGCGCGGCCACGTGTTCGACGAAGGCGGCGCGGGCGGCCTTGTAGTCCTCGCGGTCTTCCAGGTAGTAGGCGCGCTCGGGCAGCGACAGGCCGCCCTGGCTGGCGTAGGCGATGTTGGTGTTCGAGTCGTTGTAGTCGGCCATCGCGTAGAAGCCGAACAGCATGCCCTGGCCGCGCGCGTAGGCGTCGCCGATGTAGGCCGGGATGTCGGCGTTCGAGGACAGTGCGTCGATGCGGTCGAGCTCCGGCTGCACCGGCGACAGGCCGGCGGCTTCGATCGCGGCCTCGTCCATGCCGGCGGCGAAGAAGTCGCCGACCTTCTGCTCCATGCTGCCCTGCGGCCATTCGCCGGCCGCGGCGGCCTTGGCGATTTCATGCTGGACCTGCAGCGAGCGTTCGCCCAGCGCCGGGAAGGCGCCCCAGGTGGTGCGGTCGCCCGGCACCGGGTTGGCGGCGAGCCACTTGGAATTCACGAAGCCGTTGAAGTCCTGGCAGGCCTGGATGCTGGTGTCCAGGTCCTCGGCCTTGAGCGCGATCGGCTGCTGCTGCACCTGCGCGAGGTCGATCTGCAGCTTCGGGGCTTCCGGCGCGGCGGCGGCGGTGTCGGCGGGTTCTTCCGCCTTCTGGCAGGCGGCCAGCGTCAGGGAAACGGAAAGCGCCAGGGCAAGCGGCTTGAGGCGGATCATGGGCGGAACCTTTGCGTGGGACGAAGCTGTCGAGCGTAGGGCATGCGGCGCGCCGGCGGGTAGGCCAGAGGTCATGGGTGGGGACTGGCGGCGGCGCCCGTGGCTCTGCTACCGTCGGGACGTTGGTCCTGGACTCCCATGCTCTTGAAGCCCCGTCTCCAGACCCGCAGTCACGCCGGTGGCGTTGTTCCGCATCGGCTTTCTGATGGTCCTAGCGTCGTCCTCTTCACGTGCATGAACGCGCCCGCCCCTGCGAGCGCCGGCCGTCCCGGCCCCCCATGAACCGTGAACGAGGAGTACCCCGATGCGCGTATTGGCCTGTGATGGCATCCATGAAGACGGCCTGGACCTGTTCCGCAAGGCCGGCTGGACCGTCGAAACCAGCGATCCGATAAAAGACCCCAAGGCCCTGGCCGACAAGCTGGCCGGCTTCGACGCCGTGCTGGTGCGTTCGGCCACGCCGGTGCCGGGCGAGGCCCTGGCCAGGGCCGGGCAGCTGAAGGTGATCGGCCGCGCCGGTGCCGGCGTCGACACCATCGACGTCGAAGCCGCCACCGCCCGAGGCATCGCGGTGATGAACGCGCCCGACGGCAATACCCTGGCCGCCGCCGAACACGCGATCTCGCTGCTGTTCGCGCTGGCGCGGCACGTGCCGCGCGCCGACGCCGGCATGAAGGCCGGCGAGTGGCCCAAGGCGGGCCTGACCGGCTTTGAGCTCGAGGGCAAGAAGCTGGGCGTGATCGGTCTCGGCCGCATCGGCGCCACCGTCGCGCGGAAGGCCCTGGGCATCGGCATGGAAGTGGCCGCCTACGACCCCTTCCTGCCCGCCTCGGCCGCCGGCAAGGGCAGCGTGCCGCTGATGGCGCTCGACGACCTGCTGGCCTGGGCCGACGTGGTCACGCTGCATATCCCGCGCACCAAGGACACCACCAACCTGCTCGACGAAACCCGTCTGCGCCGGCTCAAGCCCGGCGCCTTCGTCATCAACGCCGCGCGTGGCGGCCTGCTCGACGAACAGGCCCTGCTGAAGCTGCTCGAGGAAGGCCACCTGGCCGGCGCCGCGCTCGACACCTTCGCCACCGAGCCGCTGCCCAAGGATTCGGCGCTGCGCAACCATCCGCGACTGGTGCTCACCCCGCACCTGGGCGCCAGCACCGGCGAGGCGCAGCAGGCCGTCAGCACGATCCTGGCGCGCCAGATCATCGACTTCGTCGCCACCGGCGCCGTCGCCGGCTGCGTCAACCTGCCGCCGCTGACGCCGGAAACCGCGCGTGAGGTCGGTCCCTGGATGCCGCTGATGACCGCGCTGGGCAAACTCGCCGGCCGTCTGGTGCCGGCGCCGGTGAAGCTGCACGTGACGTACGCCGGCCGCACCGAAGGCCTGGACACGCGGCCGCTGACGCGGCTGCTGGTGGCGGCGCTGCTGGGCCCGGCCTCGGGCCGGGTGACGCCGGTGAATGCGCTGCACGAGGCGGCCTCGCGGGGTCTGGAAGTGGCGGAGACCCTGGGCGGCGACGGCGACGGTTTCGACCGCCTGCTGCGCATCCGCGTCGAAGGCGGCGGCCAGTCGCGCGAAATCGAAGCCACGCTGCACCGGGGCCCGCGCGTGGTCCGCCTGGACGGCGTCGAACTCGACTTCGACCCGCTGGCGCACGTGCTGCTGATGCGCAACGAGGACAAGCCCGGCGTGATCGGCCTGGTCGGTTCGCACCTGGGCGCGGCCGGCGTGAACATCGTCAACTTCTCGCTCGGCGCCACCGGCGACGGCGGCGCGGTCGCGGCGATCACGGTCGACCGCGAAGTCGCCGACAGCCAGCTGGCCTCGCTGCGCGGCATTCCGGGCATCGTTTCGATGGAGCAGCTGTGATGCGCATCCTGCTTGCCCGCCACGGAGAAACTCCCTGGAACGCCGAAGGCCGCTACCAGGGCCAGCACGACATCGCGCTGTCCGACACCGGCGAACGCCAGGCGCGGCTGCTCGGAGATCGCCTGCGCGAGATGCCGATCACCCGCGCGGTGGCTTCGCCGCTGTCGCGCGCGCGCCGCACGGCGGAACTCGCCCTGGGCGAGGAACGCGCCGGCCTGCTGAAGCTCGACCGCGACCTGCAGGAAATCTCCCACGGCGACTGGGAAGGACTGCTGGCCAGCGAGATCCGCGCCCGCGACCCCAACCGCCTGCGCGCCTGGCGCGATTCCCCGGAGACCGTGCAGATGCCCGGCGGCGGCGAGTCGATCGTGCAGGTCTTCGACCGCGCCTGGCCGGCCTTCGCCCGCGCGTGCGAGGGCCTGGGCGAGGGCGACACGCTGCTGGTGGTGGCGCACGACGCGGTCAACCGGGTCATCCTGTGCCGCATCCTCGGCCTGCCGCTGTCGCGGCTGTGGTCCTTCCGGCAGGCGCCGACCACGCTCAACCTGCTCGAAGGCTCCGGCGCCGACGCGCTGGAGGTGGTTCGCCTGAACGACTGCAACCACCACACGCCGCTGTTCGGCGAGGCGGTCCACCGGGCGCTGTAGGGGCCGCAAAAGCGGGATAATGCCGCCATGGCGCGCACCCTCGAACAGTGGCTGGAGTACCAGCAGCAGGTCCACCCCAGGTCCATCGACATGGGCCTTGAACGCGTGGGCGAGGTGGCACGGCGGCTCGGCCTGGGCCGTCCCGCGGACAAGGTCATTACCGTCGGCGGCACCAATGGCAAGGGCTCGACGGTGGCCTTCATCGAGGCGATCGCGCGCGCGGCGGGACTGAAGGTCGGCGCCTACACCTCGCCGCACCTGCTGCGCTACAACGAGCGCGTGCGCATCGATGGCGCCGAGGCGGCCGACGCAGACCTGGTCGCGGCCTTCGAACGCATCGAGGCCGCGCGCGGCGAAACGCCGCTCACCTATTTCGAGTTCGGCACGCTGGCGGCGCTGCTGCTGTTCGAGGCGGCGAACCTCGACCTCGCCATCCTCGAAGTCGGGCTGGGCGGGCGCCTGGACGCCACCAACATCGTCGACCCCGACTGCGCGGTCATCACCACGGTCGATCTGGACCACCAGGACTACCTCGGCGACGACCGCGAAAGCATCGGCTTCGAAAAGGCCGGCATCCTGCGCGCCGGCAAGCCCTGCGTCCTGGCCGAGAAGGATCCGCCCTCGTCGGTGCTGCGGCATGCCTACGCCATCGGCGCCTTTGCCATCCGCGGCCATTCCGATTACCTGATCGACGACCTGGGCGCGGGCTGGCGCTGGCGGGAACCGGGCTATGAAATCGACCTGCCCGACCCGGCGATGCCGGCGCCGGCGCAGCGCGGCAACGCCGCGGCCGCCATCGCCGCGCTGCGGGCGCTGGACCTGCCGGTGCCCGACCAGGCGCTGCACGACGGCGTCGCTTCGGCGCGGGCGCCGGGGCGCCTGCAGGTGCTGCCCGGCTCGCCCGAAGTAGTGCTGGACGTCGCGCACAACCCGCAGGGCGCCCGCCAGCTCGCCGACTGGCTGGCGGCGAACCCGAAGCCCACCGTGGCCGTGTTCAGCGCCCTGGCCGACAAGGACCTGGCCGGCATCTGCCGGCCGCTGGCGCCGTGGCTGCAGGCCTGGCACCTGGGCCCGATCACCGACGCCGGCGCGCGCGGCCAGCCGGTGGACGAACTGGCGCGGCGGCTGGGCGAGGAACTGCCGGCGGACATCCTGTTCGCGCACCGCAGCCTGGCCGATGCGCGCCGGGCCGCGACGACGGCGGCGGGCGAGGGCGGGCGCGTGCTGGTGTTCGGTTCTTTCCACACCGTGGCTGAAGCCCTGGCATCGGCCTGACCCGGCCGGGCGGGCATCCCGGCTATAATTCGCGCCACTCCTCCGGCCGGACCGAACTCGCGATGGATTCCGCCCTGAAACAGCGCCTGATCGGCGCCGCCGTGCTGGTGGCGCTGGCGATGATCTTCCTGCCCATGCTGCTGCAGGGCCCCGAGGTCGGCGAACCCGACGCCGCGCAGGTGCCGCTGTCGATGCCGGCCGCACCCGACCAGGAGTTCGAAACCCGCGAGATCCCGCTCGCCGTGCCCCAGCCGGCCGGCGAAGGCCCGGTGCTGGGCGGGCCGGCCGTCCCGGCCGCCGACGACCCCAACGCCGTGGCGACCGTGGACGTGGAGGGCGAAGCCGCCCCGCGCGTGGACGCCCCGCTGCCGGAACCTGCAGACGCCACGGAGCCGCTGCAGGCCGTGGATGCCGCCAGCGGCCAGGCCCTGGCGGCCGCGCCGGAGCCGGAGCCGGCGCCGCAAACCACCGCACCGCCTGCCGACCCCTTGCCGGCCAGCACCGCCGGCGGGCGCTACGCGGTGAACGTGGGCAGCTTCTCCAACCTCGCCAATGCCCGCGCCCTGGCCGACAAGCTGCGCGCCGCCGGGCTGCCGGTCACCAGTGAGTCGGTCGATGTCAGCGGCAAGCCGGCCATGCGAGTGCGCGTGGGCCCCTACGCCGACCGCACGGTGGCCGAAGCCGCGCGCCTGCGCGCCGAGGGAGTTTCGGGCACCCGCACGGTGGTGATTGCGCTCGACGCCGGCAGCGCGGCGTCGCCGGCTCCGTCGGGCCGGCCCGCCACCGCGGCCACGGTGGGCTTCGCGGTGCAGCTGGGCGCGTTCAGCAGCGAAGCCGACGCCAGCGCCCTGCGGGACAGGGCGAAAGCCGCCGGTTTCGTCGCGTTCCACCAGCGCATCGCCACCGGAAATGGGCAGGTCTGGCGCGTGCGCGTGGGCCCCGAGGCCGACCGCGCCGCCGCCGAACGCCTGCGCGCCTCGATCGCCGACAAGCTGGGCCTGCGCGAAACGATCGTCGTGTCGCACCCCTGACGCCGATGCTGAACTGGGCCGACTATGCCTTGCTGCTGGTGCTGGCGGTTTCGATGGCCATCGGGCTGTGGCGGGGTTTCGTGGTCGAGGTGCTGTCGCTGACGGTCTGGGTCGCCGCGTTCTGGCTGGCGATTGCCTTCGGCGCCGATGCCGCGGCGCTGTTCACCGGCGTCGGCGCGGCCTCGGCGCAGCTGTTCCTCGGCTATGCGGGCGTTTTCCTGGCCGTGCTGCTGCTCGGTGGCCTGGTGACCTGGGCGATCGGCAAGCTGATCGCCAATACCGGGCTGTCGGCCACCGACCGGGTGCTCGGCCTGGGCTTCGGCCTGGTGCGCGGCATCGTGCTGGCCTGCGTGGCGGTGATGCTGCTGGGCTTCACGCCGGTGCCGCGCGATGACTGGTGGACCCAGTCGCGATTCATGCCATCGGTGCAGCAGGGCGCGGAATGGATGGCCGGCTTCCTGCCGCCCGTGGCCGCGCAGGAAATCTTCTTCCCGGTGCCGGGCATGACCCTGCCCGAACCTTCCAGTGGCCCGCCGCCCGACGCGGATGGCCAGACTTTCCCGGAGACCTGAACCATGTGCGGCATCATCGGAATCGCCGGCGCGAGCGACGTCGCGGCGGCCCTGTACGACGGCCTGACGGTGCTCCAGCACCGCGGCCAGGACGCCGCGGGCATCGCCACGATGGAAGGTACCCGCCTGCGCGTGCACAAGGGCAATGGCCTGGTGAAGGAAGTCTTCGACGAACGTGCGATGGCCCTGCTGACCGGCACCGTCGGCATCGGCCACTGCCGCTACCCGACCGCGGGCTCGGAAGGCAGCGACGAGGCCCAGCCCTTCTACGTCAATTCGCCCTACGGCATCGCGCTGGCGCACAACGGCAACCTCACCAACACCGACGCGCTGCGCCAGATGGTGTTCGAACAGGACAAGCGCAACATCAACACCGAGTCCGACTCCGAGGTACTGCTGAACGTGTTCGCGCACGAGCTGCAGGTGCTGGGCCGGCTCGACGCCAAGGCCGCGGCCGCGGCGGTGGCTAGCGTGCATCGCCGCTGCACCGGCGGCTACGCCGCGGTGGCGATGGTGATGGGCCTGGGCCTGGTGGCCTTCCGCGACCCGCACGGCATCCGTCCGCTGGTGCTGGGCAAGCGCGAAGTCAACGGCAGCGCCGAATACGCCGTGGCGTCCGAATCCGTGGCGCTGGACATCCTGGGCTTCCGACGCGAGCGCGACCTGCTGCCGGGCGAGGTGGTGGTGATCACGCCCGACGGCCATCTGTATTCCGAAGCCGCCGTGCAGGAGCAGCCGCACGCGCCCTGCATCTTCGAATACGTGTACTTCGCGCGCCCGGACTCGATGATCGAGAACATCTCGGTGCACAAGGCGCGCATGCGCATGGGCGTCACCCTGGGCCAGAAGATCCTGCGCCTTCGCCCCGACCACGACATCGACACGGTGATCCCGATCCCTGACACCTCGCGCGACGCCGCGCTGGAACTGGCCAACGTGCTGGGCGTGAAGTACCGCGAGGGTTTCATCAAGAACCGCTATGTCGGCCGCACCTTCATCATGCCGGGGCAGGGCGAGCGCAAGAAGTCGGTGCGGCGCAAGCTCAACCCGATCCCGCTGGAGTTCAAGGGCCGGGTGGTGCTGCTGGTCGACGACTCGATCGTGCGTGGCACCACCAGCCAGCAGATCGTGCAGATGGCGCGCGATGCCGGCGCCCGCAAGGTCTACCTGGCCTCGGCGGCGCCGCCGGTGCGGCATCCGAACATCTACGGCATCGACATGCCGTCGGTGGACGAGCTGGTGGCGCATGGCCGCAGCGAACAGGAAATCGAGAAGCTGCTCGGCTGCGACTGGCTGATCTACCAGGACCTGGCCGACCTCGAGGCCGCGGTCGCCGGCCCGAAGTTCCCCGGCCGCCGCTTCGACAGCTCCTGCTTCAGCGGCGAATACGTCACCGGCGTCGAGCCCGGCTACTTCGAACGCCTGCAGCAGCTGCGTTCCGACGACGCCAAGCGCAAACGCCGTGGTGCCTGACATCTTCCAGGCGGCAGTGCAGTGCATCGCCGCGAATGATCCGGCGGAGAAACTGCGGCTGACGCATGCGGCGGCGGAGGCGTTCAGGGCGGGGAAGTTGGCTGTGCCAGAGGATGTGCCGGCGCCCGAGGCGATCGGCGCGCCCGGCCGGCCGGCGCGGCCAAGGCTGGTGTTGCCGCGCGAGGTGCCACAGCGCGGGCTGGGCAGCGTCGAGGGCCGTGCGGCCTTCCTGCACGCGATCGCCCACATCGAATTCAACGCCATCAACCTGGCCTGGGATGCGGTGTATCGCTTCCGCGGTTTGCCGCAGGCCTACTACCACGACTGGGTTGGCGTGGCGGACGACGAGGCCAGGCACTTCGCGATGCTGTCGAAGCGCTTGGGTGACCTGGGTTTCGCCTACGGCGATTTCGACGCCCACAACGGCCTGTGGGAGATGGCCGAAAAAACCGCCGACAGCGGCCTCCGGCGCATGGCCCTGGTGCCGCGCGTGCTCGAGGCACGCGGCCTCGACGTGACGCCGGGCATGATCGCGCGCCTGCGTTTGAACGACGACGATGCCTCGGCCGACATCCTCGAAGTGATCCTGCGCGAAGAAGTCGCCCACGTCGCCGCCGGCAGCCGCTGGTACCACTGGTACTGCGAACGGGCCGGCCTGGCGCCGGGCCGCGAGTTCATCCGGCTGGTGCGCGAAACCGTGCGCGGCGGCGTGCGCGGACCCTTCAACCGGCCGGCAAGGCTGGCCGCCGGCTTCGAAGAAGACGAGATCCGCAGCCTCGAAACCCTGGAGTAAGCGCATGAAGAACCTGTCGATGCGATGCATGGCGCCGCTGCTGGCCCTTCTGCTGGTGGCCTGCCAGCCCGAGCCGGAGCCGGTGGATCCCGCCACGGACGAAACCGCCGGCGCGGCGAAGCTGGCGCTTTACGAAGCCGCGCGTGCCGAAGGCGACTTCGAGATCGCCGAAATGCATGGCAATGAACTCGACCAGGCGCATGGCGAGACCCAGGCCGCCGCGAGCATGCGCGAAACCTTCGACGAGGTCGTGGAGCAGGCCGGCGCCATGCGCGAACGCCGCCGGCTGATCGGCCTGTGGGATTACCAGTCGGTAGCCGTCGAGGGTGGCACCCAGCACTCGGCCGCGATCTACAGCAAGCTGCCCCGGCACCTGATGGAAGAGGGCGGCGTGGCGCCGCGCCCGGAGGCCCGGCTGGTGCTGCGCCGGCATCCGGAATGGGGCGAAAGCGCCTACCTTGTGCTGGAGATGTCGACGCTGCGCTGCGGCCCGCCCTGCCGGCTGAAGATCCGCTTCGACGACGGTCCCGTGCGCGACTTCGCCGGCGAGCCCGCGGACACCGGCACCGGCCCGGCCCTGTTCATCAAGGACGAACCCGGCTTCCTCAAGGCGATGTCGGAAGCCGGACGCGTGCGCATCGAGCTGCCGCGCAACGGCGTGCTGGTGCCGAGCTTCGAATTCGAGGTCGGCGGCTTCCGCCCGGAGCTTTACCGAGGCGGCTGAGCCCTACATCCGTTCGAGCGCGGTCCGCGCGAGGCTTTCCAGGCCCGCGCGGGCCTGCGCGGGGTCCACCGGCGTGGGCTTGCCAAAGGTGAACAGCTGCAGTCCCAGGCTGATCGAATCGCCGTCCGCAGAAACCGCGATCACCTGTGCGTTGTTGACCAGCCAGGCCTCTTCGCCCAGGTCCAGTTTTTCGAGCGGCATGTCGGCGTAGTTTTCCTTTCGCATGTCGAAAGCCGCCCGGTTGCCGGCCTGCAGGATCAGCTGCGCTTCGTCACCTTCCGCCAGGTCATAGGTGCAGCCGCTGCCGCGAGCGCCGTGGCCGCCGGCGCGCCTGACGCTCAGCCTGCCTTCGAAGGCGCCGTTGATCTCCGCGGCCGACAGCAGGTCGCAGTCGCCTTGTGGCTTGGGCGTTCTGGCGGCCGTCGCGCTTGCCTGGCCATCCGCCTGGCTGGCGGCCGGTGCGGCTTCGTTCGCGGCCGAAGGTGCGTCATGTTGGTCCGAAGACGGCGAACAGGCCGTGCACAGGGCCAATGCGACGGTGGCCAGGGGAATGCGAAGGGACATGGTCTTTCCTCGGGTCAAGAGACATCGGACCCGCGCGCGGCGGCTTCGCAGCGCTGCAGGTAGTCGGCAGGCGCCGACGGGTCCGAACCCAGGCGCCTGGCCTGTTTACGCAGTTCGGCGAGCGAGCCCGCCGTCGGCGACTGCAGGTGCCGCGCCTCCGCCAGCAGGCAGGCGACCACGGCGTGGGCGAAGTGGCTGGCGGGCAAGGCGTCGCGCAGGCCCGTGCCGGCGCGGAGCGCGGCGGCTTCCGCGCGCGCCGGCTGGCCGTCCTGAAGGTGAACCAGCGCCATCGAGATGTGCGGGAAGGCCCGCTGCGGATGCCCTTCGGGAAGCTTGTCGGCGAAGATCCGCAGGGCCTGGCCCAGGGCCTGCGCGGCCGCGGCGTTGTCGCCGCTCTTGGCCAGGGAGGCGCCCAGGTTCTGCCAGGTCCGGCCGACTTCCAGATGGTCCTTGCCGCGCGTGCGGCTGCGCTGTTGCACCAGCAGGCGCAGTTCGCGCTGCTCCTCGTCGCGGCGGCCGGCGCCGCCCAGCGCAATGGCCAGGTTGTTGCGCAGGGCCTGCACGGTGGCGCTGTCCGGATGGTCCCAGCGCTGCTGGATGTCCAGCGCGCGGCGCAGGGCGGCCTGGGCTTCGTCGTGGCGCCCCAGCCGGCCAAAGGCGGTGGCCTGGCTCGAAAGGATGCCCACCAGGCGGCCATGGCGCGGCCCCAGCGCCTGCGACGCCCGCTGCAGCGCCAGGCTCGATTCCTCGAGCGCGGCCACGGCATCGCCCTGGGCGATCAGCGCATTGGCCAGGCCCAGCCGCGCCTCGGCCTCGGCCACGGGTTCGGTTGCTCCACCGGATTCGAGCAGGGACAGGGCTTCGCGCATCAGCGCGGCCTGTTCGTCGCTGCGCGCGCGCGCGCCGGCGACGCTGGCGGCATCGAGCAGCACGGCAACCGCGGTGCGCGGATCCCCGGGCGCGAGCGCCCTGGCTTCTTCAAGCGCCTGGGCGGTCAGCAGGCCGGCCTCCTCGGACGGACCGTCGGCGCTGAGTACCGAGGCGAGTTCGGCGCGGATACGGGCCATCGCGCCGCGGTCGGGCGGATCCAGCCGGTCATGCAGCGTCAGCGCCTCGCGCAGCAAGCGTTCCGCGGCTCCGGCGTCGCCGGCGCGCCGGTAAAGGGCGCCGATGCTTTCGAACAGGTCGGCCTGCACGCCCGGCGTGCCGGCCAGTGCGCGCCTCGCGTCGGCCTCCACCTGCGGCAGCCAGCGCCAGGCGACGATTTCCTGTTCGCCGGGTTGTTCCTGCAGCAGCGGGTCCGAGCGCTGGAACATGTCGAGCAGGAAGCTGCGCGCGTGCTGGGCGCGCAGGGCTTCGCGCTGGGCCGTCTCGCGCTCGCGTTCGAGCCGCGCGGCGTGCCACTGCAGGGTCGCGGCCCAGCCGACCAGCGCCGCCAGCAGCAGCACGCTGGCGAAGGCGGCCACCCGGTTGCGCCGACCCAGCCGCCACAGCGCCGCCGGCAGGCTTTCCCGGCGGACGCCCGGGCGTTCGCCGCGCAGGTGGCAGCGCACGTCGTTGGCCAGGCCCTGCACCGTGGCGTAGCGGTCGCCCGGCAGGCTGGCGGTGGCGCGTTCGATGATCGCATCGAGGTCGCCGCGCAGCCGGCGTGGGTCCAGGCCCGGCGGCGTTCGCGCCGCGGCCTGGGCCGCCGCGCTGGCGCGCGGCAGCAGGCGCGAGGGCAGGTCGGTGCTGCTGCTCCAGTGTTTCCACGGCGGCTGCCCCGTGACCAGCTCGAACAGCATCAGCCCGAGCTGGTAGATGTCGATCGCGATGCTGATGGCGCCGCCGGCCAGCTGCTCCGGCGCGGCGTACTCGGGCGTCATCGGCAGCTGCCCGGAACGGGTCAGTGGATCGCGGTCATCTCGTTCGACCAGGCGCGCGATGCCGAAGTCGAGCAGGCGCACGCGGCCTTCGGCATCCACCAGCACGTTCGAAGGCTTGATGTCGCGATGCACGATCAGCCGGGCGTGGGCGTGCTGGACCGCGTCGGCGAGCTGCAGGAACAGGTCCAGGCGCGCCGGCAGCGGCAGCGCGTGGCGCGCGCAGTAGCGGTGGATCGGTTCGCCTTCGACCCGCTCGGTGACCAGGTAGGGCAGGCCGGCCGGCGTGGTGCCCGCATCGATCAGGCGGGCGATGCCCGGGTGCTCCAGCCCGGCCAGGATGCGGCGTTCGGCGTGGAAACGCGCCAGCATCTCGGCGCCGCCCACCGACAGCACCTTGATCGCGACTTCGCGCTGCCAGTCCGCCGCACGCTGTTCGGCGAGGTAGACGCGCGCCATGCCGCCTTCGCCGAGCAGGCGCACGATGGTGTAGTCCCCGAGGCGGGTGCCGGCCTCGAGCAGCGGGCCGCCCGCCGGGCCATCGGGCAGCAGGCCCTCGAGCATGGCGTCGCGCTGCCCGAGCAGGGCGTCGCCGCGCGAACTGGCGACCAGCAGCGCTTCGATTTGGCTTCGCAGCGCGGGCTCTCCCTCGCACTGGCTGTCGAGGAAACGGCGGCGTTCGTCGTCGTCCAATTCCAGGCAGGCGTCGAACAGCGCGTCGATGCGGTTCCAGTCTGGCTGCTCGCCGGCCATCGCCTAGTCCTGCAGGGCCAGCACCAGGTAGGCGCGTGCACGCGCCCAGTCGCGCTCGACGGTGCGCAGCGATCGGCCCAGGGCGAGGGCGGTTTCGGCCGAACTGAGCCCCGCGAAAAACCGGCACTCGACCACGCGGGCCAGGATGGCATCGCGTTTTTCCAGCGCCGCCAGCGCACTGTCCACGTGCAGCACGGTGGCGCGCGCCAGCGGATCGTCGGCGGCCTGTTCCGGATCGTCCAGGTGGATCGCGCCGGCGCCGCGCTTGGCGGCCAGGCGCCGCCGGGCCTTGTCCACCAGCAGCTGCCGCATCGCCCGCGAGGCGACGGCCAGGAAGTGGGCGCGGTCGCCCCAGAAATCGCCGCCGTTGCCGGCCAGGCGCATCCAGGCCTCGTGCACGATGGTAGTGGGGCTGGTGGTGACGCCGGCGCCCCACTGGGCGAGGTGGCGCCGCGCGATGGCGCGCAGCTGGGCGTAGATCTGCGCGTCCAGCGCCTCCGGCACGGGCTCGTGTTCGGCGGCGTCTGTGGCGTTTTGATCGGCAGCGTCGTTCATCGCGACTCCGGGGCAGCGCCTGGCCCGGAGTCTACTTCATGCCGCCGGCGCCGCTGGCCCCGACTCACCGGCCGTCGAGTTCGAACACCAGTCCCTGCGAGGCCATGCCGGCACCGGGGCTCACCAGTGCGAATGCAAACAGCACGAGACCCTTGGGGCGGAAGCCGGGTGAGCGGGCGATTGCTCCGCCCAGCAGGGACTGCGACTCGCGCGTGCTGAACAGGTGGTCCGCCTTCGTACCCAGGCTTTCTCCGGCCACGGTGAACCGATCCGGCAGGTACATGTCGCCCGGCAGGAACAGATCGCCGGGGAGGAAGCCTTGGTCCGGGAAATACATGTCGCCGGAAAGCAGCTTGCCCAGCGTCCGGCCCTCGTCGCCGGGCGCGAACTTCGCCACCGGCGAGGCGAAGCCGGCGACCGGCTTGCTACCTTCGAAGCGCGCGGCCAGCAGTTGCACCGGCAGCGAGTCGGCGACCCGCGCCTTCACCGTCGTGTTGGTCCAGATGGCATCGGCCAGCTTGGCGCCGCCGATCCCTCCGATGCCCGGGAAGGACGCGAACGACAGGGCGAGGCTGCCGCCGCCGCGACTGCCGGTACGCGGCCGCGCAAGGGCCGGGGCGGCGACGGCGAGGGTGCCGAGGGCGGCGAGGTGCAGGAAACGGCGGCGATCGAAGGACATGGCGGGCACTCCGTGGGGGGTGTCCCGGTTACGCATGAAGCGGGGAAAGCCCGCCAGCGGCTGCTAGGCGCGGTCCGCCGCCGGCGTGCCCGGCACGGCCAGCGTTTCCAGCACCAGTCCGTCCGGCCCGACCCGCAGCAGGCTGCCCTGGTCGTACCAGTCGCCCAGCACGATGCGCTGCGCCGGGCGTTCGTCGACCCGCAGCGAGTGAATGGCCGGGCGGTGGGTGTGGCCATGGATGAGCCGGCTGACGCCGTGGCGGGCCATGGTTTCGATCACCGCGGCGGGCGTGACGTCCATGATCGCTTCCGCCGCGCCCTGCTGGTGTTCGCGGCTGGCGGCGCGCGCCTGGGCGGCGAAGGCCTGGCGCGCGGCCAGCGGCTGGGCCAGGAACCCCTGCTGCCAGGCCGGGTCGCGCACCTGCCGGCGGAAGGCCTGGTAGGCGGCGTCGTCGGTGCACAGCAGGTCGCCGTGCATCAGCAGCGTCGGCACGCCATGCAGCGACACCACGCACGGGTCGGGCAGCAGGGTCGCGCCGCAGCGTTCGGCCATGCGCTGGCCGTAGAGGAAATCGCGGTTGCCGCGCATCAGGAACACCGGCACGCCGCCGGCCGACAGGGCCTTGAGCGCTGCGCAGACGCTGGCGCCCGGCTCGCCCGGATCGTCGTCGCCCACCCAGGCTTCGAACAGGTCGCCGAGGATGTACAGGGCTTCGGCCGCCCGAGCCTCGCCGTCGAGCAGCTGCAGGAAGGCCTGCGTGGTCGCGGGGCGCGCCGCGTCCAGGTGCAGGTCGGAAACGAAGAGCAGGCTCACGGCGACGTCGGTTCCAGCAGCTGCACGCGTTCGATCACCACTGGCGTGGCCGGCACCCAGCCGTTGAAGGGGCCCTGCGAACCGGTCGGAACCGCGGCGATGCGTTCGATCACGTCCATGCCCTGGACCACGCGCCCGAACACGGCATAACCCGAGGTGTAAGGGCTGCTTTCATCCCTGCGGTCGAAGGCGGGGTTGTCGGCCAGGTTGATGAAGAACTGCGTGGTGGCCGAATCCGACACGCCGCGGTCGCGGGCGGCGGCGATGCTGCCGCGTTGGTTGGACAGGCCGTTGCCGGCCTCGTTGGGCACCGGCGCACGCGTCGGCTTGGCCTGCAGGTCGGGCGTGAAGCCGCCGGCCTGCACCAGCAGGCCGGGCACGACCCGGTGGAAAATGGTGCCGTTGTAGTGGCCGTCGCGGGCGTAGGCCAGGAAGTTCTCCACCGTGCGCGGCGCCGCGGCGGCGTCGAGCTCCAGCATGATCTCGCCCAGCGTGGTGACTAGCAGCACGCGCGGCGCCGGCGGCGCCGGCGCCGCTTCCGCGGCCGGTTCCGGCAGGGCCGGCGGCACGGCGGGCGAGGCGGGCGAGGCGGGGGCGGCGAGCGGCAGCAGCAGGAAAAGCAGGGTCAGGCGCAGGGACATCGGGGCAAATCGCGGGGGAACCGCGCCATGGTAGCGCAGCCGGCCGGCCCGCCCGGGCTTTTGCCGTAAAATACGCGGCCCACCGTCCCGACCCGGCCCCCACGATGACCTGCCGCACCCGTTTCGCCCCCAGCCCGACCGGTTTCCTGCACATCGGCGGCGCCCGCACGGCGCTGTACTGCTACCTGGAGGCGCGCCGCCGCGGCGGCCAGTTCATCCTGCGCGTGGAAGACACCGACCGCGAGCGCAGCACCCAGGCCGCGATCGACGCGATCCTGGAAGCCATGGACTGGCTGGGCCTGGACTACGACGAAGGCCCCATCTTCCAGACCGACCGCCTGGACCGCTACCGCGAAGTGGCCGAGAAGATGGTCGCCGACGGCACCGCCTACTACGCCTACGAAACCAAGGAAGAGCTCGAGGCGATGCGCGAGGCGGCGATGGCCGCCAACCTCAAGCCGCGTTACAACGGCTACTACCGCGACCGCAACGAACCCAAACGCGACGACCCGAACCGCGTCATCCGCTTCAAGAACCCGATCGGCGGCAGCGTGGTGTTCGAGGACAAGATCAAGGGCCGCATCGAGTGGAGCAACGATGAACTCGACGACCTGGTGATCTTCCGCTCCGACGGTTACGCCACCTACAACTTCGCGGTGGTGGTGGACGACCTGGACATGGGCATCACCGACGTCATCCGCGGCGACGACCACGTCAACAACACGCCGCGCCAGGTGAACATCTACAAGGCGCTGGGTGCGACTGTGCCGCACTTCGCGCACATGCCGATGATCCTCGACCCGGAGGGCGCCAAGCTGTCCAAGCGCTCGGGCGCGGCGAACGTCATGAGCTACAAGGACGAGGGCTACCTGCCGCATGCGCTGGTGAACTACCTGGCGCGGCTGGGCTGGTCGCACGGCGACCAGGAAATCTTCAGCCGCGACGAGTTGAAGTCGCTGTTCGCGATCGAGGACGTCAACCAGAAGGCTTCGCGCCTTGACCCGGCCAAGCTGGGCTGGCTGAACCAGCACTATCTCAAGACCGACGACCCGGCCGAGGTGGCGAAACACTTCGAGCCGCAGCTGGTCGCGCACGGTTACGACGTGTCGAAGGGTCCGAAGCCCGCCGACGTGGTGGTGGCGCTGCGCGACCGCGTGCAGACCCTGAAGGAAATGGCCGAGCGCGCCCACGTCTGGTACTGCCCGCTCAAGGCCTACGACGAGGCCGCGGTTGCCAAACACTTCACGGCGGCCGCACGGGCGCCGCTGTCGGAGGTGCGCACGCGCCTGGCGGCGGTGGACGACTGGAGCCCGGCCGGCGTAGACGCCGCGCTGCGCGCGACCGCCGAAGCCCTGGGCGTGGGCCTGGGCAAGATCGCGCAGCCGCTGCGCGTGGCCATCACTGGCACCCAGGTCAGCCCCTCGATCGACCACACGGTGTTCCTGGCCGGGCAGGGCGAGGCGCTGGCGCGCATCGACGCCGCGCTCGGCATGTTGCCGGCCTGAACCTCCCCTGTAGGAGCGCCGGCAGGCGCGCCTCATTTTTATT
>NZ_JAYRTE010000011.1:0-44062 GCF_041919775.1 Arenimonas sp. | reverse complement strand
ATAACCCCCCGTGTTGCCGGCACATCGGCGGATAATCTTTTTATTTTCCCACCGTAAACTAAATGATTCGCGCCTGAAGGCGCTCCTACAAGGCTCCGGCCGTTGATTTCGGCGTGGGCAGGCCCCAACCTAAGCCCATGGCAAGCAAAGACAAACACGCCGTCCACGATTGCACCGATCCGGACCACCACGTGCACGACGCCGGCGCCTACGTGCGCGCGGTCGAGCAGGCCTGCGTCGACCGAAGCCTGCGCCTGACGCCGCTGCGGGCCCAGGTGCTGGGCCTCATTGCCGACGCCGGCAAGCCGGTCAAGGCCTACGACCTGCTGGACGCGATGAAGGAAGAAAACGGGTCCAGCGCGCCGCCGACGGTGTACCGCGCGCTGGACTTCCTGCTCGAGCAGGGCTTCATCCATCGCCTGGCCTCGGTGAATGCCTTCGTCAGCTGCCACCATCCGAACCTGCGGCATTCGGTGCCCTTCCTGATCTGCGACAGCTGCCAGGCGTCGATCGAACTGGAAGACGAACGCATCTGCGGCCTGCTCGACGAACAGGCGCGCGCGCTGGGGTTCACCCCCCGCGCCCAGACGCTGGAAGTGCACGGCCTGTGCGCCCGATGCGCCGCGGCCTGAAGCCTGCCGCCGCCGGCCTGGTCCTGCTGCTGGCGTCGGCCGCGACCTGCGCGCAGGATTTCCCGGTCGATCCCCCGGGCGGTGAACAGGGCCCGCCGCCGCCGGTTGGCCTGGCAATGCCGGAAGACTTCCTGGCGCCGCCGGCCGACCTGGTGACGCCGCTGGCGATCCTGGACCGCCTCGTCGTGCCGGGCACGCGCATGCAGCTCGAATGGCGCCCGGGCGGCGGCATCAGCGCGGCCGAGATCCCCAGCCCGGTGGTGGTGACCCGCGGCGCGCTCTCGGGGCCGGTGCTGTGCCTGGTGGCGGGCGTGCACGGCGACGAGATCAACGGCGTCGAGATCGTGCGCCGCCTGGCCCACGGCATCGACCCGACGCGGCTGTCGGGTACGGTGATCGGCGTGCCCATCGTCAACGTGCATGGGTATTCGCGCGGCACCCGCTACCTGCCGGATCGCCGCGACCTGAACCGGTTTTTCCCTGGCTCGCGCAGCGGGTCGATCGCCTCGCGCATCGCCAATGCCTTTTTCCAGGACATCGTCAGCCACTGCGACATGCTGGTGGACTTCCACACCGGCTCCTTCGAGCGCAGCAACCTGCCGCAGGTGCGCGCCGACCTGACCCGGCCCGACGTGCTCGAGTTCAGCCGCCATTTCGGCAACACCGTGGTGCTGCACAGCCCCGGCAACAAGGGCATGCTGCGCGTCGCCGCGACCGCGGTCGGCGTGCCGGCGGTGACCTTCGAAGCCGGTGCGCCGGCGCGGCTCGAGCCCGAGGAAATCGCCCAGGCCGTCGCCGCGATCGAGCGCCTGATGGTGCAGACCGGCATGCGCGAGGATCCGGCCGCGGCCGAAGGCGCGGGTGCGCCGCTTGATCCCGAGGTCGTCGCCCGGCGTCCCGACCCGGCGCCGATCTTCCTCGACTCGCGCTGGGTGCGCGCCAATTCCGGCGGGCTGCTGATCAGCGAGGTCACGCTGGGCCAGCGCGTGCAGGCCGGCCAGCGCCTGGGCCGGGTGATCGACCCGGTCGCCAACGTTGAACGCTACATCCTGGCGCCGGTGGCCGGCCGGGTGATCGGCATGGCGCTCAACCAGTCCGTGCTGCCGGGATACGCCGCCTTCCACCTGGGTACGGAAACCAGCGAACAGCAGGCGGTGCAGGAAGCGGCGGAACCGAGCGAGGTCGTCGAAGACGATCCCGACCCCGAGGAGCGCCGGGACGCGCCCGATCCCGCGGCCGGCGAAGACTACGAATAGCTCCGCCGGCCGGCTTCGTCAGAAGCTGACGCGCACGCCGGTCATCAGGTTGCGACCGGGCAGGGGCGCAAAGTCCTTGAGGTAGGACGTGTGCGACCGGGCTTCCTCGTCACCGAGGTTGCGACCCTCGAAGAACACTTCCCAGCCCGCCAGCTCGCCGTCCCAGTGATAGGCGAGGCCGGCGTCGACAAGGGTGTAGCCGTCGGTCGCCGATTCGAACTGCGCGACGTCCGCCTGGCGCTGCACGCGCACGCCGCCCAGGCGCGCGCGCCAGCCGCCCTGGCTCCATTCGAGGTCTGCGCCGACGCGGCCCGGTGCGATGCGCGGCAGGCGGTCGCCGTTGTCGAGCCTCGCGTCCACCGCGTCGGCGAACAGGCGCAGGCCCCAGACGCCGGACGCGTTGTCGGCCAGTTCGATGCCCAGCTCCGCTTCCCAGCCGGTGAAGGTGGCGTCCGCCTGGGTCCAGAGGCGCAGCGGCAGCCCGTCTTCCTCCAGGCCGGTGTCGGCGAGATAGATGAAGTCGTCGAAAGCCGTGCGGTACACCGCCAGCTTTCCGTCGAAGCGGCCGTGGTGCAGGTGCAGGCCCAGCTCCGCGCCCAGCGCGACTTCGGTATCCAGTGCGGCGTCGCCCAGTTCGTAGGACTGGGTGGCGATGTGCGGCCCGTCCGAGAACAGTTCTTCAGCCGAAGGCGCCCTTTCCGCGCGATTGAGGTTCAGGCTCAGGTGGGCGGCGTCGGAGAAACGCCACAGGCCGCCGGCGGCGAGGCTGGTGGCATTGCGGTCGGCGTCGGCGCCGTTGCGCGGCGACACGCTGACGCGTTCATGGCGGGCGCCGAGTTCCAGCTTGAACCGGCCGAAATCCTTTTCCTGCAGCGCGAACACGCCGAGGTCGCGCGTGATCGACGGTGGCACGAAGGCTTCGTCGCCGATGGCCTCGAAGTCGCGGTGGCTGAACTGCAGGCCGAAGGCGCCGCGCCAGCCGTTGATCTCCCGCTGCACCGCCTCGAAGCGACCCTCGGTGCCCTCGTTGTTGAACACCGTGCCGACCTCGTCGCCCTCGAGCTCGGTGTGCTCGTAGAGGCTGCGCTGCAGGCGCCAGTTCAGTTCGGCGAAGGCGCCGACGTCGCGGATGCCGCCGCGGGCTTCGAAGCGGTCCTGGCGCAGGTCCAGGCGCACGATTTCCTCTTCTTCTCCCTCGTGCGCGTCGTGGTCCTCGCCGTGATCTTCGTCGTGTTCTTCCTCTTCGTGCGCATGCGCACCCGGCGGGATGCCGTATTCACTTCGGTAGGTGCTGGCCGCGGCGCCGAACCAGGCGCGTTCGCCGAACCAGCTGGCGCCCAGCGCGCCGCCTTCGGTGGTCAGCGCGCTGTTGGGCAGGCGGCCTCGGGCGAAGTGCTCCGGGTCTTCGCCTTCCTCGATTTCTTCGGCGATCAGCGCCGGTGAAAAGGCGTAGCCGGGGATGCGGACGTCGCCGGCATCGCGGCGGAACAGGTCGGCGTGCAGGGTCAGCGCGCCTGCGTCGGCGTCCACCCGGGCCATGCCCACGAGGCCGTCGTCGACGCTGGAATGGCGCAGTTCCGCACGGCCGGCCACGGTGCGGCCGACCTGCGCGGTCGGCACGCGGCCGTCCACCACGTTCACCGCGCCGCCGATCGCGCCGCTGCCGTAGAGCAGGCTGGCCGGGCCCTTGAGCACCTCGATCTGGTCGGCGAGGAAGGGTTCGATGCCGATGGCGTGGTCGGCGCTGACGGTCGAGACGTCGAGCGCGCTGCCGCCGTTGGCGAGCACCTGCACGCGCGCGCCTTCCAAGCCGCGGATCACCGGGCGGCCGACGCCGGCGCCGAAGCTGGCCGACTGCACGCCGGCCTGGCGCTCGAGGGTTTCACCCAGGGTGCCGGCCTTGCGGGCGTCGAGCTCTTCGCCGGTGAGCACGTCGACCGGGCGCGCCAGGTCTTCGATGCCCTGGCGCAGCGGCGAGGCGGTGACTTCGACCACGTCCAGGGTCCTGGGCGTGTCGTGGGCGTGGTCCGGATCCGGCGTGGTGTCCTGGGCCAGGGCAGGAAAGGCAACGGCCAGGGCCAGGGCAAGCGGTGCGACACGTGGGAAGCGGGACATGCGGCGTCGGTCTCCGGGGAGCGAGTTACGGAATGTTATACTGTTGCAGTCGGAAATGTTATACCATTCCCCCATGGCCGCAACCCCCCCGAACGTCATCCCGGAAGCCCGTCCCGCGCCGCGGGTACGCCGCCGCCTGCATCTGCCCGCCTGGGCCGACCGCCTCGGCGCCTTCGGCGCCTTCGTCTGCGCCCTGCATTGCATGCTGGTACCGGTGGCGCTGGCGCTGCTGCCGGCGCTTGGCCTCGGACTGGTTGCCTGGCACGGCATCGAATGGGCCTTCACCAGCCTGGCGACGGTGCTGGCGGTGGTCAGTCTTTACCTGGGCTATCGCGGGCATCGGGCCTACCACGCCTGGCTGCTGGTCGCGCCCGGGCTGGCCCTGGTCTGGCTGGCCCTGCTGTACCCGCCGCTGCACGATTCGGTGCTGCCGCACGCCGCCGCGATGGCGGTGGGCGGCCTGCTGATCGCGGTCGCCCACCTGGCCAACCTGCGCCTGTCCTACGGCCACAGCCACTGATCCGCGCGCCGCGCCTTGGTGCCTGCGCCGCGCGGTGTTAGGCTACGCGCCCCACGTACACACACTTTCAAGGAAACACCATGGGTAGGGGCGACAAGAAGACCGCCAAGGGCAAGCGTTTCGCCGGTAGCCACGGCAATGCCCGCGCGCAGACCGTCAGCAAGCCGACCGCCGGCAAGGCCGCCGCTTCGGTGAAGGCCCCGGCCAAGGCGCCGGCGAAGAAGGCCGCGGCCAAGAAGGCTGCCGCCAAGTAAGCAGGCGTCACGTGGGGCCCCGGCCCCATCGCTGAAAACCCCGCCCCGGCGGGGTTTTTTCGTGCCCCCATTTTTTACAGGCGGCGGCCGGCGACGTGGACGGCGTGCACGAGGTCGCCGCCGAGCCAGTAGGCCAGTTCGGCCGGGTGGCCGATGCGCCACTGCACGAAGTCGGCGCGCTGGCCGGCCACGAGGCGGCCGCGGTCGTGAAGGCCCAGGGCGCGGGCCGCGTGCACGGTGGCGCCGCGCAGGCTTTCCTCCGGCGTCAGCCGGAAATGCGTGCAGGCCAGGCTCATCGCCAGGCGCAGCGACTGCAGCGGGGCGGTGCCGGGATTGAGGTCGGTGGCCACGGCCATCGGTACGGCGTGCGCGCGCAGGGCGTCGAGCGGGGGCAGCTTCGTTTCGCGCAGCACGTGGAAGGCGCCGGGCAGCAGCACCGCGACCGTGCCGGACCTGGCCATCGCACGCACGGCCTCGTCGCTGGTCCACTCGATATGGTCCGCCGACAGGCCGCCGAACTCGGCCGCCAGCGCCGCGCCGCCAAGGTCGCTTAGCTGGTCGGCGTGCAGTTTCACCGGCAGTTCCAGTGCCCGCGCGGCGTCGAAGACGCGCCGGGTCTGCGCCGGGCTGAAGCCGATGCCTTCGCAGAATGCGTCCACCGCGTCGACCAGGCCTTCCTCGTGCAGGCGCGGCAGCCATTCCACCACCGCCGCGATGTAATCGTCGGCGCGGCCGGAAAACTCCGCGGGCAAGGCATGCGCCGCCAGGTAACTGGTGCGCACGGTGATGCCCAGTTCTTCGCCGACTCGGCGCGCGACGCGCAGCATCTTGCGTTCGTTGTCGAAATCCAGGCCATAGCCCGACTTGATCTCGACCGTGGTCACCCCGTCGGCAAGCAGCGCCCGCGCGCGCGGCAGCGAGGCCGCCAGCAGCGCGTCCTCGTCGGCGGCGCGGGTGGCGCGCACGCTGGACAGGATGCCGCCGCCTTCGCGGGCGATCTGTTCGTAGCTGGCGCCCTGCAGGCGGCGCTCGAATTCCTGGGCGCGGTCGCCGGCGAACACCTGGTGGGTGTGGCAGTCCACCAGTCCCGGCGTGATCCAGCGATTCCCGGCGGACTCGACCCGCGCGGCGAGCGCGGCCGCTTCGCCGGGCAGTTCGCTGGCCGGGCCCGCGAAGGCGATCAGGCCGTCCTTCCAGGCCAGCGCCGCATCTTCGATGACGCCGTAGGCGCCCAGGTCGTCGCGCAGGGTCGCAAGCCGCGCGTTCACCAGCAGCCGGTCCCAGGGCGGGGCGAGGCGGCCGATCATCGGATCGCTCCGGCGGCACGCAGCGCCTGCGGATCGAAGCCGGCATCGCGCGCGATCATGTCGCTGTGTTCCCCCAGCGCCGGCGGCGGCAGTTCGCGCCTCGCCGGTGAGCCGGACAATCGGATCGGGCTGCCAAGCATCGGGATACCTCCGAGTTCGTAGCGCATGCCGCGGGCCAGCGCGACGGGATGATCCAGCGCCTGGCGGACGCTGTTGATCGGCGCCGCCGGAATGCCCGCGCGTTCGAACAAGGCCAGCCAGTGCGCCGCGTCCTGGCCGATGAACAGCTCCGCCAGCGCCTCGCAGAGCGACTCGCGGTTGTCCACGCGCGCGGCGTTGGTGCACCAGCGCGGATCCGACAGCCAGCCCGGTCGCCCGAGCGTGTGGCAAAGCTGCGCCCACAGTTTTTCACTGGCCACCGCCAGCACGAAGGACTGGTCGCTGGCCGCGAAGGCCTGGTAGGGAACGATGCTGGGATGGGCATTGCCGAAACGCGGTGCATCCGCGCCGGTGAACAGGGCGTTGGCGGCGACGTTGGCGAGCAGCGACAGCTGGGTGTCGAACAGCGACACGTCGATGCGCTGGCCCCTGCCATCGTGATGCCGCTGCAGCAGCGCCGCCAGGATTGCCGTGGCGGCGTTCTGGCCGGTGGCCAGGTCGGCCACGGCCACGCCGACCTTGCTGGCCTCGCCACCCGCCGGTCCGGTGATCGACATCAGCCCGGCTTCGGCCTGCACGACATAGTCGTAGCCTGGCCGCATCGCGCCGGGGCCGTCACGGCCGTAACCCGAGATCGAGCAGTACACCAGGCGCGGGTTGATCGTGGCCAGGGTTTCGTAGCCCAGGCCCAGGGATTCGGCGCCGCCGGTGCGGAAGTTTTCCACCAGCACGTCGGCCTTGCGCACCAGCGCTTCGAGCAGGGGCCGCGCCGCCTGCGAACGCAGGTCGATGGCCAGCGATCGTTTGTTGCGGTTGCAGCAGGCGAAGTAGGCGGACATCCCGTCCAGGAAAGGCGGGCCCAGGCCGCGGGTGTCGTCGCCGTCGAAGGATTCGAGCTTGATGACGTCGGCGCCGAGGTCGGCCAGCGTCATGCCGCACCAGGGGCCGGCCAGCACGCGGGAGAGTTCGAGCACGGTGATGCCGGAGAGGGCGCCCATGGCGTTGCATTGTATGCGCCTGCGCCGGGTGCATGCGAAACTTCGGCCATGACCACGCCCGTTGACGCCACTGCCGTCGTTCCCGTCGCGAGCCCCGACGGCCACTGGCGGATCCCCGGCCTGCCCAACCTGCATTCGCACGCGTTCCAGCGCGCGATGGCCGGGCTGGCCGAACGGCAGAGCCGGCCGGAGGACAGCTTCTGGACCTGGCGCGAACTGATGTACCACTTCGCGGCCAGGCTCGATCCGGACAGCCAGTACGCGGTGGCCTGCCAGCTTTACGCGGAGATGCTGGAGGCCGGCTTCACCACCGTCTGCGAGTTCCACTACCTGCACCACCAGCCCGATGGCCGCCCCTATGACGACCCGGCGGCGATGTCGAAGTCGCTGGTGGCCGCGGCGCAGGACACCGGCATCCGCCTGACGCTGCTGCCGGTGCTGTACATGAGCGGTGGCTTCGATGGCCGGCCGCTGGGCGAACGCCAGCGGCGCTTCGGCCATTCGCTCGACGCCTACCTGGCGCTTCTGCAGTCGCTGCGTGCGCAGCGCGGGCCCACGCTCGAAGTCGGCGTCGCACTGCACAGCCTGCGCGCGGTCCCGGCCGATGCGATGACGGAGCTGCTGGCGGCGGTGCAGGGTCAGTCGCTGCCCGTGCACATCCACATCGCCGAACAGATCGGCGAAGTGCAGGAGTGTGAATCGCTTCGCGGCGCACGCCCGGTGCAGTGGCTGCTCGACAAGGCCCCGGTCGGTCCCGACTGGACCCTGGTGCACGCCACCCACCTGGTGCCGGCGGAAGTGCAGGGCATCGTCGCCAGCGGCGCCACCGTCGCGATCTGCCCGACCACCGAAGCCAACCTCGGCGACGGCCTGTTCCCGCTTCGCGATTTCCTTTCCGAAGGCGGCCACTGGGGCGTGGGCTCGGACTCGCATGTGTCGGTGTCGCCGGTCGAGGAACTGCGCTGGCTGGAGTACGGCCAGCGGCTGGCCACGCGCCGCCGCAACATCGCGGTTTCGCGCGGCCAGCCGAGCACGGGCACGCTGCTGTACACGCAGGCCCTGGCCGGCGGCCTGCGTGCCTGTGGGCAGGGCGGCGCCGCCGCCGCGGACCATGTGCTGCTGGACGGCGCCCAGCCAGCGCTGGCGGGTGCCCGCGCCGGCGACGTGCTTGACCGCTACGTCTTTGCCGGCAACCGCCCGCTGGTGCGCGAGACGCATGTGGCCGGCGAACAAGTCGTCGCCGCGGGACGGCATCGGAACCACGAGGCCATCGCCGCCCGCTACCGGGCGACGCTCGAACGCCTGCTGGCGGACTGATCCGTGCCGATCCGGGCAGCCGGCCAACGGACCATGAAAACCGGGTGGCTGTTGCTTGCGCTGGTGCTGCCGGTCCTGTGCCTGGCATCCCCGCCTGCGGACGAGGGGCTGCTGGTGTTCGCGGCCGCCAGTCTCCAGGAAAGCCTGGACGAAGCGGGTGGCGCCTGGGAGGCGCGCAGCGGCCAGCGCGTCCGGCTGTCCTATGCGGGCACCGCGACGCTGGCGCGCCAGCTTGAACGGGGCGCGCCCGCGGACATCATCGTCGCGGCCGATGTCGCCTGGATGGATTACCTGCAGCAGCGCGGCCTGGTCGATGCCGGGAGCCGCTTCGACCTGGCGCGCAACCGCCTGGTGCTGGTGGCGCCGCGTGAGCGGACGGGTCCGCTGGCGCTGGCGGCGCCGGAGCTGCTGGCGGCGCTGGGGCCGCGGGGACGCCTGGTGCTCGCCGATACCGTCAGCGTGCCGGCGGGTCGTTATGCCCGGCAGTCGCTGCAGGCCCTCGGGCTGTGGACCGCGCTGGACGGCCGGCTGGCGGAAACGGACAGCGTGCGCGGCGCGCTGGCCTTCGTCGCCCGCGGGGAGGCGCCGCTGGGCATCGTCTACGCCACCGACGCCCGGGTCGAACCGCGGGTGCGCGTGCTGGTCCCGCTTCCCGCCGGTTCGCACGCGCCCGTGCGTTATCCGGTGGCCCGGGCCAGCTTGGCACCGGCCGCGCGCAGCGCCGGGTTCCTGGCTTTCCTGCAGGGCGAAGACGTGCGTGACATGTTGCGCAGCCGCGGATTCGACGCGCCGTGATGCTGCAGCCGGCGGAAATCGAAGTCGTCCTGCTCAGCCTGCGGGTCGCGCTGCTGGCCGTGGCGGTGTCGCTGGTGCCGGCAGTCGCGGCGGCCTGGGTGCTGGCGCGGTTCCGGTTTCCCGGCAAGGCGCTGTTCGATGCGCTGGTGCACCTGCCGCTGCTGCTGCCGCCGGTGCTCACCGGTTACGTGCTGCTGGTCGCTTTCGGCAACCAGGGCGTGATCGGCCACTGGCTGGCCGAGGCGCTTGGCGTGGAGCTGGCGTTCCGCTGGACCGGCGCGGTGCTGGCAGCGGCGGTGATGGCCTTCCCGCTGTTCGTGCGGGCGATCCGGCTGTCGTTCGAGGCGATCCCGCGCGAGTACGAAGAGATGGCCGCCAGCCTCGGTGCGCGCCGCTGGGCCACCTTCGCGCAGGTTGACCTGCCGCTGGCCATGCCCGGCCTGGCCGCAGGCGCCGCGCTGGCCTTCGCCAAGGCGCTGGGTGAATTCGGCGCCACCATCACCTTCGTTTCCAGCATCCCCGGGCAGACGCGCACGCTGTCGCTGGCGATGCACCAGCTGCTGCAGCAGCCCGGCGGCGAGGCCGGCATCACCCGGCTGGCGATCGTGTCGCTGCTGCTGGCCCTGGGCGCACTGCTGGCCTCGGAATGGCTGGCGCGGCGTTCGCGGGTGCGTCGCGCCAGCGAGTAGGCAGGCGCACCGGCGCGCAGGCCTATAATCAGGGCATTGTCCTGGGAGCCGACGATGCCTGCCGCCAACCGCAAAGACCCTTCGCGAAAGATCGCCGCGCCGCGCGGCAGCCAGCTCAGCTGCAAGTCCTGGCTGACCGAAGCCGCCTACCGGATGATCCAGAACAACCTCGACCCCGAGGTGGCGGAAAACCCCGCCGAACTCGTGGTCTATGGCGGCATCGGCCGCGCCGCGCGCGACTGGGCCAGCTACGACGCCATCCTCGAAAGCCTGCGCAATCTCGAGGACGACCAGACCCTGCTGGTGCAGTCGGGCAAGCCGGTGGGCGTGTTCCCAAGCCACGCCGACGCGCCGCGCGTGCTGATCGCCAACTCCAACCTGGTGCCGCACTGGGCCACCTGGGAACACTTCCAAGAGCTCGATGCCAAGGGCCTGATGATGTACGGCCAGATGACCGCCGGCAGCTGGATCTACATCGGCTCGCAGGGCATCGTGCAGGGCACCTACGAAACCTTCGTCGAGATGGGCCGCCAGCACTACGGCGGCGACCTCACCGGCCGCTGGATCCTCACCGCCGGCCTGGGTGGCATGGGCGGCGCGCAGCCGCTGGCGGCGTCGCTGGCCGGCGCCTGTTCGCTGAACATCGAATGCCAGCAGTCGCGCATCGACATGCGCCTGCGCACGAAATACGTGGACGAACAGGCGAAGGGCCTTGACGACGCGCTGGCGCGCATCGAGAAGTACACGTCCGAAGGCAAGGCGATTTCCATCGCGCTGCTGGGCAATGCCGCCGAAATCCTGCCCGAACTGGTGCGCCGCGGCGTGCGTCCGGATGCGGTCACCGACCAGACCTCCGCGCACGATCCCCTGCACGGTTACCTGCCGGCCGGCTGGTCGCTGGAAGAATGGTTCTCCGAACAAAAGAACAACCCGCAGAAGGTCATCGATGCCGCCAAGCACTCGATGCGCACGCACGTTGAGGCGATGCTGAACTTCGAGGACATGGGCGTGCCCACCTTCGACTACGGCAACAACATCCGGCAGATGGCCTTCGACGTCGGCTGCAAGGATGCCTTCGACTTCCCGGGTTTCGTGCCGGCCTACGTGCGGCCGCTGTTCTGCCGCGGCGTCGGGCCGTTCCGCTGGGTCGCGCTCAGCGGCGACCCGGAGGACATCTACAAGACCGACGCCAAGGTGAAGGAGCTGATTCCCGACAATCCGCACCTGCACCGCTGGCTGGACATGGCGCGCGAGCGCATCAGCTTCCAGGGCCTGCCGGCGCGCATCTGCTGGGTCGGCCTGGGCGACCGCCACCGCCTGGCCCTGGCCTTCAATGAAATGGTGCGCAACGGGGAAGTGAGCGCGCCGATCGTGATCGGCCGCGACCATCTGGACAGCGGCAGCGTCGCTTCGCCGAACCGCGAAACCGAAGCCATGATGGACGGCAGCGACGCCGTGTCCGACTGGCCGCTGCTCAACGCCATGCTCAACGTCGCCGGCGGCGCCACCTGGGTGTCGCTCCACCACGGCGGCGGCGTTGGCATGGGCTACAGCCAGCACAGCGGCGTGGTGATCGTCGCCGACGGCAGCGAAGCCGCCGACAAGCGTCTCGCCCGCGTGCTCTGGAACGACCCCGGCACCGGCGTCATGCGCCACGCCGACGCCGGCTACGAGATCGCCAAGGCCTGCGCGCGCGAGCAGGGTCTGAACCTGCCGATGCTCGATACCGCCGACTGAGCGGGAAGTCGGGTGGAATCCGCCGGCCCGGCGGATTCCGCACTGGTGCGTCGGAATGCCGTGCCGGATGATCGGGCAAACCCATAGGAGAGCAGCGAATGATCGGCTACGTCACCCTCGGCACCAACGACATGGCGCGTGCCTGCGCCTATTACGACGCGCTGCTCGCCGACATCGGCGCCAAGCGCATCATGGAAGGTGAAAGGTTCGTCGCCTGGGGCACGGACATGCAGTCGCCCAGCCTGGGCGTGATTACGCCCTACGACGGAAAGGAAGCCTGCCGGGGCAACGGCACGATGGTGGCGCTGGTGGTTCGCACTCCCGCCCAGGTGGATGCGATGCACGCCAGGGCGCTGGAGCTCGGGGGTACCGACGAAGGGGCGCCGGGCGAACGCTTCAAGGGTTTCTACGCCGCCTACTTCCGCGACCCGGACGGCAACAAACTCAACTTCTTCTGCATGGGCGGCTGACCGGTAGTGCTCTGGGAAACCCTCAGCGCCGCGCGTGACCTGGGGCGCCTGAACGAGGTGGCCTCGGTGGCGGTGCGCTACGGGTTCGGCGACCTGGTGCGGCGCATCGGCCTGGCCGGGGCGCTGGAACGCGCCGGCCACCTGCTGCATTCGGAAGCCACCGCCGAACTGGCGACGCTGTCGCCGCCCGAGCGCGTGCGCCGCGCGTTCGAGGAAATGGGTCCGAGTTTTGTCAAGCTGGGCCAGCTGCTGGCCACGCGCGTCGACCTGTTTGCGCCGGAATGGATCGCCGAGTTCGAGAAGCTGCAGAACCAGGTGCCTGCGGCCGACTTCGGAGCCGTGCGCGAACAGATCGAAGAAGACCTTGGCGGCCCCGTCGCTTCGGTTTTCCCAGGTTTCGACGAAGTGCCGATCGCCGCCGCGTCCATCGCCCAGGTGTACCGGGCGCGGCTGGCCGACGGCAGCGAGGTCGCGGTGAAAGTGCGCCGACCCGGCATCCGGCCCCTGGTCGAAGCCGACATGCGCCTGCTGCAGCGGCTGGCCCGCATCCTCGAGTCGGAGTCGCCCGACCTGCGCCGCTACCAGCCGCAGGCGCTGGTGCGCCAGCTGCAGGCCTCGCTGTCGCGCGAACTCGACCTGGCCGCTGAGTGCCGCCACGCCGAACGCATCGCCGCCAGCCTGGCCGACGAGCCGGCGCTGGTGGTGCCGCGGGTTTACTGGGAGCACACCTGCGAGCGCATGAACGTGCAGCAGTACATCGACGGCATCCCGCTCGGCGACACCGGGGCCCTGCGCGAAGCCGGCGCCAACCTGCAGGAACTTGCCCGGGTCGGTGCGCGCGCCGGCATGCGCATGATGTTCGAGGACGGTTTTTTCCACGCCGATCCGCATCCTGGCAATGTCATCCGCCTGCCGGGCGACAAGCTGGCGCTGCTCGACTTCGGCATGGTCGGCCGGCTGTCCGAAACCCGCCGCCACCAGGTGCTCGACCTCTTCGACGGGCTGGTGCGCCGCGATGCCGGCCAGGTCGCCGAGGTGCTGCTGGACTGGGCCGCCGACGAACCGGTGGACGAAGCCGCGCTGCAGGAAGAAGTCGACGCCTTCATCGACCACTACCACGGCGTGCCGCTGGGCGAGCTTCGGCTGGGCACCATGCTCGCCGAGATCACCGCGCTGCTGCGCGAGCACGCCGTCGTGCTGCCGGCCGACCTGGCGATGATGGTGAAGGTGCTGGTCACCCTGGAAGGCGTGGGTCGCCGGCTCGACCCCGACTTCGACATGGCCGGCGAGGCCGAACCCTACCTGCGCCGCGCCATGCGCGCGCGTTATTCCCCGAAGGCTATCGCCCGGCGCGGCCGGCGCGCCGCCGGCGACACCGTGGGCCTGCTGGCCTCGCTGCCGGGGCAGCTTCGGCAGGCGCTGCGGGCGCTGCGCCAGGGCCGCTTCAACCTCAACCTGGACGTGGAAAGGCTGAAGGCCTTCGGCGACCAGGTCGCGCATTCGGCCAACCGGCTGACGGTGGGCATCGTGGTCGCCGCGCTGATCATCGGCTCGTCGATCGTGATGACCGTCGAAGGCGGGCCGACCCTGCTGGGCCTGCCGCTGTTCGGGCTGCTGGGTTTCCTCGGCGCCGCCCTGGGCGGCGTCTGGCTGGTCTGGACGATCTGGCGCAGCGGCGGCGGCCGCTGAGCCCTCAGCCCGCGTCGTGGACGCGGATCTCCGAATCGCCCCATCGCACGACCTGGCCGGCGCGGATCTTGGCCGTCTTGCGCAGCTCGACCGCGCCGTCCACCAGCACTTCGCCGCTGGCGACGATGGCCTTGCCCATGCCGCCGCTGCCGCACAGTCCGGCCAGGCGCAGCAGGTCGTTGAGCGCGACGAAATCGCGGTCCAGGTTGAAATGGATGATGTTCATGCCGTGTCCGTGGCGGGGGAGGGTGGCCGCGGCTGGCTGGCCAGCCAGCGGTCGAGGGCGTTACCGAAGGCCTGGCGGTCGCGGGCATGGAATCCCGCCGGGCCGCCGGTGTCCACGCCCGAGCCGCGCAGCTCGTCCATGAAATTGCGCATGGACAGGCGCTGGGCAATGGTGTCGGCGGTGTACAGCTCGCCGCGCGGATTAAGCGCCAGGGCGCCCTTTTCCAGCACGCGCGCCGCCAGAGGGATGTCGGCAGTGATCACCAGCTCACCGGGGGCGCAGCGCTCGACGATTTCGCTGTCGGCGACGTCGTAGCCGCCCGATACCTGCATCGAGCTGATGTAGCGCGAGGGCGGCGTGCGGATCCAGCTGTTGGCCACCAGCGTCACCGGCACCCGGGTGCGCTCGGCGGCGCGGAACAGGATGTCCTTGATGACGTTGGGGCAGGCGTCGGCGTCGACCCAGATGTGCATCGATCGGTCAGGCAGGCGGGAAGGGCGACAGGGTAACGCGTCGGCCAGGGTCGCAGGCAAAAAGAAGGCAGGGCCGGCTGTCCCGAAAACAGCCGATCGCCCTGCCAAAGGAGGTCAACGCCAGGGGGCGGTTGACTGCAAATTGGGCTCCGGACGGTTCGACGAGGAGAAGAATCCGTCCGGACGCAGGCAAATGGACCATCCTGGCGCCGGGCGCGCAAGGCGGCGGTACCGGTAGTCGAAGCGGTCGCTGCTAAGCAGGACTAACAGGGTGCCGGCAGGTCATTGAAGCGGCAGGCAGTGGCTGCCGGGAATGAGCAAATGCGGACAAGGTGAGGAAAGAAACACTCACCTAGTCAGGATTGCTGTCAGTCCGGATTCCGGCCGATTCCCGACGCCCCTGGGCACGGGCCAGCCCGGCCCCGGTGAACGCCCAGGCCAGGGCCACGCCTGCCCCCGCCACGGCGACCACCGCCGGGCTGGACGCGAAGGCGTCGATGCCGGCCTTCACCCAGCCGCTGACCGCGTCGGCGCCGCGGTAGACCGCGGTGTCGATGACGTTCTTGGCCTTGTACTTGGCCGAAGGCGCGACGACGGTAAACAGCATCTCCCGCCCGGGTCGGGCCAGCGCGTACTCGCCGGCGCGCCGGGTCACCATGACGATGGCCAGCACCGCGAAGGTCGGCGCCATCGCCAGCCACAGGAAACCGCCGACCATCACCACCGGCACCGTCGTCAGCAGCACCACCAGGCCGAGGCGGCGCACGATCCGGCCGGTGAGGAAGAGCTGGGTCAGGATGGCGATGGTTTGCACCACGGTATCGAGCAGGCTGAAGACGCGGGTCTGGTCGGTCGGGTCGGGGAAATGCAGTTCGACCAGGCGCGCCTGTTCAAAGTAGAGGAAGGTCGTGACCGTCGCCAGCAGCACCACGAAGGTGGCGATGCCCAGCAGGTAGGGCGAACCCAGCACGGTGCCGATGCCCTGGAAAGGATTGCCGCCCAGCGGCGCGCGCCGCGCCAGCACTTCGGTCTCGTCCAGCGGATGCCGGTCGCGCCAGCCCTGCAGCCACAGCGCCGCGCCGGCCGAGCCGAGCAGGAACACGGTGGCCAGTGCCATCAATCCGCCGTGGCCCAGCGCGCCGACCAGCAGCAGGCCCAGCAGCGGACCCAGCAGGCCGCCGGCGCTGGCCCCCGCGGCCATCAGCGCGAACACGCGTTTGGCCTGCGTCGCCGGGAACAGGTCGGCGAGCACGCTCCAGGCCACCGAAATCGCCAGCAGGTTGAACACCGAAAGCCAGATGTAGAACGCCCGCGCCAGCCAGGGATTCTCCGGCGCCGCGTGGATGGCGGCCGCGAAGCCCAGCAGGTTCAGCGCGAAAAAACCGTAGGTCCAGGCCAGGATGCGCCGGCGCCTGACCTTGCTGGCGACCAGGCCGAACAGCGGAATCGCCAGCAGCGTGACGATGAAGGTACCGGTGAACAACCACTGCAGGTTGCGCACGCCGCCGGCGATGCCCATCGTCTCGCGCACCGGCCGCAGCACGAAATAACCGGCGAACAGCAGCAGGAACATCGCCATGCCGGCGACGACGGCCGGCACCTCGTCGGGCTCGATGCCGAAGAGCCGGGCAAGCAGTAGCCTGGTTCCGCCCGGCGCGTCGCCCATGTCAGGCGAACATCGCCACGAGTTCCGCGCGTTGCTTCGCATCCAGCGTCGGGCCGCTGCCGGCGCGCAGGTTGTCGGACTGGCGGTCGGGCTTGCCGGTGGCCGGGATCACCACCGTCACCGCCGGGTGGCTGAGCGCGAACTTCAGGAACATCTGCGCCCAGGAGCTGACGCCGGCCTCGGCCGCCCAGCCCGGCAGCGATTTGCCGGCCACGCGCGAGAACAGTTTGCCGTCGTCGAAGGCGCGGTTGACCATCACCGCCACGCCGCTGTCGGCGGCGACCGGCAGCACGCGCTTTTCCGCGTTCGGCGCACCGACGGCGTAGTTGATCTGCACGAAGTCGGGTTTCTCCGCCGCGACGATGTCGGCCAGGGTGTCGTGCGACGAATCCATGAAGTGGGTGAGCCCGACGTACTTCACCTTGCCCTGGGCCTTGAGTTCGCGCGCCAGCGCCAGCTGGGTCTTCCAGTCGCGCAGGTTGTGCACGGCCAGCAGCTCCACCTTGTCGGTGCGCAGGCGGCGCAGGGAGTCGGCGAACTGCGCCTCGCCTGCCGCGCGGTTGTCGGCGGCGAGCTTGGTCGCCAGGAAGACCTGGTCGCGCAGGCCCAGTTCGACCATCAGGTCGCCCAGCACGTCCTCGGCATTGCTGTAGTTGGGCGAGGTGTCGATGACGCTGGCGCCGCCGGCGACGAATCGTCGCAACACTTCCTTCAGGGGCTCGCGCCCGGCGGCATCCACTTCGAAACTTCCGGAGGTGCCCATGCCGATCACCGGGATCTTCTCGCCGGTGGACGGGATCGCGCGCAGCTGCATGCCCGCGGCCACCGGCGGCGACATCGCGAAGGCGGGTCGAAGGGCAAGGGCGCCGGCGGCGACGACGGCGGCAGACAGGAATTCGCGGCGGCTGGCCATGGCACGGACCTCGGTGGTTGCTCGGGACAGGCGATCGTGTCGCAGGCTACGTGAACTTTCCGTTCAGCGGCCCCTGCCGGTGGTCAGGGGCTCACAGGGCGCCGCCGGGCGGGTCGTCGCGAAAGTCCCGCGGCGCGAGGCTGCGACTGAGCCGGAACACGCCCTCGCGCACCACCCGGCGCACCACGATGTCGATGATCGTGGTCTGGTTGGGTTCGACCAGGTCCAGCAGGCCCTCCCGGCCGGCGTCCGTTTCGGCAGCCCAGTGTTCGACCAGTTTTTCGCCGCGGCGTGGCTCCAGCCTCAGGCCGTAGGGCGGCCGGGGAAGACGCGCGGGCAGCACCACCCGGCCGCGGCCGTCGGTGACCGGCGGCGAGCCGGCGAGGGCGGCGTGGTTCAGGAAAAACGCCAGGTGGCCGGGCATCCGCCGGTTGGCCTGGCGGTCGGTGAGGAAACCTTCGGGCAGCTGGTTGGGGCTGGCGGCCGGTCCGGCGGTCAGCAGCAGGTCCATGTCGCCGAGCCGGACGCCGCTGTCGTCCATCAGCCGGAAGATGACCATCGCATGCGGATCGTGGATGTAGCGGCGGTCGGGCAGCACCGGGATCTTCTCGATCTCCAGCCGGCGATCCGGCTGCTGGTGAAGGCGGTTCTCTTCGGCGAAGGCCGCGCCCAGGTCCCGGTAGCCGGCCTCGTCGGCCACCGCCAGGCAGCGCAGCACGGCATCGACGGTCGGGTGGGGGCGGTGATCGTCACGCACGCTGGCCATGATTCCCATGTCCGTGCCGCTGTGCGACAGCCCGGGAAGGATCCGGAAAGGCAGGGGCGCAGAGCGCCTGTCCGCCGTCAGCGCCAGTGTCCGCAAACGTTTGCGGGCGCTCGGCAGCGCTTCGCCCGGGAGGGGCAGGGGCTGTTCGAGCACCACGTGCCGGGCATTGAGGTTGGCCGCGGCGAGGCGGACCACGCCATCGCCGCCGGTTTCGCCGGTGTAGGCGTTGACGTGGTCGTAGAGCTTGCGGTCGATGGCGTCGCCGCTGAGCACGAACGGGAACACCGGCCGCGGCCCGCGCTGCAGGTTCAGCTTCGGGTAGTCGTGGATCCAGCGCAGGTTGAGTGCCAGCGACTCCGGGCTGGCCAGTTCCAGCCAGTCCAGCACGCCCTGGCCCGGCTCGATGCCGTTGAACCAGGCGCGGATGCCGGCCAGCCGGCCCTTGCCCAGCTGGGCCAGCGCCGAGCCAAAGTTGGCCGGGGCCAGCATCACCAGGTGCGAAAGCGGGCAATCGGCCAGGCGGCCGCTCTTCACATAGAACTGGTCCAGCCATTCGCGCAGGACCGGGCCGCCGGTGCTGTGGGTGATGCAGGCGAAGCGGCGGTCGCGGCCGGCGCCGGCCAGTACGCCCCGGATCGCATGCTCGAAGGCCCTGGCGATGTCGCCCAGCCGCACTTCGTCACGGAAGCTGACGTATTGGCCCAGGTAGACATGGGCCACGTCCAGGCCCGGACCGCCGCGGCGTGAGGCCTCGCGCTTCAGGCGCGCCGGCAGTTCGCCGTACGTGGCGGTGCTGGTCACCGACCAGCCATGCACGAATACCAGCAGGGGCCGGGCCATGGGGGGAGGGCCTCGCAGGGGGGGGACCCATGCTAACTTAGCTCCCTGAAACAGGGGGATGCCCGAAGATGGTGCTCGAAGAGCGGCAGATGCTTGTCGGTCTGCTCGAAAAAGGGATGTACGTCAGTCGCCTGGACCGGGACTGGGTAGGTACGCCCTTTCCCTTCCAGGGTTTCGAGATCAAGTCCGACGAAGACATCGAGCTGCTCTCGGCCTACTGCACCAGCGTGTTCATCGACGTCCAGAAGAGCCTGATCAACGCCCGGCCTTCGCTGCGCGTCTCCTCGGCGCCGCGCAACGTCTTCCCGCCCCGCGGCCCCGAATACCACAACACCGTCGAACTCAAGGAAGAGATCCCGCGCGCCCGCGAGGTCCACGCCAACCTGCGCGCCCTGGCCGAACGCATCGCCGACGACGTCCGCAGTGGCCGCCGGCTGGAGCCGGGCGTGGTCAAGGAAGCCGTCGAGCCGATGGTCGAGAGCCTGCTGCGCAATTCGGACGCGCTGTTCTGGCTGATGGCGCTGATGAAGCGCGACGATTACGCCTACAGCCACGCGGTCAACTGCAGCGCCCTGGCCGCCGCGTTCGGCCGGCACCTGGCACTGCCGCGCGAAGTGCTGGTCGAACTGGCCACGGGCGGCTTCCTGCTCGACGCCGGCATGGCCAGCCTGCCCGGCGACGTCGTCCACCACGATGGCAAGCTCGACACCGAGGCCATGAAGCAGATGCGCGGCCATGTGCACCGCAGCATGGAAGTGCTCGACCAGGCCGGTGTCACCGGCAAGTGGGCCCGCGAACTGGTCTATGCGCACCACGAGCGCCATGACGGCTCCGGCTACCCGGAAGGCCTCGCCGGCGACCGCATCCCGCTGGCCGGGCGCATGGGCGGCGTCGTCGACACCTACGACGCCCTGCGCAGCGACCGCCCGCACCGCAACGGCGAGTCCCGGCACGGTGCGCTGCAGGCGCTTTACCGGGCCCGCGACCGCATGTTCCAGGCCGAGGTGGTCGAACAGTTCCTGCAGTGCCTGGGCGTCTATCCCACCGGCTCGCTGGTGGAGCTCAACACCGGGGAGGTCGGCGTGGTGATGGCGCAGAACCAGGTGCGCCGGCTCCGGCCCCGCCTGATGCTGCTGCTCGACCGCGACAAAAAGGCCTATGAACCCTACCGTGACGTCGACCTGATGCAGTACGGGGTCGACCTGCCCGACGGCGGCATCAAGATTGCCCAGGCCCTGGAGCCGGGCGCCTACGGGCTGCGGCCCGAAGACCTGTTCCTCTGATGGTCCCGTCCCGGCCATGATCACGCGCAATACCGCCATGGCCGAGGTGCTGGCGCCGAAGGTGCACGCGGCCCTGGCCGAGGGCGAGTCCCTGGGCGTGCTGTGCGTCGGCATGCAGGGGCTGCGCCGGCTGCGCATCCATGCCGGCCACCGCGTGGTCGACGAGCTGCTGCGGCAGTCGGCCGAACGCCTGCGCGCGATCCTGCGACCGGGCGACGAACTGGTCGAACTTGGTTCCGGTGACTACGGCCTGCTGCTGGCCGGGCTCAAGGACAGCCAGCACGCGATGCTTGCGGCGGCCCGCGTGCAGCGCCAGTTCGAGCAGCCTTTCGAAGCCGCCGGCCAGCCGGTGCTGGCGATGGTGTCGGTCGGCGTGGCGATGTGCCCGGAACATGGCGACGAACCCGAGCTGCTGTGCCGCCAGGCTGAACAGGCCATGCTGCAGGCACGCCACGAACCCGACCGCATGATGGTCTGCAAGTCGCGCATCACGCCTTCCGGCGTGGATCCCGCCGACCTGCTGGTGGCCATCAACGAAGGCCAGCTGTCGATGTGGCTGCAGCCGATCCTGGACGTTCGCCGGCGCCGTGTGGTCGGCGCCGAGGCCCTTGCGCGCTGGGAACACCCCACGAAGGGTTTCATCAGCCCGGGCATCTTCATTCCCGTCGCCGAAGGCTCCGGGATGATCGCCCACTTCACCCGCTGGTCGATCAACGCCTGCCTGCAGCTGGTGGCCGAATCGCGCAAGCAGGGGCTGGATTTCCCGATCGCGCTAAACCTCTCCGCCACGGCTTTTGCCGAGCGCGGCCTGGTCGAGCAGCTGCTCGGGGCGCTGAAACTGTGGGACGTCGCGCCCCGCGACCTGGTGCTCGAGGTCACCGAAACCGCGATCGTCGCGGACGTGCGGCGCGGTGCGAACCAGCTGCGCCAGCTCAACGCGGCCGGCATGCGCGTGTCCATCGACGACTTCGGCGTCGGCAATGCCTCGGTGTCCTACCTCAAGGAATTCCCGGCCACCGAGATGAAGATCGACCAGTCCTTCGTGACCGGCATGCTGGGCGACCTGCGGTCGCTGCAGATCGTCAAGGCCATGATCGGCTTCGCGCACCAGATGGGCATGCGGGTGGTCGCCGAAGGCGTCGAGGACGAGGCCACGCTCGAAGCCCTGGGCGACCTCAACTGCAACCTGGCCCAGGGCTGGGCGATCGGCAAGCCGATGCCGCCGGCCGATTTCATGGCGATGCTCGCGGCGGCCGGGCCGCGCTGAGCCCGCTCAGGTCGTTTCGGGGTCGTCGCCGGTGCCGGCGGCGGCGCGCGTGGCCGCCGGCAGGCGCTTGGGCACCCGGTTGGCGTCGAGCAGGCGTTCGATGCGCGCGAAGACCTCCGCCCGCGAGAACGGCTTCTTCATGAAGTCGTCGGCGCCGATGCGGTGCACGTAGAACTGCTCGGTGGCCTGCTCGTTGCCGCTGATCATGATCACCGGGATGTCCCGGGTCGCCGGGTCGCGGCGAAGCTGGCGCAGCGCGGCGAAGCCGTCCATGCCCGGCAGCACGATGTCCAGGAACACCAGCTCCGGGCTTTCGGTGCGGGCGATCTCGAGGCCCTGTTCGGCGTCGCTGGCTTCGAGCACGGTGTAGTCGTTCTGGCGGAGCATGCGCGAGAGCAGCGCGACGATCGTCGCGGAGTCGTCGATCACCAGCATGCGCGTTCCCGGCCGGGCATTGGTGCGGGCCTTGCCGCGGCGCTCGGGTCCGGAAGGCGCGGGTTTTTCCTCCGCGGCCTGCGGGCCCGCGGCGGTGTCGCTGCGCGGCTCCGGCGCGGGCGCCTTGCCCCAGCCGAACAGTCGCTTGATCCTGTCGTAAACGTCCACGCCGCGCTCCCCTCGTTTTTCCCCGGCGCACAGTGTCCATGCCACGCGCCCGGCTGGCAATGCGCGGCGACTGGACAGCCCGGCCGGCATGGCCCAGTCTGCCGGGCCCAGACCTTCCCGGAGCCCGCGATGGCGCCCAAGTCCACCGTGCACAAGGCCAGGCTGCAGATCAGCGACATGGACCGGCACTATTACGCCAGCCACGACCTGGTGCTGGCCCAGCACCCGTCGGAAACCGACGAACGCCTGATGCTGCGCCTGCTGGCGTTCGCGCTGTTCGCCGACGAACGACTGGCGTTCGGCCGGGGCCTGAGCACCGACGACGAACCGGACCTGTGGCGCAAGGACCTCACCGGCGTCATCGAGCAGTGGATCGACCTCGGCCAGCCCGACGAATCCCGCGTGCGCAAGGCCTGTGGCCGCGCCGGCGAGGCGGTGGTGCTGACCTACGGCGGCCGCGGCGCCGACCTGTGGTGGGAAAAGAACGAAGCCGCGCTGGCGCGCTTCGGCAACCTGGTCGTCGTAGACGTTTCCCCCGACGAAGCCAAAGCCCTGGGCCAGCGCCTGGTGCGCGGCATGGACGTGCAGGTGGTGGTGCAGGACGGCGTGCTGCAGTGGATCGACGAGGCCGGCACGCTGGAGCTGGCGCCGCGGATCCGGCGCGGACGCAGCTAGTCGAGCACCTTGCCTTCGGCCGTGCCCAGGTTCGCCGGTTCGGGCTTGGGCATCGGGTGTCGCGACAGCAGCGGGTGCACGAACACGCCGGCGAGGATCACCACCACGCCGGCGTAGAACATGCCGCCCAGTTCGTGCTGTTCGCCCAGCAGCACGATCGCCAGGACGATGGCGTAGATCGGCTCCAGGTTGACCGCCAGCTGCGCCGAGAATGCGCTCAGGTGCCGCAGCGCCACCAGCGACAGCGCGAACGGCAGCAGCGTGCAGGCCAGCGCCAGCACCAGCAGCCAGACGATGTCCATGCCGGCGGGAATAACCAGCGGCGAGCCGAACCAGGGCAGCAGCGGCGTCAGCAGCGCCAGCACCAGGCCGCCGGCGCCGAGCTCAAGGCCGGTGACGGTCAGGGGATCGGCGCGTTCGACGTAGCGCTTGTTGAGCGAACCGAACAGCGCCACCAGGATCGCCGAGATCGTGCCGACCACGATGCCCACGCGCATGCCGTCCGGTACGCCGCCCACCACCAGCGCCACGCCGGGCACGACCGCGACGCCGAGCAGCAATTCGCGTGGTTCGAATTTGCGGCCGGTGATCCAGGGTTCGACCATCGGCACGAACACCGTCGCCAGCGCGATGCAGGTGACCGCCACCGAGGCATTGGCCAGCTTGATCGCGCCGTAGAAGGTGAGCCAGTGCAGTGCGACCAGGGTGCCGATGCCCGAATAGATCAGCCACAGCCTTGGCGGCAGCGCCCGCAGCCCGCGCCAGACCCGCGGCACCAGCAACAGCGCGAACGCGACGATCGCCATGCGCCACACCACCAGGGCCATCGCCGGCAGCGTGATCACCTTGCCCAGGATCGCGGTGAATCCCCAGAGCAGCACGCAAAAGTGCATCTGCCAGTAGGCCTTGGTGGTGGGCGTCATCGGTGCGGGCCTTCGGCGAGCGTGCGTTTCTGGAGGGCGGAGAGTTTCTTGATGGCGTGTTCGGCCTTCAGCGCGCTGGAGCGGTCGGGGTGCTCGAAGCGTGCCAGCAGCCGGCGCGGCGGATGCGATTTCGTGTACCGCGCACCCTTGCAGGCGGCGTGTTCGGCATAGCGGCGCTCGACGTCGACGGCCACGCCGGTGTACACGCTGCCGTCGAGGCATTCGATCAGGTAGACGAACCAGGGCATGGGCGGCATTCTCCCATGCGGCCGGCGAAAAACGCGCGGCCCGGGTCAGGTCGGAAGGGGACGCGATGCGCAGTTTGCTGGCGGCGTTTTTATTGGTGGTGCCGGTGCAGGTCCTGGCGGCCGATCCGGCTCCGCGCTGTCCCGGCACCGTGGCGTTCGCCCGGTCCGTGGATGCGGCCGGAAAGGCCGATGCCGCCCCCGGCGACCGGGACAAGCTGGTTCCCGCCCTGGCGGCCTGCCTGGCCCATCCGGATCCGACGGTTCGCGATGGCCTCGCTTACACCACCCTGGCCGGCTGGCTGCGGGCCGAGGCCATTTCCCCGCCGGTCCGCGCCGGCCTGATGCGTGACCTGCTGGCTGTCCTGGCGCCGGACTATCCGGATCCACACGGATTCCACGCGCCCTTCGCCGCGTTGATGCTGGCGGAAATTGCGCGCACCGACCGCGTGGCGCCCTGGCTTGATGGCGGCGGGCGCGACGCCCTGGTCGCCGCCGCGACAGGCTACCTGGCAGGCGTGCGCGACTACCGCGGTTTCACCGATGGCCAGGGCTGGCGCCATGGCGTCGCGCACGGCGCCGACTTCGTGATGCAGCTGGTGCTGAACCCGGCGCTGGACGCCGGCTCCCGCCGCCGACTGCTCGATGCCGTGGCGGCCCAGGTCGCCCCGGTGGCTGCGCCGCCCTACGTGCACACCGAGTCCGAGCGCCTGGCGCGGCCGGTGCTGCTGGCCCTCGCGGCCGAGACCTTCGATGAAGCGGGCTGGGCAAGCTGGCTGGAGGCGCTGGCCTCGCCGGCGCCGATGGCGTCCTGGGGCGAGGCCTGGCAGGACGAGGCCGCCCTGGCGCGCCGGCACAACCTGCGCGCCTTCCTGTTCGTGCTGCATGCCGGCGCCAGCAGCGACGAAAGGCTGTCGGCCTACGTTCCCGCCGTGCAGGCGGCACTTCGCGCCAGCCAGTAAGCGGCCTCAGTCGGCGCCGCGCTCCGCCGTGGCCGGGCGCACCGGCACCGACAGGTTGCAGACGTCGACGTGGCCGGCCGGGTGCACGTACCACTCGTCGCTGCGGTTGCGGCGCGATTCGACGTAGGCGTCCCAGGTGGCGGTGTCGGTGCGCATCACCTCGAGGCGCGCGCGCTGCTCCGGCGGCATTTCCGATGCCATGCGGGCCGCGAGGATCGGCACGCGCTGCGCGGCTTCGGTGTAGAAGCCCAGCGGGCCCGTGCCGCGCGGCAGCACGCTCAGGCGTTCCATGCCGACCACGACGCGGCCGACGGTGGTGATGTTGAGGTCGAGCTGTCGCGGCGACTGCCCGGTGACGACGTAGAGTTCGCTGCCGTTGCTGGAGTCGGGCGCCATCGCGCGGCCGGCGCCGATGGTGCCGTAGCAGTGCGCCAGCCAGGCCTTGCCGGCCTTCGGGTCGCGCGCCGCGGCGAAGCCGTCCACGAAGCCCGCTTCCGGCGCCCAGCCGTCGGGGTCGGGCAGGGCGCGGAAAGACAGGCCGTCGGCGTCACGGCTGAACTCGGCCGGCAGGCTGGCCTTGGCCTCGCCGAGCGGGCGGCGCAGCGCCAGTTCGTCGCCGGCGGGGTCGCCCCACTGCACCACGAAGTTGTCCTGCGAGCGGTTGACCGACAGCCCGTCGAAGTAGCGGCCCTTCACCAGCGTCCGGATGTTGGCCACGTGTTCGGGCGCGAACGCCGGCGCCAGTTCCATCACCACCATGCCCGACGGCAGCTGCAGATAGACGGTGTTCTCGGGGTCGAGCGGGCGCCAGTCGGCGGGCGTGGACGCGTCGATCACTTCCTGCGTGGTGGGCACGCTGGCTGCCGGGCCGTCGCTTCGCTGCGGGGCATGGGTACAGGCCGCCAGGGACAGGGCCAGCAGGGTGAGGGGCAGGGTCGGTCGCATTGCGTGTCCTCGTTTGTCGATGCCGGCCAGCGTATCGCAAGCCGGCTCAGTCGGGGTCGGGCGGCGCCTCGTGCAGCGCGGCCAGCTGTTCCTGCATCTGGGTGATCACCGACTCCCAGTGCCGCGGCGCCTCGAACCAGGGGAAGGCGACGGGGAACGCGGGGTCATGCCAGCGACGCGCGATCCAGGCGTTGTGGTGCAGCAGGCGCAGCGTGCGCAGGGCTTCGACCAGATGCAGTTCGCGGCGGTCGAAGGCGCGGAAGGTTTCGTAGCCTTCAAGCAGCCAGCGCCAGGGCGCGCGGCTGTCCTCGCGGTGACCGGCCAGCATCCACAGGTCCTGCACCGCCGGACCCGACAGGCAGTCGTCGAGGTCGACGAAATGCGCCTGGTCGTCGCGCCACAGGATGTTGCCCGGGTGGCAGTCGCCGTGCAGGCGCAGCGTGGTGGTCTCGCCGGCGCGTTCGTAGCAGGCGTCCATGGCGTCGAACAGGGCTTCGGCGAGGCGCTCGAAATTGTCTTCCAGGTCGGGCGGCAGCCAGCGGTTCTCCAGCAGGTAGTGCACCGGGTCTTCGCCGTGGCTTTCGATGCCGATGACGCCGCGGTGCCGGAACGGCGCCGCGGCGCCGACCGCATGCAGGCGGCCGAGCACGCGGCCAAGGTGGGTCAGCACGTCGCGGTTGCCAAGCTCGGGGGCATGGCCGCCGCGCATTTCAAACAGCGCGAAACGATGGCCTTCGAAGTGGTGCAGGGTGTGGCCGTGGATTTGCAGGGGCGCCACCACGGACAGGTCCGCGGCCTTGAGCTCGGCGGAAAAGGCGTGCTCTTCGGCGATGGCTTCGTCGGTCCAGCGGCCGGGCCGGTAGAACTTGGCCACGCGCGCCGGGCCCTGTTCCATGCCGATGCGATAGACGCGGTTCTCGTAGCTGTTGAGCGCCAGCACGCGGCCGTCGCTGTGCAGGCCGAGCGACTCGACGGCGTCGAGGATGCGGTCGGGGTCGAGGTCGGCGAACGGCGTCTCGCCGCCCACTAGCGCGGCAGCTCCAGCGCGGTGGCGCGCGACGCCAGCGGCGCCGACAGGTACAGGTGCGACCCGATGGGCGTGAAACCGGCCTTTCCGAAGGCCTTGCGGTACCAGGCGGCAGGGCGACGGTGCAGTTCCTTCAGGTCGCCGACGATCTCATCGCCCTCTGCGAAGACTTCCAGGAAGGCCACGCCGTGGCACAGGCGCGCGAACTCCTTCAGCCCGCGAAGCAGTTCGTCTTCGGCCAGGTAGTGCATGACGTCCGAACACACCAGCAGGTCGACCGGGCGCGAAAAACCCACGGCCGCCAGGTCGCCGAAGGGCATCCAGTGCAGGTTGCGGCTGGCGCCGTAGCGGTCGATGGCGTAGTCGCTGCTGTCCAGGCCCAGGTAGTTCAGTCCGGGCCGCAGTTTGAGCAGCGGCGCCCGCCAGGCGCCCTCGCCGCAGCCGACGTCGAGCACCGACTTGATCGGGCGACCCAGGTGGTATTCGGCGGTGGCCACGGCCAGGGCCACCTTGCGGCCCAGCGCGGCGGCGCCGCCGAGGTCGCGCCGGCGGTACCAGTTTTCGAAGTAGTCGCGGTCGTAGACCTTCTTCATGCCGGCCGCGCCTTGCCCCGGTGCAGCAGCCAGGCCGCGAACAGCGCGCCGGTCAGGTACATGCTGAGCGCATAGATCGCCGGCGCGATGCTGGCGGCGTCGCGGCCCAGTACCTCGATGGCGATGAAGATGGCCAGGGTGCCGTTGTGGATGCCGATCTCGAAGGCGATGGCGATCGCCTGGGGTTCGGCCAGGCGCACGCCGCGGGCCACGAAATAGCCCGACAGCAGGCTGGCCAGGTTGAACAGCACGCAGGCCAGGCCGACCACCGGTGCGTACAGGCGCACGATGTCCCACTCGGACACGAAGGCCATCACGATCAGCGCGCCCAGCAGCAGCGAGGACAGCAGGCGCACCGGTTTCTCAGCCGCCGCCGCCAGCGCCGGCCGCCAGGCGCGCAGCGCCATGCCCAGCGCCACCGGGGCAACCACCAGCACGGCGACTTCGATGATCTTGCGGGTCGGCGGCGGCACGCTGCCTTCGGTGCCCAGGAACACCGACAGGGCCAGCGCGGTCCACACCGGCAGGGTAAGCAGCGCGAGCACGCTGTTGATCGCGGTGAGGCTGATGTTGAGCGCGACGTCGCCGCGCGCCAGATGACTGAAGAGATTGGCGGTGACGCCGCCGGGCGAGGCGGCCAGCAGCACCAGGCCCAGGGCGAGTTCGCCCGGCAGGCCGAACAGTTTCGCCAGGCCGAACGCGACCGGCGGCAGCAGCAATACCTGCACCGCCAGCGCCACCGCGACCGCGCGCGGCATCGCCAGCACGCGACGGAAATCGGCCAGGGTCAGGTGCAGGCCCAGCCCGGCCATCACCACGGCCAGCGCCAGCGGCAGGAACAGCATCAGGACCGGGTTGTCGGACATCAGTCCAGCTTGCCGATGATGACCGAGCGCATGGAAATCGGGCCGGCGACGTCCTCGTTGAAGAACTCGACCGGATCCTCGTCGCGCTGCAGGGCCAGCACGTACAGCAGCGGCAGGTAGTGTTCGGGCGAGGGAATGGCCATCAGGGCGTCGGGGCCCAGGGTTTCGTAACCCAGCATGCCTTCGTGGTGGCCTTCGGCGATGCGTTCGGCGATGTCTTCGTCGAAGCGCTGGGCCCAGTCGAGCGGCTCGGTCTGGCCCTGCCGCCAGTAGCGCAGGTTGTGAACGATGTTGCCGGTGCCCACCACCAGCACGCCCTCGTCGCGCAGCGGCCCGAGCTGTCGCGCCAGGTCGTAGTGCCAGGCGCCGGGCTGCAGCGTCGCCAGGCTCAGCGGCACCACCGGGATGTCGGCCCCCGGGAACATGGGCTGCAGCACGCTCCAGACGCCGTGGTCGAGGCCGCGGTGGGAATCCATATGCACCCGCGGCTGTTCAACCAGTTCGGCCACGCGATGGGCCAGGTCCGGGCTGCCCGGCGCGGGGTAGCGCACGTCGAACAGGGCCTTCGGGAAACCGCGGAAATCGTGGATGGTGTCGGGCTTTTCGGCGCTGCCGACATAAACCCCTTCGGTTTCCCAGTGCGCCGAGATGGCCAGGATGGCCTTGGGGCGGGGAAGGCGCTTGCCCAGGGCCTGCCAGCTTCGTCGCCAGGCGTTGTCCTCGATGGCGTTCATGGGTGATCCGTGCCCGACGAAGAGGGCGGGCATCGGGCCAGGCATGGACGGGCTCATCGAGTGACTCTCCGGCAGGGGGCGTTGGCGTCCACATTAACCAAGGCCGCGAGGGATGCAAGACGGACGGGCCGGCCGCCGGCACCCGGGCCATGACTTGCGGCACTGCCGGCCGAGCCACGGGCAGCTAGTATTCACTCAACACTATCCACAACAGGCCTGTATTGCTCAGGCCGGGACAGGATCATGCAGGACACCGAGCCGCACCTGAAGAAGTTCCAGAAAGAGCTCAGCGCCGGGACCGTTTCCCTGGTCCTGCTGGCGGTCCTGGCGCGCTCGGACGAGCCGCTGTACGGCTACCAGATCGCCAAACGCCTGGAGCAGACCGGCGACCCGCTGCTGGGCGGCAAACAGAGCGCCCTGTACCCGGTGCTGCGCAACCTCAGCGCCGCCGGCCTGGCCGAGAGCCACGTCGAACCCTCGATCAGCGGCCCCCCGCGCCGCTACTACCGCATCACCACGCTTGGCCGCCAGGCGCTGTCGGAATGGACCGGCAGCTGGCGTACCACCCGCGACTCCGTCGATTCCGTGCTGGAAGGAAACCTGCGATGACCGCCGCCGCCCCGAAGACCATCCCCGACTACCTCGACCAGCTGCGCGCGGCCCTGCGCGGCGCCGACCCGGCGCTCGTCCAGGACGCCCTCTACGACGCGGAGGAATACCTGCGCTCGGAAATGGCCGCCAATCCCGGCATGGCGGAAGCCGACCTGATCGCCAGCGTCGCCGGCAGCTATGGTGCCCCCGAGGAAGTGGCCGACATCTATCGCGACACCGAGGTCCAGGTCACCCGCGCCTTGCGCACGCCGCCGGCGCCGCCGCGCACCAGCCTGGCCGGCCGGTTCTTCGGCGTCGCCACCGATCCCCGGGCCTGGACCGCGCTGTTCTACATGCTGCTGTCCCTCGCCACGGGCATCGTCTATTTCACCGCGGTGGTGATGGGCTTCAGCTTCTCGGCGAGCCTTGCGCTGATGATCATCGGCATCCCGGTGGTGATCCTGTTCGTCGGGCTGGTGCGGGTGCTGTCGCTGGTCGAGGGCCGCATCGTCGAGGTGCTGCTGGGCGAGCGCATGCCGCGCCGGCCGCTCTACCAGGGCCGCGGGCAGCCGTGGCTTGAACGCATCGGCGCGATGTTCACCGACCCGCGCACCTGGAGCACGATGCTTTACCAGCTGCTGATGCTGCCGCTGGGCATCGGCTACTCCACGGTGGCCTTCACCGGCATCGTCCTGTCGGTGACCCTGGCCGGGGGCGGCCTGCTCGCGCTGCTCAAGCTGCTGGGCCTGCCGGGCATGGACAACCTGCAGGTGCAGGGTTTCATCATCGACGGCCCGGCCGGGGCGGCGATCCTGATGCTGCTGGGCACGCTCCTCTTCTTCGTCACGCTGCACCTGGTCCGGCTGGTCGGCCGGATCCACGGCACGGTGGCCAAGAACCTGCTGGTGAAGACCGCCCAGTACTAAGCGGACCGGGGCGTGGTCAGCGCAGCAGCAGCGTCCAGGCCACGCCCCACAGGCCCTGCACGACCAGCGCCAGAAGCGCGAGGCTGGCCAGCACGAAGGGAATGGCGCGGCTGCGGGCCGGGTCGAGGTAGGTCACGGCATACGCGACGCGGGCCAGCAGCCAGACGCCGCCGAAGCAGGCGGCCAGCCAGGGCAGGCTGAAAGCCGCGGCCGTCCACAGCGCGGGCAGGAACATCAGCGCCGACTCCTGGGTATTCATCTGCACCCGGAACGTGCGTTCGAAACCTTCCGGTCCGGTGGTGGACGGCGCCTTGACGCCATGGCGGCCGCGGGCACGCCCGACGAGCCCCATCATGGCCATCAGCAGCAGCACGGTGAGCAGGGTGACCAGGGCGATCAGGGGGTGCATGGCAGGCTCCTTGGGGTTTGCGCCAGCCTAGCCGTTCGGGCGACGAATGGGCATCACGGCCGGGTATCGGTGCTTGCAGTATCGTGGTCGCCCGTCATCGCCCCCGGAGCCACCGATGTCCGATCCCCTGGCCCAGCCGCTGCGACTTCCCTGCGGTGCGGTTCTCGGCAACCGCCTGTGCAAGGCGGCGATGACCGAAGGCTTGGGGGACAGCCGGCTGCGGGCCACCGGGCGCCTCGATCACCTCTACGGCGCCTGGAGCGACGGCGGCGCCGGCCTGCTGGTCACCGGCAACGTGATGATCGACCACCGGGTACTCGAACGGCCCGGCAACGTCGCCATCGATCCCGGCTTCGCACCGAGTGTTTCCGCCGACGCGCGTGAGCGCCTGCGCAGCTGGGCGAAGGCGGGAACCCGCGCAGGCAATGCGCTGTGGATGCAGGTGTCGCATGCGGGCCGGCAGTCGCCGCGCTACGTGACGCGCGAACCGGTCGGGCCTTCGGACGTGCAGCTGGACCTGATGGGCAACTACGCACGACCGCGCGCATTGCGCGAAGAGGAGATCCTCGGGCTGGTGCAGCGCTTCGCCGACGTCGCGGTGATCGCGCGCGACTGCGGCTTCACCGGCGTGCAGGTGCACGGCGCGCACGGCTACCTGCTCAGCAGCTTCCTGTCGCCGGTCACCAACCGGCGCACCGACGCCTGGGGCGGATCGCTGGAGAACCGTGCGCGCTTCCTCGTCGAAACCGTGCGCGCAGTGCGCCGGGCCGTCGGCGCCGATTTCCCGGTGTCGGTGAAACTCAACTCCGACGACTTCCGCAAGGGAGGCTTCAGCCACGCCGACTGCCTGGGCGTGGTGGATCTGCTCAACGGCGAAGGCGTGGACCTGCTGGAAATCTCCGGCGGCAACTACGAACAGCCGCGCCTGCTCGGCATCGCCGGCCGCGACGACGACGCGGTGCAGGTGCGGCCCAGCACCCGGGTGCGCGAAGCCTATTTCCTCGACTACGCCGCCGCCATCCGCCGCGTGGCGACGATGCCGCTGATGGTGACCGGCGGCTTCCGCAGCCGCGCCGGCATGGAAGCCGCGCTGGCCAGCGGCGATACCGACGTGATCGGCATCGGCCGGCCCTTCTGCACGCACCCGGACGTGGCGCGCCGGCTGCTGGCCGGCGAGATCGACGTGTTGCCGGCGTTCGAACACCGCCTGCACCTGCGCGCCCGCGGCCGGCTGTCCCCGGCCAGCCCCTGGCTGCTGGCCAAGATGGTCAACGTGCTCGGGGCCCAGGGCTGGTATTACCAGCAGATGGACCGGCTGGCCGCGGGTCGCCCGATCGACACCGGCCGGGGCATGCTGCGCTCTTTCATGCGTTACTGGTGGAATGACCTGAGCAAGGCCGCCGCGCTGCGGCGCCGGGAGTAGCAAAATGACCCACGATCCGATGCATGGCGACGAGCCCCTGACCGACGAAGCCGTCGTCGATGCCACCCGCGACTGGCTGGAGAAGGCCGTCATCGGCCTGAACCTGTGTCCCTTCGCGAAAGCGGTGCACGTGAAGCGGCAGATCCGCTACGTCGTCAGCCAAGCCACCGACGAGGAAGGCCTGCTGCAGGACCTGCTGCACGAACTGCAGCTGCTGGCCTCGGCCGACCCGGGCGACATCGAGACCACGCTGCTGGTGCACCCTTACGTGCTGCGCGACTTCCTGGACTACAACGATTTCCTCGACCTGGCCGACGCCGCCGTCGAGGAGCTCGAGCTCGAGGGCGTGCTGCAGGTGGCCAGCTTCCATCCCGACTACCAGTTCGCCGACAGCGAGCCCGACGACATGGCGAACTTCAGCAACCGCTCGCCGTTCCCGACCCTGCACCTGCTGCGCGAGGACAGCGTCGACAAGGCGGTGGCCGCGTTCCCCGAGGCCGACCGGATCTACGAAACCAACATCGGGACCCTGCGCAGGCTGGGTCCCGACGGCTGGAAGGCGCTCTGGCGCAAATAGCGGATCAGAACGCGTCGTCCGGCATCGCCATCAGGCTGGGCGCGCCGGCGCGGGCTTCGCGGAAACGCTGCTCGACCTCGGGCAGCAGCCAGGCGAAATAAAAGCGCGCCGTGGCGATCTTCGCCGAATGGAAGGGGTCGTCCTTGCCGACCGCCAGCGCCGCCATGCGCGCCCACAGCCAGGCGAAACACAGGTGGCCGGTGATGCGCAGGTAGGGCACCGCCGCCGCGCCGACTTCGTTCGGGTCGGCCTTGGCCTTGCCGCCGATTTCGCGGGTCAGCGCCGCCGTGTCGGCCAGCAGCTTCGCCAGCGGCGTCGTGAATTCGGCCAGTTCGGGGCGGCCGGCGTTTTCCTCGATGAAGGCCTGCACCAGTGCGGCGAAACGACCGAACTTCGCGCCGCCGTCCATCAGCACCTTGCGGCCCAGCAGGTCCAGCGCCTGGATGCCGTTGGTGCCTTCGTAGATCATGTTGATGCGCGCGTCGCGCACGTACTGGTCCATGCCCCATTCGCTGATGTAGCCGTGGCCGCCCAGCACCTGCTGGCACAGGGTCGCGGTTTCCCAGCCGTTGTCGGTCAGGAAGGCCTTCACCACCGGGGTGAGCAGGGCCATCAGTTCGCTGGCCTCTTCGCGCACGGCCGCATCCGGATGGTCGTGTTCGCGGTCGAGCAGCAGCGCGGTCCAGGTGGCCAGGGCGCGGCCGCCTTCGTTGTAGGCGCGCGCGGTGAGCAGCATGCGGCGCACGTCCGGGTGCACCAGGATCGAATCGGCCGGCTTGTCCGGCGTGGCCGGACCGGCGGCGGCGCGGCCCTGCAGGCGGTCCTTCGCGTACGCGGCGGCGTTCTGGTAGGCGACCTCGGCCTGGCCCAGCGACTGCATGCCCACGCCCAGGCGCGCCGAGTTCATCATAACGAACATCGCCGCCAGGCCCTTGTTGGCCTCGCCGATCAGCCAGCCGGTGGCGCCGTCGAGGTTCATCACGCAGGTGGCGTTGCCGTGGATGCCCATCTTGTGTTCGATCGAGCCGGCCTTGATGGCATTGCGCGGGCCGACGGCGCCGTTCGCATCGGGCAGGAACTTGGGCACCAGGAACAGCGAAATGCCCTTGGTGCCGGCGGGCGCGTCCGGCAGGCGGGCCAGCACCAGGTGCAGGATGTTTTCGGCCAGGTCGTGTTCGCCGGCGCTGATGAAGATCTTGGTGCCGGTCAGCGCGTGGCTGCCGTCCTCGTTCGGCTCGGCCTTGGTCTTGAGCAGGCCCAGGTCGGTGCCGCAGTGCGGCTCGGTCAGGCACATGGTGCCGGTCCATTCGCCGGATACGATCTTCGTCAGGTAAACCTGCTTCTGCTCGTCGGTGCCGAAGGCCATCAGGCATTCGTAGGCGCTGTGGGACAGGCCGGCGTACATCAGCCAGGCCTGGTTGGCCGAGTTCCACATTTCGTACAGGCGGTTGTTCACCAGCGTCGGCAACCCCTGGCCGCCGAAATCCGGGTCGCAGCCCAGCGAGGGCCAGCCGGCGTCCACGAACTGGGCGTAGGCGGCCTTGAAGCCCGGCGGCGCGGTGACCACGCCGTCGCCGTGGAAAGTGCAGCCCTCGCGGTCGCCGACCTGGTTCAGCGGCTGGATGACCTGGCTGGCGAATTTCGCGCCTTCCTCCAGCACCGCCTCGATGGTTTCGCGGTCCAGGCCGGCGTGGCGGGGCAGGGCGGCAAGCTCGGTTTCGGCCTGGAACAGGTCGAACAGGACGAACTGCATGTCGCGCAGGGGGGCGGTGTACTGGGACATGACGGGCTCTCGGGTCGGGCTTCAGGCACACCATACCGGTGCGTATGTGATGCCCCAGTATGCACCAACTCAGGCACTCGGGGCAGTGTTGGTCAGTGTCCCGCAGCCGGGAATGCCCAAACGAGCCAGCCCGTAAAGCGCTGCCAGGCTCCTCTCATTGGGTTGAAGGTGCAGGGCGCGGCAGTAGGCATCCCGTGCCGGGACCCATTGACCCTGTCGGTGCCGGGCGACGCCGAGGTTGTGCCAACCCCGCGCGTGGCCAGGTGCCAATCGCACCACTTCCCGCCAGACGGCCCGTTCGTTCGCCAGGATCGCGTTGCGTTCGTGCAGGCCGAAGGCACTGCCGACCACAAGGACCAGGACCGCGGCACCCGCCAGCGCACGACGCATGCCGTCCTGGCTGGCCAGCCAGCAAAGGCCGAAGGCCAGCGACAGCATCGGTCCCCAGATCGCCAGATAGAGGTGCCGGTCGTTGGCTGGCTCGGCCCGAGGGACGAGCGAATAGGTGGGTGCCAGGTGGATGAAGAACCAGGCAAGACCAAACACCAGCCATGCGTATCGACGACGCAGCCGGAGCCCGGATGCAAGTAGGGCGCAGGTGGCCGCGAGCAGCGCAGGCAGCCAGAACGGGGCGCCCGCCGGAAGCACGGGGTCGATCGAGCCCGCCTGCAGTCCCAGGCAGCGCAGGACCAGGTAATGCAGTCCACGCGCCCCGTCGGGAAGGTTGCCCAGTGCGTCGCCGTGGGCGAATGCGCCGGCAAAAAAAGCGCGATAGCCAGGGTGCGCGCCAAGCGCGTACGCGCCAGCCAACGCGACGACGGCCGCCATGGCCATCGGTAGCCTGGTTGCCTTGGGTGGGCGTTCCGACGACAGCCACAGGACGACCAGCATCGCCGCTGGAAGCACCACCGCCGTCTCGCGCGAAGCCAGCGCAAGCACGAAGAGCGCCAGCGCCGCCGCGTCGCATGCCGGGCGACCGGGCCAGCGCAGCCACAGCAGGAGCGAGGAGAGCAGGAAAACCGCCATCAGCGGTGACGATCGTCCGCTGAAGTAGGTCACCGCCTCGGCCTGGACGGGATGCATCGCGAACAGGATCGCAGCCAGCCAGGCGGCAGGCGTCGTGAGCCGCGCGTGGCCCGGCGCGATGCGAGGCAGCAAGTGCAGGGCGATGCGCCAAAGCAGAACGGCGTTGGCCGCGTGCAGCGCCAGGTTGACGGCGAAGTAGCCCGGCGCACCCAGGCCCGAGCGCCAGTTGAGCAGAAACGACAGCTTCAGCAGGGGTCGGATGCCGCCGGGGACATCGGCCCACCAGGCCTGCCAATCCTGCGCCCTGGGATCGCCGGTGATGACCCGGTAGTCGTCGTAGAGGAAGCTCGTCGCGGCTCCCCCGGCGAAAGCCACCGCCACGACTGCCAGCAACAGCCCGGCAGCCGGAAGTCCGGTCAGCCTGAAGGCCATCCGTAGTCTGGACCGGCTTCCTGTGGAAGCCGGCACTCTCTTTCACCTGAGGCGACGAAGCTGCTGAGGTTGCGCCAGAAACGGTCTTCTTCAGCGGAAAAGGCGCCAGTTCCCCGTGCCGGGATCAGAACACCGATCGAGAAGTCGTTGATGCTCCGCTCGATCTCCTCGCAGCACACCTTCTCAAACGCGATGACGCCAGCCAATGTGTTTTCCATGGGAAGGTCGGGGCTTCCCTGACCCACGGACTGGCCCACCATGCCCGCCGAATAGCTCACCGGGTTGGCCAGGTTGATCATCTCTGCAAAGGCGATCGTGACTTGGTCACCCTGGCAGGTGACCAGTCTTGCGTGCGCATCGATCAGTACCTGGCGACCTTGGGGCGACAGGAAATCAGGGTAGGGCAGCTCAGGTTCTCCGCGGCAGGCGACCAGCCCCAGGCCAAGCAGGCCGGCGAGCAGTCCCCGGGTGATCGGTCCTGGCTGGCGAAGCATCTTCCTGGCGTTGTCCATGGCCTATTGCACCTTCAGCGGCTGGCTGTGCAACACGGCGCTGTTGTCGCCGTTCCAGTAGCGCAGCTCGTAGTTGCCTGGGGTCTCGGGCAGCTTCAGGGTGACCTGGCGCTGGTCGTAGCCCTTGTCCGACTGGACCCGCTTGTTGGCCAGGGACTTGCCGCGGCCGGCGCGGGCGGCGGGGTCCCAGACCTGCACTTCGTCGAAGCGGGCGCCGGGGCCGGTCCAGGTGATCGTCACCTGCTGGCCGGCCGGGCCGCTGGCGGGCGCGTCGAAGCCGACCTTCACCGCGGTCACCTCCAGCGGCTGCTCGTGCAGCATCGACGAGTTGTCGCCGTTCCAGTAACGCAGCGTGTAGGCACCGGGGACGCCCGGCGCGGTCAGGGTGACCTGGCGCTGGTCGTAGCCCTTGTCGCTCTGCACGCGCTGGTTGTCGATCGACTTGCCGCGGCCGGCACGGGCGCGCGGGTCCCAGACCTGTACTTCGTCGTACTGGGCGCCGGGGCCGGTCCAGGTGACGGTGAAGTCCGAGGCCATGGGCACCGAGGCCGGGGCATCGAGCGCCACTTCGGTTTCCAGCACCCGCAGCGCGAGCGTGGCGAGCGCCTTGTTGTTGTCGCCGTTCCAGTAGCGAAGTTCATAGTCGCCCGGGGCGGCCGGGGCGGTCAGGGTGACCTGGCGCTGGTCGTAGCCCTTGTCGCTATGCACGCGCTGGTTGTCGACGACGGCGCCGCGGCCGGCGCGCGCCTTCGGGTCCCAGACCTGCACTTCGTCGTACTGGGCGCCGGGGCCGGTCCAGGTGACGACGAAGCTCGACGCCATGTCGACTTCCTGCGGGGCCTGCAGGGCCACTTCGGCATCGACGACCTTGAGCGCCACCGTCGCCAGCACGGCGCTGTTGTGGCCGTTGTAGTAGCGCAGCTCGTAGTCTCCGGGCGTGGCCGGCGCGGTCAGGGCGACCTGGCGCTGGTCGAAGCCTTCGGCACTGTGCACGCGCTGGTTGTCGACGACGGCGCCGCGCCCGGCGCGCGCGCGCGGGTCCCAGACCTGCACTTCGTCGTACTGCTCACCCGGGCCGGTCCAGGTCACTTCGAAGGTGCTGGCGATGCTGACCTCGCCGGGGGCTTCCAGCGCCACCTCGGCCTCGGTGATGGTGATCGGCCGCGTCGCGATCACCTTCGACTGCGCACCGTGGTAGTAGCGAAGCAGGTACTCGCCGGGTTTCGCGGGCGCGACCAGTTCAACCTGCTTCTGGTCGGCGCGCTTGTCGGAGAGCACGCGCCGGTTGTCGATGACCTTGCCCCGGCCGCCGCGCTCTTCGGGCGCGAAAACCTGGACCTCGTCGTACTGGTGCGCCGGCCCGGTCCAGGAAACCAGGAAACGCGAAGAAATGGGCGCGCTGTCGGGCGCGTCCAGCGTGGCTTCGGGTGCGGGCGGTTCGGCCGGCGCCTCGACCACGGTTTGCGTCAGCGCCGCGGCCAGGCCGTCGGCATCGTTGGCGGCGAGGTACTGGCCGCCGGTGTTCTCGGCCAGGCAGGCGACCTGCTTGCCTTCTTCGGCGCTCAGGCCGAAGCCGACGACGTGGGCGGTGAAGTCCACGCCCGACTCCTCGAGTTCCTTGCCCAGCGCACAGGGGTCGGCCTTGCAGGTTTCCAGGCCGTCGGTGATCAGGATCACCGTGGCCTTCTGTTCCGTGAAACGCAGTTCGTTGGCGGCACGCGCGACCGCTTCGGACAGCGGGGTCATGCCCAGGAACTTCATCTTCGCCGCGGCCGCGGCGATGTCGGCGCCGCTGCCGGCGCGCACGGGCACCACCAGTTCGATGTCCTCGCAGTTGCCCTTCTCGCGGTGGCCGTAGGCCATCAGGCCCAGCGCCATGCTGTCGGGCGTGTCCTTGAGTACGGTCGCGAGGGTCTCGCGCGCGATCTCGAGCTTGGGCTTGCCTTTGATCTGGCCCCACATCGAGCCGGAGGCATCGAGCACGATGATGGCCTGTTCGCCGGCGGGATCCTGTGCCGGTGCCAGGCCCGGGGCCAGGCAGAGCAGGGCGAGCGCGGGGAGTATGGCGCGTCGAGGGGTCCGGGGCATGCGGAGGCTCCTGTTTTTCCGGGTGTATTGGCAACTTAACGCGAAAAGGGGGGCGATTGCGCCACTCAGGCGACGCTTCCCGCGGCATGGCCGCTGGCCCAGGCCCACTGGAAGTTGTAGCCGCCCAGCCAGCCGGTGACGTCGAGCACCTCGCCGACGAAAAACAGCCCAGGCACGGTCTTTGATTCCATGCTGCTTGACGACACGCCATCCGTATCGACGCCCCCCAGCGTGACTTCGGCGGTGCGATAGCCCTCGGTGCCGCTGGCGACGATTGGCCAGTGCGCCAGCTGGCGGGCGATCGCCGGCAGTTCGGCATGGCTGTACTGGCGCATCGGCTTGCTGGTGAACCACACCTCGCAAAGCCGCTGCGCGAAACGTTTCGGGAAGGCATCGGCCAGCACGGTGCGCAGCTCGGCCGCCGGCTGTTCGCGCTGGCGCTCGAGCAGCCAGGCTTCGATGTCGTGTTCCGGCAGCAGGTCGAGCAGCAGCTCCTTGCCCGGTTCCCAGTAGGAGGACACCTGCAGGATCGCCGGACCGCTGAGACCCCGGTGGGTGCACAGCATCGCGTTGTCGAAGCGCGCCTTGCCGCAGCGCGCGGACACGTGCACGGAGACGCCCGCGAGGTCGGCGTAGTGCTCCAGGTGCTTGCCGCTGAGCGTCAGCGGCACCAGGCCGGCGCGCGTGGGCAGCACGGCGTGGCCGAACTGCCGCGCCAGTTCGTAGCCGAAGCCGGTGGCGCCCATCTTCGGGATCGACAGGCCGCCGGTGGCCACCACCAGCGAATCCGCAGCCATCGCGCCCTGGCTGGTGCGCAGCGCGAAGCCTCCGCCCGGCGAGGCGGCCACGCTTTCAACGCTGCAGGAGGTGTCGATGGCCACGCCGGCGTCGGCGCATTCGGCCAGCAGCATCGCGACGATCTGCTTGGACGAGTCGTCGCAGAACAGCTGGCCCAGCTCCTTCTCGTGCCAGGCGATGCCGTGCGCGTCCACCATCGCGATGAAGTGTTCGGGCCGGAAGCGCGCCAGTGCCGACTTGCAGAAATGCGGATTGGCCGAGAGGAAATTGGCCGGCGTGGTGCCGGTATTGGTGAAGTTGCAGCGGCCGCCGCCGGACATCAGGATTTTCTTGCCGCAGCGGTTGGCGTGTTCGATGACGCGCACGCGGCGCCCGCGCCTGCCGGCGGTCAGCGCACACATCAGCCCCGCGGCGCCACCGCCGATGATCAGTACGTCGTGTTCCATGGCGCGGACTCTAGCCCTTCACGCACGCCCGCGACTATCCTCGGGCCCGGGCCGGCATCCGCGGGCCGTGGGGAGCGGGACATGGCGGCGAAAAAATTCCTGGTGGGATGCCTGGTGGTGATGCTGGTCTTCGCGGTCGGCGCCGTGGCCGCCTGGTGGTTCGTGCTGCGGCCGATGTGGCATGCCGGCATCGAAGGCGCCAAGACCTGGGCCAGCGCCGTCGACCTGGGCGACGACATCCGCAACCAGGCGCCGTTCGACGCCCCCGCCGACGGGCGCATGACGCCGGAACAGGTCGCCGCCTTCGTCGCCGTGCAGAAGGTGGTGGCCGCCGAGATGGGCCCCGACCTGGCGCGCCTTGCCCGCGAAGGCCAGGCCGCCGCCAGCGAACGCGCCAGCGGTGCCCGCCAGCCTTCGCTGCAGGACCTGGGCACCGTGTTTGGTGAAACCTCGTCCCTGCTGTCGCGGCTGCGTGCCGCCCAGGCCAGGGGTGTGAACCAGACCGGGCTGTCGCGTCAGGAATACGCCTGGGTGCGCCGCCAGTCGCTGGCGGCGATGTCCGAGTTGGTGCCGGTGCCCGATGCGGGCACCGTCGCCGGCATGGCCGGCCTGCCGGCCCTGCCGTCGTTCACCGGGCCGGACCCGGACGACGAAGCCGCGATGGCCGCGGCCCGCCACAACGCCGCGCTGCTGCGCCCGCACCTTCCCCTGCTGGAAAAGACGCTGGGCGCGATGCCGGCCTTGCCCTGACGGGCGTCAGTCCTGCGAAGGACCCTTGCGGTGCGGCTTCTTCGGGCCGAAGGACTTCTTCGGGCCGAAGGACTTGCGCTCGCCGAAGTCCTTCTTCGGGCCGCCAAAGGGCTTCTTGCCGAACGGCTTCTTGCCCGGCACCTTGCCGGCGGTGTCCGGCGTCTCGCCGTCGCGGGTGATGCGCAGCTGCTGGCCGGCGCACCAGACGGTCTTGAGGTGGGTCATCACGTCGGGCGGCATGCCGTCGGGCAGGTCGAGCAGGGTGTGGTCCTCGAAGATCTCGATGCGGCCGATGTGCTTGGCGTCCAGGCCGGCTTCGTTGGCGATGGCACCGACGATGTTGCCGGGCTTCACGCCGTGGTCGTAACCGACTTCGATGCGGAAGGTCGCCTTGCCCTCGTCGGGCGTACGCGGCTCGCGCACCTTCTTGGCGAAGGCCGGGCGTTCCGGCCGATCGCCGCGCTCGAAGCGCGCCGGCTTGGCGTAGCGGTCGGTGGCGTCCTGCACATCGCGGTCGAAGGCGCGCTTCTTGGCTTCGAACTTCGGCGGCTGCATCAGCAGCGGCACGTCGCCGCGGGCCAGCTTGGCCAGCGCGGTGGCGATCTCGATCGCCGGCACGTTCATCTCGCGCTCGTAGTCCTCGATCAGCTTGCGGAACTCGGCCAGTTCGCCGGCGGCGAGCGTGTCGGTGATCTGCTGCTTGAACTTGGCGATGCGCACGTCGTTGACGGCGGCCACGGTCGGCAGCTCCATCGGCGTGATCGGCTGGCGTGTGGCGCGTTCGATCGCGCGCAGCATGCTGCGCTCGCGCGGCGCGATGAACAGGATCGCCTCGCCGCTGCGGCCGGCGCGGCCGGTGCGGCCGATGCGGTGCACGTAGCTTTCGGTGTCGTAGGGCACGTCGTAGTTGACGACGTGGCTGATGCGGTCGACGTCGAGGCCACGCGCCGCCACGTCGGTGGCGACCAGGATGTCGATCTTGCCGTCCTTGAGCTGCTGGATCGTGCGCTCACGCTGCGCCTGCACCACGTCGCCGTTGATCGCGGCGGCGGAGAAACCACGCGCCTGCAGCTTCTCGGCCAGTTCGTCGGTGGCCTGCTTGGTGCGGGCGAAGACGATCATGGCGTCGAAGGGTTCGGCTTCCAGGATCCGGGTGAGCGCGTCGAGCTTGTGCATGCCGCTGACTTCCCAGCTGCGCTGGCGGATGTTGTCGGCGGTGCGGGTCTTGGCCTCGATCGTGACCTCGACCGGTTCCTTGAGGTAGGTCTGGGCGATGCGACGGATGGCGTGCGGCATGGTCGCCGAGAACAGCGCGGTCTGGCGCACCGCCGGCATCTTCTTGAGGATGGCCTCGACGTCGTCGATGAAGCCCATGCGCAGCATTTCGTCGGCTTCGTCCAGCACCAGGGTGCGCAGGTGCGAAAGATCCAGCGAGCCCTTGTCCAGGTGGTCGATGATGCGGCCGGGGGTGCCGACCACGACGTGCACGCCGCGGCGCAGGGCCTGCAGCTGCGGGCCATAGCCCTGGCCGCCGTAGATCGGCAGCACCCTGAAGCCGGGCAGGTGGGCGGCGTATTTCTGGAAGGCCTCGGCGACCTGGATGCCCAGTTCGCGGGTGGGGCACAGGACCAGGGCCTGGGGCGAGTTCACGGCCGGGTCGAGGCCTGCCAGCAGGGGCAGGGCGAAGGCGGCGGTCTTGCCGGTGCCGGTCTGGGCCTGGCCCAGCACGTCCTTGCCGGCGAGCAGGTGGGGAATGGTCGCGGCCTGGATGGGCGAGGGCGACTCGTAGCCGACGTCGGCCAGGGCCTTGAGCAGGGGCTCGCCGAGGTCGAGATCGCTGAAAAGCAGGGGCGCGGTCGGCGCCACGTTCGTGGGGTCGGTCATGGGAGGTCCGTTGGAATTCGGGGTGCTTCGCATTCCGGCACACCACGGACACGAAGAAGGCGCGCGGATTGTACCTCAAACACCATGCAAGCACCTGAACCGCTTCGGTATTGCGACCCAGTCGCGTAAACGGAATCATGGGCCTCCCGCACCCCCCGGAGAACGAGCATGCGCGCCATCCGCCCGAGCCTGCCGATCGTCCTGTTGCTGTCCGCCCTGCTTGCCGGCTGCGCCACCACGCCGACCGGCCGAAACCAGCTGATCCTGGTCGACGATGCCGCCATGGACCGCATGGGTGCCACCGCCTTCGACCAGATCAAGACCAGCGGCCGGCTGGCCAACGACCCCGCCGCCTCGCGCTACGTGCGCTGCGTGGCCGACGCGCTGGTGCGGGTGTTGCCCACCCACGAGCGGCAGCAGGCCTGGGAGGTCGTCGTGATCCAGGACGACTCGCCCAATGCTTTCGCGCTGCCCGGCGGCAAGGTCGGCGTGCACACGGGCCTGTTCAAGGTCGCGACCAGCCAGGACCAGCTGGCGGCCGTGATCGGTCACGAAATGGGCCACATGGTGTCGCGCCACGCGGCCGAGCGCGTCTCGCAGCGGTTTGCGGCCGAGGCTGCGATGCAGGCGGTGAACGCCGCGACCGGCGGCGAGCGCCAGCAGCTCCTGGGCCTGCTGGGCGTGGGCGCCCAGGCGGGCGTGCTGCTGCCGTTCTCGCGCCAGCACGAGGTCGAAGCAGACGTGCTGGGCCAGCGTTACATGGCCCTGGCGGGCTTCAATCCCGAGGGTGCGCCGGCCGTGTGGGAAAACATGATCCGTGCGACCGGCGGCAACCGGCCGCCGGCGTGGCTGTCGACCCACCCGGACCCGGCGTCGCGCGTGCAGGCCCTGCGTGCGTCGGCGCCGGGCCTGATGCCGACCTACCAGCAGGCCCGTGCCGCGGGCCGCGCCCCCAACTGCCGCTGACGCGGCGAGGAACCGAAAAAGATGGCCTACCTCTGGACCAAGCTCTTCCACGTGCTTTTCGTGATCGCCTGGATGGCGACGGTGTTCTACCTGCCGCGCATCCTGGTGAACCTGGCCGAGGTGGGCGAACAGCCGGCGGTGCGCGAGCGGCTGGCGCTGATGGGCAAGCGGCTGTACGGCTTCGGGCACGTGATGTTCGGCATCGCGTTCGTGCTGGGCCTGACGCTGTGGTTCCACTTCGGCATGGTCGGCCCGTGGCTGCACGCGAAGCTGACGGTGGTGCTGCTGGTGCTGGCGCACTTCATTGTCACCGGCCGCTGGATCAAGCGCGCCGCGGCCGGCGGCAAGCTGCCGTCGCCGACGACCCTGCGCTGGTTCAACGAGATCCCGCTGCTGCTGGCCATCGCCATCCTCTGGCTCGTCTACTTCAAACCCTTCTGATGCCGTGGTTCCTGTAGGAGCGCCTTCACGCGCGAAAAAACAGACCAAGGTGGTTGGGTAAAGAG
>NZ_JAYRTE010000010.1:0-90868 GCF_041919775.1 Arenimonas sp. | reverse complement strand
ACCTTGGCGGTTGGCAAATAAAGGATTCGCGCCTGAAGGCGCTCCTACAGGTCAGAGCAGGGAGTGGCGGGCGGCGGTCAGCAGCCGGCCCTGCTTCACCAGCTGCACGGCCGTCGCGACGTCGCCGTCCATCGCGCGGTCGCGCGGCATGAAGGGGATGGCCTCGCGCAGCGCAGCCCAGGCGGCACGCACGGCGACACCCGGTTCGAACTCGGCCGACTCGGCCAGCTCGCGGCGCAGGCCCTCGACCTCTTCCAGGAACGGCGCCCGGTCGGCATGGCCGGGCAGCGGCGCGCCCTGCACTTTCACCGCCAGCCCTTCGGCGTCGGAGGAACGCGCCAGGGCGCGGGCGGCGTTGATCATGTCCCGGCGGTAGTCCAGGGCCTGGGCGGCGGTGTAGAGCTCCAGCGCCAGCACGTGGGCCAGGTCGTCCACCATTTCCAGCACGTGCCGGCCTTCGTTGGCGCCCATGGACACGTGGTCCTCGGCATTGGCCGAGGTCGGGATCGAATACACGCTGGCCGGGTGCGCGCGGCTGGCCAGGTCGTTCACCAGCGCGGCCGCGGTGTACTGCACGATCATGAAACCGCTTTCGGTACCGTCCTCGTTGCCGATCAGGAAGGCCGGCAGGCCGTCGTTGGTGGCCGGGTCGACCAGCTTGTTAAGGCGCCGCTCGGAGATGGAGGCCAGCACCGGGATCGCGGCCTTGAGGTAGCTCATCGCCAGCGCCAGCGGCATGCCGTGGAAGTGGCCGGCGGAGACGACCTGGTCTTCGATTTCCTTTGCGCCTTCCAGGCCCGGGAACAGCAGCGGGTTGTCGGTGACGGCGTTGAGTTCGATGTCCACGACCCGCTTGGCTTGTTCCAGCGCATCGCGCACGGCGCCGTGCACCTGCGGGATGCAGCGCAGCGAGTAGCTGTCCTGCGGCTGGTGTTTCTTGCCGCCGCGGAACGGCCGGAAACGCTGGTAGAAACGCTCGCGGCCGTGGCGCTGGGTCAGCGGCACCCAGTCCCAGCCGATGTCGAAGCCCAGGGCCTGCTGTTCCGGGTCGGCCCAGCTTTCCGGCAACCAGGATCGGAACTTCGGCACCAGGTGGTAGGCGATGTCCGACAGCGTCGAGCCGGCCAGCAGGCGGCGCAGCTGGCCGGCCACGTGCACCTGGCCCGGGTGCGGGCGCAGCGCGTGCACGTGTGGGTCGAAGGCGCGCAGGCGGCCGGCGAAGGCGTCGAGCGTCATCGCCGCCGCCAGGTCGGCGGTGTCGAGCAGGTCCTCGAGCTTTTCAATCGCCAGCACGGCGGTCGCCAGCATCTGCGCGGTGCCGTTGTTCAGCGCCAGGCCTTCCTTGTGCGACAGCGTCACCGGGGCGAGCCCTGCACGGGCCAGCGCCTCGGCACCGGCGATGCGCTCGCCGTCGTAGAAGGCTTCGCCGCCGCCGAGCAGCACGATGGCCAGGTGCGACAGCGGCGCGAGGTCGCCGCTGGCGCCGACGCTGCCCTTGCGCGGCACCACCGGCACGATGCCGGCATTGAGCATCGCCGCCAGCGCTTCAAGCACCTGCGGGCGGATGCCCGAGTGGCCCATCATCAGCGTGTTGATGCGGATCGCCAGCATCGCGCGCACGACGTCGGGCGCGAACGGCTCGCCGACGCAGACGGCGTGGGTGACGATCAGGTTGCGCTGCAGTTCCTCGAGCACGGTTTCATCGGTCTCGGCGGCGCCCGGCATGCCGTGGCGCACGCGGCGCGAGCCCAGCAGCTTGTCGGCGTTGGAGCCAAAGCCGGTGGACACGCCGTAGATCGGCTCCTGCTTCTTGACCTGGTCGGCCAGGAAATCGGCGGCGCGCTGCACCGCCTGCATCTGGCCGGCGTCGAGCGTGACCGGAGCGCCGTGCGCGATCTCGGCGACCTGGGCGCGGTTGAGGCTGCGGCCGTCGAGCGTGATCGGCTTCATGTCAGACGCCTCCCATCGCGCGCTGCTGCTCGATCTCCACGCGCAGGGTCCTGGCCAGGTCGTCGCGGGCGACCTCGAACTGCTCCTTGGCGCGCAGGTCCTTCACCGTGACGACGTTGCGCGCCGCCTCGTCCTCGCCGTAGAGCACCACGAAGCGGATGCCGGCCTTGTCGGCGTACTGGAACTGTTTGGCCAGCTTCTTGCCTTCCATCTGCACTTCGGCGTTGATGCCGGCGCCGCGCAGCTGGCGGGCGATGTCGAGCGAATCGGCCAGGCGCTCTTCGTCCATCAGGCCGACCATGACGTCGACCGAACTTTCCCCGCCCGACAGGATGCCGGCCTCGCGCAGCTGGAAGAACAGGCGGGTGGCGCCGATGGAGATGCCCACGCCCGGCAGCTTCGACTTCGTGTAGTGGCTGGCGAGGTTCTCGTAGCGGCCGCCCGAGCAGACCGAACCGATCTGCGGGTGGTCGTCGAGCGTAGTCTCGTACACGGTACCGGTGTAGTAATCGAGGCCGCGGGCGATGGAGAAGTTCACCGCGTAGTCGGTTTCCGGCACGCCCTGGGCCTTGAGCAGCTCGATGACCTCGCGCAGCTCGGCCACTCCCTCGGCCAGGGTTGGATTGCCGGTGCCCAGCGCGTCCAGGCGTGCCAGCGCGTCGGCGTGCGAGGTCGAACGCACCTGCACAAAGGCCATGATCCTGTCGGCGACGTCGTCGGCCAGCTGGAAATCCGGGCCGGTCAGCGTGGCGCGAACCGCGTCGGCGCCGCGCTTGTCGAGCTTGTCGATCTCGCGCAGTACCAGCGCCTGGCGCTCGCCTTCGGCAATGCCCAGGCCTTCGAAGAAACCGCGCAGCAGCTTGCGGTTGTTCAACTGGATGGTGAAGTCGCCCACCCCTAGCTCGGAGAACACCGCGTGGATGACCGCCGGCATCTCGGCGTCGTGGCGCACGCTCAGCGTGTCCTTGCCGATCACGTCGATGTCGCACTGGTAGAACTCGCGGAAGCGGCCGCGCTGGGCGCGTTCGCCGCGGTACACGCGCTGGATCTGGTAGCGACGGAACGGGAAGGCCAGGTCGTGTTCGTGCTGGGCCACGTAGCGGGCCAGCGGCACGGTGAGGTCGAAGCGCAGCGCCAGTTCGGGCTGGCCGCCCCCGCTTTCGACGGCATTGCTCAGGGCACCGGTGGACTGCACGAAATACACCTGTCGCTCGGTTTCGCCGCCGGTTTTGGTCAGCAGCACCTCGGACAGCTCGAACACCGGCGTTTCCACCGGCAAGAAGCCGAAGCGTTCATAGTTGCGGCGGATGACGTCCAGCATGCGCTGGAAGGCAATCTGGTCACGGGGCAGCAGCTCCATGACCCCGGGCGTGGTGCGGGGCTTGATCAAGGCAGGCGACTCCAGGGCGAACCCCGGCATTCTAGCGGCTGCGGGCTTTCAGGCGCGCCCTGCGCCCCCGCCTGCAACGCCGGGCTTGCCGAAACCGACGCAAGTCCCTAGAATTGCCGGCTCGATCCCTCGGGGTGTAGCTCAGCCTGGTAGAGCGCTACGTTCGGGACGTAGAAGTCGCAGGTTCAAATCCTGTCTCCCCGACCATCGATCGCAAGAAGGGCTGCCCGCGGGCAGCCCTTTTTTTGTCCCGCGCCCTGCCCGCCCCGCGGCTGCCCCGGATCAGAACGCCCAGACGCCCTCGACCCGCGCGTAGCGGTAACGGTAGCCCGCGCCCTGGCTGGCACCGTTGCCCGGCGCGTCGGAGTATCCGGCGACGACCCGGAGAAAGTGGCCCCGGTCCTTCGGGGTCTGGAAATCCAGCTCCAGCAGGCGCGAAGGCTGGCTGCCGACGCCCGTGAAGTCCTGGCGGCCATAGCCGGCGGTCGCCCGCAGCTGGTAGCCGCCGCCGAAGAAGCGACGCACGGACACCACCCCCAGAGCCTGGCGGTAGCGGCCCGGCGCGAAGTAGTCGGCTTCTCCCGGGTCGCTGTCGTTGAACTGGCGCAGGCGCAGCTGCAGGCTCAGGCCCTGCTCCGGCACCAGCGCATAGACTAGGTTGGCGCGCAGGTGCCGGCGCAGGTTGGCGCCGCCGAAATCCTGCAGGCCGGCCAGGCCGGTGGCGGTCCAGCGCCCGGACAGCGGCCAGTCGATGGCGGCGCCGGCGAACGTATGGACCAGGCCTTGCCCGACGCCCTGGCGGGTTTCGAGCACGTCGCGCTCGAGGAAAAATTCCTTGCGCTTCTCGTCGGTGCTGTAAACGCTGGCGCTGCCCAGCAGGTCGTGGCCATTGCTGCCGGCCTCGCCCTGCCAGCGCCAGCCGCCCTCGCCGCCGGCGGCGCGCACGAACAGGCGCTGTTCCTGATGGTCCCAGCCCGTGCCCGAGAAACGGGCATGCTCGACGCGCATGCCCCACCAGTGTTCGATGTCCCGGCGCGAGACATCCCAGCCCAGCGAGGCACGCCAAACGTCGTTGCCGTCGGAATCAGACGAGCCGAAGCCCTCGGCCCGCAGCGCCGGACCTGAGGCCTGCGCCAGGACCGGGAGCGCCGCGAGCAATGCCGTCGCCAGCACGGCGTGGACGCGGCGGCTCATTTGGTCCCCCAGGTCTTGCGCAGGCGCAGGACTTCCGCGGCGTAGCCCATGACGCAAACCGGCTGCAGGATGGCGGTGTAGCACAGCGAATAAACCAGGAAGCCGGCGATATTGCGGCGCACCCTCATGCCCTGGCGGTTGAGCATGCGACGCTGGACGCGAAAGATGATGCCGTTCCAGATCGCCGCCAGCGGAAGCACCAGCAAGGTCATGATGCCGACGATCCAGTAGTAGCCGAACAAGGCCGCGACCACGCCCGGGATGAACACCAGCGTATAGACGAGGTCCATTGGCACGAACAGCAGGTTCCACCAGATGAAAAGCGTGCTCAGGCGTGGCTTGAACAGTAGCCGGCCGTGGCGCGCGAAGGCCTCCATCAGCCCGCGCGACCAGCGCTGGCGCTGGCGGGAAAACTGCACCAGGCGATCGGGCACCTTGGTGAACAGGCAGGCCTCCTCGCAGTAGCCAATGCGCGCCCCGGTCCCGAGCAGCGCCCAGGACACGACGATGTCTTCGCCCACGCATTCCGGCCAACCGCCCACCTGTTCCAGCGCGGTCCGGGAGTACAGCGAGAAGGCGCCCTGCGCGACCAGGGTGCCGTGGTACATGCTCTGCACGCGCTTGACGGCCGCGATGCCGTGGAAATAGTCCCATTCCTGCGCGCGGGTCAGCCAGTTATGCCGGGAGTTGCGCACCAGCACGGCGCCCGCCACCGCCACGGTATCGGGCGGATCGGACAGGAAGCGTTCGACCAGCTTGCGGATGGCGTCGGCGCGCAGGTAGGAGTCGCCGTCGACGGTGATCACCAGGCCGGCCGAGGTTTGCGCCAGGCCGTGGTTGAGCGCGCGGGCCTTGCCGCCGTTGCGCGGCATGGCGATGACCCGCATCTCCACGGTCCGGTTCGCCAGGCGCCGGGTTTCGGCCCTTGCCAGGGCCAGCGTGTCGTCCGTGGACCCGTCGTCGATGACCGTGACGCGGACGAGGCCGGGGTAGTCCTGCACCGCCAGGCTGGCCAGGGTGTCGGCGATGTTCTGGCCTTCGTTGTAGCAGGCCACCAGCACATCCACCTTCGGATAGTGGATGACCATGCGCCTCTCGGGACGGCGGTCGCTGAGGATCGAACCGATCAGGAACGCATTCATGAAGCCGGGCACGTAGGCGATGAAACCGATGGCGACCAGCGCCAGCGGCAGGCCCGCCAGCAGGCTGAGTTCGCGCAGCCACGGGAGCGAGAGCCAGACACTGGCCGCCGTCCAGGCGGCGGCCAGCGCCAGCACCAAGGCGAACTTGGCCGGTACCGGCAGGTAGAAGCCCCCGCGCCGCGGCGCCGGCGGCGAATCGCCACCCTGCAACGTGTCACCGGCGTCGCCCTCGCAAGGGGCGTGCGCCTGGGATTGATCCAGCATTAAGAGCACCCCGAAGTTGTCCCAGGGACAGAAGCAATTACCGTGCCATTCCTTGTTGCACTTCTGTGACGCCGCTTTTGCAGCGCAGCCGGGCATCCAGACGCCGACCCGCGCGCCACAGCGTCAAAATGTGACGCATTTGGCAGACGCGGGGCCGGCCCCGTGGAACGAGCGGTTGGTTACACTCGACCGATTGCACGCAGGGGGACGCGAATGGGTTGGATCCTGGGGTTCGTGGGAGCATTGCTGGGTGCGCTGATCGCCGACGAGAGCCGCATGTTCTTCGGCTTCCTGGCGGGCGGTGGCCTGGGCCTTCTGTCCGGCAGCCTGCTCCTGCTGCGGCGGCGGGTCGGCCTGCTTGAACAGCAGGTAATGGTCCTGCGCGGCCAGGCGGCGGCGGCCCAGGCCAGGTCCGGCCCGGTGGCCGCCCCTGGGCCGGACCCGGCCACCGTCGTGCCCCGACCCGGTCCGGCTTCCCCGGCGCCGATGCCACCCCCGGTTCCCGAACGGCCGGAGCCCCTGCGGCCCGAGCCTGCCCCTGCCCGCCCGGCAGCGGGGGCGGCAGCGGCGGCCGCGCCCGCACCGCGCATCGAAGCGTCGGCCCCGCCCGCCAGGCCCGCCGAACCCGACCCCATCACCCGCGCATTGCTCGCTGCCAAGGCCTGGCTGTTCGAGGGCAACGTGCCGGTGAAGCTGGGCGTGCTGGTACTGTTGTTCGGCGTCGCCGCCGGCATCAAGTACGCCGCCGACGCCGGCTGGCTGGTGGTGCCGATCGAGCTGCGCCTGGCCGGCATCGCCGCCGCCGCGATCGCCCTGCTCGTCTGGGGCCTGCGCAACGCCGCCGAACGCCCGGCCTTCGGCCTGAGCCTGCAGGGCGGCGCGATCGGCATCCTGCTGCTGGTTGTGTTCGCGGCCTTCCGCAACTACGAGGTGCTGGGGGCCATGCCGGCGTTCGTGCTGGTGGTGGTCCTGGTCGCCGGCGCCAGCGTGCTGGCGGTGAAACAGGATGCGCCGGCCCTGGCCGTGCTCGGTTTCATCGGCGGTTACCTGGCGCCGGTGCTGCTTTCCACCGGCAGCGGCAACCACGTCGCGCTGTTCAGTTATTACGCCGTGCTCAACGCCGCGGTGTTCGCCATCGCCTGGAAGAAGGCCTGGCGGGCGCTGAACCTGGTGGGCTTCGTCTTCACCTTCGCGATCGGCGGCGTCTGGGGCGCGAAGTATTACCGGCCCGAACTCTTCGCCAGCGTCGAACCCTTCCTGGTGCTGTTCTTCCTGTTCTATGTCGCCATCCCGGTGCTGTACGCGCTGGCCGGACGCCAGAAGAACGGCAAGGTCGACGGCACCCTGCTGTTCGGCACGCCGCTGCTGGCCTTCCCGATGCAGGTGGGCCTGCTCGAAGGCGACCGCTTCGGCCTGGCCACCAGCGCCGTGGTCGTGGCGGCGATCTTCGCCGGCCTGGCGGTGTGGGCCACGCGCAATTCGCGCCTGCGCGACCTCGCGCAGAGCGCGGCCGGCATGGGCGTGGTGTTCGCGACGCTGGCGATCCCGCTGGCGCTCGATGCGCGCTGGACCTCCGCGGCCTGGGCGCTGCAGGGCCTGGGCATGGTCTGGCTGGGCCTGCGCCAGGGGCGCCGCCTGACGCGCTGGAGCGGCCTGGTGCTGCTGGTGCTGGCCAGCGGCGCCTGGTTAGTGAGCCTTTTCGAATGGAACCTGGATTGGGAAGACCGCTTCCTGATCAACGGCCATGCGATGAACCTGGGCCTGCTGGCCTTCGGCTGGCTCGCGGCTTCGTTCCTGTACATGCGCGCCGGCGCCGGACGTGTCCTGCAGGTGCTGCTGTTCCTGGCGGGCCTCGCCTGGTGGGTGCTGCTGGGCGTGCGCGAGATCGAGGTGAACCTGTTCCCGCATTTCGACGCGCTGTATTACGCCGGCTTCTGCCTCCTGACCGCCGCCCTGGCGGCGGTGCTGCGCGGGCCGCTGGCCTGGCCGCGCCTGTCCTGGCCGGTTGCCGCGTCGGTGGTGATGCTGCTGCCGCTGTCGCTGGTCTCGCAGGACCACTCCGAGACGACGCTGTTCGACTGGCCGCTGCTGCTGTGGTGGCCCCTGCTGGCCGCCGCGCTGGTCACGCTGCGGGCATTGCGCACGCCGCGTTCGCTGGGCCTGATGTTCGCCCACCTGGCCTGGCTGGTCACGGTCGCGCTGGCGGCGGGCATCACCCTGCTGCGGGTGCTGGCCGACCGCGCCAGCCTGGCCGACGGCTGGCTGCTGCCGGCAGTGCTGGCACCGCTGGCGGTGCTGTTCGCGCTGGCCTGGAAACGCCCCGCGATTGCGGGCTGGCCGGTGGCCGACCAGTTCCCGCGCTGGCGCCCGGCCTGGCTGGTGATGGCCGGCCTGGGCCTGGGCCTGGGATGGCTGTTCGGCAACGTCCTGCCCGGCGACAGCGCGCCCCTCCCCTGGCTGCCGCTGCTCAATCCGCTCGAGCTGTCGCTGTTGCTTGGCCTGCTGGTGGCGGCGATGTGGCTGCGTTCGCACACCGACCCGCATCGCCTGGGCTGGCTGGCCTGGGCCGGCGCGGCGCTGTTCCTGCTGTCGATGAGCGTACTGCGCGCCTGCCACCAGCTCGGCGGCCTGCCCTGGTCACCCGGCCTGCTCGGTGAAACGGTCGCGCAGGCCAGCCTGACGGTGGCCTGGTGCGTCGCCGGCGTCGCCGCCTGGGTGCTGGGCTCGCGCCGTCGCGACCGCGCGCTGTGGTGGCTCGGCGCCGGGCTGCTGGGCGTGGTGCTGCTGAAGCTGCTGGTCGTGGACCGCCAGTTCGTCGGCAACATCGCCGGCATTGTCTCCTTCGTGGTCGTGGGCCTGCTGCTGATCGTGGTCGGTCGCATCGCCCCCACCCCACCCCGTCGTCCGGAGTAAACGCATGCGTCCTTCCCTGTTGATCGCCGCCATCCTGGCCACCGCGCTGGCCAGTCACGTCCGCGCGGCGTCGCCCCAGGACTACGCCTGGCAGTGGCCGGTCCAGACCGAGGGCGACGGCGCCGCGCACGTGCTCGAACTCGACGCCGAGGTGCTGCAGCACGTGACCCGCGGCGACCTGCGCGACCTCGCCGCGTTCAACGCCAGCGGCGATCCGGTGCCCTTCGCGCCCTGGCCGGCCGAAGCCCGCGAAGACGAAGAGCACGACCCGCTGCCCTGGCTGCGGGTGCCCCTGCCCGAACCCGGCCAGCCCGACAGCCTGGCCCTGCGCCTGGAGCGCGACGCCGACGGCAACCTGCTCGGCCTCGAGCTGCGCACCGCCGAGGGCGTGCCGCCCCCCGACGCCGGCCACGACCTGCTGGTCGACCGCGGCCACAATCCGCCAGCCGTGTCGGTGCTGCACGTTGAACTGGCAGAATCGGCGGCCCTGCCGGTCAACCTGCGCGTACGCATCAGCGCCTCGGACGACCTCGTGGAATGGCAGCGGATCGGCAGCGGCCAGCCGCTGCTGGCGCTGGACGACAACGGCCTGCGCATCGAGCGCCTGCAGCTGGAATTCCCGGCCACCCAGGCCCGCTACCTGCGCCTGGCCATCGAGGGCGACGGCAACTGGCCCGCGCTGGCCGCCCTCAAGGGCGAACGTCGCGTCGATGCCGGCGACGGCCGCGAATGGAAACGGCTGGAACTCGAAGGCGTCAGCGTCGGCGAGGAACCTGGCGTTTACGACTACAGCAGTCCCGGCCCGATCGCCGTCGAACAGGTGGACCTGACCCTGGCCGACGCCAACTCCGTGGCCGCCGCCCAGGTTGGCGCCAGGAATCCCGGCGAAGACTGGTGGCGCCCGGTCGCGAACTTCACCGTCTTCCGCCTGGGCAGCGGCCAGGACGAAGTCCGCCACATCCCGCCCCGGATCGACCCCCGGCGCGACCGGGAATGGCGCCTCACCACCCAGCCGGCGCTGAAGAAGCCGCCGAAACTCCTCCTGGCCTATCGCCCGGAGCGGTTCGTGCTGCTGGCCCAGGGCCCGGCCCCCTACACCCTGGCTGCCGGCAGCGTGCGCGCCGAGCGCGAGGACTATCCGGTGAAGGCGGCGATCGAGGCCTCGGGCAAGCCACCCTCGCCCGCGACGCTGGGCATGAAGATGCAGGCCGGCGGCGAGCAGGCGCTGATGCCAAAGCGGGGCGAGGACTGGCAGCGCTGGCTGCTGTGGGCCGTACTGGGGGCGGGGGCGGCCCTGGTGCTGGCGGTGTCGCTGAGGGTCCTGCGCCACCCCAAATCAGCGTAATCCACGCCTTCGCTCCGGTCCGGCGCCGGCTCCCGGGAAATCCGACAGGCGGCTGGCCGCCTGTATATGAATGCCGCTTAAATCCTGCTAGCGTCGGCTCACTTAATGCGACTGGCAGCACAGTTCTGCCTCCGCCGCGCCCCTGTCCAGTGGAGGACTTTAGTGAACAAGCTGACCCGCAACCTGCTTTGCACTGCCGTCGCAATCGCTTTCTCGGGCGCGGCCCTGGCCACCCAGCCGGACGCCGACCGTTACATCGTCAAGTTCAAGGATGGCGCCCGCGGCAATGTCGAAAACGCCGTCCGCGCCTCCGGCGGCAGCGTCAAGCTGAAGATCTCGGGCATGAACGCGATGGCTGTGTCGGTGCCCGCCGCCGCTCTCAACGGCCTGCGCAACAATCCGAACATCGAATACGTCGAGCAGGACCATCCGCGTTTCCCGATGGCCATCTACAACGACGACGCCGGTGATCCGACCACCACCCAGCTGACGCCCTACGCGATCTACCAGTCGCAGGCGAACCAGGTCGCGCTGAACCTGGCCAGCGCCAAGACGGTCTGCGTCATCGATTCCGGCCTGGCGTATGCGGACCAAGGCGAGACGGGCGGTCCGAACATGGACTTCTCGGACAGCAACATCACCGGCAGCAACGACAGCGGCACCGGCGACTGGTTCCGGGACGGCGGCCCGCACGGCACCCACGTCGCCGGCACCATCGCCGCGCTCGACAACGGCTTCGGCGTCGTCGGCATGGCGCCCGGCAACCCGCTGCACATCGTCAAGGTCTTCAACGACGCGGGCTGGGGCTATTCGTCCGACCTGGCCCATGCGGCTTCCAAGTGCTCGGAGGCCGGCGCGAAGATCATCTCGATGAGCCTCGGTGGCGGCGGCGCCAACAGCACCGAGCAGAGCGCCTTCGACCAGTTCACCGCCAGTGGCGGCCTGGTGATCGCCGCGGCCGGCAACGATGGCAACAACGTGCGTTCCTACCCGGCCGGCTACAAGTCGGTAATGATGATCGGCGCCAACGACGCCAACAATCAGATCGCCGACTTCTCGCAGTTCCCGGGCTGCACGGTCTCGACGGGTCGCGGCAAGAATGCCAGCACCGAAACCCACGATGGCTACTGCGTGGAGGCGACCGCCGGCGGCGTGGACACGCTGTCCACCTATCCGACCGGTGGCGCCACGCTTTCGGCGCTCGAAGCCAACGGCGTGGGTTATGCGTCGTCCGCGATGGAGAACACGGGCTCCGCGTCCGGCGCCACCTTCTTCATGGGCACCGCCGAATCGACGGCCGCCGGTGCGGCCGGCAGGGTCTGCGTGATCGACCGAGGCAATATCTCCTTCCACGACAAGGTGAAGAACTGCGAAAACTCCGGCGGCATCGGCGCGATCATCATCAACAACGAAGCCGGCATGCTGTTCGGAACCCTCGGCACCACCAACACCACCTCGATCCCGGCGGTCGGCGCCGCGCTTGAGGACCGCAGTTTGCTGGTCGGTGCGTCCACCGCCTCGGTCAGCATCGGCGCCAGCGATTACGGCTACATGAGCGGCACCTCGATGGCCACGCCCGGCGTGTCCGGCGTCGCGGCCCTCGTGTGGTCCAACCATCCGACCTGCACCGGCACTGAGATCCGGGACGCGCTCAAGGCCTCGGCCCACGACGCCGGCGCTCCCGGCCCGGACGTCTACTTCGGCTACGGCATCGTCAAGGCCAAGGCGGCAAGCGACTACCTGGTGGCGAACGGCTGTGGCGGTGGCAGCGAGCCGCCGCCCGCGGGCGCACCGGAAAGCCTCAGCGGCTCGGTGAGCAGGAAGGGCAAGAACTACAAGTACAGCCTGTCCTGGAATGGTGGCGGCGCGACGGTGGACATCTTCCGCAACGGCAGCAAGATCACCACGACCAGCAATTCCGGCAGCTTCAGCGAGAACCTGGGCGCCACTTCGGCGAGCTACCAGGTGTGCAATGCCGGCACGAACAGCTGCTCGGCCACCATCACCGTCGCGCTCTGATCCGACGCGGCAGATCGTTCCCCGGAGGGCCCGCGCAAGCGGGCCCTCTGTCTTTCCGGCGCTTGGAAAGCAGGCCTGCTTCTCCGGTAAACAGGGCGAGTCAGGGCGTTCGGCCGGACGCCGGGATCGCCTGGAGACGCTGCTTCAGTGGCGCCAGCTGCAGGTTGCCCGCCCCGCCCGGCGACACCCGGGCAGCCAGGCTCGCCTGCGCATCCGCCCCGGCCTTCGGCAGCGGCTCGGCCGCCGCCTGCCGGTAGGCTTCCCGGAAAGGCAAACCGGCCAGTGCCAGCTCGACCGCCTTGTCGGTCGCATACATGCCCTCGTCGAAGGCACCGGCGAGCCGGTCGGTGTTCCAGGCCAGGCCACGCAGCAGGTCCGGCAGCAGCGCCATCGCACCCAGTCCACGCCCGAAGGCATGGAACAGCGCGCCCTTGGTGAACTGAAGGTCACGGTGGTAACCACTGGGCAAGGACAGCAGCTGCTCGAGCTCGGTGCGCGACGCCGCGACGCTGGCGTAGGTCGCACGCAGCAGTTCCACCAGATCGGGATTGCGCTTGTTCGGCATGATCGAACTGCCGGTGGTGTACTGCGCCGGCAGGCTGACGAAACCGAACTCGGCCGTCGTGAACAGGCTCAGGTCCCAGGCCAGGCGGCGCAGGTCCAGCGCGGCGGCGCCCAGCGCGTCGACGGCGGCGATCTCGAACTTGCCGCGGCTCAGCTGGGCATAAAGGGGGCTGACCTGCATGCGGGCGAAACCCAGCTCCGCGGTGCTGCCCTCGCGGTCCAGCGGCAGGTTCACGCCGTAGCCCGCCGCCGTGCCCAGCGGGTTGGCGTCGATCCAGTCGTGCGCCTGCCCGGCGCGCACGGCGTTGTCGATGAAGGCCTCGGCGAAGCCGGCCCACCACATCGCGGTGGACGACACCACGGCGCGCTGCAGGTGGGTGAAGCCGGGCATCGCGATGGCCTCGGCCTCGGCGCGCTGCAGGCAGACTTCGGCGGTTTCCCGGCACAGGGCCTGCAGTTCGCCGAGCTTGCGCTTGAGCCACAGGCGCGTGGCCACCAGCACCTGGTCGTTGCGGCTGCGTCCGGTGTGGATCCTGCGGCCGGTGTCGCCGAGCCGTTCGATCAGGCGTGATTCGATCGCCGAATGGCCGTCTTCGAAACGATCGTCCAGCACGAAGGCGCCGGACTTCAGGTCTTCGGAAAGGGCGTCCAGTTCGCGGCAGAGGTCATCACACTCCGAAGAAGTAAGGATGCCGATGCGCGCCAGCCCGCGGGCGTGCGCGGCCGAGGCGGTGATGTCGTCCTGGATGAATTCGCGGTCCAGCACCACGTCGTCGCCAGCCAGGAAGGCCTGGATGCGCGGGTCCACTTTCACGCCGGGTTTTTGCCACAGCAGGTCGCTCATGTCGGGATCCCCAGGGTTTCGGGCAGGGCGAAGGCCAGGTTGAGGTTCTGCAGGGCCTGGGTGGCGGCGCCCTTGAGCAGGTTGTCCAGGGTCGACACCACCACCAGCCGCCGGCCATCGGCCGACAGCGTAAAACCGCCGACCTCGGCGCCGTGCCGGCCGGCGATACGGCTGACCCAGGGCGCTTCGTCCACCACGGTCACCAGCGGCTCGGCGTCGTAGGCGTCGCGGTAGCGCTGTTTCACTTCGTCGAGGGCGAAGGTGCGCTCCAGGTGCAGGTTGGCGGTCATCGTGATGCCGCGGAAATGCGGCGCCACGTGCGGCATGAACTCCACCGCGTGGCCCAGCTGGCGGCCCACTTCGCGCTCGTGGATGTGGTTCACCAGCGCATAGGGCATCAGGTTGTCGCGCAGCTTGTCCGGATCGTTCTTGTCCGACGCGCTGGTGCCGGCGCCTGAGTACCCGGAGACGCCGAAACACTGCACCGGCCCGGCCAGCGCGTCGCGCATCGGCGCCACGGCCAGCTGCATCGCGGTGGCGTAACAGCCGGGGTTGCTGATGCGGCGGGCGCCGCCGGCCTGGTGGCGGGTGAGCTCGGGAAGGCCGTAATGCCAGCCGTCGTCGAAGCGGAAATCGGCCGAGAGGTCCACGACCACCGCGTCCTTGCCATCCCAGTCCAGCGCGGCGGTGAAGGCGGCGGCCATGCCGTTGGGCAGGGCCAGCACCAGGGCATCGACGCCCTGCCCGGCCACGGCGTCGGGGCCGAGGTTGGTGTAGCGAAGATCGCCGGTGTAGGCGGCTTCGTGGTCGGCCAGGCGCTGGCCGTCGCGCTCGCGCGAAGACACGAAGCCCAGCTCGAAGCGTGGATGCGCCGCCACCAGTTTGATCAGCTCGGCGCCTACGTAGCCGCGGGCACCGACCAGCCCCAGGGAAATCCGCTCGCTCATGCCCGGCCCCCGTGTTCGAGCTTGAAATCCAGGCCGCGTCGAACGATCGGCCATTCGGTATCGAGGATCGAATACACCGCGGTGTCGCGCAGGTGGCCGTCGGGCATGCGCATCTGCCGGCGCAGGATGCCGTCGAAGTGCGCGCCCAGGCGTTCGATCGCGGCGCGCGAACGGTGGTTCATCACGTGCGTGCGCAGTTCGACCACGCTGCAGCCCATCGCGTCGAAGGCGTGGCCCAGCAGCAGGCGCTTGGCCTCGGTGTTCAGCGCGCTGCGCTGCACGCGGGCCGAATACCAGGTAAAGCCGATCTCCAGGCTGGGGATCACCGGATCCATGCGGAAGAAACGCGTGCTGCCTACCGGCTCGCCGGCGGCGTCGCGCACAAGGAAGGGCATGGCGGTGCCGGCTTCACGGTCGGCCATGGCGCGGGCCATGTAGCCGCGGATGCTTTCCGTGTTCGGCACGCTGGTGTACCACAGGTTCCACAGCTCGCCGTCGGCGGCCGCGGCGAGCAGGTCGTCGCCGTGGTGCGGCTGCAGCGGCTCGAGGGTGACGTGGTGGCCTTCGAGGATCGGGGGGATCGTCCAGTGCAGATTCTGCATGTCAGCCCTTCAGGGTGGCGGGACGCGCCAGGCAATGTTCCACGGCGTAGCGTATCTGGTCCCAGCCCTCCAGGCCGTACCAGAACACGTTCCACTGCTCGCCTTTCAGGCAGCCGTCGGCCTCGTCGAAGTAGAAGTCGTTCACCGGGTTGCCGTTGCGGGCGCGCCAGAACAGCCGGGGCGTGTCCGCGCGCATCACCTGCCAGGCGGCGCGGCCCAGTCCCTCGCCCTGCGCATCGTCGCTGACGGCGAACTTGTCCAGGTGCGGCAGGCCGTCCTCTTCGGTGATCAGCAGCGCGGCGCGGTAGTGTTCGCTGACGAAGGCCTTCAGCAGCGGGGTTTTCTCGAAATAATCCGGCGCCAGCTTGCGGCCGAAGCCGCGCTCGACCAGGACGCGCAGGCGTTCCAGGTCCAGTTCGTCCCAGCGCGTGACCTTGCGCACCTGCTCGCCGCGGCGCACCAGGGTGCCCGATCCGCGGTGGGTGAACAGTTCCTTGGCCAGCTGGTCGGGCCGGGTGATCGATACCGAGCTCGACAGCGGCAGCTGCATCAGCAGGTCGTGGATCTGCTCGATCTTCACCCGCATGCCCGAGTGCAGCCAGGGCTGGGCCAGCAGGTCGTCGTATTCGGTGCTCAGGTTGATCGAGTCGATCACGTCGCCGTCGCCGTCGAGCAGGCCGCCGGTGCCGGTAAGGAAGATGATCTTGTAGGGCTGCAGCGCCTTCACCAGGTCGTTGGCGGCCCAGTCGGCGTTAACGTTGAGGATCTGGCCGCCGGTGGTTTCGCCCAGCGAGGCGATCACCGGGATCGAGCCGACCTTGATCGCCGCCTGGATGCCGGCGTCGTCCACGCGCTGCACCTGCCCGACCAGGCCGAACTTCGCCTGGTCGAGGAAATCGCACTCGAAAACGCCGGCGGTGATGGACGTGGCGCGCACGCCCTGGGCCTGCAGGGCCTCGACCAGGCGCAGGTTTTCGCGCTGGGCGACGCGGCGAACGATCGCGAGGCCCTCGCTGTCGGTCACGCGCAGGCCGTCCACGACCTTCTTGCCAATGCCGGCGGCGGTCATTTCCTCGTCCAGCTGCGGGCCGGCGCCGTGGATGACGATCGGCGTCAGGCCCACCTGCTGCAGGAAGGACAGCGAGGACACCAGCGCGTCGAGCTCGTCGCGCAGGATCGCGCCGCCCACCTTCACCACGGCGAAGCGCGCGGCGTCCACCTGGGAAAAGCGCTTGAGGTACTGCTGGATCTCCTTGGCGCTGGCCATGTTCGACAGCAGCCGGACGATCGTGGTGCGCATCTCGGTCACGCGGTTTGCTCCAGCAGGCGGGTGTAGGTGGTGGCGGCGGTGGCGAGCTGATCGAGCGCCACCCATTCGTCGGCGGTGTGGGCCTGGGCGATGTCGCCGGGGCCGTAAACGAAAGCGGTGAGCCCGGCGGCCGAGAACAGCGAGGCTTCGGTCCAGAAATCGACGGCATTGCCGATCGGCAGGCCCAGTTCGTCGGCGAGGTCGCGGGCGGCCAGGCGCTTTTCCTCGGCGCGGGCGATGTCGCCGGCCGGCAGCGAGGGGCCGCGGAAGGTTTCTTCATAGTGGGCCAGGGCCTTGGGATCGGCCATCTCCCGGAACTGCCCGTGCAGGGCGTCCATGTCCATCGAAGGCAGCGGCCGGAAGCCGAAGCGCACCTCGGCCGCCGGCGCGATCATGTTGGCCTTGATGCCACCCTCGACCCGGCCGATGTTGAAGCGCAGGCCGGTGAGGCCACCAAAGCGCGCATGCGACTGGGCCCTGGCGTGGTCCAGGGCTCTGGTGCCCCAGCGCATGGCCTGGTGCACGGCGCTCAGCTCGAAGGCATCGGCGCCCGAGGCGTGGCCGGCCTGGCCCTTGAAGCGCATCAGCACCGAGCTGATGCCGCGGTGGGCCAGCACGGCTTCGCACAGCGTCGGCTCGGCGATGATCGCCTCCTTGAAGCCATGCTCACTGGCCAGGAAGGCGGCGATGCAGCGGGCGTCGTTGGCTTCTTCGTCGCTGCTGAACAGGAAGGCGGCGTCGCCCTTCGTCGCATTGGCAGCGGCGACCAGGCCGGCGGCGGCGCCCTTGATGTCGCAGGCGCCCAAGCCGATGGCCTTGTCCTGCGTGACACGCAGCGTGTGCGGGTCGGCGCTCCAGTCCGGTGATGCGGGCACCGTGTCCAGGTGCACGTTGAACACGCGCTTCGGGTTCCCGCGCACGGCCAGCATCGACACCGCACCGGCGCCGTGGTCGGTCACCCGCACCTCGAAGCCCGGCAGCTGCGCGCGCAGGTAGTCGAAGATGCCGCCGGTGCCGATGGCACGCGGCGGGTTGCGGGTGTCGAAGCCCACGAGGGCTTCGAGGTGCTTCAGGACGTCTTGCAGCATGTCGGTTCCCGGATGGCTGTGCGCTTCGCTGTAGGAGCGCCTTCAGGCGCGAAGCGGTTCTTTGCCAGGGGCAAAGTCAGAAGATTCGCGCCTGAAGGCGCTCCTACAGGTTCGGTGGTCATTTGCGGTTGATTTCGGCCCACAGGGTGCTGGACATGCCGAACAGGCGAATGAAACCCTCGGCCTCTTCCACGCCCCAGTCGGCGGACTGGGCGTAGGTGGCGCCCTTGGCGTGCAGCAGGTGCGGACTGCGCACGGCGACGGCGTCGACCTTGCCACCCTGGGTCTGGATGACCACCTCGCCGTTGACGCAGCGCTGGCTCGAGGCCAGGAAGGCTTCGAGGTCGGCTTTCAGCGGGTCGTTGTAGAAACCTTCGTACACCAGTTCCACCCACTTGCGGGCGACGTCGGGTTTGAAGCGGTTCTGGTGTTTGGTCAGCACCGCTTCTTCGAGCGCGCGGTGCGCGGCCAGCAGCGCGGCCAGACCGGGGGCTTCGTAGATGATCCGGCCCTTGAGGCCGATCGTGGTGTCGCCGGTGTACATGCCGCGGCCGACGCCGTATTTGGCGAACAGGCCGTTCAAGGTCGCCAGCAGCTTTGCGCCGGGCATGGCCTCGCCGTCCAGCGCTACGGCTTCGCCGTCCTTGAACGTGACCGTGACCTGCAGGGCCTCGGCTGGCCACTCGACGCGCGGCGCGCACCAGCCGCGGGCGCCCTCGCCCGGCACTTCCCAGCGATCGATCTCGCCGCCCGACAGCGTCACGCCCAGCAGGTTCTCGTTGATCGTGTAGCTCTTCTGCTTGGCGCGCACTTCAAAGCCGCGTTCTTCCAGGTACGCCTGTTCGTAGGCGCGGGTCTGGGTGTGCTCCTTCTGGATCTCGCGGATCGGCGCGATTATCTGGTAGTCACCCGCCGCCTTCACCGCCAGGTCGAAACGCACCTGGTCGTTGCCCATGCCGGTGCAGCCGTGGGCGATCGCGCGCGTGCCCAGCTCGGCGGCGCGCTTCAGGGACGCATCAACGATCAGGTAGCGGTCCGACACCAGCAGCGGGTACTGGCCCTGGTAGCCCTCGCCGGCCATCACGAAGGGTTTGACGAAGCCGTCCCAGATCGCAGGGCCGCCGTCGACGGTGACGTGGCTGGCGGCACCCAGCTCGGCCGCGCGGGCTTCGATGTAGGCGCGTTCTTCGGCATCCACGCCGCCGGTGTCCGCGAAGACGGTGTGCACGGCCCAGCCGCGCTCCTGCAGCCAGGGAATGCAGAAGCTGGTGTCGAGGCCGCCGGAAAAGGCGAGGACGATGTGTTTGTCGGTCATGTCGGTTTCCAGGGAAATTATTGGTTGGCCAGCTTGGCCATCACGGCCTTCTGCACATGCAGCCGGTTCTCGGCCTCTTCGATGGCGATGCACTGCGGCGAATCCATCACCGCGTCGGTCGCCTTCACGTTGCGACGCAGCGGCAGGCAGTGGCTGAAGACGCCGTTGTTGGTCATCGCCATCTTGGCCTCGTCGACGATGAAGTGTTTGTGCGCCTCGCGGATGGGCTTTTCCTGCTCCCAGCGGCCGAAATACGGAATCGCGCCCCAGCTCTTGGCGTACACGACGTCGGCGCCGGTGTAGGCAGACTCGATGTCATGGCTCATCCGGAACGAACCGCCGCTTTCAGCCACGTTGTCGCGGGCCCAGCCCAGGTAACGCTCGTCCAGCGCGTAGTCGGGCGTCGGACACAGCAGGGTCACGTCCATGCCCAGGCGCGTGGCGATGGTCAGCGCCGAGTTGGCCACGGCCGTGTTCAGCGGCTTGGGGTGGTAGGTCCAGGTCAGCACGAACTTCTTGCCGCGCAGGTCGGTGCTGCCGAAGTGGGTCTGCAGCGCCAGCGCGTGCGCCAGCTCCTGGCAGGGGTGGGTGATCGTCTCGAGGTTGATCACCGGCACCGTCGAATACCTGGCGAAGCTGCGCAGCACCTTGTCCTGCCGGTCCACCGACCAGTCCTGGAACTTCGGGAAGGCGCGCACCGCCACCAGGTCCACGTAGCGCGACAGCACGCGGGCGACTTCGGCGATGTGCTCCTCGGCCTCGCCGTCCATCACCGTGCCGAGCTCGAACTCGATCGGCCAGGCGTCCTTGCCCGGCTGCAGCACCACCGCATGCCCGCCCAGCTGGAAGGCGCCGATCTCGAAGCTGGTGCGCGTGCGCAGCGAGGGGTTGAAGAACACCAGCGCGATCGACTTGCCGGCCAGCTGGCGCCCGGCCTCCCCGCGCTTGAAGGCGGCGGCCTGGGCCAGCACCGCGTCGAGTTCGGCGCGGCTCCAGTCCTGGGTGTTCAGGAAATGCTTCATGGGGTGGGTCCTGGCGGTCGGTGGAAGGGAAAATCAGGGAATCGGAAACGAAAAAGCCCAGCACGGGGCTGGGCTTTCATCAGCGGACAGGCAAACGCCCCCGGCTACCCAGCGGAAAGTTGGGCTTCCGGTCGGCGCGCACGCGAGGTCATGCCCGCCGCCATCCAGGCGGAGGTCATCACGGCGGCGGTGGGCGCGGTGCAGGTCATGGGGCGGGAGTATGCCGGGGGGCCGGGGCGGCCGCAACTCAGCGGGCGTAGCCGGTCTCGTCCGGGGTGACCGCCACGCGGATGCGCAGGCGGTTGCCCGGGTCGTAGGGCAGGCGCGACATGTACTTTTCGCCCTTGTACATGTATTCGACGTCGTAGCCGACCACCTGGCGCTCCTCGCGCTCGACCTCGACGATGCGGCAGCCGCGGGCCTCGGCCTCGGCCTTTTCGCGCGCGATGTTGTTGCCGATGGCGCCGCCGGCGACCGCGCCGGCCACCGTGGCCGCCTTGCGGCCATTGCCCTTGCCGACCTGGTTGCCGATGGCGGCGCCCACCAGGGCGCCAATCACGGTCCCGCCGGTGGTCTGGCCCGACTGGCGGTATTCAACCCCGTCGCAGCGCTCTTCCGGCGTGCGCGTACGCACGATCTCCACGACTTCGTCCGCGCGCAGGACCTGGGCGTAGCCGTAGCTCACGTTTTCGGGAACGGACGGGGCCTCGTACTGGTCGTACTGCTCGTCTTCGTAAGGCTCGGACGGGTACTGGGCCAGCGCGGGCGCGGCAGCGAGGGCCAGCAGGGGAAGCAGGCGCAGGGCAAACGACATGGAAACTCTCCGGACGGACCCGCGGATTCAAGCATCCCGACGCTGAACCCTGGCCTAAGATTTTCGTTAAACGGGGGCCATCCGTTGGTAGACTCCGGACTTTGACTGCCCGCCCCGCCATGGAACTGCGTCTCTACAACACCCTGACCCGCCAGCTGGAGGTTTTCGAGCCCCAGGATCCTGAACGGGTCACCATGTATGTCTGCGGGCCGACGGTCTACAACTACGTGCACATCGGCAATGCCCGGCCGCCCGTCGTCTTCGGCGTGCTCGCCAACCTCCTGCGCCGCCGCTATGGCCGGCTGGTCTACGCCCGCAACATCACCGACGTCGACGACAAGATCAACCAGGCAGCCCGCGACCAGGGCGTGCCGATTTCGGCAATCACCGGCCGCTTCGCCCAGGCCTATGCCGAGGACATGGCCCGGCTGGGCGTCGAGCCCCCCGACCTGACCCCGCACGCCACCGCGCACATCCCGCACATCATCGCGATGATCGAGCGGCTGATCGACTCGGGCCACGCCTACGCCGCCGAGGGCCACGTTTTGTTCTCGGTCAGCAGCTTCGCCGACTACGGCCGCCTCTCGGGCCGGGACCCGGAGGAAATGCTGGCCGGCGCGCGCGTGGACGTGGCGCCCTACAAGCGCGACCCCGGCGATTTCGTGCTCTGGAAGCCTTCCACGCCCGACCTGCCCGGCTGGGACTCGCCCTGGGGCGTCGGCCGCCCGGGCTGGCACATCGAATGCTCGGCGATGGCGGAAGCCCACCTGGGCGACACCATCGACATCCACGGCGGCGGCGTCGACCTGCAGTTCCCCCACCATGAAAACGAAGTGGCGCAGTCCACCTGCGCCCACGGCGGCAGGGTGTTCGCACGATTCTGGCTGCACAACGGCCTGCTCAACTTCGGCGGCGCCAAGATGTCCAAGTCGCTGGGCAACGTCGCGCTGGTGCACGACCTGCTGGACCAGCACCCGCCGGAAGCGCTTCGCTACGCGCTGCTTTCGGCGCATTACCGGCAACCGCTGGAATGGTCGGACGCGGTCATCGAACAGAGCGTGCGCACGCTTGACCGCCTCTACGGCACCCTGCGCGACCTCGCCGGCGTGCCGGCGACGGAGCCGATCGTGCCGGTGGCGGTGGAATCGGCCCTGTGCGACGACCTCAACACCCCGGCGGCCCTGGCCGAGCTGTCGCGCATCGCCGGCGAAGCCCGCAAGGCCGAATCGCCGATCGCCCGCGCCAGCCTCAAGGCCGAGCTGCTCGGCGCCGGCCTGCTGCTGGGCCTGCTGCAGCAGGCGCCGGAAGCCTGGTTCAACCGCGGCACCGAAGCCGGCGACGACGCCCGCATCCAGGCCCTGGTCGAAGAACGCAATGCCGCCAAGGCCTCGCGCGACTTCGTGCGCGCCGACGGCATCCGCCGGCAACTGGCCGAAGAAGGCATCCTGCTCGAGGACACGCCCCAGGGCGTGCGCTGGAGGCGCGCCTGATGCAGCCGACCGAAGCCACCGCCGCCGAGGCCCAGGCCGCCATCGTCGATGAGTTTTCGTTTTTCGGCGACTGGTCCGAGCGATACCAGTACCTAATCGATCTCGGGCGCAAGCTGCCGCCCTTCCCCGACGAGTGGAAAACCGAAGAGAACCGCCTGCACGGCTGCCAGTCCCTGGTCTGGATCGTCGCCGAGGGCGGCGCGGACGAACTGGTGTTCAAGGCCACCAGCGATTCGAGCATCGTCTCGGGCCTGGTCTACCTGGCCCTGCGCGTGTACTCGGGGCGGAGCGCCGCGGAAATCCTGGCGACGACGCCCGACTACATCGCCGGCATCGGCCTTTCCAAGCATCTCTCGCCGACGCGCAGCAACGGCCTTGTCGCGCTGCTGCAGTTCATCCAGGACACCGCCCGCCGGCACGCGCCGGACTGAGCCCAGGAGTTTCCATGCCGCACCGCCGCCTGCTCGCCAGCTGCCTGGCCGCCGCCCTTGCCTTCCCGGCCCTCGCGGGCGCCAGCCCCAGCCTGGCGCCGCCACTAGCGATGATGCCGGTGCAGCAGCAGGTGATGGCGCCGGTCGTCGCCCGCTTCCGCGCCGACCTGGCCAGCCTCGAACGCGTACACGACACCACGGCCGGCACCCGCCGCGAGGCCGCGCTGCGCCGCCTGTACGGCGACTGGCAGCAGCGCCTGGCGGAAATCGACGCTTCGGGCCTGTCCGCCGAGGACCGGCTCGACCACGCGCTGTTTCGCCGCGACCTCGCCTACCGCCTGCAGCAGCTGGACTTCCGCCGCGGCCGTTTCACCGATGCGGCCGTGCTGCTGCCCGGCGTCGCCGACCTGGTCGCGCTGGCCGAGGCCCGCCGCGCCCTGGAATACCCGGACGGCCGCAGCAGCGCCGCCACGCTCGACAGGACCCGCCGGCAGCTGGCCGAGCTGGGTGCGCGCCTTGAAGACGATCCCGGGGCGCTGGGCACCTCGCCCATCCTGGCCTACCGCGCCGCCGGCCTGCTCGACGGCGTGCGCGCGGACCTGAAGGAATGGCACGGCTTCCACGCCGGCTACGACCCGGACTTCACCTGGTGGACCCGGCAGCCCTACGAGGCGCTGGACAAGCAGCTCGAGGCCCACGCCAGGCTGCTGCGCGACAAGCTCGCCGGCGCAAGCGACCCGGAAACCATCATCGGCGACCCGATCGGCCGCGACGCGCTGCTGGCCGGCCTGCAGCACGAGCTGATTCCGTACACACCCGAGCAGCTGATGGACCTGGCCGAGCGCGAGCTTGCCTGGTGCGAAGCCGAGCTGGCGAAGGCCGCCGCCGACATGGGCGCGACCGATTGGAAGGCTGCGCTGGAACAGGTGAAGTCCCGCCACCCGGCGCCCGGCGACCAGCCGAAACTGGTGGTCGAACTGGCCGACGAAGCCATCAATTACCTGGTCGCCAACGACCTGGTCACCGTGCCCGAACTGGCCAAGCGCGACTGGCGCATGACCATGCTCACGCCGGAATACCAGCTGACGGCGCCGTTTTTCCTCGGTGGCCAGGACGTCTGGGTGGCCTACCCCACCGACACCATGCCGCACGAAAAGAAGCTGATGGCCCTGCGCGGCAACAACCGCCACTTCTCGCGGGCGGTGGTGCACCACGAACTGATCCCGGGCCACCACCTGCAGTACTTCTACAACTCGCGCTACCAGACCCACCGCGAACTGTTCGACACGCCGTTCTGGACGGAAGGCTGGGCGCTGTACTGGGAATTCCGCCTGTGGGACCGCGGCTTCGCGAAAACGCCCGAGGACAAGATCGGCATGCTGTTCTGGCGCAGCCACCGCGCCGCCCGCATCCTGTTCTCGCTGGGTTTCCACCTGGGCAAGATGACGCCGGACGAAGCCGTCGACCTGCTGGTTGAACGGGTCGGGCACGAACGCGAAAACGCCCGCGCCGAAGTGCGCCGCAGCTTCGCCGGCGACTACGGTCCGCTGTACCAGATTGCCTACATGATCGGCGGCCTGCAGTTCCGCGCCCTGCACGAAGAGTTTGTCGTTTCGGGAAAGATGACCGAACGCCAGTTCCACGACGCCATCCTGATGGGCGGCCCCATGCCCGTCGCCGCTGTGCGCGCACGGTTGTCCGGCGAAGTGCCCGCCGGGGAGCTGCGCGCCGACTGGCGCTTCTACGACTGAAGCTGTGGGAGGGACTTCAGTCCCGAAGCTTTTCCGGACTGAAGTCCCTCCCACGGTGAACAAAAAAAGCCCCGGTTTCCCGGGGCTTTTTCATGAACGACGTTACCGGGGTTTATTCGCCCATCTGCTTCTGGCGATGTTCCCAGCGTTCCTGCGCGTCGATGGTGCGTTCCGCGGTGAGGCGGGCTTCGAGGCGCTCGAGGCCGATTTCCTCGCCGGTGTCCACGCAGTAACCGTAGCTGCCGTCCTCGATGCGCTTGAGCGTGCTGTCGATCTTGCTGATCAGCTTGCGGTAGCGGTCGCGGGTGCGCAGTTCCAGGCTGTTTTCGGACTCGCGGCTGGCGCGCTCGGCTTCGTCGCCGACGTCGCGCACCTCTTCCTTGAGGTTCTCGATGGTCTGCTTGGACTCCTCGACCAGGTCGTCCTTCCACTGCAGCAGGCGCTGGCGGAAGTATTCCAGGTGCATCGGACCCATGTATTCCTCTTTCGCGCTGGGCTTGTAGCCCGCCGGCAGGTCCACCCGCACGGTGCGCGCCGTCGCCGGCTTGATGCGCTCGGGACGCGGGGTCGCCGGCTTGACGTAACCCGCCACGACGCCGCCGCTGCGCTTGACCGCCGGCCTGGCCACCGGCGCAGGCGCCGGAGCGGCCTTGGTGACCGGCTTGGCCGCCTTGGCGACCGGCTTCGGTGCAGGCTTCGGCGCAGGTTTGGCCGCCGGCTTCGCAGCCGCTTTGGGCACCGCCTTCGCAGCCGGCTTGGCCGACGCCTTGGGCGCTGCCTTCTTCACCGCCTTGGCCGCCGGCTTGACGGCCTTGACGACTTTCTTGACCGCCTTGACAGCCTTCTTGGCCACCTTGGCGACCGCCTTCTTGACCGGAGACGGCTTGGCAGCCGCCTTCCGGACCGGCTTCGCAGCCGGCTTGGCGGTCTTTTTCACGGGTTTCGCAGGCGCTTTGGCCTTTGCCGCCGGCTTCCTGGCGGGCTTTGCGGATTTGGCCGCCTTGGCGGGCTTCTTGGCGGCCGGCTTGCCGGCCTTCTTGATGGTTTTCTTGACGGCCACTAGGGCGATTCCTCTCTTTCCTTGAGGCTCGAAGGCGGCGTGTTATAGCCTAGTCCTTCTCCAGCGGCAACCTTATGCCGACGGCCCCGCCGGCGCAATCAGTGAAAAAACCCGTCCTCCTCCTCCTGCGCGGCTACAAAGTGGCCATCAGCCCCCTTCTCGGCCAGCGCTGCCGTTTTTATCCCAGCTGCTCGAGCTACACGATGGAGGCGATCGAACGCTTCGGCGTGCTGCGCGGCAGCTGGCTGGGCGCCAAGCGCATCGGCAAGTGCCACCCCCTGCACCCCGGCGGGCCCGACCCCGTGCCTGAAACCTGGAACAAAAAAGGACCCGAATGAGCCTCCTGCCGCCCCTGCCCGCTTCCCCCGCCAGGCCCGCAGGGTGCCCGCGGTGATCTGGAACCTGCTGCTGCCGCTGCTGGCAGGCGCCTCGGCCGGCGAATCCGTGCACCTGCCCGACCACCTCGCCCAGGGCGATCTCGTCGTCGGCCGCACCCAGCCCGGCAGCGAAGTGGTCTACGGCGACCGCAGCCTGCGCGTGGACGGGCAGGGCCGGTTCGTGTTTGGCCTGGGCCGCGACGAGGCCGGGCCGGTCAGCCTGCTGGTGAAGCTGCCCGACGGACGCCTGGAGACCGTGATGCGGCCGGTGGCCGGCCGCGAATGGAAGATCGAGCGCGTCGACGGCGTGCCGCAGCAGACGGTCACGCCCGATCCCGCCATCGCCGCCCGCATCGCCCGCGAACAGGCGAAGGTGGTGGCCGCCCGGGAGCGCGACGACGGCCGCAGCGACTTCGCCGAAGGCTTCCGCTGGCCCCTGCAGGGCCGCATCAGCGGCGTCTACGGAAGCCAGCGCATCTACAACGGGACGCCGCGCTCGCCGCATTCGGGCCTGGACGTCGCCGCCCCGACCGGCACGCCGATCCGCGCGCCCGCGGCCGGCGTGGTGACGTTCGCCGACCCGGGCCTGTACCTCACGGGAGGCACCGTGCTGCTCGACCACGGGCACGGGGTCAGCTCCAATTTCCTGCACCTGAGCAAGCTTGACGTTGCCGTGGGCGACCGGGTCGAGGCCGGCCAGGTGATCGGCCAGGTCGGTGCCACCGGCCGCGCCACCGGGCCGCACATGCACTGGGGCATGAACTGGTTCGGCGTGCGCGTCGATCCGCGGGCGGTACTGGCAAAGTGGCCGGCGCCATGAGCGCCGCCCTCGGCTCCCTGCCCGCCCGCGGCATGCTGGCCGGCCTTTTACTGGTGCTTTGCCTGCCCGCCGCTGCCGCTGCGCCCCAGGGTCGCGTGGTGCTCGAACACCCGGCCGCCGCCGACCAGGTGTCTCCGGAGTTCGACCGCCGCCTGGTGGAAGCCGTGGATCGCAACATCGACGCGCTCCGCCGCGAGGGTCGGCTCCCGCCTGCCGCAAAGAGCGCGGTTCCGGCCCTGGCCTGGCCGATGGGGCCAGGCGCGGGGCCCGGTGCGGAATGGCATGCAACCACGGGCTTCGTCGACCTGGATCCCGCCTTTCCCAACCGGGTCAGGGACTACACCTGCGGCACCCGCAGCTACGACACCGCCGCCGGCTACAACCACCGCGGCATCGACTACCTGCCCTGGCCCTTCCCCTGGCACCTGATGGACGCGGCGCCCGTGGACATCCGCGCAGCCGCACCCGGCGTGCTGATCGAGACCCGCGACGGCGCGCACGACCGCTCCTGCGACTGGAACGGCCCGGATGACGCCAACTACGCCATCGTGCTGCACGCCGACGGCAGCATCGCCCGCTACCTGCACATGAAGCGCGGCTCGGTCACCACGCGTCCGATCGGCAGCGCCATCGCCGCCGGCGAGGTGATCGGCAAGGTCGGCAGCTCGGGCATTTCCCGCATGCCCCACCTGCATTTCGAACTGCGTGCAAGCAACCACGTCAATGCGCCGGTGATCGAAGCCCACCAGGGCGCCTGCAATACCGGCAGCCTCGGCTGGGCCAGCCAGCGCCCCTACCGCGAACCGCTGCTCACCCGCATTTCCACGCATTCGGCGGAGCCGACCTTCCCGACCTGCCCGGACACCGTCGAGACCCCGCATTTCCGCGACCAGTTCCTCGGCGGCCAGGCCGTGACCTTCCTGGCGGCCTACCGCGACCTGCCGCGCGGCGAGGCCAGCCGCTTCCGCGTGATCGATGCCAGGGGGCAGGTGTTCCGCGACTGGCAGTTCGACAGCGCGGACGACCCCGAGGTGACCAGCCAGCACGTCGTGGCCGGCTACTGGCTCTGGACGCATGCGCTGCCGGCCGACGCCGCGCACGGACTGTGGACCTACGAGGCCAGCTTCGCCGGCAAGACCCTGCGGCATGCCTTCCGGGTTGGCGACAGCACGCAGGCGATCGGCGACATGCGCGGCCTGATCGGCGCCTGGTTCGATCCGGCCACCGCCGGCCAGGGCCTGGAGCTGCAGTGGATCAACGACACGACCGCGCTGGTGTTCTTCTACGGCCACCACGACGACGGCAGCAACTTCTTCCTGGTCGGCCAGCGCGACGGCGCCTGGGACTTCAACCAGGAGGTGGTTTTCGAGATGTACGAAACCGTGGGCGGACGCTTCAACGGCCTCGACCCGGGCGCAATCCAGCGCCCGACCTGGGGCCAGGCGCGGATCACCTTCGTCAACTGCGAAACCGCCGTCGCCGAACTCGACGGCGCGGACGGCAGCCAGGTACTCAGCCTCGAACGCCTTGGCCGCACCGACGGACTGGACTGCCACTGAGGCTGCAACCGCGCCCCGCCGCTGGCATGCTGCGGGCGCAGATTCCACCGGAGAGCAACGATGCAACGAGTGCCTGCCAACCTGCCCGCCCGGACCGCCCTGGGCCTGCTGATCGCCCTGGGCCTTGCGCTGCCGGCGCACGCGATCCGACCCGACGGCGGCCATGCCGTGCAGGGCAGCGAACACGCCGACCACGTCTCGCCGGCCCTCGACCAGCGCCTCGCCGAAGAAGTGCAGGCGAACATGGCGATGCTGCAGAAGCAGGGCCGGCTGCCGGCGGGCACGCCGAAGGTGTCCGGCCTTGGCTGGCCGCTGGGCCCGGTGGACGGCGCCGGCACCGACCTGCACGGCATCTCGAATTTCGTCGACCTCGAGCCGGCCTTTCCCAACCAGGTCCGCGACTTCAGCTGCGGCACCCGCAGCTACGACACCGCCGGCGGCTACAACCACCGCGGCATCGACTACTTCACCTGGCCCTTCGGCTGGCAGCTGATGGACCAGGGCGCGGTCGACGTGCTGGCCGTGGCGCCCGGCATCCTGGTGGCGCGCGGCGACGGCAACAACGACCGCTCGTGCTCGATGAACGCGCCCGACACCCCCAACTACGTGGTCATCCGCCACGGCGACGGCACCGTGGCGCGCTACCTGCACCTCAAGCAGGGGTCGGTGACCACGCGTCCGATCGGCAGCGCCATCGCCGCCGGCGAAGCCCTGGGCAAGGTCGGCAGCTCGGGCATCTCGACGGGCCCGCACCTGCACCTGGAGCTGCGCGCCAACGAAACGGCCGGTGCCGCCGTGATCGAACCGCACACCGGCGCCTGCAACGCCGCGCCGACCGCCTGGGCCAGCCAGCGTCCCTACCGGGATTCAGCGCTGAACCAGGTGTCCACGCACAGCGCGGCGCCGCAGCTGGCCACCTGTCCGAACGGCGCGATCACGCAGCCGGGCACGGACACCCCGCGCTACAAGGATCATTTCCAGCCGGGCGACCCGATCACCCTGATGGCCGCCTACCGCGACCAGGGTCGCGGACAGGTGACGCAGCTGCGGGTGCTGCGGCCCGACCGCAGCGTGTTCCAGTCCTGGAGCTTCGATTCCGCCGACGCCGGCGCGCCGCCGTTCTACAACGCCAGTTACTGGTACTGGAACAACACGATCCCGGCCGATGCGCCACACGGCCTGTGGACCTTCGAGGCCAGCTTCGAAGGCGAAACCAAGCGCCATGACTTCCGGGTCGGCAGCACTACCCAGGCGATCGGCGACATGCGCGGCCTGATCGGCGCCTGGTTCGAGCCGGCCACGTCCGGCCAGGGCTTCGAGCTGCACTGGATCAACGGCAACACCGCGCTGGTGTTCTTCTACGGCCACCACGACGACGGCAGCAACTTCTTCCTGGTCGGCCAGCGCGACGGTGCCTGGGACTTCAACCAAGAGGTGGTTTTCGAGATGTACGAAACCGTGGGCGGGCGCTTCAACGGCCTCGACCCGGGCGCGATCCAGCGCCCGACCTGGGGCCAGGCGCGGATCACCTTCGTCAACTGCGAAACCGCTGTCGCCGAACTCGACGGCACCGACGGCACCCAGGTGCTCAACCTCGAACGCCTGGGGCGGACGGCCGGCCTCGACTGCGGCTAGCGGCAGGGATTCCCGGGAAGGGGCGGCGCTGCCTCAGCGCGGCGCCAGGCCCTCGGGCAGCGCCGAATAACCGCCGGCCACGCCCTTGGTGGCCACCGCGACCGCATCGTGCGGGTGCAGGCTTTCCAGGTGCGAGGCGCGCAGCCAGAAGTCGCTGATGCGCTCGTCGTCCTGCAGCGCCGACTTGATGCGCCGCGCGGCGTCTTCGCAGAACATCAGGTTCTGGCCGTTGAGCAGCGCGAAGGCCTGTTCGTCCACGCGCTTGACCGCCGTCTGCACCGGGGTCTTGAGCGCGGCTTCGATGCGGTCGATCACCTCGATGATCGGGAAGTCCTGGAACGAGGGCACCAGGCGCAGCTTCACCTCGGCATGGCTGCGCTGGCTGTGCGGCGTGGCGCGGATGCCCTGTTCGGTGCCCAGCCAGGCCAGCACGGCCTCGCGCTCGACCGGCTTGCCGGCGGCGAAATCGGCTTCGAACTGCTCCTGGATCAGCTGGCGGGCCAGCGCCGCCGAACACGGGCAGGTGCTCGAGTACGCCACCGACAGGCCCAGCTCCAGCGCGAAGTGGCCGCGGTCCATCACCGCGGTGATCGTCACCGGGTAGGCCTTCCAGCCGCTGTTGTCGCTGGCGAGCGCCTGGCGGCGCACCATGTGTTCGAAGCGCAGGCTGACCATCGCCCGGTCGGACAGGCCGGCGTGCGAATCGAGGAAATCCTTAAGCAGGCGGCGCAGCGAGGCCGGCGTCGCCGGTTCGCTGGAAAGCATCTTGTCCACGTGCAGGTACAGCCGCGACATGTGGATGCCGCGCACGTCGGGCTGGGCCAGGTTCACGAAGGCATTGACGCGCGCCGCGGCGGTGGCCTGGCGCCCGTTCTCGCCGGCCAGGCTGACCGGCATCTCGATCTCGCCCATGCCCACCCAGTCCAGCGCGCCGGCGAGGGCGACGCGGGGTTGATTGGCCACGTCGGGCAGGACGCGGGCGGTGTTCTCGAGATTGCTCGGGGCCAAGGTGGCTCTCCTTATCGGTGTCGCAGACAAGCTAGGTGGGGTGCGGTGCAGGCTACGTCAAGTTGCGGGGCCTATCGGGCACGAAAGACGCAACGTTGCATTTCAGGCCCGCCGCGCGAGGCGCCAGGCGCGCAGCAGGGTGACGAAGGGGCCAGGCGGATCGAAACCGCGCCCCGCGGCCAGGCGCGCCAGGCGGGCCCGGTCGAAGCCGGCGCGCAGCCGGCGATACAGGCCCGGATGGCTGGCCGGCAGCGGCAGCGCCGCCAGCAGCGCGGTGGCCCAGTCGCGAAGCAGCGGGTCGCCCTGCCCGGCCGCCACCTGGGCGGCGGTCAGGCCGTGCCGCGCCAGCAGGTTCATCGGCAGCCCGGCCTGGTCGTCGGCGGCCAGGCCTTCGGGCAGGCGGTGCAGCAGCAGGTGCACGGCGACGGCGTCGGCATCCCGCCCGCCCGCGGGGTGTTCGAACAGGCGGGCTTCGGTATCGGCGATGGCGGCGGCCAGGGCGCCGAAACGTGCCAGCGCGGCGCCGGTGTCGCCGGGCCGGGCGTCGGACGCCGGCAGCGCCACCAGCGCATGCACGAGTGCAGGCCAGTTCGCGGGCACGCCGGCCAGCGGCGCGGTGACCGGGTGGCGACTGCGTCCCTCGGCCAGACCCAGCAACTCTTCGGCCCACCACTGGGTCTTGACCTCGGCCACGCGCGGGTCGCTCAGTTCGAACGCCGACTCGCGCAGTTCATGCAGCAGGCTGCCCCAGGCGCGGTAGCGGGGGCGCAGCGCGGGCGGGCAGAACACCTCGGCCTGCGCCATCTCGGGCTCACGCCGCTGCCACTTCGCCACGAAGTGTTCGATGGCCTCACCGCGCGGCGCGCTCACGGCAGGTGCTCCAGCACCTCGCTGGCATGGGCGGCGACGAACGCGGCCTGCCAGCGCATCGGATCGTCGCCATCCTCGCGATAGCCCCACAGCGCCGCCACGCAGGGCATGCCGGCGGCGTTCGCGGCCTGCACGTCGCGCAGGTCGTCGCCGACGTACAGGACGTCACCGGGCGTCACGCCCAACTGGCGGCAGGCGTGCAGCAGCGGCGCCGGGTCGGGCTTGCGCGTGGGCAGCGTATCGCCGCCGACCAGCACCGCGCAGCGCTGGCGCCAGCCGAAGCCTTCGACCACGCCGCGGGCCAGGCCCTCGGGCTTGTTGGTGACGATGCCCCAGCGCAGGCCGCGCGCGTCGAGCGCCGCGAGCAAGGCATCGACGCCATCGAAGAGCGTGCTGTGCACCGCCAGCGCTTCACCGTAATAACGCAGGAACACCGGCAGCAGCGGTTCGCGCTGCTCGTCAGTCAGGTCCGGGAAGGTCACCGCCAGCATCGCCCGGCCGCCCTTGGAAACGACCTGGCGCAGGCGTTCGTAGGCCACCGGCGGGCGGCCGTGGTCGGCCAGCACCCGGTTGGCGGCCATCGCCAGGTCCGGGGCGCTGTCCACCAGGGTGCCGTCGAGGTCGAACAGCACGACCGCCGGCGTCTTGCTCATCCGGGTTTCACCGCGCTGGCAAGGTAGTTCACCGCGGTCGGCCCGCCCACCCAGGCCTTGCGGCGCACCGGGTCGTAGGCCAGGCCGGAGACGTCCTGCAGCGACAGGCCGGCGGCGCGCAGCCATGCGCCGAGTTCGGATGGCTTGATGAACTGCTTGTAGTCGTGGGTGCCGCGCGGCAGCAGCCGGGCCACGTACTCGGCGCCGACGATGGCCAGCGCGAACGCGGCCGGCGTGCGGTTGAGCGTCGACAGCAGCAGCACGCCGCCGGGCCTGAGCAGCTTTGCGCAGGCGCGCAGCACCGAGCCCGGGTCGGGCACGTGTTCGAGCATCTCCATGCAGGTGATCGCATCGAAGCTGCCGGGCATTTCATCGGCCAGCGACTCCACCGACTGCAGGCGGTAGTCGACCTGCAGGCCGGATTCGAGCAGGTGCAGGCGGGCGACTTCAATCAGCCCGGGCGCGAGGTCGAGCGCCGTTACCTGCGCGCCATGGGCTGCCATCGCTTCGCTGAGCAGGCCGCCGCCGCAGCCGACATCCAGCACGCGGGCGCCGGCCAGCGGAACCTGCTTTTCGACGTAACCCAGGCGCGCCGGGTTGAGTTCGTGCAGCGGCCGCTGCGGACCCTGCGGATCCCACCAGCGGCGTGCCAGCGCGCCGAACTTGTCGATTTCGGCCTGGGAAACGTTGGCGCCCGCGGTGTTCATGCGCCACCCCGCAGGCCGGCGATGCGCTCGCGCCAGCGCCGGGCCTTGGCGCGGATGGCGTCGGTGTCCAGGTCCAGCAGCTTGCCGCCGGCCAGGCGCGCCTTGCCAGCGATCCAGACGTCGGACACCTGTTGGCGGCCGGCGGCGTAGACCAGCTGCGAAATCACGTTGTGCAGCGGCTGGGTTTCCAGCGGCGACAGGTCGACGCAGGCCAGGTCGGCCAGCTTGCCCGGTTCGATCGAACCGATGCTGTCGCCCAGGCCCATCGCGCGGGCGCTGCCGAGCGTGGCCGCGCGCAGCGCGCTGGCGGCGTCCAGCGCCGAGGCATCGCCGGACACGCCCTTGGCCAGCAGCGCCGCGGTGCGCATCTCGCCGAACATGTCCAGGTCGTTGTTGCTGGCGCAGCCGTCGGTGGCGATGCCGAGGTTCACGCCCGCCTTCTGCAGCTTCGCCACCGGGCAGAAGCCCGAAGCCAGCTTGAGGTTCGATTCCGGGCAGTGCACCACCGACACGCCGCGCTCGGCGCACAGCGCGATCTCGGCGTCGGTGAGGTCGGTCATGTGCACGGCCATCAGCCGGTCGTTGACCAGGCCCAGGCGGTCGAGGCGGGCCAGCTGGCGCATGCCGTGCGCCTTCATCGCGTCGATGTTCTCTTGCGCGGCCTCGTGGATATGGCAGTGCACGACCAGGTCGAGCTGGTCGGCCAGCATGCGGATGCGTTCGAAGGCCGCATCGTTGACGGTGTACGGCGCATGCGGCACGAAACACAGCGACACCAACGGGTCGCGCCGCCAGTTGTCGTGCACTTCCAGGCCCTTGTCGAAATATTCGTCCTGGGTGCGGGCCCAGGCGGTCGGGAAATCGATGACCGGCAGGCCGACCAGGGCGCGGAAGCCCAGGCGCGAGTAGGTGCTGGCCTGCACGTCCGGGAAGAAGTAGTTCTCGGCGCAGGCGGTGGTGCCGCCGCGCAGCATCTCGGCCACGGCCAGTTCGATGCCGTCGGCGACGAACTCGGGGCCGATCACCTGCCCTTCCACCGGCCAGATGTGCTCCTGCAGCCAGGTCATCAGCGGCAGGTCGTCGGCGACGCCGCGCAGCAGCGTCATCGGATTGTGGCAGTGGCTGTTGACCAGGCCCGGGATCAGCGCGGCCTCGGGCCGTGACACCACCTCGGCGGCGCTGAATCGTGCCCGCGCCTGCTCGCGCGGCAGCACGGCCAGGATGCGGCCGTCGCGGATGGCGACGGCGTGGTCTTCAAGCACCACGCCGGCGGGCTCGACCGGGACCACCCAGCCGGCTTCGATCAGCAGGTCGCAGGCCTGCGGGGCGGTGCTCGTGGTCATCCGGTCACTTCACCCGGGAGACGTATTCGCCGGAGCGGGTGTCGACCTTGATGACTTCGTCCTGGTTGACGAACAGCGGCACGCGGACCACGGCGCCGGTCTCGAGCTTGGCCGGCTTGCCGCCGCCGCCCGAGGTGTCGCCGCGCACGCCCGGGTCGGTCTCGACGATCTTGAGCTCGACGAAGTTCGGCGCCTGCACGGAAATCGGCGTGCCGTTCCACAGCGTGACCACGCAGTCTTCCTCGCCCTTGAGGTAGTTCTTCGTCTCGCCGATGCCGGCTTCGTCGCACTGCACCTGCTCGAAGGTGTCGGGGTCCATGAAGTGCCAGAACTCGCCGTCCGCGTACAGGAAGCGCATGTCGGTATCGACCACGTCGGCGGCCTCGAGGCTGTCGGTGGCCTTCATGGTCAGCTCGACCGTGCGGCCAGACTTGATGAAGCGGTACTTGATGCGGGTGAAGGCCTGGCCCTTGCCCGGCTTGACGTACTCGGTGTCGGTGATCACGCACGGCTCGCCGTTGACGATGATCTTCATGCCGTTCTTGACGTCGTTCATGCCATAGCTGGCCATGCGTTGCTCCTGGGTGTCCCGGTTACAATGGGTGAAGCCGAATATGATACCTGCCCCTGCCCCTGCCCTGCAGCCCGTCCCGCCGGCCCCGTCCGCGCGGTGGCAGCAGCTGTGGCGCGATGCGATCCGCGACCCGGCCGAACTGCTTGGCCTGCTGGGGCTGCCGGAGCTGGCCGGGCGCCTGTCGCCCGGAGCGATGACCGGCTTCCCGCTGCGGGTGCCGCGTGGCTTCGTCGACAGGATGCGCCGCGGCGACCCCCACGACCCCCTGCTGCGCCAGGTCCTGCCCCTGGACGACGAGGACCGGGTCTTGCCGGGGTTCGGGACGGACGCGGTCGGCGACCTGGCCGCCAGCGGCGGCACCGGGGTCATCCACAAATACCGCGGCCGGGTGCTGCTGGTGGCCACCGGCAGCTGCGCCGTGCATTGCCGCTACTGCTTCCGCAGGCACTACCCCTACGCCGAACAGACCGCCGCCGCGGGGGGCTGGCGCGAAGCCCTGGACTACCTCGCGGCGGACACCAGCGTCAGCGAAGTGTTGCTGTCGGGAGGCGACCCGCTGTCGCTGTCGACGGCCAAGCTCGCCGAGTTCACCCGGGCCCTTGCCGGCCTGCCGCACGTGCGCCGCCTGCGCCTGCATACCCGCTTGCCGGTGGTCCTGCCTGAACGCGTCGACGAAGAACTGCTGGCCTGGCTGGCCAGTCTGCCCTGGCCGGTGGTGATGGTCGTGCACGCCAACCATGGCAACGAGATCGACGAAGCGGTCGCCGCGGCCCTGGCCCGACTGCGCGGCGCGGGAGTGCACCTGCTCAACCAGGCGGTGCTGCTGCGCGGGGTCAACGATTCGCTCCCGGCCCTGGCCGACCTGTCCGAACGCCTGTTTGCCGCCGGCACCCTGCCCTACTACCTGCACCAGCTCGACCGCGTCGCGGGCACGGCCCATTTCGAGGTCCCCGACGAGCGGGCCCGGTTCCTGCACGGGGAACTGGCCGCCAGCCTGCCCGGCTATCTCGTGCCACGGCTTGTGCGCGAGGTCGCCGGCGCTCCCGCCAAGACCCCCTTGTAAGCGTTCGACCCGTCCATTGGGACAGGATGTTGCCTCCGCCGGCATTCTGGTATTGTCTCAATCCCCCCGTGCAAGCCATTGATGCGTAAAGGAGTGCCCCTGGATGGCACAGCAGGATGCCGTGATCCGTTTGCTCCTGGTCGAAGACCGCCTGGACGACGCCGAACAAATCATCAGCCACCTGCGCAACGGCGGCATGGCGGTGCGTCCGCAGCGCCCGGAATCCGAGGACGAACTCGTCGAATTGCTCGGCAAGCAGAGCATCGACATCGTCGTCGCTGCCTTCGAGGCCGACTACCTGCCGCTGGCCACGGTGCTCGAGCGCGTCACGGCCACCGGCAAGGACATCCCGGTGATCGCCTCGGTCACCACGCTCGATGAAAAAGTGGCGCTGGCGGCGCTGGCCGCGGGCACCCGCGACGTCGCCATCCGCGGCCGCGCCGAACACATGCAGGCCGTCGTCCGCTCCGAATTCTCCGCGCTGCAGGCCCGGCGCGGACTTCGCCACCTCGAAGCCGCCCTGCGCGAAACCGAGCGCCGCTGCGACGCGCTGATCGCCTCCTCGCGCGACCCGATTGCCTACGTGCACGAGGGCATGCACATCCGGGCCAACGACGCCTACCTGGAGATGTTCGGCTTCGAGGACTTCGAGGAAATCGAAGGCCTGACGGTGCTCGACCTGATCGCGCCCCAGCACGCCGACAATTTCCGCCAGGTCCTGAAGAAGATGAGCAAGGGCGAGGCGCCGCCGCGCCAGCTCGAGCTGCAGGCCCAGCGCACCGACGGCAGCACCTTCGATGCGGTGATGGAATTCACCCCGGCCACCTACGAAGGCGAGAGCTGCCTGCAGATCGTCTTCCGCCAGCAGACGGTCGACGCGGACATGGCCGCCGAGCTCGATTCGCTGCGCCAGCGCGACTCGCTGACCGGCCTGTTCAACCGCCAGCACTTCATGACCGAACTCGAGGCCGCGGTGATGCGCGCCACCGAGGGCAAGGACAAGCAGGCACTGCTGCTGATGGAGCCGGACCACTACGAGAACCTGCTGGCCGAGATCGGCCTGGCATCGGCCGACGACCTGATCAAGGGCGTGGCCGAACGCCTCAAGGGCGCCCTCGACCCGGAGACCCTCGTGGCGCGCATGAGCGACCACGGGTTCGCGGTGCTGTGCCAGGCGCACGACCACACCCAGAGCCAGGCCCAGGCCGACCGCATCCGCGAAGCCTTCAAGGACCACATACTCGAGCTGGGCGAACGTTCGGTGAACCTCAGCGTCAGCATCGGCGGCGTGCAGATCGGCGAGCGCATCGCCTCGGTGACCCAGGTGATGGCCAAGTCCAGCCAGTGCCTGGCCGCCTGCGAAGGCATGGGTGGCAACCGCATCGAGATCTTCGACCCGGCCGCGCGCGACCGCGCCGAGGAAGAGCGCATCCAGGCCTGGGTGCAGCGCATCCGCGAAGCCCTGGCCAACGACCAGTTCGTCCTGCACTACCAGCCGATCATCAGCCTGACCGGCGCCGAGGAAGAGAACTACGACGTCTACCTGCGCATGAAGGGCCAGGGCGGCGAAGTGATCCCGCCGATGACCTACCTGGCCATCGCCGAGGAGCACGGCCTGCTCGACGACATCGACCGCTGGGTGATCACCCATGCCATCGGCGTCATCGCCGAACGTGCCCAGGCCGGCAAGGTCACCAACCTTTTCGTCAAGATCACCCCGGCCTCGCTGGTCGAGGGCGGCCTGGAAAACCACATCGCCGAACAGCTCAAGGCCCACCGCGTGGCCGGCGAGCGGCTGGTGCTGCAGATCCCGGAATCGAAGGTTTTCACCCACCTCAAGTCGCTGCAGTCCTTCCAGAAGGCGGTGTCGGCCGTGGGCTGCCGGGTCGCGCTGGAACAGTTCGGCACCGGCCTGAACTCGTTCCAGATGCTCACCCATTTCGACCCGGCCATCCTGAAGATCGACCGCAGCTTCATCACCGAGCTGGGCAAGAACCCGGACGTGCAGAAGCAGGTGCGCGACATCGTCCACAAGGCCCACGAGGCCGGCAAGCTTGCGCTCGCCGAGTTCGTCTCGGACGCCAGCACCATGAGCGTGCTGTTCGGCATGGGCGTCGACTTCGTCGAAGGCAATTTCCTGGCCGCGCCCGGCCCGCAGATGAACTACGACTTCGGCTGAGCCCCGCGCCCGGGGCGACGCCGCCGGCTACAGCGTAGCCGGCATGTCGCGAAGGGCCTTGATGCGCTCTGCCAGCGGCGGGTGGGTCATGAACAGCTTGCGCAGGCCGTGGCCGACGGCTCCTGAAATGCCGAAGGCGCGCACTTCCTTGGGCAGCGTGGATTCGCCGTAGGTCTGCGACAGGCGCTCGAGCGCCGCGATCATCTTCTCGCGGCCGGCCAGGCGGGCACCGCCTTCGTCGGCGCGGAACTCGCGCCAGCGGCTGAACCACATCGCGACCACCGAGGCGAGCATGCCGAAGATGATGTCCAGCACGATCACCGTGATGAAGTAGAACGGCCCGGTGCCGCCGTCGCGGTTGCCGCTGAGCGCGGCGTCGATGACCCGGCCGACGATGCGCGACAGGAAGATCACGAAGGTGTTGAGCACGCCCTGGATCAGCGCCATCGTGACCATGTCGCCGTTGGCGACATGGCTGACCTCGTGGGCCAGCACGGCCTCGGCCTCGTCGCGGCTCATCGCCCGCAGCAGGCCGGTGGACACCGCCACCAGCGAATTGTTGCGGCTCGGGCCGGTGGCGAAGGCGTTGATCTCGGGTGCGTCGTAAATGCCCACTTCCGGCATCGCGATGCCGGCGGCCTGCGCCTGCCGCTTCACGGTGGCCAGCAGCCAGGCCTCGCCTTCGTTGCGCGGCTCGGTGATCAGGTGCAGGCCCGTGGTGCGCTTGGCCATCCACTTTGAGATGGCCAGCGAAATGAACGCGCCGCCGAACCCGAACACGGCGGCGAAGACCAGCAGGGCGCCGTTGTTGCCCAGGCTGATGCCGAAGACGTTCTGCAGCACGCTCATCACGATGCCCAGCAGGACCAGCACCGCGAGGTTGGTGGCAAGGAACAGGGCGACGCGCTTGAACATGGGGGCTTCTCTCGTGGGGGTGGCGGCCGCGCCGCCGTTCTGGGGTTAAATGTACGCAGTGATGGTTAAATTCAAGTGGTGATGACCACCAACCCCGCCTATCGCGGCCGCTTCGCCCCCTCGCCGACCGGGCCGCTGCATTTCGGCTCGCTGGTGGCGGCCCTGGGCAGCTGGCTGTTCGCGCGCCAGGCCGGGGGCCGTTGGCTGGTCCGCATCGAAGACCTCGACCCGCCGCGTGAAGTTCCGGGCGCCGCCGGACGACAGCTCGCAACCCTCGCCGCGTTCGGCCTGGTGCCGGACGAGGCGCCCTGGTTCCAGTCCGCGCGCGGCGAAGCCTATGCCGCGGCGCTCGACACCCTGCTGGCCTCGGGCGATGCCTTCGCCTGCCACTGCAGCCGTAGTGAACTCGAAGCCGCCGGCGGCGTGCACCGCCGCTGCCTCGGCGGACCGCGCCCTGGCCGCGAGCCGGCGATCCGGCTGCGCGTTCCGGAAGGCCGGCTGGCCTTCCACGACCGCATCCAGGGCGAATTCACCCAGGACCTGGGCCGGGACGTCGGCGACGTGGTGCTGCGGCGCGCCGACGGCTACTGGGCCTACCAGCTGGCGGTGGTGGTGGACGACGCCGCCCAGGGCATCACCGACATCGTGCGCGGCGCCGACCTGCTCGACTCCACTCCGCGGCAGATCCACCTTCAGCGGCGCCTCGGGCTGCCAACGCCGACCTATGCGCACCTGCCGCTGGTTCGCGACGCCGATGGCCGCAAGCTCGGCAAGTCGCTGGCGTCCCTCCCGGTTGACGACGCCGACCCGACGCCGGCGCTGCGCGCCGCCTGGGGCTTCCTGGGCCAGGAGGCGCGCTGCCTGCCTGCATCCGGACCGCCGGCGCGGCTGCTGGAAGCGGCCCTGCGTAGCTTCGATGCCCGACGCATTACGCCTGAAGGCAACCGCGCCGCCGTGCAGGGCTAGTGAAGGCCGCACCGCCGGCTTGCATCACGCCCAAGCCTGCGGGATGCTCCGGAACCCGCCCGTCGTCGCGATCTTCCGGTGCCCTGCATGTCGCATGTCCGCATCATCAAGAAGTACCCGAACCGCCGCCTGTACGACACCGAGATCTCCAGCTACGTCACGCTCGAAGACGTGCGCCAGCTGATCGTCGACGGCGAGGCTTTCGTGGTGCGCGACGCACGCAGCGGCAACGACATCACCCGGCCGGTGCTGATGCAGATCATCGCCGAACACGAGGAACACGGGCAGCCGATCTTCACCACCGAACTCCTGACCCAGGTCATCCGCTTCCGCGGTGATTCGATGCAGGGCCACCTCGGCAACTTCCTCGAGCGCAGCCTGCAGTTCTTCCTGGAACAGCAGCAGAACATCCGCGGCCAGATCGGCAACCTGGTCGGCCAGGCGCCCTGGGCGCTTCTCAACCAGCTGGCCGAACGCAACCTCGACCTCTGGCGCTCGTTCCAGCAGGGCCTGGGCTCGGGCACCGGCAGCACACCGACGCGAAAGACGCCGCGCGGCACCAAGCCGCGTACGCGTTGAACACCGCCCCGCCGGACGCAGGCTAGAGCTCGCGCACCACCCGGAAACCAAGTCGCGCATTGGTGGTGTCGGCCGGCGTGGACTGGCGGTAGGCCGAACGCGCGCGATCAAGCGAACTCGCCCAGGACGCGCCGCGGATCACCCGGTCGCTGCAGCCGGGATTTACCCAGGCCGTGCCGTCGCGCGGTGCGCGCCGGTAGCTGTCGTGCCAGCAGTCGAGCACCCATTCGCTGACGTTGCCGACCAGGTCGTAGGTACCGAAGGCCTCCGCCGGATAGCTGCGCACCGGCGCCGGCCCCCAGGAGCCGTCGCTGTAGCCGGGAATGGCATTGGCCCAGCGGCGCTTGAGCCGGGACTCGTCGCCGTCGCCGGTGAGGTTGCCGACCACGCGGGTCGGAGCGCCGTTGCCCCAGGGCCAGGCTTCGTCGCGGCCGGCGCGCAGCGCGTATTCGAACTCCGCTTCGCTGGGCAGCCGGTAGCGCTGGCCGGTCTGCGCCGACAGCCACGCCGCGTAGGCCTGGGCGTCGTCGAAGGAGACATGCACCACCGGCAGCGTCGGATCCGCCGGCGCGCCGGCGTAATCACGGCGCCAGTCGACGCGGCCGTGCTCGCCCATCACCCCGCCCTTTTCGTCGTAGACGGTGGAACGGCCGCGGCGCGAGGCCAGCGAACGATGGCCGCTGGCTTCGACGAAGGCGCGGAACTCGGCCACCGTGGTTTCATTGCGCGCGATCGCGAAGCCCCGCTCGAACGCGACTTCGTGCTGCGGTCCCTCGTTGTCGAATCGGCCCGCCTCGTCTTCCGGCGAGCCCATCCGGAAGCTGCCATGGGCCAGCACGATCATCTCCGGCGCCTCGCCGCCGGCCGCCAGGGGCTCGCGGAAAACCTGGCCGGGGCGGAAATGGCCATAGTGCCGGGCCAGTTCGATGCGTTCACGCAGGCCGTCCAGGCCCTGGGCCTGCAGCGAGACCTGTTCGGCCTCGGCCAGGCGGCGTGCGGCGAGTTCGAGGTCGAGCGCGTCCACCGCCGCGTGCCCCTGGGCCAGCAGGGTCTCGGTGCGCGCCTGCCGCAGCTCGACGATGCGCACGATCATGTCCTGCAGCGCCGGTGAATCGGGCACGATGCGCCCGGCTTCGGCCTGCAGGCGTTCGGACGCGAGGTAATCCCCCTTCTGCGCCGCGGCCAGCGCCCGGTCCAGGTGGCGGGCCTGCAGTCGCGCCAGGCCGTCGCTGGCGGGCAGGTAGTCCGGATAGGCGCGCAGCGCTTCGCGATACGCCGCGACCGCACCCTCGCCTTCGGGCTTGAAGATGCGGTTGGCGGTGGCGCGCGCCTCGGCCAGGCGCACGGCTTCCTGCGCCCGGCGTGCAGCGGCCAGCGCTTCGCGGTAGGTGGCCAGGTCCGGATGCTGCGGCTGGGCCCGGGCCGCGACGCGTTCGACCTGCTCGGCATCGGTGAACCGGCCTTCCGACAGCGCGATTCGGCCGCGCCGCTGCAGTTCGGCCAGGATGCGCTCGACGCCCGCCAGGGCGGCGGCGTTGTCGCCTTCGGTGGCAAGCACGCCGAGCAGGAGTTCGAGGGCGGCCGGTTCCGGTTCGGGTTCGGCATTCCCGTCGGGATCCTCCACCGGTTCCGAAGCGTCGGCGGACACCGCGGTCACGGCCACGGAGTCGGGGGGCGTGTCCAGGAAGAGCCGGCCTTCTTCCTCGGCGTCTTCAGCGGCCGCCAGCGCCTTGCGGATGCCGCCCGGCGGCACCGGCTCGATCCGCGGGGACCAGGCGGGCACCGGCGCCTCTTCCGCACGCGGCGCCAGCACGACGTCGCGCTCGAGGTCCTCGGGGTCCACCGTCACCGGCGCAACTTGGCCGCCGGTCTCCGCTTCGCCCGGCTCCGGCGAGCCGCCGCAGGCCGCCGCCAGCAGGGCGGCCAGCAGCCCGACCGGCAGGATTTTGAGGTGCTTGCTCATCGTGGTCGGGCGCTTGCGCCCCGGGGCCTCGGTTCGGTCTGGCGAGCCGAACTTAGGCTAAGGTGCCGGCTCCTGGCAACCAAATGGACCCCCGTGACTTCCTGGATCGACCGCCCCGACGACCTGTCCGACCGCCTCGCCCGCTGGGCAGGCCAGCCCCTGGTGGCGCTGGACACCGAATTCATCCGTGAACGCACCTACTACCCGCAGCTGGCCCTGGTGCAGCTGGCCGTCCCGGGCGAGATCCTGCTGGTGGACCCGCTGGTGCCGGGCATGGACGCGGCGCTGCGGCCGCTGCTGGTGGATCCGGCGGTCACCAAGGTGATGCACAGCGCCAGCGAAGACCTGCAGGCGCTGCAGCGCGGCTGCGCGGCCCTGCCCGCGCCTCTGTTCGACACCCAGGTGGCGGCCGCGATGTGCGGCCTGGGCGCCGGCCTGGGCTACCAGAAGCTGGTGGAACAGGTGACCGGCGTGCAGCTGGCCAAGGGCGAAACCCGCTCCGACTGGCTGCGTCGACCGCTCAGCGATGCGCAGAAGGAATACGCCGCGGATGACGTGCGTCACGTGCACGCCCTGCATGCCTTCCTCGACCGCGAGCTGGCGCTGCGAAACCGCCACGACTGGCTGCAGCAGGACGCCGCACGCGCCCTGGCAGGCGCCGCCGACGACTCGGACGAGCCCTGGCCGCACCTGGCCGTTCGCAGCGCCCAGAGCCTGGACGCGGAAGGCCAGGCGCGCCTGGTCCGGCTGCTTCGCTGGCGCGACGGGCAGGCGCGACGCAGCGACAAACCCAAGTCCTGGGTGCTCGACAATGAACTGGCCGTGGCACTGTCGCGGCGACCGCCGCGCAGCCTGTCGGAGTTCCACGCCACGCTCGACCGACACCCGAAGGCCCCGCGCAAGGCGCGCGGCGAACTCTGGGAAACGCTGTCGGCCCCGCTCGAAGCCGGCGAACTTGAGCTGCCGCTGGCCGTGGGCGACAGCCTGGACAAGGCCCGCATCAAGGCCCTGCAACAGGCCGTCGCCGCAGTGGCGGCGGAGCACGGGCTTCCCGAAGGACTCCTGTGTTCGCGCAAGCATCTGGAGGCACTGCTCGCCGGCCGGGGCTGGCCGACGGCCCTGGAGGGCTGGCGCCGCAAGCTGCTGGAACCGGCGCTGGGACCCCTGCTGGCCGACGGCTAGCCTTCGCCGCCACATGCCTCTATAATTTCCCGACCTTCCGTGGGGGGGTAGCTCAGCTGGGAGAGCGCATCGTTCGCATCGATGAGGTCGTGGGTTCGATCCCCATCCTCTCCACCACGATTCCTGAAAGGGCCGGACCATGTCCGGCCCTTTCTTTTTGTCCCCGCGTCCCGTCCCCGCGTTGGCCCCCGCCCGCCCGCCCGTGAGACAATCCCGGGGTTAATCCGCAGGCCCGCCCCGGCGGGCCGCAAGGCCCCGTAGCTCAGCTGGATAGAGCATCCCCCTCCTAAGGGGAAGGTCACACGTTCGAATCGTGTCGGGGTCGCCATTCCCAAGGCCGCGCTGCGGCCCCAGTACTTGGAGCAAACAATGACCCATGCAGTCCTCACCTCCCTCGGCCTGACCGCCCAGGAATCCGGCACCTATCTCGGCCACGGCGAGTGGTCGCAGACCCGCGATGCCGGCGTCATCGAACCGGTGAACCCGGGCAATGGTGAGGTGCTGGGCAAGGTCTACGCGTCCTCGCAGGCCGATTACGACACCATCCTCGAGCGCGCCCAGGCGGCGTTCAAGGTCTGGCGCACCACGCCGGCGCCGCGCCGTGGCGAAGCCATCCGCCTGTGCGCCGACGCGCTGCGCACGCACAAGGACGCGCTGGGTTCGCTGGTCGCGCTGGAAATGGGCAAGTCCAAGCCCGAGGGCGACGGCGAAGTCCAGGAAATGATCGACATCGGCGAATTCGCCGTCGGCCTGTCGCGCCAGCTCTACGGCCTGACCATGCACTCCGAGCGCCCGGGCCACCGCATGTACGAGCAGTACCACCCGCTGGGCATCGTCGGGATCATCTCGGCCTTCAACTTCCCGGTCGCCGTGTGGGCCTGGAATGCCTTCGTCGCCGGCGTCTGCGGCGACATCTGCATCTGGAAGCCCTCGCCCAAGACCCCGCTGTCGGCGATCGCCTCGATGAAGATCTGCAACGAAGCGCTGCGCAAGGGCGGCTTCCCGGACATCTTCTTCCTGTTCAACGACGGCGGCACCGACCTGGCCCAGGCCTTCGTCGACGACAAGCGCATCCCGCTGATCAGCTTCACCGGCTCGACCAAGGTCGGTCGCCACGTCGGCGAGCGCGTCGCGCGCCGCATGGGCCGCAGCCTGCTCGAACTGGGCGGAAACAACGCCATGATCGTCGACGCCAGCGCCGACCTGAAGCTGGCGATCCCGGCCATCGTGTTCGGCGCCGTCGGCACCGCCGGCCAGCGCTGCACCACCACGCGCCGCGTCTTCATCCACGAATCGATCTTCGACGACGTGCTGGCCAAGCTCGTTGCCGGCTACAAGCAGGTCGAGAAGAAGATCGGTGACCCGACCGACCCGGCCAACCTGATGGGCCCGCTCAACAGCAAGGACGGCGTGCAGGCCTACCTGGATGCGGTTAAGAAGGCGCAGGCCGCCGGCGGCAAGGTCGAAACCGGCGGTGCCGCGATCGACCGCCCGGGCAACTTCGTGCTGCCGACCATCATCACCGGCCTGAAGAACAGCGACGAGATCGTGCAGCACGAAACCTTCGCGCCGATCCTCTACGTCATGCCCTACGCCGACCTGGACGAGGCCATCGCCATGCAGAACGACGTGCCCCAGGGCCTGTCGTCGGCGATCTTCACCCAGAACCTGAAGGCGGCCGAGAAGTTCCTGGCGGCCTGGGGTTCGGACTGCGGCATCGCCAACGTCAACATCGGCACCTCCGGCGCCGAGATCGGCGGCGCCTTCGGCGGCGAGAAGGAAACCGGCGGTGGCCGCGAATCCGGCTCCGACGCGTGGAAGGTCTACATGCGCCGCCAGACCAACACCATCAACTACTCCGACGCGCTGCCGCTCGCACAGGGCATCAAGTTCGACCTCTGAGGCCAAGCCCATGAACATGGTTCCCCGCCAGACCAGCGCCCTCGCGATCACCAGCCTCGTCTGCGGATTGCTGGGCTGGACCTTCCTGCCGCTGCTGGGGAGCCTGGTTGCCATCATCACGGGCCACATGGCCCGTTCGGAGATCCGGCAATCCAATGGCCAGCTCGAGGGCGACGGCCTGGCCATCGCCGGCCTCGTGCTGGGCTGGATCACGATCGCGCTCGCGGTGGCCGCGGTGCTGGCCATCGTGCTGTTCTTCGGCGGGCTGGCGGCCGTGCTCGGCCTGAGCGGCCAGCTCTGACGGGACGGCTCCATGTACTCGCTGGCACGACCCTTCCTGTTCCACCTTGACGCGGAACGGGCCCACGACGTGGGCCTGCGTGCCATCGAGGCCGCCTACCGCACGGGCACCAGCCCACTGCTGGCGGCCCGGCCGAAACCGCTGCCAACCAAGGCCTTCGGGCTGGTGTTCCCCAATCCGGTGGGCTGCGCCGCCGGGCTGGACAAGGACGGCGCCCATGTCGATGCCCTGCTGGCGCTGGGCTTCGGTTTCGTCGAAGTCGGCACCACCACGCCGCGTCCGCAGGAGGGCAACCCGCGGCCGCGCATGTTCCGCCTGCCTGAGCACAACGCCGTCATCAACCGCCTGGGCTTCAACAACCTGGGCGTGGACGCGCTGGTGAAGAACGTCTCGCGCGCCCGCCGGCGCCACGGCCTGCTGGGCATCAACATCGGAAAGAACAAGGACACCCACAACGAGGACGCGGCGGACGATTACCTGTACTGCCTCGAACGGGTCTATCCGCTGGCCGACTACGTCACCATCAACATTTCCTCGCCCAATACCGCCGGGCTGCGCGAGCTGCAGGAAGAACAGCAGCTGCGCCGCCTGGTCGGCGAACTGCGCGAGGCCCAGGAAAAATTCGGCGCCCGGCACGGCAAGCGGGTCCCGATGCTCGTGAAGGTGGCGCCCGACCTGTCCGACGACGACGTCGACGCCTGCGCGCGCGTGCTCAGCGACATGAAGGTGGACGGCGTCATCGCCACCAACACCACGCTCGACCGCTTGCCCGTGCAAAACCACAGGCTGGCCCACGAGGCCGGCGGCCTCTCGGGCGCACCGCTGTACGGCAAGTCCACCGCGGTCCTGCGTCGCCTGCGCGGGCGCCTGGACGATTCGATTCCGATCATCGGCGTCGGCGGCATCCTCAGCGGTGCCGACGCCGCCGGCAAGATCACCGCCGGCGCGCTGATGGTGCAGTTCTACACCGGCCTGGTCTATCGCGGGCCCGAACTGATCGCCGAGTGCGTGCAGTCGATCCGGCGTCGCCGCGAGGGCGTTGCGTGACCGGCTACCAGCTGGCCGACAATGTTTCGCTGGCCGGCCGCAACACCTTCCGCGTACCTGCGCGCGCGGCGATGATGGCCGACGTCTCGCGCGCCGACGCGCTGGGCGAACTGTTCGAATTCGCCATGCTGCGCGAAGGCCCGGTGCTGGTGCTCGGCGAAGGCAGCAACCTGCTTTTCGTCGGTGATTTCCCGGGCGTCGCGATCTGCCTGACCATGGCCGGCGCCTCGATCGTTCGCGACGACGGCGACAGCGCGGTGGTGCGCGCCGAAGCCGGCATGAACTGGAACGACCTGGTCGCCTGGACGCTGGCGCGCGGCCTGTGCGGCCTGGAAAACATGGCCCTGATTCCCGGCACCGTCGGCGCCGCGCCGATCCAGAACATCGGCGCTTACGGCGTCGAGGTCGGTGAGTTCGTCGAAGCGGTCGAGGCCTTCCAGCGCGACACCGGGCAGGTCAAGCGACTGCCGGCAGCCGACTGCGGCTTCGGCTACCGCGACAGCCTGTTCAAGCGCGAAGCCGACCGCTGGGTGGTGACCGCCCTGGAACTGCGCCTGCCGCGCCAGCGCGAGCTGCGGCTCGACTACGCCGGCGTGCGCGAGGAACTCGCGGCCATGGGCGTCGACACCCCGCGGGCCGTGCACGTGGCCGAGGCGATCAGCCGCATCCGCACCCGCAAGCTGCCCAACCCGGCGCTGCTGGGCAATGCCGGCAGCTTCTTCAAGAACCCGGTGGTGGACGCGGCCACTGCCGATGCGCTGAAGGCTGACCACCCCGCCCTGCCCGTGTTCCCCGGCCCCGACGGCGGCCGCAAGCTCTCCGCCGCCTGGCTGATCGAGGCCTGCGGCTGGAAGGGCAAACGCGAAGGCGACGCCGGCGTCGCCGAACAGCACGCGCTCGTGCTGGTGAACCACGGCAAGGCCAGCGGCCAGCAGCTGCTGGACCTGGCGCGGCGCATCGCCGCGTCGGTGCGCGAACGCTTCGGCGTGGCGCTGGAACCCGAGCCGCGCATCATCGGCGCCCGCTTCGACGCGGGGTGAACACCACGGCCGCCCCGGCTTCCCAGGTAGGCCGCGCCGTCGGACTGATGGCGCTGTCGACCGTGCTGTTCGGGCTGATGGCGGTCTGCATCCGACTGGCCTCGGCGCAGCTGCATCCGTTCGAGATCGCCTTCTTCCGCAACTTCTTCGGCTTCGTGATCCTGCTGCCGATCCTGTTCCGGCACGGTCCGTCGCTGCTGCGCACCGACAAGCTGGGTTTCTACCTCGGACGCTGCGCGATCGGCATGGTGTCCATGCTGGCCGGATTCTGGGCGATCGTTAACCTGCCGCTGGCGCAGGCGATCGCGCTGTCGTATTCGACGCCGCTGTTCGTCACCATCGCCGCCGTGCTGGTGTTGGGCGAAGTGGTGCGGGCGCGCCGGTGGACGGCGGTGATCGTCGGCTTCCTGGGCGTGATGCTGATCGTGCAGCCCTTCGGCCAATCCTTCACCGCGGCCAGCCTGGTGGCCGTGCTGGCGGCTGTGGCCAGCGCCAGCGCCGCGATCAGCATCAAGTTCCTCTCGCGCACCGAACACCCCGACGCCATCGTCATCTGGACGACCCTGCTGTGGATCCCGATGTCGCTGCTGCCGGCGCTGATGGTCTGGGAAACGCCGGTGGGCATCACCTGGCTGTGGATCGTGCTGGCCGGATCGCTGGGCAGCATCGCGCACATGTTCTGGACCCGCGCGCTGCGCCTGGGCGACGCCTCGATGCTGACGCCGATCAGCTTCCTGCAGATCGTCGTCGTCGGCGCCTTCGGCTGGTGGCTGTTCGGCGAGACCCTGGACCGCTGGACGATCGCCGGCGCGGCGATCATCTTCGGCTCGAACGTCTACATCGCCCGTCGCGAGGCCAGGCTGGCCCGGCAGGCGGTGACCGACCCGGAAATCAATCCGGAAACTCCGGCGCCGCGCTGAGCCCGCTCAGTCGTCCTCGCCGGCCATGGCCCGGCGGATGCGGGTGGCCGCGCTGCGCTGGCCCGGGTCGAGTTCCTGTTCGGGCGTGGCCAGAAGCGGCGCGATGACCGCGGCGTGCAGGGCCTCCGCGGCGGCGGCGTTGCCGGCACTGCGCTCGGCCTCCGCCAGGTGCCAGGCCGCCACGTAGGTCTCCGGGTGTCTCTCGCCCAGCGCCTCGCGGCGCATCCGGTAGCTTTCCGCGTAGGCGTTCCGGGCCGCCTCGTGCCGGCCCAGCCCGGCCAGCAGCTCGGCTTCGACCCTGAACAGCGCGTGGGTCTGCGGATGTTTCTCCCCAAGCACGGCCAGCACGCGTGGCTTGAGCGCCGGCAACCCCGCCAGCGACAGGTCTTCACGACCGGCCTTGAGCAGCGTGCCCAGGTGGTTGACCTCGACGAACAGCGTGTCCGGGTGTTCCGGACCCAGCAGCGCACGGCGCCCCCCGATGACCTCGCGCTCGAGCGCCAGCGCCTCGTCGTACTGCTCGTCCCGGGCCAGCATCGCCGAGAGGTTCAGGCGCGAGCGCAACACGTCGCGGGAGTCCGGCCCCAGCACCCTGGCGCGCGCCTCCAGCACCTCGCGGGTGACCGCGATCGCCTCGGCGCGCAGCGCAGGATCGTCCTCGCGACCGGCCAGGTCGTTGATCATGTTCGCCAGGTTGCTGCGCTGGTCGAGCGTGGAGGGGTGTTCACGGCCCAGCTTGCGCGCATGCACCTCGGCCAGTTCGCGCTGCAGCGACAGCGCGGCGTCGATGTCGCCGGACATCACCCGCAGGATCGCAAGGTTGGCCATCGTCGCCAGCGTGTCGTCGTGCTCGGCGCCCAGCAGGCGCGCGCGGCGCGGATACAGGTCTTCCAGGATGCTCCGGGCACGCGGCTGGTCGCCGGTGCGGGCGTGGCTGATGGCCAGGTTGTTGAGCACGGACATCGATTGCGGGTCGTCCGCGCCCCGCGCCGCCAGCAGCCGGTCGTAGAGCGCCTGCTGGCGCTCGCGCGCCTCCTGCAGGCGGCCCAGGCTCGCCATCGTGCCGGCGATGTTGAGTTCGAGCTGGACAGGCAGCTCGGCCGCGGGATCCATGCCGGCCAGCGCCGGCGCCAGCGCCTCGAGCGCGGCCAGCGCCCCGGCCAGGTCGCCGCGGTTGGCCTGCGAGGCCAGCTGCTTGCGGCGCGCATCCAGGGTCTTCGGGTCGCGGGCGCCAAGCCCGGCTTCGCGACGGTCCGCCACGGCCTGGAAGGCCTGCTCCGCTTCGGCGTGAAGCGCCAGCGCGGCATAGATGTCGCCGACCGACTCGCGCAGGTCCGCCGCCAGCAGCGGCTGGCCGGCGAAGTCGCGGTCTATCGCCCTTTCGGCGCCGGCCAGCAGCTGGTTAGCCAGCAGGCGCCGCGCCAGGTCGGTAGGACTGGCCTGGGCGAGCATGCGCCCGACGTCGCCGGCGCGCGAAGGCTCGGCGGCGATCAGCTGCTCACGCAGGCCACCCGCCAGCTCCACGCCCATGGCTTCGATATCTATGTCTTCGAGCATGGCCTGCTGGAAAGCAGCCACGCGCTCGAGGTCGGCACTGCGCTGCTGCGCCAAGGTGCGCTGTTCGCGCGCCTGCTGCAGGCCGTAAAGCGAAAGGCCCAGGCCCGCCAGCACCGCGACGGAGACTGCGGCCGCGGCGGCGAAGGCCAGGCGGTTGCGGCGCAGGTACTTGCCCAGCACGTAGCGCCGGCGCGGCGGCACCGCCTGCAGCGGCAGGTCATCCAGGAAACGCCGCAGCTCCTGCGCCAGTTCGGCGGCCGAACTGTAGCGGTCGGCGCGGTCGTGGCGCATGGCCTTGAGCACGACCCAATCGAGCTCCGAGCGCAGCACCTTGCGCAGCCGCGGCCGGCTCAGGCCCAGCTGGCTGGCCCGCGCGGCGGAATTGCCGGGCGCCAGGGTTTCGATCTGCGCGGAAGGCGGCCGCACCGTGGTGTCGGCGGTGTGCTGCGCCCCGGCGGTGTCGTCGCCGACGCCGGGCCGGCGGCCGGCGAGCAGCTCGTACAACAGCACGCCCAGTGAATACACGTCGGAGCGGGTGTCGACCTCGACGCCTTCCAGCCCGGCCTGTTCGGGGCTCATGTAGTCGGGCGTGCCGGCCCGTTCCAGTTCGCCGGCGCGCTCGCCCACCACCAGCGAGCGGCGGGCCGCGGTGGCGATGCCGAAATCGATGATCTTCGGCAGCGGCCGGCCGTCGACCTCGGTCACCAGGATGTTGCCCGGCTTGAGGTCCCGGTGGATCACGCCCTTCTGGTGGGCGTGCTGCACGCCTTCGCAAACACGGATGAAAAGCTCGATCCGCTCGCGCAGCGGCAGGCGGCGATCCTCGCAGAAGCTGGTGAGCGGGCTGCCCTCGATGAACTCCATCACGAAGTACGGGTAGCCTTCGGACGTCGCGCCGGCGTCGTAGACCTGGGCGATCGCCGGGTGCTTCATCTGCGCCAGCATCTGGCGCTCGACCTCGAAGTAGGCCAGCAGGCGCGCGTCGAGCCGGCGGGCGTGCAGCAGCTTGATCGCGACGGTGCGGCGCACCGGCTCGAGCTGGCCGGCCCGGTAGACCTCGCCCATGCCGCCGCGGCCGAGCAGCTCTTCCACCCGGTAGCGCCCAAGCAGCGAGCCCGGCGCCAGCGCCGCCCCGTCCGCCGCCGGCCCGCCCGGTCCCGCCCGCGTCGGCAGCCCTTCGGTCGCCGCCAGATCGTCGTCCGTGCTCCCGCCCATGCGCCCTCCCCCTCAAGCCAGCGCAGTTTAGCCCAGTCGAACATGGCCCCCGGCAAACGGCTAAACTCGGCGGCAGCCCTTCCGCCTGACTCCCATGCGCCAGACCGAGAAGATCTGCACGACCCAGCGCACCCTGCTGAGCGACGGCCCGGCACGCCCGGCCCCGCGTTCGGCCTGCGTGGTTGTCATCCACGGCGAAGGCCTTGGCCGGCGCGCCGACCTGGGCGAGGCGCCGGTGGTCATCGGCCGCTCGCCGGAATCGGACCTGCACATCCCGCACAATTCGGTATCGCGCTGGCACTGCCGGATCTGGCGCGACGGCGACACGTATTACATCGCGGACATGGGCGCCACCAACCGCACCCGCGTGAACGACAAGGCGGTGACCCAGGTCGAGCTGGCCGATGGCGACCACATCACGCTGGGCGAGTGCATCCTGAAGTTCATCAGCCACTCCAGCGTCGAGGCCCGCTACCACCAGGAGGTCTACCAGCTGGCGACGCGCGATGCGCTCACCGAGCTTTACAACCGCCGGCATTTCGTCGAATCGGTCGACCGCGAGATCGCCCGCGCGACCCGGCACGGGCGCCCGCTGGTGATGTGCATCATCGACGTCGACCTGTTCAAGCCGGTCAACGACCAGTACGGACACATCGCCGGCGACGGCGTGCTGCGCCAGCTGGCCGGCATCGTGCGCGGCTTCGTGCGCGGCGAGGACATCGCGGCGCGCATCGGCGGCGAGGAGTTCGCGGTGATGCTTCCGGAAACGGACATCGAGTCCGCCAGGAGCTTCGCCGAACGCCTGCGCGAGGCCGTCGCCGAAACGCCCTTCGTGCTTGGCGGCCAGCCGCAGCGGCTGACGATCAGCATCGGCATCGCCAGCCTCGCCCCGGGGCGGGACGAGCGCAGCCCGCTGATGCAGGCCGCCGACGCCGCGCTCTACCGGGCCAAGGACCTGGGTCGCAACCGGGTTTGCGTCGAGCCCTAGCTTTCAGCCGGCGCAGCCGGTCGCGGCCCGCGATGGTTCGGCCGCACCAGCAGGTAGACCGCCGACACCCAGGCCAGGGCCGCGGTCCAACCCGCGAGGATGTCCGACGGATAGTGCACGCCCAGGTAGATCCTCGAGCCGCCCACCCACACCGTGAACGCGGCGCCCAGCAGCAGCGCCGGCCAGCGCCAGCGCGTGAACCACAGCAGCAGCACGATGGCGGCGGCCAGGCTCATCGCGCCCATCGCGTGGCCGCTGGGAAAGCTGTAGCTGTGTTCGGGCGCGATCGACAGCCAAAGCGCCGGGCGGTCGCGCACGAACACCGCCTTGGCCACCAGGTTCAGAAGCGCCGAGCCGCCCACGGCCAGGCCGAAATACACCGCGCGCCGGATCCGGCCGGCCAGCAGCAGGCCACCGAACACCAGCACCGCCAGCGGCACCACGCCCCAGGTGTAGCCGAGCTGGCTGGCCAGCAGCATGGCCTGGTCGAGGGACGGCGACGCACTGGCTTCGGCCCAGCGCAGTAGGGGTTCGTCGAAACCCAGCGGGTCGGCTTCGTGGATTTCCTCCGCCAGTTCGGAAAAGGCCGACAGCGGCAGCGCGATGCCGAGGAAGGCCAGCAGCAGCCGGCGCCAGCGGCGCTGCACCAGGCGACGGGTGCCGCGCCAGAGCGCGGGCGCATGGGCCAGCAGGCGGCCCCAGTGGTGCAGCACGCGCTCGCGCCGGATCAGGCGCTTTCCCCGCCGTAGCGCCGCGCCACGTACTGGTCGATGACGCCGACGAACTCGTCGGCGATGTTCTCGCCGCGCAGGGTCATGGCCTTCTCGCCGTCGATGAACACCGGCGCCGACGGCGCCTCGCCGGTTCCCGGCAGCGAGATGCCGATGTCGGCGTGGCGCGATTCGCCCGGGCCGTTGACCACGCAGCCCATCACCGCCAGCGACAGGTTCTCGACGCCCGGGTACTTGAGCTTCCAGACCGGCATCTGCCCGCGCACGTGTTCCTGGACCTTCTGCGCCAGCACCTGGAAAAACTCGCTGGTGGTGCGGCCGCAGCCCGGGCAGGCGGTGACCAGCGGCGTAAACGCGCGCAGGCCCATCGTCTGCAGCAGCTCCTGCGCCACCTGCACTTCCAGGGTGCGCGCCGCGCCGGGTTCGGGCGTGAGGGAAATGCGGATGGTGTCGCCGATGCCTTCCTGCATCAGCACCGCCAGCGCCGCCGCGGAGGCGACAATGCCCTTGCTGCCCATGCCGGCTTCGGTCAGGCCCAGGTGCAGCGGGAAGTCGGAGCGTGCGGCCAGGTCGCGATAGACCGCGATCAGCTCCTGCACGCCGCTGACCTTGGCCGAGAGCACGATGGATTCGCGCGCCAGGCCGATTTCGACGGCGCGGTCGGCCGATTCCAGCGCCGACACCACCAGCGCTTCGCGCAGCACGCGGGCGGCGTCCCAGGGTTCGGCACGGGCGGCGTTTTCGTCCATCAGGCGCGCGGCCAGCGACTGGTCGAGCGAACCCCAGTTGACGCCGATGCGCACCGGCTTGCGGTATTCGATGGCCTTCTCGACGATCGCCGCGAACTGGGTGTCGCGCTTCTTGCCGAAGCCGACGTTGCCCGGGTTGATGCGGTACTTCGCCAGCGCCTCGGCGCAGGCGGGTTCGGCGGCCAGCAGGCGGTCGCCGTTGTAGTGGAAGTCACCGACGATCGGCACCGGCACGTTCATCATCGCCAGCTTGTCGCGGATGCGCGGCACCGCGGCGGCGGACTCGGGGTTGTTGACCGTCACCCGCACCAGCTCGGAGCCGGCGCGCCAGAGTTCGGCAACCTGCTTCACCGTCGCGTTCACGTCGGCGGTATCGGTGTTGGTCATCGACTGCACCACGACCGGGGCACCGCCGCCGATGCGCACCTGGCCCACCGCCACGGCGCGGGTTTCGCGCCGCGGCATCGCCTTCGCCTCGCTCATGCCGGCTCGCCCTCCCGCGCCTGGCGCGATTCGCTGTCGCCGGGCTCCGCGGCCAGGCGTTCGCCCAGCAGGACGTAGTCGCCGGCGTTGAGCAGAACTTCGACGTCCTCGAGCAGGTCCGGGCCGCGCACGCCCACGTCGGGGATGTGGCTGGCGGCGTCGTGGATCACCTCGACCCGGCTGCCCGATTCGATGGATGCACTGCAGACGAAACAGCGGCCCGGCGTGCCGTCGATCGGAAACACCTCGACCGCGCGCTGCATCTGCCGGCTGCCGCCGTCGGCGCTGACCACGCGCAGGGCGACCGGGCTTGAACGTCGAGACAGCAGCTCGACGCCGGCGGACAGGCTGCCGTCGGCCTCGTAGCGCAGCCAGCGCATCACGCCGACCATCCAGTCGGGATCCTCGCCGTCCTCGCCGAAGCCCAGGCCGACCAGCTCGCCGACCTTGGCGCGGGCCTGTTCGGCGCTGTCCCAGGCCATGCGGTAGCCGCCCAGGCTCTGGTCGAGCACGCGTGCGGTGAAACGCGGCACGCGGGTCATGCTGGCGCTGCCCTGGGTCCAGGCGGCACCGGCGATCACGTGCACCGTGCCCTGGGCCGACTGGCGCATGAAGGTGTCGAAATCACGCTGGCCGGCCAGCAGGTAGTGCAGCCCGCTGAGTCCGAGCACGGTGTCCAGCGAATGCCCGGCCGGCAGGCGCACGAGGCCGCGCGCGGCCATCTGCCCGAAGGCGCGGCGCAGGCGGATCAGCAGGTCGTTGCCCACCGGCACCGCCAGTCCCGGCGTCGGCGCCAGCTGGCCCTGGCCGTCGCGGATGCGCTCGAGGGCGCGATCGACGTCGGCGGCGAAAGGCGCCAGGTCGAGCCAGGTGGAATGGGCTTCATCGCGGGCGGCACCGCCGGGACCCAGGTCTGCGTCCTCGGGGACCACCGGCGCGATGCCCTCCGGCTGGGTGCCGACCAGCGCACAGCGCGCGGCATAACCGCGGGTCGCCGGCCACAGCGTGTCCTGCTCGGCCTGCGCGAACGCATAGGGATTCACCGAGGCCATCAGCAGCGCCTGCAGGTAGAGCGTGTGCACGTCCTGGGCGCCGCCCGCGGCCTTGTCGTCCACCGGCTTGCGCTCGAGCTTGAGCGAGCCGGCAAACCGGTGCAGGCGGTGCAGCCCCTGCCAGGCGCCGGCCGGCGCCGGGCGATACACCCGCCAGGCCATGGCCAGTGCGCGGACGTAATGCCAGGCCGAACGTTCGAGCGCGGCCAGCACGCTGCCCCCGCGCAGGAAAGGCACGCTGCCGGACGGCGCGCAGAGCTCGCAGACCGCCTGCCGGTAGCCCACGGCCAGATCGAGGTGGAACTTGCCGGCGGCGGCGGCGGCCCTCGCCTTGTCCGGGGGCAGCGGCAGGGAGCTGCCGGAAAACCCGCGCTCGAGCAGAATGATGGCTTCGAGGGTGGTCGCGCGCAGTTCCTCGAGCGCGGCAAAACGCTGTCCGCCCTCGAGCCGCTGGGCGGCCAGGCCATCCAGCGCCCGGGCGATCTCCTGTTCGGCGGCCTGCGGGTTGGCGCGGGGCAGGCCCGCAACCCAGGCCTTCACCTTCTTGGGGTCGGCCGGGAAACGCACGGCGCCGCCGGCAGCGGGCGGCAGGTCCTGGCACAGGCGGCGGTAGCTTTCGCTCATTCGGATTCCTCGTGGCGCGCACAGTTTAGACCGGGCCGCGGGCCGGCCCCACCCCCCGGTTCAACGGCAGCGGGTATCCTGTGGGGCCGTCCCCGGTCCGAGCCATGTCCAGCCTAGCCCGCGAACGCCAGGTCCTGCGTCCGTCCCAGCTCAATGCGCTGGCGCGTGACCTGCTCGAAGGCAGCTTCCCGCAGGTCTGGGTCGAGGGCGAGATCAGCAACTTCTCACGACCGGCCTCGGGACACGCCTATTTCACGCTCAAGGACGCCCGCGCCCAGGTCCGCTGCGCCCTGTTCCGGTCCAACGCCGCGCGCCTGCGCTTCGCCCCGCGCGACGGCATGCTGGTGCTGGCCCGGGGCCGGCTTACGCTTTATGAAGCGCGCGGCGACTACCAGCTGGTGCTCGAGCACCTGGAAGAAGCCGGTGAAGGCGCCCTGCGCCGGGCCTTCGAGGAGCTCAAGGCCCGGCTGGCCGCCGAAGGCTTGTTCGACACCGCCCGCAAACGTGCCCTGCCCGCCTTCACCCGCCGGCTGGCGGTGATCACTTCGCCGCGCGGCGCGGCGGTCCGCGACGTGCTCAGCGTGCTGGGGCGGCGATTCCCGCTGCTCGAGGTCGAGGTGCTGCCGGTGCCCGTGCAGGGCGACGACGCCGCCGCGCAGATCCTGGACATGCTGCAGCGGGCCGGGCGTAGCGGTCGTTACGACCTGATCCTGCTCACCCGCGGCGGCGGTTCGCTGGAAGACCTGTGGGCCTTCAACGACGAAGCCCTGGCCCGCGCCATCGTCGCCTCGCCGGTGCCGGTGGTGGCCGCGATCGGCCATGAAGTGGACGTCAGCCTGGCCGACTTCGCGGCTGACCTGCGCGCGCCGACGCCTTCGGCCGCCGCCGAGCTGCTGGTGCCCGACCGGGGCGAGCTGGCCGGGCGCCTGCGCCGCGACCGGCAGCGCTTTGATGCCCTGCTCGCCCGCGTCCTGGGCGCGCAGGCCCAGCGCGTCGACCAGGCCTTCCTGAAGCTGCAGGCCCTGCGCCCGCAGCTGCGGCTCGAACGTGGCCGCAACCGGCTCGATGCGCTGCGCCATCGCCTTGGCCAGGCCTGGCAGGCGCCGACGGCCCGCCGCAGCGAGCGCCTTTCGCGCCTGCTGCGACGCCTGGACCAGGCCCACCCACGGCGCCGCCTGGAAGCCCACCGGCACCGCCTGGCCCTGCTCGAGCGGGCGCTGGGGGCCCTGCCCGCGCGACTGGTCGAACCACGCCGGCTGCAGCTGCGCGGACTGGCAAGGGCGCTCGAAAGCGTCAGCCCGCTGGCCACCCTGGGCCGCGGTTACGCCATCGTCTTCGACCAGGACGGCCAGGTACTGCGCCGGGCCAGCGACGCCCGCGAGGGTGAGCAGGTCCGCGCCCGGCTCGCCGACGGCCATCTCGACCTGACGGTGCAGCGCCGCCGCGACTAATCGCCGGTGGCCGGGGCCTGCCCCGGCAACGGCGCCCCGGCGAACTCGACGCCGGACGCCCGCCCGTGTTTGGCCCGGTACATCGCCTCGTCCGCGCGCCTGAGCAGGCTCTCGGAATCATCGCCGTCCTCCGGAAAACGGGCGATGCCGATGCTGGCGCCGACCACCACCCAATGCCCGTCGATCGCCACCGGGCGGCTTATCGCCGCCTGGACGCGGGCCGCCACCGAACGCAGCCAGGCCTCGTCGTCGCCGTTCTGGATCGCCACGATCACCAGGAATTCGTCGCCGCCCATGCGCGCCACCAGGTCGCCGGGACGCACCGAATCGCTGAGCCTGCTGCCGATTTCCGCCAGCAGCAGGTCGCCGGCGGCGTGGCCATAGGTGTCGTTGACCGGCTTGAAGCCGTCCAGGTCGAAGCTGAGCAGCGCGAAGCGGGTGTCGCCCCGGCGTCCGCGCGCGATCATCCGGCCCAGGTTGTGCAGGGCCAGGCGACGGTTGGGCAGGTTGGTCAGGGCGTCGCGGCCGGCCAGGCGCCGGATGCGCTGGCGGTCGTGCAGGATGCGCGTGGTCGCCAGCGCCGCCAGCAGGCTCAGGCCCAGGCGGATCGGAAAGCCCGGCATCTGCCACCAGGCGCGCGCGTCCCAGCCTTCCTGCGGTACAGCGGAAATGAGCCAGCTGCCGCCGGGCAGGAAGGCCGGCACCCGCACGGCATCGGCCGAAGCCGGGAGGCGCGCCCCGCGGATGATGTCGCCGCCCGGCCCGGCGGCGTCGCGGCCGACGATGCTCAGGCGCAGGTCCTTCTCCAGCGCGAGGATGCCGGCGTCGCGCATCACCTGTTCGTGGTCGAGCACCAGGCTGACCGCACCCCACAGCCGCGGCACGCCTTCGCGTTCCACCCACAGCGGGATGCGGATCGCCAGTGCCCGGCCCCCCTGCCGCAGGTCGAAAGGCCCGGCCAGCAGCGGGCCGTCCTCGCGGATCGCGCGCAGGGTCGCGTGCTTCTGCACCGGGTCGGCCAGCAGGTCAAGGCCAATCGCGGCTTCGTTGCCCTGCTCGGGGTGGACCGCGGAAACGACGAAACCCGGGGCCATGCTCAGGTTGAGGATCTGCGGCTGGCCACGCATCAGTTCGGCGGCGATGGCCTTGAACTCGGCGTCGGAAATGCCCTCCTGGCGAACCACCTGCACCGCCAGGCCACGCACCAGCCCGACATGGGCATAAACCTGGGTTTCGAGCTGGGCGCGGAAGTCGGAGAGGTCGCGCTGCACCCCCGACTGGCGCTCGCTCAGGTAGCGCTCGCGCTCGAGCCGCGCCGTGCTGATGCTGAAATACATGCCCAGAGCCAGCACCACCAGCCCCACGAAAAGGGGCCTTCCCGGCCGCAGCCAGCTGCCGGCCGGCCCGGCACCGTCGGCAAGGAATTTGTCGGAATTGGTTTCCCGGGCAGCCATCACGGCAATGTACAACGCCGGCCATGAACCCGTCCGGACGCGCTTCACCCGCTCCGGGAAAGACCGTACCCTCAGGCCATGCAGGGCGAGCCCACCGACGAGGAACTGATGCTGGCCTTCGGTGCCGGTGACGCCGGCGCGTTCGAAATCCTCTACGCGCGCCACCGGCTTGGGCTGTTCCGGCACCTGCAGCGCCAGCTCCGCGACGCCAGCCTGGCCGAGGAACTGTTCCAGGATGTCTGGCAGCGGGTCATCGCGGCCCGCGAGCGCTACCGGCCCGAGGCGAAGTTCAGCACCTGGCTGTACCAGGTCGCGCACAACCGCCTGACCGACCACTGGCGCGCCAAATCGCACCGCCCCGATGCGCCGGGCGACGCCCGTGAACTGGCCGAACGCCTGCCCGATCCGGACACGCCCGAGCGCCGGCTTTCGGCCTTCGAGGAACGCCGTCGCCTGCAGCTGGCGCTCGAGGAACTGCCGCCGGACCAGCGCGAAGTCCTGCTGCTCAGGCTCGAGCAGGAGCTGAGCCTGGAGGAGATCGGGGAAATCACCGGCGTCGGCCGGGAAACCGTCAAATCCCGCCTGCGTTACGCCATGGACAAGCTGCGCACGAGGCTGCGGCCATGAGCGTGCAACCCCGTTCCGTCCACCCGCCCGTTGGAAACCTCGCCCTAACCAACCGGAGCCACCCCATGCGCCAGATCGCCGTCACCGCCCTCGCCCTCGCCATCGCCGCCGGCTGCGCCCACCGCGCCGACGACGGCGCCAGTCACGCCGCGGACGCCCGGGAAAAAGCCCGCGAGGAGCAAAGCGAGCGCGCAACGCTCGAGTCCGTTCAAGTCACCGGCAGCCGGATGATGGCCCCGCCGGTCGCCGCCGCACCGGCAGCGCCGCCGGTGGCCTACATGCCGATGCCGCGGCCCCCGGTCGAGCGCAACACCGAAAACTACGCCGCCTTCGAGGACAACGGCATCCGGCGCACCGCCGAGCAGCCGGTCTCGACCTTCTCGATCGACGTCGACACCGGCAGCTACAGCAACGTTCGGCGCATGCTGGCCCAGGGCAGGCTGCCGCCACGCGACGCGGTGCGGGTCGAGGAGATGATCAATTACTTCGACTACGGCTATCCCGCGCCCACCGACCGCCGCCAGCCCTTCCGCGTCAGCACGGAACTTGCGCCAGCGCCGTGGGACGGCAAGCGCGTGCTGATGCAGGTGGGCCTGAAGGGGTACGAGGTGGCGCGCGAGCAGATCCCGGCCAGCAACCTGGTGTTCCTGATCGACACCTCCGGTTCGATGAACTCGCCCGACAAGCTGCCCCTGCTCAAGGAAAGTTTCCGGCAGCTGGTGCCGCGCCTGCGCGCGCAGGACCGGGTGTCGATCGTGGTGTATGCCGGCAGCGCCGGCCTGGTGCTGCCGCCGACCCCGGGCGACCGCCACGGCGAGATCCTGGCCGCGCTGGGCCAGCTCGAGGCCGGCGGCTCGACCAACGGCGGCGAAGGCATCGACCTGGCCTATGCGATGGCCCGGCAGGGTTTCGTCGAAGGCGGCGTCAACCGGGTGATCCTGGCCACCGACGGTGATTTCAACGTCGGCATCTTCGACCCGCGCGCGCTGGAAACCAAGGTCGAGGCGGGCCGCAAGGCCGGCGTCGCACTCACCACCCTGGGCTTCGGACAGGGCAACTACAACGACGCGCTGGCGGAAAAACTGGCCGACGTCGGCGACGGCAACCACGCCTACATCGACAACCTGATGGAAGGCCGCAAGGTGCTGGTCGAGGAAATGGGCTCAACGCTGCTGACCATCGCCAGCGACGTGAAGATCCAGGTCGAATTCAATCCCGCACAGGTCGCCGAATATCGCCTCATCGGCTACGAAAACCGCCAGCTGGAGCGCGAGGACTTCAACAACGACCAGGTCGACGCCGGCGAGATCGGCGCCGGGCACGACGTCACCGCGCTTTACGAACTGTGCCTGGTCGGCATGGGCTGCGAATCGAGCGACGCCCTGCGTTATGCCGCGCCCGCCTCGCCGGCCGCCGGCAGCGGCGAGATCGCTTTCCTGAAGCTGCGCTACAAGCAACCCGGCCAGTCGCAAAGCGTGCTGGTCGAACAGCCGATCCGCCGCCAGGACCTGCGCCGGCAGGCCGGCGAAAGCCTGCGCTTCGCGGCGGCGGTCGCCGCCTACGCCGACCTGCTGCGCGGGGGGCGTAACATGGCGGGCTTCAGCTGGGACCAGGTCGAAGTCCTGGCCCGCGGCGCCCGCGGCGACGACCCCTGGGGGTATCGCGGCGAGTTCCTGCAGCTGGTGGCGCAGGCGCGCTCGCTGGCGCCCGGACGCGACCCCACGCCCTCCATCAGCCAGGATTGAACGATCGGCATGAACCACCCGCAGGACCCGCGCAAGGACCCGCTCCAGGACGATGAAGTCGCCCTGGCCCGGGTCCTTCGCGCCCTGCCGGGCAACGAGCCTTCGCCGCCGGTGGACGCCGCCATCCTCGCGGCGGCCCGCAACGCCACCGCACCCTCGCAAACCCACCGGCGCCGTGGCCTGCCCGGCTGGGCGCTGGGCACGGCCGCCGCCGCGGTGCTGGCCGTGGGCATCGGCCTGCAGCTGCAGCCCTCGCACGACGCCCAGCCGGAGGGCGTGACGGCCGACGCGCCGGCCCCGCAGGCCAAGCCGCAGGAATCCCCGGCCCGGCGCTTGCCGGCATCACCGCCGCCCCCGCCCCCGGCTGCCCCCCCGGCTCCCCCGGTTCCCCGGGCTCCGCCACGCGCGGTCGCTCCCGAGCCGATTCGCGAAGCCGAAGCCGCCGCTGCGCGCTCGCTGGCTGATGAAGCCCGTTCACTGGAAAGCTCTGCAGCCGCCGAGCGCGCTCGCGCCCAGGCGAGCCCATCTGAAGCCCGCGGCACGCCCGTGCAGGAAGCCGCCGATGCCGCCGGCGCCGCACCACCTGCTGCCTTCAGCCAGGACGACGTGCTGCCGCCGGTGGACGAGGACGCGCGCCTCGGCGCCGACGACTGGCTCGAACGCATCCGCGAGCGCGTCCGCCAGGGCGACCGGGCCGGCGCCCGCGCCAGCCTGCAGCGCTTCGAACGCGCCCATCCCGACGTCATGGTGCCGCCCGACCTGGCCGCATTCCGGTCGTGACCGTGGCGCAGACGCTTGCCGGCCCGGCCACCTTCGAGCTGGAGGCCAAACGCAGCCGTTTCCTGGCCCGCGCCGCACCGGTGGAGTCAGCCGAAGCCGCGCTGGCCTTCCTGCACGAGGTCGCCGACCCGCAGGCCACGCACAACTGCTGGGCCTACCGCATCGGCGCTGACTACCGGTCCTCCGACGACGGCGAACCCGGCGGCAGCGCCGGCCGCCCGATCCTGGCCGCCATTGAAGGCCAGGGCGTGGACAAGGTGATGGTGGTGGTGACCCGCTGGTATGGCGGCACCAACCTGGGCGTGGGCGGGCTGGTGCGCGCCTACGGCGGCGCCGCGGCGGAATGCCTGCGCACGGCCGCGCGCCGCGAACTGGTGCCCTGGGTTGAAGCCGACCTGGCCTGCGGCTTCGAGCTGGCCAACGCCGTGCACGGCCTGCTGGCCGAATTCGGCGGCGAAAAGCTCGGCGAGGCCTTCAACGAAACCGGCCTGCGCCTGCGGGTGCGCCTGCCCGACTACACTATCGATCCCCTGGCCCGGCGCCTGCGCGACATCAGTCGCGGCAACGCCCGCCTGCGCACCGACGAGACCCCGCCCGCATGACCGACACCCCGGCCGAAAAGCCGCCCGTCAATTCGCTGCGCGAGCTGCTGCCCTTCGTGCGGCCACACCGTGGCCTCGTGGCCGCGTGGCTGGGCGCGCTGGCGCTGTCGTCCAGCGCCACGCTGGCGCTGCCGGTGGCAGTGAAATACATGATCGACCAGGGATTCACCGCCGGCGGCGAAATCGACCGCTGGTTCGCGCTGTTGTTCGGCGTGGCCGTGGCCCTGGGCTTTGCGACGGCGGCGCGCTTTTATTTCGTCACGCTGCTGGGCGAACGCGTGGTCGCCGACCTGCGGCGGGCGCTGTACGCGCATCTGCTTTCGCTCGACCAGGCGTTTTTCGAACGCACCCGCGCCGGCGAACTGCTGTCCCGGCTGTCGGCCGACGCCGAACTGCTGCGCAGCGTCGTGGGTTCGAGCATGTCGGTGGCGCTGCGCAGCGGCATCACGGTGCTGGGCAGCGCGGTGATGCTGGCGGTCACCAGTCCGCGGCTGGCGCTGTTCGTGCTGCTGGGCATCCCGCTGATCGTGCTGCCGATGGCGTTTTCCGGCCGGCGCGTGCGCAGCGTCGCCAAGGCTGCGCAGGACCGTGTCGCCGACGCCAACGCCCGCGCCGGCGAAACCTTGGGCGCGATGCACACGGTGCAGAGTTATGCCCGCGAATCCTGGGAGGCAGGCCGCTTCGCCCAGGCCGTGGCGCTGGCGCTGGACGTGGCGCGCAAGCGCATCCGCCTGCAGGCGGCGCTGACCGCCATCGTCATCGTGCTGGTGTTCGGTTCGATCACGGCGGTGCTCTGGGTCGGCGCCCGCGACGTCATCGCCGGTGAGATGACCGCAGGCACGCTGGGCCAGTTCGTGCTGTACGCGCTGATCGGCGCCGGCTCGGTCGGCGCGCTGGCGGAAGTGTGGACCGAAGTGCAGCGCGCCGCCGGCGGCATGGCGCGCATTTCCGAACTGCTCGGCGAGCGCTCCGTGCTGCCGGTGCCCGAACACGCCGAACCGCTGCCAACGCCGGTGCAGGGACGCCTGTCGCTGCGCGGCGTTCGTTTCCACTACCCCACGCGCCCGGATGCCCCTGCGCTGGAGGATTTCGACCTGGAGCTGCAGCCCGGCGAAACCGTGGCCCTGGTCGGCCCCTCGGGCGCCGGCAAGAGCACCGTGCTGCAGCTGCTGCTGCGTTTCCACGACCCCGAGGCCGGCTCGATCACGCTCGACGGCCACGACCTTCGGAACATCGCGCCGGTGCAGCTGCGCGCCCAGATCGCGCTGGTGCCGCAGGACCCGGTGATCTTCGGCACCACCGCCCGCGAGAACATCCGCTACGGCCGCCTGGAGGCGACCGACGACCAGATCGAAGCCGCCGCCCGCAGCGCCGAAGCGCACGAGTTCCTGTCGGCGCTGCCGCAGGGCTACGACAGTGAGCTGGGCGAACGCGGCGCCCGCCTCTCCGGTGGCCAGCAGCAGCGCCTGGCGATCGCCCGCGCCCTGCTCAAGGACGCGCCGGTGCTTCTGCTCGACGAAGCCACCAGCGCGCTCGATGCACAGAGCGAACGCGCCGTGCAGCAGGCGCTCGAACGCCTGATGCGCGGCCGCACCACCCTGGTGATCGCGCACCGCCTGGCGACCGTGCTCAAGGCCGACCGCATCGTGGTGATGGACCAGGGCCGCATCGTCGCCCAGGGCACGCATGCGGAACTGTTGGCGCGCGGCGGCCTTTACGCCGACCTGGCGCACCTGCAGTTCGACCACGGTCCCGCGGCCGGCTGAGTTCAGTCCAGCGCGTCGAGGAAACCCGGCGGCAATCCGTAGCGGCCCAGCCAGCCGCGCTGGGTGCCGGTGAGCACGCGCAGCATCTGGCCGCGCCCGCCCGGCAGACGTCCCATCGGCAGGAACAGGCGGTCGCGCAGCCAGGCCAGGGTGTCGGCTTTGGACTGGAACACCGGCGTCAGCCAGCGGCTCCAGAACTGGTAGATCGCCACGTGCCGGCGCCGGCCGGCGCCGTAGGCGGCCAGCGCGGCTTCGACATTCGCGGTTTCGCGCAGCGCGTCGCGCAGGGCGAGGGCATCAAGCAGGGCCATGTTCACGCCCTGCCCCAGCTGCGGGCTCATCGCATGCGCGGCATCGCCGAGCAGGGCCAGGCGGCCGCGCGACCAGGCGCCGGGAATCGCATCGCGGTAACGCGCCTGCGCCAGCTGGCCCGGGTCCGCGATGGGTTCGAGCATCGGGGCCAGCGCCGGCCACAGCGCGGTGGCCCGGGATTTCCACGCCGGCAGCCCTTCGCGCGACCAGTCCGGCAGCGCCGCCGCCGGCAGGCTCCAGAAGAAGCTCAGGCGTGGCGTCGCATCGCCGGGGCGGGCGCCTACAGGCAGCATGCCGGCCATTTCGCGGGCTCGTCGATAGCGCTGCCGCAGTTCGCCGCGCCAGGGCCAGTCACCTTCGGGCAGCAGGCACCACAGCGCGCCCCAGGGATAGGGCCGGTCCAGCCGCGGCGCGCCTGCGGCGCTGCGCAGGCAGGAGGCGGCGCCATCGGCCGCCACGATCAGGTCGTAGGGCCCGTGCCGACTCCCGGCCTCGTCGAGCAGTTCGCGACCGCCCGGTGCCAGTGCGCGGATGCGCACGCCGGTGTGCACGCCGGCCGCGCCGGGCCAGGCGTCGCGCAGAAGTTCGAACAGCGCGTTGCGCTGCAGGCCCAGGCCGAACAGGCGTGGGTCGAGGCCGGCGTAGGCCATGTCCATGACCGCGCGGCCGGCTTCGTTTTCACCGTAGAGGCGGTCAACCCGGCGGCCCAGGGCCAGCGCCGGCGCCAGCAGGCCCAGCTCCCAAAGCGCCGACAGACCCGTGGGCTGGAGCAGGAAGCCGGCGCCGACCGGCCGCAGCGCCGGCGCCTGCTCGAACACCTGCACCCGGTGGCCGTCGCGCGACAGCGCCAGGGCCGCGGCCTGGCCGCCGCTGCCATAACCGACGATGGCGATATCAAGCTGGTTCATGGCCACCCTTAAAAACGAAGCCCCGCGTTCGGCGGGGCTCCGGATGCAACATTGTCTCGTGGTTCAGGCCGGCACGACGTTGGCCGCCTGCGAGCCCTTCGGGCCCTGCACCACCTCGAAGCTGACCCGCTGGCCTTCCTGCAGGGAACGGAATCCCTGCGAGCTGATGGCCGAATAGTGCACGAACACGTCGGCGCTGCCGTCTTCGGGGGCGATGAACCCAAAACCCTTGGCGTCGTTGAACCACTTCACGGTACCGAAACTCATGTCTTGCCCTCACATGCTGTAGGAACTGTCGTGCTCCGCGTGCCGATGTTTCGGTCCCGTGCACGGCCCGATTATGAACAAGGGCAAAACGGCTGACAATTACCCCAGCAGGGCTTCGAGCAGGCCGGGCAGGCCGGCGCTGGCGACCTCGACGTTGGCCAGCACTTCCTCGAGCGTGATCTCGGCGGCGTCACCGCAGCCCGCCGCCCAGTTCGCGACGATGGCCAGGCAGGCGTAGTCCAGGCCCAGCTCGCGGGCCAGCCCCGCTTCGGGCATGCCGGTCATGCCGACGAGGTCGCAGCCGTCGCGGCGCATGCGGGCGATTTCGGCGCGGGTTTCCAGGCGCGGTCCCTGGGTGGCGCCGTAACAGCCGCCGTCCACCAGCGCGACGCCGGCCTTCTTCGCCGCGGCCAGCAGGTCGGCGCGCAGCGACGGCGTGTACGGGTCGCCGAAGTCCACGTGCAGCACCTCGCCGCCCTCGCCGTCCCAGAAGCTGGAGGTGCGGCCCCAGGTGTAGTCGATCAGCTGGTCGGGCAGGCCCAGCACCTGCGGACCGTAAGCGTCGGTGATGCCGCCGACGGTGTTCACGGCCAGCACGCGGCACGCGCCCAGATCCTTCAGCCGCCACAGGTTGGCGCGGTAGTTCACCCGGTGTGGCGGCAGCGAATGGCCTTCGCCGTGGCGGGCCAGGAAGGCCACGCGGCGCCCTGCCAGCAATCCCACGCGCACGGGCCCGGAAGGCGCTCCGTAGGGTGTGTCGCCCTCGACGGCCTGCACGTTGGCAAGCGCCGCGAGTCGGTAGAGGCCGGTGCCGCCGATCACGGCGAGGTCGATGCCCGACATGGTCAATCCTTCAGCGCGTAGATGCCCGGCAGGTTGCGGCCCTGCTCGTAATAATCCATGCCGTAGCCGAACACGTAGCGGTCCGGCACTTCGACGGCGATGTGCTGCGCCTCGACGCCGGCGACGCGGCGGTCGTGGCGCTTGAGCGCCATCACCGCGACCCGGGTTTCGGCCGCCCCCTGCTCCTGGCACCAGTCGAGGATGGCCTTGAGCGTATGGCCTTCGTCGAGGATGTCGTCGGCCACCAGCACCCGCCGGCCCTGCAGCGGCGTCGCCGGGCGGTGCCGCCATTCCAGCCCGCTGCCCTGGGTGGCGCCGCGGTAGCGCGTGGCGTGAAGGTAGTCGAACTGCAGGTCCGTCTTCATGGCCATCGCCAGCTGCGCGGCGAACGGCAGGCCGCCGTGCATCACGGTCAGCAGCAGCGGGCGCTCTCCGGGTGTGCCGGCATAGGCCTGGTCGATTTCACCGGCGATGCGTTCGATGCCGGCTTGCACCGCCTGCCGGTCGAACAGCAGGTCGGACCGGGCCAGCGCGGCCCCGAGGTCGTGGGACATGTCAGGCAACTCCTTGCTCGATGCTTCGCAGCGCAGCGCGGGCCCCATCGTAACGCGGCTCCGCCAGCAGCGTTTCCCAGGCCGGGAACCGGCGCGCGAACAGCGGCGCCAGCAGGCCGGCCGGCGCGGGCTCGCGATCGGCGACCGCTTGCAGCGAATCGGCCACCAGCGCCGGCGTGCACACCAGCACGGCGTCGCAGCCGGCGTCGAGGTGGGCATCGATGCGTGCCTTCACGCCACCGGCGGATTCGGCCGCGGCCATGCCGATGTCGTCGCTGAAGACGACGCCGCCAAAGCCCATGTCGCGGCGCAGGATGTCGCGGATCCAGCGCGGGGAATAACCCGCCGGTTCGGGCGCGACCGCCGGGTACTTCACGTGCGCCATCATCACCGCCTCGGCGCCGGCGTCGATGCCGGCGGCGAAAGGCACCAGGTCCAGCGCCTGCAGGTCAGCCAGCGGGCGCGGATCGACGGCATCGTCGAAGTGCGTGTCCTCGAGCACCGAGCCGTGGCCCGGGAAGTGTTTGATGGTCGCGGCCATGCCGGCTTCGTGCAGGCCGGCGACATAGGCGCGGCAGAAGTCCGCGACGATGCCCGGCTCGGCGTGGAAGGCGCGGTTGCCGATCGCCAGGTTGCCGCGACCCAGGTCCACGACCGGCGCGAAGCTCAGGTCCAGGCCGGTGGCGAGGATCTCGCTGGCCATCAGCCAGGCGTGCTCGCGGGCCAGGGCCAGCGCGGCGTCCCGATCCGTCGCGTACAGGTGGCCGAAGCCTTCCAGCGCCGGCAAATCGGAATAACCCTCGCGGAAACGCTGCACGCGCCCGCCTTCCTGGTCCACGCACAGCAGCTGCGGACGCGGCGCGGCCTCGCGGATGGCCTGGCAGAGTTCGCCGGCCTGGGCGCGGGATTCGAAGTTGCGCTTGAACAGGATCACGCCCGACACCCGCGGGTCCTGCAGCCATTCCCGTTCCTCAGCCGACAGCGCCAGGCCGCCGATTCCAATCACCAGCATCAGGTTTTCTCCTGCGCGTTCCAGCGCGAATAGGGGCGCTCGGCCAGCGCCAGGTTGTACCAGCGGGTCTCGTCGGTGACTTCCCGGCCCAGCCAGGCGGGGCGTTCGAAAGCTTCGTCGGCGGACGCAAGTTCCAGCTCGGCCACGACCAGGCCGGCGTTGTCGCCGGCGAACTCATCCACTTCCCAGGTGTGGCCGGCGTGCACGACGTAGTGCCGCACCTTGTCGATGCGCCCGCCCACGCACAGCGCCAGCAGCGCCTCGGCGTCGGCCACCGGGATGGCGTAGTCGAATTCCTGCCGGGTGTGGCCGGGCTCGCGCGACTTGAGGTTGAGGAAGGCGGCGTCGCCGGCGATGCGCACGCGCACCGAGGCGTTCTGCCGGGCGTCGCGCAGCGCGGCCATGTCGTTGATGTAGCCCTGGGCCATGCGCACCGAGCGCGTCGCGCCTTCGCGCCAGCGCTCGTCGGTGACCAGGAACTTGCGTTCGATCTCGATGCCCATGGCCTATTTCTCGAACAGCGCGATCGATTCGACGTGCGCGGTCTGCGGGAACATGTCCATCGCACCCGCCGCCACGAGCCTGTAACCCCGCTCGCGCACCAGGAAGCCGGCGTCGCGCGCCAGCGAACCCGGGTGGCAGGACACGTAGACGATGCGACGGATGCCCTTGAGCGGCAGCTGCGCGAGCACCTCGGCGGCGCCGGCGCGCGGCGGGTCGAGCAGCAGCTTGTCGAAGCCGGCCTTCATCCAGGACTCGCCGGCCAGGTCCTTGGCGAGGTCGGCGGCGTGGAACTCGACGTTGCCGACCTGGTTGCGGTCGGCGTTTTCGCGCGCGCGCGCCACCAGCCCGGCGTCACCCTCGACGCCGACCACGTGGCCGGCGCGCCGCGCCAGCGGCAGCGTGAAATTGCCCAGGCCGCAGAACAGGTCGAGCACGCGGTCTTCGGGCTGCGGATCGAGCAGCTCCAGCGCGCGCCGGATCATCTTGTCGTTCAGGCCGGCGTTGACCTGGATGAAGTCCAGCGGCCGGAAGGCCAGGTGCAGGTCGAAGTCGGGCAGCGCGAAGGAAAGCTCCAGCTGCTCCGGCCAAAGCGGCTTCACCGTGTCGATGCCGCCCGGCTGCAGCAGCACCGCGAATCCGGTTTCCTTCGCGAACGCCACCAGGCGCGCCTGGTCGTCGGCCGACAGCGGCTCGAGATGGCGGAACACCAGCGCCACGCCCTGTTCGCCGGCGATGAACTCGATCTGCGGCAGCGTGCGCTTGCCGTCCAGGCTGTCCACCAGCGCCGACAGCGCCGGCAGGCGCTCGCCGATTTCCGGGATGACGGTGTGGCAGACCGACAGGTCGGCGACGAAGCGCGGGTTGCTTTCCCGGAAGCCCACGACCGTCTTGCCTTTCTTCTCCACGAAGCGCACCGAGAAGCGGCCCTTGCGCCGGTAGCCCCAGGCGGCGTCCACCAGGGGTTCGAGCACCTGGTCGGGGGCCACGTGGCCGATGCGCTGCAGGTTGTCCATCAGCACGCCGTGTTTGGCGGCGATCTGGCGCGATTCGGCAAGGTGCTGGAGCACGCAGCCGGCGCAGGTGCCGAAATGCGGGCAGCGCGGCTCGATGCGGTCGGGCGAGGCGACCAGCAGCTCGAGCGTGCGGCCCTCGTCGAAATGGCGGTTGCGGCCGGTCTGCTCGACCCGCACGGTTTCGCCGGGCAGCGCGCCGGTGACGAAGATCGCCTTGCCCTCGCGGTGGCCGACCCCGCGGCCGTCGTGGCTCAGGTCGGTGATCTCGATTTCGAAGGGCGGACGCTGCTTGAAACGGGTACGGGCCACGGGTGATGCCGAAAACAAAGGGGCGCGGATTGTCGCAAATCCGCGCCCCGGGTGCTTGCCGGACCCCTCGGATCCGGAAGGATTCGCGCCTGAAGGCGCTCCTACTTTTGTTTCCAGGAACCGTCGGCGGCCTGGTACCACCAGCCCGCGCGGGCGCTGGCGATCCACTGGCGCGAGAAGGTCTGGCGGATCTGGTCTTCCCACTCCGGGTGGTTATTGGCCACCGCGATCTCGCGATAGACGGCGTTGCGGTCGCGGTTGTCGTCGGCCACCAGCTGGTTCACCGCCACCCGGTCCTTCAGCGGCACCTTGCCGGCCTCGCGAAGCACCACCAGGCCGTCATTGCCGAACCCCAGGGCGCCGGTATCAAAATGCGGGCGCAGTCCGGACTGGAAGCGTTCGGCCATGCGGTCCTGGATCGCCTGGATGGCCGGCGTGCGGATCGTGATGTCGGCCTCTTGAGCGTGGGCCTGCGAAACCAGCAGGTTCAGCGGGCTCCAGCGCTGGCGCGCCGGCGGGACCCAGGCCTGGGGTTCACTCCCCTCGTCCGAGGCCTTCTCGTCGAGCACCTTTTCCACGAATTCCTCGGCCGCCTGCTGGGCCTCGGCCGCCGGGAAGTAGACGTTGATCGTGACGCAGGCACCGAGCGCAAACACCGCCAGCGCCAGCATCGGCGCGAGCAGCCGCCGCTTGAGATTCTTGCCCATTGTCTTGTCCTCTATTGGATGACCGGGGTTTGCCCTTCGGTGGCCGCCTTCAGGCGGTCCACCAGCGTGGGCCAGTCGACGCGGCGGCGGAAGCCCACCACCTGGATGCGTGGCAGGCCCGCTCCCTGCACGATGGTATAGCCATCACCCGCTGAATCCACGCCGTCCATCTGGCAGACGTTGTCGCGAAGCCGGCAGGCCAGGCCCAGGCGCGCGTAGCGGAAGTCGTCGAACAGCCGCAGGGCCTGCGCCTGCAGGCCGCCCATCAGCCCGCCACCGCCGCCGACCTTCGAAATGTCCTCGACCGCGCGCTGGCTGATCCGTCGCCGTCCGCGATAGTCCGGATCCGACTGCAGGCGGGCGTCGAAGGCCACCGGCGACCAGTCCACCATGCGCAATCCGGCGATGCGGCCATCGAGCCGGCCGGTGATCGAACCAAACCCGAACGCGGCGGTCAGCGGCTCGAGGTCGATGTCCTCGATCACCACGTCTGCCGACAGCGTCGGCGCGACGCCGAAGGGCCGCTCCATTTCCAGGCTCGACAGGGCCACCGAGCCTCCGAACAGCTGCATGGTCAGTCCACCGTCCAGCGCCAGCCGGTTGTCCTGGTACCTGGCCGCCGGAATGCGGCCGCTGATGCTGCCCTCGAAGTCCGGCCAGCCCAGGCGCTGGGACAGGCTGCCCAGGTCCAGGTCCTGCAGGGTCGCCCCCAGCGCAAAGCGGATGCCCTGCCCGTCCGAGGGCGGTTGCCAGCGCAGGTGGTCCAGGCGCAGCTGGCCCTCGAGCACGGGGACCGACACCGGCTCGCGCAGCTGCAGCTGGCCACCGGCGCCGTCGAAGCCCAGGCGGGCATGGCCGAGTCCGATCCCGAACAGCGCCGCGCTGTCCCAGGCCAGCTCGCCGGGCGCGGCCTCGCCGCCGGCATTCCAGCGCAGGTTGCCGTGCAGGCCCGCCAGCGTGAAGCGCTGGCGCGGGTCGATGGCATTCAGGCGTTCGAGGCCCACCGACATCGCGCGCCACTCGCCACCGACGAGGCGAAGCCGCGCCTGCAGTCCGCCGGTGAGCACCAGGTCGGCAAAACCGGCCGGCGCGAGGAAACCGCTGAGGTAGCGCTCGCGCGCGGTCGCGAGCCCGTCGAGGGCAAGCCTGAGGTCGAGGTCCGTCGGCGCATTGCCGGCACCCAGCCGCGCCGAGCCGCTGGCCCGCAGCACGCCCTCGTCCCGCCAGGAAAAGGCCGGCAGGTCCCAGCCCCCGCCCGGTCGCGGCGACATCTCCACGTCCACCTGGACCGGTGACGCCGGCAGGGGCACGTACAGGTTGCCGACGAGGAACTCGCCGCCCCGCGCGGTGTAGGCGACGCGGGTCAGCGGCCGTCGTTCGTCACCGTTGTAATCCACCTGCAGCCGGCCCTGCATGCCGGCGGCGGCCAGCCAGCCGTCGGGTGTTTCCAGGCCCACGTCCGCGAGCGCGAGGTCGGCATCGACGGAGAGAGCATCGCCGGTCACCACGGTCACGCTGCCGGCAAGGCGGCCACCGGTCCACTGGCCGTCTTCCCACAGCGTCGACAGGAAGGCCCGCAGCCAGGCCACGGGCACCGCGCGAAGGTCGACCCGGTGCCGGTCGGGCGCGCCGGCGCGCCAGGCGTAGTCGAGGCCGCTGCCCTGCGTCGCCAGCGCCGCGTCGATGCTGGCCGCGGAGAACGACACAGCCAGCGAACCGCTGCCGCCCGTCGCAGCCACCGGCCCTTCGCAGCGCAACTGGCCCTGCCCGTCGCGCGCCAGCGGACAGCGCCAGCGAACCGCCCGCAGGTCCTGGCCCAGCGACGGCACCTGCAGGCGCGCCGCTTCCAGGCCCAGTTCACCGGTCGCCGCGCCGTCCGGCCAGTCCAGGCTGACCCGGACGTCGCTTAGGCTGGCGGCTTCATTGCGCACCGCGCCCACCTGCAGCTGCAGCTCCCGGGCAGGCACCGCTTGCACCGCGGCCACCAGCATCACGCCGCACAGGAACTTGCCGAGTCGGGAAGGTCGCCGCATGCTGGCCAGCATAGTGCCTTTGCCACCGCGCCTGCTGCTGCTCGAAGACGACCCCGCCAGCGCGGCCGCGCTGCAGGCGGGCCTGTTGCCGCTGCCGGCCGCCGTGGACCTGGCCACCAACGTGGCCGACGCCGACGCGCTGGCAACCCGAGGCACGCACGCCCTGTGGCTGTTCGACCTGCAGCTTCCCGATGGGCGCGGCGATGAGCTCCTTGCCCGCCTGCGCGACCGCGGGCTGCACACGCCGGCCCTGGCGCTGAGCGCCGACCCGGACGCGATGCCGCGCGGTTTCCAGCGGATCCTGGCGAAACCCCTGGCCCTGGCCGAACTTCGCGCCGCCGTCGCGGCGCTGCTGCCGCCGGAACAGCTGCCGCCCTGGGACGAGGTCGCCGCCCTGGCCGCAGTCGCCGGCCAGGCCGCCGCGCTGCAGACACTGCGCCACCTGTTCCTGGAAGAACTTCCGGACCAGCGACGGCAGGTGGTTCAGGCCTGCCGGGCCGGCGACGAAGCCGGTGCCCGCGCCATCCTGCACCGGCTCAAGGGCGGCTGTGGTTTCGTCGGCGCCCTGCCCCTGCTGGCAGCGGTCCGGAGCCTGCACGCGGCGCCCCTGGATGCCCCTGCCCTGCTTCGTTTCGAGGCGTGCTGCGACCGCCTGCTCGGCGGCGCCTGAGCGGGCTCAGTCGCGTCCCAACCGCGCCAGTTCGGACAGCAGGCCCCAAGACTTCAGCCCGGTCGGGCCCAGGTGGGTGGCCAGCACGCCGCGCAGTGCGCCGCGCAGTTCCTGCAACTGCTCCGGCGGCGGCTGCCGGTCCTGGGCCAGCGCCATCAGTGCCGCGCCCGAGGTCGATCCGGGCGCATGGCTGCGGTCGCGCAGCGCACCGCGTTCGGCGTCGAGCAGGTAGCGCGCGGCCGGGTCGAGCGGTTCGCCGTCCTCGCCTTCTTCGAAGGACAGGCCGTAACCGAGCAGTTCCAGCAGGTCGCGTTCGAAGCGCCGCAGCTCCCAGGCCAGGACCGGACTCTCGCCGAGCCGCGCACGCAGTTCGCCGTAGCGTTCGAACAGTTCGGGCGCCGGGTCGTTGCGCGGCAGCAGGCGCAGCACGAGTTCGTTGACGTAGAAGGCGGCCATCAGCGCGTCGCCGGCCAGGCGCGGCGCGGCGTCAATGGCCTCGGCCTGCAGCAGCCGGGCCAGTTCGCCGCGCGGCAGGAAATCTGCACGAAGCTGCTGCAGCGGCTGCAGGGCGGCGCGCAGCGGATGGCGCCTGGCGCCCTGCACGCCGCGCGCGACCACGCCGACCCGGCCGTGATCACGGGTCAGCAGTTCCACGATCAGGCTGGTTTCGCGCCAGGGGCGCGCGTGCAGCACGAAGGCCGGCTGCGCGAGCACGCGCATGGTTCAGTCCGAATAGCCGAAACGCCGCAGCGCGGCCTCGTCGTCCGACCAGCCCTCGCGCACGCGGCACCAGGTCTCAAGGAAGACCTTGCGGCCGAACAGGCGCTCCATGCCGATGCGGGCGCCGGTGCTGATGGCCTTCATGCGTTCGCCGCCCTTGCCGATGACGATGGGCTTCTGGCCCTCGCGCTCGACCCAGACGATGGCGGCGATGCGCAGCATCTCGCCGTCTTCCTCGAAGCGCTCGATCTCCACCGTGGTCGAATACGGCAGCTCCTCGCCCAGGCGCAGCATCAGCTGTTCGCGCACCAGTTCGCCGGCCAGGAAACGCTCGCTGCGGTCCGTGATTTCATCTTCGCCGTACAGCGGCGCCGACTCGGGCATCAGGTAAAGCAGGTCCTTGACCAGGACGTCGAGACCCTTGGACTTGAGCGCGGACACCAGGTGCACCGAGGCGAACAGGCGCTCGCGCGTGACCTCGGCGATGAAGGGCAGCAGCGCCGTCTTGTCCGCCATCTTGTCGACCTTGTTGACCACCAGGGCGACGGGCACGCCGGCGGCATGCAGGGCGCCGTAGGCGAGCGCGTCCTCTTCGGTCCAGCGGCCGGCCTCGATCACCAGCGCGGCGGCATCGACGCCCTCGACGGCGCCGCGCGCGGCGCGGTTCATCATGCGGTTCATGGCCCGCTTCTGTTCGCGGTGGATGCCGGGGGTGTCGACCAGCAGCAACTGCCCGTTCTCGAAGCTGGCGATGCCCAGCAGGCGGTGGCGCGTGGTCTGGGGCCGCGGCGAGACGATGCTGACCTTGGCACCGACCAGGGCGTTGACCAGGGTGGACTTGCCGACATTGGGGCGGCCGAGCACGGCGACGGTGCCGGCACGGTAGGGAGTGGATTCGGCGGGGGTCACTTGGGCTCCAGCGTCGCCAGGACGCGTTCGGCGGCGAGTTGTTCGGCGGCACGCAGGGAGCTGGCCTCGGCCTCTTCCTCGCGCGGGGGTTCGGTGGTTTCGCAGGCGACGTGGAAGACGCGCGCGTGGTCGTCGCCGGTGGTGGCGATGAGGCGGTAGTTCGGGCGCGGCAGCTGGCGCCCCTGAAGCCATTCCTGCAGCCGGGTCTTGGGGTCTTTTTCGGCCTTGCCGGTGGGCAGTTCGTCCAGCGAGGTTTCGAACCAGGCCAGCACCGCGGTCCGGCAGGCCTCGAAGCCGGCATCAAGATGGATGGCGCCGATGATGGCCTCGACGGCGTCGGCCAGGATCGAATCGCGGCGGTGGCCGCCGCTCTTCATCTCGCCGGGCCCGAGCTCGAGCCGGTCGCCCAGCTGCAGGCGGCGCGCCAGCTCGGCCAGCGAGGACTCGCGCACCAGGCTGGCGCGGGCGCGCGTCAGCGTGCCTTCGTCGGCCTTGGGCCAGCGTGCGTAAAGCGCCTCGGCGACGACCAGGTTGAGCAGGGCGTCGCCGAGGAATTCCAGGCGCTCGTTGTGCGGCGAACCGGCGCTGCGGTGCCGGAGGGCCTGTTGCAGCAGTTCGGGTGATCTGAAACGGTGGCCGAGCGGGTCGGTCACTCGCCCGGTCGGCCCTGGAGCTGCACGGTCTTGTCGAACTTGCCGACGATGTCGAGGTTGCCGAACAATGCGACGCGCTTCTCGTAGGCAATGTTGAGTTTGCTGACGCCCTTGTCGCGAATGACCTTGATGTCGTCCTTCTCCACCGATTCGATGTAGGCGATGCCGAAGCGACGGTTGAGCTCACTCTGCAGCTGCTGCGGAGAATTGGAGGCCGAGTTCGGCTGCGCCGCGTATTCCTCCATCACCTTCGTCAGGTTGTAGTACTCGCTGTACATCGGGAACAGCTTCATGATGACCAGGGCGAAGAAGCCCACCACCACCAAGACGATCACGAAGCTCATCAATGTCATGCCACGCGGCTTGCTAACCATGTCCACTCCCCCGGGGATTGCCCCATTCAGCGGATGGTATCGCCAATCCGGGTGTAGTCAAACGCCCCGGTGCAGAACCAGCCCTCGCAGTTGAGCCAGATCGCGAACGCCCTGCCGACGAGGTTCTTCTCCGGGACGAAGCCCCAGTAGCGGCTGTCCTCGCTGCGGTCCCGGTTGTCGCCCATGGCGAAATAGTGGCCGGCCGGCACCTCCCAGACGCCTTCGGCGCGGGGGCTGGAGAACGGGCTGGTTTCCAGGGTGGCATGCACTCGGCCGTCGAGGTCGACCTCGAACCGGGTCGCGCCGGTCATCGCCCGGCCCTGGCCCGAGCCGACGTACACCCCGGCGGCCTGCTTGGGCACGGGTTCGCCGTTGACGTACAGGACCTGGTCGCGGAACGTGATCTGGTCGCCCGGCAGGCCAACGATGCGCTTGATGTAGTCCGCGCCGGCCGTCGGGTCGTCCGGCCCCATGCCCGGATAGCGGAACACCACCACGTCGCCGCGCTCAGGGGAGCCGACCTCGACGATCTTGGTGTTGATCACCGGCAACCGGATGCCATAGGCGAACTTGTTGACCAGGATGAAGTCGCCGACCAGCAGCGTCGGCATCATCGAGCTGGACGGGATGCGGAAGGGTTCGGCCAGGAAGCTGCGCAGCACCAGCACGATGAAGATGATCGGGAACAGCTGGCGGGCGTAGTCCACCAGCACCGGCTCGTGCACTTCCTCGCCTTCGCCCTGCATCAGGCGGCGCTTCGGGGCGAAGACGAGGCGGTCGATGAGCCACACCAGGCCGGTCAGCGCGGCCAGGGAGGTCAGGATCAGGGCAAGGTCGATTTTCACGCGTCGGGAGTCCTCGCGGCGGGGGCCGCCTACTTGTTGTCCATCTGGAGCACGGCCAGGAACGCTTCCTGCGGGATTTCCACCCGACCCACCTGCTTCATGCGCTTCTTGCCTTCCTTCTGCTTCTCAAGGAGCTTCTTCTTGCGGGTGGCGTCACCGCCGTAACACTTGGCCAGCACGTTCTTGCGCATGGCCTTGACGGTCGAGCGCGAGATGATCTGCGAGCCGATGGCGGCCTGGATGGCGACGTCGAACATCTGCCGGGGAATGAGCTCGCGCATCTTTTCGCACAGCTCGCGGCCGCGCCGGTCGGCGTGGCTGCGGTGCACGATCAGCGACAGCGCATCGACCTTGTCGCCGTTGATCAGCGTGTCCAGGCGCACGAACGGACCCGCCTCGAAGCGCTCGAAGTGGTAGTCCAGCGAGGCGTAGCCGCGAGACACCGACTTGAGCCGGTCGAAGAAGTCCAGCACCACCTCGGCCATCGGCAGCTCGTAGCTGATCTGCACCTGGGAACCGAGGTAGGTGATGCCGATCTGGCGACCGCGCTTCTCTTCGCAGAGCTTGATGATGTTGCCGATGTATTCCTCGGGCGTGAGGATGTTGGCGCGGATGATCGGCTCGCGGATCTCGTCGATCTTGTTGACCGGCGGCAGCTTGGACGGGTTGTCCAGCGGCAGGATGCTGCCGTCGGTGGCCAGCACCTCGTAGATGACCGTCGGCGCGGTGCTGATCAGGTTCAGGTCGTACTCGCGCTCCAGGCGCTCCTGCACGATTTCCATGTGCAGCATGCCCAGGAAGCCGCAGCGGAAGCCGAAGCCCATGGCTTCCGAACTCTCGGGCTCGAAGCGCAGCGCGGCGTCGTTGAGGCGCAGCTTTTCCAGCGCTTCGCGCAGCGACGGGTAGTCGTCGGCGTCCACTGGGAACAGGCCGGCGAAAACGCGCGGCTGCATTTCCTGGAAGCCCGGCAGCGGCTTCGGCGCCGGATCCCCGGCCAGCGTGACCGTGTCGCCGACCGGCGCGCCGTGCACGTCCTTGATCGAGGCATTGATCCAGCCCACTTCGCCGGCGCCGAGCTTGTCGAGCAGCTTGCGCTTGGGCGTGAACACGCCGACCTGGTCGACCTGGTGGGTGCGGCCGGTGGACATCACCAGCAGCTTGTCGCCGGGCTTGATCTCGCCCTGCATGACGCGCACCAGCGAAACCACGCCCAGGTAGTTGTCGAACCACGAGTCGATGATCAGCGCCTGCAGCTTGTCGGTGTCGCGCGGCTTCGGCGGCGGGATGCGCTTGACGATTGCCTCCAGCACGTCCTGCACGTTCAGGCCGGTCTTGGCGCTGATCGCCACCGCGTCCGAGGCGTCGATGCCGATCACGGCCTCGATCTCGGCCTTGGCCCGGTCGATGTCGGCCGTGGGCAGGTCGATCTTGTTGAGCACCGGCACCACTTCCAGGCCCTGTTCGACCGCGGTGTAGCAGTTGGCCACCGACTGCGCCTCGACGCCCTGGGCCGCGTCCACCACCAGCAGTGCGCCCTCGCAGGCCGCCAGCGAGCGGCTGACTTCATAGCTGAAGTCCACGTGGCCCGGCGTGTCGATGAAGTTGAGCTGGTAGGTGACGCCGTCCTTCGCGGTATAGGGCAGCGACACGGACTGCGCCTTGATGGTGATGCCACGCTCGCGCTCGATCGGATTCGAGTCGAGCACCTGGGCCTCCATCTCGCGCGCCTGCAGGCCGCCGCACAGCTGGATGATGCGGTCGGCGAGCGTGGACTTGCCGTGGTCCACGTGGGCGATGATGGAAAAATTGCGGATGTGCTGCATGCGGGGCGGTCGGGTTACCGGTACGTGGCCATAAACGGGCCATTATCGCACAGCGCCCCCGGCCGGGCCCGCGGGGGGCCGGCCGGGGGGACAAAGGCGTCAGCGCAGCACGAAGCTGACGAACCCGGTGCTGCGGGCGTTGCGGACCAGCAGCCGGACCTCGTCGCCGGTCTTGAGGCCCTTGGCCGCCGCTTCGAACTCGGCCACGGAGCCGACGTCCTGCTGGCCCAGCCGCAGGATCACGTCGCCAGGCGCCAGGCCGGCCTGGCGGGCGGCCAGGCCGGTCACGCGCGACAGCAGCACGCCCTCGCCCGCGCCGAGACCCATCGCCGAGCGGGCCGCGGCGTCCAGGGCCTCGACCTCCAGGCCCAGCGGATTGGCCGCCGCGTCCGGCGCCGCCGGACGATCCGCCGGGTCGGCCGCACCGGCTGCCGCCAGGTCCAGGGCCGACAGGGTGACCACCAGGTCACGCGCCTTGCCGTCCCTCACCACCGTCACCGTCGCGCGGCTGCCCGGCGGCAGCGCGCCGACCATCGGCGGCAGCGACGCCGAACGCGGCACTTCGCGGCCATTGAAGCGCGTGATCACGTCACCGGGTCGGATGCCGGCCTTGTCGGCGGCACTGCCGTTCTCGACCGAATCGACGAAGGCACCGGTGGGACGGTCCAGCCCCAGCTCCTTGAGCCTTTCGCGGTCCACGTCCTGGATACGCACGCCGAGCTGGCCGCGGGTCACCTTGCCGGTCTCGCGCAGCTGGCGCACCGCGTTCATCGCCACCTCGATCGGGATCGCGAAGCTCACGCCCATGTAGCCGCCGGAGTTGGAAAAGATCTGCGAGTTGATGCCGACGACTTCGCCGCGGGTGTTGAGCAGCGGACCGCCGGAATTGCCGCGGTTGATCGCCACGTCGGTCTGGATGAATGGCACGTACTGCTGGCTCGGATCGAGCGAACGCCGGCCGACGCCGCTGACGATGCCCGCGGTGACCGAATGTTCGAAACCGAAGGGCGAACCGATCGCCAGCACCCACTGGCCGGCCTTGAGGTTGCGCGAATCACCGGTCCTGAGCACCGGCAGGCCACGCCCTTCGACCTTGAGCAGCGCGACGTCGGACAGCGGATCGGAGCCGACCAGTTCAGCCACGAGCTCGTTGCGGTCGCTCAGGCGCACGATGATGCGGTCGGCGCCGTCGACGACATGGTGGTTGGTCAGCACGTAGCCGTCGCTGGAAATGATGAAGCCGCTGCCTTGCGAGATCCCGCCGCGCGGCGAACGGTCGGGCATGCCCGGCATGCCGGGCTGGCCGAAGAAGCGACGGAAGAACTCGGGCATCTGCTCGGGCGTCGGCCCGGCACCTTCGCGCGCCAGCTCGTCGTCCTCGCCACCGCGGCCGCCGCTGGTGGCCTCGATGTTGACCACCGCCGGACCGACCGCCTCCACCAGGCGGGTGAAGTCGGGCAGGTTCACGACCGGCGCCTCCAGCGTCGTTTCGCCAGCGGTCGCCGAATCACGCGTTTGCGCCAGCAGGCCAGGCGACACGGCCGCAAGCGCCGCCGCAAGGACCAGGGCGCGCGGAATCGGGTTTTTCATTGGCGGTTTCTCCCTTCCGGATCAAAGTGGTTTTCGGCCCTGGCCGCGAGGATCTCGGGCCGGGGCAGGCGGGGCTTGGAAAAGCGCGCCACCAGCAAAGTTCCCGACAGCAGGCCGAGCAGGGTCAGCAGGTCCGCGTGGCGTCCCCAGGCCAGCCCAAGCCCCTGGCCCAGCGCGGCACCGGCGAGCAGGCCGGCGAGCACGCGCCCGTAGCCACGCCAGGCGGCCTGGCGCAGGGCCTGGTCGTCCAGTCGCAGGCGAAGGCGCCGTCCGGGCGGAAAACCGGCGACGTCGTCGACCTCGAGTTCGAAATCCCCGCCACCGTCGCCGGCGAACAGGCTGCAGCGCCCGCCGCAGCCGCCGGCGCAGCCGTGGCAGGCACTGCCGAGCAGGCGCAGCGACAGTCGCCGGTCGCTGGCACCGACCACCTCGGCCTCGCGTTCAGCCATCCGCCGGCACCGACCTCAGGGTGCGCGCGAACCGGTCCACCGTCGCCGCCGGCACCTTGCCGATGGCCAGCACCTGCCAGCCGTCGAGCCAGAACGAGTGCACGTTGACGGCGCCGCGCTGCCGGCGCGATTCCCCGCGCAGGCCGCGGTCCACGCGTTCGACGTAGACCGACACGCTGGCCAGTCCGTCGCTGTAAAGCAGGTGCGCCCCCTCGTCGGGCAGGGGCCGCACGGCGCGCAGCCGGAAGCCCGGCGGTGGCACCGGCACCTTCCAGCGGGCGGGGACGCTGCGGCCCGGCGGCAGGCTCGAAACCGGTTCCACGGAAGCCGGGGCGGAAGGCACCAGGTCCGCATCGGCCGGCCGCCGGCCCAGGCGGATGTCGGTGAAGGCCACCTGTTCGATCGACTGGCCCTCCCCGTCGAGCAGGTCCATGCGCAGCGGCAGTCCGCTGCGCTTCTCGAGCCACAGACGGTAGCCGTAGCGCCAGCGATCGGTGGCCAGTACGTCGATGCGCTGCACGGCATGGCCGGCGACCCGGCCGTCGTTGCCCAGTCGCGCGCGGTACCCGGCGAGCCCCGCGGCCTCGGACACGGCGAGCGCCTCGCTCCAGCGCCCCGCCTGCCCCATGTCGTAGGCGACCGGGGCATTGCCGGTGCCGATCCACATGACGCGGCTGCCGTCGCGGATCACTTCGCGCGGCGGACCACTCAGCGCGACCACGCGCTCGCGCTCGCGACCCGCGTCGACCCGGTGGAAAACCCGCAGCGTGTCGACCTGCCCGCCCGCCACCACCACCAGCGTGCCCTGGTAGTCGAGCCCGCGAAGCGCGGGCCCGACCCGGGCCAGCCAGCCGGCGGCATCCGCCGAGGCCAGCGCGACGGGCGCCAGCAGCAGCAGGGTGGCGGTCAGCAGGGCCCGTTTCACCGGCGGTCTTGTTCGCCGTCCCCGCGGCCGGCCCCGGCCTCGGACTGGCCGTGGGCGACGACGTCCACGGAAGGCAGCAATCCGCCCAAGCCATCGGAGGCCATCAGGGCGTTATGCCGGACCAGGTAGGACGCCACGGCGCGATCGCCCTGCTCCAGCGGCGATCGCGGCCAGGGGCGGGCAGACGGTTCGTCGGCAATGCCGGCCGCCAGTTCGCGGATGTCCTGGCGCGGCACCGGCGAAACCCGGGCCACCGGTACGTCCAGGGCCAGGGGAGGCAGCGGCGCCTGGCTGCGCGCCAGCTCGGGCGCCGGCGGCAGGCCCGGCGAGCCGCCCTGCCCCACCAGGCCCGGCAGCAGGGCCAGGCCCAGCACCGCCGCCGCAATGCCCGCGGCCCAGGGCCAGCGATGGCCCGGGCGCCGGGTCGGCTCTTCGCGAATCGCCGCGGCCACGCGCTCCGCCATGCCCGCCGGCATCAGGCGCAGGGGCTGCCCGCGCAGGCTGGCCGACGCGAGCTGCCAGCGCTCCACCTGCGCCTGCAGTGCCGGTTCATTGGCGATGCGACGCTCCAGGAAGCGGGCCTGGTCCGGCGGCAGTTCGCCGTCGATCCAGGCGCACAGGTCTTCAAGCAGTTTCTGGTCGGGCGGGGTCATGGGCGGACTCGCTCTGTATCCATCAGGGGGCGCAAGCGGGCATCGATGGCCTCGCGGGCGCGGAAAATCCGGGAACGCACGGTGCCGATCGGGCACTGCATCAGCTGGGCGATTTCTTCGTAGCTCAGGCCGTCCACCTCGCGCAGGGTGATGGCCTGGCGCAGTTCCTCGGGCAGGCCGGCGACGGTCTCGGTCACCGTCTGCTCGATTTCCTCGCGCAGCAGCTGGTGCTCGGGGGTGTCGTGGTCGTGCAGGCGTCCGGCACCGGCATGGTGCTCGGCGTCCTCCGCGGCGATGTCGGCGGTGGGCGGGCGGCGGCGGGTGGCGGCGAGGTGGTTCTTGGCGGTGTTCACGGCGATCCGGTAGAGCCAGGTATAGAACTGGGCGTCGCCACGGAAGCCCGCCATCGCGCGATAGGCGCGGATGAAGGCCTCCTGGGCAATGTCCTGGACCTCGGCGTGGTCGGGCACGAAGCGATAGATGACGGCGCCGATCCGGTGCTGGTACTTGCGCACCAGAAGGTCGAACGCCGCGTTGTCGCCTGCCTGAACACGCTTGACGAGGGCCAGGTCCTGTTCGTTGTCGCCCATCCGGGCCGCTGCTCCTGCGGCCATCCGGGCCGCTCCATGGACATCCGTAACCCGGGAAAGTTCCGTCCGGCCCGCGACCGGCGTTGACCCCCCGGGGTCCCACCGGGATGATACGGGCTTCCTTCCCTACTCCCACGTATGGAGCCCGCCATGTTCGACGGACTTCGCCTCGCCCATTGGCAGGCCGACAATCGCCCCGACGGCATCCTGGTGCTGACGCTCAATCGCGCCGACCAGAACGTCAATGCCCTCAGCCGCGCCGTGCTCGACGAACTCGAGGCCATGGTCGAGCGCATCGCGCTCGAGCCGCCCAAGGGCGTGGTGATCATTTCCGGCAAGGCCGCCGGCTTCATTCCCGGCGCCGACATCAAAGGGTTCGGGGACATCGCCGCGAAGGGCCAGACCGAAGCCTGGATCCGTCACGGCCAGCTGGTGTTCCAGAAACTCGCCGAACTGCGCTGCCCGACCGTCGCCGCGATCCACGGCCACTGCATGGGCGGCGGTACCGAGATCGCCCTGGCCTGCCGCTACCGGATCGCCAGCCGCGACGAAAAGACCCGCATCGGCCTGCCTGAGATCAAGCTCGGCATCTACCCCGGCTGGGGCGGCAGCGTGCGCGCCCCGCGCCTGGTCGGCGCGCCAGCGGCGATGGACCTGATGCTGACCGGCCGCAGCCTGTCGGCGTCGGCGGCCAGGGCCATGGGCCTGGTGGACAAGGTGGTCGAACCGGCGCTGCTGCTCGAAGAGGCGGTGAAGCTGGCCCAGCGCGGCACCAAACGTCCGTTCAAGCAGCGTTTCCTGGCCTGGGCCACGAACACCGGACCGGCCCGTGCGCTGCTGGCGCCGCAGATGCGCAAGCAGGTCGCCCGCAAGGCGCGCAAGGAACACTACCCGGCGCCCTACGCACTGATCGACACCTGGCGCCGCAGCGGCGGCCTGGGCGTGCACGCGGCGCTCAAGGCCGAGGCGAAGTCGGTGGTGAAGCTGGCCGGCACGCCGACCGCGCATAACCTGGTGCGGGTGTTCTTCCTGATGGACCGGCTCAAGAGCCTGGGCGGGAAAGACCATGGCATCCAGAAGGTGCACGTCATCGGCGCCGGCGTGATGGGCGGCGACATCGCTGCCTGGTGCGCGCTGCGCGGCTTCGAGGTGACGCTGCAGGACCGCGAGATGAAGTACGTGCAGCCGGCGCTCGATCGCGCGGCCAAACTCTTCGAGCGCAAGGTCAAGGACGAGGCCAGGCGCAAGGCCACCAGCGAACGCCTCAAGGCCGACGTGGAAGGTGCGGGCGTGGCCCAGGCCGACCTGGTGATCGAGGCGATCTTCGAAAACCTGGAAGCCAAGCAAGCGCTGTTCGCGAAGGTCGAGGAGACGCTGAAGCCGGGCGCGCTGCTGGTCAGCAATACCTCGTCGATTCCGCTCGAGCAGCTGCGCGAGGGCCGCAAGGACCCGTCGCGTTTCGCCGGCCTGCACTACTTCAACCCGGTGGCGCTGATGCCGCTGGTCGAGATCGTGCAGCACGATGCCATGGCCGAAGAAACCGAGCGTCGCCTGGCGGCCTTCTGCCGTGCGATCGACAAGCTGCCGGTGCCGGTGGCGGGCACGCCGGGTTTCCTGGTCAACCGCATCCTGGCGCCCTACATGCAGGAAGCGATCATCGCGTTCTCGGAAGGAATCCCGGGCCCGGTGATCGACAAGGCGGCGCTGAAGTTCGGCATGCCGATGGGTCCGATCGAGCTGGTGGACACCGTCGGCCTCGACGTCGCCGCCTCGGTTGGCAAGATCATGGCCGACTTCCACGGGCAGGCGCTTCCGGATGCGTTCAAGGTCGAAGAAGGCAAGCGTGGCAAGAAGGACGGCCAGGGCCTGTACAAGTGGGAGGACGGCAAGCCGGTGAAACCGCCGGTGCCGGCCGACTACACGGCGCCCGATGACCTGGAGGACCGCCTGATCCTGCCGCTGCTCAACGAAGCGGTGAGCTGCCTGCACGACGGGGTGGTCGCCGACGCGGACCTGCTGGACGCGGGCGTGATCTTCGGCACCGGCTTCGCGCCCTTCCGCGGCGGTCCGATCCAGCACATCCGCGCGGTCGGCGCGGCCAAGCTCAAGGCCCGCCTGCAGGAACTGGCCGCCAGGCACGGCGACCGCTTCACCCCCCGCCCCGGCTGGGACGACCTGCAGTCCTGACCTCCCCCGGCGCTCCTGCGTTTTGCAGGAGCGCCTTCAGGCGCGAATCTTTTGCCCTTGCCCTTCGGCAAGCAGAGCGATTCGCGACCCTTTCGCGGGTGGAGGCAGCGTGCAGTCGCCCCGACGATTGACGAAGCCAAAGCTCTTCGACGCAAAGCGTCGGGCTTGCAACCTGCGGCCCGTGAAGAAGTGGGAGCGTCGTCGTGCACGCTATGTCCTCGACGAAACGGAGGACAGGATGTCCGTAGTGGCCGGCCGTGAGCTGGTCATGGATGACGCTTGCGACCGGCCGGGCGGCGAGGACGTAGCGTGCGCGGCGGCGCCTCCGACGAATTCAGCACGGACCGAACTGCTTGCCGAAAGGCAAGGGCAAAAGATTCGCGCCTGAAGGCGCTCCTACAGAACGCGGGCAAGGCAGGAGCTCAGGGACCGAAGTCCCTCCGACAAAATCAGGGGAAAAGGCGGCAGGGATTCAGCCGCCCCAGGCTTTGAAGTTGAGGAACTCGCGGCGGGTGCGGGGGCCGTGGGTGAGGAAGCTCGGGTCAGGGTCGTTGCGGTAGTTCTCGCGGGCCCGGGCCACTGCGTCGCCGCGCAGGTGCCGGTCCAGCACCTCGCGGGCCACCGGATAGATCTTCAGTGCGTTCAGGCCGAAGATCTTCGCCCGGATCGCCGGGGTGATTTCCGGATAGCCGTACCTGTCGCGCAGCTCCGCGCTGATCTGGAAGGTCCGGAACGCCTGGATCTGGTCCTGCGGGCTGCCGTACCAGATCGAATCCGTGCCCCACAGGATGTTGTCCTCGCCCAGGTGCAGCAGCAGCTTGCCCAGCGCATGCGCCGCCGAATCCGGATCGCGCATCAGGAAACGCCAGGTCGAGCCGAGCTCGGCATACACGTTGCTGCCCTCGCCCAGCCCTGCCTCGCGAACCGACGTCACCAGCGCGTCGATGCCGTCGGCACGTTTCGGGTCATAGGGACCTTCCGCCTTGTCGGTGACGAAACCCGAGTGGTAGATCAGGAAATTGACGTCCGGAAAACGCTTCGCCACCCGTCCGACGTCCGCACAGGTGCTGTATTCGTAGCTGCGCAGCCCGAAGGGCAGGCCCTTGTGGATCGCGATGTTGCGGATGTCGAGCCTGCGCGCTTTCTCGATCATCGCCAGGCCGGCATCGTCGTCCATCCAGAACCCGCGCTCGCCGTTGGGGCCCCACTGCGTGTAGGTCTTCCAGGCGCTGATCGGGAAGGACGCCGCCAACCGGTCCATGTCCTCGAGGTCGCCGGCCTGGTTCGGGTTCACGCGCCCATGCAGGAACAGCCGGTGCGTACCCTCCATCTTCTCGACGATCGCCGCCGTCGCCGCCGCCTCTTCGATCGTCAGCGGCTCGCCCTCGCGCGTCGACGGCACGAAGCTGAGCACCATCAGCGAGGTGTCGGAGTCCAGGAAGATGTCGCGCAGGAAGGCATCCGGGCCGAAGCACTGCAGGTGGTCCAGCCGGCCGCCCAACGAAGCCGCCGCGCAGCCCTCGGTGCCGAAGCCCGACAGCGGCCGGGCGCCCTCCGGAATCGCCCGGGTCCAGGCACCGGTCGGATTCACGAAATGACCCTGCACATCGAAGATGAACTCGTTGCCGGCAACCGCTGCTTCGGCCGCGGCCGGTTCCAGCGCCGCCTCGGCCGGGACCTGGAAAAAACCGCCGCGTTTGCCGGCTGATGCGTAGGCGGCGTTCATCGCCAGCAGGCTGCTGGCGGCGCCGCAGGCAGACACCAGGAAGCTGCGCCGGGACACCCCGAGCCGGCGCGCATTCAGTTCCGCCAGATCGTGGGCCAGCGCATTGGCGTGGTGGTGTTCGGGCGCCAGCGGCACCGGCGAGAACTCGCCGTTGCTGGTGCTGTCGAGCTTGACCGGCAGGCGCCTGCCGTCAGGATCCTGGCGCTGGCTCATGGGGGTCCCCCGCGTCTTTGAGCCGATCCTAGCGCCGTCGGTTGCCGCGCGTGTGAACCGGCCGCGCCCTCAGCCGCAGCCGACCAGCTTCAGGCGCTGGCCGGAGCGGATGACGTAGGGCGCCCGCAGCCCATTGGCCTTCGCCAGGGCGACCGGGCCCTCGCAGTCGTGCCGGCGCGCGATGCCGCTGAGGGTGTCGCCCGACTTCACCCGGTAGGTGCGCTCCGGCTTGCGGGTGGCGGTCGCGACGACGGTGGGCTTGCTGGCCGCCATCAGGTTCGCCGCCAGCTGCGCGCGCGGCCCGGCGACACAATGGGCCTGGTACTCGGGCGGCACGGCGACGGGCACGCGCAGCTCGGTGCCGGCGGCGATCGCCGCGTGCGGTTCGTAGCGCGGGTTGAGGTTGCGCAGGGCGCGGAAATAGCCATCGCGCGGGCCGCCCAGGCAGATCGACAGCTGGTAGATCGAGGCCGGGGCCTGCAGCTTCATCACCGTCGCGGCGCCGTCCACGGCCGGGAACTGCAGGCCGTACTCCTCCGGGTGCAGGAACAGCCAGGCCGCGGCCAGCACGTAGGGCACGTAGTCGCGGGTTTCCGGCGGCAGCTGGCCGTAGACCTGCGGGTCCCAGAAGGACCTGTCGCCGGCCTCGCGCTTGAGCCGCAGCGCCCTGCCCTCGCCGCCGTTGTAGGCGGCCACCGCGAAGGCCAGGTCGTCGCCGAGTTCGGCGAAACGTTCGTTGAAATACAGCACGCTGGCGCGCGCGGCCAGCTGCGGGTCGTAGCGGGTGTCGAAGCCGTCGCGCCAACCCAGGCCGAAGCGTGCGCCCGTGGCCGGCATGAACTGCATCGGCCCGGCGGCGCCCGCGCGCGAGACCGCGTGCACGCGGCCGTTGGATTCCTTGGCCAGGATGCCGAACAGCAGCGCTTCGGGCAGGCCGGCCTGTTCGTATTCGGGCCACATCAGGAAACGCATCTGCTGGTAGTTCTCCCAGCTGGTGATCAGCTGCGGGCGCATCCACGTCAGCCACTCGGCCATGGCCGCACGCACCGGCTCGTTGAGCTCGATCACCTCGCGCAGCTCGCGGCCGTTGAGCATCGCCACCGCGCGGCCGGAAGCCGGCATGGTCGCAAGCACGCCGCCCTCGCCCTGGCTGGCACCGGCCTCGCGCGGCGCGGCGAACCCTTCGCCGTCGCCGGCGAGCTGGGTCGCGCCGTGTTGAAGCAGGGCGTCATAGGCGCCGATGAAACGTTCGACGTCGCAGCCGCGCGTGTCCTCGCAGCGACGGGCGCCGTCCATCAGCGCCGCGGCGGCCTCGCGCATGGCCTCGCGGCCGGCCCCGGTCTCGCCCGCGCGAAGCTGGTCCAGGCCGGCACGGTAGGCCTCGCTGGCTTGCTCCAGCCCCTGGTACAGGACTTCGACCCGCTTGGGCGTGCGCTTGGCCCCGGCGTCGGTGGCGGCGAAAAGCGACAGCAGCAGAGCCGCCAGCAACAGGGAACGGGGCATCGGGGACTCACGGGCAAGGCGGATCAGGCGCGCAGCCTATCGGGCCGGGCGCCGTGCCGGCAAGGCGCGGGCTGCGGCTAGAATCGACCCAACCCCCAGCGGAGCTCCACCCGGATGAGCGACTTCCTGATCGGCAAGGGCGACCAGCCCGTCCACCTGCTTGGCAAGTACGGCAACCGCCACGGCCTGGTCGCCGGCGCCACCGGCACCGGCAAGTCGGTCACGCTGATGGTGATGGCCGAAGGCTTCTCACGCCTGGGCGTGCCGGTGGTGATGGCCGACGTGAAGGGCGACATCGCCGGCCTGGCGATGCCCGGCACCATGAACGAGAAGATCGCGCAGCGGGTGCAGCAGATCGGCATCGAGGGTTATACGAACGAAGCCAGCCCGGTGGTGTTCTGGGACCTGTACGGCAAGCTCGGACACCCGCTGCGCACGACCGTGTCGGAAGTCGGGCCGCCGCTGATGTCGCGCATGCTCGAACTCAACGACACCCAGTCGGGGGTGATGGACATCGCCTTCAAGCTGGCCGACGACCATGGCCTGCTGCTGCTCGACCTCGACGACCTGCGCGCCCTGCTCAACCACGTCACCGAGAACCGCGCGGAGATCTCCAAACAGTACGGCCTGGTCAGCCCGCAGTCGGTCGGCGCCATCCAGCGCGCCCTGCTGCGCCTGGAGCAGGACGGTGGCAAGCAGTTCTTCGGCGAACCGGCCGTGCAGCTGGCCGACCTGATGCGCCAGGACATGTCCGGCCGCGGCGTCATCAACCTGATCGCGGCCGACCAGCTGATCCTGCGCCCGCGCCTGTATTCGAGCTTCCTGCTGTGGCTGCTGAGCGAGCTGTTTGAAACGCTGCCCGAGGTCGGCGACCTGGACGTGCCGAAGCTGGTGTTCTTCTTTGACGAAGCGCACCTGCTGTTCGACGACTGCCCGCCGGCGCTGCGCCAGCGCGTCGAGCAGGTGGTGCGCCTGATCCGTTCGAAGGGCGTCGGCGTCTATTTCTGCTCGCAGAATCCCGACGACATTCCCGACGAAGTGCTGGGCCAATTGGGCAACCGGGTCCAGCACGCCCTGCGCGCCTTCACCCCGCGCGACCAGAAGGCCGTGCGCGCGGCCGCCGAGACCTTCGTGCAGAACCCGAAGGTGGACGTCGCCAAGGCCATCGGCGAACTCGGCGTCGGCGAGGCGCTGGTGTCGATGCTGATGGCCAAGGCCGTGCCGATGCCGGTGGAACGGGCTCTGATCTGCCCGCCGCGCTGCCGCATGGGTGCGATCACCGACGAAGAGCGCGCGCTGGTGCGTTCACGCAGTCCGGTGGGCGGAAGGTACGACACGGCGGTGAATCGCGAGTCGGCCTTCGAGATGCTGGCTGCGCGCGCCGAACAGGCGGCCGCCACCGCAACGCCGTCGGCGAAGCAAGGCGGCCCGGCGCCGAAAGCCGAGCCCGAGCAGAAATCCAGGTTCGAGGAATTCCTCTGGGGCACCAAGCGCCGCCAGGGTGCGGTCGAAGCCGCCGCCAAGTCGGCCACGCGTACGGTGGCCAACGGCATCGGCCGGCAGATCCTGCGCGGGCTGCTGGGCGGACTGCTGGGCGGCAAGCGCTAGCCGGCTGGGGACGGGTGCAATTTCCAGAGGAAATTGCACCCGTCCCCTTTCCCGTCAGCGCCCTCCGCCGCCACCTCCGCCGCCACC
>NZ_JAYRTE010000009.1:61169-91643 GCF_041919775.1 Arenimonas sp. | reverse complement strand
CTTCAGGCGCGAATCTTTTGACTTGGCCTAAGGCCAAGAAGAAATTCGCGCCTGAAGGCGCTCCTACAGGATGACGGTTGCACCGCCGCTTAAACCCTGGCCGCCGGCCCGGCATCCCAGTGGGTATGCTCAGCCCTGCCGTGGCCATCCAGACCGCCGACGCCCTCCGCGTGCCCGACCGGGACGAGGACCATGCCCTGGTCCGCGCCGCGGGCGCTGGCGACGTGGCGGCCTTCGAGCAGCTCTACCGCCGGCACCACCGCCGCATCTTCGCGCTGCTGCGCCGCCTTTGCGGCCACGAATCACGCGCCGAGGACCTGCTGCAGGACGCCTTCGTGAAAGCCTGGCAGGCCTTGCCGGCCTTCCGCTTCGAAAGTGCCTTCGCCACCTGGCTGCACCGGCTGGCGGTGAACACCGCGCTGATGGAGCTGCGCAGCCGCCGCGGCGGCGAGGACCGGGAAACCGACGACTCCGCGCTGGAGTGGCAGGGCACGCCCGACAGCGCCGGCCAGCGCACGGCGCTGGGCCTGGACCTCGAGCGCGCCGTCGCCACCCTGCCGCCGCGGGCACGCGCCGTGCTGGTGCTGCACGACGTCGAAGGCTGGAAACACGAGGAGATCGCCGGCGAACTCGGCATGGCGGTCGGCAGTTCAAAAGCCCAACTTCATCGCGCGCGCCAGCTGCTGCGAACGCGCCTGGGAGGACACCATGACGGACAATGAGCTTCGCTGGCAGCTGCGCCAGCTGCCCCGGGAAATGGAGCCCGGGCGGGACCTGTGGCCGGGCATCGCCGCCCGCCTGCAGCCGCCGGCGTCTCCGCGACGTTGGCCCTGGCTGGCCGGTCTCGCGCTGGCGGCCTGCCTGTGCCTGGCGGTGGGCCTGGCCTTGACGCTGCGACCCGCGACGCCCGCCGCAGACCCGGTGGCCGACCTGGTCCGGCGCGAGGCGGCCGCGATGACGCTCGAATACGAAGCCGCCCTGCGCGAGCTGCAATCCGCGCCGGTGCCCGAGCCCCTGCAGCCGGCCCTGGCCACCCTCGACGCCAGCGCCGGCGAGATCCGCGCGGCGATGGCCGAACAGCCCGGTTCGCTCCACCTGCTCGACCAGCTCAAGCGCACCTATTCCCGCCGCCTGGCCCTGACCCAGCGCGCCGCCCTGGGCTGACCCGCCCGGACACATATAAATAAGGAGTACGCCATGTTGCCCCGCCTGACCTGCCTTGCCGGTTCGCTGCTGCTGGCCTTGCCCGCGCTGGCGGCGACGCCGATCGACCAGACCCGGCCCCTGTCGGCCGACGGCAGCGTACGCGTCGAAAACCTCAAGGGCGAGGTGGTCGTGCGCACCTGGGACCGCCCGGAAGTGCGGGTCACCGGCAGCCTGGGCGAGGGCGTGGAAAAGCTCGATATCGGACCGGGCGGCGACAGCCTGTCCATCAGCGTGAAGTACCCCCGCAGCGGCGGCTGGTTCGGCGGCGGCGAACGGTCCGAGCCCAGCCGGATCGAGGTGCGCATGCCGGCCGGTGCCTCGCTGGACGTGGACGTGGTCAGCGCCGACGTTGACGTGGAGGGGCTGGCGGGGCGTCGCCTGGCGGTGGACAGCGTCAGCGGCGGCGTGCGCGTGCGCGCCAGCCGTCCCGGCGAGGCCCGCTTCGACCTGGTCAGCGGTGACTTGCAGGGCGAGCTCGACAGCCCCGACATCGCCGTCGACACCGTCAGCGGCGACGTCCGTCTGTCGGGACGCGGTGGCGGCGAGCTTGGCGTGGACACCGTTTCCGGCGACGCCAGCCTCGTCTTCGACAGCCTCCGGCGCGTGGTGATGGACAGCGTCTCGGGCGACCTGGCGCTGCAGGCCGCGCTGGCGCCGGGCGGACGCATCGGCGCAGACACGGTCAGCGGCGGCGTACGGCTGCGGCTGCCCGCGGACAGCTCGGCCCGGCTGTCGGTGGAGACCTTCAGCGGCGGCATCTCCAGCCCGGTCGGGGAGGTCAAAACCGAGAAATACGGCCCCGGCAAGTCCCTGGAGGCGCGGGTGGGCGGGGGCGACGGGGATGTCCGGCTGGTCACATTCTCGGGTGACGTACGGATCGAACTTGACGACAACTAACTGATTTTATTTGGGATATTGGGCCCGGGGCGGTCGGCCACCCCGGGCTTTCCGCTGCCCGGGCCGGGGATTTGCCTATACAGGGCCTTAACCCTGTTTGCGGACCGTAAAGATTACGTTATGCTCCGGGAGCCAAGGCGTCCTTCAATGACGAAAGTCGCCTTTAGGCTTTTTGAGTCCCGAACTCTAGAGTCACCATCACTCTGACGTTGGAGAGAGAGTAAATGTCTAATTTCAATCAGCTGTCCGGCGCGATCCGTTTCGCGCTCCTCGCCGGCGCCGCTTCGACCTTCGCGGCGGTTCCCGCCTTCGCGCAGGACTCCGAAGAGGACACCGCCACCCTCGAAACCATCGAGGTCACTGGTTCCCGAATCAAGCGCGCCGACCTCGAGGGTGCCCTTCCGGTCACCGTGATCGACCGCGCCCAGATCGACGCTTCCGGTGAAGTCTCGGTTGCCGACTACCTGCGCAACACGACCTTCAACAGCTTCGGCTCGATCCGTCCGCAGTCGGGCAGCTCGGCCCAGGCCAACGCCGGCGTCAGCCTGCGTGGTCTCGGTTCCGGCCGCACCCTGCTGCTGATCGACGGCCGTCGCGCCCCGGTCGCCGCGGCCACCGGCAACTTCCAGGACATCAACACGATTCCGCTGGCGGCTGTCGAGCGCATCGAAATCCTGTCCGACGGCGCCTCGGCCATCTACGGCTCCGACGCGATCGGCGGCGTGATCAACATCATCACCCGCAAGGACTTCAACGGCGCCGAGTTCTCCTACGGCCGCGGCATGCCGTCGCGCGCTGGTGGTGACACCGAAAGCGCCTCGATCATCTTCGGCGCCTCGAGCGACCGCGCCCGCGTGCTGGCCGGCGTCTCGATGAACGACCGCGACATCGTCTGGCAGCGCGACCGCGAGTGGTCCAGCGGCGGCGCGTCCTCGTTCTCGAACGAGCTGTACTTCGCCAACGCGGCCCCGGGCACCCTGTACGGCTTCCGCGCCGGCTCGATCATCGCCCACCCGACCAACGGCGCCGCCGTCCCGGGCTTCGACTGCACCACGAACGGCTTCTTCGAAACCGGTTCGGGTTCCAGCAGCCGCTGCCTGTACGACTTCACCTTCGTCGCTGCCGACGAAGCGCAGGTCAAGAACCTGTCGACCTTCATCCGCGCTGATTACCAGATCAACGACAACTGGTCGACCTACATGAACGCCACGGTGACGCGCATCACCTCGTTCGGTCGTTACGCCCCGGTGCCGAGCAGCCCGTGGCCGGGTGGCAGCATCTTCATCCCGGCGGACTCCCCGAACCACCCGGCGAACATGTACCCGGCCGACCCGTACTACGCCACCCTGGCTGGCCAGCCGGTGTTCCTGCGTCACCGCTTCGGTGCGCTGGGCAACCGCGACAACCAGGTCAACGCCAACACCTACGACTTCATGGCCGGTTTCCAGGGCCGTATCGGTGCGGTCGACATCGACGTCGGCGCCCGTTACACCGAGAACAAGGCGATCAACCTGGGTCGCGGCTACGTCGTCGCCAGCCTGGCTGCCCCGCTGATCGCGGACGGCACCTACGACATCAGCAACCCGTTCGGCGTGACCACCGACATCGCCAACTCGATGATCACCACGACCGCGCGCGAGTCCACCACCATCCAGACCGAAGTCTACGGCATCGCCAGCTTCGACCTGTTCCAGATGGCCGGTGGCACCGCCTCGATGGCGATCGGTGCCGAGTACCGCGAGGAAGACTGGTCCGACGTGTACGACTCCCTGTCGTCCGCCGGTTCCGTGTCCGGCTCGTCCGGCAACTCGGCCTTCGGCCTGCGTGACGTGAAGGCTGTCTACTTCGAAGCCCTGTTCCCGCTGATCGACACCCTCGAGCTGAACGTCGCCGGTCGTTTCGACGAATACAGCGACTACGGCAGCGACTTCGCCCCGAAGGTGGCCCTGCGCTGGCAGCCGCTCGACACGCTGACCCTGCGTGCGTCCTACGGCCAGGGCTTCCGCGCCCCGACCCTGGACATCGTCGGCCAGCAGCCGGCCTTCGGTGCCGACGGCATCGCCGATCCGCAGACCTGTATCGCTTTCGGTCTCGGCCCGGCCTGCTCGACCCAGGTCACCTCCTACACGATCGCCAACCCGAACGTGACCTCGGAGCAGTCCAAGCAGTTCTCCATCGGCGCGGCGTGGGATGCGACCGACTGGCTGAACCTGACCCTGGACTACTACGACATCCAGATCGACGACCAGCTGGCCTTCTTCGACACGGCTGACCTCGTTGACTGCATCAGCGGCGCCTCGACGGTCTGCCCGACCGGCGTCAGCGTCCTGCCGGCCAACCAGGTCCCGCCGGTCCCGTCCCTGGGCCTCGGCGTTGCCCGTGACCCGGTCACCGGTGCCATCCTGTACTCGCAGATTGGTTACGCGAACCTCGGCACCATCGAGACCAGCGGCATGGACTTCAACGTCCGCACCAACTTCGACCTGGGCGGCTGGGGCGAAATGCGCAACCACCTGCAGGTTGCGTACGTGAACGACTACGACGTCAATGGCGCCGGTGATGTCACCGGTACCGTGGGCGCCCCGGAGTTCCGCGCCACCCTGATGAACCAGTGGACCTTCGGCGACTTCGCGGTCACCTGGAACATCAACCACATCGACGGCACCGAGTCGTCGCAGGCTTCGCTGCCGGATTACGGCTACGCGATGACCCTGCCGTCGTGGACCACCCACGACGTCCAGCTGACCTGGAACGCCCCGTGGAATGGTCGCCTGTCGCTCGGCGTGAACAACATCGCCGACAAGGATCCGGTCCTGGATCCGCTCGACAGCAGCGGTCGTGGCTTCAACTTCGACCTGTACGATGCGTACGGTCGCGTGACCTACGTCAACTACACCCAGACGTTCTAAGTCCGGGCCAGTTGATGGCTGCAAGACTGGGGGCCCCGAAAGGGGCCCCCTTTTTTTCGCCTATAATCGCGGTCTTTAAGCGAGGCGAGCGCCACCGATGTCCCAGCCAATCCGGATCGACGAGGCTGCGTTCCGCAAGCACAGCCGGCGGGCCGAAACCTACCTCGCCCAGGGCCTGCGCCATGACGCGCTGGCCAGCCTGGCGGCCGCCGCACAGGCCAACCCCGACGACATACCGACGCGGCTGAAGATGGTGGACCTGCACCTGGCCGCCGGCCGGCACAACCCGGGCCGTGATGAAGCCCTGCGTGCGACCTCCGGTTTCGTCTCCAGCCCGCGCGTGGCGCTGGACCTGGTCGAGCGCCTGTTCGCCGTCGGTGAAAACCGACTGGTGGTGGAAATCGCCCGGCAGCTCCAGCCCGGCATGTGGGACTCCGCGAAGTCCCTGGCCGAAATGGCGCGGCACCTCACCCTGCTCGGTGCGCACGACGCCGCCGACGTCTTCGCAACCGCCGCCGTGCGCAAGGACGGCGCGAACCCGCCGGCGCTGTTCATGCTGGCCACCATGGACGTGTTCTACGGCCGCATGGAGGCCGCGGCCGAGCACTGCGACCGCTGCCTGGCGATCCTGCCCACGGACCCCAACAGCAACTGGCTGATGTCGAGGCTGCGCCTGCCCGACGCGGGGCCGCGCATCGACCGGATCAAGTCGGCCCTGGCTGCTTCGCCGCCGGCCGATGACCAGGTGTGGCTGTGGTACGCGCTGCACAACGAGCTGCACGAGCTGCGCGACTACGAAGGCTCCTGGCAGGCGCTGTCGAAGGGCTGCGCAACCAAGCGCGCGCTGCTGGGCTACGACCCTGCGAAGGAAGCCCGCGTCTACGACGCGCTGCGCGGCTGGACCGCCGATGAAATCACCCGCCAGGACGGCCACGTCGACCCGGCGCTGGCGCCGGTGTTCGTGATCGGCCTGCACCGCTCCGGCACGACCCTGGCCGAACGCATCCTCAGCGGCCATCCGGCGGTGAAGGGTGCCGGTGAAACCTACGAGCTGACCACGGCCCTGCGCCGCGCCAGCGGCCGGCACTTCCGCGGCGTCAACAGCCTGGAGGTCATCCAGGAGCGCGCGGGACTCGACTACGCCGGCATCGGCCGCAACTACCTCGAGGGCATGCGCTGGCGCGCCGGCGGCAAGCACCTGGTCACCGACAAGCTTCCGTCTAACTACCTCAACCTCGGCTTCATCGCGCGGGCGCTGCCGCAGGCGCGGTTCGTCCACCTGCGGCGCAATGCCATCGACGTGGGCCTGTCCAACCTGCGCACGCTGTTCAACGAGGCCTGCCCGTACTCCTACGACCAGCTCGACTTCGCCGAGCACCACGGCCACTACCGCGCGCTGATGGCGCACTGGCACGAGCTGCTGCCCGGTCGCATCCTGGACCTCGACTACGACGACCTGGTCGGTGACCCGGAACAGTCGGCCCGCAAGCTCGCCGCCTTCTGCGGCCTGGAACACGACCCGGCGATGGTGCGCATCGAGGAGCGCAAGGACGCCGTGGCGACGGCGTCGAGCGTGATGATGCGCGAAGGCATCCGCAAGGACCGCGGTGGCCTCTGGCAGGCCTACGCCCAGTGGCTGGGGCCGATGATCGAACGCCTGTCGGGAATCCCCGGCTACTCCTGAACCCTCAGTCCAGGATGTGCTGCCGTTCGGGGTAGAAGTCGGCGTAGGCCTCCGTCACGGCGGTCACCATGGCGCGTTCCTTCTCGTCCAGGAACGGATTCCAGACGTCGAAGATCAGCACCACGCGCGCCTCCTGGCTGCGGTTCCAGGCTTCGTGTTCGATGGTGTCGTCGAACACCAGCAGTTCCCCGGGCTGCCAGCACCGCGTGTCATTGCCGACGCGGATGCCGCAATCGTCCGGGATCACCAGCGGCAGGTGGGCGATGACCCGCGTATTGGTGGCGCCATGGTGGGGCGGAATGTGGGTGCCCGGGCGCAGCCGCGAGAAGAAGGCTGTCGGGCCGCGGTCGCGCACCTTGACCAGCGGCAGCGCGTCGAGAGATTCCGCGGTGACCGGGCAGGCCTCGCAGTTGCGCGCCACCCGCTCGCCCTGGTTGTAGAGGAAATACACACCCCAGTCCGGGTTGTTGTTGATGGTGCGCCAGGCATCGCTGTCGGGCACTTCGCCGGCGGCCTTCTGCACGTAGGGGATGAAGCCCTGTTCACCCTGGGCCATCAGCGCGCGGACCTCGGCGGCGATGGCCTCGGTCCTGGCTTCGAGTTCGGCCGCCCACGGGAAATGTTCGCGGCCGAAGAACGTGAGCGCCGGCAGCTTCGGGAAGTACATGAAGCCGGGCTTGGGCAGCTGCGGCTTGGCCCGGCCCATCAGGATTTCGAAACACTCGTCGAAGCGGGAGCCGCCGGCCGGGCCGCCCGGCGCGCTCGCCAGCGCCGTACGCAAGGCCTTCTCCAGCGCATCCTTTTCCTTGCGCAGCGCGGCGTCCGCACGAGCCAGCTGCTCCTGCAGCGCCGGCGGCAGGCGCGGGATCTTCGCGGCCTGGTCGAGTGCGAACCGGAAATGCCGGTTGGCGTCGCGGTCACGGCCGGCATCCTGAAGCGCCATGCCGAGGTCCAGCCGGACCGGAAGAAAGTCCGGGTCCAGTTCCAGCGCGGCTTCCCAGGCGGCGAGCGCCGCATCGCGTTCGCGTAGCTGCAGCAGGATGCGGGCGCGGTTGGCTTCGACCACGGCGGCGCGCGGCTGGCCGGCGCAGGCCTGCTCGATGTAGCGGCGCGCGTCGGCAAGCCGGCCCGCGGCGAAGCTGTGCATGGCGAGGAAGTGCGCGGACTGCGCATGCGCGGGCGCCTGCGCCAGCACTTCGCGGTAAAGGCGGGCAGCCGCGTCGTTCTGTCCGGCCTGGGCAAGGCGCTCCGCCTCGGCGGCCATCGACTGGATCTGCACCGGGTTGTTCATGTTTCAGCTACCGCCTTCATGGGACGCGGGCATTATCACCGCCTCCCGGAGGCGGCGCTATAATCGGCCGATTGCATTCCCGGGCACCGAACATGAGTGATGACGCGACGCTGCTGGCCGAACGACGCAGCAGCTGGACCAATTATTGGGCCACCGGTGCCCTGCATTCCTGCCTCGGCAGCTTCGAGGAAAACTATGCCGGCGACGTGCCGGGTGCCTGGCGCGAGGCATTGGCGGGACTGCCCGAGGGTTCGCAGGTGCTCGACCTGTGCACCGGCAACGGTGCGCTGCCTGCCTTGTTCCTGGGCGAGTTCCAGGCCGGCAACCTGGCGCGCGTCGTCGCGGTCGACCTGGCCCAGATCCGTCCGGACTGGGTTTCCGGCCTCGCGCCCGCCCAGCAGGAACGACTCGAGCTGCGCGGTGGCGTGCAGGCCGAATCGCTGCCGTTCCCTGACGCAAGCTTCGACATGGTCTGCAGCCAGTTCGGCATCGAGTACACCGACCGCAAGGCCTCGCTGGCCGAGGCCGCCCGCGTGCTGAAGCCGGGTGGAGTGCTGGCGCTGGTGATGCACGACACCGGTTCGGTCATTTGCCGAAATGCGCGCGAAGAGCGCAGCCACCTGGCGTGGATGGCAGAGCGCGGGGTCCTCGACGCCGCGGCGGACCTGTGCGGTTTCGTTGCGCGTGCCGCGACGCCGGCAGGCCGCGAGGCGCTGGCGGCCGACCCGCTGGCCGAGCAGGCGCGCCTGCGGCTTAACCAGGTCATGGCCGACATGACCCTGCGCGCGCAGGAGTCCGAGGTTCCCGATGTGCTGGTGCAGTCGCAGCACACCATCTTCAACGCCATCCAGGCTGCCATGGGCTCGGGTGATGCCGGCAATGGCCGGCAGGCGCTGGACTGGCTGCGCCAGCAGCTGGCGCAATCCGACCTGCGACTGGCGGAGCTGCTCGAGTGCGCGCTCGACGAAGCCGGGCTCGACGCCTTCCTCGAAGGCACGGGTTTCGTCGAAGAAGGGCGTCGCGCCCTGGACTTTCCGGGCGGGCAACGCATGGGCTGGTGGCTGACGGCGCGCAAGCCCGCCTGAGCCACGGCGCGGGGGCCGGCACCGACGGCCGGCGCCCCGCAGGATCAACGCATCAGCAGCAGCCGTGGTCGCCGAACTGGGCGTTGCCGGCCTGCGCCGCAACGCCGCGCGTGAGGCCCTTTTCGCTGGCGACGTAATGTTCGGCGATCACCTTGGCCACGGCCGAGGTGACGCGCTTGCCGGTCGGGATGTGCAGGAATTCGTTCGGGCCGTGCGCATTCGAGTGCGGGCCCAGCACGCCGGTGATCATGAACTGCGCGCCGGGGAATTTTTCGCCGAGCATGCCCATGAACGGAATCGTGCCGCCTTCGCCCATGTACATGGCCGGGGCGCCGAAGTATTCCTGGCTGGCGTGGTCGATCGCGTGTTCCAGCCAGGGCGCCAGGGCCGGCGCATTCCAGCCGGTGCTGGCCTTTTCCAGTTCGACCTCGACCTTGCAGCCGTTGGGCGGGTTGGCTTCGAACAGGCGCTTGAGCACCTCGCCGGCGCGCTTGGGCTCCAGCGTCGGCGGCAGGCGCAGGCTGAGCTTGATCGCCGTGTGCGGGCGCAGCACGTTGCCGGCGCTCGACAGAGGCGGCATGCCGTCCACGCCGGTGACCGACAGCGCCGGGCGCCAGGTGCGGTTGAGCACCAGCTCGGTGAGGTCGGCGTCCATCGGCGCCATGCCCGGCAGGAACGGGAACTTGTCCCAGATTTCCGTGCCCAGCACTTCGGCGGCGCGGCTGGCCTGCTGGCGGCGCTCGTCGGGGATGTCGACGTACAGGTCTTCGACCAGGATCTTGCCGGTGGCTTCGTCTTCAAGACGCGACAGCAGCTGGCGCAGCAGGCGGAAGCTGGAGGGCACGACGCCGCTGGCGTCGCCGCTGTGCACGCCTTCGCTGAGCACGCTGACCTTGAGGTTGCCGCCGGCCAGGCCACGCAGCGAGGTGGTGCACCAGAGCTGGTCGTAGTTGGCGCAGCCCGAATCCAGGCAGACCACCAGCGAAGGTTTGCCGATGCGGTCGGCCAGGTGGTCGACGTAGTGGGGCAGGTCGTAGCTGCCGGATTCTTCGCAGGCTTCGATCAGGATCACGCAGCGGGCGTGCGGCAGGCCCTGTTCCTGCAGCACGCGGATCGCGGTGAGCGAACCGTAGAGCGCGTAGCCGTCGTCGGCGCCGCCGCGGCCATAGAGCTTGTCGCCCTTGATCACCGGCTTCCAGGGGCCGAGGTCGTCGGCCCAGCCGGTCATCTCCGGCTGCTTGTCCAGGTGGCCGTAGAGCAGCACGCAGTCGTCGCCCTGGCCCGGCACTTCGATGTAGATCAGCGGCGTGCGGCCTTCGAGTTCAACCACTTCCACGCTCATGCCCTTGATCGGCTGCGCCTTCGCCCAGCCGGCGAGCAGCTTGACGGCGTCGTCCATGTAGCCGTTCTCGCGCCACTGCGCGTCGAACATCGGCGACTTGTTCGGGATGCGGATGTACTCGACCAGCTGCGGGACGATGTCGCCGTCCCAGGCGTCGGCGACGAAACGTTCGGTCTTGGCGGTGTCCATGGGTGTCCTTGCTGCGGTAATGCCGCGATTTTAGCGCTTCCGGGGCAGCGCCGCCGGGCGGGTAGGAAGGCGCCGACGGTGCGTGGGGCCGGCTTCCGAGCCTTCACGGGGCGGTTTGGCGATGGGGGCGCAGCGGCCGGAACGGGACACTTTCCCTGCCGACGCCAGCCTGGCGCGGCCAGACCCCAAACCCGAGGAACCGCCATGAACAAGACCGTTTCCCTGCTCAGCTCGCTGCTGCTCTGCGCCTTCCTGTCCGGCGGCGCCCTGGCCGCCGAGAAGGTGGACATCAACAACGCCGACGCCGCCACGCTCGACCGCGTGCTCGACGGCGTCGGCCCCAGCAAGGCCGAAGCCATCGTCAGCCACCGCGACAAACATGGCGCCTTCCGCAGTGCCGACGAACTGGCCGAGGTGAAGGGCATTGGCCTGGCCCTGGTGGAAGCCAACCGCGACCGGATCGAGGTGGGCGCCGGCAAGGCCCGCGCCCCGGCGCCGGCGGCATCGACCGACTGATTCGCACATCCCGCGTGGACCCCCGACTTGGCCCGGCCCGCGCCGGGCCCTTTTTCCCCTGGAGGACACGATGCCGCCTTCGCTGCCCGTGCGTGACCAGCCCGACGCCGGCTTCCGCCGGGTCCGCCTGGAGCGTCGCTCCGTACCGGGGCAGACCTACCTGCTGTCGGTCGCCACGCTTTACCGGCGGCCGGTCTTCAGCGACGACGAGGCCGCGCGCGCGGTCTGCCGGGTGCATACCGCGCAGTGGCCCTGGCGGGACAGCGCGGTGCTGGCCTGGGTGCTGATGCCCGACCAGTGGCAGGGCCTGGTGACCCTGGGCGAACGCGACAGCCTGTCGACCCTGGTCGGTCGCTTCAAGGCCCTGACCTCGCGGGCCGTGGAGGATCGCCACCGGGTCAACGGCTGGCTCTGGGGCCGCGGTTTCACCGACCGGGTGCTGGCGCCGGACGAGCCGGCGATGGATGCGGCCCGCCACCTGGTCGGGCTGCCGCTGCGGGCCGGGCTGGTGCGGCGGCTTGGCGACTACGCCTACTGGAACACCGCCTGGCTGGACATCGCCGGCCCCTGAGGGCGCTGCGATAGACTGCGCGGCATGATCCTGCCGCCGTATCGCATCGCCGCCTCGGGCATACCGGGAGCCGGCAAGGGCCTGTTCCTGGAGGCGCCGGTGGCGCGCGGGCGGGTGGTCGTCGCGCCCGACGACATCCGCGGCACCCAGCGCTGGGACGAAGTACGTGCGCGACCGGACGCGGAGGCCGCGATGGCCGCCAGCGTGCGCTGGTTCGAGGACCAGTGCACGGTCAGCCTGGACTGGCCGGACGAATGTTTCGTCAACCACAGCTTCGAGCCCAATGGGCTGTGGCACCTGGGCTTCATCTTCGCGGCCCGTGACCTGGCGGCTGGCGAGGAGCTGACGGTGGACTACCGGCACCTGCTGCCGGAAGGCGAGGTCGAGGTGTTCCGCGACGCCGGCAGCGGGCGCGAGATCGTCGGTTTTTCCTGGGCCGAGTCGCTGGCCCGTTCCAGCCGCGCCCTGCTGGCGCTGCAGGCGGCCTGATGCGCCTGCTGCACTTGCCCGCGCAGGAATACCGCCGCGAGCGCTGGCGCAACGAACGCGGCTGGACGCGCGAAATCCATCGCCAGCCCGAGGGCAGCGCCGACTGGAGCTGGCGCGCCTCGATCGCGGAGATCGACCAGGACGCGCCGTTTTCAGCTTTCCCCGGCGTCGACCGCGAACTGGTCCTGATGGCGGGCGAGGGCATGCACCTGCATTTCGACGACGGCGAATCGACGACGCTGCTGCCGCCGCACGACCGCATCCGCTTCGCCGGCGAACGTCCGCTGCGCGCCGAGCTGATCGCCGGGCCGACCCACGACTTCAACCTGATGTGGCGCCGCGACGCCGTGGACGCGACCCTGCTGCACCGCCCGCTGGTGGGGCCGATGGTGTTTTTCGCCGATGCGGGGACCACCTGGCTGGTGCATCTGATCCGTGGCCAGGCCTGGTTCAAGGACCTGGCCCGCCCGCTGCGCCTGGAACAGGCCGACAGCGTGCTTCTGCTGCCCGACGTTGACGGCCCGTCGCGGCTGATCCTCGAAGGCGGCGGCGAGCTGTTGCTCGCGAAACTGCAGGCCAAGGACCTTTTGTAGGAGCGCCTTCAGGCGCGAATCTTTTGACATTGCCCTTGGCAAAGAAAAGATTCGCGCCTGAAGGCGCTCCTACACAGAGGCCGCGATCAGCGGTCGTCGCGGGTCCAGACGGCGCCGTCTTCCACTTTCACCGGGAAACGCGCCACCGGCGTGTACGCGGGTGCGCACAGGGCCTCGCCGGTGCGCAGGTCGAACCGGGCGCCGTGCAGGGTGCATTCGACCTCGCCGCCTTCGATGGCGCCGGCGCTGAGTTCGAAGTCCTCGTGCGTGCACTTGTCCTCGACCGCGTACAGGTCGCCGTCGAGATTGACCACCAGGATCGGCGTGTCGCCGTCCCAGGCTACCTGCGATTCGCCGGGCAACAGTTCGGACGTGGCGCAGACGCGCACCCATTGGCTCACAGCGTTTTCTCCAGGACTTCGAAGCGCAGGTCGTCGCGCAGCGGGATGCCGAAACGCTCGTCGCCGTAGGGAAACGGCTTCTTGATGCCGGTACGGCGGTAGCCGCGGCGTTCGTACCAGGCGATCAACTCTTCGCGAACGTCGATAACGGTCATGCGCATCAGCGGCATGCCGTATTCGTCGCGGGCGATTCGTTCGGCCTCGGCCATCATCTGCTTGCCCAGGCCGGTTCGCTGCAGGGTGGGCACCACCGAGAACATGCCGAAGTAGCCGGCGCCGTCTTCGACCGCCACGTGCGCACAGGCCTGCAGGCGACCGCCTCGGAAGGCCAGCAGGATCTGGCTTTGCGGGCGACCGATGTGGCCGAGCACGTCCTCGGCATTGGTGCGACGACCGTCTAGCAGGTCGGCTTCGGTGGTCCAGCCGGCGCGGCTGACATGGCCACGGTAGGCCGATTCGACCAGGTCGACGATCGCACCGACGTCGGCCGGCGTCGCGGCGCGGAACTCAAGCGGAGGCAGCCAGCTCATGCGCGGGGACCGGGAAAGGAATGAACCTGGCTCATTCTGGCGTCAAAGCAGCAGCTTGCGGACTTTTTCGATGCCGGCGGCGAGTTTTTCCACTTCCGCCTCGGTGTTGTAGAAGGCCAGCGAGGCGCGGCAGGTCGCCGGTACGCCGAAGTGCGCCATCAGCGGATGCGCGCAGTGGTGGCCCGAGCGCACGGCGATGCCTTCGAGGTCGAGCAGGGTGGCCAGGTCGTGGGCATGTGCGCCGTCGACCAGGAAGCTGATGACCGCGGCCTTGCCCGGTGCAGTTCCCAGGATGCGCAGGCCCTCGATCGCGGAGAGGCGTTCGGTGGCGGCCGCAAGGAGCTCCTGCTCGCGGGCTTCGATCGCATCCATGCCGACCGCAGACAGGTAGTCGGCGGCGGCGCCCAGACCAACGACGCCGGCGATGTTGGGCGTGCCGGCCTCGAACTTGTGCGGCGGTTCGTTAAACACGGTGCCTTCGAAGCGCACTTCCTTGATCATCTCGCCGCCGCCGAGGAAAGGCGGCATTTCGCGCAGGTGCTGTCGCCGCGCCCACAGGCCGCCGGTGCCGGTGGGGCCAAGCATCTTGTGGCCGGTGAAGGCGTAGAAATCGCAGCCCAGCAGCGGGATGTCGACCGCGCGGTGCGGCAGCGCCTGGGAGCCATCCACCAGCGTCACCACGCCCTGCTTGCGCGCCAGGCGGCAAATCTCCGCCACCGGGTTCACCGTGCCGAGCACGTTCGATACGTGGGTGAAGGCGAGCAGCTTAACGTCGCCGGTGAGCTTGGCGCGCAGGTCGTCCATGTCCAGCGAACCGTCGGGCGCCAGCTCAACGACGCGCAGGCTGGCGCCGCTGCGTTCGCAGGCCAGCTGCCAGGGCACGATGTTGGCGTGGTGCTCCATGCGCGTGAGCAGGATCACGTCGCCGGCCTTGAGCCGCGGCAGCGCCCAGCTGTAGGCCACCAGGTTGATGCCGAAGGTGGTGCCCGAAGTCAGGATGAGCTCGTCGGCCGGCACGTTGACGAAGGCCGCCAGCCGGCGGCGCGCGCCTTCATAGGCCTCGGTAGCCTCGCTGCCCAGGGCGTGCACCGCGCGGGAAACATTGGCGTTGTGCTCGCGGTAGAAGGCGTCCATGGCCGCGATGACCGGCTGCGGCTTCTGCGAGGTGTTGGCCGAGTCCAGGTACACCAGCGGCTTGCCGTGCACCTGGCGCGTGAGCACCGGGAAATCGGCGCGCACCTGCGACCAGTCCGGGCGGGTGGCGGCCGTCATGGCGTGGTTCCGCCGGTGCCCAGGCGCGCGGCGACGGTGTCGCCCAGCAGGGTGGCGAGCCCGGCGTCGCCGAGCACGCGCAGGGGTTCGCGCAGGAAGGCCTGCATCAGCAGCACCCGCGCCTGCGCCGCCGGCAGGCCGCGGCTGCGCAGGTAGAACAGCGCGGTCTCGTCCAGGCGGCCGACGGTGGCGCCGTGCGCCGCCTTCACTTCGTCGGCGTGGATCACCAGCACCGGCTGGCTGTCGATTTCAGCGGATTCGGACAGCAGCAGGTTCTTGTTCGACAGTTCGGCTTCGCTGCCATCGGCGCCGGCGCGGATCTCGATGCCGCCGTGGAAGACGGCGCGGCCACGTTCATCGGCCAGGCCGCGCCAAGGCAGTTCGCAGCGGGTGTCGCGGGCCTGGTGGCGGATGCCCAGGCGGGTGTCGAGGTGGCGACGGCCGTCGGCCAGCAGGACGCCGCCGGCATGCAGCGCCGCGCCTTCGCCCTGCAGGTCCACGTTGAGTTCGTGGCGGGACAGGCCCGCGCCCAGCTCCAGGTCCACGCGGCGATAGGCGGTGTCCGAGGCCAGCACCGCGTCGGTGCGCGCGAACAGCGTCGCGCCGGCGTCTTCCTGCTGCAGTCGCGCATGCCGGAGCGAGGCGCCGCCGGCGAGGTGCACGTGGGTGAGGTGGTTCGCGAGGTGGCGATGGGCGCCGCCGCCGAGGTGGTGTTCGACCAGGGTCAGCGAGGCGCCCTTGCGCAGCTCCACCAGGTGGCGCAGGTGCGCGGCCTGGTCGGCGGCACCGGGAGCGCCGACGAAAACCACGTGCAGGGGCGTCGTCACCGAAACGCCGGCCTGCAGGCGCAGCAGCATGCCTTCGATCGCCAGCGCCGCGTTGAAGCGGGCGAAGGGTTCGTCGGCGCGTTCATAGCGGCGGGCGAGCACCGACACCGCGCGCGGGTCGTTGCCGGCCAGCGCCTGCGACAGCGGGCGCAGTTCAACGCCGTCGGGCAGGTTGTCGAGCTGGCTCAGGCCAGCGTCGAAACGCCCGTTGACGAACACCAGGCGCGGCGCGGGAATGGCGGCCAGCAGGGCGTCGTCGATCCGGGCGGCATCGGCGGCGGGCTCGAAGGCGCGGTTGGCCAGCGCCCGCAGCGAGGTGTATTTCCAGGCTTCGACGCGGGCGGCCGGCAGGCCATCGGCCGTCGCCGCGGCCAGGGCCGCGCGGCGGTTTTCGCCCAGCCCCTGGGCGTCCACCAGGGTCGCCGGCAGGGCGTCGAATTCCCTGCGGAATGATTCGACCAGGACGCTCATGGCGTCGCCGGCGCCTGCGGCGCGATCCGGTCGCGGACCCAGGAATAACCGTGGGCCTCGAGCTCGAGCGCCAGTTCCGGGCCGCCCGACTCGACGATGCGGCCGTCGGCCAATACGTGCACGACGTCGGGTTTGATGTAGTCGAGCAGGCGCTGGTAGTGGGTGATGACCAGGAAGGCGCGGTCGGGCGAACGCATCAGGTTGACGCCGTCGGCCACGGCCTTGAGCGCGTCGATGTCCAGGCCCGAGTCGGTTTCGTCCAGGATCGCCAGCTTCGGTTCGAGCAGGGCCAGCTGGAAGATCTCGTTGCGCTTCTTCTCGCCGCCGCTGAAGCCTTCGTTGACGCCGCGGTGCAGCAGCTCGTCCTTGAGGTCGAGCACGGAAAGTTTCTCGCGCACGCGCTTGAGGAACTGCATGGAATCAAGCTCCTCCTCGCCGCGCGCCTTGCGCTGGGCGTTGAGCGCCGTGCGCAGGAAGTAGGTGTTGTTCACGCCCGGGATTTCGACCGGGTACTGGAAGGCCAGGAAAACGCCGGCGGCGGCGCGTTCCTCGGGTTCCAGGGCCAGCAGGTCGCGGCCTTCGAGCTCGATCGAGCCTTCGGTGACTTCGTAGCCTTCGCGGCCGGCCAGCACGTTGCCCAGCGTGGACTTGCCGGCGCCGTTGGGGCCCATGATGGCGTGCACCTGGCCGGGCGCGAGCTCCAGGCTCAGCCCCTTCAGGATCTCCTTGCCGCCGATGCTCACGTGCAGGTTTTCAATTTTCAACATGGTCTTTTCCAGAATCCGGTTCTTTGCGGGAGGGACTAGCCGACGGCGCCTTCCAGCGACACTTCCAGCAGCTTCTTGGCCTCCACCGCGAACTCCATCGGCAGTTCGCGGAACACCTGCCGGCAGAAGCCATCGACGATCATCGACACCGCGTCCTCCTCGCCGATGCCGCGGCTGAGGCAGTAGAACAGCTGGTCCTCGCTGATCTTCGAGGTCGTGGCCTCGTGCTCCACCGTCGCCGTCGGGTGCTTGACCTCGATGTAGGGGAAGGTGTGCGCGCCGCACTTCTTGCCGATCAGCAGGCTGTCGCACTGGGTGTAGTTGCGGGCGTTGGCGGCGGTTTTCTCGACCTTGACCAGGCCGCGGTAGGTGTTCTGGCCGCGGCCGGCGCTGATGCCCTTGGAGATGATCTTGGACTTGGTGTTGCGGCCCAGGTGGATCATCTTGGTGCCGGTGTCGGCCTGCTGGTGGTGGTGGGTGAGCGCCACCGAATAGAACTCGCCGACCGAGTCGTCGCCCTTGAGCACGCAGCTGGGGTACTTCCAGGTGATCGCCGAACCGGTTTCGACCTGGGTCCAGGAAATCTTCGAACGCGCGCCGCGGCATTCACCGCGCTTGGTGACGAAGTTGTAGATGCCGCCGACGCCGTTCTCGTCGCCCGGGTACCAGTTCTGCACCGTCGAGTACTTGATCTCGGCGTCTTCCAGCGCCACCAGCTCGACCACGGCCGCGTGCAGCTGGTTCTCGTCGCGCTGCGGCGCGGTGCAGCCTTCGAGGTAGGACACGTGGCCCTTGTCCTCGCAGATGATCAGCGTGCGCTCGAACTGGCCGGTGTGGCCGGCGTTGATGCGGAAGTAGGTGCTCAGCTCCATCGGGCAGCGAACGCCCCTGGGGATGAACACGAACGAGCCGTCCGAGAACACGGCGGAATTGAGCGCCGCGAAGTAGTTGTCGCCGACCGGCACCACGCTGCCCAGGTACTGGCGCACCAGCTCCGGGTGCTCCTTGATGGCCTCGGACATCGAGCAGAAGATCACGCCCTTTTCGGCGAGCTCCTTGCGGAAAGTGGTGCCGACCGACACCGAGTCGAACACCGCGTCGACCGCGACGCCGGCCAGCTTCGCGCGTTCGTGCAGCGGCACGCCGAGCTTGTCGTAGGTGTCGAGCAGCTCCTGCGGCACTTCGGACAGCGACTTGTACTTCGGGCCCTTGGGCGCGCTGAAGTAGCTCAGCGCCTGCAGGTCGATCGGCGCGATCTCGAGCTTGGCCCATTCCGGCACAGGCATCGTGAGGAAATGCCGGTAGGCGGCCAGGCGCCATTCGGTCATCCACTCGGGCTCCTCCTTCTTCGCCGAAAGCGCGCGCACGATGTCCTCGTTGAGGCCGGGCGGGAAGGTGTCCGATTCGATGTCGGTGACGAAGCCGGCGTCGTAGCGACGCGCCAGCCGTTCGTGGATCTGTTGGTTTTCGATGGCCATGTCAGCCTCCTGCCGGGGCCAGGCGTAAGGGGATGGCCTTGCGTGCCGGCGGTGCCGGCAGCATTTCGGCCAGGGTGATGCCGCCGAGGGCTTCGGCGATGACGTCGTTGATGCGGCGCCAGTGGACCTGCACGCCGCAGTGCGGCTCGTGTTCGCAGCTGGAGTGTTCGCCGGAGCATTCGGTCATGCCCAGCGGGCCTTCGATGGCCTCGACGATGGCGATGAGCGGGATGTCGGCCGCCGGGCGCGCCAGCCGGTAGCCGCCGGCCGCACCGCGGAAGCTTTCCACCAGCCCGGCGTGGGCCAGGGGCTTGAGCACCTTGGCGACCGTGGGCGCCTCGAGCCGGGCCAGTTCGGCCAGTTCGGCCGAGCTGTGCACGCGGCCGGGCGTCCGGGCCAGGGCGACCAGGATGACGGTGGCGTAGTCGGTTAGCTTGGTGACGCGGAGCATGGCGTCGGGCCTGGCGTTCGAATCAGGACCGAAATTGTACGCTTTTGATCCGGCCGGCTCAATAAACGGGGTGTGAAGCGGGCCACGCTTCGGGGACAATGACCACCCCCAGGACGTTTGGACCCGCGCATGCCCAAGAAGATCGAAGCCCGCCGCTCGGCCATCCACGGCAACGGCGTCTTCGCCACCGACGCCATCGCCAAGGGCGAACGCGTGGTGCGCTACAAGGGGCTGCTGCGGACCCATGACGAGGCCGACGAGTTCTACGCCGAAGATCCCGACACCGGCCACACCTTCCTGTTCACGCTCAATGACAAGTACGTGATCGACGCCAACGTCGACGGCAACGTCGCCCGCTGGATCAACCACAGCTGCGAGCCGAACTGCGAGGCGGTCTGGGAGGAAAGTGATACCGGCAAGAAGCGCAAGGACCGCATCTACATCGAGGCCATGCGTGACATCGCCCCGGGCGAAGAGCTGACCTACAACTACGGCATCACCCTGGTCGAAGCGCATACCGCCAGGCAAAAGGCCATCTGGGCCTGCCGCTGCGGCTCGCCGAAGTGCACCGGCACCATGCTGCAGCCCAAGAAGGGCAAGAAGAAGGCCGCCAAGAAGAAAGCCTGAACGTCCCTGTAGGAGCGCCTGCCGGCGCTACGCCCTTCTTTGCCAAAGGCAAAGCAAAAAGATTCGCGCCTGAAGGCGCTCCTACAAATGCCGGGGGTTACTTACGGCCCTCACACCCTCCCGGCGGATTGCCCCAGCATGCCGCGTCACGTCTTTGGCCCCAACATGAACTCCCCACGCTTTCCCCTCACGCTGGCCCTGGCCGCGTGCAGCCTGCCCGCCGCCGCGGTCACCGTGGATGGCCGCATCGATCCCGCCGAATGGACGCAGGCGCGCCACGTCACTGAATTCGTGCGCGTGCAGCCGCTGGACGGCGGCGAACCGGCCCTGCGCACCGAAGCCTGGCTGCTGGCCACGCCCCGCGGCCTGGCCGTGGCGTTCCGCGCCGAACAGCCGCCGGGCGTGCCGCGCACCACCCAGCGCACCCGCCGCGACCAGGGCGGCGCGCTGGACCGGGTGAACCTGATGGTGGATTTCGACGGCGACGGCCGCACCGGCTACGACTTCATGGTCACCGTGGCCGGCGGCATCAGCGACGAGGTGATCACCAGCGAACGCAGCTTCAACACCGACTGGGACGGCCACTGGCACCACGCCGTGACGCAGGACGAGCAGGGCTGGTCGGTGGAAATGCTGGTGCCCTGGCACGTTGCGCCGATGGCCCGGCCGGAGGGCGGCGAACGCACGATCGGCGTCTACCTCGACCGCGTCGTCGGCAGCACCGGCGAACGTTACGGCTGGCCGAAGATCAGCTACCAGAACCCCACCTTCCTGTCCGAGTTCCACAAGGTGCGTATCCCGCACTACGAACAGGCGCTGCTCGCGGTCACGCCCTACGTGGTCGGCGTGCACGACGCTGTCGGCGGCGGCAGCGACTTCGACGCGGGCGCCGACCTGTTCTGGAAGCCCAACGGCCAGTTCCAGCTGTCGGCGACGATCAATCCGGATTTCGGCCAGGTCGAGAGCGACGACCTGGTGGTGAACTTCGGCGCGGTCGAAACCTTCTTCGGCGACAAGCGGCCGTTTTTCACCGAAAACCAGGGGCTTTTTGACGTGCCCTTCGGGGTGGGCAACAGCCGGCTGCTCTACACCCGGCGCATCGGCGGCCCGGCCGACGACGGCAGCGGGTCGGGCGACGTCACCGCGGCGGTGAAGCTCAACGGCAGCCTGGGCCAGGTGCGCTACGGGCTGTTGGCGGCAGCCGAGGGCGACGAGGTGGGTCGCGACTTCTACGCGCTGCGCGCCACCCGCGATTTCGGCGACCAGGACCTGGGCGTGATGCTCAGCCGGGTCGAACGACCGTTCCTGGACCGGGTGGCGACGGTCTATTCGGCCGACCACCTGTGGACGCCGGATCCGGCCTGGGTGATCCGGACGCAGGCGGTGGCCTCGTCGGTCGACCAGGCCGGCACGCGCAGGGACGACTTCGGCTGGCAGCTGCGCGCCGACCACGCGCTGGGCGACGGCTGGCGCCAGCAGCTGTACCTGCTGCACCTGGGCGACGAGCTGCAGCTCAACGACATCGGCTACCTCGACCGCAACGACTTCAACTACGTGCGCTATGAGCTGGCGCGCCGCCGCACCGGTTTCGCCGAAGACTCGCGCTACTCCTCCTGGGAAACCCGCTGGGCCCTGTCCAACCGCCGCAACGGGCAGGGCACGGTGATCGCCGAAGCAGCGGCCATCAACCGGCAGGCCGATCGCCGCGACGGTGGCAGCGAGTTCTGGGAGGTCGCGGCCTGGTCCAGCGGCCACGACGACCTGATCACGCGCGGCAACGGCGTGCTGCGGGTGGCGGAAAAGCTGTACGCCAACTGGGAACGTTCGCGCCCGCGCCAGGGCGCCTGGGCCCTGAAGGGCTGGGCCCGCGCGGCCGGCGAAGGTCTGGAGGGCGCCGAAGGCATGGGCCTGGAGCTGGGCATCGAACCGACCCTGCACATCAGCGACAGCCTGGCGGTGCAGGGTACGTTCGCCCTCAAACACGCGCCCGACTGGCTGCTGTGGCGCGGCGGTGACCGCTTGGGCAGCTTCCGGGCCGACACCGCGCGCCTGGCGCTGAACCTGCAGTGGCAGCTGGGCCACCGCCAGGAACTGCGGGTGAAGCTGGAGTCGATCGCACTCGACGCCCGCCTGCGCCAGGCCTGGCAGGTCGGCCCCGGTGGCCGGCCGGTGCCCACGAACGACCCGATCCCGGACTTCAGCCTGGCCAACCTGGGCTTCCAGGTGCGCTACCGCTACGAACTGGCGCCGCTGTCGGATCTTTACGTGGTCTACGGGCGCGGCGGCGCGCTGCTCGAGGACGGCAGCCGGCCCCTGGCCGACCTGCTGGGCGATGCGACCAGCCTGCGCGATGCCGAGCAGCTGCTGGTCAAGCTGAGCTACCGCTTCGCCAACTGACCAGGGCCTTTGTAGGAGCGGCTTCAGCCGCGAATCTTTTGACTTCGCCTTCGGCGAAGAACTGCTTCGCGGCTGAAGCCGCTCCTACAAAAGCGTGGGCTCGGTGCGTGATGGGTGGCTGAACGTTCCGCCTTGGCCGCTTGCGCTGGCTTGACCTATGTCATTTAATGTTTCAGAAATTTCTGAAACTACGGATGGCGCCATGGACCTCCCCCCGCTCAGCCAGGCCTTCGTGCTGCATTTCGGCGAAATGGGCAGCCGCTGGGGCATCAATCGCACGGTGGGGCAGATCTACGCCCTGCTGTTCATCTCGGCCCGGCCGTTGACCGCCGACGAGATCACCGACCGGCTGGGCGTCAGCCGCTCGAACGTGAGCATGGGCCTGAAGGAGCTGTCGTCCTGGCGCCTGGTGCGCCTGAGCCACCAGCCGGGCGACCGCCGTGACTTCTACACCGCGCCCGAGGACGTCTGGGCCATCTTCAAGACCCTGGCCGAGGAGCGCCAGCGCCGGGAAGTTGACCCGACGCTTTCGATGCTGCGCGACGCGCTGCTCGAAACCCCGGACTCGGCCGAAGAGCGCCACGCGCAGGCGCGCATGCGCGAGATGCACGACCTGATCGAGCAGCTCACCGACTGGTTCGCCGAAGTGCGCAAGCTGTCGCCGGCCACGCTCGAGAAGCTGATGGCGCTGGGCAGCACCGCGACCAGGCTGCTGGACATGAAGGAGCGCCTGCTCGGGTCACCCGACAAGCCTGCGTCCGCCGACCCGGCGCCGGAGTCGCGCTGATGGACGCCGGCGGCGCCATGGACGCCCTGATGCTGGCGCGCATCCAGTTCGCGGCCAACATCAGCTTCCACATCCTGTTCCCGACCATCACGATCGCGCTGGCCTGGGTGTTGCTGTTCTTCAAGCTGCGCTACCTGCGCACCGGCGACGAGAAATGGCTGTCGGCTTACTTCTTCTGGGTGAAGGTGTTCGCGCTGAGCTTCGGCATGGGCGTGGTCAGCGGCGTCACGATGAGCTTCCAGTTCGGCACCAACTGGCCGGGCTACATGAACACCGTCGGCAACATCGCCGGGCCGCTGCTGGCCTACGAAGTGCTGACCGCGTTTTTCCTCGAGGCGGGATTCCTCGGCATCATGCTGTTCGGCCGCAAGCGCGTGGGCGAGCGCGTGCACACGCTGGCCACGGTGCTGGTGGCCGCGGGCACCACGCTGTCGGCGTTCTGGATCCTGGCGCTGAACTCCTGGATGCAGACGCCGGCCGGCTTCGAAATCATCGACGGCGTCGTGCATCCGACCGACTGGTGGGCGATCGTTTTCAACCCGTCCTTCCCGTACCGGCTGGTGCACATGCTGCTGGCCTCGGGCCTGACCGTCGCCTTCCTGGTGGCCGGGCTGTCGGCGTTCCGCTGGCTTCGCGGCGACCGCGGGGCCGACGTGGCGGCGACGCTGCGCACCGGCGTGCTGATGGCGGCGGTCCTGATCCCGGTGCAGATCTTCGCCGGCGACCAGCACGGCCTGAACACGCTGGAACACCAGCCGGCCAAAGTTGCGGCGATGGAAGGCATCTGGGAGGACGAACGCGGTGCGCCGGCGCTGCTGTTCGGCTGGCCGAACGAAGTCGAGCGCCGCAACGATTACGCGATCGGAATCCCCGGCCTCGCAGCGCTGATCCTCACCCACAAACTCGACGGTGAACTCAAGGGCCTGGACAGCTTCGAGGACCACCCGCCGGTGTTCGCGGTGTTCTGGGGCTTCCGGGTGATGGTGGGCGTGGGCATGCTGATGCTGGCGGTGTCCTGGCTCGCGGCCTGGCAGCTGCGTCGCCGCGGCGAACCCTCGCGCTGGCTGGCGCGGGTGCTGGTGGGTATGACGTTCTCGGGCTGGGTGGCGACCCTGGCCGGCTGGTACGTCACTGAAATCGGCCGCCAGCCCTGGCTGGTCACCGGCGTGCTGCGCACCGCAGACGCGGTGTCGGCGACGCCGGCGCCGATCGTCGGGCTCAGCCTCACCGCCTACCTGGTGATCTACCTCGTGCTGCTGGTGGCCTATGTGTCGGTGCTGTTCCACCTGGCCCGCAAGTCCGGCGCGACCGTCGCGCCGCCGATCACCGCTGCCCGCGGCGAACCCGATGAAACCTGACCCGGAGCTCCGATGGACGCCTGGCTGCCGCTGATCTTCATGGGACTGATGGCCCTGGCCATGCTCGTGTACGTAGTGCTCGACGGCTACGACCTGGGCGTGGGCATACTGGTGCCCTTCGCCGACAATCCCGGCAAGGACCGCATGGTCGCGTCGATCGGGCCGTTCTGGGACGCCAACGAAACCTGGCTGGTTCTGGGCGTCGGCCTGCTGCTGGTGGCTTTTCCAGTTGCGCACGGGGTGATCCTGGGCGCGCTGTACCTGCCGGTGCTGGTGATGCTGCTGGGCCTGATCCTGCGCGGCGTCGCCTTCGATTTCCGGGCCAAGGCGCACGACGAACACCGGGTGCTGTGGAACGCCGCCTTCAGCCTGGGCTCGCTGGCGGCGGCGCTGGCGCAGGGTTACATGGTGGGGCGCTATGTCGTGGGTTTCGAGCCGGGGCTGGTGCCGGTGCTGTTCGCGCTGTTCATTGGCCTTTGCCTGGCCGCGGGCTACACGCTGCTCGGCGCCACCTGGCTGCTGCTGAAGATGGAAGGCCCGCTGGTGCGCCAGGCGGCCGGCTGGGGTTGGTGGGCGCTGTGGCTGACCGGCCTGGGCATCGCGGCGGTGTCGGTGGCCACGCCCTTCGTGTCGCCGCGCATCTTCGAGAAGTGGTTCGCGCTGCCCAACTTCTTCCTGCTGATGCCGGTGCCGCTGCTCACCGCCGGCCTGTTCGCGCTGTGCGAAAGCCACCTGCGGCGCATCCGCCGCGGCGGCAAGGGCCGGGACTGGGTGCCGTTCGCGGCGGCGATCGGCATGTTCGTGCTGGCCTTCGCCGGCCTGGCCTACAGCGTGTATCCCTACCTGGTGATCGACCGGATCGAATTCTGGGATGCCGCCGCGGCGCCGGGATCGCTGAAGATCATCCTGGCCGGCGCGCTGGTGACGCTGCCGATGATCATCGGTTACACGGTTTTCGCCTACCGGGTCTTCTGGGGGCGCAGCACGGCGCTGAGCTACGAGTGAGCGCGGCCGGTCATCGGCAGCTGGGCAGCTTCGTCGCCGCGGCGTAGTTGCTGGCGCGGCAGTTCCAGGCCAGGTTGCCGTCGGGCAGTACGGTTGGGGTGAGGCGGATCACGCCGCCGCGGGCCACGTGCGGCTTCATCGCGATGGCGACCTCGCCGAAGGGATGCACGCTGATCGCGGCCACCGGGCCGCCTTCGTGGTCGTCGGGATACCCCAGGCCCAGCTGCGCGAGATTGCGCGGCCAGGTGCCTTCGCGCGCATAGAACTGGTCCACGGCCGCCTGGATCGGACGGGCGCGTTCGATGGCGTCGGCGGCGCGCGCCTGTTCCGGCGGCAGCGGGCCCGGACCGATCGGCGTCCTGCCCATCGGCAGGGGCTCGGGGCGATCCGCCGGCGCGGTTCGCGGCGGGGTCTGGTCGTCCGCGGTCGGCACCGTGGCGTAGTGCACCGACACGCGGTAGGCGACCAGGGCCAGCAGCACGCTCAGCACCAGCGCGACGAAGAGGGGGGCGACACGTTTCATCCGTTACCTGCAAGGCGCGACCAAAGGGCTCGCGCCTGCAGTCTAACCGCCATCAGTCGTTGTCGTGTCGAGGCCGGTAGGCTTCCACCAACTGTTTCTGCACGCCAACGGGCACCGGCTCGTAGTGGCTGAACTCAAGTTCGTAGCGGCCGCGGCCGGCGGTGGCACCCTTGAGTTCGGTGGCGTAGTCGGTCAGTTCCGACAGCGGCACCTGGGCTTTGACGAGGATTTCGCCGCCGCGACCGGCGTCGGTGCCGTGGATGCGCGCGCGCTTGCCGGCCAGCTGGCCGGTGATGTCGCCCATGTGCTCCTCGGGCGCGCTGACCACCAGGTCGACGATGGGCTCGAGCACCTGCGGGCGGGCCTTGAGCACGGCGTCGAGGAAGGCGCGCTTGCCGGCGGCGACGAAGGCCACTTCCTTGGAATCGACGCTGTGGTACTTGCCGTCGTAGACGGTCACGCGCACATCCTGCAGCTGGTAGCCGGCGATGGCGCCGCCGTCGAGCACCTGGCGCACGCCTTTCTCCACCGCCGGGATGAACTGGCCGGGGATGGTGCCGCCCTTGACCGCATCGACGAACTCGAAGCCCTTGCCGCGCTCCAGCGGTTCGACGCGCAGGAAGACTTCGCCGAACTGGCCGGCGCCGCCGGTCTGCTTCTTGTGCCGGTAATGGCCCTCGGCGGGTGCGCCGATGGTTTCGCGGTAGGCGATCGAGGGCGGCCGGGTGGTCACCGCGACGCCATGGCGCTCGCGGATGCGTTCGAGCATCACGCGAAGGTGCAGTTCACCCAGGCCGCGGATCACGGTTTCGTTGAGTTCGGCGTTGTGTTCGACCAGGAAGCCCGGGTCCTCCTCGGCCAGCTTGTGCAGGGCGGTGGCCAGCTTCTGCTCCTGGCCGCGCGTGCTGGCCTCGATGGCGAGGCCGAACATCGGTTTCGGGAAATCGAGTGGCTTGAGCCTGATGTCGTCTTCGTCGTGGCTGTCGTGCAGCACGGCGTCGAAGTGGATGTCCTCGACCTTGGCGACGGCGGCGATGTCGCCGGGCAGAGCCTGGTCGATCTCGACGTGGTCCTTGCCCTGCAGCTTGAACAGGTGGCCGACCTTGAAGGGCTTGCGGCCGTCGTCGATGAACAACTGGCTGTCGCGGCGCACCGTGCCCTGGAAGACCCGGAACACGCTGAGCTTGCCGACGAAGGGGTCGTTGACGATCTTGAAGACGTCGGCGACCACGTGTGCGCCGGCGTCGGGCTTTGCTTCGAAGGGCTGGCCGTTCTTCTCGAAGGGCGGGGGATTTCCCTCCATCGGATTCGGGAACAGTTTTTCGGCCAGATCGAGCAGTTCGCGAACGCCGACGCCGTTTCGCGCGGAAACGAAACACACCGGCACCAGGTGGCCTTCGCGCAGGCACTGCTCGAAGGCGTCGTGCAGGGCCTGGCCGGACAGGCCTTCCTCGCCGTCCTCGAGGTAGCGTTCCATCACCTGTTCGTTGATCTCGACCACCTGGTCGACGATGCGCTGGTGCGCGTCCGCGACCGGGCCGAGGTCGGAGTCGCCTTCGGGGTTGAAGAAACAGTCGACGACCCGCGTGCCCTTTTCGGCCGGCAGGTTGATCGGCAGGCATTCGGGGCCGAAGGCCTCGCGCAGCTCTTCCAGCAGCACCGGCAGGTGGCCGGGGTCGACGTCCATCTTGTTGACCACCAGAACGCGGCACAGGTTGCGCGCCTTCGCGTAATCCATCATCCGCCGCGTTCCGTATTCGACGCCGGTGGCGGCGTTGACGACGATGGCGACGGTTTCCACCGCGGAGAACGCCGACAGGGACGGGCCGCGGAAATCGGGATAACCCGGCGTGTCGATCAGGTTGACGTGGATGCCGGCGTGGTCGGTGCTCGCGATCGCGGTGTTGAGCGAATGGCCGCGGGCTTTTTCCATCGGGTCGAAGTCCGACACGGTGCTGCCGCGTTCGAGGCTGCCTGCCGCGGGAATCGCGCCGCCGGCAAACAGCAGGGCTTCGAACAGGGTGGTTTTGCCGGCGCCGGAGTGGCCTGCCAGGGCCACGTTGCGGATCTGTTGCGTGCTGTACGACATGAGGCCGTTCCTCCCGTGGGTGGGTGGTTGGGCCGTCATGGTCGGCGGCGCGATGGCGCTGCCTTTCGGGTCGTCGAACGCGACCGCGCGTCGGTCATGGCGGACGCCCGGCAGGAGCCGGGGCGCCTAGCCTTCCACTCCGGCCGGTCCGGGTCAACCGCTGGCTTAGACTGCCGGGGCTGGCGGCCCGGAGGGTCGCGACGGGAGGAGTTTGCAGTGGCCGGGGAGTTCCGGGGGGCGGTGTTCGTGCATGGCGCGGGGGGCGGCGGCTGGGAGTGGGCCGCGTGGGCCCGGGTCTTCAGCGCGGCCGGGATCGCGGTGGCCGCGCCCGACCTCCGGCCTGCAGCGGCGGGCCTGGCGGAAACGACCCTTGCCGATTATTCGATGCAGGTCTCGCACTGGCTCGATGCGGTGCCGCGGCCGCGCGTCCTGGTGGGAGCCAGCCTGGGTGGTTTGCTGGCGGCGATGAGCGCCGACCGCGCGGACGCGCTGGTCCTGGTGAACCCGATGCCGCCCGGCGGCCTGCCGGCCGCGCCGGCGTCGCCGCCGGTGGTTCCCTGGGGACGCCGGGCTTCGCTGGAAGGCACGCGACGGGCACTGCCGGGCGCCGATGACGCCGCGGCCCTGTTTGCGTTCCGGCGCTGGCGCGACGAGTCGGGCGCGGCGCTGGACCAGGCCCGTGCCGGCGTTGCCCTGGCAAGGCCGGCGGTGCCGGTGCTGCTGCTCATTTCCGAAGCGGACCGCGACGTGCCTTCACAGGTTTCCCTGGACTTTGCGAAGGCCTGGGACGCCACCGCCTGGCGTATCCCCGGCGGCCACGTCGACCCCCTGCTTGGCCGCGGCGCCCCCACACTGGCCCACCACACCCTCACCTGGCTCAAAATGGGGTCAGAGAACATTAACGTTTCAAACACTGCTTGAAACGTTAATGTTCTCTGACCCCATTTTCGGGAAAGCCCGGGAGATGTCGATGCGTCGGATTTGCCTGTTGATCAGCCTGGCGGCGGCAAGCGGCCTGGCCCACGCCGAGGGCGAGCACCTGCTCGTCGCCGCACGCATCCATACCGGCCTTGCCGATGCGCCCGTCGCGGAAGCCATGGCCTGGGACGCGAAGGGCCGTGTGCTGGCCGTAGGCAGCGCCCGGGACCTTTCGGCGCGCTACCCGCAGGCGACGCGCCACGACGCGGGTGGGGCAACCGTCGTGCCCGGACTCGTGGATGCACACGCGCACCTGATGAACCTCGGATTCGCGCTGCTGCGTGCCGACCTGGTGGACGCGGCCAGCAAGGACGAGGTGATCGCGCGCCTCAAGGCCTTCGAAGCCACGCTGCCCGAGGGTGCCTGGCTGCTGGGCCGGGGCTGGGACCAGAACGACTGGCCCGGCAAGCAGTTCCCGACCGCCGCTGACCTCGACGCCGCCTTCCCAGACCGCCCGGTCTGGCTCGAGCGCGTGGACGGGCACGCCGGCTGGGCCAACAGCGCCGCGCTGCGCGCCGTCGAACGCGACCTGTCCGGCGACTGGCAGCCGGAAGGCGGCCGCATCCTGCGCGACGAATCCGGAAAGGCGACGGGTGTTTTCATCGACACCGCCGCGGCGCTGGTGGACGCCGTCGTGCCGCCGCCCGACCAGGCCCTGCGCAGCGAAGCGCTGGAGCGAGCGCTCGAAGCCGCGGTGGCCAATGGCCTGACCGGCGTGCACGACATGGGCGTGTCCCTGGCCGACCTGCAGCTGATGCGGGGCTTCGCCGACGCCGGCAAGCTGCCGCTGCGCATCCGCGCGTATGCCAACGGCGATGCCGCGGCGCTGGACGCGCTGTGCGCGATGGGCCCCTACGAACACGCGTCGGGCCGGCTGGCCATGCGCGGCGTGAAGTTCTACGTGGACGGCGCGCTGGGCAGCCGTGGCGCCGCGCTGATCGAGGACTACAGCGACGAACCCGGCCACCGCGGCCTGCTGGTGACCGAGCCGGCTGCTTACGCCGCCGGCGTCGCCAAGGCCCACGCCTGCGGCATCCAGCCGGCCAGCCACGCCATCGGCGATCGCGGCAACCGCATCGTGCTCGACACCTATGCCGATGTGCTGGGCGGGAAGGCCGACGGCGACCACCGCTGGCGCGTCGAACACGCCCAGGTCGTGCACCGCGACGACCTGCCGCGATTCGCGTCGCTGAAGGTGATCGCCTCGATGCAGCCCACGCACGCCACCTCGGACATGCCCTGGGCCGAAGCCCGCGTCGGCCGCGAACGTCTTTACGGCGCCTATGCCTGGCAGCGGATGCGCGCGCTCGGCGTGCCGCTGGCGCTGGGCTCGGATTTCCCGGTGGAGTCCGTGGACCCGCGTCTGGGCCTGTATTCCGCGGTCACGCGCCAGGACCGCGATGGCAAGCCGCCCGGCGGCTGGCTGCCCGGCCAGAAGCTGTCGCCGGAACAGGCGCTGCAGGGTTTCACCGCCGGCGCCGCGTTCGCGTCCTTCGACGAGGAAAACATCGGTCGCCTCGCGCCGGGCTTCAGCGCCGACTTCGTGGTGCTCGACGCCGATCCGCTGTCCGTCGACGCTGCGCGCCTGCCGGCGCTCAAGGTGAACTCGACGTGGGTCGACGGGCAGCGCGTTTACGCAGCCGACTAGGCTTGTAGGAGCGCCTTCAGGCGCGAATTCCCCAATTTGCAACTGGGCAGCACAAACGATATCCCCCGCGCGCCCCGCTACCAGCGCCGGCGA
>NZ_JAYRTE010000009.1:0-61159 GCF_041919775.1 Arenimonas sp. | reverse complement strand
TCCCTTCTTTGCCAAGGGCAAAGCCAAAAGATTCGCGCCTGAAGGCGCTCCTACAGCTGCGGACTACCAGTCCAGGGTGCCGCGCACGACGGTCTGCACCTGGCCGCCCGACCAGACTTCGCCTTCGGCGTCGACCTGCAGGAACAGGCGGGCGTCGTGGCCGACTTCGCGGCCCTGGCTGACGACATAGGCGCCGTCGGCGTGGGGCAGGGCGCCGGCGTGGTGCAGCCAGGCCGCCAGCGTGGCGTTGGCGGCGCCGGACGCGGCGTCTTCGACTTGCGCGGGCTGGCCGACGAAGGCGCGCACCGCCAGGTCGTGATCACCGCCGGCGCAGCGGGCGTAAACGCACAGGCCCATGGCTTCGGTGTCCGCGGCCAGCGCGGCGATGGCGGCCCACGGCGGCGACAGCGCACGCAGCGAGGCTTCGTCGCGCAGTTCGGCCAGCCACCAGCGACGGCCGCCGTCCATCAGCACCGGCGGCAAGCTTCCCAAGGGAAGGTCGGCCAAGACGGGTGCCAGCCGCGGGTCGTCCAGGCGTCCGGTTTCGAGCACCCGGGCGCGCGGCGCACGCACCGCCAGGCGGCGTTCCCGGCCTTCGCCCTGCACGCGGATCGGCAGCAGGCCGACGGCACATTCCTGCACCAGCAGGCCGTCCCGCGGCGTCGCCAGGCCGGCGTCGAGCACGGCGTGGGCGCTGCCGATGCTGGGATGGCCGGCAAACGGCACCTCCCGGCGCGGGCTGAAGATGCGCAGCCGGTAGCTGGCCTCCGGCGTCGTGGGCGGCAGCACGAAGGTGGTTTCCGGCAGGCGGGTCCAGCGCGCGATGGCCTGCATCGCGGCCTCGTCGAGCGAACTGGCGTCGAACACCACCGCCAGCGGATTGCCGTCGCCCGGCCGGGCGGCGAAAACGTCGAGTTGTACGAAGGGGTAGTGCATCGGGGGCTTCCTGCCCGGGGAAGGCGCGAAGATTAGCAGCCCGGCGGTGAATCACCCCTCCACGCCCTTGGTTTACACTCGGTGGGCCCGTGCCCCGCGCACCGGCCTCCCACAGCCAGAACCCTGACCATGACTCCTGCCGCGCCCGCCGCCGGTGCCGTCGCACCGGATTGGATCGTCCTCAAGTTCGGAGGCACCTCGGTGTCCCGACGCCACCGTTGGGACACCATTGGCGAGCTGATGAAACGGCGCGCGTCCGAAGAGGGCGCGAAGGTTCTGGTCGTGGTGTCGGCGGTGTCGGGCGTCACCAACGAACTGCAGGCGATCTGCGACGGCCACGCCGACGCGGCAGCCACGGCCTCGCGTTTCGAGGCGCTGGCGAAGCGCCACCGCGATTTTTGCCGCGACGAGCTGGGGCTCGATCCGGACGACGTGCTGGGCGAACGCCTGGCCGCGCTGCAGGCGCTCGCCGACGACCCGCGCCGCGCCGGCGGCGAGCTCGCCTGGCAGGCGGAAGTGCTGGGCCAGGGCGAACTGCTGTCCTCGACGCTGGGCGTGGCCTACCTGCGCTCGAAGGGCCTGGACGTTGGCTGGACCGATTCGCGCGACTGGCTGTCGGCGCGCGCGCTGCCCAACCAGAGCGACTGGGCGCGCCGGCTGTCGGCGTCCTGCGATTTCGAAGGCGACGCCGCGCTGCGCGCCCGCTTCGACGCCGCCGGCCCGGCGCTGCGCATCGCCCAGGGCTTCATTGCCCGGGCCGAAGACGGCGGCACCGCGATCCTGGGACGCGGCGGTTCCGATACCTCCGCGGCCTACCTGGGTGCGCTGCTGAAGGCGCGCCGGGTGGAAATCTGGACCGACGTGCCCGGCATGTTCAGCGCCAACCCGCGCCAGGTTCCCGAGGCGCGGCTTCTGTCGCGGCTGGACTACGCCGAAGCCCAGGAAATCGCCACCACCGGCGCCAAGGTGCTGCACCCGCGCTGCATCCACCCTTGCCGCGAGGCGCGCGTGCCGCTGTGGATCCGCGACACCACGCGCCCCGACATGCCCGGCACCGTCATCGACGCCTCGGCCACCACGGTGCCGGGCGTCAAGGCGATCAGTTCGCGCCGCGGCATCGTGCTGGTGTCGATGGAAACCATCGGCATGTGGCAGCAGGTGGGTTTTCTTTCCGACGTGTTTGAACGTTTCAAGGCGCACGGGCTGTCGGTGGACCTGATCGGCTCGTCCGAGGCCAACGTCACCGTGTCGCTCGATCCCAGCGACAACCTGGTCAGCACCAACGTGCTTGACGCGCTGTGCGCCGACCTCGGCCAGGTCTGCCGGGTGAAGGTGATCGCGCCCTGCGCCGCCGTCACCCTGGTCGGCCGCGGCATGCGTTCGCTGCTGCACAAGCTGTCCGACGTCTGGGCCGAGTTCGGCCGCGAGCGCGTGCACCTGATTTCGCAGTCGTCCAACGACCTCAACCTCACCTTCGTGCTCGACGAAGACCTGGATGAAGACATGCTGCCGCGCCTGCACGCGCTGCTGGCGCAGTGCGGCGCGATGCCGGTGACCGAGACGGCCGTGTTCGGGCCCAGCTGGCGCAGCCTCGACAAGCCCGCGGCAAGCCGTCCGCAGACCTGGTGGCAGCGCCTGCGGCCGCGCCTGCTGGAAGCGGCGAAAGCCGGCACGCCGCGTTACGCCTACCACCTGCCGACCGTGCGCGAACGCGCCCGCGAGCTGATGGACGTGGCGGCGATCGACCGGCGCTTCTACGCGCTCAAGGCCAATCCGCATCCCGAGATCCTGCGCACGCTGGAAGCCGAAGGTTTTGGCTTCGAATGTGTTTCGCAGGGTGAACTCGACCACCTGTTCGGCGTGCTGCCGAACCTGGCGCCCGACCGCGTGCTGTTCACGCCCAGCTTCGCGCCGCGCCGCGAGTTCGAATCCGCGCTGGCGCGCGGCGTGTTCGTCACGCTCGACTCGCTGGTGCCGCTGCAGCAGTGGCCGCAACTGTTCAAGGGCCGTGACATCGTGCTGCGCGTGGACCCGGGTTTTGGCCAGGGCCACCACGAGAAGGTCCGAACCGGCGGCAAGGACGCCAAGTTCGGCCTGGCCGCGGAAGCGGTGCCGCAGTTCGCCGCCGCCGCCCGCGCCGCCGGCGCCCGCATCACCGGCCTGCACGCGCACATCGGCAGCGGCATCCACGATGCCCGCCACTGGCACACGGTGTACGCCAGCCTGGCGGCGATCGCCGAAGGCATCGGCACGGTGTCCTTCATCGATGTCGGCGGGGGCCTGGGCGTGGCCTACGACCCGGATGCCGCGCCCTTCGACCTGGTCGCCTACGGCGCCGCCCTGGCCGAACTCAAGGCGGCGTACCCGCACTACGCGCTGTGGGTGGAGCCGGGCCGCTACCTGGTCGCCGAAGCCGGCGTGCTGCTGCTGTCGGTCACCCAGGTGGTGGACAAGCAGGGACTTCGCCGCGTCGGTGCCGACGGCGGCATGAATGCGCTGATGCGCCCGGCGCTGTATGGCGCCTGGCACGAAATCGTCAACCTGAGCCGCCCCGATGCGCCGCCCGGCCCGCCCTGCGAAGTGGTCGGCCCGGTCTGCGAATCGAGCGACGTGCTCGGCAAGCAGCGGCGCCTGCCCGGGGCCACCGCCGAAGGCGACGTGCTGCTGGTCGGCCACGCCGGTGCCTACGGCGCGGTGATGGCCAACCGCTACAACCTGCGCGCGCTGCCGCAGGAGGACGTGATCGATGACTGACTTCGACCCGGGCGCCGTGCGCGCCTTCCGCTTCCTCGACTGCCGCTTCGACGCCAACACCGGTGAAGCCAGCCTGGACTACGCGTTCGACGACGGCCCGGTGATGACCGAGGTGCTGCGTTTCCCGGGCGCGCCGTTCGCGCTCGACGGCGACCGCGCCGCCGCGGTGCAGCGGGCGCTGCGGCTGCTGCACCTGGTCGCGGGCGTCAGCTACTACAAGGCGGCGGTGCCGCCGGAAATCCGCATCGAGGGCTACGACATCGATGCGGGGACGGCGGCGCTGCTGACCTCGGTTTACGAGAACGGGTTGGGAGAATTTGCTTACCGCAACGGGCTGTCCTTGCGCGGGAAGATTCGTTTCCCGGTGGGGAATTCGCGCCTGAAGGCGCTCCTACAAGAGCCGACGGACCCTGTAGGAGCGCCTTCAGGCGCGAATGCTTCTGCCCCCAGGGCCCTCGTTGCCATCGGCGGCGGCAAGGACTCTTTGGTCAGCATCGAAGCCCTGCGCGCCGCCGGCGTCGAACAGACCGTCGTCTGGGTCGGCGGTTCGCCGCTGATCGCGGCCTGCGCTGCGCGCACGGGCCTGCCCACGATGAACATCGGCCGCGCGCTGTCGCCGGTCCTTTTCGACCTCAACCGCCGCGGCGCGCTCAACGGCCACATCCCGGTGACGGCGGTGAATTCGGCGATCCTCGCCCTCGCCGCGCTGCTGCACGGCCACGACCAGGTCGTGTTCTCGAACGAACGTTCGGCCAGCTACGGCAGCCTGATCCCCGGCACCGGCGAGGTGAACCACCAGTGGTCCAAGGGCTGGGAATTCGAGCGTGACTTCGCTGCGCACCTGCGAAGTCATGTCGCCGCCGACCTGCGCTACTACTCGCTGCTGCGGCCGTTTTCCGAACTGGCGGTGGCCCGGCAGTTCGCGCGCATCGACCACTACGATGCGTATTTCTCCAGCTGCAACCGCAATTTCCACCTGCTCGGCGAACGTCCGGCGCAGCGCTGGTGCGGCGTCTGCCCGAAGTGCCACTTCGTGTTCCTGGCGCTGGCGCCGTTCATGCCCAAGCCGCGGCTGATGGGCATCTTCGGCCGCAACCTGCTCGACGAGGCCGACCAGGCCCCGGGCTTCGACGCGCTGATGGAGTACCGCGACCACAAACCCTTCGAGTGCGTGGGCGAGGGCCGCGAATCCCGCGCCGCGATGGAGCTGCTGGCCAGCAGCGCGGCCTGGCGCGAGGACGCGCTGGTGAAGCGTTATGCCCGCGAAATCCGGCCGCAGCTCGACCCGGCCGACCGGGGACTGGCGTCGCTGCTCGAACCCTCGGATGATCACGGCATCCCCGACGCCTTGTGGGAGCGTCTGCGTGCGAATTTCGGAGCTTGAGGGAAAGCGGGTCGCGATCTGGGGCTACGGCCGCGAGGGCCGCTCGGCGCTGGCCGCCCTGCGCTGGCGCCTGCCCAGCCAGCCGGTAACCGTGTTCTGCTCGCACGACGAAGCCGAGCCCCTGCGCGACATGCAGGACCCGGCCCTGCGCATCGAAACCAGCGTCAATCCGCAGATGCTGGCCGAACACGAGGTGGTCGTGAAATCGCCGGGCATCAGCCCCTACACCTCGCCGGCCGCCGACGCCGCGCTCGAGGGTGTGCGTTTCATCGGCGCCAGCGGCCTGTGGTTCGCGGAACCGACGGCCGGCAAGCGCATCTGCATCACCGGCAGCAAGGGCAAGTCCACGACCACGGCGTTGGTTGCACATCTGCTCCGTGCTTCGGGCGCACGCACCGCACTGGCCGGCAACATCGGACTGCCGCTGCTGGAACTGCTGGACGTGCAGCCGCCGCCCGAGTACTGGGCGATCGAGCTGTCGAGCTACCAGACCGGCGAAGCCAGCGACGTGGATGTGGCGGTGGTGCTGAACCTGTTCCCGGAACACCTGGACTGGCACGGCAGCGAGGCGCGTTATTTCGCCGACAAGCTGGCCCTGGTCACCCGCGCGGCGCCGCGCCTGGCCGTGCTCAACGCCGGCGATCCGCGTCTGGTGGAGCTGGACGTGCCGGCTTCGACGAAAGTGCACTGGTTCAACCACGCCGATGGCTGGCACCTGCGCGAGGCCATGGTCTACCGCGGCGAACAGCCGGTGCTCGACGCCCGCCACGTGCCGCTGCCGGGCCGGCACAACCGCCTGAACCTGTGCGCGGCGCTGGCCACGCTCGAGGCGCTGGGGCTGGACGCAGTAGGGCTTGCGGCATCCGCGGCCAGCTTCCGGGCCCTGCCGCACCGGCTGCAGTCGCTGGGCCTGCGCCACGGCATCGAATCGGTGAACGACTCGATCTCGACCACGCCGCAGTCCACCATCGCCGCGCTGGACTGCTACCGGGGCCGCCGCGTGGCCCTGCTGGTCGGTGGCTACGACCGCGGGCTGGACTGGGGGGTGTGCGTGGAGCGCATCGCCTCGGAGCCGGTGACCGCGGTGATCACGATGGGCCAGAACGGCCCGCGCATCCACGAAAAGCTCAAGCCGCTGGCCCAGGGCGGGCGCTTCATCCTGGCCGAGGCCGAGGAGGTCAGCGAGGCGGTGAAGCTGGGCCTGCAGGCCCTCGGCCACGACGGCGTGCTGCTGCTTTCGCCGGGTGCCCCGAGCTTCCCGCGCTACCGCGACTACATCGACCGCGGCCGCCACTTCGCCAAGGCCGCCGGCTTCGACCCCGACCTGATCAACACCATCCCCGGCCTCGGCGTCGCCTAGGGCGGGGACAGGTGCAATTTCCCCGGGGGAAATCGGCTGGCCGGCCCGGCCCGGGGAAATTGCACCTGTCCCTTTCATTGCAGTTTCACGGCGGCGAGACCAGCATCGGGAAAACTCGACTCTGACCCCGGTTTCCAAGGACCCACCGCCATGCGCCGTTGCCTGCTCGCCCTCGCCCTGTTCGCCCTTGCCACCACCGCCCAGGCCGAAGCCTTCGCCGAGCCGGTGAGCTGGGAACACGGCGGCACCACCTTCGACGGCTACCTGGTCTACGACCCCGACGAAGACGATCGCCGGCCGGGCCTGCTGATGGTGCCCAACTGGATGGGCGTCACCGACGCGGCGGTCGAAAAGGCGAAGGAACTGGCGGACGACGATTACGTGATCCTGCTGGTGGACATGTACGGCAGCGGCGTGCGCCCGGCCAATGCGCAGGAGGCCGGCAAGGCCGCCGGCGCCGTGTACGCCGACCGCGAATCCCTGCGTGGCCGCATCAATACCGCGCTGGGCGTGCTGCGCGACTCGGCTGGCAAGACGCCGCTGGACGTCACCGACATCGGCGGCATCGGCTTCTGCTTCGGCGGCGCGATCGTGCTGGAACTGGCGCGCAGCGGCGCCGACGTGGCGGGCGTGGTCAGCTTCCATGGCAACCTTGAAACGACCCTGCCGGCGAAGCCGGGCGAAGTCGGCGCCAGCCTGCTGGTGCTCAACGGCGCCGCCGACACCTACGTGCCGCAGGCGCAGATCACCGGTTTCCAGGACGAGATGACCGCGGCAGGCGCCGACTGGCAGTTCGTGAACTTCAGCGGCGCGGTGCACTGCTTCGCCGAGGCCGACGCCAACAGCCCCGGCTGCATGTACGACCCGCGCGCCGCGAAGCGCGCCTACGGGATGATGGAAGACTTCTTCGACGACGTTTTCCGGGACTGACGCAGAATTGTAGGAGCGCCTTCAGGCGCGAATCTTTTGGCTTGGCCTTTGGCCAAGAACGAATTCGCGCCTGAAGGCGCTCCTACAGGTCGTTCAGTGCCCGCGCGCGACGGCGTAGCGGGCCAGGCCGCGCAGGGCGCGTGACCAATCGGTGTCCGGCAGCGCGTCGAGCGCGGCTTCGGCGCGGTCGGCGTAGTGGGCGGCGCGGTCGCGGCTGTAGTCGATGCCGCCGGACTGGCCAATCGCCGCCAGCACTTCGGGCATGGCGCCGGCGTCGCCGGTTTCGATCGCTTCGCGCAGGCGGGCGCGGACTTCGTCGCCGGCGTGGGCCATGGCGTGGATCAGGGGCAGGGTGGCCTTGCCTTCGGCCAGGTCGTCGCCCAGGTTCTTGCCCAGGGCGTCGGCGTCGGCGGTGTAGTCGAGCACGTCGTCGGCGATCTGGAAGGCCAGGCCCAGGTTCATGCCGTAGGCGTGCATGGCCTGCTGGGTGGTTTGATCGGCGCCCGACAGCAGGGCGCCCAGGCGCGTGGCGGCCGCGAACAGCACCGCCGTCTTGCGCTCGATCACCCGCAGGTAGGCCGCTTCGTCGGTGTCGGGGTTGTGCACGTGCAGCAGCTGCAGCACCTCGCCTTCGGCGATCTGGTTGGTGGTGTCGGCCAGGATACGCATGACGGGCATCGAATCGAGCTCCACCATCAGCTGGAAGCTGCGCGAATACAGGAAATCGCCGACCAGCACGCTGGGCGCATTGCCCCACAGCGCGTTGGCGGTGCGCCGGCCGCGGCGCAGGTCGGATTCGTCCACCACGTCGTCGTGCAGCAGGGTCGAGGTGTGGATGAACTCGATGATCGCCGCCAGCTGGTGCGCGCGCGGGCCGCCGCCGCCCAGGGCCCGGGCCGCCAGCACGACCAGCATCGGCCGCAGGCGTTTGCCGCCGGCGGCGACGATGTGCTCGGAAATCTGGTTGATCAGCACCACGTCCGAGGCCAGCCGGCCGCGGATCAGGGCGTCCACGGCGGCCATCTCGCCGGCGGCGAGGGCCTGGACCTGGGCGATGCCGGGCAGGGAAGCGGGGCGGGGCTGGGCGGACATGGCGCGATTATACGTTTCCCGGCCCCCGTTCCGGGTGGTTTCCGACCCCGGGCGGGGGTGATCGCCGGTGGCCGGGGCGGCGAAGGCTGGCATAATCGGGTCTTCATCTCAGCTGAACCTTACAAAGGCGGATCGCCATGGCGCGTGGTGTCAACAAAGTCATCCTGGTCGGAAACCTCGGCAACGACCCCGACATGAAGTACACGCAGGGCGGCATGGCCATCTGCACCCTGTCCCTGGCCACCAGCTCGGTGCGCAAGGACAAGGAAGGCAACCAGCAGGAACGCACCGAGTGGCACCGCGTGAAGCTGTTCGGCAAGCTCGGCGAGATCGCCGGCGAGTACCTCAAGAAGGGCCGCCAGGTGTATATCGAGGGCGAGATCCGCTACGACAAGTTCACCGGCCAGGACGGCCAGGAAAAGTACATCACCGAAATCGTCGCCAACGAGATGCAGATGCTCGGCGGCGGCGGTGGTGAAGGCGGCGGCAGCGGCGGTGGCATGCGTTCCGAGCGCCCGGCGCGTCCGGCCAGCCGTTCCGGTGGCGGTGGCGGCGGCGGTGGCGATTACGGCAATCGTGGCGGTGGTGGTGGATCCGCGCCCCAGCGCAACGACGACCCGTTCCCGGACGACGACATCCCGTTCTGACCGCGCCTTCCCCCGACAGGAACATCGCAATGCAGACCTGGCTGGTCACCGGCGGCGCCGGTTTCATCGGCGGCAACTTCGTGCTCGACGCGGTGGCGTCGGGCATCCGCGTGGTCAACCTCGACGCACTGACCTACGCCGGCAACCTCGACACCCTGTCGCCGCTGGATGGCAATCCGGAGCACCTGTTCGTGCAGGGCGACATCGGCGACCGCGCCCTGGTGGCGCGGCTGCTGGCCGAACACCGGCCACAGGCGATCATCAACTTCGCCGCCGAAAGCCACGTTGATCGTTCGATCGATGGTCCTGGCGCCTTCGTGCAGACCAATGTCGTGGGCACCTTCAGCCTGCTCGAGGCCGCCCGGGAGTATTTCCGGGGCCTGGAGGGCGAGGCGAAGTCGGCGTTCCGCTTCCTGCACGTCTCCACCGACGAGGTCTACGGCTCGCTGGGCGACGAGGGCAGGTTCACCGAAGAAACCCCGTACGCGCCGAATTCCCCGTATTCGGCCTCGAAGGCCGCGTCCGACCACCTGGTGCGCGCCTACCACCACACCTACGGGCTGCCGGTGCTGACCACGAACTGCTCGAACAACTACGGGCCGTTCCAGTTCCCCGAGAAGCTGATCCCGCTGGTCATCCAGAAGGCCCTGGCCGGCGACCCGCTGCCGGTCTACGGCGATGGCCGCAACGTGCGCGACTGGCTGTTCGTGAAGGACCACTGCGCCGCCATCCGCCGCGTGCTCGAAGCCGGCCGGGTCGGCGAGACCTATAACGTCGGCGGCGACGCCGAGCGCCAGAACATCGAGGTCGTGAAGGCGATCTGCACGCTGCTCGACCAGCGCCGCCCGCGCGAGGACGGCCAGCCGCGCGACTCCCAGATCACCTTTGTGAAGGACCGCCCCGGCCACGACCGGCGCTACGCCATCGACGCCAGCAAGATCCAGTCCGAGCTCGGCTGGAAACCCTCGGTGGACTTCGAACAGGGCCTGGCCGCGACGGTGGACTGGTACCTGGCCAACCCCGGCTGGGTGCAGCGCGTGCTCGACGGCAGCTACCGGCTCGAACGCATCGGCCAGGAGGCCTGAATGAAGCGCAAAGGCATCATCCTGGCCGGCGGCTCCGGCACCCGGCTCTATCCGATCACCCAGTCGGTGTCCAAGCAGCTGCTGCCGGTCTACGACAAGCCGATGATCTACTACCCGCTCAGCGTGCTGATGCTGGCGGGCATCCGCGAGGTGCTGGTCATCAATACCCCGCACGAGCAGGAGCTGTTCAAGCGCCTGCTCGGCGACGGCTCGCAGTGGGGCATGGACATCCGCTACGAAGCCCAGCCCAGCCCCGACGGCCTGGCCCAGGCCTTCCTGATCGGCGAAGACTTCCTGTCCGGCGCGCCCAGCTGCCTGGTGCTCGGCGACAACATCTTCCACGGCACGGGGCTTACCGAACGGCTCAAGCGCGCCGATGCGCGCGAGCACGGCGCCACGGTGTTCGGCTACTGGGTGAAGGACCCGGAGCGCTACGGCGTGGCCGCCTTCGATGCCGCCGGCAAGGTCGTGGACATCGAGGAAAAGCCGGCCAAGCCCAAGTCGAACTACGCCGTCACCGGCCTCTACTTCTACGACGGCCGCGCGCCTGAATTCGCTAAGGCCCTGAAGCCGTCGCCGCGCGGCGAGCTGGAAATCACCGACCTCAACCGCGTCTACCTCGAGGAAGGCGCCCTGCACCTGGAGCAGCTGGGCCGCGGTTACGCCTGGCTCGACACCGGCACGCACCAGTCGCTGCTGGAAGCCTCGACCTTCATCGAGACCATCGAGGCCCGCCAGGGCCTGCGCGTGTGCTGCCCCGAGGAAATCGCCTGGACCAACGGCTGGATCAGCGACGCCCAGCTGCTGGAACTCGCCCGGCCGCTGGCCAAGAACGGCTACGGCCAGTACCTGATGTCGCTGGCCGAACGCGGGGCGGTGCCTTGAAGGTCATCGAAACCGACCTGCCGGGCTGCCTGCTGTTCGAACCCCGGGTGTTCGGCGACGAGCGCGGGTATTTCTACGAGGCCTTCAACCACGACAAGCTGGCGCCGCTCGGGCTGGCGCCGAAATTCGTGCAGGGCAATGTCTCGCGGTCGCAGCAGGGCGTGCTGCGCGGCCTGCACTACCAGTGGCCCAAGCCGCAGGGCAAGTTCGTGTCGGTGCTCGAAGGCGAGGTCTGGGACGTCGCGGTGGACATCCGGCGTGGCTCGCCGCATTTCGGCCGCTGGACGGCGGCCGTGGTCAGCGCGGAGAACAAGCGCCAGTTCTGGATCCCGGAGGGCTTCGCGCACGGCTTCGTCGTGCTCAGCGAGTACGCCACGTTCCACTACCTGTGCACCGACACCTACGACCCGCAGGCCGATGCGGCGATCCGCTGGGACGACGCCGACCTGGCGATCGACTGGCCGGTGTCGGCCCCGTCGCTGTCGGGCAAGGACGCCGTCGCGGCCTTCCTGGCCGACATTCCCGCCGACCGCCTGCCGGTTTTCGAGGGCTGATCCGGCATGCGCCTGCTGCTGCTGGGTGCGAACGGCCAGGTCGGGCATGAACTGCGCGAAGCGCTGGCGCCGCTGGGCGAGGTGGTCGCCGCCACCCGCAATGGCCGGCTGCCCGAAGGCGGCCCGGCGCAAACCGCCGACCTGGCCGACCCCGCGAGCCTGCCCGCACTGATCGAGCGCGTCGCGCCCGACCTGGTCGTCAACGCCGCCGCCTACACCGCCGTCGATCGCGCCGAAGAAGAGCGCGAGCTGGCGTTCCGGATCAACGCCGACGCGCCTGGCGTGCTGGCCAGGGCCTGTGCGCAGGCGGGCATCGGCCTGGTGCATTTCTCCACCGACTACGTCTTCGACGGCAGCCAGTCGCGACCCTGGCGCGAAGACGACCGGACCGGTCCGCTGGGCGTGTACGGCCGGAGCAAGCTGGCCGGCGAAGAGGCGATCCGGGCCAGCGGCGCGGCGCACAAGATCTTCCGGCTGTGCTGGGTCTACGGCCCGCGGGGCCACAATTTCCTGCTCACGATGCTGCGCCTTGGCCGCGAACGTGAGCTGCTGCGCGTCGTCGACGACCAGCGCGGCACGCCGACCAGCGCCCGCCGCATCGCCGCGGCCGTGGCCGGTGCGCAGCAGGTGATGCCCGGCGCCAGCGGCACCTGGCACCTGGCGGCGGAGGGCGAATGCAGCTGGCATGGTTTCGCCGACCGGATCTTCGGCGGGGCGGTCGCACGGGGCCTGCTGGCCCGGGCGCCCGCGCTGGAGGCCATCCCGAGCAGCCAGTTCCCCACGCCGGCCCGCCGCCCGGCCTACTCGCGGCTCGACACCGGCGCGTTCAGGCGCGACACCGGCCTTCACCTCGGTGACTGGACCGAAGGCCTGGATGAGGCCCTGGACGCGCTTGCACGCTAGCGGCGTGCCGCCTATCGTTCAGGGCTGGCGTCATCTTTCACTGAACCGGGGAATCACGATGAAATCCGTCCTTACCGCGCTGGCCCTGCTTGCAGGCGCCGGGGCTTCCGCCGCCGAGTTGCCCTCGGTCGAGCACTTCATGCGGCACGCCACCTATTCCAGCGCCCGCATCTCGCCCAATGGCGAATACCTGGCCATGGGCGTCGACCGCGGCGGCCAGGACGTGCTCACCGTCATCCGCCTCAAGGACATGAAGCTGATGAAGGTGAACGTGCTGCCGGACGAGAAGTCCGTGGCCGGTTACCAGTGGATCGGCGACGACCGCCTGATCTTCACCGCCACCCGCAAGGTCGGCAGCTTCGTGGCGCCGCGCGGCACCGGCGAGTGGTATGCCGTCAACGCCGATGGCAGCCAGCCGCGCCCGGTCATCTTCTACGGCAGCCGTGGTGCCGCCGAGCGGGCCAAGGCGGTGTTCAACGAGTTCTTCAGCATGGTCGACCCGCTGGTGGACGACCCGCGCAACGTGCTGATGTCCTCCTCGTCCGCGCGCTCGAGCACCGGCTCGAACACCGAGCTGGTGATGGTCGATACGATCACCGGCAACCGCAAGACCCTGGCCTCGGCGCCGCGCGAGAACTGCAGTATCCAGGTCGATGAAAAGAAGGCGCCGCGCTACGCGGTCTGCTTCGACCAGAAGAACGAAAAGGGCGAGTACGACACCCGCACCGAGCTCTACCAGTACCAGGGCGGCAAGTGGAGCCTGGTCAACAACGCCCGGATGGGCGGCGGCAAGCAGCTGCGCGTGGTCGGTTCGGCCAAGGACGGCACGATCTACGCCGTCGAGGACGACGGCAAGGCCCCGGCCGCGCTGGGCACGATCGACCGCCAGACCGGCCAGTTCCAGAAGATGTTCCAGGACCCGGTTTCCGAGGTCTCGGGCTGGGTCGAGTCGCCGACCGACGAGAAGCCGCTCGCCGTGATCACCGAGGCGGGCATCCCGAAGATCCACGTCGTCGAACCCAACCATCCCGACACCGAACTGTATGGTTCGCTGGCCGCGGCCTTCCCGGGCCAGGTGGTGAACTTCAGCAGCGCCACCCGCGACGGCGACATGATCGTCGTGTCGGTTTACAGCGACCGCAATCCGGGCGAGCTCTACCTCTACGACCGCGATTCGGGCAAGGCGCGTTTCCTGATGAAGGCCCGCGAGTGGGTCAACCCGGAAAACTCGGCGTCCGTGCGCGCCTTCGACTTCGTCAACCGCGACGGCATGCGCATCTACGGCTACCTGACGATCCCCAAGGGCAGCGACGGCAAGAACCTGCCGATGATCGTCAACCCGCACGGCGGTCCGATGGGCCCGCGCGACAACTGGGGCTACAACCCGGAAACCCAGCTCTTCGCCAGCCGCGGTTACGCCACGCTGCAGGTCAACTTCCGCGGTTCGGGCGGCTTCGGCAAGGCCTTCGAGGACATGGCCTACGGCCAGTGGAACACCGGCATCATGCACGACATCATCGACGCCACCCGCTGGGCCATCAACGAAGGCGTGGCTGACCCTCAGCGCATCTGCATCTACGGCGGCAGCTTCGGCGGTTATTCGGCGATGATGGCGCCGGCCGTCGAGCAGGACCTGTTCAAGTGCGCCTTTGGCTACGTGGGCATGTACGACGCGCAGATCCAGTACCGGCTCAGCGACACCGGCGACCGCGCCGACGGCCGCAGCTACCTCGACCGTGCCTTCGGTTCGACCCGCGCCGAACAGGATGCGATGTCGCCGATCAACCACGTCGAGAAGATCGACATCCCGGTCTTCCTGGCCGCCGGTGCCCGCGACCCGCGCTGCCCGCCCGAGCACACCGAGAAGATGTACGCGGCGCTCGAGCGTGCCGGCAACACGCCCGAGGGCATGATCATCCAGTCCGGCGAGATGCACGGTTTCTACGGCGTCGAGAACCGCGTGAACCTCTACACCCAGATGCTGGACTTCTTCAAATCCCACATCGGCGGCAAGGTCGAGGTCGGCGACGCCGAGCGCACGGCCGGTACGAACTGATTCCAGGTCGCGCCCGTCCCTCCGGAACGGCGCCCTTCGGGGCGCCGTTTCCGCAAGGGGCCGCGGTTTTTCCTATACTCACCCGGTCACCGACTGGATAGGCCCATGTCCAAGCCCCTGCGGGTCCCGCATACGCTGGTGCTGCTGTTCGCGATGATGGCGCTGGCGCTGGTCGCCACCTGGCTGCTGCCGCAGGGCAGCTTCGACACGGTCGACGACGGCAAGGGCCACGCGCTGGTGGTGCCGGGCACCTACGCCCTGGCCGAAGAACGGGTGCACCTGCCCTGGTACACGCTGTTCACGGTGGTGCCGCGGGCGCTGGCGGCGGCGCAGGACATCATCTTCTTCGTGCTGATCGTCGGCGGCGCCGTCGGCGTGCTGCGCGCCACCGGCATGATCGACGCGCTGCTGGGCAGCGTGCTGCGCAAGGTCGGCCAGCGGCCGCTGTGGCTGATCAGCGGCGGCATGCTGGTGTTCGCGGCCGGTTCGGGCGCCATCGGCATCGCCGAGGAATACATCCCGTTCGCCGCGATGCTGATCGCGCTGTGCCTGGCCATGCGCATGGACGCGATCACCGCGATGGGAATCATGATCGGCGGTTACGGCATCGGTTACGGCGTCGCGGCGCTGAACCCCTTCACGGTGCAGATCGCCCAGGGCGTGGCCGGGCTGGCGCCGACCTCGGGCTGGGAGTTCCGGCTGGCGCTGTTCGTGCCTTTCGTGGCCATCGGCGTGCACCACGTGTGGTCGTATTCGCGAAAAGTGCAGGCCGACCCCTCGAAAAGCCTGATGCAGGGCCTCGAGCCCCGCTACCTGCCGCCCACCACGTTTCCGCGCCTGCAGGGCCGGCGCCTGCTGGTGCTGCTGCTGTCGCTGGCGGTGCTGGCGGCGATGGTCTGGGGCATCAGCCAGCAGGGCTGGTACCTGGTGGAGCTGGGCGCGCTGTTCCTGGCCCTGGCCATCGTCGCGGGCCTGGTCGCCGGCCTCGGCGGCGACGGCACCGCCCGCCATTTCATCACCGGCGCATCGGAGCTGGCCGGCACCGCCGTGCTGGTGGGCTTCGCCCGCTCGATCGCGCTGATCCTCGAAGAAGGCCAGCTGCTGCACACGCTGGTGAACGCGCTGGCGGGGCCGCTGCAGACGGTGGGCCCCGAGCTGGCGGCGGTGGGCATGCTGCTGGTGCAGACGCTGATCAACTTCTTCATTCCCTCCGGCAGCGGCCAGGCCTTCGTGACGATGCCGATCATGGCGCCGCTGGGCGACCTGGTCGGCGTGAGCCGCCAGACCGCCGTGCTGGCCTACCAGTTCGGCGACGGCTTCTCGAACATGATCGTGCCCACCAACATCGTGCTGATGAGCATCCTGGGCATCGCCGGGATCCCCTACGACCGCTGGCTGCGCTTCATCTGGCCGCTGTTGCTGAAACTGACCCTGGCCGCGGCCGTCGCCCTCGTGGTGGCGGTGCAGATCGGCTACCACTGAACCGAGGAACCCCGATGATCCGGAAACTCCCGCTTTGCCTGGCCGCCCTGGTCCTGCCGGCGCTTGCCGCCGCCGAATCGCCGCGTGGCCTGGACGCCCGCGACCTGGTCACGCTCGAGCGCGTGTCCGCGCCGACGCTGTCGCCGGACGGCCGGCACCTGCTGGTGACGGTGCGCGAAGTCGATTTCGAGGCCAACAAGGCCAGCACCGGCCTGTGGATCGAGGACCTTCGCGCGCGCGACGCGGCGCCGCCGGTGCGTTTCACGCCGGAAGGGTTTCCGGCCAGCAGCGCCGCCTTCGGGCCTGATGGGCGCAGCGTGTATTTCCTGTCGTCGAAGTCGGGTTCGTCCCAGGTCTGGAAGCAGGACATCGGCGCCGGTGAACCGGTGCAGGTCAGTGACTATCCGCTGCCGGTCGGCACCTTCAAGCTCTCGCCCGACGGCAAGGCCCTGGCGCTGAGCTTCGAGGTCTTCACCGACTGCGGCACCCTGGCCTGCACGAAGGACAGGCTGGATGCGCGCGCCGCCGGCAAGGCCAGCGGCGTGGTGTACGACAACCTGTTCGTCCGCCACTGGGACACCTGGAAGGACGGGCGCCGCAACCAGCTGTTCGTGGCCCGCTTCACCGACGAGGGCAAGGCCGGCAGCGAACCGGCGCGCGTCAGCGCCGGCATCGAGGGCGATGTCCCGGCCAAGCCCTTCGGCGGCAAGGACGACTACACCTGGGCGCCTGACGGCCAGTCGCTGGTCTTCGCGGCGAAAGCCGTGGGTCGCGAGGAAGCCTGGTCCACCGATTACGACCTCTACCTCGCGCGCGCCACCGGCAGCGGCGCGCCGAAGAACCTGACCGAAGCCAACGCCGCCCTCGACGGCGGACCGGTGTTCTCGGCCGACGGCAAGACGCTTTACTACCGCGCGATGAAACACCCGGGCTTCGAGGCCGACCGCCTCGCGCTGATGGCGATGGACATGGCCAGCGGCGAGACCCGCGAGATCGCGCCGGGCTGGGACCGTTCGGCCAGCAACATCACGCTTTCGGCCGACGGCAAGTCGATCTACACCACCACCTCCGACGTCGGCACCTATGCGCTGTACCGGATCGACATCGCCAGCGGGCAGGCGCAGAAGATCGTCGGCGGCGGCACCGTCGGCGGTTACGACCTGGCCGGCGAGACCCTGGCCTACACCTTCGAAGACCTCGATTCCCCGGCCCAGGCCTTCGTGGCCAGGGCCGACGGCAGCCAGGCGCGGCAGGTCACCAACAACAACGCCGAGGTCCTGGAGGACATTCAGTTCGGTGGCTTCGAGCAGTTCAGCTTCAAGGGCTGGAACGACGAAACCGTTCACGGCTACGTGGTCAAGCCGGCGGGCTACAAGGAAGGCAAGCGTTATCCGGTGGCCTTCCTGATCCACGGCGGCCCGCAGGGCAGCTTCGGCAACAATTTCCATTACCGCTGGAATCCGCAGACCTATGCCGGTGCCGGTTTCGCGGTGGTGATGATCGACTTCCACGGCTCGGTCGGCTACGGCCAGGCCTTCACCGATTCGATCAGCGGCGACTGGGGCGGCAAGCCGCTCGAGGACCTGCGCAAGGGCTGGGCCGCCGCGCAGCAGAAGTATTCCTTCCTCGACGGCGAGCGCGCCTGCGCCCTGGGCGGCAGCTACGGCGGCTACATGGTGGCCTGGATCGCCGGCAACTGGCCGGACGGCTTTGACTGCCTGGTCAACCACGCCGGCGTGGTCGACACCCGAATCATGGGCTTCAACACCGAAGAGCTCTGGTTCACCGAGTGGGAAAACCGCGGCACCCCGGTGCAGCAGCCCGAGGCCTACGAGAAGTTCAACCCGATCAACCACGTCGGCAAGTGGCAGTCCCCGATGCTGGTGATCCACGGCCAGCTCGACTACCGCGTGCTGGTCGAACAGGGCCTGGCGGCGTTCTCGGCGGCCCAGCGCCAGGGCGTGCCCAGCCAGCTGCTGTATTTCCCGGACGAAAACCACTGGATCCTCAAGCCGCACAACAGCGTTCTCTGGCATGACACCGTCAACGCCTGGCTCAAGCGCTGGACCGCGGAAGACGCCGCGGAGCCGGCGAAGGACTGACATGACGGCTGAAGTACTCGACCTCGACCGGCTGCGGCGAAGTTGCGCGCAGTGTTCGCTGCACGTGCTGTGCCTGCCGGCCGGTATCGGCGGCCGCGACCTCGAACAGCTCGATGAAATCGTGCGCACGCGCCGGCCGCTGGGCAAGGGCGACGCGCTGTTCCGCTCCGGCCAGCCGCTGGGTTCGCTGTACGTGGCGCGCGAAGGGGCGTTCAAGACGGTGGCCATCGACGCCGAGGGCGAGCAGCAGGTGGTCGGTTTCCACCTGCCGGGCGAACTGATGGGCCTGGACGCGATGGGCACCGGCAAACACGCCTGCGAGGCCGAGGCGCTGTCGCCGGCCAGCGTGTGCGAAATCCCGATGGGCCAGCTTGAAACGGTCTGCCGCGAAGTGCCGGGGCTGCAGCACCAGCTGCTGCGCATCATCGGCCAGGGCATCAACCGCGACCAGTCGCACCTGGAAATGCTGGGCCGCCGCCAGGCGCACGAGCGCGTGGCGCTGTTCCTGCACGGCCTGTCCGAGCGCTACAAGCTGCTTGGCCAACCCGGTGATGTCTTCACCCTGCCGATGAGCCGCGAAGACATCGCCAGCTACCTGGGCCTGGTCATCGAAACCGTCAGCCGGACGTTGACCAAGCTGCAGGACGAAGGTGTGATCGCCGTGCGCGGCCGGCAGCTGAAAATCCTCGACCGGGCGCGACTGGACGAGCTCGTGCATGCGCCGGTGGCTGGCACCGCCAAGGGGCGGGCACCGGCCGGTCCCGACCCGCGCTCGCGCAAAGGCTGAGCCCGCCGGGCCCGGGCTGCGGCGGCCGGGCGCGATGCCCGGCCTGTCCGCAGTGCGCACCATCCCTCGTTGGAAAGGACGACGGCAACCCGCCCGGGGAGGGCGGGCCCGCCATCCCCCCGGCAGGAGGTTCCCGCATGTCTCGTCGTATACCGCTTCTCGCCCTGGCCCTGGCCAGCGCGATCGTTGCCCCCGCCTACGCGGAAGAAGCCACGGTTTCCTACCAGGGTGTCGTCACGAGCTCCTCGGGCGCACAGGCCGCGCTTTTTGCCGCCGGCCAGGAGATCTCGGTCAGCTACACCGTTGAAACGACGGCCGCCGACACTGACCCGCATCCCGGCAACGGCGTCTTCCACGGTGGCCTGGTCGCCCTTCGCATCAGCATCCCGGCCGTCGGCGTGGATGCGCAGGTGGGCACGGGCACGGTGCAGACTTTCGACAACGAGGTTGGCGGCAATTCGGACCAGGTGTTCTTCGCCGGCATTCCTACCGCCGGCAGCCTGGGCGGCCTGCCGCTGACCCGCGCGGAGGTCGATTTCCTGGACTTCGACGCCGGTCCGGGCGGTTTCCCGATCATGATCGACAGCCAGGACATCCCGACCCATCCGCTGGTGACGGACGACAGCTTCGCCATCCTCTACACCAGCGCCGGCACCACCTTCGTCAGGTTCCTTGCGGAAGCCGACGAGGCGACGCCGGCCGAGCTCGCCGAAGACGGCCGCGAACTCGTGCAGGACCTGGTGGACGACGGCCGCCTGCGCCGGGGCCAGGGCGCCGCGCTCGACAGCAAGTTCGCCAGCGTGCTCGCGGCGATCGACGCCGGTGACACGGCCACGGCCTGCGGCTCGCTGGGTGCCTTCCACAACCAGGTCAATGCGATGCAGCGCAGCCGCCAGATCGATGCAGCCACCGCCGCCGAGCTGCGTGAAGCCGCCGACGCGCTGGGCGACGCACTGGGCTGCTGAATCCCGGGGCGGGGCGGACTTTTCGCCCCGCCTGTTTCAGGCATCCAGGCTGAGTTGGCTGCAGAACCGTCGTTCGGTCCCGTCGAACGGGTCGGCGAACGAGAGCGTCTTCGCCAGCAGCTTCAGCGGCGCCGAAAAGTCCGCCGGGTCGCGGTGCCTGACCGTGGGGTAGAGCGGGTCATTGGCGATCGGTGCGCCCAGTGCCGCCATGTGCACGCGCAGCTGGTGCTTGCGGCCGGTGACCGGCGCCAGCGCGTAGCGCCACAAGGCACCGATGCGTTCGAGTACGTCGATGCCGGTTTCGCTGTTCGCCGGCCCCGCGGTTTCCTGCATGCGGAAGAAGGGCTCGCCGGCGACGAGGCGGCTTGAGCGCACGAGCGGAAAACCGATGTCGGGAAGGGCAGGGGCCAAGGCCTCGTAGTGCTTCCCGATGCGCCGATCGCGGAACAGCGCCTGGTAGCGCGCGCGCGACCGGGGATTGGTCGAGAACAGGACCAGGCCGGCGGTTTCGCGATCGATGCGATGCAGTGGCACCAGGTTCGGATTGCCGGTGCGGCGTACCAGCCGGCCGAGCAGGGTTTCATGGACGTGGGCGCCGGCGGGCGCGACCGGCAGGAAATGCGGCTTGTCCGCCACCAGCAGGTGTTCGTCGGCGTGCAGCACGGCCTCCTCGAAGGGAATCCGTGGCTCGTCGGCGACCTCGCGGTAGTAGTGCACCTCGAGCCCGACCCGGAACGGCGTTTCCGGTGAAATCCCATGGCCCCGGTCGTCCAGCACGCGCCCGCGCGCCATGCGATCCAGCCACGACACACGCGCAATCGCCGGAAACCGATCACACAGGCAATCGAGCACCGTCGGCCAATCGCCGGGGGGCAGCTGCAGCGTGCTCGCGGCGAGTCCATCCAGGTCGGGAGGGCGCCTGCGCATTCAGACCGAACGGCAGCCCAGGGCTTCGAGCACCGAGTGGATCGCCGGCTGCGTGGCCAGCCAGGGAGCGGCCAGGGTGACCAGGCCGGCAAGCGCGATGAAGCCGGCGGCGCCGTAGCGCCAGGCGCGGTTGGCCAGCAGCTGCCCGAGCCGCGCGCCGCTCCAGGTGACCGGCACCATCGTCGCCATCGTGCCGATGCCGAAGCTGGCCATCACCAGGGCGCCGTGCAGGGCGCTGGCTTCCAGCCACGCGGCGACCAGCACCGTGCTCGACAGGCCGCAGGGCAGCCAGCCCCAGAGCAGGCCCTGCGCCCATGGCCGCCAGGGACCGTGCGCGGGCAGCCGCGACTGCAGCGGGCGCAGCATCTTCCAGAACCAGGCGCCGCCGCGCGAGAGGAAACCGAGTTTGCGCGGCCACAGCAGGCGCACCGCGACCAGGATCAGCACGCCGCCCATGGCCAGGCGCAGGCCCGTGGCCAGCGCCTCGGAGCGGGCGAGCAGCAGCAGGCCGCCGCCGAAGGCCCCGACCAGGGCGCCGGCCATCGTGTAACCCAGCACCCGGCCACCGTTGAGCGCGAACGCGGTGCCAAGTCCCGGTTTGGGCGCGGTCGCGGCCAGCCCGGTGGCGATGCCGCCGCACATCGCGATGCAGTGCACGCCGCCCAGCAGGCCGGTCAGCAGCGCCGCGCCCAGCACCAGCAGGTCGACCGGCATCAGTCGGCGTCGCGTCGTTCGCGCTTGTCGCGCGCTTCGGGGGCCGGGGCCGGGCGGTCGTCTTCGCGCAGCATGTCCAGCGCCGGCGTGTCGAGGTCGTCGAACTGCCCGCGCCTGACCGCCCACAGGAAAAACCAGATCGCCGCGCCAAGCAGCAGCAGCGAAACCGGGATCAGGGCAAGCAGGATGTTCACGCGGTTACCCCTTTTGTGCGCCCCAGGCGCAGGGCGTTAGCGGTGACGACCAGCGAGGAGGCGGCCATGCCCAGCGCGGCCAGCCCGGGGCCGATCAGGCCCATCGCCGCCAGCGGCAGGGCTATGACATTGTAGGCCAGCGCCCAGCCGAGGTTCTGGCCGATGATCCGGCGCGTACGCCGGGCAAGCTGGACGGCCTGCGGCAGGCGCATCAGCGCACTGCCGGCCAGCACCAGGTCGGCCGAGCGATGCGCGAGCGGCGCACCGCCGGCCATTGCCACCGAGACATCGGCGCCGGCCAGCACCGGCGCGTCGTTGATGCCGTCGCCGACCGCGAGCACGCGTCGGCCCTGGGCCTGGAGCGCGCGCACCGCTTCGAGTTTGTCTTCGGGTGATTGCCGCGATGCGAAGTCCTCGATGCCAAGCTGGCCGGCGACCGTGGCGACGCTGTCTTCGCCGTCGCCGCTGAGCAGGTGCGGCGGCAGGCCCAGGGCGCGCAGATTGGCCACGGCCTCGGCGGCGTCCGGACGCACCGGGTCGCTGGTTTGAAAGCGGGCAAGGGCGGTCTGGCCGTCGCCCAGCCACAGCGCGCCATCGTCTTCGCGCCCGGCGGCGAACTCCGCGCGCCCGAGGCGATACGCACGGCCATCCACCTCGCCCTGCACGCCGTGGCCGGGCAGGGTGCGCACCGCGGTGGCGACGGGCACGTCGGGCATCGCGAAGGCCAGGGCCAGGGGGTGGCCGGCGTTGGCTTCCAGCGCGGCGGCGATGCGCCGCCATTGGCCGATGTCGCCCTCGATGGCCTGTTCCTCATGCAGGCGCGGCTGGCCGAGGGTCAGCGTGCCGGTCTTGTCGAGCACGACGAAGTCGGCCTGCGCCAGGCTTTCCAGCGAATCCGCGCCCAGGGCCAGCACGCCCCAGCGCGCCAGCGTGCCGTGCGCCGTGGCCAGGGCCGTGGGCACCGCCAGCGACAGCGCGCAGGGGCAGCTGACCACCAGCACTGCCAGCGCGATTTCAAAGGCCCGCTCCGGCTGCAGCTGCCACCAGACCGCGAACACGATGATCGCCGCGACGAACAGCGACAGCACGAAGCGCTGCGCCACTGCGTCGGCGAAGCGCGCCACGCGCGGCCGCGTCGACTGCGCGCGGTCGACCGCGCGCACCAGCTGCGACAGCCGCGTGTCGGCGCCGGTGCGGGTGACGCGCAGGCGCAGCGGCGCTTCGCGGCAGGCGCTGCCGGCGTAAAGCGGATCGCCGGCGGTCTTGGCGACGGCGGTGGATTCGCCGGTCAGCAGGGATTCGTCCAGCGCTGCGGCATCGTCGAGCAGGTCGCCGTCGGCCGGCACCGTGTCGCCGGCGCCCACCTGCACCACGTCGCCCGTGGCCAGCGCCGAGACCGGCACCTGCTCGCGTCCGCTGCCGCTTTCGCGCCAGGCCAGGGCCGGCTGCGCCCTCGCCAGCGTATCCAGGCGTGCGCTGGCCTGGCGGCGCGCCATGCGCTCGAGGAAACGCGCCGCCAGCAGGAACAGCACGAACATTACGGCGGCGTCGAACCAGACATGGGTGCCCCCACGCAGCGTTTCGACCAGGCTGGCGAAATAGGCCAGCAGCACCGAGGTCGCCACCAGCGTGTCCATGCCCGGCCGGCGTTCGCGCAGTTCGGTGGCCATGCCGGCAATGAAGGGCCAGCCGGAGAAAAACACCACGGGCGTGGATACCAGGAAGGTGATCCAGCGGAAGAAGTCGCGCGTCGCCGGCGCCATCTCATTGGCGGTGTCCAGGTACAGCGCTTCGGCGAACATCATCGCCTGCGTGGTGCCCAAGGCGGCGACGCCCAGCCGGGCGATCAGACGGTTGCGCTCGCGGCGGCGCTCGCGCTCGGCGGTTTCGCCCTGGGCCAGGTGCGGGCGGTAGCCCAGCGAGGCCAGCCGGGCCAGCACGCGCGACAGCGGCGTGCGCTGCGGATCCCAGGCGATGCGCACGCGGCCGGTGATGGCATTGGCGCCGGCGTCGCTGACGCCGGGTTCGCGGCGCAGCGCGTGGTCGATCAGCCAGGCGCAGGCGGCGCAGTGCATGCCTTCGCAGACGACGGTGATCTCGCGGCCTTCGGGCGTGTCGATGGCGTGGCCGGCCTGCACGTCGGCGCGGTCCCAGGCGCTGTAGTCGGCCGGCGCCAGGTCGACGCGGGCACCGGCGGAATCGCGCAGGCGGTAGTAGTCACCCAGGCCGGCATCGCGGATCCAGCTGGCGGCGGCGCCGCAGCCGGTGCAGCAGACCTCGCGCTCGGCGCCGTCCAGGCGCACGCGCACGGGGTCGGCGGGCAGGGGCTCGCCGCAGTGGAAGCAGCCCGACGGTGCCGCCGGGTTCACGGCGCCGCGAGGGCGGGTGCCAGCGCGACCTCGGTGTCGCCGGGATGGTAGCGCCCGACCAGTCGCCAGCTGCCGTCGTCGGCGACCAGGCGCAGCTGCCAGACGTGCGTCGCGGCGACCGGGCCGTCGGTGCGCCAGCCGCGCGGGTCGGGCACGAAGCCAAGCTGCTGGTCCAGCGACGATTCCAGCGGGTGCACCAGCTGCAGCACGGGCGCGCGCGGGCCGGTGGCCTGGTCGAGCCGGAGCAGGGCAGTATCGCCCTCGATCACGAGCGTCGCCGACAGCTTGCGCCGCAGCGCCTCGGAATCGGCTTCGATCGAGGCGACCTGCACCTGCGCCGTGCGCCGGACCGGGTCGGGGTCGGCGTCCACCGCGCTGTTGCCGGAGGCCACGACCAGCGTCCAGACGCCGGCGACGATGGTCAGGGCCGGAATTGCGAGCACCAGCCACAGCACCGGGTTGCGGGAGAAGAAGGATTGCTTGCTGGTGTCCATCAGAACGGCCCGAAGAAACGGGTCTCCTCGGTTTCGCTGACGCCTTCGGCGCTCGATTCGACCACCAGGTCGAGGTCCACGCGGCCCTTGGCCACGCCGGCGGCGGCGCGCAGCGTGACCGGCACGGTCAGCACTTCCTCGGCCGCTGCGCGGTGCACGGCGCCGGCCTCGACCAGGGTGATGCCCTCCGGGGCCTCGATGCGGATCGTGAACTCACGCGGCGCGATGTCCTTGTTGACGATGCGCACGGTGTAGGCGTTCTCGATGCTGCCGTCGGCGGCGGTGCGGTAGAGCGCGTTGCGGTCGCGCATGACGTCGACGATGAGCGGGCTGCGCTGGGCGATGCCGACCGCGAAACCGATCGCCAGCGCCACCAGCAGGCCGCCGTAGACCAGCACGCGCGGGCGCAGCAGGCGCACGTGCTTGCCTTCCACCGCGTTCTGCGAGGTGTAGCGCACCAGGCCGCGCGGGTAGCCCATCTTGTCCATCACCATGTCGCAGGCGTCCACGCAGGCGCCGCAGGCGATGCACTCGTACTGCAGGCCGTTGCGGATGTCGATGCCGGTGGGGCAGACCTGCACGCAGATCGTGCAGTCGATGCAGTCGCCCAGGTCCTCGGGGGAGTTGACCTCGGGCGGCGGCGGCAGGCCGTGCTGCTGGTCGACCACCAGGCCGGTGGTGGCGCGGGCGCCGGCCTGCAGGTCGGCGGCGCTGCGGTGCTGGGAGGCGTGCACGACGGCGCTGGTGGCGACGTCGAGCGGCAGCAGGCCGCGGGCGCGTTCGAGCACGCTGGCCAGCTTGCCCTTCTTGCGCGGACCGCGTGGCTCGCCGCGCAGCGGGTCGTAGGCGATGATCAGGGTGTTGCGGTCGAACATCGCGCCCTGGAAGCGCGCGTAGGGGCACATGTACTTGCAGACCTGTTCGCGCAGCACGCCGGCATTGCCCCAGGTTGCCAGCGAATAGAACAGCACCCAGAAGATTTCCCAGCCGCCCCATTCAAAAGGCGAGAGGCGGGCGGCCAGGTCGCGGATCGGGGTGAAGTAGCCGACGAAGGTGAAGCCGGTCCAGAGCGCGAACACCAGCCACAGGAAATGCTTCGATCCCTTGCGCAGGATCTTCTCGCGGTTCCAGGGGCCCGCGTCGAGCTTCATGCGCTTGTTGCGGTCGCCCTCGGTCCAGCGCTCCATCCAGATGAAGACTTCGGTCCACACCGTCTGCGGGCAGGCGTAGCCGCACCACAGGCGGCCGGCGACGGCGGTGAAGAAGAACAGCGACAGCCCGGCCATGATCAGCAGCAGGGCCAGGTAGAGGAAATCCTGCGGCCAGAACACCAGCCCGAAGACGTAGAACTTGCGCGCCGGCAGGTCCCACAGCACGGCCTGGCGGTCGTCCCACTGCAGCCAGGCGAAGCCGTAGTACATGCCCAGCAGCCAGATCACCGCGGCCTTGCGCAGGCGCTGGGTGAAGCCATCCTGCTCGCGCGGATAAACCTTCTTCTCGGCGACGTAGAGCGATACCTCGTCGACCAGTTCGCTGGGGATCTTGCGGGCCATGGCTCAGTCCTTCGCCAAAGGCTTGTTGAAGCGGCTGGCGGGCCGCAGCAGGATCCAGGTGAACAGGCTGCTGGCCGCGGTGCAGGCCCAGAACATGAAGAAGCCGATCGTGTAGCCCAGGCCGCGGCTGATCTCGACCTCCGGGAAGGTCATGTCGCGCAGCAGCAGCGGGTCGACGAAGGCGAAGAACACCATCGTCGCCACGCCGGCGGCGAAGAAGCTGGGCCAAAGGATCGCCCCGAGCCGCTGGGCCAGCGGTCGGGGCGGGTGGTCGAAACGGTCGGCGGGATGGGTCATGGGGCGTCGGGTGGCTCCGCGTCCTTGCCGTGGGAAATCGTCCAGACATAGGCGCCCACGAGGCGGCTGCGGGTCTCGCCGATGATCGGGCCGTGCGCGGGCATCATGCCGTTGCGGCCGTTGCGGATGCCTTCGCTGATGGTCGCGAAGTCGCTGCCGTAGAGCCAGGTGTCGTCGGTGAGGTTGGGCGCGCCCAGGATCGGGTTGCCCTTGCCTTCGACGCCGTGGCAGGCGGCGCAGACGCCGGCGTACTTGGCCTTGCCGGCCTGGGCCAGGCCCGGGTCGGCCTTGATGCCCGACAGGCTCTGCACGTAGGCCGCGACCTCGGTGACGCCCACGTCGCCGCCGATCGCGGCGCCCAGCGCCGGCATCGCCGCCTGCCGGCCATCGACGATGGTCGCCAGGATCTGCTCGGGCGAACCGCCCCAGAGCCAGTCGCCGTCGGTGAGGTTGGGGAAACCCTTGGCGCCGCGGGCGTCGGAACCATGGCACTGCGCGCAGTGGTTCTGGAACAGGCGGGCGCCGAAGGCAACGGCTTCCTCGTGTTTGGCGACCTCATCGACCGGCATGCCGTCGAACCGGCCGAAGGCTTCCGCCAGGCGGGCGTCGGCTTCGGCCTTGTCGGCGTCGTGCTCCTTCGCCGAGGTCCAGCCGGAGGTGCCGGCGAAGTTGCCCAGGCCGGGGTACCAGACCAGGTAGGCGACCGAGTAGGCGATGGTCAGCCAGAACAGGATGATCCACCAGCGCGGCAGCGGCTTGTTGTACTCGGTGAGGTCGCCGTCCCAGACATGGCCGGTGGTATCGGAGTTGTTGCGGGCTTCGTCGCCGCGGCGCTTGGACGTCCACCACAGCAGCCAGGCGCAGCCGACGATGTTCAGGACGACGAGGAAAATGACGTATAGGGACCAGCCGGTAGTCATGGGGTGTTCTCGCTCTGGTCTTCTTCCAGGGGCAGTCGGGCGGCGGCGTCGAACTCGGGCTTGCGTTTGCGGCTGTAGGCCCAGGCGACGCCGACCAGGAACAGGATGAGCAGCAGGACGGTGGAGATGCCGGCGGTCATGTCAGTTCACCGGCGCGTGCTTGCCGAGGCCCTGCAGGTAGGCGATCAGCGCGTCCATTTCGGACTTTCCGGCCACGGCCGCCGCGGCGCCCGCGATCTCCTCGTCGGTGTACGGGTCGCCCAGTCGCTGCAGGGCGCGCATGTTCCGCGCCACCACGCCGGGGTCCACCGGGGTCTCGGCCAGGAAGGGATAACCCGGCATGTTCGACACCGGCACGACGTCGCGCGGATTCATCAGGTGCACGCGGTGCCAGTCGTCGGAATAACGACCACCGACGCGGGCCAGGTCCGGACCGGTGCGCTTGCTGCCCCACTGGAACGGGCGGTCGTAGACCGATTCACCGGCCAGCGAGTAGTGGCCATAGCGCTCGGTTTCGTGGCGCAGCGTACGGATCATCTGCGAGTGGCAGTTGTAGCAGCCCTCGCGCACGTAGACGTCGCGGCCGGCCAGTTCCAGCGGCGGGTAGGGCTTCACGCCCGGCAGCGGCTTGACGGTCTCGGCCTGGTACATCAGCGGCACGATTTCAGCCAGGCCGCCGAAGCTGATGACGATCGCGATCAGGATCGCCATCCAGCCGACATTGGTTTCGATCTTTTCGTGGCTCATGTCGGGTCCTCAGGCGTGCGACTGGGCGGCGGGCGGCAGCACCGGCGACTCCACCCGGCCCTTGGCCAGGCGGAAGGTGCGCACGGTGTTGATGCTCATCAGCACCATGCCGGCGATCACCAGCAGGCCGCCGAGCAGGCGCACCAGGTAGTAGGGATAGTTGAACTCGACGATCTCGGCGAAGGCGTAGGTGAGCGTGCCGTCGTCGTTCGCGGCGCGCGCCATCAGGCCCTGGTAGATGCCGGCGATCCACATCGAGACGGTGTAGAGCACCACGCCGATGGTGTGGATCCAGAAGTGCTGGTCGATCATGCGGATGCTGGCCATTTCCTTCAGGCCCAGGCAGCGCGGGATCAGCATGTAGATCGAGCCGATCGAGATCATGGCCACCCAGCCCAGCGCACCGGAGTGCACGTGGCCGATGGTCCAGTCGGTGTAGTGGCTGAGCGCGTTGACGGTCTTGATCGACATCATCGGGCCCTCGAAGGTGCTCATCATGTAGAAGGAGATGGCGACGACGAGGAACTTGATGATCGGGTCGGTGCGCAGCTTATGCCAGGCGCCCGAGAGGGTCATGATGCCGTTGATCGCGCCGCCCCAGCTGGGCGCCAGCAGGATCAGCGAGAACACCATGCCCACCGACTGCACCCAGTCGGGCAGGGCGGTGTAGTGCAGGTGGTGCGGGCCGGCCCACATGTACACGGCGATCAGGGCCCAGAAGTGCACGATCGACAGGCGGTAGCTGTAGATCGGCCGGTTGGCCTGGCGCGGCACGAAGTAATACATCATGCCCAGGAAGCCGGCGGTCAGGAAGAAACCGACCGCGTTGTGGCCGTACCACCACTGCACCATCGCATCCACGGCGCCGGAGTAGATCGGGTAGCTGTGCCACAGGCCGGCCGGCATCGCCAGCGAGTTGATGATGTGCAGCAGGGCGACGGCGATGATGTAGGCGCCGTAGAACCAGTTGGCCACGAAGATGTGCCGGACCCGGCGCTTGACGATGGTGCCGAAGAAGATCCAGCCGTAGGCCACCCAGACGAGGGTGATCAGGATGTCGATCGGCCAGGCCAGCTCGGCGTATTCCTTGGACTGGGTATAGCCCAGCGGCAGGGTGATGGCCGCGGCCACGATGACCAGCTGCCAGCCCCAGAACACGAAGGCGGCGAGCTTGTCGCTGATCAGCCGCGCGTGGCAGGTGCGCTGCACCACGTACAGGCTGGTGGCGAACAGGGCGCAGCCGCCGAAGGCGAAGATGACCGCATTGGTGTGCAGCGGCCGCAGGCGGCCGAAGCTGAACCAGGGCAGGTCGAAGTTCAGGGAGGGCCAGTACAGCTGGGCGGCGATGATCACCCCCACCAGCATGCCCACCACGCCCCAGACCACGGTCATCACTGCGAACTGCAGCACGACCTTGTCGTTGTAGGTTTCCACCTTGTTGTCCAGCGTCATCGGAGCTTCCCCGTTTTCTTCGCGACATTATCCCCCAACCCGGCAGGTCGCCGGGTTGACCTTGGTCAAGGCGCATTTTCCCGGGCCGTGGCTGGACCCGGGTAAGGGGCTCAGCCGGCGGGTTTCGCCAGCGCGGCCTTCACCGCGGCCAGGAAGGCCGGGTCGGGCACGCTGCCCAGGGTTTCGGTGCGGGCCAGGATGCGGCCTTCGCCGTCAATCAGCACCAGGGCCGAGGTGTGGTTGAACTCGCCGTCGGCCAGCGGCCGGTAGCGGATGCCCAGCACGGCAGCCAGGCGGCGCACGCCGGCGGCTTCGGTGCGGGCCAGGGTCCAGCGGTCGGCCGGCAGCCGGCGCTTGTCGAAGACCTGCTTGAGCGCGGCGGGGTCGTCGCGCGCGGGATCGAGGCTGACCAGCAGCACGTGCAGGCGCGCGCGCTCTTCCGGCGTCAGGGCATGCTCGACGCCCTTGGCGCTGTCGACGATCAGCGGGCAGACGTAGCGGCAGGAGGTGTAGAACATCGCCACCAGCCGGACCTTGCCGCGGCCGTCGGCGAGCGTGAAGTCGCGTCCGGCCTGGTCGGTGTAGGTGTCGGCCAGGCGATAGGCGGAGTCGCCCGGGAGTTCGGCGGAAACCGCGGTCTGCGGCAGGCCGGCGGCCAGCGCCAGCAGCAGGCCGAGGGCCAGGGACCAGGTTTTCATCGTGTTGTTTCCTTGGCGTCGCGGGCGCAGCGGAAACCCAGGTTGCCGGTGGTGTCCTCGGCCTGCAGGGCCGAGAGCATGGCCACGCGCATCAGCACGGCGTAGTTTTCGCGGTCGTCCATGGAGATGGCGCCGGCGCCGCAGAACTGGAGCTTGTCCGGATCGCCCTGGTCGCGGTTGTCGGGGGAAACCAGCATTGCCGCGTAGTCGTCCACCCATTCCCAGACCAGGCCGTGCAGGTCCTGCACGCCGTTGACGTCGGCCGGGCCCTGGCCGACATCGGCGAGGGCCTGGTTCGATGGCCGGGAGTACCAGGCGAGTATGCGTTCGCGCCAGGCCGGGTCCTTGCGTGCGTCGGCGCGGGTTTCGTCGGCCGCGGCCGCGAATTCCCACTCGGCCCAGGTCGGCAGGCGCGCGCCCTGGGCTTCGCAATAGGCCTGGGCGGCGAACCAGCTGACCTGCACCACCGGCTGCGCCGGACCCGCGTCACCGAGATCGGTGGGACCGGCCCAGTGCTGCAGGTAACGCTGTTCGGCGAACAGTTCCGGGGCCTGGCCGCGGCGCCATTCGGGATGGCGACGCACGAAGTCCAGGAACTGGGCGTTGGTGACCGGCCGGCGCTGCAGTTCGAAGGGCGCGACCTTGACCACGCCCCCCGTGTCTTCGTAGCGCAGCACCGAACTGAACTCGCCGCCCGGCAGCGGGGCCCAGTCCTGCCCGGCGGCGAGGCCGGGCAGGGGAAGCAGGGCCAGCAGCAGGATGCGGGTGGCGCTTTTCACGGTCAGTGCGCCGCGCCTTCGCCGCGCTCGGTGCTCGCGCGGACCTTGGCCACGTCTTCCTTGCTGACCTGGCCACCCGGGTTGCCCCAGCTGTTGAGCGCGTAGGTCAGGATGTTGGCCACTTCGTCGTCGGTCAGCTGGCTCATCGGCGGCATCACCGAGTTGTAGTCCTCGCCGTTGACCTTGATCGGGCCCGACAGGCCGTTGAGCACGATGGCCGCGAGTTCGTCATGCGGGCGAGTCATCCAGTCGGACTTGGCCAGCGGCGGGAACACGCCCGGCATGCCGGCGCCTTCGACGCCGTGGCAGGTCGAGCAGGTGCCGGCGAACAGCGCCTTGCCCGCGGCCACCTGGCCTTCCAGGGTGAGCGTGCCCGAGGCCTGCGCCGCGGCGGCCTCGGCCACAGGTGCCATGCTGGCGGCCTTGTCGCCCAGGTAGACGTGGTCGACTTCCTTGCCCGAGTAGATGCTCTTGTCCTCTTCGCCGTCGACCTGGAGGATGCCCAGGGCGCCCTTGTTGAAGGCGCGGAAGATCGAGTGGTCGACCAGCACGTAGCTGCCCGGCACCTCGAGGTGGAAGTCGGCGATCATCGCGCCGCCGGCCGGGATCAGCGTGGTCTGCACGTTTTCCTGGTAACGGGTGCCGCCTTCGTACCAGACCTTGTCGAAGATCTCGCCGATCACGTGGAAGCTCGAGACCAGGTTCGGGCCGCCGTTGCCCACGTACAGGCGCACGTCTTCACCGACGCTGGCCTTGATCGCGTTGTCGCCGGTGAGCGCGCTCTCGGAGCCGTTGAACAGCACGTAGGTCGCGTTTTCGTCGATGGCCCGCTGCATGTCGAAGGGGGCGTGGCCCTTCTCGCGGTACTTGGTGGTGGTGTAGAAGTCGCCCTGCATCACGTAGAACTCCTTGTCCACCGGCGGCATGCCTTCGGGCGGCTCGACCAGGATCAGGCCGTACATGCCGTTGGCGATGTGCATGCCCACCGGCGCCGTGGCGCAGTGGTAGACGTACAGGCCGGCATTGAGCGCCTTGAAGGTGAACTGCGAGCCGTGGCCCGGCGCCGTGAACGTCGACGAGGCGCCGCCACCGGGGCCGGTGACGCCGTGCAGGTCGATGTTGTGCGGCATCTTGGAATCAGGGTGGTTGTGCAGGTGGAATTCCACCGTGTCGCCCTGGCGCACGCGGATGAAGCTGCCCGGCACGGTGCCGCCGAAGGTCCAGAAGGTGTAGGTGACGCCGTCGGCGATCTCGAGGTCGACCTCGCGCACTTCCAGCTCGACCTTCACCTTGGCCGGGTAGTCGCGGTTGGTCGGCGGCGGCACGTGCGGCGGCGCGGTGAGCACGGCGTTGATCATCTCGCCCTGCGGCGGACCGAAATCGCCCTTGCGGGACCCGCCCGTGTCGGTGGCGCCCGCGGCGCGCTTGGCGACGACGGCTTCGTGCGCGTCCAGTTCCGAATTGGGGTTGTCGCGGCAGCCGGCGAGGGCCAGGGCAGCGGCGATCGAGAGGGCGAGCAGGGGGCGGTTCATGGTCATGTCTCCGATGGTAGGTCGTTCAGTCAATTCGAGGCCGACAGCTTCCTGCGGAGTCACGCGTGCGTCCCTGACGCGCGTCAAGCAGAACCCATGGCGGGACAGTCTGCCCGTCCTGTCCGGCGATGTGAACCCCGCGTGATCTGGGAAACGTTCACACACTTGACGTGGCTCAGGGCCGGGCCGCCCGAACCGGCGCACCCTCGCGACGACCCGTTCCGGGCCCTAGCTTGGATTTCGCCATGAAACTCACCTCCTGCATCACGCTCGCGCTGGCCGCCGCCAGCCTTCCGATGGCCGCCGACGCCGATCAAGGCTGGTCGGGTCACCTGCGCTACCGCCACGAAGCGGTCAGCGACGACGCCTTCGCGCGCGACGCCAGCGCCGACACCCTGCGCCTGCGACTGGGCTATCGCCACGCCTGGGCTCGCCAGTGGTCGGCCGGCCTGGAGTTCGAGGGCATCGCCGCGCTCGACGACCGCTACAACTCCACGGCGAACGGCGAAACCGCCTACCCGGTGGTGGCCGACCCCGCGGCCCTGGAAGTCAACCAGGCCTGGCTGCGCTGGCAGGGTGCGAAGGCCGGCGCGACGCTGGGCCGGCAGCGGCTGCTGCTGGACAACCAGCGTTTCGTCGGCAACGTCGGCTGGCGGCAGAACGAGCAGACCTTTGACGGCCTGGTCGCGGACTTCAGCCCGCGCGACGGCCTGGTGCTGCGATATGCCTGGCTCGACCGCGTGCATCGCGTCTTCAGCGACGAAGCCCGCGACCCGCTGGCCCGCGAGCGGCGCCTCGACGCACACCTGGCCAACGCCAGCTGGCAAACCGCCGCCGGTACCGTGGTGGCCTACGGCTACTGGCTCGAGGACGAGGACGTCGCGGGTGCATCGACGCGCACGCTCGGCCTGCGCTGGACCGGCGGTCGCGAACTGGCGGCGATCAAACTGGGCTGGACGCTGGAATTCGCGAACCAGCGCGACTACGCCGGCAACCCGCTGCAGGTGGACGCGGACTATTTCCTGGTTGAACCGTCCGCGACGGCCTGGGGCCTGACCTGGAAGCTTGGCTGGGAACAGCTGGGCGGCAACGGCAGCACCGCCTTCCAGACACCGCTGGCGACGCTGCATGCGTTCAACGGCTGGGCGGACAAGTTCCTGGTGACACCGGCGAACGGCCTGGACGATCGTTATGCGTCGGTGTCCGGAAAGTTCGGCAGCGGCAAGCTGCAGGACAAGCTGGGTTGGACGGTGGCCTGGCACGATTTCGACGCCGACCGCGGCGGTGCCGACTATGGCCGCGAATGGAACGCGTCGCTGTCGTTCCCGCTGCCGGGCGGGCTGTCCGGCCTGCTGAAGGTGGCCGACTACCAGAGCGACGGCTTCGCGCGCGATACGCGCAAACTCTGGCTGCAGGTGGAGTGGGCGTTCCCCGCGCCCTGATCCGGGCTTGCCCTGCGGGCAAGCAAGGCGGCGGTGCCGGACCTTTGGTCGGAGGCGCCGCCGCGCACGCGACGTCGCTCCGACTCCCGCACAGGACGCTGATTACCGGCCCGCCACTGCGTGGCGAAAGGCGTCGATCGTGAGGCGAGGCAGCGTTATGCACTTCGCCGCACAGCGGCGAGCTCGAAGCCGTCGGCCCCGAAGTCTGTCGGAGCAACGGCGCTTTGCGAGGTGAGGTCCGAAGCGGAGGGCAGGAGGCCCGTAGCGGCGCCGGGCAGGATGCCCAAGTGTCGCGGAGCGCATGGATGCGCGGGAGCGATCCGGCTTTTGCTGCCATGGATGGCGCTAGCAAGAAGCCGGGCGGCGCCTCACCTCGCAAAGCGGCGGTGCCATCGCAGACGGTCCGGCGACGACGCCCTTCTTGCCGAACGGCAAGCTCAAAAAGAAGGGGCCCTGCGATGCAGGGCCCCCGGGGTGCAGCGAATAACCGTAAGGTCAGTAGACGTCGTTGACCGTGTTGTTGATGTTGAACTTGCCGGTCGGCGTGATCAGGCGGGCGTCGTCAAGGACCGCCTTGAGCTTGCGCGTCTTGTCGTCCACCACCACGATCGCCGAACGCTGGTCCTTGCCGTTCCAGACCGAGAACCAGACCTCGTCGCCAGCTGCGTTGTACTCCGGCTGCACCACGCGCTTCGGGCCCTCGCCCAGGTTCGCCCACTCGGCGATCGGCAGCACCTCGAAACCACCGTCGAGGTTGTCGATGTCGAACACCGCCACCGACTGCGCCACCTTCTCGTCCGGGTTGAGCGGCGTATCCACCCACAGGTTGCGCGACTTCGGATGGGTCTTGATGAACAGCGAACCGCCACCCTGGCCGTTGAGCACTTCGACCACTTTCCAGGCGTTGTCCGCGTGCTTCTCCGGATCCGTGCCGATCAGCGTGATCTTGTCGTTGCCCAGCGCCGAGGTGCCCCAGACCGGTCCGAACTCGGGATGCACGAAGTTCGCGCCGCGGCCCGGGTGCGGGATCTTGTCGACGTCGATCAGGCCGACCATGCGCTGGTCCTTCGAGTCCACCACCGCGATCTTGTCGCTCTGGTTGGCCGCGGTGAGGAAGTAGCGCTTGGTCACGTCCCAGCCGCCGTCGTGCAGGAAGCGCGCCGCGTCGAGCGTGGTGATCTTGAGGTTGTCGATGTCGCTGTAGTCCACCAGCAGGATGCGGCCGGTTTCCTTGACGTTGACGATGAACTCCGGGTGCTGGTGGCTGCCGACGATGGCGGCCACGCGCGGTTCCGGGTGGTATTCCTGCGTGTCCACCGTCATGCCGCGGGTCGAGACGATCTTCATCGGCTCCAGGCTCGGGCCGTCCATGATCACGAACTGCGGCGGCCAGTAGGCGCCGGCGATCGCCAGCTTGTCCTCGAAGCCCTTGTACTTGGAGGTTTCGACCGAACGCGCCTCGAGGCCGATCTTGATCTCGGCCACGCGGTCGGGCTTGGCCATCCACATGTCGATCAGGTCGATCTTGCCGTCGCGGCCGATCGTGTACACGTAGCGGCCCGAATGCGAGACGCGCGAGATGTGCACGGCGTAGCCGGTCTTGATGATGTTGATGATCTCCTTGGTGTCGCCGTCGATCAGGGCGATCTCGCCCGAGTCGCGCAGGGTCACCGAGAAGACGTTCCCGAGGTTGTACTTGTTCATCTGCCGGGTCGGGCGGTCCTCGACCGGCACCAGCACCTTCCAGCTTTCGCGCATCTCGGCCATGCCCCATTCCGGCGGGTTGGGCGGGGTGTGCTGCAGGAAGCGGGCCATCAGGTCGACCTGGGCGGTGGTCAGTTCGCCGCCGGTGCCGAAGTTGGGCATGCCGCCCGGGGAGCCGAAGTTGATCAGCGCCTTCAGGTAGTCGGTGCCCTTGGCCTGGGTCAGGTCCGGGGTAAGCGGCTTGCCGGTCGCGCCCTTGCGCAGCACGCCGTGGCAGCCGGCGCAGCGCTGGAAGAAGATGTCGGTCGCCTGGGCGAACTCTTCCTCGGTCATGTCCGGGGCGCCCGGGCTGCGCACCATCTTCATGTCGCCCGCGTCCATGGAGGACGGCGCGCCCTTGTAGGCCGCCTCGGCCTGGGAGGTGCCCGGATGGGCTTCGCCCTGGGCCGGGTCGGAGGCGCCGGCGATGTCCTTGCGGGCGGCGGCGACCTGGTCCGCGGTGAAGCGGGTGTCGAGGTCGTTGAGATCGTCCATCACGTGGTTGAGCAGGGCGGCGATGTCGGCGTCGGCCAGGTGGCTCATGGCCGGCATGACCGCGTTGTACTCATTGCCGTTGACGGTGATCTTGCCGCTCAGGCCGGCCAGCACGGCCTGAAGGGCGGCCTCCGGGTCCTTCTTGATCCAGTCCGAGTCCTTCAGCGGCGGGAACGCGCCGGCGAGTCCGGAACCATCGGCCTGGTGGCAGGCGGCGCAGTTGGCCAGGTAGGCGGCTTCGCCGGCCTGGTCCTCGGTCTTGGGAGCACGTTCGTTGACGACGTCGCTCTCCGCGGCAAAGGCGAAGCTGGCGCCGGCGCCGAGCGCGAAGGCCAGGGCGGTACTGATGAGTGTGCGTTTCATGGCTGGATCCCCGTAGGTGGATTTGGCGTTGCTCGGCGGTGAACCGCCGTCGGGTGAAGCTTGTTCCTGGGCCGGCTGGTGTCCCCTGACCTGCATCAAGTGCAACGATCTTTCCATCTCTTCCCGGACGCCGGTTTGACAGCGGTCAATTCACGGCGACCCCCGGCTGTCGTACGGTGCGATTCCGGAAAGTACTGGTGAAGACGATGTCCCTTGTTCCTCTCGCGCTCGCGCTCGCAACGGCCCTGTCGCCTTCCGCCGAAGACGACACGCTGCGCACGCTCGATGCCGTGGTCGTGGTCGGAAGCCGCAGCGCCGAGCCCGTGAAGCAGGTCGTGGGCGCGGTCAGCCGGGTCGACCGCGAGGCGATGGAGCGTCGCGGCGTGCAGGGCATCGAGGACCTGGCGCGGCTGCTGCCGGGCGTGGACGTCAGCGCGGATGCGAATCGTTTCGGCGCGCAGGGCTTCAACGTCCGCGGGCTTGAGGGTAATCGCGTCGGCGTGGAACTCGACGGCGTGCCGCTGCCCGATGGTTTCGGGGTGGGGCAGTTCGCGCTGGCCGGCCGTGACCTGGTCGAACTGGGCATCGTTGATCGCGTCGAGGTGCTGCGCGGTCCGGCGTCCACGCTGCATGGCAGCAAGGCGCTGGCCGGCGTCGTCGCCTACTGGTCCCCGGATCCGGCCGAAGCGGACTGGTCCGACGACGAAGACATCTGGCAGGGCGCGGCGCGCGCCGGCGCCGGCAGTCGCGACCAGTCGCGCTGGCTGTCGGGACGCCTGGTCGCGCGCAGCGGGGACCAGCGCCTGTCCGCGCTGGTGGCGCTGGGCCGCCGCGAGGGCGAGCAGATGGAGAACGGCGCCGACGATCCGGACTTCGCTGCCAACCCCGCAGACTTCCGCAAGGACAGCGCGCTGCTGCGCCTGGGTTTCGACGCCGGCGCGGCCGGTCGCTGGAGCGCCATCGTCGAACGCGCCGAAGGCCGCCGGCAGACCGACGTGCAGTCGCAGCTGTTCGGGCCAGGCCGTTTTTCGACGACCTACGCGCTCACCGGCGACGATCGTTACGAGCGCCAGCGCGCCAGCCTCGGCGTGGAGTGGGAGCAGGTGGGCCCGCTTGGTCCGGTGCGCCTGCTGGCGTATCGCCAGGACAGCACGACCGACCAGTTCAGCGACCAGTTCCGCCTCGCGGACCGGGCCACGCCCTTCCTGTCGCGGCGCGAACGCCGCTTCGTGTTCGGGCAGGAAAGCACGGGGCTGGAAATCAACGCGCAGTGGCGCGGTGAATGGCTGGGCGCGCAGCACTGGCAGGTGTTCGGCATCGACCTGGCCCGGCACGACTACCGGGGCTACCGCGACGGCCTCGAGACCAACCTGATCAACGGCGCGACCAGCAACGTGATCATCGGCGAGGTGTTCCCGCTACGCGACTTCCCGAACAGCCGCGCCGACGAGATCGGCGTGTTCTGGCAGGACGAGATCCGCTTTGCCGAAAACTGGGCGCTCGTGCCCGGCCTGCGCTGGGAAAGCTACCGCCTGCGCGCCCGTCCCGATGCGCTGTGGTCCGAAGACAATCCGGGCGTGGTGCCGGTTTCGCTCGACAACGACCAGGTGACGCCCAAGCTGGGCCTGCGCTGGAACCGCGACCGGCTCGGCCTGTACGCGCAGTACACGCGCGGCTTCCGGGCGCCGCCTTTCAGCGACGTCAACATCGGCCTGAACCTGCCGACCTTCAACTACATCGCGCTGCCGAACCCCGACCTCGAACCCGAGCGCAGCGAGGGCCTCGAGCTGGGCATGCGCTGGAACGGCGAGTTCCTGGTCGCCACGCTGGCGGTTTACGAGAACCGCTACCGCGACCTGATCGAATCGCGTGCCAACCTCGGCCGCAACACCAGCGGCCAGCTGGTGTTCCAGTCGGTCAACCGCGACCGTGCCCGCATCCGCGGCGTCGAACTGGAAGGGCGCTGGTGGCTGGAGTCGCTGTCCGAAGGCGCCAGCGGCTGGTACCTCGATGCCGTGGCCGCCTGGGCCGAAGGCGACGATACCGCCCGCGACCTGCCGCTCAACTCGGTGCCGCCGCCGCGCGCCAGCCTGGGGGCGGGCTTCGAATCGGCCGACGGGCGCTGGGGTTCGGAGCTGCGCCTGACCGGCGTGAAGCGGGTCGCGCGCGCCGACCAGAGCACCGGGCCGCTGTTCCTGCCGCCGGGTTATGCGAACTGGGACCTGCACGCCTGGGTGTCGCTCGGCGAGCAGGTGCGCCTGAACCTGTCGGTCTTCAACCTCACCGACCGCACCGCCTGGGACTGGTCGGCGCTGCGCGGCCTGCCGGCCAACGCCGACGACGTCGCCTTCTATTCGCGTCCCGCGCGCGGCGCCAGCCTGGGCCTGGTGGTCGACTTCTAGCTCAATCGCCCCCGGTTGACCGAGGTCAGGGCGCGGCGTCCGCACCGACGCTGCAATGCGCGCCATGACCCACCTTCCCCTTGCCGTCAGCCTGCTCAGGCGCGGCGTCGACGGCATCGACGACGCGATGCTGCTGCTCGTGGCTGGCCGGCGCCGGCTCGTGGCCAGGCTGGCCGACAGCAAGCGCCGCGCGGGCCTGCCCGCACGCGACCCGGCGCGCGAAGAGCAGGTGCTGGCGCGTGGGCAGGGGCTGGCGCACCGGCTGGGTCTGCCGCCTGGACTGGCCCGCGGCCAGCTGGAATTCCTGATCGCCGATGCCTGCCGGCTGCAGCAGGCCGAGTCCGGAGAGACCATGAGCACGAGCCTTGCCCGATCCCCGCTGCGCTGGTTCCCGCCGCCGCATCGCTGGGCCCCGTTGCTGCGACGCGTGCCCGCGCCCTGGCAGCGCCATGCGCTTGAGCAGGCCGTCGGCCACCTGCTGGCCCGGCCGATCGGTGCGGGCGATCTCGATTTCATGCAGGGCCGGCGCCTGGGCATCGAAGTCAGCGACCTCGGCCTGGACTGGGTGCTGGAACTCGACGGCCAGCGCCTGAAGGCGGTCGAAGGCGGTGCCGAGGCCAGCGTGCGCGGCAGTGCGACCGACCTGCTGCTGCTCGCCAGCCGGCTGGAGGACGCCGACACCCTGTTTTTCCAGCGACGGCTCGAAGTCACCGGCGACACCGAGCTTGGCCTGACGGCCCGCAACCTGCTCGACCGCCTGCCCTGGGAATCGGTGCCGCTGGGCGTGCGCATCCTGCTCAACCGCGGCGCCCGCGCGGCCCGCGCCGCGCGCGAAGCCTGGCAGGGAGAGCCGGCATGAAGCCCGCCTGGCGCGATGAACTGATGACCGAATACGCGGGCCTGGCCGACAAACTCGAACGCCTGCTGCCCTGCGTCGAGGTGCCGATGCACCTGCCGTGGATCGACGCGATCCAGGCCCTGAAGCGTGAACGCGGCGCGGTGGTCATGGCGCACAGCTACCAGTCGCCGGAGATCTTCCACGGCGTCGCCGACGTCACCGGCGATTCGCTGGCGCTCGCGCAGGCCGCGGCCGACTGCGATGCCGACATCGTGGTCCTGTGCGGCGTGCACTTCATGGCCGAGACGGCGAAGATCCTGGCGCCGCAGGTGAAGGTGCTGATCCCGGATCCGCTGGCCGGCTGTTCGCTCGCCGATTCGATCACCGCCGCCGACGTGCGGGCGCTGCGGGCGCGGCACCCGGGCGCGCCGGTGGTCACCTACGTCAACACCAGCGCCGAAGTGAAGGCCGAGTCCGACGCCTGCTGCACCTCGGCGAACGCCGTGCAGGTGGTCGAGGCGATGGGCGCGGACAAGGTGATCTTCCTGCCCGACCGCTACCTGGGCGCACATGTCGCCGGCCAGACCGACGTGCAGCTGGTGCTGTGGGACGGTCGCTGCGAAGTGCATGAAACTTTCACCGCGGCCGAAGCCCGCCACGCCCGCCAGCGTTTCGACGCCAGGCTGGTGGCGCATCCCGAGTGCCCGCCCGAGGTGCTTGCCGAAGCCGACTTCGTTGGTTCCACCAGCGCGATGGGCGCCTGGCTCGAACGCGAGCAGCCCGAGCGCGTGGCGCTGATCACCGAGTGCTCGATGGCCGACAACCTGCGCCTGCGCTTCCCGGCGACGGAGTTCATCAAGCCCTGCAACCTGTGCCCGCACATGAAGCGCATCACCCTGCAGAACATCCACGCCTGCCTGCGCGACCTCTCGCCCGAGGTCCGGGTTCCGGACGACGTGGCGGCGCGCGCACGCCGCGCGCTCGAACGCATGCTGGCGGTGGGGCGGGGCGAGCGCGTCTGAGCGCGGCCAGCCCGCCGCTGGTGGTCGTCGGCGCCGGCATCGCCGGCCTGTGCGTGGCGCTGGCCGCCGCGCCAAGGCCGGTGCTGCTGGTGAGCCGCAGCCGCGGACCGGCCGGCACCGCCAGCGCCATGGCCCAGGGCGGCATCGCCGCGGCGGTGGGCGAGGGCGACGAGCCGGTCTTCCATGCCGCGGACACGCTGGTGGCCGGTGCCTGCCACAACCACGTCGGCGCGGTGCTGGACCTTGCGCTGGCCGCGCCGGACGCCATCGACTGGCTGCTGTCGCTCGGCGTGCCCTTCGACCGCGACGATGAAGGCCACCTGTCGCTCGGTCGCGAAGGTGGCCACGACCGGGCCCGCATCGTGCACGCCGGCGGCGACGGCACCGGCCGCGAGCTGATGCAGGTGCTGGTCGCCGCGGTCGAATCCGCCGCCCACGTGCAATGGCTGTCCGGACGCGCGCTGCAGGGCATCGGGCTCTGCGCCGGCGGGCGCGTGGCCGGCGTTCGTATTTCCGACGAGGCCGGGCGCAGCGACGTCATCAGCACGCCCGACCTCGTCATGGCCACGGGTGGCATCGGTGCATTGTTCGACACGACCACCAATCCGGAAGGGGCCGATGGCGCCGGCCTCGCGCTGGCGCTGGCGGCCGGTGCGGACGGACGCGACCTCGAGTTCATCCAGTGGCACCCGACGGCTTTTGCCTTGCCCTCGGGCAGGCACCTTCCGCTGGTCACCGAGGCGCTGCGCGGTGCCGGCGCCACTCTGGTCGGCGACGACGGCGCGGCGCTGATGCCGGGCACGCATCCGCTGGCTGACCTGGCGCCACGCGACGTCGTCGCGCGACGGATCTGGCGGCATCGACGGGCCGGTGGCCGCACATGGCTCGATGCCCGCAGGCTGGACGACGCGGCCTGGCGGCAGTTCCCGGGCGTGCTGGCAACCTGCGCCGCCGCCGGCATCGACCCGCGCCAGCAGCCGATCCCGGTGACGCCGGCCGTGCACTTCCACATGGGCGGCATCGCGGTCGACGACGCGGGTGCAAGCACCCTGCCGGGCCTGCACGCGGTGGGCGAGGTCGCCTGCAGCGGCGTGCACGGGGCCAACCGGCTTGCCAGCAATTCGCTCCTCGAAGGCGTGGTCTGCGGCAACGCATTGGGCGCCCGGTTGCGCGGAGGCAGCGACGCCGGTGCGCGCGTGCGGCGCTGGGTGGACGCGGGCCCGCCCGCGCCGGCAGCGGCGCGGGAGACGCTGTCCGCGCTGCTCACCGATGCGCTGGGTCCGCTGCGCAGCGGTGCGGCGCTGTCGGCCGGCATCGATGCGATCCGCGCGGACGCGGCGCTGGCGGGCAGCTGGCAGGGTCGGCTGGCGCTCCGACTGCTGGCGCCGGCGCTTGCGCGCGCCTGCTCGCTGGGTGCGCACTTCCGCGTGGATTCAGGCGCCGCCGGCAACATACGCCACGGCATCGAAACGGCTGCGTACGGCGAAATTGCTTGATACGAGGAAGGTCATGCCCCACATTGGCAGGCGTACATCCGCATCGTCCCCCCATTCCGCTTCCCCATGAACGTGTCCCAATCCTTCGATCGCAACCAGCTCCTGGAATGCGCCAGCGGCGCCATGTTCGGCCCGACGGGCGCACGCCTGCCGTCCGATCCGATGCTGATGTTCGACCGCATCACCGAGATCAGCGAAACCGGTGGCAAGCACGGCAAGGGTTTCATCCGCGCCGAACTCGACATCCGTCCGGACCTCTGGTTCTTCGCCTGCCACTTCACCGATGACCCGGTGATGCCGGGCTGCCTGGGCCTCGACGCCATGTGGCAGCTGGCGGGTTTCTTCCTGCCCTGGCTTGGCGAGCCCGGCCGCGGCCGGGCACTCGGCGTCGGCCAGGTGAAGTTCACCGGCCAGGTGCTGCCGAGCGCGAAGCTCGTGACCTACGAGATCGACATCCGGCGCGTCGTGCGCGGTCGCCTGAAGATGGTGATCGCCGACGGCCGCACGCTCGTGGACGGCCGCGAGATCTATACCGCCGAAGAGCTACGCGTCGGCTTGTTCACGTCCACCGAAGGCATGTAGTCATGCGTCGCATCGCGATTACGGGCATGGGCATCGTCTCCTGCCTGGGCAACCAGCTCGACCGGGTTTCGGCGGCACTGCGCAGCGGTATCTCCGGCATCCGCCGTGACGAAGCGGCGGCCGAGGCCGGCCTGCGCAGCCAGGTTTCGGGCGCGCCGGACATCGACCTGCCGTCGCGCATCGACCGCAAGGTGCTGCGCTTCATGGGCGACGGTGCGGCCTTCGCGCACGTGGCGATGCAGGAAGCCATCGCCGATGCCGGCCTCGATGATTCGCAGGTTCGCTCCGAGCGCACCGGCCTGTTCGCGGGCTCGGGCGGCGGTTCCACCGAATGGCAGGTCGAAGCGGCGGACCTGCTGCGCAACCGCGGCGTCCGCAAGGTCGGCCCGTACATGGTGCCGCGCACGATGGGCTCGACGGTGTCGGCCAACCTCGCCACCGCCTTCGGCATCCGTGGCGCCAGTTATTCGATCGCCGCCGCCTGCGCGACCTCGGCGCATTGCATCGGCGCCGCCGCCGACCTGATCCGCTCCGGCCGCCAGGACATCATGTTCGCCGGCGGCGGCGAAGAGCTGCACTGGTCGCTGAGCCTGCAGTTCGACGCGATGGGCGCGCTCTCGACGCGCCACAACGACACCCCGGCCACCGCCTCGCGCCCCTACGACGCCACCCGCGACGGGTTCGTCATCGCCGGCGGCGGCGGCATGCTGGTACTGGAAGACTACGATCACGCCGTCGCGCGCGGCGCCCGCATCCATGCGGAGCTGCTGGGCTACGGCGTCACCTCCGACGGCGCCGACATGGTCGCGCCGTCCGGCGAAGGCGCGGTGCGCTGCATGCGCATGGCGATGCAGGGCATCGATGCGCCGGTGGACTACCTCAACACCCACGGCACCTCGACGCCGCTGGGCGACCTGGTCGAACTTCGCGCCGTGCGCGAAGCCTTCGGCGAGTTGATGCCGCCGCTGTCGTCCACCAAGGCGCTGTCCGGGCATTCCCTCGGCGCGGCCAGCGTGCACGAGGCGATCTACTGCCTGCTGATGATGCGCGACCGGTTCATGGCCGGCTCGGCCAACATCAGCGAACCCGATCCGCAGACCGAGGGCTTCCCGATCCTGCGCGAAAGCCGCGAGGCGACGCTGCGCACGGTGATGTCGAACAGCTTCGGCTTCGGCGGCACCAATGCCTGCCTGGTGTTCGGCGCCGCGGGCTGAAAGCCTCAGCCCGGCGGCAGGCCGGGTTTGCCGGGCAGTCCGTGCCAGTAGCCGTTGACCGCGCCCCGGCGCGGCGGCGCAAGCGGCGAGTTGCGCGCCAGGTCGAAGTGTTCGACGACCTCGCGCATGCCCTTCGCCTGCGGGTAAAGCCGCAGCAGGCCGACGCCCAGTGCACGCAGCGCCGGCAGTTCCGGCCCGAGGTCGGTGATTTCCTCGCCGAGGATCTGGATGCCGTTGATGCGCAGGAAGGGCGTGCCCTCGCGCGTGGCCAGGGGCATGCCTTCGGGATGCTCGATGCAGCGGAAGCCGCAGGCGTCCTTGGGCACGTCCAGCGCACGGGCGGTGAAACAGCGCGCGGAGTACGACAGCGGCAGGCGGCCCCAGGCGATCACCTCCAGTTCGGGCAGCGCGTTTGATTGCCCCGCATGCGCCGCCAGCAGCTCTTCCACCTGCTGCAGGCCCTGTTCGACGCCCGGCACCCAGCGGCGCAGGCCGTCTTCGGCCAGCATCGCCAGCGCGACGTGGTTGTAGATGTTCAGGCTGGGGCCGGCGACGAAGGGCAGGCCCTGTTCGCGGCACAGCTGCACCGCCGTCAGGTCGTTGGCTTCGATCCAGAAGCCGCCGTGCGCGATCATGCGCTGGACCGCATTGAGTTCGGATTCGGCTTCGACCAGGGCCAGGCTCGAAAGCACGACTTCCTTGCCGGACGCCGCCAGTTCGTCGGCCAGCGCGATCCAGTCGCGCGTGCCCAGTTCCCGGCGCTTGCTGCAGACCGTTTCACCGAGGTAGACCACGTCGACCGGCCAACCGGCGGCTTCGCGGTAGAAGGCCAGCGTGTGTTCGCGCGGCCAGAAGTATTGCAGGGGTCCGAGGCTGAGTTTCATGCGGTCAGTGCCAGGCGCGGTGGTAGGGGCCGAGGGTGGTCTGGTGGCCTTCGGCATGGGCCGAAAGCGCCTTCTGCCAGCCCGGCTGCAGCGTCCAGTTGTCGGGATCGGCGCGGTGCCGGTCGATGGCGTCGCGCCAGGTGCGCGTGACCGCCGATACGTAGGCGACGCCGCGCTGGCGGCCTTCGATCTTCAGCGCCGCGACGCCGGCCTTCGCCAGCTGCGGAAGAAGTTCGAGGGTGTTGAGGCTGGTGGGCTCCTCGAGCGCATGGAAGGTTTCCCCGCCGACCTCGAAGCGGCCCTTGCAGACGGTCGGGTAGGCCGCCGGTTCGCCCGGAGCGTAGCGGTCCATCAACAGGCCGTTCAGGCGCACGGCGCGTTCGCCGCCCTCGTGTTCCTCCCAGCGCACGAAACGCGCCGGCGAACAGACGCCGTGGCGGTTGGGCGAGGCGCCGGTGACGTAGCTCGACAGCTGGCAGCGGCCTTCGACCATGATGCACAGGCTGCCGAAAGCGAAGACCTCCAGTGGCACCGGCGAGCGTTCGCAGAGGCGTTCGACCTGCTGCAGCGAAAGTACCCGCGGCAGCACGGCGCGGCTGATGCCGAAGCGTTCGTGCATGTAGCGAAGCGCCGGCGCGGTGGTCGCAGAACCCTGCACGGACAGATGTCGCGCCAGCTGCGGGTGTTCGCGCATGGCGTGGTCGAGCACCGCCATTTCCGCGGCGATGATGGCGTCGCAGCCCAGTTCGGCGGCGTGGTCCACCGCGGCCTGCCAGGCGCGCAGGCGCGAGGTTTCCGGGTAGGTGTTCAGGGCCAGGTAGACCTTGCGGCCGCGCTGGTGGGCGTAGGCGATGCCGGCCCGCAGTTCGGCCTCGTCGAAGTTCAGGCCGGGGAAGGCGCGGGCATTGGTCTGGTCCCGGAAGCCGGCGTAGACCGCATCGGCGCCGGCGTCGACCGCCGCGCGCAGGGCCGGCAGGTTGCCGGCGGGGCAGACCAGTTGCATCGCTTTCTCCACGGTGAAGTCCGGGGATGCTGCGCCCTGGCGGCCTGCGCCGTCATTGACCTGGGTCAGTTCCGATGCGGTGCAAAGGGCGGACGATGGGGCCACTGACTACGGCTGCATCAGGACCACGCCCATGACCCGCTTTCCCCGTTTCTTCCTCTTCGCGCTGCTGCTGGCCGCCGCTCCCGGTTTGGCGGCAGCCGGTGAGCCGGCGCACGCCCACGAGGCCCACGACGCCCACGACGCCCACGCGACGCCCGAAGACGCGCTGCCGGCGCAGCGCTGGGCGCCCGATGCGCCGCTGAGCCGCGGCATGCAGCGCGTGCGCGCCGCCACACAAATCCTGGACCACGGCAGCCACGGCCATCTCGACGACGGCCAGGTGCGCAACATCGCCGCTGAACTGAAATCCGCCGTGGACACGATGTTCGCCGAGTGCAGGCTCGAGCCCGCGCCGGACGCCGCGCTGCACCCGCTGCTCGCGCGCGTGCTCGTGGCCGCCGACACGCTCTCGACCTCGGGATTCGACGCCGATGCGCTGGCGGACCTGCAGGCCGTCGTCGCCCGCTATCCGCTGCTGTTCGACGACCCCGACTGGAGCGCCTCCCAGAGCGACTGAACCCGCTGCTCGATGCGCGCATCGGGCACGATCGGTGCGCTCCAGGGGCGGGAGGTCTCGCCCGGCAGCTTGCGCGTGGCGTCCAGGCCCAGCTTCGACCCGAGGTTCGCCACCGGGCTGGAGAAGTCGAGGTAGTCGATCGGCGTGTTCTCCACCAGCAGGCTGTCGCGCGCCGGGTCCACGCGCGTGGACAGCGCCCACAGCACCTGCGACCAGTCGCGCACGTCGATGTCGTCGTCGGTGACGATCACGAACTTGGTGTAGGTGAACTGGCGCAGGTAGGACCAGATGCCCATCATGATCCGGCGGGCATGCCCCGGGTACTGCTTGCGGATGCTGACCACCGCGATCCGGTAGGAACAGGCCTCGGGCGGCAGGTAGAAGTCGACGATCTCGGGGAAGACCTTGCGCAGGATCGGAACGAAGACGTCGTTGAGCGCCGAGCTGAGCACCGAGGGTTCGTCCTCGGGCGCACGGCCCATGTAACTGCCGTGGTAGATCGCCTCACGGCGCATGCGCAGCCGCCTGACCGTGAAGACAGGGAATTCGCCCTGCGCGTTGTAGTAGCCGGTGTGGTCGCCGAACGGGCCTTCGATCGCACTGTCACCGGGTTCGATGAACCCCTCGAGCAGGATCTCCGCGCCGGCGGGCGCGTCCAGCCCTGTCAGCGAGCTGTGCCAGGTGTGCGTGCGCGCGCCGCGAAGCAGGCCGGCGAATTCGTATTCCGAAAGTGTGTCCGGCACCGGCGCCACCGCGGCCAGCATCGTCGCCGGGTCGGCGCCGATCGCCACCAGCAGGGGGAAGGGCTTGCCGGGATGCGCCGCGCGGAAGTCGGCGAAGTCGAGCGCGCCGCCGCGGTGCGGCAGCCAGCGCATGATCACCCGGTTGCGGTCGAGGAGCTGCTGCCGGTAAATCGCCACGTTCTGCCGCGGCTGGCGCGTGCCGCGGGTGACCACCAGGCCGAAGGTGATCAGCCGTGCGACATCGCCGGGCCAGCAGCGCTGGATCGGCAGCGTGCCCAGGTCGATGTCGTCGCCTTCGAGCACGATGTCGTTGAACGCGGCTTCGCGCATGGGTTTTGGCGCGACGTGGGCCAGTTGCGCCAGTTCCGGCCAGGTCGACAGGGCGTTGCGCAGGCTCGACGGCCAGCGCGGTTCCTTGATCGAGGCCAGCAGTTCGCCCAGTTCGCGCAGCGACGCAAGCGGTCTGCCCCCCAGCGCCAGTTCGATGCGGTCGCGGTGGCCGAACAGGTTTCCGAGCAGGGCGTGGCGCGAACCGACCGGATTGCGCATCAGCAGCGCTGGCCCGCCGGCGCGAAGCACGTGCCGGCACAGCGCGGTGCTTTCAAGCTCCGGATCCACGGGCGCACCGATCTCCCGCAGCTGGCGCCGCCGCGAAAGTTCGCCGAGGAAGCCGCGCAGGTCGTGGTGGCTCATGCCCCGAGGCGACGCAGCAGTGCGTCGCTGGCGTCGCCCAGGGCGATGCCCTGTCGCGCCAGCCAGGCGGCGTCGAAGAGTGTTTCGGCGTAACGTTCGCCGCGGTCGCAGAGCAGGCTGACGATGGCGCCGCTTTCCCCGCGCTCGCGCATGCCTTCGGCCAGGCGCAGGCAGGCCACCAGGTTGGTGCCTGAACTGCCGCCGTAGCGCCGGCCCAGCGCGCCCTCGAGCCACCAGCAGGCGGCGATCGAATCGGCGTCATCCACTTCTTCGACCGCGTCGACCACGTCGTAGATGAAGCCGGGTTCGGCCTGGCCGCGACCGATGCCTTCGATCAGCGTCGCTCGTCGGGCGAGCGCGTCTGCTTCACGCGTTTGCCAGCCGACGGCGAAGGCACCGCCGGTGGGTTCGGCGACGCAGACCCGGGTGTCCAGGCGGCGGTAGCGCAGGTAGCGGCCGAGCGTGGCCGAGGTGCCGCCGGTGCCGGCACCGCAGACCACCCACGCCGGCTCGGGATCGGGCTCGAGCGCCATCTGCGCCAGGATCGACTCGGCGATGTTGTTGTTGCCGCGCCAGTCGGTGGCGCGTTCGGCCAGGCCGAACTGGTCGAGGTAACACAGGCCTTCGGCGGCGGCGCGTTCGCGCGCGACCTCGCTGGCGTCCATGCCCCGCGGCAGCAGCACGCATTCGGCGCCCAGCGACCGGATCAGGCGCACCTTGGCCGGCGCGGTGCAGTCGGGCATCACCGCCTGGAACCGCAGGCCCAGCAGGCGCGCGAACCAGGCTTCGGAAATCGCGGTGCTGCCCGAAGACGCGTCGATCACGCCCTGGCCTTCGCGCAGGCGGCCGTTGCACAGCGCGTACAGGTAGAGCGAACGGGCCAGCCGGTGCTTGAGGCTGCCGGTCGGGTGCGATGCCTCGTCCTTGAGGTAGAAGCGGATGCCCGGGAACGCCGGAAGGTCCAGCCGCAGCAGGTGGGTGTCGGCCGAGCGCGCGGCTTCCTGCGCGAGGCAGGCAAGGGCCTGCCTGAGCCACTGGCGATCGGCGCTCATGCCGCGGCCGCCTGTCCGATCAGCGCCATGGCCTGGCGCTCGAGGTAGTCGAAATACATCTCGAGGTAGCTGATGCCGTTGCCGGTATCGAGCAGGAAGGGGTTCATCAGCGTGTGGCGCAGGATTGCCAGGCGGTCGTCGTCCTCGCCGCCGGCGTCGAGCGTGGCCGGGTCCAGGCCCAGGGCCTCGAGCGCGCGCGTGGTTTCCTCCTCGCCCATCACCTCGGGGCGCAGCGTGGTCATCGAGCCGAAGAACTCACGCGACTGCACCGGCTGCCGCGGGTCGTAGCTGAGGCTGCGGTGCAGGGCGCGAACGAAGCGGTTCATGGTCGCCACGTCGGTGTTGCCGGCCGGGTTGAGCGCCAGGCAGATCAGGTTCGAATCGGGCTCGAACGGCAGCTTGCACACAAGCCGCCCTTCCAGCCGCGCCGCGAAGCGGGTGGCGGCGGTGCGGAAGGCTTCGGTGGCGATGATCGATTCGCGCGGGAGCGCACCGAAGTTTTCGTGGTCCAGCGGCAGCACCCGGTGGGTGACATAGACGGCGGCCGCGGCCGCGCCCGGCTTGGAGCCTTCCGGGATGTAGCGGCCGAGCTGCCGGAAGCGCTGGAAATAATCCGGCGTCTCCTCGGTGCTGAACACGTAGTCGGCGTCCTCGGCCAGCAGCTGCATCGCCCGCTGGTCGCGGCACAGGAAGGCGCCGGCGCCATAGGGGATGTAGCCGAGCTTGTGCGGATCCACCGTGATCGAGTCCGCCCGGCCCAGCGCCGCCACCGCGGCATACACCTCCGGGGCCGGGAAATCGCGGAATTCCTCGCGCATGTCTTCGAGGGGACGCAGCCCGCCATCAGGCTGGCGGAACAGGGTGGTCAGGTAACCGCCCCAGGCGGCATCGACGTGCACGCTGAAACCCAGCCCGTTTCTGGCCCAGCGGTCGCGGGCATCGATCAGTTCGTGCAGCGGATCCACGGTACCGAACTCGGTGCTGCCCATTACGCCGACCACCATCAGCACCGGCTGCTGCTCGCACTGGCAGCGCGCGAGCATGTCTTCGAGGGCATCGGTGTTGGTGCGCATGCCGCGTTCGGGCACCAGTTCGAGCTGGGCACGACCCAGGCCCATCAGCTTCATGCCCTTGGACCAGGAGTAATGCGCCGTGACCGGCGCGAACACGCGCGGCGAGCGCAGCGTCGGGTGCGCGGCCAGGAAACCGGCCAGGCCGAGGGTTTCGAGCCGGTGGCCCGCGAGGCGCGCCCGCCACTGCCGCCGTTCGCGCGGCGGGCAGGTGGACAGGAAGGCGTTCCACTGGTCGACCAGGCCCACCACCGCCGTCGAATCCAGGTTGAACGCGCTCCAGTCGTCTTCTGGCAGGGGGATGCCGGGTGGCGCCGCGGCGCGCAGCGCCACCGGGAAAGCCTTGCAGGCCAGGGCCAGGCGCAGGGCCTGGAAGTTGGCCAGGGTGCCGCCGGAAGTGAGGTGGCCGAAGGCGCAGTCCGGCCGCGCCGGGTCGTCGACGAAGCCGAACATGCGGGCCAGCTGCAGGCCGGCCTTGAGCTCCATGTCGATCGTCACCGGCGCCGCGTCGATGCTGACGTTGTTCGGGTTGTAGGGCAGGGTCAGGAACTGCGCGGCCAGGCCTGGCAGCAGCAGGTCCGAGACCATGTGGCCGATGTAGCGCGGGCTGTGGAACGGCACCGAACGCTTGAGCGACGCCGACAGCGCGTGCAGCTCGCGGCGCATGCGCGCCTCGAAGTCGCGATAGGCCGGTTCGCCGGCGGCACCGGTGGGAATCGCCGGCGGATCCTCGGGGTGGAAATTGCGGCGCCAGTAGACGTGGTCGCGCAGGAACTCGACCACGAGCTTCTCCAGCAGCCCGTCGTTTTCGCCGTAGGGGCCCAGGAAGCAGGGATGGATCGAGGGCGAAGTCACGACGCCAGCCCCTGCAGGATGCCCAGCGGATGGTGGGCGCGGGCGACGAAGTACATGAAGGCGAAGGTCGCCAGCGCGGCGACATAGAACAGCGCCTGCGAGCGTCGGCTGCGCGCGCGCTTTAGCGCCAGGCTGCCCAGCACGACGTAAACCACCAGCAGCGCCAGCTTCACCGACAGCCAGGGCACGATGAAGGGGTTGAGCTTGAGCGCGGTCAGCAGCATCAGCGCGGCGGTCAGCAGCACGGTGTCGATGGTGTAGCTGAGGTAGCGCAGCGGCGCCGCCATCGCCCACTTCACGCCGGCCAGCACCAGGGCGCCGCGAACCGCGAACAGGCCGACGCTGGCCAGCACCGCGGCGATGTGCACCATCTTTATCTGCAGGTAGAACTCGATCATCGAAAGCTCCTCAGCCCGGGCGCCCGTCGGCGCGCGGGGTGGCATAGATCCAAAGCGAACGCAGCACCCAGGGAAGGAAAACCAGGACCCAGCCGATGCTTGCAGCCAGGAACCAGGGCGCGGGGTTGGCCGCCAGTTCGGCGCCCACGCGCATCACGGCCACGACCTGCATGCCGATGAAGGCGAGCGCCGGCACCTTGCCCAGGACCAGCGGGCGACCCGAGTGGCCCTGGGTCACGCGCGTCACCATCGCCACCAGCAGGCTGCCGAAGAAACCGATCGACACGGCGTGGACCGGGCCGCGGCCCAGGGTGAATTCGCCGGTGCCCAGGAACCACAGGCTCTGCGCGGCGTACAGCGCCAGCGCGATCGGCAGCCAGGCGTAGCCGATGAACAGCACGCGCAGCAGCGCCGGTGCCTTCCCGCGCGGCCACCAGCGCCACAGCGCCAGGCCGGTGATCGCCAGCAGCGGTAGGTCGACCAGCCACAGCCACTGGTAGAGGTGCGCCAGCTCCAGGGCCAGGTGGCCCAGCCACAGCGGCCAGCTGGCCGCCAGCAGCCACATCGGCCGCCAAGCCTTGTAGCCCGCCACCACGTTGCCGGCGAAGAAGGGGAACATGCGGTGCGCGACCGTCGAATAAACCGGCACCAACAGGCCGAAGGTGCCGATCTTGAGCATCGCGAAGGCCAGCCGCGGCTCCTGCGGCAGGTGCAGGTAGGCGGCGAAGCAGAGCAGGCCGGCCAGGCCCATCACCAGGCCCGCGAAGCAGGAAATGGCGTGCCAGTTGCCGCTGCGGTCGCGCATCAGCCAGCCGGCCAGCACGGCCATCGCGGCGATCCAGCCGGCCAGCGTGTTCACCACGCCGATATGCAGCAGCAGCGCCGAGCCGCCGATCAGGCCCGCCAGCGTCAGCGCCTGGCCCAGCACAAGGCCCAGGCCGACCGGCAGGTAGTGCCAGCGGCTGGCATCGGTCTGCGCCATCCAGCGCGGGAACACCGTCAGCAGGAAGCCGAAGATGAAGGTCGGAAACACCTGGTACTGCATGATGAAGGCATGCATCCAGCCCGCAGGCACCGTCGGCGTGGGCAGCAGCCCGCCCAGCCAGCCGGTCCACCAGGCCATCGCCGCCAGCACGTTGGCGGCACCGATGAAGAACAGAAGCCGATGCGGCGCGGCAGCCAGCGGGAACGAAGCGGGGAAGGGGGCGACGGCCATGTCGGGAGTCCAGGAAGCAACGTGCCGTCACTGTCGCCCGCCGGCGCAATTCCCGCCTTGACGCAAGTCATTCGCAACCGCAACGGGGGCAGGGGACAGGTGCAATTGAAAACCCGGGTCAGAGTCGATTTTTTAAAAGTCGACTCTGACCCGGGTTTTCAACTGCACCCGTCCCCAAAAAAAGGGGCCACCGAAGTGGCCCCAATAATCACGCTTCGGAGAAACCAGGGATCAGCTTGCCGATTCGGTGGCTCCATCCACCGGCACGGGCGCCGACTTCGGGGCGATCCAGAGGCGCAGGACGAACCAGGCCAGGGCCAGGGCGCCGACGCTGAAGATCGTGTCGCCCGGGACGCGCATCCACACCAGCATGTCCACGATCGGCTGCTGCATGAACTCGGCCGAGCGGGCGAACCAGTAACCGTGGTTCATCGCCGCGTTGAGCTGCAGGATGCCCAGCGGGAGCAGGGTGAACACCGCCATGCCGGTCAGGCCGATATTGAGCGACCAGAACGCGGTGCGCAGCGGCGCCTCGGGCCAGATCGCATGCGGCTTCATGCCGCGCAGGCAGAACAGCATCAGGCCGATGCCGAGCATGCCGTACACGCCGAACAGCGCGGTGTGGCCATGCAGCGGGGTCAGGTTCAGGCCCTGCATGTAGTACAGCGGCAGCGGCGGGTTGATGAGGAAGCCGAACAGGCCCGCACCCACCAGGTTCCAGAAGGCAACCGCCACGAAGAACAGGATCGGCCACTTGTAGCGCTGCATCCACGGGGTCGACTTGCCCAGCTTGAAGGTGTGGTAGGCCTCGAATCCGACATAGGCCAGCGGCACCACTTCCAGGGCCGAGAAAGACGCACCCAGCGCGATCACCGCGGTCGGGGTGCCGGTGAAGTACAGGTGGTGCAGGGTGCCGAGCACGCCGCCGGACATGAACACGATGGTGGCGAAGAGCACGGCGACCGTGGCTGTGGTGGTCTTGATCAGACCCAGCTTGGTGAACAGGAACGCGATGACGGCCGTGGCGAACACTTCGAAGAAGCCTTCGACCCACAGGTGCACCACCCACCAGCGCCAGTACTCGACCATCGACAGGTGCGTGTGCTCGCCCCACAGCAGGCCGGCACCGTAGAACAGGCCGATCGCGACGGTGGAGAGGAACAGCAGCGTGGTGATCGACTTGGACTCACCGCCCATGCGGATGGCCGGCACCAGGCAGCGGCCCACCAGCGTCAGCCAGATGCCCAGGCCCAGGAACAGGAACCACTGCCAGAAGCGGCCAAGGTCCACGTATTCCCAGCCCTGGTGGCCGAACCAGAAGTTGTTCGCCAGTCCCAGCTTCTGCATCACCGCGAACCACTGGCCAGCGAACGAACCGACCACGATGATGATCAAACACACCCACAGCACGTTGACGCCGAGCGCCTGGTACTTGGGTTCATGTCCGGAAATCGCCGGTCCGATGTACAGGCCCATGCCCAGCCACGCGGTCGCGATCCACAGCACCGCCAGCTGCGTGTGCCAGGTGCGGGTGAGCGAGTAGGGCAGGATTTCGGACAGCGCGAAGCCGTAGAAGTCCTGGCCTTCGACCTGGTAGTGCGCGGTCATGGCGCCGAGCAGGATCTGCGACAGGAACAGTGCGACCACGAGCCAGAAATACTTGGCGGTGGCCTTCATCGACGGCGTCACCATGACCTTGGCGAGCGGATCGGTCAGCGGCAGCTGCGGATCCTCGTCGCGTTCGTGGTTCACCGCGTAGTGCCAGCCCAGCAGCGCGATGCCGGCGATCAGGAACAGCACGCTGAACACGGTCCACATGAACAGGTTCGACGGCGGTTCGTTGCCCACCAGCGGGTCGTAGGGCCAGTTGTTGGTGTAGGTGATTTCCTTGCCCGGACGCTGGGTGACAGCGGTCCAGGACGTCCACCAGTAGAAGGCGGTCATCTGGCGACGGTGTTCGGCGTCGGCGACGGTGGACTCCTTCATCGCATACGCTTCGCGCAGCGACTTGGTGGCCGGGTCGTTGCTGAACAGGCTCTGGTAATGCGCCGAGACGTTGTTCATCGCGGCCAGGCGGTCGTCGTCGATGACGATGGTGCCGTTGGCCTCGTCGAACGTGTTGGTGCGCATCATTTCCTGCAGGCGGGCCTGCAGGTTGGCCTGTTCGCCCTTGCCAAGGGCGTCGTAGCCGGGTGCGGAGTATTCCGCGCGGGCCCAGCGGTCGAGGATCTCGACGGCCTCGCGGTGCAGCCAGTCGGCGGTCCAGTCGGGGGCGACGTAACCGCCGTGGCCCCAGATGGAACCGAGCTGCTGGCCACCGATGGACTGCCAGACCACGCGGCCGGTCTGGATGTCGTCCTTGGTGAAGACCACTTCGCCGGAGGTGGTGACCACCTTCTCCGGGATGGGTGGCATGACGCGGTGGATCTCGCTGCCCACCCAAAGCAGGGCGGAGAACGAAACCACCAGCAGGGCGGTCAGGCCCAACCACAGTTTCTTGGTACTACTCATGACAGCTCTCCTTGCAGGATGCCGCCATGGTCCGGATCGGGCCTCCCCCGGTCACTGACGCAGGTCAAGCGCCCTTCCTGTAGGAGCGCCTTCAGGCGCGAATCTCTTGCCCTTGGCCTTAGGCCAAGCAACGCGTCGACAGCGGCCTTGTCGCGGGTGGGGGCGCGACACCTCCTCAATGCCCCGTCGAGGCCGATGGGAAAGCGGCTTCCCGGCAAATTGGGGGGATGCCCAGAGCTTGCGGCGTGTCGGGCAGGGCGAATGCACGCTGCCTCCACCCGCGAAACAATCGGAGACGACGCACTGGCTGGCCAACGGCCAAGGGCAAGAGATTCGCGCCTGAAGGCGCTCCTACAGGGGCCGGCTAATTGCGGAGGACGGCCATGGCGAGGGTTTCGAGGCGGTCGGGCTCGAGGATCTCGAGCTCGCGGCGGTCGACCTTGACCATGCCGTCCTCCTGCAGGCGCCGCAGCACCCGGCTTACCGTTTCCGGCGCCAGCCGCAGGTAGTTGGCGATGTCCGTGCGGGTCATCGTCAGGTGCAGGCGCGTGGCCGAGAAACCGCGCTGGGCGAAACGCCGCGACAGCGCCACCAGGAAGGCCGCCATGCGCTGGTCGGCCGTGTAGTCGCCGGCCAGCAGCGCCGCCTTGCCGATGTCCTGGCTGAGCAGGCGGAACAGCTGCGCCTGCAGCCCGGGCATGCGCGTCGCCAGCAGCGCCATCTTCGGGAACGAGAACCGGCACAGCATCACCGTGTCCAGCGCCACCGCGTTGCAGGGGTAGCGCGCCTCGCTGATCGCGTTCAGGCCGATGATCTCGCCCGGCAGGTGGAAGCCCAGCACCTGCTCGTGGCCGGCGGCGTCGAGCACGTAGGTCTTCACGGTGCCGGCGCGCACCGCCGCGATGGCGTTGAACTCGTCGCCCTCGCGGAAGATGTGCTCGCCTTCGTGGAAGGGCCCGATGTGCTCGACCAGCACGTGCAGGTCCATCAGGTCCGACTTGTTGTAGCCCTGCGACAGACAGGCGTCCGAGAACGCGCAGGTGCTGCAGAAATGCAGCGCATCGCCGTCGTCGGCGATGGGATTGTGCCGGGGCCGGCGGGCCGTCGGACTCACTGGGCGGCCCCCGTCGGGGTCAGATGGCCTTGGAGAACCGGGTCGGCTCGGCCTCGGCCTGGTGCAGGTAGCGGTCGAAACATGCCGCGATGATACGCAGCAGCAGCCGTCCGCGCGAGGTGGCCGTGATCCGGGTGGGGGAGGTTTCGACCAGGCCGTCGGCCTTGAGCGCCACCAGCCGGTCGAGGTCGGCGGCGAAATAGCGGGCGAAATCGATGTCGTGGCGCTCCTCGAGCGCCGGGATGTCCACTTCGCCCTGGCACATCAGCTGCTGGATCAGGTCGGCGCGCAGCACGTCGTCGGCGTCGAGCTGCATGCCCCGCCAGGTCGGCAGGTGGCCGTTGTCGATGGCGATTTCCCAGCTCGGCAGGTCGCGCGGGTTCTGGCTGTAGGTGTCGCCGACGTGGCTGATGGCGCTGACGCCCATGCCGATCAGGTCGCAGTCGGCGTGGGTGGTGTAGCCCATGAAGTTGCGGTGCAGGCCGCCGCGTTCCTGGGCCAGGGACAGGTCGTCGCCGGGCAGGGCGAAGTGATCCATGCCGATGTAGCGGTAGCCGGCGGCGGACAGCTTTTCGATGGCCAGCTGCAGCAGGCCCAGCTTGTCTTCCGGGCTGGGCAGCTGGGTTTCGTCGATCTGCTTCTGCGGCCGGAACAGCTGCGGCATGTGCGCATAGCTGTAGACCGCCAGGCGGTCGGGCCGGGTGGCGATGACGGTGTCCAGGGTCTTGCCGAAGCCGGCGCGGGTCTGCAGCGGCAGGCCGTAGATCAGGTCCACGTTCACCGAACGGAACCCGTGCTGGCGGCAGGCGTCGATGACGGCCTGGGTTTCCTCGACAGACTGCAGGCGGTTCACCGCGGCCTGCACCGCCGGGTCGAAGTCCTGCACGCCCAGGCTGGCCCGGTTGAAGCCCATGAAGGCCAGGGCCTCGATGTCGCCCTTGTCGACGAAGCGCGGGTCGAGTTCGATCGAGAAATCGCGGGCCGGCGACTGGCTGAAGCGGAAGTGGGTGTTCAGGCTCTCGAGCAGCTCGCCGATCTGGCCGGCGTTGAAGAAGTTCGGGGTGCCGCCGCCCAGGTGGACCTGCAGCACCTCGCGGTCGCGGTCGAACAGGGGGCCGAGCATCGCCACCTCGCGCACCAGGCGCGACAGGTAGGTGCCGGCGCGCGCCTTGTCGCGGGTGATGATGCGATTGCAGCCGCAATAAAAACACGGGCTGAAGCAGAACGGCACGTGCGCGTAGAGCGACAGCCGGCGCGGGATCGGGTCGTCGTTGCTCAGGCGCGCGGCGCGGGCGAAGTCGCCTGCCCCGAAACCCGGCTTGAACTGCGGGGCGGTCGGGTAGGACGTGTAGCGCGGACCCGGCCGGTCGTAGCGGCGGAGCAGGTCGGCGTCGAAGGGAGGAATAGCGGCCATGGCAGGCATCGTGCCGGCCGGGGCCGGCGGATGCCTTGACCTCCGTCAAGCTGGCCCCCCCTGTAGGAGCGCCTTCAGGCGCGAAGCTGTTCTTTGCCAAAGGCAAAGTCAAAAGATTCGCGCCTGAAGGCGCTCCTACAGGGGGGCTGTGCTCAGATCCACTTCGCCCGGCGCAGCGTGATGAATAGGCCGACGACCACCGCCAGCGTCACCCCCACCACCAGCGGGTAGCCAATGCGGGTGGCGAATTCGGGCATGTGCGGGAAATTCATGCCGTACCAGCTGGCGACCAGCGTCGGCGCCGCCAGCAGCGCCGCCCATCCGGCCAGGCGCTTGACCACCTCGCCCTGGGCGACGGTGACCAGGGCCAGGTTCACCGACATCGCCGCGGTCAGCATTTCGCGCAGGGTGTCGGTGGCGTCGTTCACCCGCAGCGTGTGGTCGTAGACGTCGCGGAAGTACAGGCGCATTTCCTCGCCGACCAGCTGCGAGTGCACCCGCGTGAGCTGGCCGGTGATGTCCTGCATCGGCGCCACGGCCAGCCGCAGCGTGGTGACCCGGCGCTTGAGGTCGTAGAGCTTGCGCACGGTGTCGCGACTGAAGGTCTCGGCGAAGATGTCCTGCTCCAGGGCATTGAGCTGGTCGCGGAACGCGTCGACGATCGGCAGGTAGTTGTCGACGATGAAATCGAGCACCGCGTAGAGGCCGTAGGAAGGACCCAGCGCCAGCAGCTCGGGCTCGCGTTCGACCCGGGCGCGCACGCCGTTGTAGGACAGCGAGGTGCCATGGCGCACCGTCACCAGGAAGCGCGGGCCGACGAACATGTGGGTTTCGCCGAACGACACCTTGCCGTCCACCGCCTGTGCGGTGTGCACCGCGATGAACAGCGAGTTGCCGTAGGCCTCGATCTTCGGCCGCTGGTGCGCGTGGTGGGCGTCCTCGATGGCCAGGTCGTGCAGGCCGAACTCCTCCTGCAGCTTGTCGAGCAGCGACTCCTCAGGCTCGTACAGCCCGACCCAGACGAAGCTGCCGTCGTCCACCGCCAGCACGTCGCTGATGGCGTCAAGCGATATATCGCTGCGGGCGCCGTCGCGGGCGTAGCGGACGCAATTGACGACGGTGGGCGAGGTGGGGGCGTCCATGCGGTGGCCGGAATGGGGACGGGACCAATTAAGCGCGTCCGCCCACGTCGGTCAACCGGCTAACTCCGGCGCTTAATTGGACCCGTCCCCGCTCTTCGGGTCCATCGTGCGCAGCAGCGCCCAGTGCAGCGGCAGCAGGAGCAGCACCCACTCCACGTTCTCCTGCGGCAGGAAGGGCAGGAACTTCAGGAAGCCGGCCAGCGCGGCGCTTCCGGCCACGATCCACAGCAGCCACCGGAACCGGTTCGACGGCGCGCGGCCGCGCAGCCTGGCCCAGGCCCCGGGCAGCAGGAACAGGCACAGCGGGCTGAGCAGCAGCAGGTTTTCGTTGCCGTGGCCGGCCGTGTGCGAGGTCCCCAGCCAGATGAAGGCCATCACCACGCCCGCCGCGCCCGCCACCAGCCAGAAGGCCAGGGCGCCGCCGGCCAGAACACGCGGCGCGCGCCGGCCGGCGACCAGCACGAGGGCCGCCAGCGCCAGGCCGGCCAGGAAGGCCGGCCCGCGCAGTCGCGGCATTTCCACCGGCGGCGGCGCCAGCCGGTGCGGCAGCAGCTTTTCCTCGGCGAGCACCAGCGGGCGGCCGTCGGCCAGCTTCACTTCCCGCAGCGCATCGCGCAGGCGCATCGGGATGAAGGACTCGTCCCAGCGCGACAGCGGCCGGTCGGCGTGGCCGGACAGGCCGACGTGGAAACCCACGGCCATCCACGGCGCCGGCGCGGCCAGGCGCACCGATTCGCTGCGGTAGGTATTGCCCTGCGAGCGGCCGCTGAGCTGGGCGCGCAGCTGGCCGCCCAGGGCCTGGTCGACGGCGTCGCGCACGCGCGTGGAGCAGTTGGCGGTGTAGTAGTCGTAGGTGTAGCGGGCGTTTTCCGGCAGCGCGTTTTCGGCGAGGCGGGCGGCCATGGCGCGGGCCTCTTCCGGGGCCAGGTCGAGCCACTGGATCACCGCGCCGCGGCCGGTGCGCTGGTAATAGGCCAGGTCGCTGGCCGCGGGCAGCACTTCGAGCCGGTATTCCATGCGTCCGCGCACGAAGTTCCAGTGGAAGCCCGGTTCGTCCAGGTCGAAGAAGCCGAAGTTGTACGACAGCGGCCCCGGCGCGGCCGGATCGTCGACCACGATGGCGTTGTGGCCGAAGCGCTCCCAGAAGATCTCGCCCGGCTCCATGGTCAGCACGCCGATGCGCGGCGCGGCCAGGACCAGGCCCGGCAGCAGGCAGGCCAGCAGGCACAGCAGTCGCCAGGCGACGGGGCGCCGGCCCTCAGTCCTCGCCATGCACGCTGACGATGAAGGTGTGGACGCGGCGCTGGTCGGCGCGGCCGACCCGGAAGTGGAAGCGGCCCAGGGCCAGTTCTTCGCCGGCCTCGGGCAGGTGGCCGATGGCCGCGGTGACCAGGCCGCCGATGGTGTCGTATTCGTCGTCCGGGAAATCGGCGCCGAAACGTTCGTTGAAGTCCTCGATCGGGGTCAGCGCGTCAACCAGGTACTGGCCGTCGGCCTGGGCGGCGATGAGCTTGGTTTCATCGGCGTCGTCGTGTTCGTCGTCGATCTCGCCGACGATCTGCTCGAGCACGTCCTCGATGGTGACCAGGCCGGCCACGCCGCCGTGTTCGTCGACGACGATGGCCATGTGGTTGCGCGAGAGCCGGAATTCCTTGAGCAGCACGTTCAGGCGCTTGGATTCGGGGATCAGCACGGCCGGGCGCAGCAGTTCGCGGACGCTGCCGGGGCCGCCGTCGCTGACCATGCCGCGCAGCAGGTCCTTGGCCAGCAGGATGCCCAGGATTTCGTCGCGATCCTCGCCGTGCACGGGAAAGCGGGAGTGGCCGGATTCGACCACCAGGTTCATCAGGTCCAGGAATTTCGCGTCGATGGGCAGGGACACCATCTGCGAGCGCGGCACCATGATGTCGCCGACCTGCTGTTCGGACACCGACAGGGCGCCTTCGAGCATCTTCAGGGTGTCGGCCTCGACCAGGCCGTTGGCCTGGGCCTCGCGCAGGATCTCGACCAGGTCCTCGCGGGTCTCGGGTTCGCCGGAAAAGGCCTGGCTCAGGCGTTCAAGCCACGAGCGGCGTTCCGGCGGGCTACTAGGGGAATCTTCGGGCATTGGGGGGTCGGTGGGCGCCTGGGGCGGGAGGTCGAGTTTAACCGGAACCCGCGGCGGCTTCATTTACAACCCAACCCCCTGTAGGAGCGCCTTCAGGCGCGAATCTTTTGACTTTGCCTTTGGCAAAGAACAAATTCGCGCCT
>NZ_JAYRTE010000008.1:0-91720 GCF_041919775.1 Arenimonas sp. | reverse complement strand
GGTTGTACGTCTATCGGCCTCAGCGTGGCCCCATTCCGGGAAGGGTTCGAGCGGTATTTGATGAAATGCTGGTCGCCGTTGGATCGTTGCCAGCTTTGCGCTGACAAGTCGCAAGACGCTGTAGGGCACACTGAATCGCCCCGGCTTCTCCGGGGGCCCTTTCGTCTGAGTCACGCCGCCATGGCGTGACCTGTGTTGCCGGCGTCGTATGCCGCCTCGTCTCCTGCCGGGGGTATGTTGCCGATCGACCCCAGCAGTCGCCGGTCGTTATGCCAGTCGATCCAGTCCAGGGTCTCCCATTCCACCTCTTCGCGGCTGCGCCACGATGCTGGGCGAACCGCCCTGCGCCGGCGCGTTCATGGATTCGCTGTAGACCACCCGCATGCGCTTCTCCCCGGTAAGGCTCCAGTGTCCGCCCCGGGCATCTCAGGCATTGAGTTGAAGCGCAAGCTTGGGGGCACTGGGAGTTTTTCTCTGTATTCGGCGCAGCCCTAAGCCGCCGACTCATTCTCAAGCTGGAACAGGGCTTCGACCGGCTGCCCCAGGGCCGCGGCGAACTTCAACGCCACCACCACCGACGGGCAGAACACCCCGTTCTCCACCGTGTTCACCGTCTTGCGGCTGACACCCATCACTTCGGCCAGCTGCGCCTGCGTCCAGCCGCGCTGCTCGCGGAAGTGGCCGATGTGGTTCTCAAGCGTCGCGGGCATGCGTCGCCACCAGTTCCGCGATGCCGTAGGCGACGAAGGCACAGCCCAGCCCCATGCTGACGATGAGGTTGGCGGCACGCTGGGCATGCAGCGGCTCGAAGGGCGAAACGGCCCAGACCAGGAAGCCGGTGACCATCGCCACCACGAAGCCGATGGTGATGCCGCGCTGGCGGTTGGCCCTCGTCACTTCGTCGTTGGCCAGGCCGCGCGCCCGCTTCGACAGGAACCAGCCACCGCCCGTGAGCAGCAGCAGGAGCATGAGCACGGCGAAGCCCATCCAGACCAGGATCTGCAGCAGCGAGTCGCTGCCCCAGTCCCAGGCGAAGAAGATGCCCTGCTGCATCAGCAGCACCAGCAGGCCGAGGAAGGGCGCCATGATCGCGCGGCCCTGAGCGAATTTGTCGGCGGTTTCGTAGTCGTCTGCCATGGGGTTGTCTCCCTCCGGTGTGTAACCTAAGGGTTACATGTAACCGCAAGGTTACTCCGGTGTCAAGCGGCGGCGGGCACCCGGGGCGGCAGCCAGCCTGCCCTGCACTGGCATTCCCCTAGGGAAGGTCTGATCAACGCGCCTTGACCGCTTGATTTCGGCGTCGAGCGCCCGACCAGGCTCGGTTTGACCAAATCTACGCCATTTTGAGCCGTTTTCGACCGGCTTTCCCGTCCATCGGACGGATCTATCCCGTCGGTTGCAACACCCGTCGCCTCGCCATCCACAGGTTCGACAACGCGAACAGCGTCAACACCTGCGCCGCATTCTTCGCCAGCCCGCGGTAACGCACCTTGGTGTAGCCGAACTGCCGCTTGATCACCCGGAACGGATGCTCGACTTTCGCGCGCACGCTGGCCTTGTAGTGCTCCCACCGCGCGGCGTAGTGCCGGGCGCGCTTGTTCTTCATCGCCCGCAGCTTCGACGGCTTCTCCGCGATCAGCAAGCCCGCATCAACATGCTGCAACTCGGCGCGCTTGTCCGCCCCGGTGTAGCCGCTGTCGCCACACACCGTCTCCTCGTGCCCATGCAGCAGCTTGTGCATCTGGGTCACATCCGCCACGTTCGCCGCCGTGCATTCCACGTGGTGCACCAGCCCCGATTCATCGTCCACGCCGATATGCGCCTTCATCCCGAAGTGCCACTGGTTGCCCTTCTTGGTCTGGCACATCTCCGGGTCGCGTTCGCCATCCTGGTTCTTGGTCGAGCTCGGCGCGGCAATGATCGTCGCGTCCACGATCGTTCCGTCGCGCAGGCTCAGGCCCTGGCGCGACAGGTGCGCATTGACCTTCGCCAGGATCTTGCGGGCCAGGCCGTGGCGCTCGAGCAAACGGCGGAAATTGAGGATCGTGGTCTCGTCGGGAATATCGGCAAGCCCGCCCAGCTGGGCGAACCGGCGCATCACCGGCGTGTCGTAAAGCGCTTCTTCCATCGCCGGGTCGCTCAGGGCATACCACTGCTGCAGGAAATGGATGCGCAGCATCGCCACCAGCGGGTAGGGCTGGCGGCCCGGACGGCCCCGCTTCGGGTAGTGCGGCTCGATCAGCGCCAACAACGCCTTCCAGGGCACCACCTGCTCCATCTCGGCCAGAAACAGCTCCCGGCGCGTCTGCTTGCGCTGGCCCAGGTCCTCGGCGTCACCGAACGTCAGCTGTATCGATCGTCTTTCCAGATACGGTGCGCCATTGTCGCCCAGTCAGGCTGATTTGTTCAGAGTTTCCCCAAGGTCCCTGCTGGGCCGAGCATACGTCGCCCAGTCGCCGTAGGTCGAACCGGGTGGGTGGGGTCCCGTGCCGCCGCAGTGCAGCCCCAGCAGGGTGTGGCCAGCCTTTACTCATGTCCGCCCGATCCGAGCCAAGGAACTTGGCACAGCCAGGGCACAGATTTGTCACAGAGGAGTTGGCGCGCCCGGAGGGATTCGAACCCCCGACCAATGGCTTCGGAAGCCACTACTCTATCCGGCTGAGCTACGGGCGCGTTTTTAAAGGACTTTTTGCTGCTGGGGCCCTGAAACTGAGTTCAGGCCCTGTGCCACTTTACCCGGGTCCGGCAGGGGGTGAGTAGGGGCTTCGGAAGCCACTACTCTATCCGGCTGAGCTACAGGCGCGTGGCCGGCGATTATGCCATGCGGCCCGCATCAGCGCAGCGGGGAAGGGCGCCGTAGGGGAATTGTGGGGTCAGGCACGGTTCGGGGGCTGCAGTTATGTGACGCTGGGGCTAACGTATGCCCGATGCCACTCCTCCCCACGCCGCCTCCGGCCCGGACGTGAACGCAGACCACGCGTTCCTGGCCAGCCTCCTGCAGCACCCCTCGCGACGCGCCCTGCTGGCGCTCGACACCGAGGGGCGGGTGATCGTGGGCAACGACCGGGCGCGCAGCCTCGTGGGGGGGCAGCTCGAAGCCGACCTGCGCCAGGCCCTGGCCGACGGCATGCGCCAGCTGGCTGAACATCCGGACCGGGAGGTCCAGCACCGGCACGAGACCCCGAAGTACACCCTGGATTGCCTGCTGCGTGCGGTCACCGGCGCCGATGGCAAGGTCATCGGTTACACCATCAGCGTATTCAGCCTGGACGAAGCCCCGGACCTGGCCGAATCCCCCGACCGCGCCCGCTGGCGTTTCGCTCTCGAAAACGCCCAGGACGGCCTGTGGGACTGGGATGCCGAGCGCGGCCAGGTCTACCGTTCGGGCCGGTGTTTCACGATGCTCGGCTACGCCCGCGACGCCTTCGCCGGCAGTTTCGACGCCTGGCAGGGCCTGATCCACCCCGACGACCGCCCGCGCATGAAGGTGGCGCTGCACGCCCACCTCACCGGCGAGCGCGAGAACTACATCGTCGACTACCGCGTGCGCGACGCCAACGGCCGCTGGCGCTGGGTGCTCGACCGCGGCCGCGCCATCACCTGGGACAGCGCCGGGCGCCCGCAGCGCGTGGTCGGCACCCACACCGACATCCATGACTACAAGCAGATCGAGGCGCAGCTGCGCGAACGCGAACTGATCCTCAACCAGGCCCAGCACGTCGCCCACCTGGGCAACTGGAGCTGGGACCCGGAAAGCGACGCGCTGTGGTGGTCGGACGAGCTGTACTGGATCGTCGGGCTGTCGAACAAGCAATCGCCGCCGAAGTTCCGCAACCAGCGCCACCTGTTCACGCCCGAATCCTACGAAAAGCTGCATGCGGCCTCGATCGCCCTGCTCAAGCAGGCCAAGCCGTACGCGCTGGAAGTGGTGATGCTGCGGCCCAACGGCGAACGCCGCGTCGTGCAGGCCCGCGCCGAGGCCATCCTCAGCGAGGACGGGCGCGTCCAGAGCCTGGTCGGCGTGCTGCACGACATCACCGAGCAGCGCCAGGCCGAGGAAAACTCGCGCTGGCGCAACGACCTGCTCGACCGCATCGCCGCCATGGGCCGCATCGGCGGCTTCGAGCTGTTCGTCGAAACCGGTGAGCTGCACTGGACCGACGAAAACTACCGCATCCACGGCCTCGAGCCGGGCAAGCCGCTGCGCTTCGAGGACACGCTGCCGCACTACACGCCCGAATCGGCGCAGAAACTGCAGGTCGCGTTCCAGCGCATGCTCAGGGAACACCTGCCCGAACAGAGCGCCGACCTGTGCTACATCACCCCGGACGATCGCCGCATCTGGCTGCGAGTCACCGGCAGCCTGGAGCTGCGCGACGGGAAGCCCTACCGCATCACCGGCCTAACCCAGGACATCACCGAGGAACACGAGGCCGGCGAACGCATCGAGCAGCTCGCCCACTACGACACCCTGACCGGGCTGCCCAACCGTTTCCTGTTCCGCCAGCGCGCCGAGGAATCAATCGAACTCGCGCGCCGCAACGACCAGCCGCTGGCCCTACTGTTCCTCGACCTCGACCGCTTCAAGTACGTCAATGACACCCAGGGCCACGAAGCCGGCGACTTGCTGCTGCAGGAAATCGCCGGCCGCCTGAGACATTGCGTGCGCGCCTCCGACCTGGTCGGCCGCCTGGGCGGCGACGAGTTCCTGGTGCTGCTGCGCGAAATCGCCCGCCCCGAGGACGCCGCGGTGGTGGCGCGCAAGATCATCGAAGCCGTGGGCCAACCCATCAACCTGGCGCACGGCGAGGCGCAGGTGGGCTGCAGCATCGGCATCGCGCTGCTGGGCGAGACCAATCCCGATCTCGAATCCATGCTGCGTGCCGCCGACACCGCGATGTACGCGGCCAAGGACGCCGGCCGCAACACCTTCCAGTTCTACAACGCCAGCTTCTACGAGCGCGTGCAGCGCCGCGTCACGCTGGAACAGGACCTGCGCCAGGCGCTGGCGCGCAACGAGCTGCACCTGGCCTTCCAGCCGACGATTTCGCTCAAGGACAACAACGTCGCCTGCATCGAGGCGCTGCTGCGCTGGACGACGTCCGCGGGCGAATCGCGCTTTCCCACCGAGTTCATCCCGATCGCCGAGGACTGCGGCGAGATCCTGCCGATCGGTCGCTGGGTGCTGGGCGAGGCCTGCCGCCAGGCGCGGCGCTGGCACGAGGCCGGACTGCAGTTCGGCCGCATCGCGGTCAATGTCTCGGCCCTGCAGCTGCGCGACCCTGATTTCGCCAGCCAGGTCCTGGAGGCCTGCACGCGCGAGCAGTGGCCCAGCGATCGCCTGGTCCTGGAAATCACCGAGTCGGCGCTGATGCGCGACAGCGAGGTCCTGCGCAACACCTTCGCCTTGCTCAAGGCCAACGGCGTGACGCTGTCGATCGACGATTTCGGCACCGGGTTCTCCAACCTCGGCTACCTGCACCGTTTCCCGCTGCGCAACCTCAAGATCGACCGCAGCTTCGTCAGCCGCATGGATTCAATGCCCAACATGCTCGAACTCACCCACGCCGTGGTCAGCCTGGGCCACGCCCTGGGCCTGAGCGTGGTGGCCGAGGGCGTGGAAACCGAGAACGTACTGCAGCTGCTTCGCCAGCAGGGCTGCGACGAAGCCCAGGGTTACCTGTTCACCCGACCGCTGGCGCCGGAGGAAATGGCGACCTGGCTGGCGGCGCAGGCCTGAGCCCGCGCCGCCGCAACGCTTACCTGGCGGGCGGGGAATACACCGCGGCGTGGATGCAGGAGAACACGCTGATCACGAACCAGCCGAACGGCAGCAGTGACAGCGTCAGCAGCCAGGTGACGACGAACGCCACGCAGGCCAGCAGGAACCAGGTGATGGCCGAGAGGATGCGGCCCTGGACCAGCTGGCCCAGGCCGGGCACGAAGAAGCTGCAGATGGCGGCGATGACGTTGCCGGCGGAACCCTGACCTGCGCTCATGCTTTCGACCTCGTTTGGGGGGAGTCGGAAAACAGCATGGGGACAGTCGCGGGTTGCTTCAAGTGCGCTGCCGCGCCGCGGGGCGCTCTGCTAGGCTTCGCGCCATGTCCCGACCCTTCGAACCGACGCCTGCCGGGGCGCCGTCGCCGGCCTGGCGCGCGCGCCTGCGAACCTGGTGGCTGCTGATCCGCGGCGACCGCCCGGTCGGCATCCTGCTGCTGCTTTGGCCGACATGGTGGGCGCTGTGGCTGGCGGCCGAAGGTTTTCCGCCCTGGCACCTGCTGCTGATATTCAGCGCCGGCGTCTGGCTGACCCGCTCGGCCGGCTGCGTCATCAATGACTACGCCGACCGCTGGCTGGACCCGCAGGTCGAACGTACCCGCCACCGCCCGCTGGCGTCCGGCGCGGCCAGCCCGCGCGAGGCGCTCGCGCTGTTCGTGGTGATGATGCTGGTCGCCTTCGGGCTGGTGCTGCTGACCAATACGCTGACGATCCTGCTCAGCGTCGTCGGCGCGTTCCTGGCCGCGACCTATCCATTCCTGAAGCGCCACACCTACCTGCCGCAGGTTTACCTGGGCGTTGCGTTTGGCTGGGGCATCCCGATGGCCTTCGCCGCGGTGCAGGGCACGGTGCCGCCGCTGGCCTGGCTGCTGTTCCTCGGCAACCTGCTGTGGACCACGGGTTACGACACCTGGTACGCGATGGTCGACCGCGAGGACGACATCCGGGCCGGCTCGAAATCCACCGCCATCCTGTTCGGCGACGCCGACTTGGTGGCCCAGGGCTTGCTGTACGCGGGCTTCGCCTGGGCGATGTGGCTGGTCGGTGGCCGGGCCGGGCTGGGCATCTTCTATTACGTGGCGCTGGCCGTGGCGATCGTGCTGGTGCTGCGGCAGTTCTGGATCGCGCGCGACCGCGCCCGCGGACACTGCTTCGAAGCCTTCATTTCCAACCAGTGGGTGGGCCTGGCGATCTTCGCCGGCATCGCCGGCCACTACGCGCTGGGCTGACCGCCGGAAGCTAGGCCCGCGCGGCGACCCACAGGTCCACCCTCGCCACCCCGGCCTGCCGCAGCAGTCGTGCTGCCTCGGCCAGGGTGGCGCCGGTGGTCATGACGTCGTCGAACAGCGCCACGTGCGCCGGCAGTGCCTGCCCGGGCCGGAGCCGGAACGCGCCGCGCACATTACCTCGCCGCGCGCGCGCGTCGAGCTCGGACTGCGGTGCGGTGGCACGACAGCGCTGAAGGGCACCGGCCAGCAGGGGCAGGGCCAGGGTGCCGGCGAGCGGCCGGGCCAGTTCCAGGGCCTGGTCGTAGCCGCGCTGCCGCAGGCGCCGTCGATGCAGCGGGATGGGCACCAGCGCGTCCGGCCTTGCGGCCCCGGAAAGGTCTTCGGCCAGCAGTCCCGCCACCAGTCGCCCGGCGGCGAGGTCGCCGTGGAATTTCAGCCGGGGCAGCAGGCGGTCCAGCGGCGGCGCATAGCGGAACACCGCCCGGGTACTGGCCTGGACCGGCCGGTGGCCAACGCAGCGCCGGCAGCGCGGCGTCGGGCGCGGAAGGGGCAGCCCGCAGCGGGCACAGGCAGACCGGTTCCAGGGCAGGTCGCGGCGACAGGCCGGGCACAGGTCGGCGCCGGCGCCGGCATCGCCGCAGACCAGGCAGCGCCATGGCAACAAGGCCGTCCCGAGGCCGGCGAAAAATTCGCGTGGTGAGGACCTCACGGAACGTGATCCCGTCCACGGTAACGCAGCCCGCGACCGGCGTAGCGTCGGGCTCCCGGCATCCCCCCGGCCGGGGCCGGGCCGTCAACTTCCGGGGGCTGTTTCTGGTTGACAGGGTGGGGCATGCCCAACAGACTGCCGCTCTTCATTTTCCCGCACCATCAGGGAACGCCCATGCCTGCCGTCATCCGCAACGACTGGTCGCGCGAGGAAGTCCTCGCCCTGTTCGACCTGCCCTTCCCTGAGCTGCTCTACCGCGCCGCCACCGTGCACCGCGAGCGCTTCGACCCGGCCGAGGTGCAGGTTTCGACCCTGCTGTCGGTCAAGACCGGCGGCTGCCCCGAGGACTGCGCCTACTGCCCGCAGGCCGCGCGCTACCACACCGGCGTCGAAGCGACGAAGCTGATGGACACCGATTCGGTGCTCGAACGCGCCCGCGCCGCCAAGGCCGCCGGCGCCTCGCGCTTTTGCATGGGCGCCGCCTGGCGCAGCCCCAAGGACCGCGACATCCCGAAAGTGGCCGAGATGATCCGCGAGGTGAAGGCCCTGGGCCTGGAAACCTGCGCGACCCTGGGCATGCTCAAGGGCGACCAGGCCAAGGCCCTGCGTGATGCCGGCCTGGACTACTACAACCACAACCTCGACACCGCGCCCGAGTTCTACGGCGACATCATCAAGACCCGCGAGTACCAGGACCGCCTGGACACGCTTGAACACGTGCGCGACGCCGGCATGAAAACCTGCTGCGGCGGCATCGTCGGCATGGGCGAGTCGCGCGACCAGCGCGCCGGCCTGCTGCAGGCCCTGGCCAACCTGCCGGCGCACCCGGATTCGGTGCCGATCAACCGGCTGGTGCAGGTCGAAGGCACGCCGCTGGCCGGCACCGCCCTGCTGGATCCGTTCGAGTTCGTACGCACGATCGCCGTCGCCCGCCTCATGATGCCGGCCTCGATGGTGCGGCTGTCGGCGGGCCGCGCCGAAATGAGCGAGGAGCTGCAGGCGATGTGTTTCCTGGCGGGCGCGAACTCGATCTTCTACGGCGAAAAACTGCTGACCACCGGCAATCCGGACGTGGCCGCCGACCAGGCCCTGTTCGAACGCCTGGGCCTGCGGCCGATGCCGGTGGTGCACGAATCGAAGACCGTGCACGCCGACATCGTCGAACCCGCCGCCGGCTGCGCCGCCTGACATGCCCCGCATCCGGTTCGCCGACCGCCTTGCCGCCGCCCGGGCCGACCGTGCGGCCCGCGATGCGCTCCGGCCCCGGCGCGAGATCCAGAGCCGCGAAGGCGTGCGCGTGCTGGTCGGCGGCCGCCAGCTGACCAGCTTCTGCGGCAACGATTACCTGGGCCTGGGCCAGCACCTGGACGTGGTTTCGGCCCTGCAGGAAGCGGCGGCCTGGCACGGCGTCGGCAGCACCGGCTCGCCGCTGGTCACCGGCCACCACGCCGAACACGCGCTGTTCGAACAGGAAATGGCCGACTGGCTGGGCTTCGAGCGCGCGCTGTTCTTCGGCAGCGGCTACCAGGCCAACCTGGCGGTGATGCAGTCGCTGCTGCAGGACGGCGACATCTGCGTGCAGGACAAGCTCAACCACGCCTGCCTGATCGACGGCGCCCGCCTGGCCGGCTGCGAACTCAAGCGTTATCCGCACGCCGACGTCGAAGCGGCGATGCGCCAGCTGATGTCGCGTCGCGAGGGCGCGGCGATGCTGGCGACCGACGGTGTCTTCAGCATGGACGGCGATGCCGCGCCGCTGGCCGACCTGGCCTTGGTGGCGCGCGCGCAGGACGCCCTGCTTTACGTCGACGACGCCCATGGCATCGGCGTGCTGGGACCGGAAGGTCGCGGCAGCCTGGCCGTGGCCGGCCTGGGTGCCCGCGAAGTGCCGCTGCTGCTGGTGCCGCTGGGCAAGGCCTTTGGCGGCCAGGGCGCAGTGCTGCTGGGCAGCGAGGCGCTGATTGGCCACGTTGCCGAAACCGCGCGCCCCTACCTCTTCTCGACCGCGCCGGCGCCGGCGATGGCCGCCGCGATGCGCGCCAGCCTGGCATTGATCCGCAAGGAATCGTGGCGGCGCGCCAAGCTCGCGTCGGTGGTCATGCGGTTCCGGCGCGGGGCTTCGGCGCGCGGCCTGCCGCTGCAGGAATCGTTCACGCCGATCCAGCCGATCGTGCTGGGCGACAACGCGTCGGCGCTGGCCGCCGCCCGTTCGCTGGAAGAGAGTGGTTACCTGGTCACCGCCATCCGGCCGCCGACCGTGCCCGAAGGGCAGGCGAGGCTGCGCATCACCCTGTCGGTGGAGCATTCGGAAGCCGACGTCGATGGCCTGCTCGCCGCGCTTTCCGACGCGGTGAAACCCGCGGCCGACCCGATCCCGGCATGAGCCTGTTCCACGCCGTCCACGGCCAGGGCCAGCCCCTGGTGCTGCTGCATGGCTGGGCCATGCACGCGGGCATCTTCGCGCCGCTGGTTGACGCGCTGGTCGCCGATTTCCAGGTGCATCTGGTCGACCTGCCGGGCCATGGCCGCAGCGCCGATGCGGGCGTGCCGCTGGCGCTCGACGCGGCGGTGGACGCCGTCGCGGCCCAGGTTCCGGCGCGGGCGATCTGGCTGGGCTGGTCGCTCGGCGGCCTGGTCGCCCTGCAGGCAGCGGTGAAACATCCCGGCGCCGTGCGCGGCCTGGTGATGCTGGCCGCCAGCCCGCGTTTCGTTCGCGGCGACGACTGGCCCACCGGCATGGACCCGTCGGTGTTCCGCGGTTTCGGCAGCGAACTGGGCCGAGACTACCGCGGCACGCTCGACCGTTTCCTGATGCTCGAAGCCCAGGGCTCCGACCACGTGCGCGACGAGCTGCGCCTGCTGCGCAGCGAAGTCTTCGCCCACGGCGAGCCCGGCGCCGACGCGCTGCGCGAAGGCCTGCGTCTGCTGGAAGAAAGCGACCTGCGCGCGAACCTGCCGGAGCTGGCCATGCCCAGCCTGTGGCTGGCCGGCCGGCGCGACCGGCTGGTGTCGCCGGCGGCTATGCAGGCCGCGGCTGGGCTTGCGCCCGACGCCCGCTTCCATGAAGTCCGGCACGGCGGGCATGCGCCCTTCCTCACCCACGCCGATGCGGTCGCCGGCGCGCTGCGCGATTTCGCCAAGGACTGCCCGCCATGAGTTCGGTGTTCGACCGTCGCCAGCTGCGCCGCGCCTTCGGCAGGGCCGCGCCCAACTACGCGGCCGTCGCGGCGCTGCAGCAGGAGGTTGAAACCCGCCTGCTCGAGCAGCTCGATTACCTCGACGACCGCCAGCCCGCCCGCATCCTCGACCTCGGCAGCGGTCCCGGCCGCGCCGCCGGCGCGATGAAAAAGCGCTGGCCCAAGGCAGAGGTGCTGGCCGTGGATGCCGCCCTGCCGATGCTGCGCGAAGTGCCGAAGCACACCCGGTTCTGGCGACCGGTGCGCCGGGTCTGCGCCGACGTCACCGCGCTGCCGCTGGCCGACCAGTGCGCCGACGTGCTTTTTTCCAGCCTGTGCCTGCAGTGGGTGGAAGACCTGCCGGCGGTGCTGGCCGAGTTCCGGCGCGTGCTGCGGCCCGAGGGCCTGCTGCTGTTCGCCACGTTTGGTCCGGGCACGCTGGCCGAGCTGCGCGAGGCCTACGAAAGCGTCGGCGAAGTGCCGCCGCTGTCGCCGTTCGCGGCCATCCAGCAGGTCGGCGACGCGCTGCTGGCGGCGGGCTTCAGGGATCCGGTGATCGACCTCGACAGCTACACGCTCACCTATCCCGACCTGCGCTCGCTGATGCGCGAACTGCGCGCGATCGGCGCCAGCGACGCCCGCCGCGATCGCCCGCGCGGCCTCGGCGGCCGCGAACGCCTGCGGCAGGTGACGGCCGCCTACGAAACCCTTCGCCGCGGCGACGTGCTGCCCAGCACCTGGGAAGTGATCACCGCGCAGGCCTGGGGCCCGGCACCGGGCGCGCCGCGCCGTCTCGGCGGCGCCGACCTGGCCAGTTTCCCCGCCGACCGCATCCCGCTGCGCCGACGCTGAGCCGGGGTCGCGCTAGACTCTGGCCGACCCTGTCGAGTTGGAGACCCCACATGCGCCATTTCCCCCTGGCGGCCCTTGCCGCGGCCGCCTGCCTCGCGCTCACCGCCTGCATGGCCCCCACCAGCCGGGAGGTCCGCCCCGTGGAAAACGAACCCCTGCTCGACATGGACTGGCGCCTGGTCGCCGGCCCCGATAACCGCCACCTGCCCACCCAGGGCGCCGGCTCGGCGGTGCTGCGATTCTCGCCCTCGAGCTTTTCGATGACCGGCCCCTGCAACAACCACCGCGGCGGCTGGACCCGCGACGGCGACACCCTGCGCCTGGGCGGCGAAGGCGCGGCGATCGCCAGCACCAAGCGCGGCTGCCCGCGCGAACTCATGCAGCGTGAAGCGGACCTGCTCGAAGCGTTTGCCGGCCCGCTGCGCGCAGAATTCAGCGGCACGCAGCTGCGCCTGGTCGACGGCGACGGCGCGCGCTGGACCTTCGACAGCCAGGACGTCGCCACCAGCGCCGGGCGCGAGCGCATCGTGCTGGTGTCGGGCGAACGCAAGCCCTGCAGCGGCGCCGCGCCTGCCCAGTGCCTGCAGGTGCGCACCGAACCCGGCGCGCCCTGGCAGCACTACTACGGCGACATCGAGGGCTTCAGCTGGCAGGAAGGCGTGGATTACGTGCTGCGCATCCGCGAATACACCGTCGCCAATGCGCCCGCCGACGGCGGCGCGCGCCGCTGGGTGCTCGAGGAAATCCTGGATCGCAGCCGATGAGTAGAAGGCTGTGCGTTTCAAGGAAGTGGTTTTCGCTCAAGGGTGACATCCGGTTCACCGACGAGGCCGGCGAGCCGGCCTACCAGGCCACCGGCGAGTTCGCGGCGATCCGGCCGACCTGGACGATCATCCGCGCCGGCGAGGTCGTCGCGCGCCTTCGCAAGAAGCCCAAATCCTGGTGGCTCACCTGGGAGGTCGAGGGCGAGGCCGGGGTTTTCGAGGTCCAGCGCAAGATGTGGTCCTGGAGCCGGCAGTACACCGTCGTCGGCGGCGGGCTGGACGGCGCGCGGATCAGCGGCAACTTCTTCGACCTGAAATTCGAGATGCGGCGCGGATCGCGGCTGCTGGCACGTTCGGCCGGGGATCTGCTGACGCTGCAGGACCGGCACCAGGTGGAAGTCCTGGACGGGAACGAACTGTTCGTCGTGATCGCGATGCTGGTGCTCCTGCTCGACCGCGCCCAGGACACCGCCTTCCTGGCGGTGAACTGAGCCCCGGTCAGCCGGATACCTGCGCCACCCAGTCTTCGAGGTTGTAGTAGTTGCTGACGCGCGCGATCAGGCCGTCGCGCACGTCGAAGAAGGCGCCGCCGGGCAGCACGTACTTCTGGCCGCGGGCGCTTGGCAGGCCTTCGTCGGTGGCGAGGTATTCGCCGTGCACCGTGTATTCGGCGGCGGCGCGGTCGCCGGCCTGGTTGGCCATCACCACGATGTCGCGCAGCTGTTCGCGGTAGCAGCGCGCCATGCGTTCGAGGAAGGCGGTGAAGGCGGCCTTGCCGACTTCCCGCGCGCCCTGGTTGATGTCGTGGGCGACATCCTCGGTGAGCAGGTCGAGCATCGCTGCAGCGTCGCCGCGGTTGAACGCGGCGTAATAGGCCAGCACCAGTTCGATGGCGCGGTCGGATTGGCGGGTGCCGTCGACGATCATGGCTTTCCTCGGTTCACCAGGGCAGGGCGTCGAGATCGACGTTGCCGCCAGAGAGGATAAGCCCCACGCGCTTGCCGGCGAAGTGCCCCGGGTAGCGGCGCACGGCGGCCAGCACGGTGGCCGAGGAGGGTTCGATGACCTGCTTGAGCCAGGCCCAGGCTTCGCGCGTGGCCGCCAGCACCTCGGCGTCGGACACCAGCAGTACGGTAACGCCGTGCTGCCGCAGCAGCGCCAGGTTCGGGGCGCCCAGCGTGGCGCGCAGGCCGTCGCAGATCGTGTCGGGCACCAGGTCGGTGACATGCCGGCCTTGGCGCAGGGACTCGAAGGCGTCGGCGGCGCCCTCGGGTTCGGCGGCGAACACGGCCAGGCCCGGCTGGCAGGCCGCGGCGGCGATCGCGCTGCCGCCGGCCAGGCCGCCGCCGCCCAGGGGAACCACCAGGGCGTCGAGCGGGCCGGTTTCGGACAGCAGCTCCAGCGCCGCCGTGCCCTGGCCGGCGATGACGTGGCTGTTCGCGTAGGGATGCACGAGGGTGGCGCCGGTTTCGGACTGCAGGCGCTGCGTGGTGGCCTCGCGCGCGGCCAGCGTCGGCGCGCAGCGGTGGATAGCGGCGCCCTGGGCTTCGATATTGGCCAGCTTCGACGCCACGGCGCCCTCTGGCACGACCACGTGGGCGGGAATGCCGCGAACCCGGGCCGCCATCGCCAGCGCGGCGCCGTGGTTACCGGACGAGTGCGTGAGCACGCCGCGCGCGGCGGTTTCGTCGTCCAGCGCCATCACCGCATTGCAGGCACCGCGGAACTTGAACGCGCCGACGTGCTGCAGGTGTTCGGCCTTGAACAGCAGGGTCGCGCCGGCCCAGCGGTCGAGGCCGGCGGATTGCAGCACCGGCGTGCGTACGGCGTGGGTGCAGATGCGCGCGGCCGCAGCCAGCACGTCGTCGAAGACAGGGGTCGGGGTCGGCATTGGCAGGGCTTCAGGGTGCGCGTGCTAGCCTAGCAAAAGTCAGCAGTTTCCCCGGATTTTTGCTCTATGACCCAGCTCCGAGGCGATGGCCATGTCCATCTCGCCGATTACGCCGCGCCCGCCTGGCGCATCCCGCACGCCGAACTCCAGTTCGAACTCGACCCCGACGCCACCGTCGTGTCGGCACGGCTGTGCCTGTCGCCCGATCCGGCGCAGCCCGGGCAGCCGCTGGAACTGGACGGCGAAGGCCTGGAGCTTCTGGACATCACCCTTGACGGCCAGCCGCTGGCGCCGGGGCGCTACGACTATGACGGCCGCCGGCTGGTGGTGCACGGCCTGTCCGGCGACTGCGAGCTGGCGACCCGCGTGCGCATCCATCCGGCCGGCAATACCCGGCTCGAAGGCCTGTACCGCAGCGGCGACCTGCTGCTGACCCAGTGCGAGGCCCAGGGCTTCCGCCGCATCACCTTCATGGCCGACCGCCCGGACGTGATGCCGCGATGGCGCATCGTGCTGCGCGCGAATCGCGACGCCTTCCCGGTGCTGCTGGCCAACGGCAATCCCCTGGCCAGCCAGGACCTGGGCGACGGCCGCCACGAGGCCAGCTGGGAAAACCCGCACCCGACGCCGGCCTACCTGTTCGCGATCGCCGCCGGTCCGCTGGAGCGGGTCAGCCGGCGACTGCAAACGGCCGAGGGCCGCGACGTCGAGATCAACATCTGGGCCGAACCGAGCGACGTCGCGCGCTGCCAGTACGCGCTGGGCGCGGTCGAACGTGCGCTGCGCTGGGACGAGCAGCGCTTCGGCCGCTGCTACGACCTGGACGTGTTCAACGTCGTCGCCGCCCAGGACTTCACCATGGGCGCGATGGAGAACAAGGGCCTGAACATCTTCAACGCCCGCTACATCCTGGCCGATGAAAGCACCGCCACCGACGCCGACTTCCTGGCGATCGAATCGGTGGTCGCGCACGAGTACCTGCACAACTGGTCCGGCAACCGGGTGACGCTTCGCGACTGGTTCCAGCTTTCGCTCAAGGAAGGGCTCACGGTGTTCCGCGACACCGAATTCAGCTCCGACCTGCATTCGCGCGCGCTCAAGCGCATCGAAGTCGTGCGCCTGCTGCGCGGCCGGCAGTTCGCCGAGGACGCCGGCGCGCTGGCGCATCCGGTGCGCCCGGACCGCTACAAGGAAATCAGCAACTTCTACACGCTGACCATCTACGAGAAGGGCGCCGAGATCATCCGCGTGCTGCACACGCTGGTCGGCGAGGACGCCTTCCGCGCCGGCATGGACCGCTACTTCGCCGACAACGACGGCAAGGCGGCGACGCTGGAGGATTTCATTGCGGCCCACGCTGCCGCCAGCGGCCGCGACCTCACGCAGTTCGCGCGCTGGTATGCGCAGGCCGGCACGCCCGAGGTTTCCGTCAGCGCGGATTTCGACGGCGCCAGCGGCGACTACACGCTCACCATCGACCAGAACACGCCGCCGACGCCGGGCCAGCAGCACAAGCAGCCACTGGTGATCCCGCTGCGCTACAGGCTTTTCGACGCGGACGGCACGTCGGTGACGCAGGCGCCCGAGTCGGACGCCGTCGTGCGCGATGGCCTGGTCGAACTCACCGCCGCGCGCCATGTGCTGCGCTGGCGTGGGCTGGAGGACAAGCCGCTGCCGGCCTTCAACCAGGGTTTCGGCGCACCGGTGAAGCTGGTCTTCGACCAGGGCGTGGACGAACTCGCCCGCCTGGTGCGCTTCGAGACCGATTCCTTCAATCGCTGGGACCTGCTGCAGCGCCTGGCGACCGAGGCCCTGCTGGCACGGCCGCAGGCCGAAGCCGCCACCGGCGCGCTGTCCGATGCGCTGGCCGGCCTGCTCACCGACGCGCAGGCCGATCCGGCTTTCGTGGCCGAATGCCTGGTCCTGCCGGACTTCGACACCCTGGCCGAACAGCTGGACGAGGTGGACGTGCAGGCGCTGGTCGCCCGGCGCGAGGAGCTGCTCGACCGCCTGGCCGAAGACCAGGTCGGGCGCCTGCAGGTCCGCTACGAGGCGCTGGCCGATGCGGCGCGCGAAGGTCTGTCGGGCAGGGCGATGTCGGCACGTGCGCTGCGCAACGCCTGCCTGGCCTGGCTGACGCGCCTGGACCCGGAAGCGCGCCTGGCGCAGGCCCAGTTCGACGCCGGCGGCACCATGACCGAACGCATCGCCGCCCTGCGCTGCCTGCTGCACTTCCAGGCGCCCGGCGCCGACGCCGCGCTGGCCGGTTTCCGGGACGCCCATGCCGGCGATCCGCTGGTCACCGACAAGTGGGTGGCCCTGGTCGCGACGCGACCGCATCCGGATGCGCTCGGCGACGTGCAGTCGCTGATGGCCACGCCCTGGTGGAAACCCGCCAACCCCAACCGCGTGCGCGCCCTGGTGGGCAGCTTCGCGCGTTCCAATCCGCTGGCCTTCCACCGGTTGGACGGAGCCGGCTACCAGCTGGTCGCGGACCAGGTGGCGGCGCTGGATGCGGTCAGCCCGCAGGTCGCGGCGCGGCTGCTGGGCGCCTTCGAAAGCTGGCGCCGCTGGGCCGAGCCGCTGCGGGCCCGGGCCCGCGCCGCGCTGGCGCCGCTGGACGGCCGTCTGGCCTCGCCGGATGCGCGCGACCTGCTCGAGAGACTGCTGGACTGAGCCGCGCCGTCCGGGCGCGCTCGTGAACACCGGGTGAGTTAAGGGGGTATTCACCCCCTGGCGCCAAGACTGCCCGGCATGACTGGGGGAAACGCCATGAAACGCCTGCTGGCCCTGCTTGTCCCGTTGGTCGCGCTCACCGGTTGCGCGACCTATGGCGACGGCTATTACGGTGACCGCTCCGTCTATCGCGACGGCGGCTATTACTACCCGGCGTACGAAGGCGAAGGCGATTACTACTACGGCGCCGAAAGCTACGAGTACGACTACGACTACCGCTACGGCAGCAGCATCGGCTATGGCTACGGTTACGGCTATTCGCCGTTCTGGGGCCTGGACCGCTATCGCTGCCGCAGCTATTACGGCTGCGTGCCGTCCTGGGGCGGGTACTACCCCTACCACTACGCGCCGGGCTGGAGCTTTTCGATCGGCAATACCTGGGGCTGGAACAACTGGGGCTGGTACGGCGGCTACCGGGGCCACGATCGCCCGCGCTATTACCCGCGTCCGGACTACAGCCGCGACCGGCCACGGCCGATGCCCAAGCCGACCGGCCGGATCCCGCCGGCACAGTCGGCGCCGGTCTATCGTCCGCCGGGGCAACCGGCCTACCGGCCCCCGGTGCAGGGCGAGCGCGCGATCCCGCCAACGCGGCGCCAGGACGCCAAGCCCGCGCGGGTGGACGAAGCCAGTGTCCGGCCGATGCCCAAGCCCACCACGCGCTACCAGCGCGTGCCCGAGACCCGCGCCCGCGCGCTGGTGCAGCCGGCGCCGGCACAGGCCGGGGGCCCGCGCATGCGCTATCCCGAACCGGTGCGCGTGCAGTCCCGCCAGTCCATCAGCCAGCCGCAGCCGGTAGTCCGCCAGGCGCAGGGCGCACGCTATTCGCAGCAGATGGCGCCGGCACGTGTCGCTCCGCAGCCGCGCTACGCCGCTCCAACGCCGCGGGCGGCGCCGATGGCCAAACCCGCACCGCGGCAGGCGCCAGCCGCCCCGCGTCCCGCCCCCCGACCGCAAGTGAGACCCACGTCACAAAACGAAACATCCGACGAAGAACGCTAGTCCGGAGGCGGTCCGATGGCATTGCACCGCCCGTGAGGGCAGCGCATCCTACGGCCGCCGACTGACACTTTGCGTCACGTTGTGACGCGGGCGTGGGTCCGACCCCTGTTCGGCGCCCGGCATCAGGTCCCCTGGATTCCCCCTGTTCCAAGACCCGCCGGGCGCCGACTTTATCCCTGCAGCGCCGTGAACTTGCCGGATCGCTGGAATCACGCAAAAAAAAAGGGCCTGGCGCTCCCCCCCGGGAGCGCCAGGCCCTGGCATCCCTACCGCGCGCCTGACCAGCCCCTGTTCAGTCTGGTCGACGCCCCCCGGCGTTGGCCGCGGCAGGTGCCTTGGAGTTAAAGCAGAAACCGTGCCAACGCCCGCCACGGGTGCACCCCGCCCGATGACGGCGGATAATCGCGGCCCTCCCACGGATCCCGACCATGCTCAGCTATGAAGTGATCGTCATCGGCGGCGGCCACGCCGGCACCGAAGCGGCCCTCGCGGCCGCGCGGGCCGGTGCGCGCACGCTGCTGCTGACCCACAGCATCGAGACGGTCGGGCAGATGAGCTGCAACCCGGCCATCGGCGGCATCGGCAAGGGCCACCTGGTGCGCGAGATCGACGCCCTGGGCGGCGCCATGGCCCGCGCCGCCGACCAGGCGGGCATCCAGTGGCGCACGCTCAACGCCAGCAAGGGCCCGGCCGTGCGCGCCACCCGCGCCCAGGCCGACCGCGCGCTGTACAAGGCGGCGATCCGGCGGATGGTTGAGAACCAGCCGAACCTGACGCTGTTTCAGGCCGCGGTGGACGACCTGGTGATCGAGAACGGCCAGGTCCGTGGCGCGATCACCCAGTCCGGCCTGCGCTTCACGGCGCCCGCCGTCGTGCTGACCGCCGGCACCTTCCTGGCCGGCCGGATCCACGTCGGCCTGCGCAACCACCCCGGTGGCCGCGCCGGCGAGGCGCCGGCGACCACCCTGGCCGAGCGCCTGCGCGACGGCCCCTTCGTGGTGGACCGGCTCAAGACCGGCACGCCGCCGCGCATCGACGGCCGCAGCCTCGATTATTCGGTGATGGCCGAACAGCCCGGCGACGACCCGCGCCCGGTGTTCTCGTTCCTGGGCAGCGTGCACGAGCACCCGCGGCAGGTGTCGTGTTTCATCACGCACACCAATGAACGCACGCACGAGGTGATCCGCGGCGGCCTGGACCGTTCGCCGATGTACGCCGGCGAGATCGAAGGGGTGGGCCCGCGCTACTGCCCGAGCATCGAGGACAAGGTGGTGCGCTTCGCCGACAAGGCCTCGCACCAGGTGTTCGTCGAGCCCGAGGGCCTGGACACGCACGAGATCTACCCCAACGGAATCTCCACTTCGCTGCCCTTCGAGGTGCAGCTTGAGCTGGTGCGCACGATGCGCGGCTTCGAAAACGCCGTGATCACGCGTCCTGGTTATGCCATCGAATACGACTACTTCGACCCGCGTGGCCTGAAGGCCTCGCTGGAAACCAAGGCCGTGGCCGGCCTGTTTTTCGCCGGCCAGATCAACGGCACCACCGGCTACGAAGAGGCGGCGGCCCAGGGCCTGCTCGCCGGCCTGAACGCCGCACGCCAGGTGCAGCAGCGCGAGGCCTGGTCGCCGCGCCGCGACCAGGCCTACCTGGGCGTGCTGGTGGACGACCTGGTCACGCACGGCACCACCGAGCCCTACCGCATGTTCACCAGCCGCGCCGAATACCGGCTGCAGCTGCGCGAGGACAATGCCGACGCGCGCCTGACTCCCATCGGGCGTGAACTGGGCCTGGTCGACGAGGCGCGCTTCGCCGCCTACGCGCGCAAGGCAGAAGCCGTCGAAGCCGAAACCGCGCGGCTCAAGGCCATCTGGGCCACGCCCGGCGGCGAACTGGCGCGCGAGCTCGAGGCCGGCACCGGCGTCGTGCTCAGCCGCGAGTGCACCGCGCTCGACCTGATGAAGCGGCCCGAGCTCGACTACGCCGCGCTGCGCCGCCTGCCTTCGCTGGGCCCCGGCGTGCACGACCCGGCGGTGGCCGAGCAGGTCGAGATCGGCGTGAAGTACGCCGGCTACGTGGATCGCCAGAACGAGGAAATCCAGCGCCAGCGCCGCCACGAAGAGACGCGCATCCCCGGCGACTTCGACTACGCCGGCCTGCCCGGGCTGTCGGCTGAACTGCAGGGCAAGCTGGCCAGCGTGCGGCCGGAAACCATCGGCCAGGCCCAGCGCATCCCGGGCATGACCCCGGCCGCGATCTCGCTGCTGCTGGTGCAGCTGGCCCGGCGCAAGGGCCGCCGCGTCGCCTGAGGCGGCGCGTCCCGGCCATGCCCGTCCGTTCGCATCCGCTGCACCGGCGCTGGCTCGCACGCCGCCGTCGCCTGCGACGCTGGCTGCGGCCGCTGCCGCGGCGCGCCAACGTCGCGCGCTACCCCGTGATCAAGTGGTTCGCCGAAGCCGCGCGCAAGCGTCCTTACCTATGGTCGTTCAAACGCCAGCACGTGATGGTGTCGCTGTACACCGGCGCGGTGGTGGCACTGATGCCGGTCTACGGCCTGCAGCTGGCGATCGGGCTGGCGCTGGCGATCTGGCTGCGCGGCAACCTGACGGTGATGGCGGCGCTGCAGATGGTCACCAACCCGCTGACGCTCGGGCCGATCTATTACGCCACCCATCGCCTGGGCGCCTGGCTGATCGGCCTCACCGGCTACGGCGAGGGCGCCAGCGTGGTCGGGACGCATATCAATGCGCTCGTGGTGGGCGGCATCATCGGCGGCCTGGGCTTCGCGCTGCTGCTGGACCTGGGCTGGCGCCTGCTGGCCTGGGAGGCGCGGCGTTTCCGCACGCAGCTGGCAGCGCTGCACGAACACTTCGGCTACCGCCACGGTGACGCAGACGCCCCGGAAGGCTAGATTGGCGGCATGAAGCTGCCCGCCGCCGCCTTGCTGATATTCGCCCTGCCGCTGCAGGCCGCCACGGTATCGGACTGGTCGCTGCCGGCGCCCGCGGGCTCGGCCCAGCCCAACCTTTCCTCGGCTCCCGACGGCGACCTCGTGCTGAGCTGGATCGAGCGCCGTCAGGGCGGCGGCCACCGCCTGGCTTTCGCGCGTTACGACAAGGCCGGCGCCTGGTCGCCGGTCGGCATGGTGGCCGAAAGCGACAAATGGTTCGTGAACTGGGCCGACTTCCCGGCGCTGCAGGTGCTCGACGACGGCAGCCTCTGGGCCCACGTGCTGGTGAAGAACGGCGACGCGCCCTATGCCTATGACGTGCGGCTGCAGTCCTCGCAGGATGGCGGCAAGACATGGCGACAGATGCCGCCCGTGCACGACGACGGCACCGAGACCGAACACGGCTTCGCCACGCTCTGGCCGCAGCCCGGCGGCGGCCTGGGCATCGCCTGGCTCGACGGCCGCCACACCGGCGGCGGCGGGCACGGCGGGCATGACGGCCACGGCGGCGCGATGACGCTGCGCGCCGCGGTCTTCAACGCCCGCGGCAAACAGTCCGACAGCCAGCTCGACGCCAGCACCTGCGACTGCTGCCAGACCGACAGCGCCCGGGTCGGCGACACGGTCCTGCTGGCGTACCGCGATCGCGCCGAAGGCGAGATCCGCGACATCGCGGTGGCGCGTTTCGAAGGCGGCAAGTGGCAGACGCCGGTTATCGTGCACGCCGACAACTGGATGATGCCGGCCTGCCCGGTGAACGGCCCGGCGATCGCCGCCCGGGGCGACCAGGCCTGGGTGGCCTGGTATACCGCGGCCGGTGGCACCCCGGCGCTGCGCCTGGCGCATTCGGACGACGGCGGCCGCGGGTTCAGGGCGCCGCTGACGCTGGTGGCCGGGGACTTCGTGCAGGGCCGGGTCGACGTGGCCGCCGATGGCGATGGCGTCTGGACGGCCTGGATCGAAGAGCGCGGCGGCCGGCAGTCGCTGTGGCTGGCCCGGCACGACCATGGACTGGCCAGCGAATCGCTGCGGCTGAAGGTGGCCGACCTGGCCGGCCGCGGTCGCGGCACCGGCTTCCCGCGCCTGCAGCTGCGCGACGGCCAGGCCTGGCTGGCCTGGACCGAAGTGGTGGACGGCAGCCCGCGGCTGCGCGGCGCACGGGTGGCGCCCTGACCCTACCCGGTGGTATGGGCGGGGCCTTTGCATTAATGTGGCGGGCAGCGGCTCAAGGGAGGGCGCGCGTGCCGGACCGCGGTGCGCGCGAAGGAGACCCTGGGCACGTGGCCATCAACAAGTCCCAGTTTTCCAAGGAGTCTCACATGCCCCGTTCCCACAAACTCGCCGGTGCGCTCGCACTCGCGCTCGGTTTCTCCGGCGCCGCGCAGGCCCAGCAGTTCACCGGCTTCTACGTGTTCGGCGACAGCCTCAGCGACTCGGGCAACATCGCCCAGGCGCAGGGCCTGCCCCCGGGCAACAGCTTCACCACCAATCCCGATCCGGTCGCGGCCGAGATCATCGCCGCGGCCTTCGGCCTGTCCGGCCTGAACTCGCTGTCGGGCGGCCCGAACTTCGCCTGGGGCGGCGCCTGCGTCAATCCGGTCGGCCTGTGCCTCAACCCGGTGCCGCGCATCAGCGACCAGGTCAGCCAGTACCTCGCCCTCACCGGCGGCAGCGCTGATCCGAACGCGCTCTACAGCATCTGGGGCGGCGCCAACGACATCTTCGCCACGCTGACTCTGGCCCCGGCCAACGCCCAGGCCAACACCGTCGCCGCCGCCACCGCCTACGTGCAGCAGATCGGCCGCCTGCAGGCCGCCGGCGCCAACTACATCATCGTCTACAACCTGCCCAACCTCGGCGCCACGCCGCAGTTCGGCTCGACGCCGAACGCCTCGTCGGTGTCGCAGATCACGGTGGTCTACAACAGCGCGCTCAACGCCGGCCTCGAGCAGCTCGGCGACGGCATCATCCCGATCAACACCTTCGGTCTGATCGCCGAGATCGTGTCCGATCCGGGCCGCTACGGCTTCACCAACGTCACCGGCACCGCCTGCAACCCGCCCAGCTCGATCGCCTGCGGCCCGAACGGTTCCGGCCTGCCGGCCGGCTACGCGCCGGGCACCAACGAAACCTACCTGTTCGCCGACGGGGTGCACCCGACCGGCGCCGCCCACGCGATGCTGGCCAACGTGGTGATGTCCACCATCGCCGCGCCGGTGCAGTTCTCGATGGCCGGCGAAGCGGGCGTGCAGATCAATGAAAACCACGTGCGCGCGATGACCGACGAAATGCTGTCGGACTTCCAGCTCGACCGGGCCACCGGCAGCGTGCGCAGCTACGCCACCGTGCAGTACGGCCAGCAGGACTTCGACGCCAGCGCCGCCGTGCCGGGCGCCGAGGCCGACGTGCTGAGCCTGTCGGTCGGTGCCAACCACCGCATCACCGACAACGCCTACTGGGGCTTCGGCATCACCCTGGGCAACCATGACACCGACACCGGCATGGGCGAAGTCGACGGCCGCGCGGTCATCGCCTCGCTCAACGGCACGCTGACCTTCGGCGGCGGCGGTTACCTGCACGGCGCGGTCAGCGGCGGCAGCACCTCGATCGACGTCAGCCGCGGCATCGTGCTCGGCCCGTCGATGCGCGAGGAGGAAGGTTCCACCAACGCCTCGCTGTTCGGCGCCGAGCTCGGCCTGGGCTGGCTGTTCGAGATGGGCAGCATGCAGCACGGCCCGTTCGTGGGCGCCTCGTGGGTGCAGCAGGAAGTCGACGCCTTCGCCGAGGACAGCGGCAGCGCCACGGCGATGAACTACTCGTCCTTCGACCGCGACTCGATGGTCACCCGCATCGGCTACCAGCTGATGGGCAAGGCCGGCGCGATCCGTCCGTTCCTGCGCGTGGCGCACAACGAGGAATCCGAGGACGAGCAGCTGTTCGTGAATGCCGGCTCGAACTCGATGCCGGGCCGCTTCACCATGCCGGGCTTCACCCCGTCCAAGGACTGGATCAGCGCCGACCTGGGCCTGAACTGGCAGGTCAGCGACAACATGACCGCGTTCCTGGCCTACAGCGGCCGTTTCAGCGACGACCAGCAGGAGCGCAACAGCGGCAGCCTGGGCCTGCGCATCGACTTCTGATCCGCACGCTTCCTGTTGCACGACGAAGGCCGCCCACCCGGGCGGCCTTTTTCGTTGCCCTGTGGGAGGGACTTCAGTCCCGATTTGCCCGCCCTTCAGCCCCGGCCGGCCGCTGAGCCTGCCCGTCCGCGTTGAAGCCTGTCATCAGGATTCCGACAGCAAGGGCCAGGCCATGAAGATCCCGCGCAATCGCCGTGCCGTGTTCCTCCTCGTGGCGTGCACCACGCTGATGGCCGCCCAGGCCCAGGCCGGCGTGGTCCGCCTGTCGCCTTCGGAGGAAGCGATCGACGCGGTGTTCGCGCGCTACGACAGCCGGTCCACCCCCGGCTGCAGCGTCGCCGTCATCGACGACGGCAAGCTCATCTTCCAGAAGAGCTACGGCATGGCGGACGTCGCGCTGGGGGTCGAGCGAACCGCCGCCACCAGCCACTGGCTGCCGTACTCGGAAGCGCGCGTCTTCGTCGCGCTGGCCGTGGCCATGCTGGCCCGCGACGGCCAGCTGGGGCTGGACGACGCCGTGCGCAAGCATGTGCCCGAGCTGCCTGCCTACGCCTCGGCCGTCACCGTGCGCCAGCTGCTGCACCACACCAGCGGCCTGGCCGACTACGGCGTGCTCGATCCGGCGTTCAACTCCATGGAAACCCCGGTGTCGGAAGACGAGTTCTTCCGTGTCCTGCATCGCTGGGGAAAACTCGGCTTCGCGCCGGGCCAGGGCCAGATGTACAGCAACACCGACTACGGCCTGCTCACGATCCTCGTCGAGCGAAAGACCGGCAGCTCCCTGCACGACTACCTGCACGCGAAGCTGCTCGGGCCGCTGGGCATGGACACCACCCGCATCGGCGCCAGCCAGGCCCCCGTGTACCCGGGGCACGCGCTGTTCAACCAGGCCAGCGGGGACGGCGGCGGCAGGGTGCTCGCGTATCGCCGAAGCCCGACCGGCGGCATCTCGGTCACCACCAACCTCGAAGACCTGGTCCGCTGGGACGCCGCGCTGCGCGACCCCGCACGCGGACTGTCGAAGATGCTGGAGGCCCTGGAGGAAGGTGCACCGCCGCGCGCGGCCGATGCCGGGCAGGCGTCGTTCTCCTTCGGCGTGTTCCGGCGCGACTACCGCGGCATTCCGCTGGTGGCCTACCACGGCGTCGGCGACTACACCTGGCTGGTGCAGGTGCCCGGCACGGCGCTGTCGGTGGCGACGCTGTGCAACGTCTATCCGGGCATGGAAAGCTTCGGCCCGGAGGTGGCGCGGCTGTACGTGGGTCCCGCCGACCCTGGGGAAGCCGCCGCGCCGCCGGCAGACGTGGCCCCGGAAGCCATCGCCAAGCCAGGGCCGCCCGTGAAACTGACCGCCTCGGAACTGCAGGTTTATGCGGGTGAGTACCGCAACGCGCGCGGCAACTACAGGTCGACCATCCGCGTCGCCGGCGACTCCCTCGAGGTAACGCCGCAGGGCCGCGCGCCCCTGCCCCTGCTGACGCCGGTGGGTGACGGCCGGTTCACGTCCGAGTTCGAAGGGTCCACCTATGTGGTCACCTTCAGGCCCGGCGGCGAAGACATGATGATGTCGGCCTGGGACATCACCACCAATACCTCCGGCGGCGACGACCTGTTCCGCTGGACGCCACCGGCGGGACCGACGGCCGCCCGGGCAGTGGCCTACGCCGGCACGTACGAAGGCGAGGACATCGACGCCGTGCTCTACGTGCGCGTGGAGGGCAGCCAGGTGTTCGTTGCCAGCCGGGGCATGGCCGAGGAAAGGCTCGAGCCTACCGATGAAAGCGACGTGTTCAAGGGGCCGTCCATCTACACGACGCGCTTCGAGCGCGACGAGTCTGGCCGCGTGCCTGCCCTGGTGTTCGATGCGACGCGGGTGAAGGGAATGCGCTACAAGCGTCGTTGATGTCCCGGGAGGTGGCCACCCAGGCCCTGGCTCACGGCGTCCGTCGCCGTCCCCGCTTTTCGGCATACATGGCCTGGTCGGCGGCCTGCAGCAGCCGGGACAGCGACGGCGAGGAGTCGGTCGTGCTCGCGATGCCGAAGCTCGCGGCGACCAGGTTGTCCGGCGATTGCCGTGCGCCCGCTTCGAGCTGGGCGCGGATGGCCCGTACGACTTCGCTGGCCTTCGTCTCGTCGGCACCGGGCAGGAAAATGGCGAACTCGTCGCCGCCCAGGCGCCCGATGAAATCTTCGCCGCGCAGGCAGGCCTTGCAGCGCACCACCAGTTCGCGCAGCGCCAGGTCGCCGACGGCGTGTCCCTGCGTGTCGTTGAGCTCCTTGAGCCCGTCGACGTCGAGCATCACGATCGACGAGGGTCGTCCCTGCCGCGAGGCATTGGCCAGCTCCAGGGCGGCGCGGTCCTCGAACCAGGCCCGGCTCAGCGCGCCGGTCAGGCCGTCATGGCTGACCTGGTCGCGGAGGCGTTCATTGGCGGCGTAGAGCGCCGGCGCCGCCAGGCTGAGGTAGGAATTGGCGGCCAGGCTGATCGCGGCGAACTGCAGGATCAGGGCATCCTCGCCGACGTTGAAGCCAGCGGCCGCCCCGACCGTCAGCAGGCTGAAGCCGAGCATGCCCAGCTGGGCGCTGGCCAGGTTCTCGGTGTGCACGATCCACAGCTGAAGTACCACCGGCAGCACCAGCACGACCAGCAGCGCCCGGCTGTTGGAGAACTCCAGGTAGCCCACCAGGATGGCCAGGGTCGCCAGGAACAGCAGGGCCAGCTTGCCAGCCGCGGTCCTGCGAAAGCGCCACTGCCCCCATTCGAAGGCGGGAAAACGCCGCACGCTGCCGTCTCCACCGACCCAGCGCAGCAGCAGCGCCAGCACCGGGGCCAGGGTCACCAGGGCCGCGTAGTCACCGATCCACCACGCCGAAGCGAGTTCGAAAAGATCGGGCGCCTGCAGCAGGTTGGTCTTCTGCAGGCCGACCCCGCCCAGCACGGCGGCCAGCATCGCGCCCAGCGCACCGAGCACCAGGAACTGCGAAACCGCCCGAAGGGTCAGTTCGGACAGCGCCGACGGCGCCAGCCGCCGCAGCACCATCGCCGGCAGCGCGTAGGCGCCGGTGTGGACCAGCGCGAACACCAGGCTCGACGAGGCCAGCACATCCAGTCGCACGCCGTCCTGGTTGGCGGCTTCGGTCAGCCAGGTACCCAGCGCACAGGCGAGGAAGATCGCCGGCGCCGCGCGCCAGCCCACGCAGTAGAGCCCGGCGAAGGTGACCGCCGCGGGCGGGAACCAGAGGCTGGCATGCGGCGCGTGTTCAAGCGCGGCCGCCAGCAGGAAGCTGCCCAGCCACAGCAACAGCAGCAGCGGATGCAGCAGCCATGGCCGCCACCGGTCCGCTTGCATGGACAGTACCTGCTCGTTCGTCATCGTTTCCCCCCGGCCCACATCCTAGCCTGCGATCAGCGCTCGGTGCGCCAGTTGAGCGATGCGGCCGATTCGGTGCCCGATTCGATGGTGATGTCGAAGCCCCGGGACAGCAGGTACTTGAGCGTGACCACCTGGCCGCGGCCCACCAGCGAGATGCCGTAGCCGAGGAACAGGCGCGGTGACAGGTATTTGCCGACGGTGAAGGTGGCGCCGCCGAGGGCGCGGCTGTCCTCGACGCCGGCGCTGTCCAGGCCGAGGCCGTCGCCGATCTGCTGGGCCAGCAGGTTGCCGCCGACGCCCAGGGCGAGCGCCGAGGCTTCCAGCTGGCTCGACTCGTTGGCGCTGGTCGACTGCAGCGGGCGCCCGAAGACCAGCCAGCTCAGCGCTTCGCTGGTGTCCATTGCCGGCGTCGAGACGATCGTCGTCACCGGACTCAGCGCCCGGCCGCGCACCTGCACGCCGACGGTGACTTCGCCGCGCCGGCGTTCCGCCAGGATGTCGAGCGCCGGGTTGTCGACCGGGCTGCCGCTGTAGGCCAGGCGCGCACGCCGGATGTCCAGGTCCTGGCCGTAGGCGCGGTAGCGGCCGCTGGCCTGCAGCGTGCCGGTGGCCAGGGCGGGGCGGCCCGGCGCCTGCCGGATGTCGAGCCCGCCGGCGAGCGATCCGTCCAGGCCGAAGCCACGCAGGCGCACGTCGTCGCCCAGCGCGATGTGCACCGCCAGGTCGAGCACCGGGCCGGTGTCGCGCGGCACGTCGGCGTCGACCAGGACGACGTCGGGCGAGGGTTCGACGGCGCCGCCGTCGAGGGCTTCGAGGTTGACCCGGGCCCGGGTGACTTCGATGCGGCCGCCGACGCGCAGGCGCTCGTCGCCCATCGCCACCACCAGGGCCGGGCTGGCCACCAGCTGCAGGTCGGGCGTATCGGAGAAGGTGACCCGGTCGCCGGTCAGGGCCAGTTCCAGCGGCTGTTCGCGCGCCAGGTCGAGCGAGCCGTCCACCTGCAGCACGCCGTCGCCCGACTGCACCCGGCCGCTCAGCACGGCGCTGCCGTCGGCGGCGCTTTGCAGGTCGAACCGGCCGCCTTCCAGCGCCAGGCCCAGGGCCGGAAGTTCGGTGGCGAGCTCGCGCAGGGCCAGCCGGCCTTCCAGGCGCGGCGCCGCGCGCGTGCCGGAGAACTGCATCCGGCCTTCGAGCCGGCCGGTCGGTTCGACGATGTCCGGTGACAGCAGTTCCAGCCAGGTCAGGTCCTGCATGCGCAGCGCCAGCTGGCCCGACACGGCGCCCTCGTCGCCGGCATCGGCGCGCACTTCGGCTAGCAGGCTGCCCTGTTCGTTCAGCGCGGCGCTGGCGCGGGCGTCCACCGACCCGTTCTCCACGAGGGCAGTGACCTGGAGGTCGCGGTAGGCGAACAGGCTGCGGCGGCCGGCGCTGGCCTCGGTGGCCAGGCCGCCGGCCGCGCTGGCGATGCGCAGTTCGCCGTTCCAGCCGCTGCGGCCCTCTCGCAGCTCGGCGTCGAGAGCCAGCTCGCCGTCCAGGCGCAGGGGCACGCCGGCGTCGGGCAGCCAGGGCTGGGCCAGGGCCAACGGGATGCGTTCACCGTCGGCGCGCCACAGGCCGCGGTCGGCCTGCAGGCACAGGAAACCGCTGCCTTCGCCGGTGACGCAGGCCGGCTCGAGGCGGAGGCTGCCGTCGGTCCAGGACCAGGCCGCCGGCTCGCGCAGGGCCAGGGCCGGCGCGCGCGGCGCGTCGAGCGAGAACGCGCGAAGTTCGCCGCGACGGCTTCCGCCTTCAAGGCGCACGCTGCTTTCCAGTGCCAGCTGCAGGTCGTTGCTGCGTGCCTCTAGGCGCAGGGCCATGTCGCGCTGGTGGCCGTCGGCGCGCAGGGTCAGGGACTGGATGCGGGGCTCGCCGTAGCGCAGGTCGGTGCCGTCCAGCACGAGGCTGCCCGTGCCGCTGTCGGCGGGCAGTTCGCCGCGCAGGCTGCCGGCGTCGAGCTGCAGCTCGCCCCAGCGCAGCTTGCTGGCCTGCAGGTCGGCCACCAGGCCCGGGGCCGCACGCGGGCCAAGTATGCGAAGGCTTCCCTGCAATTCACCGCCGGCGCCTTCGGCAAGATCGGCCAGGCGAAGCGGCCGCAGCGAAACGTCCAGCGCCAGCGTGGCACCGATGCGGCCTTCGGCGCGGAGCCGGCTTTCTCCCAGAGACAGCGCAGTCGCCAGCTGGCCGGACTCGCCCTGCCAGGCCAGCGTGCCCTGGCCGGAGACCGGACGGCCGCGCAGCGTGCCGCGCAGGTCGGAAAGGGCGAGGTCGCCGGTCCAGCCGGCGTCGGCCTGGCGCAGGTCCACGCGCAGGTCGCCGCTGATCGCGCCGGGGTAGTCGGGCAGCAGGTAGCCCGGATCCAAGTCGTCCAGGCGGGCGTCAAGCCTGATCGCCAGCGCCGGCTGCCAGTCCACGCGACCCTGGCCGGCGAGGCGGCCACCGGGCGTGCGCATCGCCAGCTCCTCGAGCCGCACGCCGCGGGTGTCGCCCTGGCCGGTGGCGCGAAGCGTGGCCTGTTCGCCTTCGCGGACCAGGGTGGCATCGAGCGTCGCGTGCCAGTCTTCGGGCAGGCCCTGCACGGACAGCGTGCCGGCGGCCTGCACCGTCGCGCCGCCGTCGGCCGGGGCCCACTGCAGGGCCTGGGCATTGGCGGTAAGCGAAATCGGCTGTTCGGCAAGTGGATCCCAGGCGCCCTGGACGGTGAGTTCGCCGGCCGGCGTCAGCAGCCGGCCGTCGTCCAGCGCCAGGCCGGCGCCGGCGAACCGGGCCTGCAGGTCCTCCAGCGCCAGATCGGTATCGCCCTGGCTCAGTGCGATGCGGCCGCGGCCGGTATCGCCTTCGCCTGCCAGCGCGACCACGGCATCGAGCGGCGCGCTGGCCGGGTCGGCGCCGAACCAATGCGGCGCGATCTGTTCGCCCTGTGCATCGATCGTCCAGGCCTGGCGGGAACGGCCGTCTTCGATCGCCGCCACCAGGCTCCAGCGGCCGCCGGCCGTGCCGCTGGCTTCGGCGCGCATGGTGTCCACGTCGCCGCGCAGCGAAAGCTGGACCTGCGCGTCTTCCTCGCCTTCGGGGGCCACCAGCCGCAGCCGTCCATCGAGTTCGGTGCGAAAGCCGTCGGCGGGGAAATAATGGCCCTGCAGGCGGGCCTCGCCCCAGTCGCCGTCGCCGCGCAGCTGGCCGACGCGCAGGCCCTCCTGCTCGAAGGCCAGGTCGTCGGCCGAGAGGCTGTCCATCGCGAACAGCGGTTCGTCGCCGCGGGTGATGCGCAGGCCGGCCACGGTGGCCGTCTGCGCCGACAGCTCGAAGGGCAGGGGGATGGCGGGCAGGATCTCGGGCCAGCCGGTCCACGGCTCCGGCGCCTGTTCCGGTTCGGGCGCCAGCCACACGTGCACCGCGTCGGCTTCGAGGGCATCAAGGCGCAGCGCGCCGGTAAGCAGGGCGCCCGGTCGCGGCGAAAGCAGCAGGCGGTCGGCGCTGACCCGCACGCCCTCGCCCTGCCAGCGCACGCCGTGCAGGACCAGCTTGCCGCCGAGGGTGCCTTCGGCGGAATCCCAGGCCAGCGCGTCTTCGCCCAGGCGCGACTGCAGCCACGACAGCGTGGTGTCGCGACCGCCGCCGGTCGCCAGCAGCCAGCCCAGTGCGAGCGCCAGCGCGACCAACAGGGCCAGCACCGCCAGTCCCAGCAGGCGCGGCCAGCGGCGACGGCTCGTGGTGGTGGCTTCGCGCGCCGTCACAGGTCGGGCCCGATCGTCAGGTGCAGGCGGATCGCGTCCTGCGCGTCATCGCCCAGGCCGTGCGCCAGGTCAAGGCGCACCGGGCCGACCGGCGAGCGCCAGCGCAGGCCCACGCCCACGCCGACCTGTACGTCGAAGGCATCGGCGCCGAAGTCGTCGAAGGCGTCGCCGGCGTCCACGAACACCGCACCGCCCCATTCGCGGGTGAACATGCGCTCGAACTCGACGCTAGCGACGACCAGGTGCTTGCCGCCGATCACGTATCGCCGGTTGTCGAGGCCGGTGAAGGGTTCGCCGATGTCGCGATGGCCATAACCACGCACGCTCTGGTCGCCGCCGGCGTAGAAGCGCAGCAGCGGCGGGAACGGGTCGAAGTCGTCGGTGAGCGTGGTGCCCAGTTCGGCGCGCAGAAGGATGCGGTTGCGCCAGTCCAGCGAGCGCACCCAGCTGGCCTCGGCGCGCGCCTGCAGGAAGTCGATGTCCGAACCGATGGCGGTATGGCCGCCGCGCAGCTCCACGTGCAGCGAATGCCCGCGGCGCGGGTAAAGCGGATCGTCGGCGACGCGCCAGGTGGCGCTGAGCTGCGGATACACCAGCGTCGAATACGCCAGTGCGTTGCCGGTGGCAGGGTCGTCGAAGCGTTCACGCCGGAAGTGCAGGCCGGCCACCAGGTTCCAGTCGCCGAGCTGGCCGCTGCGGGTGCCGGCCACTTCCAGCACCTCCGAATCGATGAAGTCGACCGGGTCCTGGCGCAGGCTGGCGCTGGCCGTGTACCAGCCCGCGAGCCAGGCGAACGCGGGAATCCGATAGGCGACGTTGGCCTCGTTGCCGCGCTGCGCGAGTTCAAGCGCCGCCGCCAGCTTGTGGCCGCGATCGTTCACCCAGCGACGTTCCAGGCCCCCGGTGATGCCGGCGCCCCGGTCGGTGGAATAGCGCAGGCCGGCGCTGTAGACGCTGCGCTTGGCCGGCGTGAGCCGGACGTCGACGGGCACGAGGGTGCTGCCGTCCACCGGTTCGGCACGTACGTCGATGCCGGCGAAGTAGTCCAGCGCCGCCAGCCGCTGCTGCAGGTCCACCACCCGCGACTGGGTGTAGGGCGTGCCCGGCTCCCAGTCGACGAGTTTTTCCAGCAGGCCTTCGCGGAACGGGTGGCCGCTGAAGCCGGCTTCGCCCAGGCGATAACGTTCACCCGACTCCCAGGTCAGGAAAATGTCGGCCAGGCCTTCTCCGCGATCAACCTCGACCCGGTGGATCAGCTGGCGGGCGTCGAAATAGCCCCGTTCGCGCAGCAGCGCGTCGATGGTGGCCTTGGAGGCTTCGTACAGGTCGTGGCGCAGTGGCTGGCCGGTGCGGGGACGCAGCCAGCGAAGGCGGCGGGTGATGGCTTCGTCGGCGCCGGCTTCGCCGGTGATCCTGATTTCCCGTTCGTCCACCCGCACCGGCTCGCCGGGACGCACGGTGACGAGGACGGTCACCGCCTCGCCGTCGCGGCGAACGTCGGATTCGGCTTCGGTTTCGTAGTACCCGAAGGGTTCCAGGCCCCGGGCCACGTCGCGCGGCACCTGGCGCAGCAGGTAGTCGAGCTGGCCCTCGCCCAGGTCGGCGCGCTGGCGGGCGTCGAGCGCCACCAGCGACAGGGCCGCGCGCACGTTCGCGATTTCGGCCTCGTCGGTCAGGCCGCGCACCTCGACCGCGCGCAGCTCCAGCGCGGCCGCCGGCAGTCCCGGCAACATCAGGAACAGGGCCAGCAGGGCAGCCGGCAGCAGCGAAGTGGGCTGGCGGAGTGGCGTCACCGCCCCAGCATAACCGCAGCCCGCCGCCACGCCGTTGCATCGGCGTGACGGCGTTGGGTTGCTGCTCAGCCGGCCGAGAGCTGTTCGACCGCCGCGACGGTGGCGAAGCGGTCGGCAACGCCGCGCAGCAGGGCCAGGCGGTTGTCGCGCAGCGCGGTGTCGTCGGCCATCACCATGGTGCGGTCGAAGAAGTTGTCCACCGGTGCCTGCAGTTTCGCCAAGCGCTTGAGCGTGCCGACGTAGTCGCGCTGCGCCAGCATCGGGTCGGTGTCGGCCAGGGCCGAGGCCAGGGCCTCGTGCAGGGCCTGTTCCGCGGGTTCGGCCAGCTTGCCGGCGTCCACGCTGTCGGGAATCGGCGTCTCGACCTTGCGCAGGATGTTGCGGATGCGCTTGTTGGCGGCCGCCAGGGCGCCCGACTCGCGCAGGCGCGCGAACTCGGCGATGGCCTTGAGGCGGCGGTCGAAATCGAGCAGCGACGCCGGCCGCACTTCGGCGACGGCGTCGAACTGCAGGCCCGGGACCGACTGGTCGGCGTAATACGCGCGCAGGCGGTCGAGGATGAAGTCCAGCAGGTCGGCCTGGTCAAGCGACAGGCCGGCCGGCAGGTTCTTCGCGGCGGCGTCGACCAGCGCCGGCAGCTCCAGCTCGAGCTCGCCTTCGATGATCGTGCGCGCCAGGCCCAGCGCATTGCGGCGCAGCGCGAAGGGGTCCTTGTTGCCGGTCGGCTTGAGGCCGGCGGCGAAACCACCGGCCAGCGTGTCCAGGCGTTCGGCGACCGCCAGCACCCGGCCCAGCGCCGAGGGCGCGATGGCGTCGCCGCCGAAGCGCGGCTGGTAGGCCTCGTCGATGGCGGCGGCCACGGCCTCGGGTTCACCGGCGGCGGCGGCGTAATAGCGGCCGGCGGTGCCCTGCAGTTCCGGGAACTCACCGACCAGGCGGCTTTGCAGGTCGGCCTTGGCCAGCCTGGCGGCGCGTTCGGCCTCGGCCGGCGACACGCCGAGCTTGCCGGCGATCTCGCGCGCAAGCGCCGCCACCCGCGCCGATTTGTCGGCGACGGTGCCCAGCTTCTGCTGGTAGGTGACGCTGGCCAGGCCTTCGGCCATCGAGGCCAGGCCCTGCTTGAGGTCTTCGTCGTAGAAGAAGGCAGCGTCGGCGAAACGCGGGCGGATCACGCGCTCGTAGCCCTTGCGCACTTCGTCCGGGTCCCTGGACTCGATGTTGGCGATGCCGATGAACTGCTCGCTGAGCTTGCCCTCGGCGTCCATCACCGGGAAGAACTTCTGGTTCGACTCCATCGTCAGCACCAGGGCCTCGGACGGCACGCGCAGGAACTCCTTGTCGAAGCTGCACAGCACGGCCTTGGGCCATTCGACCAGGCAGTTCACTTCCTCGAGCAGCGCCGGCGGAACCCGCGCTTCGCCGCCGGCCTGCTTCGCGGCGGCCTTGATCTCGGCGCGGATGCGCTCGCGGCGTTCGCGCGGGTCGGCCAGTACCCTGGCTTCGCGCATCGCCTGCAGGTATTCACCGGCTTCGTTGAGCCACACGCCCTTGGCGTGGTGGAAGCGGTGGCCGCGGCTCATGCGGTCGGACTTCAGGCCCAGCACCTCGCCGGGCGCGACCTCGCGGCCGAACAGGATCACCAGCCAGTGCGCCGGGCGCACGAAGGCGTAGTCGCGCTCGCCCCAGCGCATGGGCTTGGGTACCGGCAGTGCCTTCAGGGCCTCGGCGACGATTTCGGCCAGCAGCTCCGAGGTGGCCGCGCCGGGGCGCGAGCTGCGGAACACGAAGCGCATGCCCTTGGCGTCGGTGACGCGGTCGAGCTTGGTCCAGTCCACGCCGTTCTTCTGGGCGAAACCCAGCAGCGCCGGGGTGGGCTGGCCCTGGGCGTCCAGGCCGATGTTGGTGTACGGGCCGAGGACCTCGCTGTGCTGGATCGGCTGCTGGGTGGCCACGGCCGGCAGGTAAACGGCCAGGCGGCGCGGCGTGTACAGCGGGCCGGTCGGCAGGTCGCCGCCGGAGGTCTCGTCCCTGACCACGATGCGACGCGCGGCCAGGCCCTTGAGCACGCCCTCGTGGAAGGCCTGCGCCAGTTCGGGCAGGGCCTTGGGCGGCAGCTCTTCGGTGCCCAGCTCGACCAGCAGCGGCAGGAAATCAGCCATGGGTGGCCTCCTTGCTCTTCAATCCGGGGAATCCCAACTTCTCACGTTGTGCGAAGTAGGCTTCGGCCACGCTGCGCGACAGGGTGCGCACGCGCAGGATGTAGCGCTGGCGCTCGGTGACCGAGATCGCGCGGCGGGCGTCGAGCAGGTTGAAGCTGTGCGAGGCCTTGCAGACCTGCTCGTAGGCCGGCAGCGGCAGGCCCAGTTCGACCAGCTTCAGGGCCTCGCGCTCGCAGGCGTCGAAGCGGTGGAAAAGCTCTTCCACGTCGGCGTGTTCGAAGTTGTAGGTGCTCTGCTCGACTTCGTTCTGGTGGTAGACGTCGCGGTAGTGCACCGGGGTGCCGTCGGGGCCGACGGTCCAGACCAGGTCGAAGACGTTGTCGACGTTCTGCAGGTACATGCACAGGCGCTCGAGACCGTAGGTGATCTCGCCGGTCACCGGGCGGCACTCCAGGCCGCCGGCCTGCTGGAAATAGGTGAACTGGGTGACTTCCATGCCGTTGAGCCAGACCTCCCAGCCCAGGCCCCAGGCGCCGAGCGTCGGCGATTCCCAGTTGTCCTCGACGAAGCGCAGGTCGTGCACCAGCGGGTCGATGCCCAGCGCCTTCAGCGAGCCGATGTAGCGCTCGACGATGTCGTCGGGATTGGGCTTGAGCACCACCTGGTACTGGTAATAACGCTGCAGCCGGTTGGGGTTTTCACCGTAGCGGCCGTCGGTGGGGCGGCGGCAGGGCTGCACGTAGGCGGCATTCCACGGCTCCGGGCCCAGCGCGCGCAGGAAGGTGGCCGGGTGGAAGGTGCCGGCGCCGACCTCGAGGTCGAGCGGCTGCACCAGGACACAACCCTGCTCGCCCCAGTACTGGTTCAGGCGCTGGATCATCTCCTGGAAGGTGGGTGCGGTCATCGCGGTTTCGCCCTGTCCAAAGCAGGCTAGTATAGCCGCCGCCTGCGCCATCGCCTTTCCACGCCCTGATGAAATCCTTCCTGCTGATCGAAACCGGCGATCCGGTCCCGAGCCTTCGCCGCCACGGCAGTTTCGGCCACTGGATCCGCGTGGCCGCGGGCCTGTCGGGCCGGGAGTCGCGCATGGTGCGGGTTTTCGAGGGCGAGGACCTGCCCGATCCGACGGGCCACGCCGGGGTTCTGATCTCGGGCTCGGGCGCCATGGTCACCGACCGCCAGCCCTGGTCCGAACGCACGGCCGACTGGCTGCGCGACGCGGCCCAAGCCGGGCACCCGCTGTTCGGCATCTGCTACGGCCACCAGCTGATCGCCCACGCGCTCGGGGGCGAGGTCGGCGACAACCCGCAGGGCCGCGAGATGGGCACCGTCTGCCTCGACCTGGCCGACAGTGCCGGGCAAGACCCCCTGTTCGAAGGATTTCCGGACAAGGTGCCGGCCCAGGCCACCCACCTGCAGACCGTGGTCCGGCCGCCGCCGGGTGCGCGCGTGCTGGCGGCGTCGGGCCGCGACGATTGCCAGGCCTTTCGCTGGGGCGAGGCGACCTGGGGCGTGCAGTTCCATCCCGAATTCAGCGTCGGCGTCATGAAGGGCTACATCCGCGCCCGCGCGGACGCCCTGCGCGAGGAAGGCACCTGTCCGCGCGAACTCGCCGGCGCGGTGCGCCCGACCCCGACGGCCCGCCGCGTGCTGCGGCGCTTCATCCACCTGGCGCGCCAGCGCGCCCGCAACGGAGCCTGAGCCCATGAGTCCCTCCACCGTCGGCATGGCCGCCCCCTTCCGCTGGCTGCGCAAGGCGCTCGACGTCGGCCGCCGCAACCCGAAGGCGCTGTTCGGCGCGGTCGCGCTGATGATCCTGGTCATCGGCGCCATTTCGATGGGCCAGATGTTCCTGCAGGTGCTGGCCCAGCCGTCGCCGACCGGCGCGATGGTGCTGATGGCCCTGGTCACCGTGGTGAACTGGGTGGTGCTGCCGCCGCTGGTCGGCGGCCTGTTCCGCGTGCTCGACGCCACCGACCGGGGCCAGCCGGCCTCGGCCACCGACGTGTTCAATGCCTACGGCCGCGGCCAGGGTGGCAAGCGCCTGGTGCTGACCTCGATGGTGTACTCGCTGGTGTACGTGGGCATCGCGGCGCTGCTGATGCTGACGCCGCTGGGCCAGTTCTTCCGCGACTACTTCGCCATCGCCATGTCCACGCCGGTCGGCGGCGAGCCCGACATGGCGGCGCTGCAGGCGCTGATGGAAAACACCTCGCCGGCGGCCTTCCTGTGGCTGCCGGTGGTGGCGATCGTGCTGGCCACCTGGCTGCATGCCTCGATGCTGGCGCTGGCCACCGCCGCGCTGCGCGACGTGGACGTGGCGACGGCGGTGGTCGCCGGCGCCCTCGCGGCGCTGCGCAACTTCCTGCCGCTGCTGGGCTTCGCGCTGGTGCTCACGGTCGCGGGCTTCTTCGCCATGCTGCTGCTCGGCCTGTTGCTGGGCCTGCTGCTGGCGCTGCTGGCGATGGCCAGCCCGGTGCTGATGGTGCTGGTGCTGTTCCCGCTGATGTTCCTGGTGATGCTGGGCATGTACGCGATGCTGTTCGCGTTCTACTACCACGGCTGGCGCGAGATCTTCGGCCTGGCCGACGCACCGGCGCCGCCCGCGCCGACGCAGGGCACGCTCGAGGTCTGATCGCGGTCTAGAGCTGCTGGACCTTCCAGGCTTCCACGGCCAGCAGCAGGTACTGCGCAGCCACCGCCATCAGCGCGGCGACCAGCACGATCGCCTGGGCCGCCAGCCAGTAGCGCGCCCAGCGCGGCATCTTCGTCGTGGCCTCTGGCGCCAGCACCACCCGCGTGCCTGCCAGCAGGTCGTGCATGGCGCGGCCGTCGCGACGGACCGCCGCCATCGCATGGCCCAGGTGCAGCAGCAGCCAGGACGGTGCGCCGGCGAAAAAACGCGCCGCAATGCGCCCGGCCCCGGGCCGGCCGCCATCGGCCTTCACCACGCGCAGGCCGGCCAGGCGTTTGCCGGGGCTGGCCTGCCAGGGCGAGGCTTCGAAGGCGATGAACCACAGGGCCGTGAGCGCCACGAACACCAGCGCCGCGATGCCGGCGGCCTCCAGCCAGGCGGCCACCAGGGCCAGCAGCGCCGAGCGCAGCGCCGGGTCGGCGCCCCATTCCAGCATCCCGCCCAGGGCGTGTCCGCCGCCGGCCTCGGCCTGGCTCATCAGTTCGAACATGCGCAGTTCGGCTTCGGCCATGTGCAGTTCGGTGCGCGCGAGCATGCGCTGGCCGGTGCTCCACAGGATCGGCACGGACACCAGCCCCGGCACCAGCAGGTCCAGGCTGTATGCGGCGTAGCGGCGAAAGAACCCGGTCGGGCGCATGGCTCAGGCGGCCTTGGGCTTCCGCGCCAGCAGCGTGCCCATCAGGATGCCGAGTTCGTAGAGCAGCCACATCGGCACCGCCAGCATGATCTGCGACACCACGTCCGGCGGCGTGATGATCGCGGCCAGCACGAATACGCCGACGATCACGTAACCGCGCGCCTCGCGCAGCTGCGCCGGCGTCACCACCCCGAGCAGCAGCAGCACCATCACCGCGACCGGCATCTCGAAGCTCAGGCCGAAGGCCAGGAAGATCACCAGCAGGAAGTCGAGGACCTGGCTGATGTCGGGCGTCCAGGCGACGCCGTCGGGCGTCGTGCCGGCCAGGAAGGCGAACACCGTCGGCAGCACCAGGTAGTAGGCGAAGGCGCAGCCCACGTAGAACAGCACGATCGCCGCCACCAGCAGGGGCCGGGCCATGCGCTTTTCCTGCTGGTACAGCCCCGGCGCGACGAAGGCCCAGGCCTGGTAGATCAGCGCCGGCATCGCCAGCAGCAGCGCGACGAAAAACGCCACCTTGATCGGGATGAAGAACGGCGAGGCGACCTCGATCGCCACCAGCGCGGTCCCCGCGGGCAGGGCCGCCAGCAGCGGCGCCGTGAGCCGGGCATAGATGTCGTTGGCGAAGGGCATCAGCGCCAGGAAGACCACCACGACCGCCAGCACCCCCTTGAGCAGGCGCGAACGCAGCTCCAGCAGGTGGCCCATCAGGCTCTCTTCGCGCGGCTCGGCCGGGTCAGTCATCGCGGCGCGGGGGAAGCAGGGAGGGCTGGGTGGGCGTGTCCCGCGTATCGTCCGGCGCCGGGCGGGCGTCGTCGCGGGCGCTGGCCTCGGCCTCGCGCAGGGCGCTGCCGGTCTGGGCGCTGGTTTCGTCGAGCTCGCGGCGGATGTCCTCGACGTCGCCGCGCAGGTCGCGGGCCGGGTCGCCGATGCTGCGCTTGAGGTCTTCGGCGGCCATCTCGCGTTCGAACTCGGACTTCACCGAATACCACTGGGCGCGCGCCTTGCGCACCCACAGGCCGGCGAAGCGCGCGGCCTTGGGCAGCCGCTGGGGCCCGAGCACCACCAGGGCCACGACCGCGATCACCAGCAGCTCGCTGAAACCCAGGTCAAACATGGCGGTGCCGGGGCCGGCCGGGGCCGGACTCAGGAATCCTTGCGCTGGCTGTCCTGCGGCGCGCCTTCGCGTGGCGTCTCGCCGTTCTCGCGGCGCTCGTTGCCCAGCTGCGAGGGCGGCGGCGGAGTTTCGTCACCGTCCTTGAGGCCCTTCTTGAAGCCCTTGATGCCTTCGCCCAGGTCCTTGCCGACGCTCGACAGCTTCTTGGTGCCGAACACGAGCACGACGACCACGAGCACGATGATCCAATGCCAAATGCTGAAACTGCCCATCTGCGTGCGTCCCGCGAATTAGGAATGCCCGGAGTCTAGCGCAGCCGGCCCCGGGCCGCCTTGCCCATCAGTCCTGGGAAACGGTGTTTTCCTCGAGCCGGTCGCGGAAATCGACCACCGCGGTCGGCGCGGCCGGGGTGCGGCCCTCGAAGATCTGGCGGGGAGTGGTGTTCTTGCCGTAGACCCGCTGGTTGGCGGTGTGGTCCATGCGCAGCCAGGTGCCGTCGAGCGAGACGCCGGCGAACAGGCCGCGGGCCCGCGAATAGCTGTAGATCTCGGCCTTGAGCTGTTCGTCGGTGCTGGCCTGGGCGCTGCGGCCCACCGGGCCGGCGGCCACCGAGGCGTCGGCGCCGAGGGTGAACTTGCCGTTGACGATGTCGTTGACGCCGCGCTCGGAGCGGAACACCAGGATCACGTCGGCCGACTGCACGCCGGCCTGGAAGCCGACGCTGCCGCCGCCGAGCTTGATGAAGCTGGGGTTGGACCAGGTGCCGTCGGCCGTGCGCACCGAGATCAGGCCCTTGCCGCCGCGGCCACCGATGACCAGGCCGGCCTTGACCACGTCCGGGATGACCGCGATGGCGTAGGCCTCGTCGAACATCTTTTCGGGAATGGCGGTTTCCGGGATGCGCATGATCTCGCCGAGCACGCGGGCGGCGTCGGCGGCGCGGGATTCTTCCTTCTCGCCGGCCAGGGCGGGGGCGGCGGGCAGGGCCAGCGCGAGCGCGGCGAGCAACAGGGCGAGGATTCGGGTCATGGGGCGGTCTCCGGGTGGGCGCAACGGCCTGAGTATGGGGGCGGGCAATGAACCTCGGGTGAGCCACGCCTTCACCCTGCGGATGATAAGTTGCGCGCAGCACACAATCACCGTCCCGCATGAAACCCTACCTCGACGCCCCCGTCCCCGCGCCCGGCCCCGGCCGGACGGCGCTGCTGCTGGTCAACCTGGGCACGCCCGACGCGCCGACGCCGGCCGCCGTGCGGCGCTACCTGTCGCAGTTCCTGCACGACCACCGGGTGGTCGAGCTGAGCCGCTGGATCTGGTGCCCGCTGCTGCACTTCGTGATCCTGCCGCTGCGCTCGCCGCGGGTGGCGCGCAATTACGCCTCGGTCTGGATGGACGAGGGCTCGCCGCTGCTGGTCTACGGACAACGCCTGGCCCGGCAGATGCAGCACACCCTGCCCGACGTGCAGGTGCGCCTGGCCATGCGCTACGGCAATCCGTCGGTGCCCGAGGTGCTGCGAAAGCTGCAGGACGAGGGCATGCAGCGCCTGCTGGTGCTGCCGCTGTACCCGCAGTATTCGGCCTCGACAACGGCCGCGGTGATGGACGCGGTGAACAAGGAACTGGCGACCTGGCGGCGCGCGCCGGAGCTGCGCTTCATCGCCGACTACCACGTCGATGCCGGCTGGCTGGACGCGCTCGAGGCCCGAGTGCGCGCACACTGGGACCTGCACGGCCGCGCCGAGCGCCTGGTGATGTCCTTCCACGGCCTGCCCAAGCGCTTTGAAACCGCCGGCGACCCCTACCCGCGCCAGTGCGAAGCCGGCGCCCGCGCCCTCGCGAGCCGGCTTGAGCTGGCCGACGACCAGTGGCTGCTGACCTACCAGTCGCGCTTCGGCCGCGAGGAATGGCTGCAGCCCTACACCGACAAGACCCTGGAAAAGCTGGGCCGCGACGGCGTGAAAACCCTCGACGTGGTCTGCCCGGGTTTCGCCAGCGACTGCCTCGAAACCCTCGAGGAAATCGCCGTCGAAAACGCCGAGGTCTTCCGCGGCGCCGGCGGCGAGGCCCTGCGCTACATCAGCGCGCTCAACGACGAACCCGGCCACGTGGCGGCGCTGTCGGCGCTGGCGCGCCGGCACCTGCAGGGCTGGCCGCACTGATGCAGGAAGTGACGCTGGACACCGCGCGCGGGCCGCTGGCCGCGCTGCGCGGCGGCGATCCGTCCGGGCCGAAGCTGCTTTGCCTGCACGGCTGGCTCGACAACGCCGCCAGCTTCGTGCCGCTGGCGCCACACCTGGCCGGTTTCGACTGGGTAGCGCCGGACCTGCCGGGGCACGGGGCTTCGGCGCACCGTGCGCCGGGTTACGACTACGCCTTCGCCGACTGGCTGCACGACGTGCTCGACGCGATGGACGCGCTGGGTTGGGCCCGGGCCGACCTGCTGGGCCATTCGATGGGCGGCGCCATCGCCTGCGTGCTGGCCGCCGCCGTGCCTGCGCGGGTGCGCCGGCTGGCCCTGGTCGAAGCCCTGGGCCCGGTCGCCGGCGATCCCGCGAAGGCCGGTGAGCGCCTCCGCGACGCCGTCGCCGCGCGCCGCGACAAACCGGCGCGGGCGCCGCGCGTGCTGCCGGACGTCGACACCGCCGTCGCCGCGCGCCTGGTCGCCAGCCGGATGTCGCCGGAGGCCGCGCGGCTGATCGTGCAGCGCAACCTGCGCGAGGTCGAAGGCGGCTACGCTTGGCGCAGCGACCCGCGCCTGACCTGGCCCGGCCACGTGCGCATGGACGAAAACACCATCCAGGCCATGCTGCGCGCCATCGAGGCGCCGGTGCGCGTGGTGGCGGCCGATCCGGCGCCGCCGTATTTCCCGCCCGAGGTGCGCCAGGCCCGTCTTGCCTGCCTGCGCGAGGCCAGCGTGGTGGTGCTGCCGGGAAGCCATCACCTGCACATGGAGCAGCCCGCCGCGGTGGCGGACGCCTTGCTGGACTTCCTGCGGGGCTAGTTGCCCGCGGGGCCGACGGTCAGCGCCAGCGTGGTGCCGCCGCCGGCCTCTTCGACGAAGTTGGCTTCCAGGTGCCGGCCGGCCTTGTCAAAGCCGGTGACGCGCACGGCCGCGTCGGCCTCGACCCTGGCTTCGGACCAGCCGGCCGCTTGCTGGGCCTGGCGGAATTCTTCGAACACCAGCGCCACGCTGCGCGGGCTGTGCGCACCCAATGAGATCGTCGGTCCCAGTTCGGTGACGCTGCCGATCTGGGCATCGCGCGGCAGCACGACGTCAGCGGGAAAGCCCGCCGGCAGCGGCAGGTCGTCGCCGCTGGTGGCGCTGTAGAGGCCTTCTTCGGTTTCCAGCGTCAGCGTCTGGTTGCCGGCCCGCGCCGGGTCGGCGTCGGCCTGCTGCCGGGCATTGGCCTGCAGCGCTTCCCGGACCAGGCTTTCCTGGGCCGCGTCGGGGTCGGGGCCGCAGGCACTGCACAGCAGCAGCGCGAGGCAGGCGGTCAGCAAGGGGCGGACGATCGGGGCCAAGGCGGCTCCCCGGCAAGGGACTACCGGGTCAAACGCGCCAGTGTCGACTTCAAGGCCAGACCTTCGCCGCGCAGGTAGTCGCGCTCGTCGCGCCAGCGCGGCCAGCGCGCCTCGACCTCGCGCCAGAAGCGCGGCGAATGGTCGGCGTGCAGCAGGTGGCAGAGCTCGTGCACCAGCACGTATTCGAAGGCCGAGGGCCGGCCCAGCACCAGCGCCAGGTCCAGGGACACGGCATCGCCGGGGCTGAGAGAACCCCACAGAGAGGACAGCGCGCGCAGCCGCAGCGACGACGGCGGGCGCGGCAGCGACGGCAGGTAACGCGGCAGCCAGGCGCCCAGGTCGGTGCGGGCCTGCTGCAGGTAGAAATCGCGCAGCGCGGCGCGGGCGCGGCGGTCGTCGGCGCGCTCGGGCAGCTGCAGTTCGATGCCGTGTTCGGTGAGCAGGGCGCGGGCGAAGCGGCCCTCGCGCCAGGCCAGCGGGGCGTGGGTGCCGCGCAGGGGCAGCGGCTGGGCCCAGTCGCGGCCGAACAGGGGGGCGTCGTCCGGGTGCTGGCGCCCGAGCTGTTCGGCCAGCCAGTCGCGGTGTTCATGCAGGAAGGCGTCGGCCATCCGCACCGAGGCCGCGGTGGGCAGGGTCAGCCGCGCGCCCTTGTCGGAAACGATCAGCCGCAGCCGCCGCGCGCGCCGGTCGCGCACCCAGCGCACCGGCACCTCGCGCCCGTCGGCCAGCGCCAGCGGCCGGATCTCGGCCGCGGGCGGGGCGGGGTGCTTGGTTCGCAGGAACATGGGCGGAATCTAGCAGGCGGCGCCGCTTCTTGTGGGAGGGACTTCAGTCCCGATGCCTTTGTCGCGGCAAGGCATCGGGACTGAAGTCCCTCCCACAACAGGGATCAGCAGGGCGGGTGCATCAGCTGTCGGCGCGGCTGAACTTCAGCGCCGGCTCGAGCACCGCGAACAGGCGCTTGAGTTCACCGGACATCAGCGCGAAGCGGGCGTCGAGTTCGGCCGCCACGCCGTCGGACTCGGTGCCCTCGAGCTGGTCGACGGCGCCGTCGAGGAACTTGAGCTTGCGCAGCACCAGGTCTTCGCCGAGCACGAAGCCGACATGGTCGTCGAGCACCAGGGCCAGGCGTGTGACCTGCTTGCCGGCCTCGAGGTGCTGGCGGATTTCGTCGACCTGCAGTTCGTGGCGGCTGCAGCGCACGACGGCGCCGCCGTCCACGGGATCCTTGAGTTCGCACTCGTCGCCCAGCGAAAGGCCCGGCGGCAGCGCTTCGCCGGCCAGCCAGCCGGTGAGGATGGCGCGCACCGAGGCTTCTGCGTTCAGCGGCAGGGCCGGGAAGCTGCCGAGGGCGTGGCGAAGTTCCGACACCAGGTTCTCGGCGGTCTTGCGCGAGCTGGTGTCGACGGCGATGAAACCGTGCTCCAGGTCGAGCGTGGCCGAGCAGCGCACCGGGCGCACGAAGGCGCGCGGCAGCAGCTCCATCACGATGTCTTCCTTCAGGCGCTTGCGGGCGCGGCCACCGAGGCGCCGGCCTTCCTTCTCCTCGATCTCGGCGAGCTTGCGGCCCAGCTGGTCGTTGACGACGGCCGAGGGCAGCAGGCGGTCTTCACCGCCGAGCGTGATCCAGATGGCGTCGCCGACCCGGTGACTCATCGTCGCGCCGTCGCGGCCGAAGGGCGAGATGAAACCACGCGACATCAGCTCGGACGGCCCGACCGGCTTGAGCTTGCACTCCTCCAGGCGGGCATCGAGATCATCGAGGGTCTTGGCGAGGGTCGTCGGAAAACGGAAGAACGTGAGGTTGCGAAAAAACATCAAAACTCCGGAAGAGAGGCGCAAACAAAATGGGGTCAGAGAACATTAACGTTTCAAACCAGGATTGAAGCGATTGATTCAATCGTTAATGTTCTCTGACCCCATTTGTACGTCGCCGGTTAGCCAGGCGAGGGCGTCGGGCAGCGGGCTGTTGCCGCGGCGGCCCAGGGCGGCGAAGTCGAAGAGCGAGGGGTCGGCCAGCTGCGAGGGTCGCACGTCGGTGAGGGCGCGGGCGATGGTTTCGATGCGGCCGGGGCTTTCCTTTTCCCAGGCGGCCAGCATGCGGCTCACCTGCTTGCGCTGCAGGTTTTCCTGCGAGCCGCAGAGCGTGCAGGGGATGATCGGGAACTGTTTCCAGTCGGCGTAGGCCACCAGGTCCGCTTCGCGGCAGGTCGCCAGCGGGCGGATCACCACGTGCTCGCCGTCGTCGCTGAGCAGCTTCGGTGGCATCGTCGCGAGCTTGGCGTGGAAGAACAGGTTCATGAAGAAGGTCGCCACCAGGTCGTCGCGGTGGTGGCCGAGCGCGACCTTGGTGAAACCCTGTTCCTTCGCATGCCGGTACAGCGCGCCGCGACGCATGCGCGAGCACAGCGAACACATCGTCCTGCCCTCCGGCACCACGCGCTTGACCACCGAATAGGTGTCCTGCTCGAGGATGGTGAAGGGCACGCCGATCGAACGCAGGTAATCGGGCAGCACGTGTTCCGGGAAACCCGGCTGCTTCTGGTCGAGGTTCACCGCCACCAGCTCGAAGCGCACCGGCGCCTTCTTCTGCAGCTGCAGCAGGAGGTCGAGCATGGTGTAGCTGTCCTTGCCGCCGGAAAGGCAGACCATGACCTTGTCGCCGTCCTCGATCATCCCGTAGTCGGCAATGGCCTGGCCCACCTGGCGGCGCAGGCGCTTGGCCAGTTTGGCGCGCTCATGCGACTGCTTGCGGGGGACGGGGTCGTGCAGCGGGAGGGTCATTTCGGGCAACGACGGGAGGCGGCCGGCCATTTTACGCCGATCCTCTGTAGGAGCGCCTTCAGGCGCGAATCTTTGGGCTTGCCTTTGGCGAAGAAGAGCTTCGCGCCTGAAGGCGCTCCTACAGAGGGGCCGGCCGGAGTAAGCTTCCGGGGAACCGGGAGAATGCATGGCCACCGAAGATCCCGCCAAGATCACCGCCCAGCTGGTCGAGCTGAGGGTCGAGCACCGCGACCTCGACGAGGCGATCGCGCGCCTGGCCGCCGACATCCAGGCCGACGAGCTGACGCTCAAGCGCCTGAAGAAGCGCAAGCTGCGCATCAAGGACATGATCACCGCGCTCGAAAGCCGGCTGATCCCCGACCTCGACGCCTGAGTTTTCCCGACGCGATCCGCGGCGCCGGCCTCAGGCCGGCTTTTCTTCCTCGCCCCGGGCCTTGGCCACCTTGCTCACCGCTTCGGGCGACAGCTTGGCGATGGTGTGGCGCAGGTCGCGGCCCAACACCACCTTGGCGTCCTTTTCCCAGGCCATCAGCGGCTCGTCGAAATCGAGCTTGCCGTTCTCGGCGATCCAGACCAGCTTCATCTCGCGCAGCTTCTGGATGAAGCCGCGGAAGAGCGTCTTGTCGAAGAACTCCGGCGCCGCCGGCGCATAGAGCAGCGAAAGCCGCTGGGCAGTCAGCTGGCACAGGGTTTCGAGCTCGCCCGAGCTGAGCGTGCGCGGGCCGTTCTTCACCAGCGTGGTGATCGCGATGAAGTAGCGCTCGAAGGCCTGCTGCAGGCTGTGGGCGACCGCGCGCAGGCGGAAGACTTCGTCGGTCTGTCCCGGGCCGCGCGACAGGTAACCGCCGTCGTCCTCGCTGGCCATCGACAGCAGGCCCTCGGCGACGAACAGGTCCACGGTGGCGTCGAGGTGGGCGACGAAACCATCGCCGTCCCAGGGCAGGAACAGCTCTTCCTGCACGAACGGGTAGATCGTGCGACCCAGGCGCAGCAGGCCCGAGCGGCTCATGCGGCGGTTGTTCTGGAAGCACAGCGCCACCCAGGCGGCGCCGGCGAACAGGTGCAGCACGTTGTTGCGGAAGTAGCTCTGCAGCACCGCCGTCTCGCCTTCGACGCTGAGCACGGCGCCGAGCGGATGATCGGTGCGGGTGAGCACGCCGATCTTCTCGCCGTAGGCGACGATTTCGGCCGGCTCGAGCTCGGTGACGGTAACGCGGTCGGAATAGGGCAGCGTCGCCAGCAGCTTCTTGTACAGGCCCAGCTGCGCCAGCAGGTCGGCTTCCGACATCGCATGCTTGGGCGTGGCCAGCAGGGCCAGCGCAAGCAGGTTCACCGGGTTCACGTCGGCGGCGCGGTTGATGTTCACCTGGATCTGGTTGGCGATGTCCTCGACCGCGGCATTGAGCCAGGCCGGCTTTTCGTCCGGGTTGGCGCTGTTGCGCTCGCGCCAGTCCGGCGCGTGTTCGGCCAGCACCTTGTCCAGGAAGATCGGCTCGCCGAAGTTCACCGCCACCTTGCCGTAGTGCTGGCGCAGGATGCCGGCGGCGGCCTTGAGCAGGGCCCAGATGGTTTCCTTTTCCTTGGGCTGGCCGGTCAGTTCGTCGAGGTAGCTCTTGCCCTCGATCAGCTTCTCGTAGCCGATGTAGACCGGCTGGAACACCACCGGCCGGCGCGGCGCGCGCAGGAAGGCCTTGAGCGTCATCACGATCATGCCGCCCTTGGGCGGCAGCAGCCGGCCGGTGCGCGAGCGCCCGCCTTCGATGAAGTACTCGAGCGAAAAACCTTCCGACACCAGCTGCGCCACGTACTCGCCCAGCACCGCCGCGTACAGCGCGTTGCCCTTGATCGAGCGGCGGATGAAGAAGGCGCCGCCGCGGCGCAGGATCGGCCCCAGCACCGGCATGTTGAGGTTGACGCCGGCGACGATGTGCGGCGGCACGATGCCGCGGCTGTAGAGCAGGTAGCTCAGCAGCAGGTAGTCCATGTGGCTGCGGTGGCAGGGCACGTAGATCACTTCGTGCCCGGGCGCGACCTGCTTGAGCGTGTCCATGTGGTGGACGTTGAGACCGTCGTAGATGCGGTTCCAGAAACCGGTCAGCGCGAACGAGGCCGAACGCACCACCGGGTTGGAATAGTCGGCGGCGATCTCCCAGGCAAAACCATGCGCCTTTTTCCAGGCGTCAAGGTATTCCGTGCCGTCGCGGCGGGCCTGGTCGGTGATCGCCTTGCGCACCGGCTCGGCGTCGAGCACGCGATCGACCAGCAGGCGGCGCGTGGACAGGTCCGGGCCGATGACCGCGGTCTTGATGCGGCGGAAGTGCGCGCGCAGCACCCGGCTGACCTTGCGCACCTGGCGCTCGTGCGGCATGTCGTCGCCGAGGATTTCCCAGACGCGCACGCCCGGCGAGAACTGCACCACGGTGTCGCGGCCGTTGAGCAGGATCGCAAGCAGCCGGCGGAAGCGGCCCACCAGCGCCCAGTTTTCCGAGAACAGCACCGAGAACCAGCCCGACTGCCGCGCCGGCGCTCGGCCAACGAAGATCGACACCGGCACCAGCTGCACGTCCTGGTCGGGATAGAGGCGGTGCGCCATCAGCAGGCGCGACAGTGCGTCGGAATGGCTGCGGTTGCGCGGCCGGCCGAAGATGCCGGCGCGCCGGCGCGACAGCGCCACGTAGGCGCGCTTGCGGCCCAGCGGGTCGCCCGGCAGGGCGGCCAGCGGCGAGGGCAGGCCGGCCTCGCGGCAGGCGCGGTCGAGGATCAGGGTGTTCGACAGCCCGTAGTTTTCGATGACGTAGCAGATCGGCCGGTCGAGATCGAAGGGCGGCTCGGCGGGCTCGCGCTTGATCTCGATCCAGGGCTTGAGCAGCGCTTCGATGAAGCGCGCCCAGAGCGGCGGCTTGCCGGGCGGACGAGGGGCGGGGCCCGGAACGGGCGTGTTGACGGCTTCCATGCGCGTGGGCTCAGTCGGCGCTGCCGGCGCCCGGGGTGGCGGCGTCCGCGTCGGGGGCGGGCGGGCCGGCCAGGTCGGCCTCGGTTCCGGCGTCCTGGCCGGCTTCGGCCAGGTCGGCCTCGGCCTGGCGGATGGCGTCGGCGCTGTACCAGCCTTCGCCGACGCGCTGCATGTCCATCTCGAAGCTGACGGTCTGCTGCAGCAGCGGGTAGGTGACCTTCACCCGGGCCTGGTCGCCCTCGGACGACAGCAGTTCAACCTCCATGCCGTCGAGCGATGCATCCAGGTCCATGTCGTAGGCCTTGGCGGCCTGCTTGATGCCGGCCAGGGCGACGCCGCCCTTCTCCATCGCCGGCATCATTTCCAGGGCGCGGGCGTCCTCGAGCGTGGGCAGGTCCAGTTCGCGGGCGGTGGCGCTGAGCGCCCGGATCGCCTCGCGGGCGCGCTCGCGATCGGTGAACAGCGAGGGCTGGGCCCAGGCCAGCATGGCGGCGACCAGCTCCTGGCCATGCGACTTGTCGGCCGCGCTGAGTTCGGTGTTGGCCTCGATCGCGGCGTTGAGGAAGATGCCGGCCGTGGCCTGCATCAGCGGCCACTGGCCGGCGATCTCGGTTTCGAGCTCGGCCAGCTTGGGCTCGATGTCGCGCATCAGGGCCTGCTCGGCGTCCGGGGCCATCAGGCGGGCCATGGTGTCGGCGTATTCGCGGGCCTCTTCCGGATCGGCCGGTTCGGCCTCGGCCAGGCGCTGGTTCCACAGGGCTTCGCTGCGGGCGTGCAGCTCCGGCGGCAGGCTCAGGCGCGACCAGCGCACCAGGTCGTTGTCACGCAGGGCCTGGGCCTGGGCTTCGATGGCGGCGACCGGGCTGCCGGGCACGGTGGAGGCTTCTTCGGCAGGCGGGTCCCGGCGGCAGGCGACCAGGGCGAGCGCGATCAGCAGCAGGGCCGCCAGGGCCCGGAGGGTCGGGAAACGGATCATGCGGCTTGGGTACCGTGGGAATGGCGGCCGAATCTACCAGATCGGGTGTTCAGGACCCGTTTTCCGCGGCTTCGACGGCCTGGCGGACCTGGGCCTGGATCTGCTCCGCCGCGGCGACCGGGTCGGCGGCATTGCGGATCGGCCGGCCGACCACGATGTAGTCGGCGCCGGCGGCAAAGGCCGTGGCCACGTCCACGGTGCGCTTCTGGTCGTCGCCGGCCGGGCCGGCCGGCCGGATGCCTGGACAGACCACCAGGAAACCCGGGCCTGCCGCCTGGCGGATCGCGCCGACTTCCTGGCCCGAAGCGATGACGCCGTCGCAGCCGGCGGCCTTCGCGGCCAGGGCGCGGTCGACGACGACCTCCGAAGGGTCACGATCGATGCCCATTTGCCGAAGATCGCTGCGATCCATGGATGTGAGCACGGTGACCGCCAGGAGCCGAATGTCGCCCTTCTCCTGCGAAGCGGCCTGCATCATGGCGTGATGTTGGCCGTGGATGGTGCAAAGCGAAACCGGGTAACGGCGCAGGCCGCGGATCGTCGCGGCGACGGTCGCAGGCACGTCGTGGAACTTCAGGTCCACGAACACCTGCTTGCCGCGGCCGGCGAGGTCCTCGAGCACCCGGAAGTAGTCGCCGCTGGTCAGCAGCTCCATGCCGATCTTGTAGAAGCCCACCGAATCGCCCAGCCGGTCGACCCAGGCGCTGGCTCCGGCGGCCGTGGGTACGTCGAGGGCGAAGATGAGGCGGTCTCGGACGGGGATCATGGTTTTATTCGGCGTAGTGCAGGGCGTCGAGCTTGCGCTGGCGGCGCTCGGCCTCCGGCAGGTCCCAGGCGTTGTTGAACAGGGCCGGCTCCCAGCTGCCGTAGGTCGGGTTGGGCAGCACGAACCAGCGTTCGCCGAACCAGGCCAGGTAAGGCTGCAGCGCCTGCTTGCGGCCGGCCGGGGTGTTGGCGTCGATGGTGACCATGTCGCCGATCTGGTCGCCGAACTGCATCAGCACCCGGTGCGTGCGGCCGACGTGCTGGCGGCGGCAGCCCTTTTCCGAGCCGTGCTGTTCGCAGCCCTCGACGAAAAAGCCCAGGCCCAGGAACTGGGCGTCGGACTCGATCGGGAAACCGGCCGCCTTGAGGTTGGCGACGGTGGCCTCGTTGAGGTGGGCGGCGCGGTTGGAGACGTAGAAGATGGTGACGCCGCGCTCGGCCGCGGCCCTGGCGAACTCCAGCGAGCCGGGCACCGGCCGGGCCTTTTCCTCGCGCACCCAGCCGTCCCAGGTGACTTCGTTGTAGCTGCCGCCGTCGCGGACCAGGCGGGCCTGGTAGGGCGAGTTGTCGAGCACGGTTTCGTCGATGTCCACGATCACCGCCGGCGGCAGGCCGTCGGGCGGGTTGGCGCGCTCGGAGGGCACCAGGGCGTCCCAGCCGGGGGTGTTGATGGCGCGATCGAGCTCCTTGCCGGCGGCCAGGAAGGTCTGGACGGCGAGCAGCTGGTACTCCTCGGCGGTCTGCACCCAGGCGACGGCGTTCATGTTGTCGTTGGCGGCGGGGCCGACGGCGGCCGGGACCGGCTCCGGCTGCGGGGCTTCGGCCGGCGCGCGGCTCGGCGCGGTCTGGCAGGCGGCCAGCGCCAGGACGAGGGCGGACAGCGACAAGGTGCGCAGGGTCGTCATCATTGGTTTCCTTTCGCGTAGGCCACAAAGTTTACACGGGCCAAAACCGGGGTCAGAGTCGAATTTCCAAAACCCGGGTCAGAGTCGAATTTATGACCCGGCACCGGTGCAATGACACAAAACTGCAATGGCCGGCGAGCCGGAAATTCGACTCTGACCCGGGTTCTTGCCGCCGGTTTCAGTCGTTGAAGAGGGCGGCGATGGCGTCCATGTGGGCGCGGCCGCGCTGTTTCTTCTCGGCGGTCTCGCGTTCGGGGTCGCTGCCGTCGCGCAGCAGGTCGGCGGCCGGAAGTTCGTCCAGGAAGCGGCTGGGCAGCAGGTGTTCGACGGCGCCCCAGCGTTTGATCTCGGCGCTGTGCGACAGGTACAGGCGTTCCTTGGCGCGGGTGATGCCGACGTACATCAGCCGGCGCTCCTCCTCGAGCCCGCCTTCCTCGACGCTGGCTTCGTGCGGCAGGTTGCCGTCCTCGCAGCCGATCACAAACACCGCGCGGAACTCCAGGCCCTTCGCCGCGTGCAGGCTCATCAGCCGCACCGCGTTGCCGGGTTCGCCGCGATCGGCGTTCGACAGCAGCGCCAGCTGGGCGGCCAGTTCGCCCGGGCCGCCGCCGCGGGCGCCTTCGAACCACGAGGCCAGTTCGTCGAGGTTGGCCTTGCGGCGCAGGAAGCCGGCTTCGTCCTTGCACTGGCTGCGCACCATGCCCAGCAGGCCGCTGCGTTCGGCCAGCACCGGCACCAGCTCGGCCGGCGTCAGGCGTTCGGCGTCGTCGCGCAGTGATTCGACGATGCGGGTGAACTCGTCCAGGCCGGCAGCGGCGCGCGGCGTCAGCTGCTTCAGGAAACCGATCTGCCCGGCCGCCCGCGAAAGCGACAGGCCCGCCGTCTGCGCCATGGCTGCCAGCTTCTCCAGCGTCGTGGCGCCGACCTCGCGCTTGGGCGCGGCGATCGCGCGCAGGAAGGCGGTGTCGTCGTCGGGGTTGGCCAGCACGCGCAGCCAGCTCAGCAGGTCCTTCACCTCGGCGCGGTCCAGGAACGCGGTGCCGCCGGTCAGGTGGTAGGGAATGCGCAGCAGCTGCAGCGCCTTTTCCAGCGGCCGCGACTGGTGGTTGCCGCGGAACAGGATGGCGAACTCGCCCCAGGGGATTTCCTTGGCCTGCTTGAGGTAGTGGATCTCGGCGGCGATGCGCTCGGCTTCGTGTTCGGAATTGCGGCACTGCCAGACCCGCACGGGCTCGCCGTCGCCGTGCTGGCTCCAGAGCTGCTTGAGGTGCTTGTGCGGGTTCTTTTCGATCAGGGTGTTGGCGCAGCGCAGGATGCGGCCCGAGCAGCGGTAGTTCTGCTCGAGCTTGATCACCTTCAGCGCCGGGTAGTCCTGCGCCAGCAGCTCCAGGTTTTCCGGCTGGGCGCCGCGCCAGGCGTAGATGGATTGGTCGTCGTCGCCGACGCAGGTCATGTTGCCTTTGCTGCCGGCCAGTTGCTTGAGCAGCCGGTACTGCGCGCCGTTGGTGTCCTGGCATTCGTCCACCAGCAGGTAGCGGATGCGTTCGCGCCAGCCGGCGGCCAGGTCGGGCTCTGCTTCGAGCAGCTGCAGCGGCAGCCGGATCAGGTCGTCGAAGTCCACCGCGTTGAAGGCCTGCAGCCGCGCCTGGTAGCGCGCATACAGCGCAGCCGCCTCGCGTTCGCGCACGCTGCGCGCGGCCTCGGCGGCCTGTTCGGGCGTGAGCGCGTTGTTCTTGGCGGTACTGACCAGGTTCTGCAGCGCGTACAGGGCGTCGTTCTTCAGGCCCTGCGGCGAGAGGTCCTTGATGATCGACATCTGGTCGTCGGCGTCGAAGATCGAAAAACCCCGGCGCAGGCCGGCGCGCTCGTGTTCGATCTGCAGGAAGCGCAGGCCCAGGGAGTGGAAGGTGGTGACCGTCAGCCCTTCCGCCGCGTCGCCCTTGATGCGCTTGGCGACGCGCTCGCGCATTTCCCGCGCAGCCTTGTTGGTGAAGGTGATCGCAGCGATATGCCGGGCCTCGCGCTGGCCGCTGGCGATCAGGTGGGCAATCTTTTCGGTGATCACGCGGGTCTTGCCGCTGCCGGCGCCGGCCAGCACCAGCAGCGGGCCGGCCGTGTAGGCGACCGCTTCTTTCTGGGGGGGGTTGAGGTCATGCATGGGGCGCCGATTGTACCGGCGAAAACCCGGGTCAGAGTCGAGTTTTCAAAACTCGACTCTGACCCGGGTTTTCCAAAGTAAACTGCGCGCCATGCTGCAGGTCACGCCCACCCTGGCCATCCCCGACGACGAACTGGTCGAGCGTTTCGTGCGCTCGGGCGGGCCGGGCGGGCAAAACGTGAACAAGGTATCGACCGCCGTCGAACTGCGTTTCGACGTGGCCAATTCGCCGTCGCTGCCCGACGCCGTGCGCGCCCGCCTGCTGGCCCGGCGCGACCGTCGGCTCACGGCCGAGGGCGTGCTGGTGCTCAGCGCCCAGCGTTTCCGCACCCAGGATCGCAACCGTGAAGACGCGCGCGAGCGCCTGGCCGCCGTCCTGGCCGCCGCGACGGTGGCGCCGAAGAAGCGCATCGCCACCAAGCCGACCAAAGGCTCGAAGGAACGCCGCCTGGGCGCCAAGCGCGAACGCGCAACCGTCAAGCGCCAGCGCAGCGTGTCGCGCTGGGAGCGCGAATGACGCGCGTCCCGGAGCTGCCCGCCCATGCCCCGCGCAGCGGTGGCCGGTTCAGCCGCTGGTTCGGTCGTTGCCTGCTGCGGCTGGGCGGCTGGACGATCGAGGGCGAATTCCCGGCCGACCCGCGCCTGGTCGTGATCGCGGCGCCGCATTCCTCCGGGTGGGACGCCTACTGGGGCCTGGCCGCGAAGCTGGCGATGGGCGTGGACATCAGCTTCATCGCCAAGGCCGAACTCTTCCGCGGCCCGCTGGGCTGGCTTCTGCGCAAGCTCGGCGGCGTGCCGGTCGACCGCAGCGCGCCCGGCGGGCTGGTCGACCAGACCGTCGAGAAGATCCGCGGCGCCGAGCGCATGTATTTCGTGCTCGCGCCCGAGGGCACCCGCAAGCGCGTCGAGCAGTGGAAGACCGGCTTCTGGAAGATCGCCACGCGCGCGCAGGTGCCGGTGTTCTGCGCCTGGTTCCATTACCCCACGCGCACGATCGGCCTGGGCCCGCGCGTCGAACTCACCGACGACATGGCGGCCGACATGGCCCGCATCCGCGCTATCTACCGCCCCCATATCGGCAAGAACCGCGACACGCTGTAAGCCCTGTGGGAGGGACTTGAGTCCCGAAGCCCTTGCCCTTGTGCAATGGCCTTGGGCCTCAATCCGCGCCTTGGGCTGCGAAAGCAGGCTGGTTAGACTCCCCTGCATGGATTTCCTGCAAACCCTCTACGACCAGATCGCCGCCCACCCCTGGCTGCACTCGGCCACCATCGGCCTGGCCCTGCTGCTGCTGGCCTGGCTGGCCGACCAGCTGACCCAGCGCATCCTGCTGCGCGTGCTGGTGCGCATGGTCGAAGCCTCGTCGGTGAAATGGGACGACGCCCTGCTGGCGCGCGGCGTCATCTCGCGCCTGGCCCACGCGGTGCCGGCGATCGTCATCTATCTCGGCGTGCCGCTGGTGCCGCACCTGCCCGAAGGCGCGGTGGAGGTGGTGCGCAACGTCGCCGCTGCCTACGTGGTGCTGACCGCGGCGCAGGCGCTGAGCGCTTTCCTGGCCAGCCTGCAGGACATCTACGAGTCGAGCGACCCCGAGCGCGCCCGCAGCCGCCCGATCAAGGGCTACCTGCAGGTCGCCAAGATCGTGCTGTTCGTGCTGGCGGTGGTGCTGATCGTCGCCGTGCTGGTGGACAAGTCGCCGCTGCTGCTGCTGTCGGGCTTCGGCGCGATGACGGCGGTGCTGATGCTGGTGTTCAAGGACACCATCCTCTCGCTGGTGGCCAGCGTGCAGATCCAGTCCAACGACATGGTGCGCGTCGGCGACTGGATTGAGATGCCCAAGTACGGTGCCGACGGCGACGTCATCGACGTCGCCCTGCACACGGTGAAGGTGCAGAACTGGGACAAGACCATCACCACGATCCCGACGCACACGCTGATCGCGGACAGTTTCAAGAACTGGCGCGGCATGAGCGAATCCGGCGGCCGCCGCATCAAGCGCGCGCTGCCGATCGACCAGGGCACGGTGCGATACCTCGCCGACGAAGAGCGCGAGGCCCTGTCGCGCTTTGTGCTGTTGCAGCCCTATCTCGAGAAAAAGGCCTCGGAGCTGGCCGAGTGGAACGCCCAGCGCCAGGGCAAGGCACCGGTGAACCTGCGCCGGCTCACCAACCTGGGCACGTTCCGCGCCTATGCCCGCGCCTACCTGCAGGCGCACAAGGGCATCCGCGACGACATGACCCTGCTGGTCCGCCAGCTCGACCCGGGCCCGCAGGGCCTGCCGATCGAGATCTACTGCTTCACCGCCACCACGGCCTGGAACGACTACGAGGACATCCAGTCCGACATCTTCGACCACCTGCTGGCGATCCTGCCCGAGTTCGGGCTGCGGGCGTTCCAGTCCCCCTCCGGCGCCGATCTGGCTGCCCTGGCCAAACCCCTGTAGGAGCGGCTTCAGCCGCGAAGTGGTTCTTTGCCAAAGGCAAAGCCAGAAGATTCGCGGCTGAAGCCGCTCCTACAGGCGGAGGCTTCAGCGCTCGGAGTGGCCTGAGTCGAAGTAGTCGCGGCGCTGGAACAGGCCGGGCTTGACCAGGTCGACGAAGTCCCGCGCCTGCGGGCTCAGGTATTTGCCCTTGCGCATCACCACCCCGTAGCTGCGCGGCGGGAAGTAGTCGGCCAGGCTGCGCGCGACCAGCCGCTGCTTGTCGGCCTCGGTCAGGCAGATCGCGGTGACGATGCTGATGCCCAGGCCCATCGCCACGTACTGCTTGATCACCTCCCAGCCGCCCACTTCCAGCGCCACCGTGTAGGGCACGCGCTGCTGCTGGAACACGAGGTCCACCAGCCGGTAGGTGGTGAGCCGGCGCGGCGGCAGGATCAGGCCGTAGGGCGAAAGGTCCTCGAGCCGCAGGTCGGGTTTTTCCGCCAGCGGGTGGCCGGGCGGGCAGATCAGCATGGGGTCGAAGGAGTACACCGGCTCGTAGGCCAGGTCGGTGGGCACGTCGAGCATCGAGCCCACGGCCAGGTCGACGCCGTCCGAACGCAGCAGGCCGAGGCCGTCCTGGCCGGTGACGTTGTGCAGCACCAGCTGCACCTCCGGGTGCTGTTCCCGGAAGGCCTGCACCAGGGTCGGCAGCAGGTAGAGGATGGTCGAACTGCCGGCCGCCACGTGCAGCTCGCCGGCCTTCAGGCCCTTGATCCTGCTGCGGAACTCGGCCTCCAGGCCGTCCAGTCCCTCGACCAGGGGCCGGGCCAGGTCGTACAGCAGCTGGCCCTCGCGGGTCAGGCTGAAGCGACGTCCGATTCGCTCGAACAGCGGCGTGCCGAGCTCACGCTCCAGGGCCTGCACCTGCAGGGTCACGGCCGGCTGGCTGAGGAACAGGGCCTCGGCCGCCCGGGTCACCGAGCCCAGGCGCGCGACCTGGCAGAAGGCCCGCACGGGCTTGAGGCGGTCGCCCTTGTAATAAAAACGGGGCTTGCGCTCGGCCATAAGTGGCTGTTTCCGAATAGCTATAAGCCCAGCTTATAACAAGTATCAAAACATTTGTTTTGTCAAAGGCGACTCCCGGGTCATAGGGTCGAGGCCAGTCCCGACTCCGGAGATTCCCCATGGCAGGCGACGCGGCACGCACCCTTTCCCCCCTGGTCCTGGCCGGCCCGCGCCTGGCGGGCCAGGAAGACCTGCTGGGCCAGGCGGCCCTGGACTTCCTGGTCGAACTGCACCGGACCTTCGAGCCGCGCCGCCAGGAACGCCTGGCCGCCCGGCGCAAGCGCCAGGAAGCCTTCGATGCCGGCCAGCTGCCGGACTTCCGCGCCGACACCCGCGACATCCGCGAAGGCGACTGGACCGTGGCCCCCGCCCCGGCCGCGCTGCTCGACCGCCGCGTCGAGATCACCGGTCCGGTCGAACCGAAGATGGTGATCAATGCGCTGAACTCGGGCGCCAGCTGCTACATGGCCGATTTCGAGGATTCCACCAGCCCGACCTGGGAAAACCTGCTGGTCGGCCAGCGCGCCCTGCGCAAGGCCACCAGCGGCACCCTGGACTGGATGGCGCCCGACGGCAGCAAGCACTACGTGCTGGACCCGAACTCCACCACCACCCTGATCGTGCGCCCGCGCGGCTGGCACCTGGACGAAAAACACGTGCTGGTCGACGGCGAGCGCCTCTCGGCCAGCCTGTTCGACCTGGGCCTGTTCGCCTTCCACAACGCGACCGTGCTGCAGGCCCGTGACCGCGGTCCGTACTTCTATCTGCCCAAGCTCGAGTGCATGGAAGAGGCGGCGCTGTGGGAAGACGTGCTGGCTTGGATCGAAGCGCGCCTGCGCCTGCCGGCCGGCTCCATGAAGGTAACGGTGCTGATCGAAACCCTGCCCGCGGCCTTCGAGATGCACGAGATCCTGCACGCGCTGCGCAGCCGCATCGTTGGCCTCAACTGCGGCCGCTGGGACTACATCTTCAGCTACCTCAAGGTATTCCGCCGGCACCGCGACCGCGTGCTGCCCGAGCGCGGCCAGGTCGGCATGACCCAGCCCTTCCTGAAGGCCTACTCGGAGCTGCTTGTGCAGACCTGCCACCGCCGCGGCGCCCACGCGATGGGCGGCATGGCGGCGCAGATCCCGATCGCCGGCGACCCGATCGCCAACGAGGAAGCCATCGCCCGCGTGCGCGCCGACAAGCAGCGCGAAGTGGACGCCGGCCACGACGGCACCTGGGTCGCGCACCCGGCGCTGATCAAGGTGGCGCGCGAGATCTTCGACGCCGGCATGCCCGGCCCGCACCAGCGCGACAAGCGCCGCGAGGACGTGCAGGTGGATCGCGACACGCTGATCCGCCCGAGCATCGGCACCATCACCCGCAAGGGTTTCGACAACAACGTCGAGGTCTGCGTGCGCTACCTGGCGGCCTGGCTCGACGGCAACGGCTGCGTGCCCATCCACTGGCTGATGGAAGACGCCGCCACAGCCGAAATCGGCCGCGCCCAGCTCTGGCAGTGGTTGCACAACCGGCACCTGCACCTCGACGACGGCACGCCGGTGGATTTCTCGCTGTTCGACCGCGCGCTGCTGGCGCTGCCCTCGAAGCTGGCCGACCGCATGAAGCTGCCGGGCGGTTCGAAGATCAACGAGGCGATCGCGCTGCTCGACGAACTCACCCACGCCGATGAACTCGTCGAGTTCCTGACGCTGCCCGCCTACGAACGCCTCTGACCCGACACACCTGTAGGAGCGCCTTCAGGCGCGAATCCCTTCTTTGCCGAAGGCAAAGCTTCGCGCCTGACGGCGCTCCTACAAAAAACGACAAACCCCTACGACAAGGACCCGCCGCCATGACCACGCCCCTCCCCACCGCCGAGCAGCTCAAGCAGACCTGGGCCACCGACGCCCGCTGGGCCGGCATCGAACGCGGCTACAGCGCCGAAGAAGTGGTGCGCCTGCGCGGCACCGTCAACATCGAACATTCCCTGGCCCGCTTGGGCGCCGAGAAGCTGTGGAAGTCGCTGGGCAGCGAGCCCTTCGTCAACGCGCTGGGCGCGCTGACCGGCAACCAGGCCATGCAGCAGGTCAAGGCCGGCCTGAAGGCGATCTACCTCAGCGGCTGGCAGGTCGCGGCCGACGCCAACGTCGCCGGCGAGATGTACCCCGACCAGTCCCTGTACCCGGCCAACTCGGTGCCGCTGGTGGTCAAGCGCATCAACAACGCGCTGCTGCGCGCCGACCAGCTGCACCACGCCGAAGGCAAGGACGACATCGACTTCCTGCAGCCGATCGTGGCCGACGCCGAGGCCGGTTTCGGCGGCGTGCTCAATGCCTTCGAACTGATGAAGGCGATGATCGAGGCCGGCGCCGCCGGCGTGCACTTCGAGGACCAGCTCGCGTCCGTGAAGAAGTGCGGCCACATGGGCGGCAAGGTGCTGGTGCCGACCCAGGAAGCCGTGCAGAAGCTGATCGCCGCGCGCCTGGCCGCCGACGTGATGAACGTGCCGACGCTGCTGGTCGCGCGCACCGACGCCGAGGCCGCCGACCTGCTGACCAGCGACATCGACCCCAACGACAAGCCGTTCTGCACCGGCGAGCGCACGCCCGAAGGCTTCTACAAGACCCGCAACGGCATCGACCAGGCCATCAGCCGCGGCCTGGCCTACGCGCCCTATGCCGACCTGGTGTGGTGCGAGACCGGCAAGCCCGACCTCGAGTTCGCGCGCAAGTTCGCCGAGGCCATTCACGCGAAGTACCCGGGCAAGCTGCTGGCCTACAACTGCTCGCCGTCCTTCAACTGGAAGAAGAACCTCGACGACGCCACGATCGCCAAGTTCCAGAAGGAGCTGGGCGCGATGGGCTACAAGTTCCAGTTCATCACCCTGGCCGGCTTCCACGCGCTCAACTACGGCATGTTCGAGCTGGCCCACGGCTATGCGCGCAACCAGATGACCGCTTTCGTCGAACTGCAGGAGAAGGAGTTCGCCGCCGCCGACAAGGGCTTCACCGCGGTCAAGCACCAGCGCGAGGTCGGCACCGGCTACTTCGATTCGGTCACCCAGGCCATCCAGGGCGGCAACAGCTCGACCACCGCGCTGAAGGGCTCGACCGAAGAAGAGCAGTTCCACGGGGAGCGCCAGGCGGACGCCGCCTGATCCCGGGGCCGGCCCCGTCGGGGGAGGGGGCCGGCCCGATTCACGGATTTGACGCATATCGCGTATTCCGGGCGCGGACGCGGTTACACTCGGCCGCAACCAGGGGTCGAGTCACTCAGTGAAACCAAGCGATTACCCGGTCCATGTCGCCGCCGATGCGGGTGGCGACACGGACGCCCGACTGCCGACGCAGCTGTCGCCCGAGGAGTTCCGGGTGCTGGCTTCGGTCGGTGTCAGTCGCGCGGTGCTGCCGGGCGAGGAACTGTTCCGGCGCGGTGAAGATGCCCAGAGCATGTTCCTGGTCGATACCGGCGAGATCCGGCTCTGCTTCGACGACGGCCTGGCCGACAAGCTGCTGGGCCCGGGCCAGTATTTCGGCGAACTCGCCGTCTTCATCGGCCGGCACCAGCGTTTCGCCCGCGCCGTGGCCGAGACCCCCGGCGTGCTCTACGAGATCACCCAGCAGGCCTTCGAGTCCCTGGTCGGCCAGGAGCCGGCGCACATGGCCCGCTTCATGCGCCGCAGCTTCGCCTACCTGGTGGCCGGCGAGCACCAGCTGGTGCAAAGCCTGCGCCGCCGCAACGAAGACCTGCTGCAGACCCTCGACACCCTGCGCCAGACCCGCAGCGAGCTCACCGTCGCCCAGCAGCTGGTGCGCAGCGACGACCTGACCGGCCTGGCCAACCGCCGCGGCCTGTACCGCTACCTGGACGAACTGGCCCACCAGCCGCTGGCCGGCAGCCGCCTGGCCCTGCTGCTGGTGGACATCGACCACTTCAAGCTGATCAACGATCGCAGCGGGCACCTGGCTGGAGACTCGGCCCTGCGCGCCGTGGCCGAGGAAGTGCGGCGCATGGCCGGCCCGCTCGAGCTGCCCTGCCGCCTGGGCGGCGACGAGTTCGCCCTGGTCCTGCGGGTGGCCGACCGCGGCGAGCTGGCCAACCGTGCCCTGGGCCTGCTGGCGGGCGTGCGCTGCCTGCGCCTGCCGAGCCTGGGCGAATCGCGCCTGAGCGTGAGCGTTGGCGGCGCCTTCTGCGCCGATCCCGGCGGCTGGGCGGCCTGGTACAGCGAGGCCGACCGGGCCCTGTATGCCGCCAAGCGCCAGGGCGGCGACGCCTGGCGCCTGGACGAATAATTCTTGTCCGGCGCGCCGCGGCGCCCGCGTTCACCCCGATAGGACGCCTGCTGGCAAGACAATGCACGCCATGGACCCCCGCCACCCGAGTCGCCCCGACGCGCCCGCCGTGCGGCCGATGCTGCGCGCGGTGCTGGTGTGCGACATCGTCGGTTCCACGGCCCTGGTCGAACGCCTTGGGGATGCCCGCACCGCCGCGCTGATGCAGCGTCACGACCAGCTGCTGCTGCAGGCCATGAAGCTGTGCAACGGCCAGCTGGTGGACAAGGCCGACGGCGTGCTGGCGCTGTTCGAGCGTCCCATCCAGGCCCTGGATTTCGCGCTGCGCTACCAGCGCGGCCTGCACGAGCTGGGCAAGTCCGAAGGCATCGAACTGCGCGCCCGCACCGGCATCCACGTCGGCGACGTGATGACCTGGGCCAACCACCCGCGCGACGTGCAGGCTGGCGCCAAGCCCATCGAGGTCGAAGGCCTGGCCAAGCCGGTGGCCGCGCGACTGATGAGCCTGGCCATGCCCGGCCAGATCCTGATGTCGGGCATGGCCCAGAACCTGTCCCACCGCGCCGCCGGCGAGCTGGGTGAACGCGCCGGGCGCCTGCGCTGGCTGATGCACGGCCGCTATCGCTTCAAGGGCGTGCCGGCGCCGATGCTGGTGCACGAGGTCGGCGAGCCGGGCATCGCGCCGCTGCGCGCGCCCACATCCGGCGACAAGGCCTGGCGCGAGCTGCCGCTGTGGCGCCGTCCGCCGGTCATCGCCGCCGAGGCCCTGCTGTTGGTGGCATTGGGCGTCGGCGTGCTCTGGGGCACCTTCCGCAGCGAACCGGCCATCGCCTTCGCCGAGCGCGACTGGGTGGTGGTGGCCGACCTGCAGAACCGCACCGGCGAGGATATGTTCGACGATTCGCTCGATACCGCCCTTCGGGTCGGGCTCGAGCAGTCGCAGTACGTGAACCTGTTCAATGACCTGCAAGTGGATCGCGCCCTGCAGCGCATGCAGCGGCCGGGCCAGCCGCTAGACCGCCAGCTGGCCACCGAACTCGCGCTGCGAGAGGGCGCGCGCGCGGTCATCCTGCCCACCATCGCCCAGGTTGGCGGCGTGATGCGCGTCAGCCTGGAGGTGATCGACCCGGAGAGTGGCGTCACGGTGTACAGCGAGAGCGCCGACGGCAAGGGGGTGGAAAGCGTATTGCCCTCGCTCGACCAGGCGCTGGTGGACGTGCGCGGCCGGCTCGGCGAGACCATGGCTGCCGTGGCCGCCGACCGGGTGCCGCTGGAGCAGGCCACCACCGGCGATATCGAAGCGCTGCGTGCGTTCTCGCTGGGCCTGCTGGCCCGCACCGAAGGACGGGCTGCCGACGCCGAGGCCCTTTACAAGGAAGCCGTGCGCATCGACCCCGGCTTCGCCATGGCCTGGCTGCGGCTGGCCTTCATGCGCTACGTCGAAGGCGACGCCGAGGGAACCCGCGAATACCTGGCCCAGGCCCAGGCCCATCGCGACCGGCTGACCCGGCGCGAACTGCTGTTCATGGAAGGCGCCGAGGCGACGCTGGATGACGCCCCGCGCGCCGTCGAGCGCCTTCGCCTGCTGGCCTCGCTGTATCCGGATGACTACCGCGCCCGCTACAACGAGGCCTACTTCGCCCACTTCGACCTGCTGCGTTACGAAGAGGCGCGCCGGGCCATGAAGGGCGCCGACGTGCCGCAGAATGCGCAGCGCCCCTCCGCCGTCTACCTGATGGCTTCGATCGAGCTGGCCTCGGGCGAAGTGGATGCGGCCCTGGCCCTGTTCGAGCGGTCGGTGACCCTGGGCACCCGGGGCAGCCTGCGCGAGTACGTCGACGCTTACTCGGCCAAGCGCCGGTACGTCGACGCCCGCCGCATCGCGGCGCTGCAAAAGCCCGTCGGCCTGCCCGGCCAGGACATCGAGAGCCGCTTTTACGAAGCCAGCCTGCCGCTCGACCAGGGCGATTGGACGGCGGCACGCGACGCGATCGCCGGGCTCGTGGACGACGCCGCGAAGGCGGAGGTCTCGCCCGAGACCCTGGCCAACGTGGAGTTGATGGCGCTCGCGTTACGGGTCTATGCCCCCGATGAAGCCTTCAAGGCAGATCTTCGTGCCTGGACCGACGTGCAAGTGGACCGGCTGGTGGAGGCGGGGGCGCTGCTGCGCCGACAGGCGATCTTCCATGTGCTGGCCGGCGCCTGGATGAGCGCCCACACCGGTGATCCCGGCCGCGCCCGCGAACTGCTGGCCGGCGTTGAAAACGAAAACCAGGCCCGGATCTACCCGGCCAATGCCGCGATGATCCGGGCAGTGAAGGCGGAAGTTGCGCTGGCCGAAGGGCGGGCATCCGAAGCAGTGGCACTGCTGGCCGACGACCACGCAAAGTCCGAGGGCATTTATTTCAGCCGCGCCGTGCTGGTGCGTGCGCTGGCGGCCGCCGGGGATCGCGCCGAAGCGGCGCGGGTGGCGAAATGGTTGGATGAAAACCGGGGCGTCGCCTTCGGTGAGCCGACGTACAACTGGGGCTGGCAACTCGCCAGCGTGGCGGAAAGCACGCTGGCCTTGCGGGCGGTCGCGCGGCTGTCGGAGCCCGGCTCGACGGACGCAGCGTCCGCCAGCCAGGCCTTCGAGAAGGCCTGGCCCGGCGGCGCGGAACTGCCGCAGGTCACGCGTCGGGACGCCGCACTCTGAATCCCGGGCCGCGCGGCTGCGGCGAAGGTCCTAGGAGAGCTCGAAGCTGATCGGCTCGAAGGGCGACTTCGAGGACACCAGGCTCTCGCGCATCGTCGCGCCCGACGCGAGGAAACTTTCCTTGGGAGCCAGTTGCGCGATCGGCGCGTCCGGCAGGTCGTCGGCGGCCGGGTCGTCGGTGCCCAGCGAGAGGGTGGCGGCCTTCGGATTGGCCATGAAGCGGTCGCGGAAGCCGTCGTCGCTGGCGAGCTTATCGAGCAGCGCGCTGGCGGTCTTGTCGGAAAGTGGTCTGGACACGTTGGGTTCCCCTGATGGCGCACCAGCTGGTGCCGCCGGAGTCTAGCCGGCGACCGGCGGGCTTGTCAGGCCGTGGCTGCAGCGGTCAGTCTGGCGGCCGTACACCGGGACCCGACCATGCAGCTCAAACGGTGCGCCCACCTCGCGGTGGCGCTGGACAATGAACCCCGCTTCGAATTCGGCGCGCTGCTGTCCGGCGGCGACGGCATGGACCGCCGCCCGCGCTGGCTGGCCATGGCGCCGCACCTGCCGTCGCCGGTGCCCGTGGACCTGGCGATGCTGGCCGTGGTCGAGGCGATGCCGGACGATGCGTGGGCGGCGCGCGTCACGCTTGAACACCGCTTCGGTGCGGACCTCGTGGACAGGGTGGTCGCCAGCGGCCTGTTGCTCGATGACGGCCCCGCCTCGGAAGCCGCCCGCGGAATCGACCAGACCTCGCGCGACGTTGCCTGGTGGCCGCCGGCGCTGATGGCGCAGTCCCAGGGCGGCTGGAGCGGCGTGGATATCGAACAGCGGGGCGAAGCCGGGCAGCGGCCCAGCGCGGTCGAGCTGGTGAAGACCTTCGGCTCGGCGCCAGACCCCGAGTTCCGGCGCTCGCCCCACACGCTGGCCGTTCCCCTGGCGTCGCCACGAAACACGGAGTTTGACGCCCTGCTGCTCGCCCGCCGCACCTGCCGCAATTTCGAGGCAGAGGCGACCCTGGGCGCGGAAGAGTTCGCGACGATGATGCGACGGGTCTGGGGCGCGGTCGGCACCCATCAACTCGCGCCGGGGGCAGTGGTGGTCAAGAAGACCAGCCCGGCAGGGGGTGGTATGCACGCGATCGAAGCCTACGTGCTGGTGCAGCGCGTGCAAGGCCTGGCGCCGGGCTTTTACCACTACCTGCCGATGCGGCACGCGTTGGAGCCGCTGCAGTCACTTTCGACCGATGAAGCCGCGGATTGGGCCCACCGATTCGTCGCCGGCCAGGCCTGGTTCCGCGACGTGCCGGCGATGGTGGTGATGGTGGCGCGCTTCGACCGGATGTTCTGGAAATACCGCCGGCATGCCAAGGCCTGGCGCGTGGTACACCTCGACGCCGGGCATCTTTCCCAGACGATGTACCTGTCGGCGACCGAACTGGGGCTGGGCTGCTTCGTGACGGCGGCCATCAACGATCGTGAAGTTGGTGAGGCGTTGGGCCTTCCACTGCTGCGCGAAGGCGCGATCGCGCTGGTGGGCTTCGGGCCGCGTTCGGAGCAAAAAACGTACCGGGAACTCGACGTTCTCGATCCGGTGCCGGCTCAGGCCGAGGGGCCCGCGCGATCGAGCAGGCGATAGCCGATCGCTTCGGCGACGTGGTCGGTGCCGATGGCCTCGTCGCCGGCGAGGTCGGCCAGCGTGCGCGCGACGCGCTGGATGCGGTGCAGGGCGCGGGCGGAAAGCTGCAGCTGGTCGATGGCGCGTTCGAGCAGGCGGCGGTCGCGCGGGCGCAGAACGCAGTCGCGGTCGGTGCCGGCCTGGTCGAGGCGGGCGTTGGGTACGCCGGCGCGTTCGAGCTGGCGGGCGCGTGCGGCCAGGACGCGGGCGCGCACCGTGGCGGTGGATTCGCCGGGCGGCTGGTCCGGGCGCAGCTGGGAAGGCGGCAGGCGCGGCACCGCCAGCTGCAGGTCGATGCGGTCGAGCAGCGGGCCTGAGAGCCTGGCCCGGTAGCGCGACACGGCTTCGGCACTGCAGCCGCAGCGGCCGCTGGGGTCGCCGGCCCAGCCGCAGGGGCAGGGGTTCATCGCGGCGATCAGCTGGAAGCTGGCCGGGAACTCGCTCTGTCGCGCCGCCCGCGAGACGGTGACCCGGCCCGACTCCATCGGCTGGCGCAGCGTTTCCAGCGCATGCCGCGACCACTCGGCCAGTTCGTCGAGGAAAAGCACGCCGTTGTGCGCCAGCGATACCTCTCCCGGCCGCGGATTGCCGCCGCCGCCGATCAGCGCCACCGCACTGGCGAGATGGTGCGGGTACCGAAATGGCCGCTGCCGCCAGCGCGACAGGTCCAGGCCCTGGCCGCTCACCGAATGGATGGCGGCGGTTTCCAGCGCCTCGTTTTCGTCCGGGTCTGGCAGCAGGCCGGGCAATCGCGAGGCAAGCAGCGTCTTGCCGCAGCCGGGTGGTCCGATGAAGAGCAGCGCGTGCGCGCCGGCCGCCGCGACTTCCAGCGCGCGCCTTGCCGCGGCCTGGCCGCGCACGTCGGCCAGGTCCGGGTATCGCGGCGTGGCCAGGGCCAGGTCGCCGGTGCTGGCCAGCGGCAACACCGCTTCGCCGCGCAGGTGGGCGCAGGCCTCGCGCAGCGTGCGCGCCACGTAGGCCCGGCCGCCGCTGGCCAGCGCGGCTTCGGCGCCGTTGCCGGCGGGCACCAGCAGGGGCCGGCCTTCGCGCGCCGCGGCCAGGGCGGCCGGCAGCACGCCGTCCACCGGCTTGAGTTCGCCGGTGAGCGCCAGCTCGCCCAGCAGTTCGACCGCGCCCAGGGCCTGCACCGGCACCTGGCCGCTGGCGGCCAGCAGGCCCAGTGCGATCGCCAGGTCATAACGGCCGCCTTCCTTGGGCAGGTCGGCCGGCGCCAGATTGACGGTGATGCGCCGCTGCGGGAAATCGAAGCCGGCGTTGCCGATCGCCGAGCGCACGCGCTCGCGGCTTTCGCGCACGGCCGTGGCCGGCATGCCCACCAGCGTGAAGTTCGGCAAACCGCCGCCCAGGTGGGTCTCGACCCGCACGGCGGGCGCAAGCACGCCGACCCGGGCGCGGCTGTGCGCCAGCGCCAGGTTCATCGCAAGGGAAAGCGGGGCTTAGTGCGCGGTGCCGTCGGGCGCGCCGCCGCGCGCTTCGAGTTCGGCCAGCTTGCGCTCCAGCGCTTCGAGCTTTTCGCGGGTGCGCAGCAGTACGGCGCGCTGCACGTCGAATTCCTCGCGGGTCACCAGGTCCAGGCGGTTCAGGCCGGCCTGCAGGGTGGACTTGAAGTTCTGCTCGAGGTCGGCGCGCGCGTCCTTCAGGCCCGGGGGCACCAGGTCGCTGAGCTTGCGGGCCAGGTCGTCGATGTTCTTGAGGTCGATCATGGGCTTGCTCCGGTGGGGTGGGGCCACGATGCGACGCGGCGGCGCCGGCGTCTGTCAGGGATTCCCCACGGGGCCCACAAGAATTCCACGCCGGGGCCGAGCATTCAATCGCCGCGTGGCGGTCAGGGTCCAGGTGCTCCCCCTCGCCACCCCCTTCCCACGTCCCAGGAGGCCACGCCCATGGTTCCCGTATTGCCTTTGCTTGCGCTCGCCACCCCGGCGGCCCCGCCGCCCATCGACTCGGGCGACACCGCCTGGATGCTCACCGCCACGGCCCTGGTGCTGTTCATGGTCATCCCCGGGCTGGCGCTGTTCTACGCCGGCATGGTGCGCTCGAAGAACATCCTGTCGGTGCTGATGCAGTGTTTCGCGATCACCGGCCTGATCTCGGTGGCCTGGGTCGTGTTCGGCTACAGCCTGGCTTTCGACACCACCGGCATGCAGGCCGGTACGGTGAACCTGGCGTCCTTCGTCGGCACCTTCGAAAACGCCTTCCTGAAGAACCTGACGAAGGAAAGCGTGGTCGGCGCCTTCCCGGAAAGTGTTTTCATCACCTTCCAGATGACCTTCGCGATCATCACCCCGGCGCTGATCGTCGGGGCCTTCGCCGAACGCATGCGCTTCTCGGCGATGCTGGTGTTCATGCTGCTGTGGTTCGCGCTGGTCTACGCGCCCATCGCGCACATGGTCTGGGCCGGCGAGGGCGGACTGATGTGGGACTGGGGCGTGCTCGATTTTGCCGGCGGCACCGTGGTGCACATCAATGCCGGCGTGGCGGGCCTGGTCGCGGCGCTGGTGCTGGGCAAGCGCAATGGCTACCCCGGCACGCCGATGGCGCCGCACAACCTGGGCTACACCCTCGTGGGCGCGGCGATGCTGTGGGTGGGCTGGTTCGGCTTCAACGCCGGATCGGCGGTGGCCGCCGACGAAACCGCCGGCATGGCCATGCTGGTGACCCAGGTGGCGACGGCGGCTGCGGCACTGGGCTGGATGGGCATCGAGTGGTTCACGCACGGAAAGCCCAGCGCGCTGGGCATCGCCTCGGGCGTGGTGGCGGGGTTGGTGGCGATCACCCCGGCCGCCGGCACGGCCGGGCCGGTGGGCGCGCTGGTGATCGGCTTCAGCGCCAGCATCGTGTGCTTCTTCTGCGCCACCACGCTCAAGCACCGGCTGGGTTACGACGATTCGCTGGACGTCTTCGGCGTGCACGCCATGGGCGGCATCGTCGGCGCGCTGCTGACGGGCGTGTTCGCGGCCCCGGCGCTGGGCGGATTTGGTGAAGTCACCGACATCGCCGGCCAGGTCTGGATCCAGGCCAAGGGCGTGGGCTTCACCATCGCCTACACTACGGTCGTCACCTACGTCCTGCTCAAGCTGGTGGGTTCGGTCATCCGGCTGCGGGTGGACGAGGACCAGGAAGCCGAGGGCCTGGACCTCGCCCTGCACAACGAACGCGGTTACAACCTTTGAACGCCCCGGGAGATCCGACGATGAAAATGGTCATGGCCATCATCAAACCCTTCAAGCTCGACGACGTGCGCGAGTCCCTCAGCGAAGTCGGCGTCTCGGGCGTCACGGTCACCGAGGTCAAGGGCTTCGGCCGCCAGAAGGGCCACACCGAGCTCTACCGGGGCGCCGAATACGTGGTCGACTTCCTGCCCAAGATCAAGCTCGAGGTCGCGGTCACCGACGACCAGGCCGATCGCGTGGTGGAAGCCATCCAGGCGGCGGCGAATACCGGCAAGGTCGGCGACGGCAAGATCTTCGTCTACGACCTCGACAAGGTGCTGCGGATCCGCACGGGTGAACTCGACGGCGACGCGCTTTGATCGGGGCTAGCGAAATATTCACTTTCCGGGCCTGCTGAGCGCCTAGTCTGTCTCCCGGACACCCAGTCCGGGAGACACCGATGAGCACCCCCCCGAAAAAGCCCGATTTTTCCAACGTCCAGTCCCGCGTGACCGGTACCGAGGCCCCGCGCGCGGACTTCAGCAACGTCCAGTCAAGCGTCACAAGCTCCGAAGAGACCATCCACGAAGGCGGCGGCGGCAGCCAGGGCGTGCAGGTGCACACCGTCGTCCGCGGCGACACGCTGTCGGGCATCGCCAAGCACTACTACGGCAAGGCCGGCATGTGGCCGATCATCTTCGAGGCCAATCGCGACAAGCTCGACAATCCCGACCTGATCCACCCCGGTCAGGAACTGAAGATTCCGCCGCTGGAAGCCGACAAAGACTGACCCCCCAATGGAGAACACCATGAAACCGATCCGACTTTCCCGGTCCATTGCCATTGCGCTGGCCGCGACGCTGGCCCTGGCCGGCTGCAAGAAGGAAGAGGCCGCGCCGCCGCCGGTGGTGGTCGAACCTGCGCCGGCTCCGGCGCCCGCGCCCGTCGCCGCCACCGCATCCGTCACCAGCGTCAGCCTCGGCAGCGATGTCGACGCGGACGGCCGGGTGATCGAAAGCCAGGCCCAGTTCGCCCCGAACCAGCCAATCACCGCCTCGATCAGCACGGCCACCAGCGACCCCGCCGCCTCCGTGGCCGGCAGCCTGACGGCAAAGTGGCTGTTCGAAGACGGCCAGGTGGTGAACGAGGAAACGAAGTCCTTCAACTTCAGCGGCCCGGGCGTCACCAACTTCCAGATCAGCAAGCCCGACGGCTGGCCGGTCGGTCGCTACACGCTGGAGGTCTCGCTGGACGGCAACAAGGTCGAAACCCGGGAGTTCACGGTCGCGGCCGAGTAAGCAGGACCGGCTGCCAACGAGAAAGGCCGGCGTCGTGAGGACGCCGGCCTTCTTCATTTTTCGTTCCGGACCGCGGCGGACTCAGTCGCCCAGCGCCTTTTGCATCATCGGCGGCATCGACAGCGCGCCGCGGTGGATGTCGGCGGTGTAGTACTGCGTGTCGAACGACTTGGCGGCGGCGTCGGCTTCGCGGAAAGCGGTCAGGTCGCGGGTTTCCTTCGAGGCGATGGTGCAGCTCCACCAGCCGGTCGGGTAACACGGCTGCGGGAAGGGCAGGGTGCGGAAGCTCTTGAAGCCGGCATCCGTCATCGCATCGCGCATGTCCAGGATCAGCTGCATCAGCGCCAGCGGCGATTCGCTCTGCTGCACCAGCAGGCCGCCCGGGCGCAGGGCGCGCAGGCAGGTTTCGTAGAAGGCCTTGTTGAACAGGCCCTCGGCCGGGCCGACCGGGTCGGTGGAATCGACGATGATCACGTCGATCGACTCCGGCTTGGCGTTCTTCATGTAGGCAATGCCGTCGTCGAACATCACCGTCGCGCGCGGGTCGTTGTTCGACTCGCACAGCTCCGGGAAATACTTCTCGGCCATGCGCGTCACCTGCTCGTCGATGTCGCACTGCACAGCCGTGCGCACGCCGGGGTGGCGCAGCACTTCGCGCAGGGTGCCGCAGTCGCCGCCGCCGATGATCACCACGTCCTTCGGGTCGGCGTGGGTGAACAGCGGCGCGTGCGCCATCATCTCGTGATAGAAGAAATTGTCGCGCGTGGTCACCATCATCGCGCCGTCGATCAGCATGACGTTGCCCCAGTCGGTGCTTTCGTACATCTCGATCTTCTGGAACGGCGACTGCACTTCCTCGAGCTTGCGCTTCATGCGCAGGCCGAAGGCCGAACCCGTGTGCTCGAAGTTTTCATGCAGCCAAGTGGTGGTCATCGCGGTATCCGGGGGTAGCTGAACGTGGGGGCGCATTGTACCGCCCGCGCATGAACCCACGACCCCCGGGCGGTACACTACGCCCCCACCTTTTCCCCGGAATCCGCGCCCATGCCCGCCTGGTCCCTCGACCGCGCCCGCCACACCTACTCCATTCCCTACTGGAGCGAGGGCTATTTCGACGTGGACGCCCAGGGCCGGATGGTCGTGCGCCCGCGCGGCGCCGGCGGCCCCGAGCTGGCCCTGCCCGAGGTCGTGGCCAGGGCCACCGACGCCGGCCTGAAGCTGCCGCTGCTGCTGCGTTTCTCCGACATCCTCGGCGACCGCCTGGGCAAGCTGCAGGCGGCCTTCGGCCGCGCGATGAAGGAACTCGACTACCAGGGCGGCTACACCGCCGTGTACCCGATCAAGGTGAACCAGCACCGCGGCGTCGCCGGCGAGCTGGCCGAGGCGGGCGGCGAAGGCTTCGGCCTGGAAGCCGGCTCCAAGCCCGAGCTGATGGCCGTGCTGGGCCTGGCCCGGCCGGGCAGCCTGGTCATCTGCAATGGCTACAAGGACCGCGAATTCATCCGCCTGGCCCTGGTCGGCCGCAAGCTGGGCCTGGAAACCTTCATCGTCATCGAGAAGCCCAGCGAGCTGGCGATGGTGATCGAGGAATCGAAGGCCCTGGGGGTGAAGCCGGGCCTGGGCGTGCGCCTGCGCCTGGCCTCGCTGGGCGCCGGCAAGTGGCAGAACAGCGGCGGCGACAAGGCCAAGTTCGGCCTCTCGCCGCGCCAGGTGCTCGACCTGGTCGAACGCCTGAAGGCCGCCGACATGCTCGACACCCTGCAGCTGCTTCACTTCCACATGGGCAGCCAGATCTCCAACGTGCGCGACATCGCCAACGGCATGCGCGAGGCGGTGCGCTATTTCGTCGAACTCACCCGCCTGGGCTGCAACGTGCGTTTCATGGATTCGGGCGGCGGCCTGGGCGTGGATTACGAAGGCACGCGCTCGCGCGGCTTCTGCTCGATCAACTACGGCCTCGACCAGTACGCGCACACCCTCGTGCAGCCGCTGGCCGAAGCCTGCGCCGAAGAAGGCATCACGCCGCCGCGCATGGTCACCGAAGCCGGCCGCGCGATGACCGCGCACCACGCGGTGATGGTGGTAAACGTGTCGGAAGTCGAACGGGCGCCGGAAGGCCAGGTGCCGCGCTCTGACGACGACGAACCGGCCGTGGTGCGCCACCTGCGCGAAACCCACGCCGCGCTCGGCCAGCGGCCGGCGCTGGAACTCTTCCACGAAGCCCAGCACCACCTCGCCGAGGGCCAGGCCCTGTACGCGCTGGGCCAGATCACGCTGCGCCACCGCGCGCGCCTGGACGACCTGTTCTACGCGATCGCCCACGCCGTGCGCGAACGCCTGACGGCGCAGGAGCGCAGCCACCGCGACGTGCTCGACGAGCTCAACGAACGCCTGGTCGACAAGTATTTCGTCAACTTCTCGGTGTTCGAATCGATCCCCGACGTCTGGGCCATCGACCAGGTGTTCCCGATCGTCCCGATCGCGCGCCTGGACGAAACGCCGGACCGCCGCGGCGTCATCGCCGACCTCACCTGCGATTCCGACGGCCGCATCGACAGCTACGTCGAGTCCGAATCGCTCGACAGCTCCCTGGCCCTGCACTCGCCGCGCGAGGGCGAAAGCTACCGGCTGGGCATCTTCATGGTCGGCGCCTACCAGGAGACCCTGGGCGACATCCACAACCTGTTCGGCGACACCGACACCGCCAACGTCGAGCTCGGCGAAGGCGGCGCGTATTCCGTCGCCCGCCAGCGCAAGGGCGACACCACCGACGTGATGCTCGACTACGTCGGTTACGACCTCAATGAACTGCGCAGCGCCTACAAGGCCAAGGTCGACGCCGCCGGCCTGGATCCGGCCGAGGCCGCCAAGCTGCTGGTGGACCTGGAAACCGGCCTGACCGGCTACACCTACCTGCACGAAGAGAACGCGGACGGAGGCAAGGCATGAAGGCCGGGTTCATCGGACTGGGCGCGATGGGCGCGCCGATGACGCGGCATCTGCACGCACGTGCGCTGCTCGCGGTCGTCGGCAACCGCACGACCTCGAAGGCGCAGGCGCTGGCGGAAGAGCTGGGCGTGGCCGCCGCGGCTTCATCCGAAGACTTCGCCGGCTGCGACGTGGTCGCGCTGTGTGTCTCGCTCGATGCCGACGTGCTGGAGAACGTGCAGGCCCTGGCCGGCGTGCTGGCGGCCGGTGCCGTGGTGATCGACCATTCGACGGTGTCGGTGGACACCGCGCACCAGGCGCAGGCGCTGCTGGCCGCGAAGGGCATTGGTTTTGTCGATGCGCCGGTTTCCGGCGGCGTCGAAGGCGCGCGCAACGGCAAGCTGTCGGTGATGGCCGGCGGCAGCGACGCCGACCTGGCCAAGGCCCGGCCGGTGCTCGAAGCCTATGCCGCGCGCATCACGCACATGGGCGACACCGGCGCCGGCCAGGCCACCAAGGCGGTCAACCAGGTGCTGGTGGCCGGCATCAACGAAGCCGTGTGCGAAGGCCTGGCGCTGGGCGAGAAGCTGGGCCTGGACCCGGAGAAGCTGCTGCCGACCCTGATGGCCGGCGCCGCCGGCAACTGGTTCCTGGAAAAGCGCGGCGCGACGATGCTGGCCAACCAGTTCACGCCGGGCTTCAAGTGCGGCCACCTGGTCAAGGACCTGCGCATCGTGCAGGGCATGGCCTCCGGGCTGGGCCTGCGCACGCCGGTGGTCGACCAGGCCCTGGCCGACTACGCCGAGCTGGTGAAGCGCGGCGAAGGCGATGCCGACACCTCGGCGCTGATCCTGCTCAAGCGCGACTGATCGGCTCACCTTGTAGGAGCGCCTTCAGGCGCGAATCTTTTGCTTTTGCCTCTGGCAAAGAAGAAATTCGCGCCTGAAGGCGCTCCTACAATGTTGTCAGGCTCTGTCGGCTGTCAGCCACTCCATCGCCTGGTCCCGGTCGAAGAACAGCCGCATGACGTGGATGCCGAGATTGCCGCACTGCACGGCGTAGAACTCGAAGTCGCCGCGGGTCGGGCCGTCGGCTTCGATCAGGATCGCGATGCGCAGGTCGGGGCCGAAGCCGGCGTCTTCGCCGCGCCGGGGCATGTCGAAGATTTCCGCCGCACCCAGCGCCAGGCGCGTGCGGCGATGGTCGACCAGGAATCGGGGACAGCGGTGCTGGTGGCCGGCCACCACGGCGTCACGGGTGAGCTCGCGCAGCGTCCTGCGGTCGTGCAGGCCTTCCGCGGTGACCTGCACCACGTCCTGGTCCGCCAGGTACTCGATGTTCCAGCCCATCGCGCGTTCTCCCGCGCCTGAAGCTTATTCCGCCCTGATCGCCAGGGCCTCGATGCCGTGGTTGCCGAGCGCGCCCTTGGCGGCCGCCAGGCTGGCGGCGTTCGGGTAGGGACCCAGGCGCACGCGGTAGATGGTGCCGCCCTCGATCTGCGCCGGCTCGACCCGCGCGACTTCGCCGGTGAGCGCGATGCGGGCCTTCAGGGCCTCGGCGTCGGACGACGAACGGAAGGCGCCGGCCTGGATCAGGAAGCGCGCGCCGTCGGCGGCCGGCGCCGGTTCGGTGGCGGGCGGCGACTCGGCCTCGGCCCGGGCCTGGGCGGCAAGCTCGGCGTCGGGGATCACCACTTCCTTGTCGCGCAGCACGTCGTAGAAGTCGTACTTGGGCTTGCGCGGCTCGGGCGCGTCTTGGGCCACGGGTTCGTCGGTGGCGACCGGGGCCCGCGCCTCGGGGTCGGGCTTGGGCACCAGCTGGCCGACATCGCCGCCGTTGCGCACCAGCAGCACCACGACGATCACCGCACCCAGCACCAGGCCGCCGAGCAGCCAGACCCAGCCGGGCGTGCCCTGGCTGCCGTTGCGCTTGGCCTGGTTCTTGGATCGGCGGGCCATTACATCTTCTCCGGGGCGGACACGCCCAGCAGCGCCAGGCCGTTGGCAAGCACCTGCTGGGTGGCCTTGGCCAGGCCCAGGCGGGCGTTGCGCAGCTCCTCGTCGGCGACCAGGATCGGCTGGGCGTTGTAGAAGGCGTGGAAGGCAGCGGCCAGCTCACGCAGGTAGTTCGCGACGACCTGCGGCGCGCGGCCGGCGGCGGCGGCTTCCACCACCTCCGGGAAACGCATCAGCTCGTCGATCAGTACGTCCTCGTGCGGTTCGACCAGGCGCTGGCGAGCCGCCTCGCAGGCGCCGCGGTTGTAGGTGAGCTGCTTCTCGGCCAGCTGGCGGAACAGCGAGCTGACGCGGGCGTGCGCGTACTGGATGTAATAGACCGGGTTTTCGTTGCTGCGGCTCTTGGCCAGGTCCAGGTCGAAATCGAGGTGCTGGTCGTTGCCGCGCATCACGTAGAAAAAGCGCGCCGCGTCCGTGCCCACTTCCTCGCGAAGCTCGCGCAGCGTGACGAAGCTGCCGGCGCGCGTGGACATCTGCACGCGTTCGCCGCCGCGGAACAGGATCGCGAACTGCACCAGCTGCACCTCGATCCTGGCCGGGTCCAGGCCCAGGCCCTGCGCCGCGGCCTTCAGGCGCGCGACGTAACCGTGGTGGTCGGCGCCGAAGATGTAGATCGCGCGCTCGTAGCCGCGCTCGAACTTGCTGAGCAGGTAGCCCAGGTCGGAGGCGAAATAGGTGGTGACGCCATTCTCGCGGCGAACCACGCGGTCCTTGTCGTCGCCGAAGCTGGTGGCGCGGAACCACAGCGCGCCTTCCTGTTCGTACAGGTGGCCCTGTTCGTCGAGCGTCGCGATGGCGCGGTCGACGTAACCCTCGGTCATCAGCGAGCGTTCGGAGAAGAAGTTGTCGTGGTTGACGCCGAAGCCGGCCAGGTCGTCGCGGATGTCGCCCAGGCACCAGGCCAGGCCCGACTCGAACACCTGCCGGTAACCCGCCTCGCCCAGCAGCTGCTTGGCGCGCGCGATCAGGGCATCGACGTGGCTTTCCTTGTCGCCACCCTGGCCTTCGTCGGGCGGCAGGCCGTCGGTGATCTCGATGGTGCTGTGGCGCAGGCCGTCGCCGGCCTTCGCGCGCAGGCCGCGGGCGATGTCGACGACGTATTCGCCCTTGTAGCCGTTGTCCGGGAAACGCACGTTGACGCCACCCAGCTCGTGGTAACGCAGCCACACCGACACCGCCAGGATGTCCATCTGGCGGCCGGCATCGTTGACGTAATACTCGCGCTGGACCTTGTGGCCGGCGGCGTCGAGCAGGCTGGCCACGGACGCGCCGTAGGCGGCACCGCGGCCGTGGCCGACGTGCAGCGGGCCGTTGGGATTGGCCGACACGAATTCCACGGTCACCGACTCGCCGCTGCCCTCGGGCATGCGGCCGTAGTCCTTGCCCAGTTCGAACACGCGGCGGATCGTGCCCAGGCGGCAGCCGCGGGCCAGCGTGAAGTTGATGAAGCCCGGGCCGGCGATGGCCACCTTCTCCACGTGCTGCGAGGCCGGCAGCGACGCCACCAGCAGGTCGGCCAGCTCGCGCGGCTTCATGCCGGTGGGCTTGGCCAGCAGCATCGCCACGTTGGAGGCGTAGTCGCCGTGTTCGCGCGATTTGGTGCGTTCGACCACGAAGGCGGGGGTCGGCAGGTCCTGCGGCAGGCGGCCATGCCGCCTGAGATCAAGCAGGGCCTGCGCCACGAGTTCGCGAAGGTGGTCTTTCACGGCTGTTTGGATTCCACGGGGGTGAACTGGGCATTGTATCGCGCCCGGGGCCGGGTGCTGTCATGGCGCTGTCACCCCCGTCGCCGAGAATGCCCGGGCACGCAGAGACAACGTGCTCTCTCTAGAACTTTCGGACTGGCCGCGTGCCGGGTGCCGGGGCAGGGGTCGGCCAAAAGCCGGCCCTTCTTTTTTGGCGGGAGGCTCGTCTGGCGCCCCGCTCAGCCGTCTTCGGCGGCGGCCAGTCCGGCAAAGGCGTCGAGCACCGCCTGGCCGCTGGCCGGCGGCGATGTTTCGAAGCGCTGCAGCAGCGCCGCCGACACCCGCCGCACGCCGGGTCCGTTGGCCAGCTTGCCCGGTCCGTAGACGCGCTCGCCCTCGCGGCTGGCGAAGCGGTGCAGTTCGAAGAAGTAGGCCAGCTGGCCCCGGCTCAGGAAGCCCAGGCAGGGCGGGCCGCTTTCGGCGCGGTCCAAGGCCCGGCCGGCGCGGCGTTCGCGCTCCCGGCACAGGCGCAGCGCGCTGTCGGCCAGGTGGCCGAACGATTCGCCGACATTGGCGGTGTCCAGGTCGGCGGCCAGGCGGCCCAGGCGTTCGCCGCGGCGGAGTGCGGGGTCCGAGGCCCAGTCGGGACGTTCGCCGTCCAGCCACAGGCCGAGTCCCCGCGCCAGGGCGCCGCCGGCGGCGGTGGCCAGGTCGGCCGCTTCCGGATGCGGCAGCGGGCGGGCGTCGAAGGTGCTGCCGGCGATCATCAGCTCCAGTGCAATGAAGGTGTCGCGGTCGGCCACCTCCGAAAAACCGCAGGCCGTGAGGATGCGGAAGGTTTCGGCGATCGAGGCCGCTTCGTTGCCGCCGACCGGTCCCGGCGGATCGAAGGATTCGCGCTGGCGCAGGTCGTGGCAGGCGCTGAACAGGAACAGGGCCAGCCAGTCGGCGGCAGGCAGCCAGGCATGGCCCAGCGCGTCGATGGCATGGCCCAGGCGACGCTCGGCCACTTCCATGACGTGGGTTTCGCAGTGGTAATCGTGCAGGTCGCCGCCGAGGTGGCCATGGCGCAAACCCAGCCGGGCCAGGCCGAGCACGGCGGCATCGACGTGGCGCCGGAGGTCGGCGGTGCCCGGCGCCGGCCCGGCCGCGCGGGCGCCCGCGGCTTCCAGGCGCGGCACCAGGCCTGGGTCGTTTTCCGAGAGCCGCCGCCGCGCCGCCGCGGCGTCGGGCAGGCCGGTCTCGACCGCGTCGGCGGCGTAATGATGTGCAACCCCGAGGATCACGCCTGCTCCCGCGCGTCTGGCCCGTGCCTGCCGGGAGTATACGTAGCGGCAGGGCGATGCCAGCCAGGCCGGTCACAGGGCACCCAGCCGCGCCATCGAACAGGCCGGTCCGTCGCCGACGATGAAGTGGTCGAGCAGGCGCACCTCGACCAGGCCCAGGGCCTGGCGCAGGCGGGCGGTGACGGCGCGGTCAGCGGCGCTGGGTTCGGTGCAGCCGCTGGGGTGGTTGTGGCCGAGGATGACGGCCGCCGCGTGGTGGGCCAGGCAGCGCTGCACGACTTCGCGCGGGTGCACCTCGGCGCCGTCGAGGGTGCCGCGGAACAGCTCCTCGAAGGCGATCACCCGGTGCCGGGTGTCGAGGAACAGGCAGGCGAACACTTCGTAGGGCAGGGCGCGCAGCCGGCGGGTGAGGTAGTCGCCGGCCTTGGCCGGGTCGGTGAGCGCTTCGCCGCGGGCCAGCTCCTGGGCCAGGTGGCGGTGGCCGAGTTCGACCACCGCCGCCAGACGGCAGGCCCGCGCGATGCCGAGCCCGGGCAGGCGCGCCAGGCGCTCGGCGGGCAGGTCGAGCAGGCCGCGAAGCCCGCCGGCCCCGGCCAGCAGGCGGCGGGCAACATCCACGGCGTCGGCGCCGCGCTGGCCGGTGCCGATCAGCAGCGCCAGCACCTCGGCGTCCGACAGGGCCGCGGGGCCGCGGCCGAGCAGCTTTTCGCGGGGTCGTTCGTGTTCGGGCCAGTCCTGAAGTCGCATGCCGGCAGCATCGCGCGGCGGGCGGCGCCCCGACATCAGGGGCGATGGGCGCTTCGGGTAAGCTAGGCGCGTTCAGCAAGGTAAGGAAACCCGGTGCACGAGCTGAAGGGACAACGCATCCTGCTCGGCGTCAGCGGCGGCATAGCCGCCTACAAGGCAGCCGACCTGGTGCGCCGCCTGCAGGACGCGGGCGCCGAGGTGCGCGTGGTGATGACCGAGGCCGCCCGCCATTTCGTCGGCACCACCACCTTCCAGGCGCTGTCCGGCCACCCGGTGCGCTGCTCGCTCTGGGATGAAGCCGCCGAGGCCGCGATGGGCCATATCGAACTGGCGCGCTGGGCCACCCGCGTGCTGGTCGCGCCCGCCACCGCGAACACCCTGCGCCGCCTTGCCCAAGGCCACGCCAACGACCTGCTTTCCACCCTGTGCCTGGCCAGCGAAGCGCCGCTGCTGGTGGCGCCCGCGATGAACCGGGTGATGTGGGCGCATCCGGCCACCCAGGCCAACCTGGCCACGCTGGTGGCGCGCGGCGTGCAGGTGATCGGCCCCGGCAGCGGCGGCCAGGCCTGCGGCGAGGTCGGCGAAGGCCGGCTTTCCGAGCCTGCCGACATCGTCGCCGCCGTCGCAGCCAGCCTGCTGCCCCCGCGATTGGCCGGCCGCCGGGTGCTGGTCAGCGCCGGCCCGACCTTCGAGGACATCGATCCGGTGCGTTTCCTGGGCAACCGCAGCTCCGGGAAGATGGGCTTCGCGCTCGCCGATGCCGCCCGGCGCATGGGCGCCGAGGTCACCCTGGTCGCCGGCCCGGTGTCGCTGCCGACGCCGCCGGGCGTCACCCGCATCGACGTGCGCCGCGCCGCGCAGATGCATGCCGCCGTGATGGCGGCCCTGCCCGGCCAGGACGCCTACATCGGCGCCGCCGCGGTCGCCGATTACGCCCCGGCCGAAACCCTGCCGCAGAAACTCAAGAAGTCCGGTGAAAGCCTCACGCTGACCCTGGTGCGCACCCCCGACATCCTTGCCGATGTCGCCGCCCACGCCGCGCGCCCTCGGCTGGTGGTGGGTTTCGCCGCCGAAACCGCCGAACTCGAGGCCTATGCCCGCGACAAGCTGCAGCGCAAGGGCCTGGACCTGATCGCCGCCAACGACGTCTCGCGGCCGGGCCAGGGTTTCGAATCCGAGGAAAACGCCCTGTCGGTGTTCTGGCGCGACGGTCGGCACGACATTCGCCACGGTCCGAAGACGCGGGTCGCCGCCGAACTGCTGGACCTGGTTGCACAACGCCTGGAGGCCATGGAATGACCACGCAGATCCAGTTCAAGTGCCTGGATGACCGCCTGGGCAGCGAGTTCCCGCTGCCCGACTACGCCACCGCACATGCGGCCGGCATGGACCTGCGCGCGATGATCAACGCGCCGCTGGAGCTGGCGCCGGGCGAGGCCGAACTGGTGCCGACCGGCCTGGCCATCCACATCGGCGACCCGGGCCTGTGCGCCACGATCCTTCCGCGCTCGGGCCTGGGCCACAAGCACGGGCTGGTGCTGGGCAACCTGGTGGGTCTGATCGATGCCGATTACCAGGGTCCGCTGATGGTGAGCCTCTGGAATCGCGGGCAGAAACCGCTCACCATCAGCCCCGGGGACCGTGTCGCCCAGTTGGTGTTCCTGCCCGTGGCCCGGGCGGTCCTGCGCCAGGTGGATGAATTCGAACGCAGCGCGCGCGGGGAAGGTGGCTTCGGCCACACCGGGACGCGCTGATCGGGGCGGGCAACCGCGCCGGAACCAGGGGGAAGCATGAAATCGTCGGGTAAGAACGCGTTGAGCTCCATCAAGCCGGCCTGGCTGCTGGCGGCACTGGCCCTGCTGGTCGCGGCCTGGTTCGCCTGGGCAGGCGTCCAGGACCTGGGCGCGGCCCGCCTGCAGACCCAGGTGGATGCCGCCCGCGTTGCCGCCGGTGCCGAGGTGGTCAACCGCCTGCAGGCCGCGGTTTCGGAACTCGAGGGCCGGCGCAGCCGCGTCGCCCTGGCCACTGCGCTGCAGCGCGAGGACCAGGCGTCGGCCGACGCCGTGATTACCGGTGGCTGGGCCGGGGTCGAGGCGGTGGAATGGCACGACCCGGGACTGGACCAGCCCTACGCCGACCCGAAGGCGTTCGGCTACGGCAAGCTGGGCATCCTGGAACTGGCGCTGCAGGACAACACCACGCGCGCCGCCATCGTGATGGACGCCGGCGCCCCGAAGCTGGGGCTGGCCGCACCCGTGCTGGCCGATGGCCGCGTGCTGTCGGTGGTGTATGTGCGCCTGCCGCTGGAAACGGTCGTCGGCCCGCTGTCCTCCGCGGACCTGTCCGACAGTGCCTACCTGGCCCTGCGTCAGGGCCGGCACAGCGTCTTCGAGCGCGGCAATGCCGAACTGGCCACGGGCGCCGAATTCGGTGCAGTGCCGGTGGCCGGCACGCGCCTGCGCGTGGTGGCGGCGGCGCCGGCGGGCAGCGGCGCGATGCTCAGCCACTTCCTGCTGGCCGCCCTGGGCGTGCTGGTCGCGGCCGGCCTGCTGCTGCAGCCGCACCTGAAGCTTCGGCGCAAGGGCGTCGTCGAGGAGGCCGAAGAGGTCCCGGCCGGGGATGGCCCGACGCTGGCCGAACTCCAGGCCAGTGGCCGGATCAAGGCGCCCGAGCCGGAGGCCGCTGGCGTGGAGAAGCCGCCGATGCCGCCGGCGCCGCCGCGCGCCGCGCTCGACCGCAGCATTTTCCGCGCCTACGACATCCGCGGCGTGGTCGGAAAGACGCTCGACGAGGAAACCGCCCGCCTGATCGGCCAGGCCATCGGCAGCGTGATGCATGCCCAGGGCGCGAAATCGATCGTGGTCGGCCGCGACGGCCGGCTGTCGTCGCCGCGCATGGCCGCCGCGCTCATCGACGGCCTGCGCCGCGCCGGCCGCGAGGTCTTCGACATCGGCGAGGCGCCGACGCCGGTCACCTACTTCGCGGCCTACCAGCTGCGCGCGGGTTCCTGCGTGTCGGTCACCGGCAGCCACAACCCGCCCGACTACAACGGCTTCAAGATCGTCATCGAAGGCGAGACGCTGGCCGGCGACGCCATCCAGAAGCTGTACGAGCGCATTGCCGAGAACGACCTTCATACGGCCGACGAACCGGGGCTGGCGAGCAAGCGCGAGATCGCCGAGGACTACATCAACAAGATCGCCGGCGACATCCAGATCGAACGCAAGCTCAAGGTCGTCGTGGACTGCGGCAGCGGCATCGCCGGTGCGTTCGCGCCGCAGGTGCTCGAGGCGATCGGCGCCGACGTCGAGCCGCTGTTCTGCGAGGTCGACGGCAACTTCCCGCACCACCACCCCGACCCCAGCGACCCGGCCAACCTGCGCGACCTGGTCAACGTGGTGCAGCGCGTGGACGCCGACCTGGGCCTGGCTTTCGACGGCGACGGCGACCGCCTGGGCGTGGTCACCAAGGCCGGCGAGATGATCTACCCCGACCGCCTGCTGATGCTGTTCGCGGCCGACGTGCTCGAACGCAACCCGGGCGCCTGCATCATCTACGACGTCAAGTGCACCGGCCACCTGGCCATGCACATCCTGCGCCACGGCGGCAGCCCGCTGATGTGGAAGACCGGGCATTCGCTGATCAAGGCGAAGATGCGCGAAACCGAAGCCGAGCTCGCCGGCGAGATGAGCGGCCACTTCTTCTTCCGCGAGCGCTGGTATGGCTTCGACGACGGCATCTACGCCGCCGCGCGCCTGCTCGAGATCCTTTCGAGCCGCGGCGAGTCGCCGCAGGAGATCTTCGACAGCCTGCCCAAGGGCGTGTCGACGCCGGAGCTCAAGATCGAGGTCGAGGAAGGCCGGCAGTACACCTTCATCGAGGAATTCCTGGGCCGGGCGAAGTTCGAGGGTGCGCGACTGGCGACCATCGACGGCCTGCGCGCCGACTGGCCCGACGGCTGGGGCCTGGTGCGCGCGTCGAACACGACGCCGGTGCTGGTGCTGCGCTTCGACGCCAAGGACGAGGCGTCGCTGGAGCGCATCAAGGCCGCCTTCCGCGAGCAGCTGCTGGCGACCGATCCGTCGCTGCAGCTGCCGTTCTGACCGCCTGAAGCGGGTCAGCCGGTCGGGGTTTCCCCGGCCGGCGCGGTGGCCGGCGGCGCCGGTGCGGGAGAGGGCTCGCCGTCGCCCTTGAGTTCATGGAAGCGTTTGACCAGGTGCTCCAGCTCCTGGTCGAGCTTAATCAACTCCGCCTGCTTGATGACCAGCATGTTCTGCTGCTTGGCCATTTCCTCGCGCAGCTCGCGGATGGTGGCGGCCTGCTTGGCGTTGACCGGCCGGCCGGCCAGCTCGGCCTCGGAGGCGTCCGCGAGCAGGCTGGTCAGGCTGTTGCGCTGGCTGCCGATGCCGGCTTCGATGGCGTTGAGGTTTTCCTGCATCAGCGTGACGCGCACGCCGTAGGAGCGGCGCAGGTCCTCTTCGGTCTGGAACGAGGCCAGCATGGCTTCCTCGGTCTGGCGCTCCTTTTCGTCGGCGCGGCGCTGGACTTCCTGCTCCGCGGCCAGGCGTTCGTGTTCGGCCTGCTCTTCGGGCGTCAGCGCGCGATCGACCGCGCCGGTGGTCATGCCGCTCTCGGCGTTGATCTCGGTGCGCGCCTGCTGCAGGGCTTCATCCGGCAGCGTGTCGGAGAACTGGACCTTGCCGTCCTTGTCCACCCAGCGATAGAGCTTCTTGGTCTTTTCCTGGCCGGCGGCGGCGCCGGCGGCCACGACGAGGGCGAGGGCGATGCAGGTGAGCTTGGTCTTCATGCGGGGGCTCCGGCGTTCAGCGACGGCTTCCATAGGCGGCACGATACGCCACCAGGGCGTCCTTGTGCCCGGCCAGCCCGGGCCGCTCGTCGGCGTGGGCCAGCAGTTCGTCCAGGCCGGCGACGGAAAACACCGGCAGCCCGAATTCCGCCGTCACTTCTTCGGCGGCGGAGCGCTCACCTTCCTGGCCGCGCTCCTGGCGGTCGAGCGCGATCAGCACGCCGCAGGGTTCGCCGCCGGCGTCGATGATCGTGCGGATCGATTCGCGGATCGCGGTGCCGGCGGTGATCACGTCGTCGACGATCAGCACGCGGCCACGCACCGGCGCGCCGATCAGCGTGCCGCCTTCGCCGTGGGCCTTGGCTTCCTTGCGGTTGAAGGCCACCGGCACGTCGCGGCCGCGCGCCGCGAGGGCCACGGACAGCGTCGTTGCCAGCGGGATGCCCTTGTAGGCCGGCCCGAACAGCATGTCGAACGCCAGCCCGGAGGCCTCGAGCGCGTCGGCGTAACACTCGCCGAGCGCCTTGAGCGCCGCGCCCGAATCGAACAGCCCGGCATTGAAGAAATAGGGGCTGGTGCGGCCGGACTTGAGGGTGAACTGGCCAAAACGCAGGACCTGCCGGTCCAGCGCCAGGTCCAGGAAGCGGCTCTGGTGCGGTTTCATGGGGCAACCTGGTGGGGCAAAGCCCGATTGTGCAACAGCCGGTGCGTCGCGGGCACCCGCGCCGGCGCGGGTTTGGGCTAACCTTTCGGGTAAATCGACCGGGTTCCCCCCACCTTGAGAATCATCAGCTTCAACGCCAACGGCATCCGCTCGGCCGCCAGCAAGGGCTTTTTCGACTGGCTGCCCGGACAGGACGCCGACATCGTCTGCATCCAGGAAACCAAGGCCCAGGAACACCAGCTCGGCGCGCCCGACCTGCGACCGGCCGGTTACCACGCCCATTTTCGCGACGCCACGACCAAGAAGGGCTACAGCGGCGTTGGCATCTACAGTCGGCAGGCGCCGGACGAGGTGCTGACGGGCCTGGGCTGGCCCGACTTCGACGAGGAGGGGCGTTACATCGAGGCGCGCTTCGGAAATCTGAGCGTGGTGTCGCTGTATTTCCCCTCCGGCTCCTCCGGTGACGTGCGCCAGGACTACAAGTTCCGCTGCATGGACTGGATCACGCCGATCTTCGACCAGTGGCTGGCCAGCGGCCGCGACTACGTGATCTGCGGCGACTGGAACATCGTGCACACGCGCAGGGACATCCGGAACTGGACCTCGAACCAGAAGAACTCGGGCTGCCTGCCGCAGGAGCGCGCCTGGCTGGACAAGCTTTTCCTTGAGCGCGGCTGGGTCGACAGCTATCGCCATCTGCGTCCCGAAGGCGAGGACTACACCTGGTGGAGCCAGCGCGGCGCCGCCCGCGCCAAGAACGTGGGCTGGCGCATCGACTACCAGGTGGTCACGCCCTCGCTGCGCGACCGCCTGCGCGGCTGCAGCATCCATCCCGAGCCGAAGTTCAGCGACCACGCGCCCTTCGTGGTGGATTACGCGTGAGCGCGACCTGGATCGACCGGCTCGGCGCCGGCCTGAAGCCCTACATCCAGCGCGAACCCCTGGCGGCGCTGATGCTGGGCATTTCCTCGGGTTTCCCGTTCGCGATGATCGGCGCCACGCTGACCACCCGCCTGGCGCAGGACGGCATCGACAAGAAGGCGGTGACGGCGTTTTCGCTGGCCTTCCTAGTCTACAACATCAAGTTCCTGTGGGCGCCGCTGGTCGATTCGGTGCGGCTGCCGCTGCTGGGCCGGCTGGGCCAGCGCGTGTCCTGGCTGGTGCTGGCGGGCACGCTGGCGATGGCCGCGGTGGTGTGGCTGGGCCTGCTTGATCCCAAGGCCAACCTGGCCGTGTTCGCGCTGGCGGCCGTGTGCCTGGGCGCGGCCGGGGCCACCTACGACATCGTCATCGACGCCTACCGCATCGAAACGCTCAAGCCCGAACAGCTGGGCGTCGGTTCGGGCATGTCGCAATACGGTTGGCGCATCGGCGCGGTCGCGGCGGGTTCGCTGGCGCTGTTCGTCGCCGCGCGGCACGGCTGGTCGCTGGCCTACCTGCTGTGCGCGGTGTTCGCGCTGCCGGCGATGCTGACCGGCCTGGTGCTCGGCGAACCGGCCCGGCACGTGGTCGTGGCCACCCACCGCGGCCTGCGCCAGGCCTGGGAAGCCACCGCTGGTCCGCTGCTGGAATTCTTCCGGCGCCGCGGCGCCTTCCTGGTGCTGCTGTTCGTACTGCTGCACAAGATCGGCGACACCCTGGCTAACCTGACGCTGCGGCTGCTGCTCAACGACCTGGGCTTCAGCAACGACGAGATCGCCACGTACGACGTGGGCTTCGGTTTCGTGGCGATGCTGGCCGGCATCTTCATCGGCGGCATGATGTACGCGGCGATCGGCATGAAGCGCTCGGTGCTGATCGCGCTGGCGCTGATGGCGGTGTCCAACCTCAGCTTCGCCTGGTTGGCTTCGGTGGGGCATTCGAACGCGCTTCTGGCCTTCACGATCGGCTTCGAGAACCTCGCCAGCGGCATCGGCGGCGTGGTCGTGGTCGCCTACCTGTCGGCGCTGTGCAACCTGGCCTTCACCGCCACGCAGTTCGCGCTGCTGTCGGCGGCGGCGAGCGTGGTCGGCCGGCTGGTCACCGGCACCACCGCCGGCGCGCTGATCGAATCGCTGGGTTACGTGCAGTTCTACCTGCTCACGACGCTGGTGGCCTTGCCGGGATTGCTGCTGTACCTGTTCATGCTGCGCGCCGGCCTGGTCGAACAATCGCTGGGCGATGCCGGCTACCGGGGCAACGCTGGCTGAATCCCCGGCCTTGCCATCCCCGCCCGTGGCCGTATGCTGGGCGTCCCCCCGAGGATCGAGGCCATGGCCGACTTCCTGCTGCGCGACATCGACGAGCGGATTGCCGAGCGCATCAAGGAGATGGCGCGCCAGAAGGGCTGGCCGCTCAACGACGTGATCCTGCACCTGCTCAAGCAGGCGCTGGGCATCATCGAGCCCGAACCGGCGCCGGAGCCGGGTGACATCGCCCGCCTCACCGGCTCCTGGAACGACGACGAAAGCCGAGCCTTCGCCGAAGCCATGGCGGCGCTCAACAGCCTGCCCGACGACGCGCCCTCGTACATGGTGCCGCCCAAGAAGCCGGGCGAATAAGCCGCCGCCTCAGGCGCGGTGGATCGCTCCCAGGATGCGCGGGCCCCGGGCGCCGGTCACGGCAGGCAGGTTGCCGGGGCGTCCGGCCAGGGTCTGCCGCGCCAGCCAGGCGAAACCGGTGGCTTCGACGAAATCCGGATCGATGCCGGCGCTGGCGGTGCTGGCGATGGTGACGCCGGGCAGGCGGGCCGCCAGCCGGCGCATCAGTTCGGGGTTGTGCACGCCGCCGCCGCAGGCCAGCAGGCGCTGGCAGGCCGGCATCTCGCGCATCAGGGCATCGGCCACGGTGGCGGCACTGAGCTCGCACAGCGTGGCCTGCACGTCGGCCGGCGACTGCGTGCCGAGGAAGGTCCCGAGCCACTGCAGCTGGAACTGGTCCCGGCCGGTGCTCTTGGGCGGCGGCAGTCCGAACCACGGATCGGCCAGCAGGGCCGACAGCAGGGCCGGGTCGACGCGGCCTTCGGCGGCGAAGGCGCCGCCGCGGTCGTAGGGCAGCTGCCGGTGCGCCAGGCACCAGGCATCCATCAGGCCGTTGGCCGGGCCGGTGTCGAAGCCGCGCACGCCGCCCTCGCGCGGCATCAGGCTCAGGTTGGCGATGCCGCCAAGGTTGAGCACCGCGCGGTCCTCGCCCGGATCGCGCAGCACGGCGGCGTGGAAGGCCGGCATCAAGGGTGCGCCCTGGCCACCCGCGGCGACGTCGCGCCGACGGAAGTCGGCCACGGTGGTGATGCCGGTGATTTCGGCGATCACGCAGGCGTCGCCCAGCTGCTGCGTGAAAGGTGCCGCGCCCCGGGGGTCGTGACGCAGGGTCTGGCCATGCGAGCCGATCGCGGTGACGTCTTCGGCCTGCACGCCGGCATCGGCCAGCGCCTGGCGCGCGGCGCCGGCGAAGGCATGGCCCAGGCGGGTGTCGAGGCGACCGACTTCATCCAGGCTGATCCGCGCCTCGGCCTGCGACAGGCGCAGCACCTCGTCGAGCACGTCCGGCGGCAGCGGGTACGTACGTGCGAAAACCACTTCGACGCGCGGCCCGAAACGCACCAGCGCGGCATCGATCCCGTCGGCGCTGGTGCCCGAGATCAGGCCAAGAAAAAGCCCGCCGTCGGTCGCGGCGGGCTCGGAGGGGTCGCCGGCAGGCGCCATGGCGTCAGCGCGAGGCGAGGCGGGTGCCGCCGACGCGCTTGAGCTGGGCCATGGCCGGCGCGGTGGCGGCGCGGAAGGCCGCCAGCTCGGCGCCGGACAGCGGATCGGGCTTGGGCATGGTGACGGTCAGCGGGTCGCGGTGGGCGCCGTTGACGCGGAATTCGTAGTGAAGGTGCGGGCCGCTGGCCAGGCCGGTCGCGCCGACGTAGCCGATGGTGGCGCCCTGCTGCACGCGCTGGCCGACCTTGTGCTTGCCCAGGCGGGACATGTGCGCATACAGCGTGGTGTAGCCGCGGCCGTGGTCGACGATGATCGTGCGGCCGTAGCCGCGCTGCCAGCCGGCGAACGCGATGCGGCCGTCGCCGGCGGACATGATCGGCGTGCCGGTGACGGCCGCGTAGTCCACGCCCTTGTGCGCGCGCACCGTGCCCAGCACCGGGTGCTTGCGGCGCGGGTTGAAGCGCGAGCTGATGCGCGCGAACTCGATCGGCATGCGCATGAAGCCCTTCTTCAGCGGCCGGCCGGCGAGGTCGAAGTACTCGGCCTTGCCATTGCGCTCGAAGCGCAGGGCGGTGAATTCCTTGCCGCGGTTGTGGAAGCTGGCGGCCACCAGGCCACCGCTGCGCAGGCGTTCGCCGTCGCGCCAGATTTCCTCGTAGACCACCTGGAATGTGTCGCCGACGCGCAGGTCCTGGGTGAAGTCGATGTCGTAGGAGAAGGCGTTGGCCATCTCGTTGATCACGGCCGGGCCGAGGCCGGCCTTGGCGCCGGCGGCGTAAAGCGAGCTGTCGATCTCGCCGCTGGCGATCATTACGCGGCGCTCGAGCGGGCGCTCGATCACCTTCTCCTCGTACTTGCCCGCCACCAGCTGGATCTCGACGTTGGCGCCTTCGTCGCGCTCGAAGCGCAGGCCGCGCAGTTCACCGGCCGGGCCCAGGTCGAAATCCAGCTCGGCGCCGGCGCGCACGCGCGACAGCGCTTTCTCAGCGCTGGGAAGCTCCAGCACCTGCAGCATCGCGGTGGCCGGCACGCCCATGTCGGAGAACACCTCGCCCAGGGTCTGGCCGCTTTCGATCGTCACCGACTGCCAGGCCGGACCGGCCGCGGCAGTGGGCGCCTCGTCGGCCTTCTCCCGCGGCGGCAGCGCCAGCGAAACCACGCTGCGCGCATCGCCGTCGTCGCCCGCGCGCATGGCGGAGGCGAAACCGGGGATGATGGTGGCGACGAGGACGGCGAGGGCGGCGAAGAGGCTGGCGAGGATCCAGTGATCCCGGGACCAGCGGCTGGGGGAGAACGTTTCGCGGTGTTGCAAGGGCTTCCCCTGCCAAGTGGTGATGTCGGGCTACGATAACCAGCAATAAATACCAGCGTCAAACCCTTGTCTTGGCTGGATTTTTCCGTCTGCTCCCTTTAACTTTCCATTAACCTCAGTTTAACGACGGCCCTGCGGCCGACCCTGCCCCGGACCCCCACGAGCCATGCCCGACATCGACCACGCCCTTGAACAGATCGGCCGCGGCGCCGACGAGATCCTCAAGCCCGAAGAACTGGCCGCGCGCCTGCGCGAGGGCAGGCCGCTGCGGGTCAAGGCGGGTTTCGACCCGACCGCGCCCGACCTGCACCTGGGCCACACGGTGCTGCTCAACAAGATGCGGCAGTTCCAGGACCTCGGGCACCGGGTGATCTTCCTGATCGGCGACTTCACCGGGATGATCGGCGACCCGACCGGCAAGAGCGCCACCCGCAAGCCGCTCACGCCCGAGGACGTAGCGGCCAATGCGCGTACCTACGAAGACCAGGTCTTCAAGGTGCTGGACCGGGAGCGCACCGAGGTGCGCTTCAATTCCGAGTGGTTCGGCAAGATGACGGCGGCCGACATGATCCGTCTCGCCGGCCAGCACACGGTGGCGCGCATGCTCGAGCGCGACGACTTCGCCAAGCGTTACGCCGCGCAGCAATCGATCGCCATCCACGAATTCCTGTATCCGCTGGTGCAGGGTTACGACTCGGTGGCGCTGCGGGCCGACGTCGAACTCGGAGGCACCGACCAGAAGTTCAACCTGCTGATGGGCCGTGGCCTGCAGGAGCACCACGGCCAGAAGCCGCAGGTGGTGCTGACGATGCCGCTGCTCGAGGGACTGGACGGCGTCAACAAGATGTCCAAGTCGCTGGGCAACTACATCGGCATCAACGAGCCGGCGATCGACATCGTCACCAAGGCGATGAAGGTCGGCGACGAACTGATGTGGCGCTGGTACGAGCTGCTGAGCTTCGATGTGTCGCTGTCGGCGCTGGCGAAAATGAAGGCCGACGTCGCGTCCGGTGCGCTCAACCCGCGTGATGCGAAGCTCGGGCTAGCACGGGAACTGGCTGCGCGTTTCCACGGCGCCGCCGCGGCCGAGCAGGCGATCGCCGGCTGGCACGCGGTGGTGCGCGGCGAAGGCGACACCTCACTGCTGCCGCAGGCGGACGTGGCCGTGCCGGCCGACGGCCTGCGCATCGCCGCGCTGCTGGTGGCCGCGGGCCTGGTGGCCTCGAACTCCGAAGGCAACCGCAAGCTCAAGGAGCGTGCGGTGCGCATCGACGGCGAAGTCTTCGAGGATGCGCAGCGCCCGTTCACCGCGGGTTTCGAAGGCGTGTTGCAGGTTGGCAAGCGAAACTTCGCGCGGGTGCGCCTGGTCCAGGCCTGAGTCCCGCGCAACCACGCGGAGGCCGCATGCCCGGAGTGCTGGAAAACTGGCAACTGCAGCTGCAGCTGGTCGGCACCATGGCCGTTGCAATGGTGCTCGGCGGCGCGATCGGCTACGAGCGCGAAATCAAGAACCGGCCCGCGGGTTTCCGCACGCACATGCTGGTCGCCGGCGCGGCAGCGCTGCTTGTCGGCCTGGTCGACCTGCTTGCGCACCGTTATGCCTCCGAGGCCTACAGCGGCCTGGTGCGGCTGGATCCGATCCGCCTGATCGAAGCCGTGGTCGCGGCCGTCGGTTTCCTCGGCGCCGGCACCATCTTCCGCGGCGGCGACCAGTCGGTCGTCACCGGCATCACCACCGCCGCGTCGCTGCTGATGGTCGCGGTGATCGGCATCGCGGTGGGCGTGCACAGCTACGTGCTGGCGGTCGGCGCCACCGCGCTGACGCTGGCCGTACTGGCGGCGCTGGGGTGGCTGGAACGCCGTCGCGGCAAGGCCGGCGACACCCCCTCTTCCCAATCCTGAGATAGGTCGTTATAGTTCGCGGCCCTCGACGGCTGGCACGGCGGCGGGGGCGGAAAAAAGTCGGCGCGAAGGTGTTGACGTTCTCCGAAACTCTCGTATAATGTGCGGCTCCCTTGAGCGAAACGCCCTGGGATGGTTGGCCGGAAGGCCGCCGGGTTTGACGATCTTTGACAGTGTGCGCAGGAAATTTGTGCGGGCGCCTGCTGGGGATGGATGAGTCCATTTCTTGCAGACGTTCAGCCAAGAGCTTTAAGTCAATTGAGTT